>CAQOGY010000004.1 GCA_948847595.1 uncultured Bacteroides sp.
AATATTTCATCTTTATTTTCGATTTTTGAAGTGTCAACTTATTCAGTACACTACAGGTTATAGTTTTATCTCCCTAAGGAATTCATCTGGCTAATTTGGCACGCAACTCTTTTAGTCTTTTAGCAGCCTGCTGATTATCCACTTTAATATATCGCATAAACGCAGATGGACTTTTATGTCCGGATATACGCATTAGTTCTGCTGCAGGAAAACCAGATAGATACATGTTTGTACAAAACGATCGCCGACAGGTGTGGGAAGAGATCATTTCCCATTTCTCATATATTCTCTTTTCTCGCTCTTTACCTTTCCTGCGGACAACTTCAATCTTCTGGCTCAATTTTATCTTCCGCCCCAACTCTTTGACTCTCTCATTAAACATGTATCGTGGGATTTTAGGCAAATCATAATTATACTTTTTAAGAATTTCAGGCACATAATCAATCATGGGAATCACTACAGCCTTGTGTACCTTCCGCTGTTTGAGATTTATATTCTCATTATCCAAATCAATATGCTCAGGACTTAAAGTTGAAAGGTCACTGTATCGTAATCCTGTGAAACACCCGGTAATGAATACATCCCGTATCTCTTCCAATTGTTTATCATCTGATAAATCAAGTTCGTATATTGCAGCCAGCTCCTTTTCATTTAGATAAATAGCATCAGTTTCCTCTTCTACAACTTTGAAGTTCTTTAGGTCAATCGGTGGAATAATTCCTTTTACTATTTGATAATTAACAAAGCCTTTCAACAAACGTATGATTTTTCCTGCAGAATTGGTGAGCAGCCCTACAGTTCCGTTTGGTTTTACTACTTTATGAAATAGATAATCCATAAACTCGTTGTAAAATGTCAGATTCAAGTTGCGGAATGTTACAGGTTGTGATGAGTATTCTTTGAAGGCGGTCAGATGCTTGCGGAGTGTTCGATAGTCTTTTATTTGATCTGCAGAGACGGATGGTGCTTTTTCCACTATATACCGTTCTAATGCATCAAACATATCTACCCGATTAGGACGCAGATCATATTCCCTGTTCTTTTCTAATTCAAGCAAGACAAAATCAACTGTCGGATCTATGCCGTTTACTTTAGCATAGGTGAGAATATCACCGAGCTTAGATGTTATCTTAATCAAGCAGGCGTCAATTTCTTCATAATGGGGACATGCACGCTTAATCCATTTCCTTTTTGCATCCCAATGTTCCGGTTTGATATTGTATCCGGTAGAGATAAGCGTGCGCTTGTTCCGATTGTAATTATATCGAACATAAAGGACAGTAGTTCCCTCTTGGGTAACGTACTTGGGCTTAATATATGGTATATATTTTGCGATGGTATAATCAGTATTGCATTCGTGTTGCAAATTTACGAAAGCTATCTGAAATGACCAATATCTCTTTTGTTAAAGTTAGAAGTCATCAATTAATAGACCTTCATTTTGGGTTGGTAAGGATAAAATCTGCTCAAAAAAGGATAAATACTGCTCAAACAACGTCAGAGCCCCTATTCCGTATGTTAAAAGAACGTTTGAAATCCAAAAAAGAATAGATTTTGTCCTTTCTTGAACACAGATTTTCCTTGTTTCTTCTATTAATTCCATTATTTTGTGTCATCAAGATGAGATACTATGGAAAATAAAGAGTTTGTTAAAGCTCGATATTTGCTAGAAATACACGATTTGTTAGCCGCTTCTCCATAACATTTCATCCTAAATATGACAGTACTGATATTATATATTAAAGGTATAGGAAAATGGGTATAAAGATTGCAATTATTCAAAGGTGAGATAGTATTAAGGTAAAAAGTGGATTTAAAAGAATACTTAGGGGTTGTTTTTTTATGAGGTAAATAAGATTGATGGATGGATAACCTTGGATTTGAAGATTAATTTAAAGCAAATATTTATGAAGAAATTGCTAGCCATAATGGCTCTTTCAGTCGGCTTGTTGGCAAATGCCCAGACCGTTGACTTATTAAAACCTGCAAAAGATATAGCGCTACGTGCTCCGTCGGTGCCTATTATCGTTTCAGATCCTTATTTTTCGATCTGGTCACCCTATGATAAATTAATGGAAGGTAGTACAGAGCATTGGACAAGTGCGAAGAAACCTTTATTGGGTGCTCTGCGTGTTGACGGAAAAGTATATCGTTTTTTGGGGAAAGATAAAATTAATCTGGTACCTATTGCTCCTATGACTAATGTAGAACGTTGGGAAGCAGCGTACACTAACAGCCAACCATCAAACGGATGGCAAGAATTTCAGTTTGATGATAGCAATTGGAAGAAAGGTAAAGCAGCGTTTGGTAGTCGTGATATGGAACGTATTCACACAGAATGGAAAGGAGACAATACCGATATCTACATTCGTCGCACTTTCGATTTTAATGAACCGAATATCGCTGAAGATATTTATCTGATCTATTCTCATGATGATGTATTTGAGTTGTATCTAAATGGGGAAAAGCTTGTTTCTACAGGACTTGTCTGGAAGAATAATGTATATCTGAAACTTTCAGAAGAAGCAAAAAAGAAACTTCGTAAAGGTAAGAACGTAATCGCTGTCCATTGCCACAATACTACAGGTGGTTCATATGTCGATTTCGGATTGTTTCGTGAGAAGGAAAATGCTGTTAAGTTTGCAAATGAAGCTGTTCAGAAATCTGTAGACGTATTGGCTACTTCCACCTACTATACTTTCACTTGTGGTCCTGTAGAGCTTGATGTCGTGTTTACCGCTCCTCAATTGATTGATGATCTTGATTTATTGTCAACTCCTATAAACTATGTTTCTTATCGTGTACGTTCATTAGATAAAAAAACTCATGATGTACAATTCTATATGGAGACAACTCCTGAACTGGCTATTAACGAAAGTAACCAGCCTACTGTTGCTCGTACCTTATCAAAGAACGGTATCAGTTATGTAGAAGCAGGTTCAATCGATCAACCAATATGTGACCGAAGAGGTGACTTGATTTGTGCTGATTGGGGTTATGCATATCTTGCTAGTACGAATGGATCAGGTAAATCAGTCAGTTTGGGAGACTATTACGGAATGAAAGAATCATTCGTGAAAAATGGTACATTAGCCACTACAAAGGCTAAATGGACAACTCGTAAAGAGGAAGATAATCCGGCTATGGCATATGTTCACAATCTTGGTTCTGTCTCTAATAGCGGGAA
This sequence comes from uncultured Bacteroides sp., assembly GCA_948847595.1. Taxonomy (GTDB): domain Bacteria; phylum Bacteroidota; class Bacteroidia; order Bacteroidales; family Bacteroidaceae; genus Bacteroides. The sequence goes on from CAQOGY010000004.1 coordinate 3,188, forward strand.
AGAAGGATTCATGATGCTTGGTTATGATGACATTTACTCTATTGAGTATATGTACGAGAAGCGTATGGGCTATTGGAAGCATGATGGCAAAGTGACTATCTTCGATGCTTTCGAAAAATTGAGAGACAACTATCAGGCTATTATGGAACGTTGTCGCGCCTTTGACGAACTTATTTATGACGATGCAGAAAAGGCAGGCGGCAAAAAATATGCAGAAATCTGTTCGGCATCTTATCGCCAAGTGATCTCTGCTCATAAACTCTTTACTGATAAAGAAGGTAACTTGTTATGGTTCTCTAAAGAAAACAACAGTAATGGTTGTGTAAATACAGTAGACCTAACTTATCCATCCGCACCACTATTTTTGGTTTATAACCCTGAATTACAGAAAGCTATGATGACTAGCATCTTTGAGTATAGTGCTAGCGGTCGTTGGAACAAACCTTTTCCAGCACACGATTTAGGGACTTATCCTATTGCTAATGGTCAAGTGTATGGGGGTGACATGCCAATTGAAGAAGGAGGTAACATGGTAATTCTTGCTGCTGCTATTAGCAAAATCGAAGGAAACGCTGACTATGTAAAAAAATATTGGGATCTCTTAACTACTTGGACAAACTATCTCGTAGAGTATGGACAGGACCCGGAGAACCAATTATGCACTGATGACTTCGCCGGTCATTGGGCCCATAATGCCAATCTTTCAGTAAAAGCGATCATGGGTGTAGCCGGATATAGCGAAATGGCGCATATGCTTGGTTTATATGATGTTGCAGAGAAATATGCAGGTATAGCCAAGAAAATGGCGGTGAAATGGGAAGAAATGGCAAATGAAGGTGATCATTACCGCCTTGCTTTCGACCGTGAGAATACCTGGAGTCAGAAATATAATATGATTTGGGACAAAATGTGGAATTTGAATTTATTCCCAAATAATGTAATCGACAAAGAAATTAACTATTATTTGACGAAACAGAATCCTTACGGATTGCCATTGGACTCCCGCAAAGAGTATACAAAGTCTGACTGGATTATGTGGACAGCTGCTATGTCTCCAGATTTAGAAACTTTCAAGAAATTCATAGATCCACTCTATAAATATATCAATGAAACTACTTCGCGGGTACCTATCAGTGATTGGCATCACACAGACAGTGGTGAATGGGTTGGGTTTAAAGCGCGTTCGGTTATTGGAGGATACTGGATGCAAGTGTTAATGGACAAAACTCGATGAAATGTTTAATTAACTATACATTTATTATTAACTAGAATGAAAAACATGAAATGTAAAATGAAAAAAGTATTGAAGGAATGGCGGTGGATATTGCTGGCATTATTCACGATTTGCATTTGTAGTTGTAAGGACGATGACAATGTAGAGACTGGAGCCTTTGATCCATCAAAACCTGTAGCAATTTCTGATTTTACTCCGAAAGAAGGAGGAGCCTATCAGAAACTATTGATTTATGGTGAAAATTTCGGAACAGATGTTTCGAAGGTAAAAGTGAAGATTGGTGGCAAAGATGCTATTGTTATTAATGTAAAAAGTACTTATGTTTACTGTTTTGTTCCTTCAGGAGCTTTTAGTGGTGAAATTGAAATCACTGTAGGAGAAGGAGAGAATGCAGTAACAACGACTGCGAGTACTACTTTTAGCTATGAGAAAAAGATGGTAGTAGGTACGCTTTGTGGCTATCGCAATAATCGTGATGATCAAGGTTGGAGAGACGGACCATTTGATGGACCGGAAGGTGTCAAATGCTGTGGCTTTAGCGATAACGGACGATTAGCTTTTGATCCGTTGAATAAGGATCATTTGTATATTTGTTACGATGGACATAAAGCTATACAGTTGATCGATTTAAAAAATCGTATGCTTTCTTCTCCTTTGAATATCAATACTATACCTACTAATCGTATACGAAGCATTGCTTTCAATAAGAAGATAGAAGGATATGCTGATGAGGCGGAATATATGATTGTAGCTATTGATTATGATGGTAAGGGAGATGAAAGTCCTAGTGTATATATTATTAAACGTAATGCGGATGGTACATTCGATGATAGATCTGATATACAATTGATAGCTGCTTACAAACAATGTAATGGAGCTACTATTCATCCAATCAACGGAGAATTGTATTTTAATAGTTATGAAAAGGGACAAGTATTTCGTTTAGACTTGGTTGATTACTTTAAAACTATTAAGAATGGTGGAAGTTGGGATCCTATAGTAAAGAACAATCCTAATACTTTTAAGCAGTTATTCACTATTGCTGACCCAAGTTGGGAATTTCAGATTTTCATTCATCCTACTGGAAAGTATGCTTATTTTGGTGTGATTAACAATCATTATTTCATGCGTTCCGACTATGACGAGATAAAAAAGGAATTTATTACCCCGTATAATTTTGTCGGGGGATATAAACAGTCAGGTTATAGGGATGATGTAGGAACTGAGGCACGTATGAATAATCCTTGTCAAGGAGTATTTGTGAAAAATCCGGATTATACTGGTGAAGAAGAGTATGATTTCTATTTTGTAGATCGATTAAACTTCTGTGTACGTAAAGTAACTCCAGAAGGTATCGTATCGACCTATGCGGGACGAGGAGCGTCAACTTCCTTAGCTGACGGAAACCAATGGGGAACTGATGATGGTGACCTACGAGAAGTGGCTCGTTTCCGTGATGTAAGTGGACTTGTTTATGATGATGCGAAAGAGATGTTTTATGTACATGATCAGGTGGGACATACTATTCGCACTATTTCAATGGAGCAAGAAGAGAATGTAGCCGGTGATGAGAATATACCGGAAGATGAATCAACAGTGGAATCTAACGAATAAACACATTTATCAGATTATGAAAAAATATTTAGCCATTTTTTTGTTGATGCTGGTTGTCCCATTGACGATTTCTGCACAACAAACAATTACCGTGACTGGTACGGTTACCGACACACAAGATGAGCCGATGATTGGTGTTAATATCACTGTAAAGGATGTAGCAGGTTTGGGAACCATTACGGATATCAATGGTAATTTTTCTATAAAGATGGAACCTTATCATCGACTAGTCTTCTCATACATCGGATATGATGATGTGGAAGTACTTGTAAAAGAACAGCATACTGTTAATGTAAAGATGAAAGAATCAGAGGCTAGTGTACTGGATGAGGTTGTGGTAACTGGTATGGGGGCACAGAAAAAACTGACAGTGACGGGAGCTGTAACCAATGTGAATGTGGGAGATTTAAAACGTTTCCCTACTTCCAATATGTCTAACGCTTTGGCCGGTAATGTTCCGGGTATTATTGCCCGACAAACTTCCGGACAACCGGGAAAAAGTACTTCTGAGTTTTGGATACGTGGTATTTCTACTTTTGGAGCTAGTTCAAGTGCTTATATTCTGGTGGATGGCTTTGAACGTAGCAGTTTGGATGAACTTAACATTGAAGACATCGAATCATTCACAGTATTGAAAGATGCGTCAGCTACTGCTATTTATGGTTCTAAAGGTGCAAATGGTGTAGTATTGATTACAACAAAACGTGGTAAAGCTGGAAAAATCAATATTGATGCCAAGGTAGAAACTTCTTATAATACGCGTACTATCACTCCGGAATTTGTAGACGGTCTTTCGTATGCTAGTCTGATGAACGAAGCATTAGTGACTCGCAATTTAGGAATGGCCTATCAACCGGAAGAATTAGAGTTATTTCGTACACAAATGGATCCGGATTTCTATCCGAATGTGGACTGGATGGATTTGATCCTAAAAAACGGAGCATGGAGTTATCGCGCTAACTTGAACATGAATGGTGGTGGTAACACTGCTCGTTATTTTGTTTCTGCAAGTTATACGGAAGATCAAGGTATGTATAACACAGACCAAACGTTACGTGATGATTACGATACAAATGCCAACTATAAAAAGTGGAATTATCGTATGAATGTTGATATAGATATCACCAAATCGACTTTATTGAAACTAGGTATAGCAGGTTCATTAGCCAAACGTAATAGTCCAGGACTGGCTGATAACGAGATGTTATGGGGCATGCTTTTCGGATACAATCCTATTGCAACGCCTGTATACTATTCCAATGGATATGCGCCTATTTCCCACCGGGATAACGTAAACAAACTTAATCCCTGGGTTGCATCTACGCAAACTGGATACAATGAAGATTGGCAGAATAATGTACAAACTAATGTTACATTAGAACAAAATTTTGATTTCATTACCAAGGGATTGAAGTTTGTAGGACGTTTTGGCTATGATACAGACAACAGTAACTGGATTAATCGTCATCGTCAACCAGATTTGTATAAAGCGAACGGACGTAGACAAGAAACGGGAGAGATTATTTATGAGAAAATGTTCTCCGCATATGACATGACACAATCAAGTGGTAGCTCTGGCAAACGTCGTGAATTCCTTGATTTACTGTTAAGCTGGGAACGTGCTTTCGGAAATCATCATGGAGGAGTTACTTTCCGTTACACACAAGATAGTGAGAAGCGGACAGTAGACATTGGTACGGATATTAAGAATGGAGTATCAAAACGTAATCAAGGGTTAGCAGGACGATTTACTTATAACTGGAACTATCGTTACTTTGTTGATTTTAATTTTGGTTATACCGGATCGGAAAATTTTGCACCAGGAAATCAATTCGGTTTCTTCCCGGCTTTTTCTCTTGCATGGAACGTTGCCGAAGAGTCATTTGTTAAGAATAACTTGAAGTGGATGAATATGTTTAAAATACGTTATTCTCATGGTAAGGTAGGTAATGATAATATTGGGGATAACAACCGTTTCCCATACTTATATACTATAGCCACTACAGGATATAACAGCGAAGGCAAGCCTAATTATGTATATAACTGGGGATTTGGTGATTATGGAAAATCATTCATAGGAACTCATTACACACAGATGGCTTCTAATGGCATTACTTGGGAAGTTGCGACTAAGGATGACCTGGGGATTGATCTTTCTTTGTTTAATGACAAATTTACAGCGACAGTTGACTATTTCCACGAAAAACGTACAGGTATTTTTTTAACACGTGAGTTCTTGCCTGACATTACAGGTCTTGAGAGCAAACCTAAAGCGAATGTAGGTGAAGTGAAATCTCAAGGTTTTGATGGCAATTTTGCTCTTAAGCAGAAACTGGGTGAGGTGGATATGACTATTCGTGGGAATATAACTTATAGTAAGAATGAAGTGCTCGAAAAGGATGAAGAGAATCAAGTCTATTCTTATTTATATCAAAAAGGGTATCGTGTAGATCAAGTTAAAGGATTGATAGCTGAAGGATTGTTTGCTGATTACGATGATATTCGTACCAGCCCGAAACAAGAGTTTGGTACAGTGCAGCCTGGAGATATCAAATATAAAGATGTAAATGGTGATGGTGTTGTAAACGATAATGATAAAGTTGCTATTGGCGCTACTACCACTCCAAACTTAGTATATGGTATAGGGGCATCTTTCGCATGGAAAGGAATTGATGTAAATGTTCACTTCCAAGGTGCCGGTAAATCCACTTTCCCTATTTATGGTAAGTGTGTATATGCATTCAGCGAAAGTGACTGGGGAAATATCTTTAAAGATATGATAAGTGATCGTTGGGTAGATTCAGAGACTGCTGCCAAACTGGGATTGCATGCTAATGAGAACCCCAATGCAACATATCCGCGTTTAACTTATGGGGAAAATAAAAACAACCAACAAACCTCTACTTATTGGATGCGTGATGGTCGATATATTCGTTTGAAGAATCTGGATATCGGTTATACTTTGCCAAAAAGCATAGTCAATAAACTGCACTTCAATAATATTCGTATCTATATTGCAGGATCAAACCTGATTACATGGTCTAAGTTCAAAACATGGGACCCGGAAACTGGCAATCCGCGGGGTGAAGCCTATCCGCTAACAAAATCAGTTACTATGGGTTTATCTGTTAACTTATAAAAATACTAAGAGATTATGATAAAGAAGATTTATATATTATTATTAACCGTATTAGGGATGGGAGTAATTTCTTCTTGCTCTGATTACCTGAATTCGGAGAAATATTTTAAGGATCGTCTGACACTGGAGAAAACTTTCGAAAGTAAGGATCATGTGGAAGAATGGTTAGCTTATGCTTTTTCATTTATAAAAAATGAAAACTATGAGGTGACGACTAAAGGACCAAGTGAGAATTCGTTTTGTTTTTCAGACGATATGTATTATGGTGACCGCGATAAGACAATCGATGCAACAAAGAATGAATTGTCATATAATATGTTCAAGTTAGGAGAATATGATGAGAATACTTATAATGTTGGGGCATGGGGGGCATGTTATAAAGGAATTTTCCAAGCATCAGTATTTATCCATAATGTTGACCGGTGTCAAGAGATGGCTGATTGGGAAATACTAGATTATAAGGGGCAGGCTCGTTTTGTTCGTGCTTACTATTACTGGTTGCTCTTACGTCGTTATGGTCCAGTGCCTATTATGCCGGACGAAGGAGTGGATTATACTCAAAGTTATGATCAAATAGCTACTCCACGTAGCTCATACGAAGAAGTGGCACAATATATCAGTGACGAAATGGTACAGGCTACTAAAGAGTTACAATATGATCGTCGTACTGATAATTATGCTATAGGCCGACCTACTCGTGGAGCTGCATTGGCAGTTCGTGCTTATGCACTGATTTTTGCAGCTAGTCCGTTTGCTAATGGAAATAATGATGAATATGCGCAGCAATTGGTAGATGATGAAGGGCGTCGTTTGCTTTCTTCCGAATATAGTGAAGAAAAATGGGCAAAAGCTGCTGCCGCTTGCCGCGATGTCATCGATTTAGATGTTTATGAGTTGAATATTGTAAATAAATCCACATCTGATAATGGACCTTCTGAACGTCCGACTGTTACTCCACCGGCTGATGGCGAGTTTTCCAATCAACCCTGGCCAAAAGGATGGACAAATATTGACCCGCTCAGATCATATCGTACTATCTTTGATGGTACTATATTACCTGCAAACAATAAAGAACTGATATTTACACGCGGGGCAACAAATATAGATATGTTGGTACTTCATCAGATGCCTAAGGATGATGGCGGCTGGAACTGTCATGGTATGACACAGAAAATGCTGGATGCATATTATATGAATAATGGTAGTAATGAGCCGGGTATGAACTCTATGTATCAAGGAGTAGCTAATTATCAAGGTATTGTAGATACTCGTGAACGTAGAACCGGATTTACTGATTTGCAAGACTTGAAGGATAATAAATATCCGGAATTAGGTTGGAAATATGATCCGAAGAAAGGAGATAACGATCAGGCCAAAACTGGGATGAATGTTTCTTTGCAATATGTAGAACGCGAACCACGATTCTATGCTTCTGTTGCTTATAATGGCTGTACCTGGTATTATTTGAGCCAGACTGAAAGCAAACCTGCCGATGTAAATCAACAAGTTTGGTACTACTTTGGAAGTTCCGATGGTTATCGTAATGACGGTTTCTACTTGCGTACAGGTATAGGAATCAAAAAGTTTGTTCATCCAAACGACTATCCAGGCAATTATGTTGCGAAAGCTGAAACAGCAATTCGCTATGCGGATATTCTACTGCTTTATGCTGAAGCATTGAATGAGTTGACTGGAACATACAATATACCTTCTTGGAATGAGGCGACAACCTACACTATCAGCCGTGATAAAGAACAAATGGAAAGAGGTATTCATCCGGTACGTATTCGTGCCGGGCTGCCTGACTATCCAGACGAATTTTATCTGCAGAGTGGGGTTGATGATATGCGTAAAGCATTAAAACGTGAACGTATGATAGAGTTTATGGGCGAAGGAAAACGTTACTTTGACATTCGCCGTTGGAAAGATGCGCCAGTAGAAGAATCTCTGCAAATATACGGTTGTAATGTCTTTGTTGGTGAAGCTAAGAGAGACGAATTCCATTCGGCAATTCCTGTTTACAATCTCCCGTCTACTTTCTCGGAAAAGCTATGGTTATGGCCTATCAAACATAGTGAGTTGAAACGTAATTCACGTTTAACACAGAACCCAGGATGGACAATGTATGATTAATTCTAAACATAAAGACTTATATATGAAGAAAATATATACTTTGGCAGCTTTGGCTGCAATGACAATGTTGGGAACTTCCTGCAATTCGGAATGGGAAGATGAACAATATGAGCACTACATTTCTTTCAGTTCACAACTGGATAGTAAGGGAGTGACGAATATATATGTACCTTATAGCCGCCATGATGCAGAAGGAAATTATGCAGAAGGAGGAGAAGGGAGGTCCAATTATCAGTTACCGATACTTGTTAGTGGTTCTACCGATAATCCAAGTAATGTCACTGTACACGTAGCACATGATGCTGATACATTGAATATTTTGAATTACGCTCGTTACGCTACACGTACAGAACTATATTATGAGGATATGGGAGCAGAAGGATTGGCATACGCTTCATATCCAGAATCTCTACAGATAAAAGCAGGAGAAAATAAAGGTTTACTGGATCTTAAATTTGATTTTCGCAACATTGATATGTCAGAAAAATGGGTACTTCCATTGCAGATTGTAGACGACGCGTCTTACAACTACGTAGCTCATCCACGTAAAGACTATGCTAAGGCGATATTGAGAATCTTCCCATTTAATGATTACTCTGGCGATTATTCTGGTACAGGAATAACCAACAAGGTGGTGACGGGATATGATGGAGATGGTAAACCGATAGAAACAGCAGAATCTATCACAAAATCGTCAATAAGAGGGTATGTGATAGATGAACAGACTATTTTTACGTATGCAGGAATAGTAGATGAGGATTATACAGACCGTAGAAAGTATAAAATCAAATTTGCTTTTAATGGTGAGACGAATGGTTCGGTTACTATTTCCTGTGATAATGCAGAAGAGATTGGATTTGAATTAAACAAGGACGTGACTCCTTCATTTCGTATTTCTTCATCAATGGATGACGCGAAGCCTTATCTGGAACACCGTTATGTAATAATTAATAATGTTGATTATTATTTCAATTATATACCAGTGGAAGGTACTATCATTCGCTATCATGTAAAAGGTACATTGACATTATCACGTGATATCAATACTCAGATTCCAGACGAAGATCAAGCAATTGAATGGTAGTTCCTATTAATCGCTAATCTAATGATTCAAGAAGAGGGTGAAGTTCAAGTTATTGAATTCACCCTCTTCTCTTATTTTGAAAAGTTATTTTAGGACTGATTGTGTGCCGTTTATTGTCAAATATCCTAAAGTATACTATTTCGTTTCTGCAACTGTAGAATACGTCACGCTCCCTAGCTTCCCGTCATTACTCAGTGTCTCAGCTTGAATAATCAATGGCGTGGAATACTGATTATTGTAACATTCGATCACTGCCTTACCATTCTCATCCGTCTGCACAGTCGGATTCCAGTAAAGAGTTCGTCTTTTGTCTGCTTTATCTATGTATAATTCTTTATCTATATAAGCAGGAGAATAATACTCTAATGCCGGTGTATATCCCTGCATAACAGTCTGCCGGGTACCAAGAGCTGCAGTCTCGTGTTTATTCAGAACATCATGTTTGGGCAATGGAATGAGGTAGAAAATACTATATTTGTCCAGTTCCGATACATCTACATCATTGGAATTAGACATTTTGGTATTCTGGATAATTTCATCATCTACTCCTCCTGTGCCTTTACTGATGATAATAGAAGCCAAACCGTCTATTTCAGTCAGCATCATGTTTACTTCTGTTGACGATAGAATTTTGTTATCCATAATATAACAGATCGGTTTCTGGCGGTAAGTACAGTTATCATTGGAACGGTCCCAGTAAAAGAGTGGATTTAATTTTTCCATCACTTCCGGGATAGTGGTGACAACTTTGCCATTATCGCGAAGCTGATCGACAGCCTGGCGTATATCATAGTAGGCATCAATACTTTGCTCATTAATTTTAGTCGCCATATTCGTACTTTGACGGCGCCGCTTACTTTTGATTTCAACTTCGTCCAAAAGATAAAGCCCGTCTACCCGACGGATGGAATCTATATATAAAGAGTCGAATTTTTCAGCTTCCTGTTGCCAGTGGGCAATGTTGCTCCACTCCGGATGCAACTCTCTGTAACCGTATGCACGCGTAGCAGGCGAGAAATGCCGGTCGATGAGAATAGAAGCGTCCTTATTTCGTTCTTTTCCCACTTTGCGAGTCTGGATCACAGCTTCCATTGATCCCTCGAAATCTTCCAGCGGAATGCTGAAATGTCCGTTCTCATCCGTAACGGTCTGACCGGTAATAATCTCTGCATCTCTCTTCACCATTACGCTGAGAGCTATATCCTTCAGCTTGTTTTTGAGAATCGTAGATTTGACTTGTCCATAAAGTACCAGTTGGCTTTCTGGCAACTGAAGTGGGGTGAATGGGCTGATACCGATCTGTTGTGTCATATCATATTTACGCCATCCGTGTACCATTAACAGTATATCCAGTTCCTTCTGTTTCCGGAGAGAACTCTCTGTGAAGTAGTAGCCGGGTTGATGAATGTAGCCTTTCAAGTCCGATGTAAGTAGAAGGTCGGTGAAGATATTGTTATCATATTCCATATAATCAGAGCGGACGGCGTCACGGATACTGACTGATAATTTGCCGGGTATCGGTTCTCCTATGGCGTTGTTCAACTGCAGTTCGCAGCGGATGGGAGCATAAGGAGCGTAAATCTCTTTTAAACCTTTGGGCGAGATTTGTAAAGGAGCCCGTGGAGAAGCAAAGATAAAGCGGTCGCATAAAGTATTTCCGGCACGATTGAGCAGACTGATTTGTAAGACTCCTGCCGGTAACTTGCGCGACAATACTGTAAATTGCTGAGGCTTATTTGCCTGACAGTGGATAAGCTGATAGGCATGGGGACGTCCCTGATGGCTTATAAAAACGGCTAATGTATCCTGCGGGGTCGCTGCATTACATGATACCGTCACAGAAATAGCCCCTGCATTATTGCCTACTTTCAGAATATACCCGCTTGGCAGTGCTTTAGGGAGGGTAAATTCATACTGTTTTCCTTGAAAGTTTACTTTAGCGATTGCCGGCAGAGCAGAAGGCGTATACTCAAAAGCTCCCATTCCATCGTGTAAAGTTTCAAAAGACGTGATTTCTTGCCCTTCTTTGGTATAAAGTGTGCCTGATAATTGAATATTTCCTTCATTTTTGCTTTCTGCTTTGAAAGCAACCTGCGAAGTTACCCCTTCGACTAACTGTCCTCCTTCCGGAAAGAAACGCAGACTCAGCTTCTCTCTTGTTTCTTCCGGCCTTTTCTCCATAGACGGACTCAACTCATAGGTGCTGATACTACGCTCCAACTGGTCGCTATGAGAAAGCTGATAGACAGGGAAAGTACGTGAAAAGTACTGCGGATCACTGAATGCAAGCATCCAGCGGGTGTAAGCACGTACTTCGTAATAACCGGATAGCATTGACTGGGGGAGTACAAACTGCCCGTTGCCTTCTCCTTGTGATAGTTTAATGATCTGTTTATCAGTAAGGTGCCCTGCCTGATCTACCAGTTCCACATACAAAGGACGGCTGATTGAACTGAAAACTTGTTTTTCGGCAAGAGTGACATATGCTTTGAACCATATCGTGTCGCCCACATAATAGCTTGTATTATCAAAATGCAGATATGCTTTTTCACGCGGATAGTTATCGGCAAAAGTTTGAGCTTGATTCATGTACTGTTCGAATATCACTTTAGCGGGTGGATTTTCTCCACGTGCAGATATTGCTAAAAGTCCGCATACTGAGAGTAAAAATAATAACGGTTTGTTTTTCATATTAGTGCTGTCTATTTTTAGTTGTCTATTTTATTGTATGATTTTTATGTTCAGCACTTTCTCTGTGCTATTTTAGTATCATGTGAACTACTACAAAGATAGCGGTTTCGATGAATAAAGAAGGAAAAAAAACGTTCAATCTAAGAAAGAAACTGTTCATTACTCTATAAATACTAATCGGATTGCTGTTTCATGTTGATAATTCTTTTTATCAAAATTCGTTTGTACTGAATGAGAAAGGCTGCCTTATTTTTATTGTTGAATAGATTTTATCATTTTTTGAATAGAAAATGTTCGTGTTTCTATTGTTTTTTGTCGTTCTTTGTGTATCACATTAAACAAAATCTAATCAATGATAATAAATAGAATTATGAGAACACTTATTATTTTGCTTTTATGCACGAACACGAGTTTTGCGATAGCTCAGATTTCTCCCAAAGCAGTTGAGAAGAATAACCAATCTGTGAAAACTGCGGGTTTCTTTAATGATTCCGATTCTTTAAATAAGGCTATTCATCTTTCAGATGAGGCGATAGCTTTGGAGCCTTCATACAAACTGGCATATGCAAATAAGATTAAATACTTAATGGCGTTGGGACAGAAGGAGAAAGCACTGCAAACCATGTTGCAAATGGAGAAATTCTCTCCGGATGATCCTTACTATATTTTAGGTAAGGGAATGATGCTGGAAGAGAATGCTAAAAAGAGCCTGGCTATGGATGCTTACAAACAAGCTGCCTCTCTTTTCGAAAAACGCTTGAAGGAGAAACCAACTGAAGCAGACCTGATGAATTATGTATTCGTACTCTTTTTGAGGGATAACAAAAATTATTCTTTGGATGAAATCGAAAAGGAGTATCCCCAAATCTTCAGTCCAGCAATAAGACAACACACGAAAAAGTTGATAGATGAACTTAGCAATAAAAGAGAGGATGTAATTCATGAGATGCTAGGTGGTAAATGAAAACATAGGGATGACTGTTGTTTCTAGTCGTTTCCTATACGGGAAACTGCCGTTTCCGCCTGGGAATGATAAGCATTGTTGTTTAACTTCTCAGTTGTTAATATCTGACAAACAGATGGGAAAAAGATTAATGTGTTGCTATAATTTGATTTTAAAACTAATATTCATATGAAGTATTATTTTATTTTTTTGTTTCAGCTTATTGTGCTTTCTTCCTATGGGCAGAAGAATAAGGAAGCTGAGATAGATTCACTGGAATCGGAAATGATGAATTTTTTTCAAGCAACGTTGGAAAGAAATTATGGTCGAAAAGATGCTCTTGACTTATTGGTAAAGGGCTTGGAACGATATCACTTCAACTATCTGTTGGATGTAGACAAAGTTCGGCTGAAACAGATTAATGAAAAACTATATGCGGGTGGTTTACTTCATTCCTATTTTGTTGATGGAGCTATTCTGAATGATTCTTGCACGCTGTTTGTTCTGGATGGTGTTTCTCCGTCAGAATATCGTCAGTCTGATGCTTATCAACAAGCATCCAAGAATCAGCAGGAGCATGGTGGCTCTCTTAGCCTTGTTGCCGATTCACTACAATATGCGTATATGAAAGCTCAGGTTGAGTATATAATATTGCCGTTTAAGAAACGGTTGGATGGCTTCACATATTGGCAAAGAGAATTGGAACCGGCCATTCATCCGGCCTTGAAAGCGTATGTCAAAGCGGAAAATGCGACAGGAGGAGTTTCTTCGGTTATGATATTTTGGGAAATTGCCAGGAACACGGATCATTTTTGCAGTGATTTTAAAACAGATCGTGATGTGCGAATGTTCCTGACGCTTTATTTCTGGAAATATTTGTGTTATTTTGCAAATATAGATTTTTATACCGGTCAGGATAAAACTGAAGAGATTCTGAAGGGGGAGGCTGATTAGTTTGGAAATCTGATTATTAGTTTAAAACAAGAACCATTAATGTTATGAAATTGAGAATTGTACATTTGTTATTATTGCAGTCCGTAATGCTTCTTCTTTCCTGTTCCAATCAGAGCCGGAAGAATATGGATACATCGGCAGAACCAGCTGACGTACAGGCGAATGTGTCGGACAGTAGTAGAATTGAACAAGAAGCCATCGGCATGATTGAAGACTTTTATGAGGCTTATGCTGCCAGTTTCATGTCCACCGGTAAAGAAGCTCTCGCACTTGGGGATTCAATTAAGCAAAAGTTTCTGACCAAAGAGCTGATAGAGAAAGTTGATAGGCTGATAGAGGCGACAGATGCCGATCCGATCATTCGTGCGCAAGATTTAGGTGAAAATGACATGAAAACATTGTCGGTGAAACATCTGAATGATAATTGGTATGAGGTTAACTATACTTCGGCTAAAGGCAGCCAGTATGAACGTGCCGTGAGTATCCCGGTCAGAGTGGTTAACGTTGACGGACAATATCTGATTGATGATATAACTCCGGAAAACTGATCGTATCATTAAATGATATGAAAAAAGACAAACAGCATCTTTTACGCTAGGCAAAAGGGCTGTTTGTCTATATTCAACGAGGAAAAGAGTATTCGTTTTATTTCTGTTCTTTGACTTTTTCCATCAGTAGCTTCATGTAGTAGCCACCTACTACGGAACGTGCCTTGAAATTCATCATCTTTCCTGTATTCGTATCATGCCAGTCGCTGATAGGCACACGGGAAGTTGTTTCGTTCGCATAAGTATAGATCGGGTCGATGAACTTTTGGAACGTAGCATCGTCTGGAGACATACAGGCACTCCATAGTACCCAGTCGGATTTGGTATATTGTGCGCGGGAGTCCAATAGCAAACCATATTTATTTTGCTTGGTCAGATAGAAAGGAATTTCCGTATCAAATACTTTCTGCGGGAAAATGTTCATGTTAAACACTTTGTCCCATATCAGATTGTATTTCTGACTCCACGTTCCCGGTTTGTCAAATGCCAGTTTGTAGTGATCGCCGTCAAATGCCATCTTCTCCCATTCTATCGCCAGTCTTTTGGCGGTTTCGATGTATTTGTTCGCAGTTGTTTCTTTGCCCAGCATACGTGCCATTTCTCCGTATCCGGCGATTGCCATGATCGCTTTGGCGGAAAGATTGGCATTGTGTGCCAGATGTCCGGCAAAGTCATCTGTACAAAGTTGGTTTTCAGGGTCCAGACCGTTCTCAATCAGATAGTTTGCCCATGTTGATAATGTTTCCCAGTATTTGGAAGCATAGTTGGCATTGCCTTCCATCATAGAGATGGCTGTAGTTACCAGAATCATGTTTCCGGCTTCTTCGATAGGCATATCTTCACCATAAAGTTGCCCGTTGGCTATTGGATAAGTTCCTAAGTCATGAGCGGGGTAAGGCTTGTTCCAGCGTCCGCTTTCGCTGTAGTAGAAGATAGAGTTGAGCATTCCCTTCATCAGTTCCGTATTGTAAATAAGGTATAGTGGAGCGGATGGATAAGTTAGGTCTACTGTGTTGATACAGCCGTTACTATGGTTCTCTTTGGATAAGAAAAGCAGGTTGCCTTCCTTGTCGGTAAGGAGTTTATGGGCGGTAATGGAGTGGCGGTAAGTCAATGCGAGTAGTTCGGCATATTTCCTGCCTCCGGCTTTTTCTGCATCAGCCATCAGTTGTTGGTCGAAGGCACGGCAACGTTTCATCAATGAGGGATAAGAAGCCTGCGCACGTTCGAAAGCATCAAAGATGCTGACTTGACCGTTGTGTTTCCAGTATGCCATGCGGCGTTCGTAGAAATATTCGATCGAGTAGATATCGTCGTAGCCTAACATCACATATCCGCTTTTCCCTTGATTGTCTACCTTGCCTAAGTTTTCGGTATAAGCCATAGCGGGCATGTCGCTTTCGCTGCGGGTAATGGAATCCTGGGAGTTGGGCAATAGTTTGCCATTGGTGATGAAGGCTTGCTTCATGTCATAGTAGTTACCTATGCTTAAGTCCTTGTTGGGTGCGCTGTTGCTTCCCAGATAAGCATATCCCCAGTCGATGCGTACACCGTCTCCTTTACGTTTTACGTAAGGCTGGTCGATGGTACCTGCCTTGAGGTAATCCATTCCGTTTTTGCTGATCTTTTCTGAGATGGTTGGTTGTGACGGTTCGTGTACGGCAAGTTGCGGGGTTGTTTCGATATACACTTGCACATCATGTTGTTTCTTGTCGAGTGAACGTACCCGATAGGAGATGTAGTTGATAGGGGTCGAGATAAGATCAAGATCTTCCATCAGCAGAGGTGCTGTGAATACAAGATCCAGTTCTACCGGACCGCAGGTGAATGTATAGTAGGTCTGTGTCGGTAATACATCGACAGACTTCTGGATAGCAGCTTCCTTGAAGTTGCTGAGCTGTTTGTTCTCACGGAACAGGCCGAAATCAACGTATGCTCCGCCGGTTGTGTTGTGACAGTGTGCTGCAATAATGTTTGTTCCTTTACGGAGCCTGGCTTTAGCTGATGCGGATAGTTCGATGGTAACATCGTCATTCCAGGAATAATCGGTTGCCACCAGTTTTTCTCCGTTCAGATAGAGCTCGAATACATCGTCGTGTGAATAACGTAAGTAGATAATGTCGTTTGTCAGGTCTTGATTGAGGTTGAAACTACGGCGTACCCAGATGTCTTCGGTGTTCCACTCTGTGCCGATGCGTTTCATGTCTTTGGTGCCGAAAGCGGCTTTGCCCTTGGTCCATCCGGAATCATCGAACTGGGGCTGTATCCAGTTGGCCGCCGGTTGGCTCATGGTGAACTTTGCTTCCCAACGTTCGGTGTTTGTCATCGGAAGGATTGTTTCGAGGTTTAGCTTGTCCTTGCCCATGAAACGATATACTTTCCCGTCCACCCGGAGCGCGCCCAGTAAAGGATGGGTGGCGGCTGTCCAGTGTTCGGTGTTCCCTTCGTTCAGTTCGTTGTAGGGAGACCAGATAGCAAGATAAGTATCGGAAGTGATCAGAGGTACGGACGGTGCACGCAAAGCGATATCCTGACTCGTTTTAAACAGGTCAGTTGCCTGCACATTGCATGCGAGGCAAACTGACATGATTGTAGAGAATAGTTTATTCATTAATATGAAACTTTTATTTATTTAGCGAGTTACAAATTTTCTGGTTGATGGCTTTGATTTTAGGCTCGTCTACTTTGATCACTTTCCGGTCGTAAGTAACCAGACCGTTCACTTCTTCTTCCACATCTGTGATTTGTGTGTATACGGCAGCCGAGAAGCCTTTCTCGATCAGTTCCAATAAATGGTCTGCATATTTTATGTATTCATTAGTCACTTCTTCCGGCGTGTTGAACTTCACGTAGCCCCAGTTCTTGTCTGCCAGCCACAGATGTCCTTTCAGTGCCATACCTATACCGCCATATTCGCCCAGTACGGTAGCGCGTATCGGATCGTAGAGATAGAGGTTCGGTCCGGGATAGTTATGAAGGTCGAGAATATCTCCGCACGTGTAGTGGTTACCTCCACTGGCAGGGTTTACCAGACGGCTGGGGTCGTATTCTTTCGTCCATTTAGTGATTTCAGGAGTCTTGAATTGTCCCCATGCTTCGTTGAAAGGTACCCATACGCCGATGCTCGGATAAGAATACAGGTAGTCGATAATTTCTTTCCATTCTTTGCGATAGTTAGCTTCTGATGCTGCGGAGCGGATGGCGTCTGCGCCGTCATAGTACTTGTGCATCTGCCATTCGGCAGGACCGCGACCTCCGTTCGGCATATCTTGCCATACGATCAGTCCGAGTTGGTCGCAATAAGTATACCAGCGTGCCGGTTCTACTTTTACGTGCTTGCGCACCATGTTGTAGCCGAAATCTTTGATCTTCTTCAAGTCATATACCAATGCTTCGTCTGTTGGCGCTGTGTATAAGCCGTCCGGCCACCAACCCTGGTCGAGCGGACCAAACTGGAAATAGTCTTTGTTGTTGAGTTGCAGGCGTGTAATACCATTCTTGTCTTTATGAGTTGAGAATTTGCGGAGAGCGGTGTAACTCTTCACTTGGTCTACAGTTTTGCCGTCTTTATAAAGAGTGACTTCCATATTATAAAGTGAAGGAGACTCGGGTGTCCATAATTTAACGTCTTCCGGCATTGTTAATTCTACCGGTACGCCATTGAGCGCTGCTCCTTTGGCTACGAGGTTTTTGCCGTCGAATACTTTCACTTCCACTTTGTCTGGAGAGCATACGTTGGTGGCTACTTCCACTTTGACAGTCTTCTTGTCGATATCCGGAGTTGTTTTCAGTTGGGCGATATGCTGGGCAGCTACCGGTTCCAGCCATACAGTCTGCCAGATACCTGTGACTGGTGTATACCAGATACCTTCCGGTCTTTCTACTTGTTTTCCTCTCGGCTGTTCGCCACGGTCAGAGGGGTCCCACACTTTCACAACCAACTGGTTATTGCCTTTATTCAATGCGGAAGTAATATCAAAGTAGAATGGAGTGAAGCCTCCTGTATGTTGTCCTACTTTTACGTCATTTACCCATACATCGGCTTTCCAGTCCACAGCTCCGAAGTGCAGTAATATTTGTTTGCCTTTCCATGCTGACGGTACATCAAAAGTACGCTGATACCATAATTCCTGATGCTCGTTAATGGTTTTACCTACTCCTGACAGGGAAGATTCGACTGCAAAAGGTACTAAAATCTCTCCTTGGTAATTGTTTGGTGCCGGTTCTCCTTTTTTAGTAATCGCATAATTCCAGCTACCATTCAGATTCTTCCAATCCTGGCGTTCCATAATGGGGCGTGGGTATTCCGGTAATACGTTTTTAGGATTCAACTGCTCACCCCACGGAGTCTTTATCTTATCACCGGCGGGCTTCCATTGAGCGAATGTCGGGCTACAAAGAGCCAATGCGAATAGCACTGCTAGAAAATTCTTTTTCATGGTAATTATCTTTATATGTATTAAATAGAAGAATTAATATTCATAAAAGGAATATTGCAAAGAAAAGCCAATCAGAGAAGAATAAAGGAAATTTGCTGTTCAATAAATGATAAATGCTCGTCATTTTATAGTGAATGACAGTTTTTTATGCGATAATGGTTATTTTTTGTCCTTAATTGAATAATAAGTAGCTTATATTACCGGAGATAATTATGACTTTTGGAGGGAGAACAATCGTATGTTTCCGCGGATAGTCGTAAATAAACTGAAAAACAACTATAATAAACTTTATCAATGAGAATCCTTTTTTTATTAGTAGTATTGTCGGTTACTTCTGCCCTACAGTCGCAGGTAGTCATTAAAGAGAATGCTATTCAGAGTAAGTATGCTTTTCCCTTGGTTACTTCGAAAGCGAAAGCTGTAGTAGTTTATGATACTGATGACTATTTGGTGGTACGTAAGACTGCGGAGCTTTTTGTTTCGGACGTCGAATCAGTGACCGGACAACAATTACGGTTGACGGACAAACTGAAAGGCGACAAAGAGATTATTATTGTGGGTACAGTTGAGAAAAATCGGCTGATCCGCCAGTTAGCTGAGAAGGGCAAGCTAGATATCTCTTCTTTGGAAGGGGCATGGGAACGATTTCTGATTCAGACGGTTTCCCGTCCATTCCCCGGAGTCAGCAAAGCGCTGGTAGTAGCGGGGAGCGACAGGCGGGGAGCTGCGTACGGACTTTTTTCGCTTTCGGAAATGATGGGAGTGTCTCCTTGGTACTGGTGGGCTGATGTTCCGGTGAAGAAACATAAGACGCTTTATGTCGATGCCCCCGCCACTTTGTCCAAGACTCCTTCGGTGAAGTACAGGGGGATTTTCTTAAATGACGAAGACTGGGGACTGAAACCTTGGGCTGCCAAGACATTCGAGAAAGAAAGAGGAAATATCGGCCCTCGTACCTATGCCAAAATATGCGAGCTGTTGCTGCGACTGAAAGCTAATCATCTGGCACCGGCCATGCACCCCGTTTCTACCGCATTTTATAAGATACCGGAAAATAAACTGGTAGCTGATACCTTTGCCATTGTTATGGGGTCCAGTCACTGCGAACCGTTATTGCTGAACACTGCCAGCGAATGGGACAGCAAGACGATGGGACCATGGGATTATAACAAGAACAAAGATAAGATCAACGAGGTATTGAGTAATCGTGTGAAGGAAAACTGTGCGTATGAAAATGTATATACGCTGGCTTTAAGAGGCCTGCATGATGCAGCTATGGGTGGCGGAGATGTGCCGATGCGAGAAAAGGTTAAGATGCTGGAAAGTGCACTGAATGCTCAGAGAGAGATCATTGCCCGGCATATTGACAAACCTGTTGAAACAATTCCACAAGCATTTACGCCTTATAAGGAAGTGCTGGAAATCTATTCGAACGGACTGGAATTGCCGGATGATGTTACAATTATCTGGGCGGATGATAATTTCGGTTATATGAAACGTCTGAGTGGTCCGCAGGAGCAAAAGCGCTCCGGACGTGCAGGCGTTTACTATCATATATCTTATTTGGGTGTTCCTCATAGCTATTTGTGGTATAGTACTACCCCTCCGGCATTGATGTATGAAGAACTTCGTAAGGCGTATGATACCACTGCCGATCGTGTCTGGCTGGCGAATTGCGGAGACTTGAAAGGGGCTGAAACACAAATCTCCCTTTTCCTTGATATGGCTTATGATATAGACAGCTTCAATGCGGATAATGTCGCCACTTATCCGGCACGTTGGCTGGCAAAGATGTTTGGTGAGGAGTACTACGATACATTGGAAGATATAACTTGTTCTCATATAAATTTGGCTTTTTCCAGAAAGCCGGAGTACATGGGCTGGGGATATTGGAATAACTATTGGGGAGGCGGAGAGAAACGTACGGATACGGAGTTCTCTTTTGCTAACTATAATGAAGCGGAAAGACGCTTGACTGAGTATAGCCGTATTGGGAAAAAAACGGAGGATTTGTTAGCTTCATTGGACGAAAAGAGTAAACCGGCTTTCTATCAATTATTATACTATCCGGTGAAAGGGGCCGAACTGATGAATCATATGACCATCAAAGGACAGTTTTACCGTCAGTATGTCCGTCAGCAACGTGCTGCCGCCAATCGGCTTAAGGCTCAGGTGAAGTGCTATCATGATAGTCTCGAAATCATAACCGATGGATACAACTCTCTGCTGGATGGAAAATGGAAGCACATGATGTCTTTAAAACAGAACTATGATGGTACGAGTTCCTATTTCATGATCCCATTGATGGAAGAAGAATACACACCTGTTGGCTTTCCTAAGCTGGGGCTTCAGGCAGAAAGCGAAAATTTGGATAAAGGAGGAATGAGTTTTCATACATTGCCCGCCTACAGCACTTATTCACGTAAAAGTCATTGGATAGATATATATAATCAGGGGACCGGAGAGCTAAGCTGGAGTATCACGCCTTCGGAAGACTGGATCCTGATTTCTCAGAAAAGTGGTAAGACGTCTGCGGAAAACCGTATCCATATATCTGTTGACTGGGATAAAGTGCCGGTAGGAGAAAAGGTGAAAGGACAAATTGATGTAACTTCCGGCAGTCAGAAGGAGAGTGTACTGGTTTCAGTATTCAATCCGGAGTCTCCTGCACGTACAGAAGTACAAGGATTGTATGTAGAGGAGAATGGTTACATTTCTATTCCGGCAGCCGACTTCCACCGGAAGTTTGAGAGTAATGATATTCGGATGAGTATCCTTCCGGGACTTGGTTTTGAGGGTCGCTCTTTGCAGTTGGGGAATCCGACAGCTCCCTTGCAAATGTATCGTGCAGGTGATGTCCCCAGAGTGGAATATGATTTCTATACATTTAATGCCGGGATTTATGATGTATATACGTATGTTTTGCCGACATTTCCCTTGCATGCTGAGCGGGACTACAAATTGCCGGAACATACTAACTCGGATACAAAGTATAGTGTCCGTATAGATGATGGTTCCATTTCTACTCCTTCCACTTCGGCTATCGAATATTCTCAAATCTGGTATGATAGTGTATTGAAGAATTGCAGAGTGAATAAGTCTACTTTGTATGTAAAGAAGCCCGGTAAGCACACTTTGCAGATACGCTGTGGTGATCCGGGCATCGTTATTCAAAAGATTGTCATTGACTTGGGAGGAATGAAGCGTTCTTATCTCGGCCCTCAGAGTACAATCTGTAATTAGTTCTGTTTTTTATGAATAGGGGAACCGGATGGCCTTGCCATTGGTTCCTCTTCTTTTTGAGGGGTTCCCAGCACGGGCATTCCGTCTTTGTCCCAGTCTATCTTCTGTAAACGGGGAGAACGGGAATCGGATGCGCCAGGAGCGTCATTCGGTATCTGGCGGGCATGATATAGCATATACCATTCTTTCCCATCCGGAGACGGAGTGAAAGATATTCCGCCGGGACCGTATACATTGTTTTCAGGGTCTTGTTGTAGTACCGGAACCGGAGACTTCTTCCAGGAAGCCGGATTGAGTAAGTTAGCTTTTGCGTCTGCAGTCAGTAATCCGACACAATAATAAGGAGTCCAGCTACCACTGGCTGAATAGAAGATGCATGCTTTGTCTTTATTCTTTGATTCAAAATATTGGGGTGCTTCGTTTACATGTATCGGATAGGCTGTTTTGCTGCCATCCGGATTTACCCATTGGCATTCCCATTCATATTCAGGTTTGGAGATGAGAATCCTGTCAGAAGACAGTGTCCATGGATTCTCCATAGTAGCGATGTAGATACATTGGGTTTCACTGTCTATCCTTCGTTTTTGCCAGCCGCACCATATCATATAGCGTTGGCCATCATGTTCAAAGGTGCTGGCATGGATTGCCCAGTTGTTGTCTTTATCTGTCTGTATGCGTCCTTTCATCACAAATGTTCCTTCCATGGGGTTGGCGGCTTCATTCTCGACAACATAAATCTGGTGATTATCCATATTGCCGTCGTCTGCGGCAAAGTAAATATACCATTTGTTATTTATACGATGAATTTCGGGTGCCCACAGATGATAGGAGTTGCTGGGGTCGGTGGGTATCCATACATCTTTTTGAGTAGCATGTGAGAGGTCTGTTATATCATCGGTTTCCCAAAGTATGACTCTGTTTTCTGAGCCCTGTGTATAATAATATTTGCCTTCATGAAAAATAGCCCATGGCTCTGCTCCACGTTCAAGTAACGGGTTCGTATAGGTATTTCCTGCGGCTACAGTTTCTTTCTCTGTTGTAGCCTTCTTATGCTGGCAAGAGACACCGATTAATAAGATAATGGATAATAAAAACAATCTGCTTCTCATGGTACTTCTCATTTGATAATGACAATGCAAAGTAAGCATAAAATATTGATAAATCATGCAAATGGAAGTAGAATGGTCAGTTTTTGTTGTTAAATGAACTGTAATTTCTGAAACTTTTCTTTGTTTTTTCTCATCTTTGCGAAGTGAACTTTTAAATAAATAATATATGAAACTTAGACATCTTTTTCTTTTCTGTGTAATTTGCTGTTCTGTATCTATATCTGCCCAAAACAAAAGTAAGCTTCCGAAAACGAGTGGTAATCCTATTTTCCCTGGTTGGTATGCCGATCCGGAAGGGATTGTGTTTGGAGACGAATACTGGATTTATCCTACCTATTCTGCCGCTTATGATGATCAGATATTCATGGATGCTTTCTCATCAAAAGATTTGGTAAACTGGACCAAGCATCCGAAAGTACTTTCCAAAGAAAATATCAGCTGGCTCAGACGTGCATTGTGGGCCCCGGCAGTAATCCATGCTAATGATAAATATTATTTCTTCTTCGGAGCCAATGATATCCAAAATAATAATGAGTTAGGCGGAATTGGAGTTGCTGTAGCAGACAATCCTGCAGGACCTTTTAAAGATGCGTTGGGAAAACCGTTGATTGATAAGATTGTAAATGGTGCTCAGCCGATTGATCAGTTTGTATTTAAGGATGATGATGGACAATATTATATGTATTATGGTGGTTGGGGACATTGTAATATGGTGAAGATGGCACCGGATTTATTGAGTATTGTACCTTTTGAGGATGGTACTATCTATAAGGAAGTGACTCCCCAAAATTATGTGGAAGGGCCGTTTATGCTGAAACATAATGGAAAATATTATTTTATGTGGTCGGAAGGTGGCTGGGGAGGTCCGGATTATAGTGTAGCCTATGCCATTGCGGATTCACCGTTCGGTCCGTTTGAAAGAGTCGGAAAAATTCTGCAGCAAGATACTAATATAGCAACCGGTGCTGGTCATCATTCGGTAGTTAAAGGTCCCGGAGCAGATGAATGGTATATCATTTATCACCGTCGTCCGTTGGGCGAAACTGCAGCGAACAGCCGTGCAACTTGTATAGACCGTATGTATTTTAATAAAGACGGAAAAATAGAGCCTGTCCGTATGACTTTTGAAGGAGTAGGAGCTAGCCCTTTGGCAACCCCTGTTCGCGCTAAAACATATGCTAATCCTGTAATAAACTTTAGTTTGCCCGATCCTACTATTATAAAAGGAGACGATGAATATTACTATCTATACGCAACTGAAAGTATTAAAAATGTACCTATTCATCGATCAAGAGACTTGGTAAACTGGTATTATGTAGGTACTGCTTTTACAGATGCTACCCGTCCAAACTTCGAACCTAAAGGGAGAATATGGGCACCGGATATTAATAAAATCGGTGATAAATACGTAATGTATTATTCTATGTCCACTTGGGGAGGTGAGTGGACATGTGGTATTGGTATTGCTACTGCTGATAAGCCGGAAGGACCATTTACTGATTTGGGTAAGTTATTCCGGAGCAATGAAATCAATATACAGAATTGCATTGATCCTTTTTATATTGAAGATAATGGAAAGAAATACCTTTTTTGGGGGAGCTTCCACGGAATATATGGTACGGAACTGACAGATGATGGTCTCTCTTTGAAGAAAGGTGCTCCAATAGAGCAAATAGCCGGTACTGCTTATGAAGGTACATATATTCATAAACGGGATGGTTATTATTATTTGTTTGCTTCCATCGGCCGTTGCTGTGAAGGCTTGAAGAGCACATATACTACAGTCGTGGGGCGTTCGAAAAATCTGTTCGGCCCTTATGTTGACAAGAAAGGGCGTTCAATGTCGGATAATCATCATGAGATATTGATTCAGAAGAATAAAGCATTTGTCGGTCCGGGGCATAATTCAGAACTGGTGACAGATAAGAAAGGAAACGATTGG
The DNA here is from genome assembly GCA_948847595.1 of uncultured Bacteroides sp. Lineage (GTDB taxonomy): Bacteria > Bacteroidota > Bacteroidia > Bacteroidales > Bacteroidaceae > Bacteroides. Next base: position 28,261 of record CAQOGY010000004.1, read on the forward strand.
ATGTTCTATCATGCGGTAAGTGTTGCTAATCCCGAGGGTCGTGTATTGATGATGGATCGTGTACAGTGGAAAGGTGGCTGGCCATTTGTGAAAGGCGCTGTACCTTCCTTGGAGACTGCTGCTCCGGACTTCAGATAAGTTTTTTCATATGGCTATTCATTTCTTTACAATGAAAAATGAGCATATAAAATGTAGTTGAAGTTTAAACAAATAAATTTTATCCAGACACTTTATCCAGAATAGAAAAAGTATTGGGGAAATTGCAAAGAGAAAACTATTTATCTATAGGAAATGATGGCTTTTCTCTTTGCAATTAACTTTTTCTATAAAGGTGGGCTTTTTTTTGATTTATTGTTTTATTTTTGTCCTTGTAAACTCATAAACTTGTTATAGATGGCCTCAGATATACATACTCTCTCTGATTCTCTTTTATGGAAGAGGTTTCTCGAAGGAGATTCGAGTGCGTATTCTCAAATATATAATCAGACTGTACAAGAGCTGTTCCGATATGGTTTACTGTATACTTCGGACAGGGAGCTGGTCAAAGATTGTATTCATGATGTGTTTGTGAAGATTTACACCAACCGTGCCAAATTAACCCCTACTGATAACATTATAGCTTATTTGATGGTGGCACTGAAAAATACACTCTTTAATGCGTTAAAGAAAACATCTGATTCTTTTTCATTGGACGAAGCTGATGAGAAAGAAGACCAGTCCGAAGAGCATTTTTCTACTCCGGAAACTATTTATATAAATAAGGAACAAGAGAAGAATACTCATATGAAGGTGCATGCTATGATGTCCTCCTTAACCACCAGGCAACGTGAAATTGTTTATTATCGGTATATTAAGGATATGAGTATTGATGAAATTAGTAAAATCACGGACATGAATTATCAGTCTGTATCTAACTCTATCCAGCGGGCTTTGGGGCGTGTACGGAATCTATTCAAGCGAGAATAGGAGAGAAGAATATTCAGCTTTTTCCTGCCCATCAAAAAAATATCGAAAATAGTTTGAAAAAAGTGAGTATAAAATCAAAGTAGAACTGTTATCCTAATGTAAAGACAATGAAAATGATTAATTCAGAACTGAAACATACTGATTTTTCTAGATATACTTTTGAAGAATTCCTTCAAAATGATTTTTTTATTTCTTCTGTTAAATATCCAACAGAAGAGATACAAGAGTTTTGGGATCGTTTTGAGAAATCTACTCCTTCTAATATAGATGATTATTTTGCGGCAAGAGAATATATAGAAACGATTTCTACTTCAGAAGGTGATTTGCTTTCGAATCAGGAACTGGGAGATTTGTGGGCTGATATCCAGACAACAAATATTAAAAATGATAAGATTAAACATAAAAACTTTTTTCTGATAGGGTTGACTGCCGCAGCCAGTGTAGCTATTTTGGTTGGTAGTTTCTTTTTATTAAAGAATTATCAGGCGATTTTGGCTCCTGATATTGCGACATTTGCAGTTCAGACTAAGACCGAATTACCGGCTACAGAGGAAACATTGTTGATTCTGGCAGAAGATAAAGTCGTAAGTCTGAAAGAAAAAGAGACTACAATTACCTATGATTCTGTAGCAATTAAAGCTAACGAAGAAAATATATCCAAAAAAGAACTGGCGGTTTATAATCAGTTGGTTATCCCACGTGGAAAGCGTTCTGTACTGACATTTTTGATGGCTCTAAAGTATGGGTGAATGCAGGTACCAGAGTCATTTATCCTACAGAATTTGAAAAGGATAAACGCGAAATCTATGTTGACGGAGAAATCTATATTGAAGTAGCTAGAGATGAAGAACGTCCTTTTTATGTACGTACTAAAGATATGAACGTTAGGGTGCTGGGTACTAAATTCAATGTGACAGCTTATGAATCTGAGCCTATTCGCAGTGTGGTGCTGGCTCAAGGGTGTGTGCAGGTTGAGACGACACAAACCCCAAAAGCTATTTTAGCTCCTAACCAGATGTTCAGTTCTGTAGAAGGGAAGGAAAATATTTCACAGGTAGATGTGGAACAAATGATTTCATGGGTAAATGGTCTCTATTGTTTCAATAGTGCCGATTTGGGAATTGTATTGAAACGTCTGTCCACTTACTATGGAATAAATGTCGAATTTGACTCAGCGCTAAGTAAGATAAAATGTTCTGGAAAAATTGATTTGAAAGACAACTTTGAGACAGTAATTAATGGATTAACCTTTGTAGCACCAATATCTTATGCCTATGATGGACAGTATAAAACTTATCGGGTCGTGAAAAAATAGACACAGAAAAATATAGTAATTAATAAAATAAATCTTAAGAATTTATGGCGATTTTTATAAAGAGTGGATAATACTGCTGTATTATCCAGATGGGGCTCATATGCCTGTAAGTGTTAAGTTATAAAATAATAATATTATGAGAAATTTGGACATTGTTAATATGAAAAATTCAATTAAGGGAAGAAAGAGCAAAATACTCAAGCTATTTCTTTGCTTCTTACTTTTGGGAGTAAGTTATTCTTTCGCTAATAACAATAATTATTCCCAGCTCAAAACTCTCTCGGTGAACGTGAACAATAAGACGTTGAGAGAAGTCTTTCAAACAATAGAGAAAACCAGCCAGTTTGTCTTTTTCTATTTGGATGATGCAATAAATCTGGATCGTAAGGTATCCATTGATAGCAAAGACAAGAAGATAGACGAAATCCTTACTGAACTCTTTGAAGGTACGTCCTGTACTTATAGAATCTCTGACAGACAAGTTTTTATCTCAGGAAAGTCAGCTGCCGTTTCTGCCGCGCAACAACAGAATGCTCGAAAAATCACAGGTCGTGTAACGGACACCAAAGGAGAGCCACTTATTGGTGTGAATGTTACTGTGGATGGAGATACCAATGGTTCAATAACCAATATGGATGGGTTATTTGAATTGCGTGTCAGCAAGAAGAATGCTGTTCTTAAGTTTACTTATATCGGATTTAAACCTTCGGAGGTAAGAATAAACTCATCTACAAATATCTATGATGTTGTACTGGAAGAACAGGTAAACGAACTGGAAGAAACTGTGATTGTCGGTTACGGTACACAACGTAAAATCAGTAATATCGGTGCACAATCCAGTATGAAGCTGGAAGATATAAAAACTCCTTCGGCTAGTTTGACTACCACCTTGGCCGGTCGTCTGGCTGGTGTAGTTGCTGTACAACGTACAGGTGAGCCTGGAAAAGATGCAGCAGATATCTGGATTCGTGGTATTGCTACTCCCAATACGGCTACTCCCTTGATTTTGGTGGACGGAGTAGAACGTGCATTCAACGATATTGATCCTGAAGATATCGAATCATTGACTACTTTGAAAGATGCATCAGCAACCGCTGTTTATGGTGTACGTGGTGCGAATGGTGTAATCATAATCAAAACAAAGCCGGGTAAAATAGGTAAACCGACAATTAGTGCTGATTATTATGAATCATTTACCCGTTTCACTAAAATGGTGGATTTGACAGATGGTGTCTCTTATATGAAGGCGGCTAATGAAGCGTTAAGAAATGATGGACTGGCAACTAAATTTACAGATTCACAAATCCAGAATACAATCTTAGGTAAAGACCAGTATCTGTATCCGAATGTGGACTGGCTGAATGAGATATTTAATGATTGGGGACACAATCGTCGTGTTAACGTGAATGTACGTGGTGGTAGTGAGAAAGTTTCATACTACGCTTCGGTCAGCTACTTCAATGAGACTGGTATGACAGTGACAGATAAGAGCATCAATACCTTTGATTCAAAGATGAAGTATAGCCGCTATAACTTTACTACCAATCTGAGTATCGATGTGACTCCGACAACTAAAGTGGAAATTGGTGCTCAGGGTTATCTGGGTGAAGGTAATTATCCGGCCATATCTTCCAAAGACTTGTATAATGCTGCTATGTCCATTTCTCCGGTAGAATATCCGAAAATGTTCTTTGTTAATGGTGAGGCATATATTCCGGGGCGTTCCACCAATAACAACTTCAACAACCCTTATTCACAAGCTACACGTCGTGGATATGATAATCTGACCAAGAATCAGATTTATTCTAATTTACGCATTACGCAAGACCTGGATATGCTTACTAAGGGATTGAAATTGACAGCTATGTACGCATTCGATGTATATAATGAAATACATGTTCATCAGGATCGTGCAGAGTCTACTTATTATTTTTTGGATACGAATGTTCCTTATGACTTGGACGGACAGCCGATTCTACAAAGAATCTATACGGGCACCAATGTCTTGAGTTATAAGCAGGAAACGAGTGGTAATAAGAAAACATATCTGGAAGCTTCTTTAAATTACGACCGCGCATTTGGCGATCATCGTGTAAGCGGATTATTCCTCTTTAATCAGCAACAGAAACTTCTTTATCCCAAAGGAACACTGGAAGATGCCATCCCTTATCGTATGATGGGTATTGCCGGACGTGCTACTTATTCATGGAAAGACCGCTATTTTGCAGAGTTCAATATTGGTTATAATGGTGCGGAGAACTTCTCTCCTAAAAATCGTTATGGTACTTTCCCTGCGTATGGTGTTGGTTGGGTGATTTCAAATGAAAAGTTCTGGGAACCGCTGTCAAAGGTCGTATCATTCCTGAAGATCCGCTATACGGACGGTAAAGTCGGTAATAGTGATGTTTCCGACCGTCGTTTCATGTATTTGAATCAGATGAAAGAAAATGGAGACTATGGTTATAAACTGGGACCTAACGGGACGAAATATTCAGGATATGAAACATTGAATATGGCTGTGGACTTGATTTGGGAAGAAGCACGCAAACAAGACTTAGGTATTGACTTGAAACTGTTTAATGATGATCTTTCAATAATCTTCGATATCTTCAAAGAGCGCCGTGAAAATATCTTGTTAAAACGTGAAAACTCTATTCCGTCATTCTTAGGATATAATACATCTGCTCCTTATGGAAATATTGGTATTGTTGAAAATAAAGGTTTCGATGCTACAGTAGAATACAATAAAAGATTTAATAAAGACTGGACGCTTGCTATTCGCGGTAATATTACCTATAATAAGGATAAATGGATTGAAGGTGAATTACCGGAACAACGCTATGATTGGATGAATCAATATGGACAGAATATTCTAGGAAAAAAAGGATATATCGCAGAAGGTTTGTTTACACAGGCTGAAATTGATGATATGGCACGTTGGGAGTCTTTGTCCCAGGCAAATAAAGCTACTACTCCGAAGCCGTTTGCTTCTCAGTTTGGTACGGTAAAAGCGGGTGATATCAAGTATAAAGACCTTAATAATGATGGTCAGATTGACGCTTATGATAAAACTTATATCTGCCGTGGTGATGTACCTACTATGGTATACGGTTTTGGCTTCACGCTGGGTTGGAAGAACCTTTCATTAGGTATGATGTTTCAGGGTACTCATGATGCAGAACGTATAATGAGCGGTAGCAGTATTCAACCGTTTAACGGCGGTGGCGGTTCCGGTAATCTGTATAGCAATATTGATGACCGCTGGACTGAAGATAACCCGAATCAGAATGCTTTTTACCCGCGTTTGTCCTATGGAGCTGAAACTTCCAGTAACATTAACAATTTCCAGCCGAGTACATGGTGGGTTCGTGATTTTAGTTTCCTGCGCTTAAAAACAATGCAGATCTCCTATAACTTACCGAAAGACTGGGTGAATAAAGTACGTTTGAAAAATGCGGCAGTCTATGTGATGGGAACAAACTTGTTTACTCTTAGCAAATTCAAATTATGGGATCCGGAGTTGAATACAGATAACGGTGCTTCTTATCCGAATACAACCTCTTATTCTGTAGGCGTTAATTTCACATTCTAAAAACCAATAACAATGAAAAAATATAACTATATACTATTGGGTATGTTATCACTCTTTTTTGTGACAACACTTACTTCCTGTTCAGATTATTTTGATCAAGTGCCCGATGACCGATTATCTTTGGAAGAAATTTTTAAGACCAGAGATGGAGCATTGAAATATCTTTCGAATGTTTATACCTTCTTGCCGGATGAGTTTAATCAGCGCCAGGTACATGAAACCAGCTTGTATCGTACACCGGGACCATGGACCGGAGCGAGTGATGAAACCGAATGGACTTCATCAGGCAATAAAGCCAAACTGATCAATAATAACTCTATTGATGCAACCGAAAACACAATGGTATTGTATCGTTGGAAAAGCTGGTATTCGGGTATTCATGAATCTGCTGTATTTACCAAATATGTAGATCAGGCTCCGCTTACGGCATCGGAAAGAGCACAATGGAAAGCTGAGGCTAAAGCTCTGCGTGCTATTTATTACTTCTATTTGGTTCGTACATATGGTCCTGTGCCTGTTTTGGAAGACGATTATGCTTTGGATACTCCCAGTAATGAATTGCAATTGTCTCGTAGCACTGTAGACAGATGTTTTGATTTTATTGTGTCCGAATTGAAAGAAGCACAGAATGCTGGTCTGCTGGAAGATGCTTCGTCAGATAAAACAACAGGTGTGGGACGTATAGACAAGGCTATAGCCCAGGCATTTATAATTGAAGCATTGACTTATCGTGCCAGCTGGTTGTTTAATGGAGAGTGCACTTATTATGCCGATATGGCAAATCCGGATGGAACGAGATTATTCCCCAGTCAACCGGATGCAGCCACTATCAAGGCTGACTGGCAGAAGGTAGTTACTGAATGTCAAAAATTCTTCGCTGATTATGGCAATCGTTTCCAATTGATGTATACAGATAAATCAGGAAAATCGGTAGCAGGCCCTGATGCTGAGGGATTCAATCCTTATGAGTCTTATCGCCGTGCTATCAGAACGTTATTCTCAGAAATGGGTAATAACAAAGAAATGATTTTTTATCGTATGGATAATGCAGCAGGTACTATGCAGTATGATCGTATGCCCAATAAGTCAGGTAATACAAATGATTACAGAGGTGGCAGCTTGTTGGGAGCTACACAAGAGATGGTTGATGCCTATTTTATGGCCAATGGTATGTCACCTGTTACAGGCTATGCAGCTGATGGTGTCACTCCGATTATCAATGAGGCTTCGGGCTATAAAGAGGACGGCACTTCTTCATCAGACTATAAATCGGCAGATGGTACTCTTTATGCACCGGCTGGAACACGCAATATGTATGTTAACCGCGAACCGCGTTTCTATGCTGATATCACTTTCAGTAATTCTAAATGGTTCTCAGGTACAGAAGGCGATTATACAGTTGACTTCACTTATAGTGGAAACTGTGGTAAGGCTCAGGGTAACAATGACTTTACCAGTACAGGCTATCTGGTACGTAAGAATATGGATTCGGGTGACCGTAATCAAAACTTGGTTTGTGTGTTGCTCCGCTTGACGAATATTTACTTTGATTATATCGAAGCATTAGCATATGTAGATCCAAGTCATGCAGATATTTGGAAATACATGAATCTGATCCGTGAACGTGCAGGTATTCCGGGATATGGTACTGCCAGTTTGCCGAAAGCAACCACTACCAGTGAAATCATGAAACTGATCCAGAAAGAGAAGCGCATTGAGTTAAGCTTTGAGAACTGTCGCTATTTTGATGTGCGTCGTTGGGGACTGACGAATGAGTTCTTTAACAAACCAGTGCATGGTATGAACGTGAACTATGATGGAAATGAGTTCTACAAACGTACAGAAATCACTTCCCGTAATTTTGATCGTCAATACTTCTTCCCGATTCCGCAGAGTGAAATTGATATTGATAAAAATCTGGTTCAAAATGAAGGCTTTTAATTAATTGATTAATAAATCGCAATATATGATGAAACAATATATATTTTCTGCATTATGCTTAGTCTCAGGTGCGTTTTGTTTGTCGTCTTGTAATGATGATAAAGAAGCTAGACCTTATACTCCGGATTACGAGATTGTGCCTGAATATACAAACGCAGATACATGGAAAGCTTATGAGGCATTTAATGAACATCTGTTAGATCAGAATAAGTTTATATATAAAAGTAGCACTGCTGACAAGGCAGCTGTAGACCGTTGGAATGGTGCTGCCGCAATTTGGTGTCAGCCGACTTACTGGGATATGGCAATGAATGCTTATAAGCGTGCAAAGGCTGAGGGTGATACTCAGAAAGAACAAAAATTTAAACAGCTTTGTGATGATCTGTTTGCCGGCAATAAAGCTCATTATGCGAATTTTGATTTTGATGATAATAACGAGAATACCGGCTGGTTTATTTATGATGACATTATGTGGTGGACAGTTACATTGGCACGTGCCTATGAGCTATTCGGAGTTGAGGAATATCTGAGCCTTTCTGAAGAAAGCTTTGGCCGTGTATGGTATGGCTCAGAGAAGGTAGGTGATACCGGTTCTTATGCAGACCCTGAAAAAGGGCTGGGAGGTGGTATGTTCTGGCAATGGCAACCTATCAAGAATCCGAATCCTAACGAAGCTGACCACGGTAAGATGGCCTGTATCAACTTTCCGACTGTGGTGGCAGCTCTGACATTATACAACAACGTACCGACCGGAAGGACAGAATCGACAGACTCCCATCCGAGCTATCAAACGAAGGAACAGTATTTGGCTAAAGGTAAAGAAATTTATGCTTGGGCAGTGGAGAACCTCGTTGATGTTACTACCGGACAGGTAGCGGACAGCAGACATGGTAATGGTAATCCTGCCTGGAAAGATCATGTATACAATCAGGCTTCATATATTGGCGCTTCGGTGCTGCTTTATAAAGCGACTGGTGAAAAACAGTATCTGGATAATGCAGTAATGGCTGCGGATTATACGATGAATACGATTTCGGGAACATTCGACCTCTTGCCTTTTGAGACAGGTGCTGAGCAAGGTATTTATACTGCGGTCTTTGCACAATATATCGCAATGCTGGTATATGATTGTGATCAGACGCAATATATACCTTTTGTGAAACGCAACATTAATTACGGCTGGGCTAACAGAGACAAAACGCGTGATATATGCGGAGGCGACTATACCAAGCTACAGGTAGAAGGTGATGCTGTTGAAAGTTATTCGGCCTCGGGTATCCCTGCTCTGATGTTATTGTTTCCAACCGATAAATAAGTATAACCTATAAATGAAAAGAATAATGAATACAAAATATTCTATTAAGAAAGTATGGTACTATCTGCTTTGTATGATAATGACTCTTCAGCTAATAGCTTGTACGGAAGAGACTCACGAGTCATATACTGCAGCACCGGAGGTCGAAGATATCTATATTGACCAGCTGGAAGAACTGATTAATAAGATGAAGGATTTGCAGAAGAACTCGGAATATGGAGAAAAGAAAGGGCAATATCCTACAGAGAGTCGTGCCATCCTGACAGATGCTATCGATGATGCCAATCGTTCAGTTCTGTTGATCAAATATCAGAATCCTGTTCCGTCGGAGCAGGAAAAGCAGCGTTACGTTGCCAGTGCAAAATCTGCAATTGATAAGTTTAAGGGTACTATTCGTACGGAAGATGCTGAAACAACACCTGCAGAACTGTTTGTTGATGGTAAAGGCGGCAATTCATATATTGATTTCGGACGTAGTGAAGAATATGTTAAGTTTGGAGAACAAGGTCATCAATCATTTACCGTAGAGTTGTGGGTAAAGGTTACGGAGCGCGGCAGATGGGATAATTGCCTGTTCCTGTGCTCATACATGTCAGACAGTAGCTGGCGTAATGGCTGGATGATGTACTGGCGTAAAGATGATAATGGTGTTTACCGTACTACTTGGGGTGGATTGAATACGACCAATGGTGACAGGGATCTTTGGGAACCGAAATTCCAGATTTCTGATGATTTGAATAAATGGCAGCATTTTGTAGCAGTATATAGTGATGAAGGTTTGGACGGCAATTCTACATTACGTGCAAAATTATACTTAAATGGTGAGTTGAAGAAAGAAGAAACAGTTTCTCCTACAACGAGAGTTTATCAGTCAGGACATTATTCAGATTACTCAAAACCGATGACTGCATTTGGTCGTTACATGAGAGTGAGCGATGATTTGTATGAAGAAGGATTCTCCGGATATATGAAGAAAATCCGTATCTGGAAAACGGCAAAAGGGGCAGATTATGTAAAGCAGTCTTATGAAGGAACAGCAGAAGTAACCGGAAAAGAAACGGATTTGGCAGCCGGATGGGACTTTACATCTAAACCATCGGGAACAGATAACGAGATTATTGACTTGACTGGTCGTCATACAGCGAAAATTATAGGTACCTATAAGTGGGAACGTATTCTAGAATAATAAAGAGAGAAATAATGAAAGACATGAAACAATTAATTAATAAATGGGGAGAGAGTATGCTCTTTTCCCTTCTGATGGCGCTTTGCCTCACATGGACTTTTACAGCTTGTTCGGATGATAAAGATAATGAATATATATCTGATACGCAACTTAGCATATTAGAGGACAATCGGACTTCTTTATCATATTTGTTGAAAAATTCTACCTTTGGAACAGCGCCGGGAACTTTTCCGGAAGCCAGCAAGGAGATACTGAATAATGCAATAGCGGAACTGGACCAGTTGATTACCAAGGTAAAGGGCGGTGAGATGTTTGATGAGGCGACCTTTGAGGCTACAATAGCTAAGGTAAATCAGGCAATAGATGAGTTCAAAAACTCTAAATACTATAACCTTTCTCCGGAAGCCCAGAAGTTCATTAGTGATCTGATGGCAAAAGCAGATGAGTTAAGAGAAATGATAGCTAATGAAGCATTGTGGGGAAATCATCAGGGACAATATCCGGTAGAAGGTAAGGCTACACTGGAAAGTGCAGCGGAAGATTTGGAGAGTTTGGCAGACAGAATCAAAACCAGTGCCATCACAGATATGACGCAGGAGATATATGATGATGCCATTGCGGCTGCTGATAAGAAACTGCAAGAAGTGGAAAATTCCGCATGGCCGGAAGATAATCTTGTCTGGAATTTATTTGTGGATGGTAATAAGGGTGGTTACATCGACTTTGGATATAGCGAGGATTTTGTGAAATTTGGTGATGATAATAATCAGAATTTTACGATTGAGCTTTGGATAAATATCAAAGAATTCTGTTCTAAGTCAGGGGAAGACAATAGTACCTTCCTTGCTGCATTTGTTAATTCTCCCCGAAGCGGCTGGCGTGTTCAGTATCGTAAAGTGAATGGTGGCAATGAACACTGGCTGAGAGGTTCTATGGCACATTGGCAGAATGAAGGTCCAAAAGATCCGGAATGGTGGGAGCCGAGAGCCATCGTAAACAATCCCAAAGATAAATGGACACACTTTGCTTTTGCTGTAGCGGATAATGGTGTTCCGGGATTTGATCCACCTCAGGAACATACTAAATCCTGTGTATTTGTGAATGGTTCGCAATCCGGCGAGGTGATTCGTGTAGGTGAGGCTTGGAGAACTTATATTAACAATGGTTGTATTGAAGAGAAAATGCCTATGACTGCCTTCTGCCGTTTGAATACAGATAAAACGACTCGTGAAGAATACTTCTCCGGTTATATCAAATATATGCGTATATGGAAAGGTATCAGAAGTCGCGATGATCTTCGCTTATCTGCTATGGGGCAGGTTGACGTAGATCCGAATGATCCGAATCTGGTTGCAGCCTGGGACTTTGAAGTCTTGGGAGCACAACCTACCGGAACGACAATCACTGATATTACAGGTCGTCATGTCGCTACTCTGAAAGGTCCGGAAGGAACATATCAATGGGTGGAAAGTACAACTATCGCACAGTGATTAATACAGATTTTTCAATAGTGTATTAGATTATATCGGTGCTTCCCCTTGCTTTGCATAGTGCAAGGCAAGGGGATTTTTTAAGTCATTATCTGCGTTTGCAAATAACAAAAGGGTGTTTTGGTCTGTATTTGTTCTTTATTGAATAGAGATTTTCGTTCTTTTTCGTCTATTTCTGCAATCTTTGTAACAGGAAAAATATTAAAACTTATCAACTATCATGAAAAGCAAAATTCTTTTGGCGGTAGCTTTACTGCTGGCGATATCAACTACTACTGTATGGGCGGCTGATAGCTCAGAAAAAACGAACCAGAAGACAGGGTCTTACACCAATGAAGATGTATGGGCGGCATACGAAGGATTTAATAATACGCTGCTCGACCCGGATAAATATATCTATAAGACAACTTCATCCTATGAACAGGCGGTAGACCGTGGTCATGGCGCAGCGGCTATCTGGTGCCAGCCTATTTACTGGGATATGTCAATGAACGCCTATAAACTGGCGAAAGCTCAGAAAGATAAAAAGAAAAGAGCCTATTACAAAGAGCTCTGCGAAAAGATATTCGCTGGAAATAAAGCCCAATATTGTCACTTTGATTTCGATAATAATAATGAAAATACCGGATGGTTTATCTATGATGATATCATGTGGTGGACGATCTCTTTGGCACGTGCATACGAACTGTTTGGTGTGGATGAATATCTGAAACTGTCTGAAGAGAGCTTCAGCCGTGTATGGTACGGTTCTAAAAAAGTAGGCGATACAGGATCATATGACAAAGAGAACGGAGGGATGTTCTGGCAATGGCAGCCGATCCATAATCCCAAGCCGAACAGACCGGGGGACGGAAAGATGGCTTGTATCAATTTCCCTACCGTGGTAGCAGCACTTACACTGTACAATAATGTTCCGAAGAAGAGAAAAGAATCAACCGAAGAATCACCCAAGTATCAGACAAGAGAACAGTATTTGGCTAAAGGTAAAGAAATTTATGAATGGGGAGTAGAAAACCTGTTGGACAAGAAGACGGGACGGATAGCTGATAGTCGTCATGGCAATGGTAATCCAGCCTGGAAAGCGCATGTATATAATCAAGCTACCTTTATCGGTGCTTCCGTATTGCTTTACAAGGCGACTAAAGAAAAAAGCTACCTGGATAATGCAATCCTTGCAGCAGACTATACAGTCAATGAAATGTCTGCGAAGCATAACCTGCTGCCCTTTGAAAGAGGAATCGAGCAAGGTATCTATACGGCTATTTTTGCAGAATACATAGCTATGCTGGTATACGACTGCGGACAAACACAATATATCCCGTTCCTGAAACGTAATATTGAATCCGGTTGGGCAAACAGGGATAAGACACGTAATGTATGTGGCGGAGAATATGAGAAAGCATTACCGGCCGGTGCTGAGATAGACAGCTACTCGGCTTCCGGTATACCGGCATTGATGCTTCTGTTTCCGGCAGAAAAATAATCTGAAGAGAAACGGGGCAACGACCAGATATAAAAATGAAAATACACCTGAATATCATGAACAATAAACATTTACTGATTGCTCTCGGCTTGCTTCTTGCCTGCAATCATGCTACTTATGCGCAAAAAGGAAAAAGCAAAGAAGCAAAGACCACGTTTCAGACTTCTGAACCCTGGAAACCCGAAACAGACGTACGTGCTGATGCCACGATGGTATATGGTACACTGGATAAGCCCGGAGTAACTTTTGAACAACGCATTCAGTCATGGAGAGACAAAGGTTATCTGACGGAATTTATGACCGGAGTTGCCTGGGGAGACTACAAGGACTACTTTCTGGGGAAATGGGATGGAGTAGACGGGCATCTGAAAGAAGGACAGCGCGACCGTAATGGAAATGAAATAGCTCATGGTCATCTGATCCCTTATATCGTACCTACCGAAAGTTTTATCCGCTATATGCAGGAAACACAGATCAAACGGGTGATTGACGCCGGGATAACATCCATATATCTGGAAGAACCGGAGTTCTGGATGCGTGGCGGATATAGCGAAGCTTTTAAATCCGAATGGCAGAAATATTATAATTTCCCCTGGAGAGCTCAGCACGAATCTCCCGAAAACACATACCTTTCCAACAAACTGAAATATCATCTGTACTATAATGCGCTGGATAAGATATTCACTTATGCCAAAGAATACGGAAAATCGAAAGGACTGGATATCAAATGTTATGTGCCGACGCATTCTTTGATTAATTATACTTCCTGGCAGATTGTAAGTCCGGAAGCCAGCCTGGCTTCATTGGATTGTGTAGACGGCTACATTGCCCAGGTATGGACAGGGACTGCCCGCGAACCGAATTTCTATAACGGCGTGCAGAAAGAACGTGTATTCGAGAATGCGTTTCTGGAATACGGGTGTATGAAGTCGATGACTGCACCGCTGAACCGGAAAATGTATTTCCTGACAGACCCGATCGAAGACCGTGCGAAAGACTGGCTGGACTATAAAATCAACTATCAGGCCACTTTTGCAGCACAGTTGATGTATCCTATGGTAGATACCTACGAAGTAATGCCCTGGCCGGACCGTATCTATCAGGGACTGTACCGGATAGCGGGAACGGATCAGAAAGAACGCATTCCCCGCTCTTATTCCACCCAGATGCAGACAATGGTTAATACACTGAATGATATCCGTACTTCCGATAAAAAGATTACAGGTACACAGGGCATCGGTGTACTGATGGCAAACTCACTGATGTTTCAACGTTTTCCGAATCATAACGGTTACGATGATCCGCAATTTTCCAGTTTCTACGGACAAACTTTGCCTCTGTTGAAGCGTGGTATTCCGGTAGAGCTGGTACACATGGAAAATACCCCTTTCAAAGAAACTTTCAAAGGACTCCACATACTTGTCATGTCTTATTCAAACATGAAACCGATGAAACCGGAATATCACAACTATTTGGCTGATTGGGTGAAGAAGGGCGGAATACTTATCTATTGTGGAGAAGATATCGACCCTTATCAAACGGTACTGGAATGGTGGAATACAGATGGAAATGAATATAAAGCGCCTTCGGAACACCTGTTCGAGAAGATGAATCTATCTCGTAATCCGGGTGAAGGAACTTACCGCTATGGTAAAGGAACGGTGATTGTGATGCGTGAAGACCCCAAACATTTTGTTTTGAAAGCCGGAAACGATCAGAAATATTTTGAAACGATCGCATCCGCTTATCAGAAAAAGATTGGCAAAGAGATAGAAACCAAGAACAGCTTCATTGTAGAACGTGGTCCATATACCATTGCTGCTGTCATGGACGAAAGCGTTTCCAAAGAGCCACTGACGTTATCCGGATTATATATCGACCTGTTTGACAAAGACCTGCCGGTACTGACTTCCAAACAAATCCAACCGGGTGAACAGGGGTATCTTTATGATCTGAATAAAGTATCCGGTAAAATAAAAGCCAAAGTGCTCTGCGGAGCTTCTCGTATCTATGATGAGAAAGTCAGCAAACAAAGTTACTCTTTTGTAGCCAAAAGCCCGATAAATACAACCAATGTATCAAGAGTCCTCTTGCCTCGTAAACCAGAGAAAATACGTGTGAATGGAAAAGAGGAACAACCGGAATGGGATGAATCATCAAAAACTCTTCTGTTGAGTTTCGAGAACGATCCTTCCGGTGTGAATGTGTCAATAGAATGGTAAATAGATTAAATAAAACAGGTAATTAAATTATGAAACAACAACTGATGACGCTGTTGCTGGGAGCAGCCTCTGTATTTTGTAGCTGTGAGACCCAGCTGGAACAGCATGTGAAGAGCGAGTTGCGTGCTCCGGCTTATCCGCTGGTGAGCATAGACCCGTATACCAGTGCATGGTCTTTCACGGACAACTTATACGACGGTTCGGTCAAACATTGGAGCGGTAAAGATTTCCCTTTAATCGGTGTAGCTAAAGTCGACGGACAGACTTACCGCTTTATGGGAACGGAGGAACTGGAATTGAGACCTCTGGTGAAAACTTCGGAACAAGGTAACTGGACAGGAAAATATACAATTCAGCAACCTGCCGACGGATGGCAAAATGTCGGCTTCAATGATGCTGCCTGGAAAGAAGGTGAAGGTGCCTTCGGAACCATGGAGAACGAACATGTAGCCAAGACCCAGTGGGGTGAAGAATTTATCTGGGTACGCCGTGTCGCTGATATTCAGGAAGACCTGACAGGTAAGAATGTGTATCTGGAATATTCTCATGATGATGATGTGATTATCTATATCAACGGAATAAAGGTTGTAGACACAGGAAACGCTTGTAAGAAGCACGTACAGGTGAAGTTATCGGAAGAAGTGGTAGCGTCCCTGAAACAGGGAGAAAACCTGATTGCCGCTTATTGTCACAACCGCGGAGCGAATGGCTTGCTGGATTTTGGTTTGCTGGTAGAATTGGATAATAACCGTTACTTCAATCAAACTGCACAGCAGACTTCTGCCGATGTTCAACCTATGCAGACTTATTATAACTTCACTTGTGGTCCGGTAGACTTGAATTTGACATTTACCGCGCCCCTGTTTATGGACAATCTGGACTTGATGGCACGCCCTGTCAACTATATTTCTTATGAAGTCATTTCTAACGACGGAGAGGCGCACCAAGTTGAACTCTATTTTGAAGCTGCTCCTCAATGGGCACTCGATCTGCCTCATCAGGAATCCGTAGCCGACAGCTTTACTGACGGTGATCTGTTGTTCCTGCGCACCGGAAGCCGTAATCAGGACATCCTGAAAAAGAAAGGTGACGATGTGCGTATTGACTGGGGACACTTCTACCTGGCTGCTGAAAAAGAGAACAGCACTTATGCTATCGGTGACGGAAAGAAACTTCGCCAAAGCTTTACAGAGAACAAACTGGAAGCTCCTACCACCAATGGTTATGACAAACTAGCTTTAGTACGCTCACTGGGTGAAACAAAGAAAGCGAACGGACACCTGCTGATCGGTTACGATGATATTTACTCTATCCAGTACTTTGGTGAAAACCTCCGTCCTTACTGGAATCGTACAGGCAGTGAAACAATCGTATCACAATTCCAGAAAGCAGAACAGGAATATAAGACTCAAATGAAAAATTGTGCAGCTTTCGATAAGAAACTGATGGCGGAGGCTGAAGCGGCCGGCGGACGCAAGTATGCCGAACTTTGCGCTCTGGCTTATCGTCAGGCATTAGCTGCCCATAAACTGGTACAAGCTCCGAATGGTGACCTGGTATTCCTTTCCAAAGAGAATTTCAGTAATGGTTCCATCGGAACAGTCGATCTGACTTATCCGGGAGCTCCGTTGCTTCTGCTTTACAATCCGGAACTGGTCAAAGCTACCATGAACCATATCTTCTATTATAGTGAAAGCGGAAAATGGACCAAACCGTTTGCTGCTCACGACGTAGGTACATATCCGCTGGCTAACGGCCAGACTTACGGAGGCGATATGCCGATCGAAGAATCCGGCAATATGGTAGTCCTTGCTGCAGCGATTGCTGCTGTAGAAGGAAATGCCGACTACGCACAAAAGCATTGGGAAACTCTGACAACCTGGACGGATTATCTGGTTGAGTACGGTCTTGATCCGGAGAACCAACTTTGTACGGATGACTTTGCCGGACACTTTGCGCACAATGCCAATCTTTCTATCAAGGCTATCATGGGTATTGCTTCTTACGGCTACATGGCAGATATGCTGGGCAAAAAAGACATTGCTGAAAAGTACACGAAGAAGGCGAAAGAAATGGCTGCCGAATGGGTGAAGATGGCGGATGACGGCGACCACTACCGTCTGACATTCGACAAGCCGGGAACCTGGAGCCAGAAGTATAATCTGGTATGGGACAAATTGCTGAAACTGCAGATTTTCCCGGAAAAAGTTGCTGAGACAGAAATTGCTTATTATCTTACGAAGCAAAATAAATACGGCCTTCCGCTGGATAACCGTGAAACTTATACCAAGACTGACTGGATCATGTGGACAGCTACCATGGCACAGGACAAAGCTACTTTCGAGAAGTTTATTGAACCGGTATATCTTTTTATGGATGAAACGACTACCCGCGTTCCGATGTCCGACTGGGTATTTACGGACAATCCGATTCAGAGAGGTTTCCAGGCGCGTTCCGTAGTTGGCGGCTATTTTATAAAGATGCTTGAAGAAAAACTAACTAAATAAAACAAGAACACCATGAAAAAACTCGCTCTATTAGCTTTTACTTTATTTAGTGCGTGGAATATGGATGCTAAAACGATTACCGGACCAGTGGACTATGTCAGTCCGCTGGTAGGTACTCAGTCCAAGCACGCCTTATCTACCGGAAACACTTATCCCGCTATCGCCCTTCCCTGGGGAATGAACTTTTGGGTTCCCCAGACCGGAAAAATGGGGGATGGCTGGGCATATACCTATGATGCCGATAAAATCAGAGGTTTTAAACAAACCCACCAGCCCAGCCCCTGGATCAATGATTACGGTCAGTTTTCCATCATGCCGATTACCGGTAAAGCCGTTTTCGATCAGGATCAGCGTGCCAGCTGGTTCTCGCATAAAGCAGAAACGGCTACTCCTTACTATTACAAAGTATACCTTGCCGACCATGATGTAGTAACCGAGATTGCTCCGACAGAAAGAGCGGCAGCATTCCGCTTCACTTTCCCTGAGAACGATCACTCTTATGTGGTTGTAGATGCTTTCGACAACGGTTCGTTTGTGAAAGTCATCCCTTCGGAAAACAAGATTATCGGTTATACGACCAAGAACAGCGGCGGTGTTCCCGCAAACTTCAAGAATTACTTCGTACTGGAGTTTGACAAGCCTTTTACTTATACGGCAGCTGTTGCCAATGGTAACATCGATACCAATAAACTGGAAGCCAACGATAAGCATGCCGGCGCATTGATCGGTTTCAAAACCCGTAAAGGCGAACAGGTAAATGTACGTGTAGCTTCTTCTTTCATCAGCCCCGAACAGGCGGAACTGAACTTGAAAGAGTTGGGCAAAGATAACATAGACCAGATTGCGGCAAAAGGCCGTAAGGTATGGAACGACGTTTTGGGACGTATCGAAGTGGAAGATGATGATATCGACCATTTGCGTACTTTCTATTCCTGCTTGTATCGTTCGGTACTTTTCCCCAGAAGTTTCTACGAAATAGACGCGAAAGGAGATATCGTTCACTACAGTCCTTATAATGGTGAAATACTTCCCGGCTATATGTTTACCGATACCGGTTTTTGGGATACTTTCCGTTGTCTTTTCCCTTTCCTGAACCTGATGTATCCGTCTATGAACATGAAGATGCAGGAAGGATTGGTAAATACCTACAAAGAAAGCGGCTTCCTGCCGGAATGGGCAAGCCCGGGACACAGAGGCTGTATGGTTGGCAACAACTCGGCTTCGGTAGTTGCAGATGCTTACCTGAAAGGTCTGAAAGGATATGATATCGAAACCCTTTGGGAAGCTGTAAAGCACGGAGCTAATGCGGTACATCCGCAGGTTTCTTCTACCGGACGTCTGGGCTATGACTACTACAATAAGCTCGGTTATGTTCCTTACAACGTAGGCATCAATGAAAATGCAGCCCGCACACTGGAGTATGCTTATAATGACTGGTGTATCTATCAGCTGGGTAAGGCCTTGAACAAGCCTAAAAAGGAAATTGAGATCTTTGCAAAGAGAGCCATGAACTATAAGAATCTGTATGATCCCGAACATAAACTGATGCGCGGCAAGAATGAGGATGGCAAATTCCAGTCTCCGTTCAACCCGTTGAAGTGGGGAGACGCTTTCACCGAAGGAAACAGCTGGCATTATACCTGGTCCGTATTCCATGATCCTCAGGGATTGATCGACCTGATGGGCGGAAAAGACGGCTTCAACCAGATGATGGACTCTGTATTTATCCTGCCTCCTGTCTTTGACGACAGTTATTATGGCGGTGTCATCCACGAAATCCGTGAGATGCAGATTATGAATATGGGTAACTATGCACACGGTAACCAGCCTATCCAGCATATGCTGTATATGTACAACTACTCCGGTCAGCCGTGGAAAGCGCAGCACTGGATTCGTGAAGTGATGGATAAGCTTTATACTCCTGCTCCCGACGGTTATTGTGGTGATGAGGACAACGGCCAGACTTCTGCGTGGTATGTGTTCTCTGCTATGGGCTTCTATCCGGTATGTCCGGGTACGGATGAGTATATTCTCGGTACTCCTTACTTCAAACAGATGAAGCTGCATCTTGAAAATGGAAAGACAGTAACCATCTCCGCTCCAAATAACGGAGACGACAAACGTTATATCTCTTCCATGACCTTGAACGGCAAAGACCATACAAAGAACTACGTGACTCACGAGGACCTTATGAACGGTGCTTCCATCACTTTCAAGATGGATTCCAAACCCAATGAGCAGCGTGGTACCAAAGAAACCGATTTCCCTTATTCTTTCTCCAACGAATTTAAAAAGAAAAAGTAATTTATGAAGAAGCAAGTAAAATATATCAGTGCGGGTATGCTGGCAGGCATGCTCCTTTGTGGCGGTCAGATGCAGGCTGCAAATACGATGTCCGGAATGCATGTATGTGTGACGGACGCTATTCAGAAAGACAATCGTCCGGAAGTTTCCAAACGTCTTTTCCGTTCGAATGCGGTAGAAAAGGAAATCATCCGTGTGCAGAAACTTCTGAAAAACGAGAAACTGGCATGGATGTTCGCAAACTGTTTCCCCAATACCATCGACACTACCGTACACTTCCGCAAAGGCGCGGATGGCAAACCGGACACATTCGTTTATACGGGCGACATTCACGCAATGTGGCTTCGTGACTCGGGTGCGCAGGTATGGCCGTATGTGCAGTTGGCAAACTCCGATCCCGAACTGAAAGAGATGCTGGCAGGTGTTATCCTCCGCCAGTTCAAATGTATCAATATCGATCCGTATGCAAACGCATTTAATGACGGTGCCGTTGAAGACAATCACTGGATGAGTGACCTGACCGATATGAAGCCGGAACTGCACGAGCGTAAATGGGAAATCGATTCACTTTGCTACCCGCTGCGTCTGGCTTATCACTACTGGAAAACAACCGGAGATGCCAGCATTTTCTCAGAAGAATGGATTCAGGCTATCACCAATGTGCTGAAAACATTCAAGGAACAACAGCGCAAAGACGGAGTTGGCCCGTATAAATTCCAGCGTAAGACAGAACGTGCATTGGATACATTGAATAATGACGGACTCGGAGCACCAGTGAAACCGGTTGGTCTGATCGTCTCCTGCTTCCGTCCTTCGGATGATGCGACGACTCTTCAATATCTGGTACCTTCCAATTTCTTTGCTGTATCTTCATTGCGCAAAGCAGCCGAAATACTTGATAAGGTAAATAAGAAGACTGCTTTGGCTAAGGAATGCAAAGACCTGGCAAAGGAAGTAGAGACAGCATTGAAGAAATATGCGGTATACAACCACCCGAAATATGGTAAAATCTATGCTTTTGAGGTAGACGGCTTCGGAAATCACTTCCTGATGGATGATGCCAATGTACCGAGCCTGCTTGCCATGCCTTATCTGGGTGATGTAGATGTAAACGATCCTATCTATCAGAATACCCGTAAATTCGTGTGGAGCGAAGACAATCCTTACTTCTTCAAAGGCAAGGCAGGCGAAGGTATCGGCGGACCGCATATCGGTTATGATATGGTGTGGCCGATGAGTATCATGATGAAAGCCTTCACCAGCAAGGATGATGCGGAAATCAAAACCTGTATCAAAATGCTGATGGATACCGATGCCGGAACAGGCTTTATGCATGAATCTTTCCACAAAGACGATCCGAAGAACTTCACCCGTGCCTGGTTTGCCTGGCAGAATACGCTTTTCGGAGAACTGATTCTTAAGTTGGTTAACGAAGGCAAAGTAGATTTATTGAATAGTATCAATTAATAGAATACCATGAAAAAGTTATGTGTATGGGCAGTTGCCGCCCTCTTAATGGCAGCTTGTACACCGAAAGCCGAGAAAACAACGGATTCCGGTTTATTGCAAAGTAACTTCCAGATGGAAGTGGATGGAAAGAAAACAGATTTGTATACCTTGCGCAACAAGAACAACATGGAAGTTTGTGTAACGAACTTCGGTGGTCGTATCGTTTCAGTGATGGTACCCGACAAGGACGGACAGATGCGTGATGTAGTGCTCGGCTTCGATTCGATTCAGGATTATGTCAGCAAGCCTTCGGACTTCGGAGCAAGCATCGGCCGTTATGCTAACCGTATCAACCAAGGTCGATTTACTTTGGACGGTACTGAGTATCAGTTGCCTCAGAATAATTACGGTCACTGCCTGCATGGCGGTCCGCAAGGATTCCAGTACCGTGTGTTTGATGCCGTTCAGCCGAATCCGCAAGAACTGGAATTGACTTACACGGCAGAAGATGGCGAAGAAGGTTTCCCGGGAAATATCACTTGTAAAGTGTTGATGAAGCTGACAGACGATAATGCGATCGATATCCGTTACGAAGCGGAAACCGACAAGCCGACCATTGTGAATATGACTAACCACTCTTACTTCAATCTTGACGGAGACGCAGCCCGTAATGAGGCGCATCTGCTGACAATTGATGCTGACTATTATACTCCGGTAGACAGTACCTTCATGACTACAGGCGAGATCGCTCCGGTTGAAGGAACTCCGATGGACTTCCGCACTCCGACTCCGGTAGGCGCACGTATCAATGACTACGATTTCGTACAGTTGAAGAATGGTAACGGTTACGATCATAACTGGGTATTGAATACTAAGGGCGACATTACCCGTAAGTGTGCTACTCTCGAATCACCGCTGACTGGTATCGTACTCGATGTATATACTAACGAACCGGGTATTCAAGTATATGCAGGAAACTTCCTGGATGGTTCGTTGACCGGAAAGAAAGGTATCACTTACAACCAGCGTGCTTCCGTATGTCTCGAAACTCAGAAGTATCCGGATACTCCGAACAAACCGGAATGGCCTTCGGCAGTACTTCGTCCGGGCGAGAAATATATGAGCCAGTGTATCTTTAAGTTCTCTGTAGACAAGAATTAAAGATAAGTTATATCATTAGTTAACCCAGGGGTGACTAAGAAGTCGGTGCTATCTCCAATCTCCTCCTTCCCGAAGGAGGAGATTGGAGATACTACCAACTTTTTAATCAGTCCAGATACTATTTTAGAAGCATGAAAAACAACCGAAGCAGATGGTATGCCCTTCTTTTAGTCGTGTTATCTATCATGACACCGTCAGTTGCACAAAATACAAAGTATGTCAACTTGTTTATCGGTACTTCCGGTGATAACGGACAGGTAGCTCCGGGCGCTGCCGCTCCTTTCGGAATGGTTTGTGTGTGTCCGGATAATGATCCGCGTAGCCATGCCGGTTATGATTATGCAGTGACGAAAGTCTCCGGTATCTCTGTCAACCGCCTCTCCGGAGTGGGATGTAGTGGCGGAGGAGGAAACCTGCGCATTCGTCCGGTAGCTCCTTCACAGGAATTGCATATTAAAAAGTCCCGCGAGAAAGCAACTCCCGGATATTACTCGACAGCTTTTACCAATGGTATCAAAACTGAATTGACAGCGACCAACGCTATGGCGGTGGAACGCTATAAATTTTCCCGAAGCCTTTCCGCTGCCCTTTGGATAGACTTCGCCTCTACGTTTGAAGACGTAGCTACCTGCCATTATAAACGTATATCGGAAACTTGCATCGAAGGCTATGTACAGGCAAAGAACGTCTGCGGACATGGACGCTACAAACTCTATTTCTCCTTAAATACCAGCCATCCTTTCCAGTTGGAAGAACAGAAAGAGACGACTGCCTGCCTTACCTTTGGCAAAAAGGTACGTTCGGTGGAAGTCCGTATCGGACTGTCTGCGTTAAGTTCCGAACTGGCGAGCTGGGAATGTGCCCGTTGGGAAAAGATGGACTTCGAAGATGTGAAATCCCGGACCGCTGATCAGTGGGAAAAACAATTGTCAGCTATCGACGTCAAAGGAGGCAAGAAAGATGACAGGGTCATTTTCTATACTTCCCTGTATCGTACTTACCTGAGTCCGGCGGATGTCAGTTCTCCGGACGGAGCTTATCTGGGTACGGATGGAAAAGTGTATATCTCAGAAGACTTCCGATATTACAGTAACTGGTCGTTATGGGATACCTTCCGCACTAAATTTCCTTTGTTGGTACTGACCGAACCTGCGAAGATGCGGGATATGGCGACTTCCCTGATTCATCTGTATGCAACGGGAAAGAAAGACTGGTCCACCGGATTCGAGTCTACCCCGACAGTACGTACGGAACATGCCGTAATTCTTTTGTTGGACGCTTACCGGAAAGGAATTACCAACCTTGATTTCCGTAAAGGATACGCTGGTATGAAGCAGGAAATGGAGCGGCTGCCCATGCGTTCGCCCGACCAGAAGATGGAATCGGCATATGACTTGTGGGCAATGGCAAAGATTGCGGAAATCATCGGTGAAAAGGCGGATTCCGAACAATACCGGCAACGTTCGGTCTCTCTTTTTGAAGAAACATGGAAAAAGGAATTTATGAATGTGACTCCCGCTTTTGAAGTGATGAAGAACAACGGACTCTATCAGGGAACCCGTTGGCAATACCGATGGGCAGCTCCACAATACATTGATAAAATGATAGAATGGGTAGGGCAGGACTCTCTTCGTTTGCAACTTACCTATTTCTTCGACCATCACCTTTATAATCAAGGAAACGAACCGGATATCCATGTTCCTTACCTGTTCAACCGACTTGGGGCACCGGAGAAAACCCAGCAGATAGTGCGCAGTCTGATGACCGAACCGATGATCCATAAATATGGAGGCAACTCGGAATTTAAGACTCCTTATCTGGGTAAAGCATTCAAGAATGCCCCCGAAGGGTATAGTCCCGAAATGGACGAAGACGACGGTACGATGAGTGCCTGGTACGTGTTTGGGGCAATGGGTTTCTATCCTCTGCTTGTGGGAGATGAATACTATGATCTGACCTCTCCGCTTTTCGACAGGGTACTGTTGCGGTTGACGAATGGAAACGTACTTACTATTCAGACAGAAGGACGGAAAAAGAAAGACGCACCGATCAAAAGTATCCATTTCAACGGGAAAAAGATTGCTGACTACCGTATATCTCACAATGAACTGATAAAAGGCGGAGAATTGATTTATAATTATAAATAAACCGAATTAAAACAAGGCTGACTAAAAAGTCGGTAGTATCTCCAAAAAAATATTCAAAATGAAACAGAAACGATCTTTTAAAATAGGTGTTGCGGGTACGCTGCTGACTGTCGGGCTACTGACAGCAGCTTTTACTACACGCACTGCCAGTGAGTCTGTAAGGGTGATGGACCGCCCCGACACAGAATCGACGAATGTGAATTATGTGAGCTATCGGGCCCCGCTCCGTCCGTTGAACTTTATTAAGCTGCCTGTCGGCAGCATCCAGCCGGAAGGCTGGGTAAAGAAGTACCTCGAACTGCAACGCGACGGGCTGACCGGACATCTGGGAGAAATCAGTGCCTGGCTGGAGAAAGATAATAACGCCTGGCTGACAACCGGTGGTGATCATGGCTGGGAAGAAGTACCTTACTGGCTGAAAGGTTATGGCAACCTTGCCTATATCCTGAATGACCCGAAAATGATTGCAGAAACAAAAACATGGATTGAAGGTGTATTTGCCAGTTGCCAGCCCGATGGATACTTCGGTCCTGTCAACGAACGGAACGGCAAGCGTGAATTGTGGGCACAGATGATTATGCTCTGGTGTCTGCAATCTTATTATGAGTATTCTCAGGACCAACGGGTTATTGACCTGATGACGAACTACTTCAAATGGCAGATGACTGTCCCCGACGATAAACTTCTGGAAGACTATTGGGAAAACAGCCGTGGCGGTGACAACATCATCAGTATCTATTGGCTTTATAACCATACCGGAGATGCCTTCCTGCTGGACCTTGCCAAGAAGATTCACCGCAACACAGCCGACTGGACAAAATCAACTTCCCTGCCCAACTGGCACAATGTGAACATCGCCCAGTGTTTCCGCGAACCTGCCACTTATTATATGCAGACCGGAGATTCCGCCATGCTCAAAGCCTCTTATAATGTACATCATTTGATCCGTCGCACTTTTGGCCAGGTTCCGGGCGGTATGTTCGGTGCCGACGAGAATGCCCGTCTGGGATATATCGATCCTCGTCAGGGAGTGGAAACCTGCGGACTGGTGGAACAGATGGCTTCCGATGAGATCATGCTCTGTATGACAGGTGATCCGATGTGGGCTGAGCATTGCGAAGAAGTAGCTTTCAACTCTTATCCTGCCGCTGTGATGCCGGACTTCAAGGCTTTGCGCTACATCACTTGTCCGAATCATACTGTCAGTGACTCAAAGAACCATCATCCGGGTATTGACAACCGTGGTCCATTCCTTTCCATGAATCCGTTCAGCAGTCGTTGCTGTCAGCATAACCATGCACAAGGCTGGCCTTATTTTTCGGAACATCTGATATTGGCAACTCCCGACAACGGTATTGCTGCCGCCATCTATGCTGCTTGCAAAGCTACGGTAAAAGTGGGTAATGGAAAAGAAATCGTCCTTCACGAAGAGACTAACTATCCTTTTGAAGAAGGCATCAAATTCACCGTTTCTACCGATGAAAAGGTCGATTTTCCGTTCTACCTCCGCATTCCTTCATGGACTGAAGGAGCCGAAGTGCGTGTCAACGGAAAGAAGATCAGTGTGAAACCTGTATCCGGTAAATACCTTTGTATCGAACGCGAATGGGCGGATGGTGATAAAGTAGAAATGACTCTTCCGATGTCTTTGTCCATGCGTACGTGGCAAGTCAATAAGAACAGTGTAAGTGTGGATTATGGTCCGTTGACTTTATCTCTGAAGATTGACGAGAAATATATAGAAAAAGACAGTCGTGAAACGGCTATCGGTGACTCCAAATGGCAGAAAGGTGCTGACCCGAAGAAGTGGCCTACTACTGAAATCTATGCTAACAGTCCCTGGAACTATTCGTTGGTATTGGATAAGAAAGAGCCTTTGAAGAACTTCAAAGTCGTTCGTAAGCCCTGGCCTGCTGATAACTTCCCGTTCACGGTGGCCAATGTGCCTTTGGAAGTGAAAGCTACCGGCCGGATTATCCCCGAATGGCAGATTGACGAAACTGGACTTTGCGGTGTATTGCCCGAAGAAGATGCGGTGAAAGGCGCTAAAGAAGAGATTACATTGATTCCGATGGGGGCGGCCCGGTTGAGAATATCGGCTTTCCCGAATACAAAGGAGTAACTGGTGATGGAATCAGTTTACTTGAATTTGTTATAAGATAAATCATTTTGATTTAGAAAGATATAAGTGTTTATGATTGCATCATTGGCGAAATGACTGATTTGTGCTATTATTTGGAAAGAATGTTGCCTCCAAACTATCAGAATTTCGCCAATTTTGCAATCTAAATAAAAGATGTTCGTTGAACTAATTTATAATAATACTTATATCAACCATGAAGAATTTAGCATTATGGGCTGTTTCTGCCCTTTTTGTAGCTGCTTGTACCCCGAAAGCCGAGCAACCAACCGACTCCGGCCTGTTAAGAACTAACTTCCAGACTGAAGTAGGTGGTAAGAAAACCGATCTGTACACCCTTCGTAACAAGAACAACATGGAAGTTTGTGTGACGAATTTTGGTGGACGCATTGTTTCTGTGATGGTCCCCGATAAAGACGGTAAGATGCAGGATGTAGTTTTAGGTTTCGATTCTATTCAGGATTATATCAGCAAACCTTCTGATTTTGGTGCCAGCATCGGTCGTTACGCAAACCGTATCAATCAAGGTCGATTCACATTGGACAGCATTGAATATCAGTTGCCTCAGAATAATTACGGTCATTGCCTGCATGGCGGTCCCAATGGATTCCAGTATCGTGTGTTTGACGCTGTGCAACCGAATCCGCAAGAAGTGGAACTGACTTATGTCGCTGCGGATGGCGAAGAAGGTTTCCCGGGTAACATTACCTGTAAAGTCCTGATGAAACTGACAGACGATAATGCAATTGATATCCGCTATGAAGCAGAAACGGATAAGCCGACCATCGTAAATATGACCAATCACTCTTATTTTAATCTCGATGGTGATGCAGCAAGCAATGCAGACCACTTGTTGATGGTGGATGCCGATTATTATACTCCGGTAGACAGCACATTCATGACAACCGGCGAGATTGTTCCGGTAGAAGGTACTCCGATGGATTTCCGCACTCCGACTCCGGTAGGGGCACGCATTAACGACTACGATTTTGTACAATTGAAGAATGGAAATGGTTATGACCATAACTGGGTATTGAATGCCAAAGGGGATATTTCCCGTAAATGTGCTTCACTCGAATCTCCCAAAACGGGTATCGTACTGGATGTATATACCAACGAACCGGGTGTTCAGGTATATGCCGGCAACTTTCTGGATGGTTCTCTGACAGGAAAGAAAGGTATCACATATAATCAGCGTGCTTCCGTATGTCTTGAAACTCAGAAGTATCCGGATACTCCGAACAAACCGGAATGGCCTTCGGCTGTGCTTCGCCCGGGAGAAAAATACATGAGTCAGTGTATCTTTAAATTTTCTGTAGATAAGGAATAATCTGCTCGCTCCCAAGAAATAAAAAAATATTTTAGTCTCACGGTCTCACTGTCTTTCTGTAAAGATCAGATAACTAGATGAATAATGAATGAGAGATACCTTCGGAGCAGGGTGTCTCTCATCGTTTTATCCCATAATATGCTCCCAAACAGTGTATCTCTCATCCTTTTTTAAGTTGTCTCTCATCATTCTTTCTGCTACAGACTACAGCTGTATTGATTTTACTCTGCCTATCATTTGTATGTTGTGACACTTATGTCCTTAGCATATCTCCCTTACATTCTTATATTATCTTACCGACATCTTCATCGTTCCACCCGGGTGAACTGATCATTGCACCTGGGTAAACCGATCGTGTCACAGACGTAGACAGTTCGTTCTACCCGGGTGGAACGATGAAGATGTCCTTACGAAAAACTGATAACAATAATTGAAAATCAGGTGATTATAGGGTTGTTTGGATGAAGAGAAACGGTAAATCAGACAATAATTGCCGCAGTTTATAATTATGTCCGTTATTTGTTTGTATTCTAATAATAATTAGAGTATATTTGTAAGAATGTATAACACAATGAAGTTAACTTGACTTCATCAACAAAACTATTATATGATGAAAAAAATCCTTTTCTTAATGGTGATCTGCGTAGCCACATCGCTTACTTCTATTTTACCGGCTTCGGCTCAGAATTCAGACCAGACCGACGAGTACAAAACTTTACTAAAAAAGATCATGACGCTTTCCGGCAGTTCGGCATCCTCTGAAGCTATAATGTCTCAATTGATGGCGAGTATGAAAAATGGGCCTTTCCAACAAGGTGAGGCTTATTGGAAAGATTTTGCTTCAAAATGGACACGGAAGATTGAAGATAAAGTCATGGAAGTATATGCTCCTATTTACCGGCAACACATGACATTGGATGAACTGAAAAAAGTGGTTGCTTTTTATGAATCTCCTGCGGGAAGAAAACTTGGGGAGACTGCAACTGCCGTTGCAACTGAATCAATGCCGATGATACAACAGCTGTCAATGGAAATGGTGCAGGAAATGATGCCGAAGCTTCAGAAATCAAGAGAGTTGGTAAGGGATGACGCTGCCGAACAGGCCAAGACACGCGATCAAAAGTTATTTGATGCGGCTTATACAGCTCCTAAAGATAGCATAGAGATCGTTGCCGATAGAACCTATGAGCATGGCATGGGTACAAAGCCTTTATTGCATTCTATTGAAAGAAGGAAAGATGATACTAAAGTTACGTTCCTGCAACCCATCTATTTCGACTGGCAATGGATGTACTATAGCCCGGGATTTAAAATAGTAGATAAGAAAACCGGTGATGAATACATGGTGAGAGGATACGATGGTGGCGCACCTATGGATAAGTTGATGATTATTAAAGGTTGCAATCGTAAATACATATATGTCAGCCTGTTGTTCCCCAAATTGAAAAAGAACGTGAAGGAAATCGATATAATAGAGGCGCTGACTGATAAAGAGGAGTTGCCTTCCAATGATGACGGTAAAGCTAAGTCTTATTTTGATGTAAAAGTGGACGATTATTTGGTACTTTCCAGAGAAAACAAGAAAGTCTATTATTGATTAAATCTTGTAATAAATAAAAGATATGATCGGTTTAGAAATACGCATAAATGATGAAGATCCGATTACTGTGGCTTCTGATAATTTGGTTTTTGTAAACTTATTACATGGATATTCTTCCGATCGGATTATGGTAATGGGAAGTGATCTTTTACATTACCTTACCTGGTTCGACGGAAGACCTGAAGTTGGTGATAAGGTATTAATTAGAATTGTTGACACTGATAAGGTGGCACCAGTTTTGACCATGAAGGACTGTGATAGGTATGAAATAAAGCAGTGGTATGAACGGTTAAAGGTTGAACTGCAAGAAAAAGGACTGATATAGAAGATATGAAAGGATTGATTATAAAACGAGGGAATGAGGTTTGTAAAGCGGGCATCCCTGATAACGGGGTTAGCTTGATGGTAAATATTACACGTTATGAGGGTGCTTACTGGAACGTGGGTGGTTTGAAAATGCCTGGAGATGTTCATGTTACATGGAATGGAGGTACGCTTGAAGTAGGAGATGAAATAGAGGTGGAATTTGCGGAGTTTGATGAGGCTACGTTGCCTGACACAGAAGAAAGCCATAAATCTCTGTTAGATACAATAGCATTGACACATGTTGATGATAGTCCGGATATGTGGAATCGAAAACTTGATACCTATAATCGGTTGAAAAAAATGCTGAAGGATGAGAATGATAATATAATATTGAAAATGGAATAGAAAACAGCGTGATATAGTGAAAGTGCACTTTACAGATTATTAGACATGAATATAAAATTTGATGTTATGAATGAAACAGGAAAAGCTAGTTTAATGAGCCGCATAATTATTGGGATAATCGGTCTTATTATGTTTTCCCTAAATGTGTATCTTTACATTTGGGACCCTTTGGAGAAACATTATGATTTAAATAAAATAGTATTTGGTTGGCTCATTGTTTTGTTTATACTTAATTATTTATTTCGACATAGTAAATGTTGGAAGATAGGATACGTTATATCTATAATACTTCTTGCTTTAGCCTATTTTATAATTCCAATGTAGGCCAAAGGTAAGTAAATAAGCAATAGTATGAAAGTCCTTATTTTTGATCTGACATATTTAATCGCTATTGTCTTTTTAGGTATGTGTATATATAATGGTGAGAATATATTGACTCATATTTATTGGACAAGGCTGGTGGTTTTTATTTTTGTCGGGATATGTGCCGTTTTAGGGATCGGCTCATTTATAAATGAAGTAATTGCAAAAAAGATGAAGCCTGGTTTCGTTTCTTATATTAGGGCGATAGTAGGAATGGTTTATATCATATTATTGGTAGTTTCAAATAAAACAGCCTGTTAATGGATTTGTATAATGAATGGGGATGTTTTATTTTTGCAGTGTTTAAAATAAGATACGATGAATAAAAGAGTAACAATACAATTCGCTGACTTTATAAAGAGTAGGATTATCAGTTTATACGTATTCTCAATCTTATGCGAATGGCTATGTATCAGGAAATTCTATATCATTTAATAGTACGGGGAAAATTAAGGCAACTATAACTCAGGTTGTTGGCTTTAACCTTTCTTATGTTATTAATTCTTCAGGGACATACGATAAGAGTGCGGGAAAGGGAAGTGTTACAGTTTCTGCATATTAATGATTATTGAGAATAAAAATTATGATTATGCCTCCAATGTTTTTTGAAATTGTTTATGTTCTGATTTTGTTGATTGGGATATTGGTCGTGTTGAAAAGTCATCAACTTACTAAACCATATAAATATTTATGGGTCATTTTGGTTTTGTTATTTAATCTGTTAGGCATAATTGCCTTTTTGATATGGAAACAGTATCTTAACAAAATGAGCAATAGTGGATCGCATGGAAATGTCTGATTTGATATATAATATGAATCGGGTAAACTTTTTTCTCTATGCTCTTTGTAAATCCGGGATGGATTGAATAGACCATTGAAACTGGTTGTTTTTCTTTGATTTAGCCACCGTTATTATGATGGTGGCTAAATTTCTTATCTTAGATAAAGATACAGGAGGTGCTCCTTTTTTCATAAATGCCATTGTCGTTTCTGTCTATAACCATAAAACATACTTGAAATCGGAAGTTTTTAGGGGTATACCCCTAAAAACTTCCGATTAATTATTTATATTTGTGTCTATAACCCTAAAAACTTCAGTTGTATGATTAATCGTGAACTTTATATGGAGCAAATCACTCCTTTTATTGATAAGCCATTTGTGAAAGTTATCACTGGTATTCGTCGCTGTGGCAAGTCGGTCGTGTTGCGTTTAATTCGTGAGGAACTTTTACGAAGAGGAGTATCTGAGGATTATATTATTTATATGAACTTTGAAAGTTTCGAGTGGATAGACATGAAGGAGGCGAAGGCGTTATACGCTCATATTCGGGAAGCTACGAAAGCCTCGGGAAAATATTATATTCTCTTGGATGAGATTCAGGAAGTTACAGATTGGGAAAAGGCAGTGAATGCCTTTTTGGTTGACTTGGATGTAGATATTTATGTGACAGGTTCTAATTCACGTTTACTATCTTCCGAGTTTTCGACTTATTTGGCAGGAAGATACGTTGCCTTTCACATTATGACTTTATCTTTTAAGGAATATCTGTTATTCCATAATCTCTCGCTAACAATTTCTGCGTCCGACCGTAAAGCGGAATTTTTGAAATATCTTCGAATGGGGGGATTTCCGGCTATTCATACGGCAAACTATGATTATAATGCTATTTACAAAATTGTGTATGATATTTATTCGTCCGTCATTCTTCGTGATACGGTTCAACGGCATGGAATCCGTAATGTAGAAATGCTCGAAAGGATAGTGAAGTTTGTTTTTGATAATATAGGAAACAAATTGAATGCTAAGAATATTGCCGACTATTTTAAAAGTCAGCAACGGAAAGTGGATATCAATACGATTTACAATTATTTAGATGCTTTAAATAATGCTTTTGTGATACAACGTATTCCACGTTATGACATCAAGGGCAAAGAAATTTTGCAAACTAATGAAAAGTATTTTGTGAGTGACCTTTCGCTCATCTATTCTGTGATGGGGTATCGGGACCGGTTAATTGGGGGAATGCTCGAAAATTTAGTTTGCATGGAATTGAAACGCCGCGGATACGAAGTATATGTAGGTAAACAGGATGAAAAAGAAGTTGATTTTGTAGCCATTAGGCGTGAAGAGAAAATATATGTGCAGGTTACTTATCAACTTGGCTCGCAAGCAACCATCGACCGTGAGTTTGCCCCTTTACTGGCAATTGATGATCATTATCCTAAATATGTGGTTAGTATGGATGATCTATGGCAAGATAATATTGAAGGGGTTAAGCATCGGCATATAGCCGATTTTCTACTTGATGAGTGGTAAAGACGGACTAAAGCTTTAGTCCGTCTAACAAATCTAAATAAATCCCGATAGCCTCTTCTATCTCTTTCAGCATAATATACTCTTCGGCTGTATGTGAACGTGAAGAGCGTCCCGGACCGATCTTTACCGACGCAAAGGACATCAATGCCTGATCTGACAAAGTCGGGGAACCGAAAGGTATGCGTCCCATCTTCACCGCTTTCTGTACGAACGGATGTTTCTCATCAATTCGTGAAGAGTTGAGGCGGAACGAGCGGGCTTTCGCATCGCAGGCTATATGCTTTCTGATCTCTGCAAATAAATCTTCGTTGGAGTAAAGTTCGTTGCTTCGGATATCAACAACAAATGTACATTTATCGGGAACTACATTGTGCTGAGTGCCTGCATTGATGACCGTAACGCTCATTTTTACCGGTCCGAGTAAAGGTGATTCTTTCTCGAAACGATAATCACGGAACCAGGCGATATCGTTCAATACCTTATAAATGGCATTATCTCCTTCATCGCGTGCGGCATGTCCGGCTTTTCCCGTAGCAGTTACATCCAGTACCATCAACCCCTTTTCGGCAATGGCAGGTTGCATCTCCGTAGGTTCGCCTACGATAGCGAATGAAACAGGGGGTAACCCCGGTAATACACTTTCAATTCCCTCCTTACCCGAAACTTCTTCTTCGCAGGAAGCCAGATAGATGAGATTGTAATTTTGAGAAGTGCGACATAGTTGCAGGAACACCTGTAAGAGCGAAACAACACTGGCTCCGGCGTCGTTACTGCCCAATCCGTATAATTTACCGTTTTCCTCGCGGGGTGTGAAAGGGTCTTTGCGCCAGCCATTTACGGGTTTTACCGTGTCGATATGAGAATTGAGCAGGATTGTCGGCTTTTTAAGGTCGAACATAGGGCTGAGGCACCAAACATTGTTTCCTTTGCGTCCGGTCTGCATCCCTTCGGCTTCGATATAATTTTGCAGGAAATCAGCGGCTTGCGTCTCTTCCCGACTGATGGACGGAATGCTGATTAGTGATTTCAACAGGCTTACAGCTTCGGCTGTCATGGTTGGAATATCGTATTTCATATACAAACTTGTTAATTTAGAGCTTAATATTTGCACAAAGATACTCGTTTTGCGCAATAGTTTCAAATAAAACTAATACCTTTGTACCATATTTATCAATACAAAGAGTATGACTTATCATCATTTATCTGTCTTGGTCCACCGTCAGGCTGAAAAGTATGGCGACAGGGTAGCATTGAGATACCGCGACTATGAGACAGCACAATGGATTCCGATTACCTGGAATCAATTCTCCGGAACTGTACGACAGGCTGCTAATGCTTTCGTTGCGCTAGGAGTGGAGGAACAAGAGAATATCGGTATTTTTTCACAGAATAAACCTGAATGGTTCTATGTCGATTTCGGCGCATTTGCCAATCGTGGGGTTACTATTCCGTTCTATGCAACGAGTTCACCCGCACAGGCACAATACATTATCAACGATGCGCAAATCCGTTATCTTTTTGTAGGCGAACAGTATCAGTATGATTCTGCATTCAGCATCTTCGGCTTTTGTTCCTCGTTACAACAACTGATTATTTTCGATCGTTCGGTAGTAAAAGACCCGCGTGATGTCTCTTCCATCTATTTTGATGAGTTTATGGCAATGGGCGAAGGATTGCCGCATAATGAGGTGGTGGAAGAACGTACCGCACGTGCTTCTTACGATGATTTGGCTAACATCCTTTATACTTCCGGTACGACGGGAGAGCCGAAGGGAGTAATGTTGCATCATTCGTGCTATCTGGAGCAGTTCCATACGCATGACGAGCGTCTGACGACAATGACCGACAAGGACGTTTCTATGAACTTCCTTCCGTTGACACACGTATTCGAGAAGGCATGGTGCTATCTTTGTATTCATAAAGGAGTACAGATCTGCATCAACCTTCGTCCGGCAGATATCCAGACAACCATTAAAGAAATTCGCCCGACACTGATGTGCAGCGTACCCCGTTTCTGGGAAAAGGTATATGCCGGTGTACAGGAGAAGATCAATGAAACGACAGGATTGAAGAAGGCGCTGATGCTGGATGCCATCAAAGTCGGCAGAATCCATAATCTGGATTATCTTCGGTTGGGAAAGACCCCTCCGGTGATGAATCAACTGAAATATAAGTTCTACGAGAAGACCATTTATTCTTTGCTGAAGAAGACGATCGGTATTGAGAATGGAAATTTCTTCCCGACAGCCGGTGCAGCCGTGCCCGATGAAATCAATGAATTTGTTCATTCGGTAGGAATCAACATGGTGGTCGGCTATGGACTGACAGAATCTACGGCTACGGTATCATGTACTTTGCCGGTAGGTTATGATATCGGTTCGGTAGGTGTGGTATTGCCGGGACTGGAAGTGAAGATAGGCGAAGACAATGAAATCCTGCTCCGTGGAAAAAGTATAACCAAAGGATATTATAAAAAGGCGGAGGCTACTGCCGCTGCTATTGATGCTGACGGCTGGTTCCATACAGGAGATGCCGGTTATTTCAAGAATGGGCAGTTATTCCTGACAGAGCGCATTAAGGATTTGTTTAAGACATCGAATGGTAAATATATTGCTCCGCAAGCATTGGAAACCAAACTGGTGATAGACCGTTATATTGATCAGATTGCTATTATCGCAGATCAGCGGAAGTTTGTTTCTGCTTTGATCGTTCCGGTGTACGGGTTTGTCAAGGACTATGCGAAGGAGAAAGGAATCGAATACAAAGATATGGCCGAACTGTTGCAGCATCCAAAGATTGTCGGTCTGTTTCGTGCACGGATAGAGACCTTGCAACAGCAATTTGCGCATTATGAACAGATCAAACGTTTCACATTACTTCCTGAACCTTTCAGCATGGAGCGTGGAGAATTGACTAATACATTGAAGTTGAAACGCTCAGTGGTTTCTGAAAACTACAAAGAACTGATTGAGAAGATGTACGAAGAATAAGGCTTTTCTCGGTCTGGCCTGATGATAAACGATAAACGGTGAACAAGCTGCATATTTGGCAAGCTGTTCACCGTTTGTTCTTTGTGTATCAATAGGCTATGTGTCTGCTATTTTATGGAGAACACTATGCTTTAGTAACCGAAGATTTGTTCCTGAGTGAGTTCTTCGATAGGACCTACCGCTTTCAGCTTATTCATGTCAAGGTCTTTCTTGTCTCCCAAGATGCAATACACATACGTGCGTCCTTTCACCCATTCCTTTTGGAAATCAACGATATCTTTCAATGTCATAGTCTGCACGTCATTATAGAGTTTGATGCGCGGATCTACGCTTTGTCCCAAATCCTGTGCATTGATATAAGTCCAGATAATATCGCTTTTGATGATGCGGTCGGTACGCATGCGGTTGATTAATCCTTCTTTTGCCAATTTGAAGGCTGCTTCGGATTCCGGCATATTGTTGATAATATCGTTGAACGTATTGACGGCATCAATCATCTTGTCATTTTGAGTTGCAATTTGGGTACGTATCGTATATGGATACTTCAGATAGCTTGGCGGCATTATACCCGCCCATGCGGAATAAGCCAGTCCGCGTGTTTCACGCATTTCCTGGAAGACGATGGAGTTCATGCCTCCGCCGAAATATTCGTTATATAATTCGCGGGTAGGTTCGATAGCCGGATCGTATTTCTTATCAAGATTGGAAATTTGCGCCATATAGATCTGTTTGGCTTCATAAGGAGCTACCAGTACTTTGGTCGCCGGTGTTTCAAGATAAGAAAACTCGTTTCCTGCAGGAATATCTTTCAGAGTAGCCGGTACCTGGTGATATTGATCGATGGTAGCCAGCAGGTCTTTACTGCTGCTAGGGCCATAATACAGGATACGATGTTTGTAGTTGTTCTGATTGTGAATCCGGTCAACCAGTTCCTGTGGATTCATGCTGGCGAGTTCTGCTTCCGTCAGTAAATTGGTGGCGGGAGACTTCGGACCGTACATCGCATAATTCATCAGGCGGGAGAAGTTCTGTCCTTGATTCAGTTTGGCATCTGCACGGGCTTTCAGTATATCTCCGACCAGATTGTTGTAAGCTTCCTTATTTACTTGTGCGTCTGCCAGTAACTTTTCGAATAGTTGCATGGCAGCCGGCATATTCTCATTCAGACCGGAAAGAACCACGTAGGTGCGTTCGTTGCCCGGAGAAACGTAGAAAGTACACGCCAGACGATAGAACTCGCTCTTCAGTTCTTCCGGTGTCATGTCGGAAGTGCCCAGATATTCAAGGTAGTCGAAAGCCGTTCCCAATGCCTTGTCGTTGTTGTTACCCATATCGAATACGTAGATCAGTTGGAAGAGATCGTTGGTAGTATTCTGCTTATAGAGTACCGGAATGTCGGATTTCGCTGTCAGCTGGCTCATATCTTTCTTGAAGTCGAGGAATACAGGTTCGATGGGCTTTACTGCATTCTCCTGTATGGAGGTAAGGAATGGACTTGCCACATCCCGGTTGGATACGATGGGAGTAATCTCCGGTTTTGTCATCTTCTTCTCGTTCGGGTCCTTGCCTTGTTTCTTGTAGACAACGGCATAATTATCCTCCTTCAGATATTTATCGGCAAAGGCCACGATATCCTCTTTGGTCAGTTTAGCCATGCGGTCGATGGCGGTTACTTCGTCCTCCCAGTTTGTTCCGTTAATGAATGAGTTGACGAATATGTCGGCACGTCCTTCATTGCTTTCCATGCTTTGGAGCTCGTAGAGCTTGAAGTTGTTGATATTAGCTTGCAGCATCTTCTCATCGAACTCTCCGGCACGAAGTTTCTTTATTTCGTTCAGCAAGAGGTCTTTGACTTCTTCCAGCGTTTGTCCCTGTTTGGGAAGTCCGCCCAATATGAAGGCTGAGTAATCTGCCAGTCCCATCGGGTAACCGTAGCTGTTCAGCACCTTCTGCTGCTGGTTCAGATCAAGGTCGATGAGTCCTGCCTTTCCATTGTATAATACTTGCGAAACAACTTGCAGAACCTCGAAATCCTTGCTGGCCAATCCGGGGAATCTCCATGCCAGTGCAACGCTTTCCGCATCAGGACCTAATACCTCTTTAACTACAGGTGCGGTGATCGGATCTTCTTTCGGCAGATTCAGTTTGGGAAGTTCCGGATTCGGCTTCAAGCCTCCGAAGTATTTATCTATCAAGGCAATGGTTTCATCCGGGTCTAAATCTCCGGACATACAGATCGCCATATTATTGGGAACGTACCATTGTTTATAGTAATTCTTGATATTGGTGATGGAAGGGTTCTTCAGATTCTCCTGTGTACCCAATACGGTTTGTGTTCCATAAGGATGCTTGGGGAAGAGAGAGGAGAAGATCGCCTCCTGCACTTTGCTGTTGTCCCGGGTCAGAGACATATTTTTTTCTTCGTATACAGCTTCCAGTTCCGTATGGAAACCGCGGATGACATTATTCTCGAAGCGGTCTGCCTGAATCTTTGCCCAGTTCTCTATCTGATTGGAGGGGATATCTTCCTGATAGACAGTCTGGTCATACCATGTGTAGGCGTTGCTGCCGGAAGAACCGATAGCAGCCATCAGCTTGTCATATTCGTTGGGAATGGCGTATTTGGATGCTTCGTAAGAGAGGCTGTCGATGGTGTGGTAGATCGCTTTGCGCTCTGCTTCGTCCGTCGTCTGGCGGTATATCTCAAATTGCTGTTCAATTTGGTCCAATAGTGGTTTTTCGGCAGCATAATCCTGTGTGCCATACTTGTCGGTACCTTTAAACATCAGGTGTTCAAAGTAGTGTGCCAGTCCGGTCGTTTCTGCCGGGTCGTTCTTTCCGCCCACCCGCACGGCGATGAATGTCTGAATGCGGGGAGTTTCCTTGTTTACAGTGAGGTAAACTTTTAATCCGTTGTCCAGTGTGTAGATGCGGGCTTTCAGCGGGTCATTGGGCACTGTCTCGTAGCTATACTTCTTTTGTGAGCTACAACTGCTCATCACTAATGCAAGGAAGAGCGATAAGCATGAAAGTTTCAGGAGTTTGTTCATATTGTGACAACATTTTAGTGACAGAAACAAAGGTAGCGGAATTTTTCTTACCTTTGCACCGAAAAGAGAAATTTGTAAATTGTAAATGATAAAATTGTAAATCACATGATTACTATTGAACAACTTAAAGACGTGAAAGAGCGCACTGATGCGCTGAGGAGGTATCTTTGACATCGACGGGAAGAAAATTCAAGTCGAAGAAGAGCAACTAAGAACGCAGGCGCCGGGATTCTGGGATGACCAGAAGAAAGCGGAAGCCCAGATGAAACTGGTGAAAGATCTGCAAAAGTGGATTGACGGCTATAATGAAGTCAAGACGCTGGCGGACGAACTGGAACTGTCGTTCGATTTTTATAAAGAAGAATTAGTGACTGAGGGAGATGTGGACACGGCTTATGCGAAAGCCAGTGAAGCGGTGGAAGCACTCGAACTCAAGAATATGCTGCGTGATGAAGCTGACCAGATGGCCTGTGTGTTGAAGATTAACTCCGGTGCGGGTGGTACGGAAAGTCAGGACTGGGCATCTATGTTGATGCGTATGTATCTGCGCTATGCTGAAACGAACGGTTACAAGGCTACTATCGCCAACCTTCAGGAAGGGGATGAGGCAGGAATCAAAACCTGTACCATCAATATTGAGGGAGATTTCGCTTATGGTTATCTGAAAGGAGAGAACGGTGTTCACCGTCTGGTGCGTGTTTCTCCGTACAATGCGCAAGGCAAGCGCATGACATCGTTTGCTTCCGTGTTCGTCACTCCGTTGGTGGACGACAGTATCGAAGTGAATATTCTGCCTGCCTGCATTTCATGGGATACATTCCGAAGCGGTGGTGCCGGTGGTCAGAACGTTAATAAGGTGGAATCCGGCGTTCGTCTGCGCTATCAGTACAAAGACCCTTATACGGGAGAAGAAGAGGAAATCCTTATCGAGAATACCGAAACTCGTGACCAGCCGAAGAACCGTGAGAATGCAATGCGCCAGTTGCGCTCTATCTTATACGATAAAGAATTGCAGCACCGCATGGCAGAACAAGCGAAAGTGGAAGCCGGTAAGAAGAAAATCGAATGGGGATCGCAGATTCGCAGCTATGTATTCGATGACCGTCGCGTGAAAGACCATCGTACCAACTATCAGACTTCGGATGTGAACGGAGTGATGGATGGTAAAATCGAGGAATTCATCAAAGCCTATCTGATGGAATTTTCATCGCAGGAATCATAAAAACAAAAATTAGCGAGTGTTATTTTTGGAAAGTTAAAAGATTTGTTTTTACTTTGTTAGCGTTGAACTTTAAAGCTAATATTATGGGTAAAAGTAAGAGAAAAGTAGCACATAGTAAGAAAGAGGAGGAGCAGGCCCAGCGGGTAGTCAAGATAGTATTTGTTTCACTCATTATTTTGGCGCTGATTATGCTGATCGCATATTCCTTTTTCGGCTGATTGATTCACCACAGGTTACACAGTTTTGCATGGACAGGGACACGTTGATTGTCGACGGTGAATATCCATGCTGACGAGGGTAGTCCGTGGTGAATTCTTTTTTTGTAACCCCTTTGTTATCCGTGTAACAGTATTGTAACCATTCTGTAATTTCACCGTATCTCTTTTGTAATCTCTCCGTATCTTGCTCATTGTACCTTTGCCGCGAATTAAGTAGCAAACAACTGAATGAGTAGAATTACAACAACCGTCGCCCTGCTTTTGATGGCGACAGCAGCCTGCGGACAGGCTAAAGAAGATGCCGGGGATGGCAAACAGCTGGATAAGCAGACCATGGAACTGAAAGATTATTTGCCCGAAATTCATGGAACGATCCGGGGAAAATATGAGTTTCAGACAGAAACCAACGAAAGCCGTTTTGAAGTGCGGAATGCCCGCTTCAGTGTTTCGGGAAATGTACATCCGATTGTTGCCTATAAAGCGGAGATCGATTTGTCCGACGAGGGGTCCATCAAGATGCTTGATGCGTATGCCCGTGTATTTCCTGTCAAGGACCTGAATTTTACGATTGGTCAGATGCGTGTACCTTTCACGATCGACGCCCATCGTTCTCCCCATCAGCAGTATTTTGCCAATCGTTCGTTTATAGCCAAGCAGGTGGGCAATGTGCGTGATGTCGGTTTCACCGGTTGTTATACACAAAAAGAAGGTCTTCCTTTTATCCTTGAAGGTGGATTGTTTAACGGCTCCGGACTGACTAATCAGAAGGAATGGCATAAGACCTTGAATTATTCGATAAAAGCACAGTTGCTGCCTAATAAAAATTGGAATCTCACTTTGAGCACTCAAATGATAAAGCCGGAACATACCCGTATTAATATGTATGATGCCGGCATCTACTATCAGAATAATCGTTTTCATATCGAAGCGGAGTATTTGTATAAAATGTATGGACACGAAGCGTTTAAGGACGTTCATGCGGTCAATAGCTTTGTGAATTATGATTTGCCGTTGAAAAAAGTATTCAATAAGATTTCTTTTCTGGCCCGTTATGATATGATGACTGACCACAGTAATGGGCTGGCGGACAGTGAGACAGGTGTTTTGAAGATAAACGACTATGCCCGTCATCGTGTGACAGGCGGTATCACGCTGAGCCTTTCCAAAGCTTTTATTGCCGATCTCCGTCTCAACTTTGAGAAGTATTTCTATCAGAAGTCCGGAGTTCCCAAAGAATCGGAGCGTGATAAAATCGTTATTGAGTTTATGACGAGATTTTGATTTTTAATTATCTTTGTGCTATGGCACAAGAAATAGAACGTAAATTTTTAGTTTCCGGTGATTTTAAATCCTTTGCTTTTGCGCAGAGCCGGATTATGCAGGGATATATTTGCAGCGCCCGTGGTCGGACGGTGCGGGTTCGTATTCGTGACGATAAAGGTTATCTCACTATCAAAGGTGCTTCCAACGAATCGGGTACCAGTCGCTATGAGTGGGAAAAGGAACTTCCCTTGTCCGAAGCGGAAGAACTGATGAAACTTTGCGAACCGGGAATGATTGATAAGACCCGTTATCTGGTACGTAGTGGCAATCATATCTTCGAAGTAGACGAGTTCTACGGTGAGAATGAAGGACTTATTGTGGCTGAAGTAGAGCTGGGCACGGAAGATGAGGCGTTTGTCAAGCCCGGGTTTATTGGCGAAGAAGTGACCGGGGATATACGCTACTATAACTCTCACCTGATGAAAAAACCGTATAAAACGTGGTGAATGTTAACAAATAAGCTGTATATTTGTTCCTAGTACTAAAAGAGCAGTATATGGAACAGTTGTACAATTATCTACCGAGAGAACTGATAACTTTCGTTCTGGTTACTTTATTTTCTTTACTTATCGGACTGTCACAACGACGGATCAGTCTGAAGCGTGAAGGGGAAACAACTCTCTTCGGGACTGACCGTACATTTACTTTCATTGGTATTCTAGGCTATTTGCTCTATATACTCGATCCTACGGATATGCGTCTGTTTATGGGTGGTGGTGCTGTGCTCGGTTTATTGCTGGGCTTGAACTATTACGTCAAGCAGTCTCAATTCCATGTTTTTGGTGTAACGACCATTATTATTGCACTGATTACTTATTGTCTGGCTCCTATTGTTTCTACCCAGCCTTCCTGGTTTTATGTGATGGTGATTGTGACGGTGCTTTTATTGACGGAGCTTAAACACACTTTTACGG
The DNA here is from genome assembly GCA_948847595.1 of uncultured Bacteroides sp. Classification (GTDB taxonomy): domain Bacteria; phylum Bacteroidota; class Bacteroidia; order Bacteroidales; family Bacteroidaceae; genus Bacteroides. The sequence goes on from CAQOGY010000004.1 coordinate 71,517, forward strand.
AGTTTGCCCAGCGGATGAAGAATGATGAGATGATTACGCTGGCAAAGTTCTTGGCTATCAGTGGTATCATATTGCCTATGTTACCGCACAAGAACCTGATTCCGGATATTAATCTCACTCCTTATTCTATTTGGCTGGCAACGGTTGTCGTCTCCGGTATCTCGTATTTGTCTTACTTGCTGAAACGCTATGTGTTTCATGAATCGGGAGTATTGGTTTCCGGCATTATCGGTGGATTATATAGTAGTACTGCCACAATTTCGGTATTGGCCCGTAAAAGTAGAAAGGCTTCCGAGCAGGAGGCGAACGAATATGTAGCTGCTATGCTGCTTGCGGTCAGCATGATGTTTCTGCGTTTTATGATATTGATTCTGATCTTTAGCAGGGAGATATTTACATCTATCTATCCTTATCTTTTGATTATGTCTGTGGTAGCTGCCGTTGTTGCGTGGTTTATCCATTCCCGTCATCGACGCTCCAAGGATATGACCGATGAGTCGGAAGATGAGGACAGCAGTAACCCGCTCGAATTTAAAGTTGCTCTGATTTTTGCCACTCTCTTCGTTGTGTTTACAGTGCTGACGCACTATACTTTGGTTTATGCGGGTACAGGCGGATTGAATCTGCTTTCTTTTGTATCCGGACTTAGTGACATTACTCCTTTTATCTTGAACCTTTTGCAGAATACAGGGAGCGTAGCTGTACTGGTTGTTGTGGCTTGCAGTATGCAGGCTATTATCAGTAATATTCTGGTGAATATGTTTTATGCTTTGTTTTTTGCAGGGAAAGGTAGTAAGTTACGTCCCTGGATTTTGGGAGGATTCGGGACGGTGATCGGGGTAAATCTTGTGTTGCTTCTGTTCTTCTATTTGTAGAAAAGGGGGGCATCTTTTTTGTTGCCGAATACACTCAATAGAATTGGCTTATATTTTGTTTTTTTGAATAAAGAAACTATCTTTGTATTTAGATGTAATAGTATCTGAATAGTGCTGTTTTTTAATTAATTGAATATAATTGTATGCCTTTACTTTATAATTTTGATGTAGAGAGACCCGAAGAGTTGCTGGCAATTCTGGCTCAGAATCTGCAGAAACGCAGGCTTGAGAAAGGACTTTCCCGAGAAGCTCTTACCGAACTTAGCGGAGTTCCGACGCCTACTATTGCCAAGTTCGAACAAAAGCATACTATTTCATTGGCATCCTATGTGGCATTAGCAAAAGCACTGGGTTACTCTAAAGCTATCAAGGAACTTTTATCTGAACCGCTGTTTAGTACAATGGAGGAGTTGGAAATGATTAATAAGAATAAAAACAGAAAGAAGGGGCGTAATGAAATCAGTAAATAAACTGATAGTAACCTATCATAGTAGAAGTGTTGGAACTCTCAGTATGACACCTGATAATCGGCTATGCGCATTTCAGTATGATAGAGAGTGGTTGGCTAATGGGTTTTCTATCTCTCCGCTTGACTTGCCTTTAAAACCTGATTTGTTTATTGCTAAACCACAACCTTTTTGGGGAAACTTTGGTATTTTTGAAGACAGTCTCCCTGATGGATATGGGCGTTATTTACTTCATCGTTTACTCAAAAAACAAGGGGTGAATGATAGCGAGCTAACTCCCTTGCAACGGTTGAGTATAGTCGGAACATCAGGGATGGGAGCTCTTTGTTATATACCGGAGACATACATTGGCGAAGAAAAATCTCTTCCGACACTAGATTGCCTTCAGCAAATGGCATTGGACACACTGTCAGAGAAATCGTATGAGGATGAAGAGGTACTTTACTTTAATAGTGGCAACTCAGGTGGATGCCGCCCTAAATGTTTACTTCACGATACAGAAGGAGCTTGGTTGGTGAAGTTCAGGCATACATATGATCCGAAAGATATGGGAGCGATGGAGTATCGTTATAATGAAGTCGCTCGTAAATGTGGTATAACAGTACCGGACTTTAAATTGATGGATGGAAAGTATTTTGCTACCAAACGTTTTGATATTGAAAATGGTATTAGGTATCATATTGCTACGGCAGGGGCACTACTTAATGAATCTATTATGCAACCCAGATTGGATTATAAGACTTTACTGCACTTGGTTGGTTATCTTACCCAAGACCCTAAACAGGTAGATGAAATGTTCCGGCGTATGGTGTTCAATGTCTTAACGGATAATAAAGATGACCATGCCAAAAACTTTAGTTTCATTTATAAAGAGGGGAACTGGGCGTTAGCTCCGGCTTATGACTTGACCCGATGCAATAACGGATATAATGGAGAACATGCTACCTCTGTTAATAATCATGGTAATCCTACTATAGAAGATATGCTGATTGTTGGAGAGAGCATTCGTATTCCTCGGAAAAAGGGAAAAGAGATGATATTGACTATTGCAGAAGGGTGTGCTGAGTTATTATCTAAGGATTATAGTGCCGCTGCTTTTTGACACCCTTCTGTTTTGCTCATATTGGGGGATGCTATAATCCCCAATCACTTTTATTGTAACTTCGTTCTACCTCATTCTCAATGTTATCGGGAAGATTGTGGAAGAAGTCGATTCCTGTCTTTTCTTCAAGTTCGTCAATTGAAAGGGCATAAGATGCATAATTATTGTTACTGTATGATTTATGTTCAAACCAAAAGCCTATTGCTTTATATTGACCATTTTTTAGTGATAAAATAGCCATATAGAAATATTTGGGAACTGGAATAGTGTTATTTGTTTTAAGATATTTGATAATATTGTTATTATCAATAGTACCTCCTTTGGCTACATAAAGGGTATCTTGATCGTTAGTTATGTTCCCCCATGTCTGTACTTTCTTTTCTAAACTTGCCCATATGCCGCCGTTGAATCCGTCTTGTATCTGTGGGTTCATATTGGACATATAAAAAGTTTGTTTGTTAGCCGTTGCAGAGTATTGTCTGTCTGACGAAGCAACCAGATGTCCTCTGCTGTAGCCTGAACCAGTATAATCACCATCGTGTGTTCGATATTGTGATGGAATGCTGGGATCATCACTAAAGTCTCCTGCACGTCCGACTTTATTGTCAGGTGTTGAGGTGCTGAAAGTAAAAGCTACCCAACGTGAACTTTTTTGAGTACAATCATATTCAAAACTGTAAGTTATTACTTCTTTACCATTATATTGCGTAGTATGGGTGATGAATAAATTATTATTTGCCTTGTTTAATGCTGGAATTTCAATTCTTCCTGCATATCCCGATGGATTAGGATCCGGATCAGGCTCTTCACCATTTCCTCCTTTTTGGGTGATCGTTATATTTTCACTCTTTCCATTAGATGTTACGGTGATAACAGTATAACGTTCATCATCATCATTAGCGGATACAGAACAGATGGTAGAGGCATTCCCGTTTCCCTCTTTGTTATTTATTGTGCACCAACTATCCTGACTAGATGCAGTCCACTTACCGTCTGTCTTTATTTGTAGAAAGAAACTGCCTCCCTTTGCGGAAACTTCATTGTTTTTAAGGTCTGTACTAACACTTAATCCGCCAATATTATCTGTTGGATCATTGTTGTCGCTACCACACGCTGCAAACAGAGTAGGGAGTAGTACTAATAGTAAGGTTTGGATGAATTTATGTTTCATAAGTTAACTGTTCGTTAGTCTTTAATCTCTTTGATTAAATAAATAATGGTTGGCAAGTGGTCGCTATATCCGTTAAGCCATACACCTCCGGCATGTGTTCTTTTGGGATATCCTTTGTACTTTCCTTCTTTTTGGAACATATAATCTCTTCTAAAGATTTCGTTTCTGTAATATTTCAGTGTACTTCTGTCATTACCTAATAAATTTCCTGTAAATACGATCTGATCAAACAGATTCCATTTACCATCATACATTAAAGTACCGTTACCCTTCTTTAAAGTGTCCCACCAGGGATTATACAAATCATGTTCCTTTGTATCTTGAGTTTTGCGTTTTGCTCCTAATGCAACAGCCATACTTTTGTCCATTGGATCGTCATTCATGTCTCCCATGATGATGACCTTTGCATTTGAATCCTCATTTAATAAAGAATCTTTTAAGGCTCGGACTTGTTCTCCTGCTCTTTCCCGAGCGGGTGATGCGGCTGCACGTGAAGGCCAGTGATTTACGATAAAGTGCACCTTTTCACCGGCAAGTGTACCGCTGGCAATAAGGAAACCACGGGTTTTATAGGTAGTATCATTATTCTCATAAATATATGGAGCGAGTTTGCTGGCAGTGAGGTGAAAGAATTTCGGATTGTAGAAAAATGCACAGTCCACACCACGCCGGTCCGGACCTTCATAATGAACAATTTCGTATCCTCTGTCGGATAAAGCAGGTTGTTTGAGTAGATCTTCCAATACTCTTCTGTTTTCAACTTCCGACATACCGATAATAGTTGGTCCTAATGGTAATTTGTCTGTCGATAGCTGACTTAATATTTCAGACATGTTTTTTAGCTTCGCTTCATATTTCATGGAGTTCCACTTATTTTTACCATTTGGTAAATATTCAAAGTCGTTTTTGCCCGCGTCATGAATTGTATCGAACAGATTCTCAAGGTTATAAAACGCTACGCTGTAAAGAGCATACTTTTTCTCCTGTGAATAGCTTGTTATCGAAATAAACAGTAACAGGCCCCATACCGTTAAAAACTTTTTCATTATTTATCTATAAATTAGGTTTCTGAATATTACATTGGTTTGACAAATATCTAAAAAGAAAACGGAAAAACAAGTATTATCACCTATTTTTTCTTTGTTTTTTCTTGTAATATCCCTTTTTTTTTGTTGTTTTGTACTCTCGCTGTAATATAACTGTGAATTTTCGTGCTACAAATTAACACTAATAATAATTTAAATTATGAAACAAAGATTAGGAATAGTGATTGCATTGTTTTGTCTTTCGCCAGCTATTTTTGCTCAGCAGAAGGCCGAAAAGAATGCACGTGAAGATAATGCTTCTTTCACATTCACTGAATCGCAATTGAATGAAGATGATGATGCAGCTCAAAGTGCATCTGCTTTTGTCTCTTCCAACAATGATGTGTACCTTTCTAATGTCGGCTACTTGTTTAGCCCGATGCGTTTTCGCGTCAGGGGCTATAATTCGCAGTACAGCGATACGTATATTAATGGTGTTCTGTTCAATGATGTAGAAACCGGTCGTTTCAGCTATGGAATGATTGGAGGATTGAACGATGCGACACGTAATAAAGAAGGTATCGGTGCTTTTGAAATTAATAATTTCACCTTTGGCCCTATCGGTGGAGCTACTAATATCAATATGCGTGCCAGTCAATATGCAGCAGGATCAAAATTAAGTCTCTCCGGCTGTAATCGTAACTATATTCTGAGAGGTATGTATACCTATTCTACAGGTTTATTGAAGAATGGCTGGGCATTTACAGGTTCTCTCGGATATCGTTGGGCTAACGAAGGTGTTATTGAAGGTACATTCTATAATGCGTTCTCTTATTTTCTGGCAGCAGAGAAAGTCTTTAATGACAAACATAGCTTGTCTATAGCTACATGGGGGGCTCCTACAGAAAGAGGACAGCAAGGTGCCTCTACAGAAGAAGCTTATTATCTGGCTAATAGTCACTATTACAATCCAAACTGGGGTTATCAGAATGGTGAAAAGCGTAACTCACGTGTTGTACGCTCTTTCGAGCCTTCTGCTATCGCATCTTGGGATTTTGATATCAATAAAGAAATGAAGCTGAAGACAAGCGCAGGATTCAAATATAGTAATTATGGAACAAGTGCACTTGGATGGTCGGGCAATGCTGCCGATCCTCGTCCGGATTATTATAAGAAGTTGCCTAGTTCTATCTTTAATGTATATGATAAGTCGACAGTGCCGAGTGAAGATGAGTTGAATCTGTTCAATGAAGTAACAGAGCGCTGGAAAACCAGTAAGTCTACTCGTCAAATTGATTGGGATCAGATGTACTTTGCCAATCAGCAGGCCAATGCATTGGGAAAAGAGACCTTGTATTATCAGGAAGAACGTCATAATGACCAGTTAGCTTTCAATTTCAGTTCGATCTTCAATCATACGATTGACCAGCATAATAGCTATGTGGTCGGTTTAGCTGTGAATACTACTAAAGGTATGCACTATAAGAAGATGAAGGATTTGTTGGGTGGTGATTTATATACAGATGTTGATAAGTTCTCTGTCCGTGATTATGGTTATAACTCTTATGTGATTCAGAATGACTTGGACAATCCTAACAGACGTATCGGTGAAGGTGATAAGTTCGGTTATGACTATAATATCTTTGTAAATAAACAAAATGTATGGGCGCGTTATCAGGGTGATAACGATGGACATTTCAATTATTTCGTATCAGGTAAGATTGGATCAGCGCAAATCAGCCGTGATGGAAAGATGCGTAATGGTCGTGCTCCTAAGAAATCTTTGGGAAGCAGTGGCACAGCTAAATTCCTGGAAGGTGCAGTGAAAGCTGGATTTACATATTCTATTAACGGTAATCATTCATTGATCCTGAACGCCGGTTATGAGAACCGTGCTCCGTTGGCATATAACTCATTCATCGCTCCTCGTATCAAGAACGATTTTGCACATGGTTTGAGAACAGAGAAGATTTATAACGGTGAATTGACTTATCGTTTCAATACTCCTATTGTTTCAGGACGTGTCACTGGATATTATACTCGTTTTAATGATCAGGTTGAAATGGATGCTTTCTACAATGATAATGAAGCTCGTTTCACTTACCTTTCTATGAGCGGAATTGATAAGGAAAATTGGGGTGTGGAAGCTGCTGCAACTTTTAAACTCATGTCCAATCTGTCATTGACAGCTATCGGTACGTGGTCTGATGCCCGTTATATGAATAATCCTACGGCTGTTCGTACTTATGAAAGTGAAAGTGAATCTAATATTGACCGCGTTTATTGTAAAGGACTTCGTGATAACGGAACACCGTTGTCTGTATATAGCCTCGGACTGGACTACAGCGTGAAAGGTTGGTTCTTTAATGTAACAGGAAATTATTATCACCGTGTTTATCTGGACTTCTCTACTTACCGTCGTTTAGGTAGTGTATTAGGAAAGTATTCTGATGGCGCTGTAGATGCTAATGGTAATCCGGTAGGCTACAATGTACCGGAGCAGGAAGAATTGAATGGTGGTTTCATGCTTGACGCTTCTATTGGTAAATATATTCGTTTGAAGAATGGAAAGAGCCTGAGCATTAACCTCAGTGTGAACAATATTCTTAATAATACGAACTTGCGTACTGGCGGATATGAGCAGAACCGTGATGATAGCTATGATGACGGAGAAGCACGTACATATGTTTTCTCTAAGAACTCTAAGTACTATTATGCTCCTGCTTGCAATGCTTTCTTGAACATTGGATATAGATTCTAAATAAATGGGCAAATTAATACAAGGAAATGATATGAAAAAGATAACATTTATTTTATCTGCCGCGTTGTTGCTGACATTAGGCGTTTCGTCATGTATGGACGACTTTGATACGCCTGTGACAGGGAACGCTTATGGTAATAACACTATAAAAGAGCAACGGACTATTTCGATTGCTAATCTGAAGGAAAAATACAGTTCAGTAATTTCGGCAAATCAGTTTCAGACAGTTACTGAAGAAACTCGGATTTCCGGTGTAGTAGTAGGTGACGACGAAAGTGGAAATATCTACAAACAGCTGATTGTGGCTGATGAAACAGGAGCTATTGTGGTAGGTATTAACTCTACTGGCATCTATGCTAATTGCCCTGTTGGACAGAAAGTGGTGATTGACTGTGAAAACTTGAATGTGGGTGGATACGGAATGCAAGCTCAGATAGGTACTACCTACAAAGGAGCCATTGGACGTATGGACCTGGCTGTATGGTTGGATCATGTCAGAGTAATCAATAAACCTCAATTGTGGTATGACGAGCTTATTCCGATGGAACTTACCGGCGCTCAGCTGAAAGCTTATGATAAAGACTTGGCGCCTGTACTTGTGATGTTCAAGGATGTTACAATTAAAGAAGCGGATGGTACTGCTACTTTTGCTCCTGAAGATTTGAAGGATGGTGGTAATGGAGTAAACCGTACATTGGTGTTGGATGATAATTCAACATTGACGTTCCGTACCAGCACTTATGCTAATTTCTCAACCGAAGTGATGCCGACAGGTAAAATTAATGTGATAGGTATTCTGAGCCGTTATAATAGTACATGGCAAATTGTAGCTAGAACATATAGTGATATTCAAAGAAATAACTAATAAAATAAATATTCAACTATTATGAAAAAGATTCTAAATGCTTTATTCTTGACTATAATAACGTTAGTCACATTTAGTTGTAGTGATGTTCCTGCTCCTTATGATATCAATGGAGGAGGAAACGGCGAAGGACCTGCCTTGACTGGAGATGGTACGAAAGAGAATCCATATGACATAGCAAGTGCTATGACGAAACAGGATAACTCAGAAGCTTGGGTGATGGGATATATTGTAGGTTGCATTAATGATAAGAGTATTTCGACTGATGCTGTATTTGCACCTCCTTTTACAAATGCCGCAAATATATTGATTGCTGCTGATGCGGATGAAACAGATTATAAGAAATGTATCCCAGTACAGCTAGTGTCTCAAACCGATGTTCGTGCTGCATTAAATTTGGTTGACAATGGTGGAAACTTGGGTAAAGCCGTTGTAATTAAGGGACAGTTGACGAAATATTTTGGAGTTGCTGGTCTTAAGAGTCCTACTGCTGCGGTTCTTGATGGTAAAGATATTGGAGATGGTGGTGACCCGGAACCTGGTGATAAAGATAATCCGTTAGGCTTGGATGATTCAAAGAAAAATAATACTTTCTCTGCTGATTTTGAAGATTTGGTAGCAAATAGTGATTATGAACTGGAAGGTTGGTATAATGTTGCTGTAGAAGGTGGTAGACGCTGGCAAGGAAAGACATTTAATAATACCACGACAGGTAAAACCGATAAATATATTCAAGCTACCTCTTATGGTGGTACTGGTGAAAAATTTGAATGTTGGTTTGCAACTCCTGCCTTTGAGGTGGATCAAGTTAAGGATAAAAAAGTATCTTTCGATTGCGCTGTATACAATTATGCAACTGCTTCTGCTAATTCTAAATTGGAAGTTTATTTCCTTCAATTAGTGGATGGTAAGATGGTTTCTACTGCGATAAATGTAGCAGGGATGCCAACAACAGATAATACATGGGTATCATTGACAGCAGATTTGAGTGCTCAAGCTGGTAAAACAGGATTTGTTGGATTTAAATATACAAGTACTAGCTCTTCTGAAGCGTTAAGTTATCGATTGGATAATATTAAAGCGGGACCAGCTGAAGGTGGAGAAGATCCTGATCCTTCAGGAGAAACTGTTGTAGTAACTAAAGATCAGTCTTATGAAGAAACCTTTGCCTCAGCATTTGGAAAATTTACAATAGATAATAAAGAACTGGGAGGATTAGAAGCTGTTTGGACGATTGATGCAAGTTATAAATGTGCAATAGCAAGTGCTTTTAAGGATGCTGCTGGTATTGTTGCTGAAAGTTGGTTAGTATCACCAATTATAGATATGACTTCTATATTATCTACAGATGATATTAATTTGTCATTTACTCAGATGTCCCAAAAACAGGGTGATGCAAATGAATATATGTTGAAAATTAAAAATGTAAGTGATAACGGGGCTTGGGAAAATCTAACGTTTGAACAACCGGAAGCCGGATTTAAAGCAATGTTAGTAAACATAAAGCTACAGGTTTATGCTGGTAAGAAAATACAGTTAGCATTTGTATATAAGAATGCTAAGACTGATTCTGCACCTAAATGGGAAATTCAGAATGTGAAAATTGGTGTAACACCAGGTGTGCCAGGTGGAACAGAGGATGATCCTTTAACTTGTGCAGAAGTGATAGCCTTGAATAATACTGCAGCAGGTCCTTATTATGTGAAAGGCTATATCATAGGTTTTGCAAGTAGCGCTACTAGTTTCGTGTTCAGCAATTTTACAGATAAGCAGAATACTAATATTGTTATTGCTGATTCAAAAACTGAGACTGAAACTACTAAGTGTGTTATTGTAAAATTACCCAATGGTGATATGCGTTCTGGGCTTAACTTGTATAACAACCCAACTAACTTAGGAAAATTAGTCTCTATTAAAAGTACATTGGGTGCATATTTTAAAGTACCAGGTTTAACTAATCCTACCGAATATAAGTTCGTTGAATAACTAATAACTGGATATAAGGTAATAAGGAGTATACTGATGTAATATAGTATACTCCTTTTTTAACAAAAATGAATTATGAGATTTTTTAATAGAAGTGTTGTTTTATTGATTTGTTGTACATTTTTCCTTGTATCTTGTAGCAAAGATGATGAAGATGAAAATAAAGAAAATATAGCATTTAGTCCTATTGAACTTCCTGCTTTACGCAATGGCGCTGATGATATATTTTTATCTCCAACTACTACATTTAATGGTCAACAAGTAATTACTTATAGTATGGAGTATGACAAGAGTAAAAAGCACGCTCGTTGGGTGGCCTTTAAATATTATAATGTAACAGGACAAACAAATTGGAACCGTAATGACTGGAAACAGACAGAATGGGGTGGTGATCCTTGGCAATCTGATCCGAATATTCCCCAGGCTGATCAACGGGTACAAAGTGACTTTGGAAAGCAAGGTTATGATCGTGGGCATATTTGTGCTTCTTCAGATCGTCTTTATTCAAAAGATGCCAATGAGCAAACTTTCTATTATAGCAATATGAGTCCTCAGAAGAATTATTTTAATGGAACTAAGGGTATTTGGAATGATTTGGAAGGGAAAGTTCGTACTTGGGGGCGAAGTAGTACTTTTCGTGATACTCTGTATGTCGTGAAAGGTGGGACTATAGATAAAGAAAATCAAATATGGACATATATTGGTGGAGATAAATCGAAACCTGTTCCTAAATATTATTTCATGGCATTACTTTGTAAAAAGGGGGAAACTTATAAAGCCATTGGTTTTTGGCTGGATCAAAGTACTACAGCAAAGCCTGCATTATCTGAATGTGCTAAAACAATTGACGAACTGGAAGAATTAACAGGTTTGGATTTCTTTCATAATTTACCGGATAACTTAGAGAATGCTGTAGAATCTAAGTACGCAATATCTGCTTGGACCGGACTGTAATAGAATAAAACTTGTTTGTTAGAGATATAATTAGACCTTCATCTTCCACTTTTTCCTATCGATAGGAGATTAAAGTGGGGGATGAAGGTTTTGGGTTATATAGGAATATGCTCTGATAGCTTAGTGTTATTGAACTCATATTTAAATAAGACATAGATTAGTTGTATAATGGTTTTATAACTTTTGTCTATTACTGATCTTCATCCACAATTTTTCCCACCATCCACTTTCAGCTTTACTTAGCATATCAGAGGTTATCGTGATTATCTTTTCTCTTAACTTGTTCTGTTCGGTTGCCATCGCATACTGCCTTTCCAGCACTGAAATTCTACGCTTTTTGTATTGAAGGTCTTTTTCTTGTAGCTCAATGACTTCCATATACAGTTTACACACTTCAGACTGATTGATACAGAGTTGTTCTAGTGTGCGGATATATCCTGTTGTGGGAAGATTCTTGCGCAGGTACATAAATCTCTGAAGGCTCTTTTCGTCTATGATAAGAGTAGTTTCAGTGAAATATGCGGTGATTGCTTCCATTTCTGCCCACAAACAGATGTCTTCTTCTTTGACTCCGTACTTGTGCGCCGCTTCGTCTATGCTAATCCATTTCGGCATAGTGTTTCTTTGTTTATGCGTTTAACAAAAAGAGCGAATAACTCTTGCCAAGCATGGTGCAACAAGCATCCCTGCATTTTGCTTTCTAGTCGGAGGGTTATGGGGTATGGGGATTATGTAGGGGAACCGACCGGATACAAAAAAGACATGGATGCTGTTGAACCATTATCCGGTCTTGAGGTCTTAGCAAAACCCTTAGAAAGATAATGATAACAACAGACATCCACGTCAATCGTTTATATATAACACATCTATAACTGATATGTTGATATACAGCCATCCACGTGGAGTATCTGTTGTATCATCCCTCTTCTAAATGAAATTGCTAAGTTTCAAGACCGAGAGATAATACGTTATTTACTCCAATTAAGTTGTAAAAACCACTACCCGCTTATTACATCTAGCTGATGCGCAGAAAGTGTACAGCAAAGATATATGTTTTTTCGGAATAAAGTGGGAGAATGGGAATAAATAAAAGAAGTCTGGTATTTAGAATGATTTTTTGTGTTTAGGTGATGTTATTTCAAGGTGTTGTTTGCCATTAGTAGCACTTAGCGCATTTATCTCCTTCGTAAAGCAACGCTTTGTATCTTCAAAAGCAATGCTTTATGGTTGCTAAAGCATTGCTTTAAATAACCATACGGTAGATGTTACGAGTGTCGTCTTCACCTTCACTTTTTCCTCTCAACCTTTTATTTATCAGTGATCTCGGGTGAAGGGTCGGCTATTCACCTAGTGAGTGGAGAAAACATTGTAAGTGTTTGAAATAAACTATCAATGGTTTGAAACAAACATTGGGAAGAAAAAAATAATCTATTAGCATCTTTTTATTAGGTTATAGCTAATACGAATATCATTATAGCAAAAACAAATTAGCTTATAGCAAAGTGAACGATGTCTTTATGATTACATATGAAAATTGGGTGAAGGATCGGTGAAGGGCGATATGCTTCACCCGTTATCACTTATGAATAAAAGGTTTCGAAGAAAAGGTGAAGGCTACCCTTCTATTTGAAAATTTATAGTATGACGTATAAAAGCATCTGGCTTTGATGGGAAGGGGGCGTTTAAGTGTAAGAATTTCTAACATTACACAGCTCATACAAGTTACTTGGTATATGGTTGATGCAAGCTCAAGAGAAGGGAAATCAAGGTGATGCCTGCATGGAAGTGGATGTGCAATAAAATGAAAAACGATTCTCTGATATATCAGGAATTACTTGATATTAATGGCAAATAAAATATGGGTTCTAAATATAATACCTTTTAGTGTACAACTTAATCTCTTTTAGTGAATGAATTAATTCGTCTGCCTATAGGCAAAGTTGCGTTTGCCTATAGGCAACCTTTCGTCCGGCTATAGGCGGACGAAAAGATGCCTATAGCCGGACGAATTAATTTATGAATGCGGTGACGTTATTTTCTACAGAGAAAACCTTTATTCAATTATGCCGTTGTTCTTAAGATTTTGAAGATGTATTTATAATGTGCAGCCAAGAAAGACCTCTGCCATTCTATGACCTAGAAATCAGTTTCTCTTTTCGTATAATCTTTTTTATCTCTTCTTTTACGATTCTTAACTCCGAAGATTTCGTAACCATAAAGAAACCATCTACTTTTACCCCGTATTTGTAAGAAATTGAAAGAAACTTCGTCTAATAAACTAAAAACTAAAACGATTCCAAACATGAAACACAGATTGTTGCTACTATTACTATTCGTGTTCACCGCAGTGATGACAGGTTGGGCACAAAACTCCGCTACGCCGTCCTATACTGTCAAAGGGGTACTTTTGGATTCACTGACTCAGGATGGAGAACCATACGCTACTATTAAGATTACTAAAAAAGGAGCACCGGACAAGGCTGTCAAGATGGCGGTGACGGGTGCCAATGGTAGGTTTCAGGAGAAACTGAATGTAGGTGCGGGAGATTACGTCATTACTATTTCTTCGATAGGCAAGGCGCCCGTCACGAAAGAGTTCACTTTGAAACCATCGGTTAGAGTCATTGATTTGGGGACAATGCTCTCCGCTGAGGCTAATAATGAATTGAAAGGAGTGGAAGTCGTGGCGCAAAAGCCTTTGGTCAAGGTGGATGTAGACAAGATAGAGTATAATATTGAGGATGACCCCGACTCGAAATCGAACAGTATATTGGAGATGCTTCGAAAAGTGCCTTTAGTGACAGTGGACGGAGAAGACAACATACAGGTGAATGGTAGCAGCAGCTTTAAAATACACGTCAACGGGAAGCCCAACAATATGATGAGCAACAACCCGAAAGAGGTGTTGAAGAGTATGCCTGCCAATTCCATTAAATATATCGAGGTGATAACATCGCCCGGAGCTAAATATGACGCTGAAGGAGTGGGAGGTATTTTGAATATCGTAACAGTAGGCGGTGGATTCGAAGGATATACGGCAACATTCCGGGCAAATGCCAGCAACTACGGTGCCGGTGCCGGCGGCTACGCAATGGTGAAGCAGGGGAAAATGACTGTCTCTGCCAATTACAACTTTAATTACAATGACCGGCCCCGTGGATATTCGGACAGCTACCGTGAGAACTATGAGTCGGATACGGAAAAATATCTTGAATCAAATAGCAGTTCCAAGTCGAAAGGCAACTTCCAGTATGGAAACCTGGAAGGCAGTTATGAGATCGACACCTTAAGGCTGCTGACGGTGGCTTTTGGAATGTATGGCAGCAATAGTAAAAATTATGGTGATGGATTTACCACCATGTATGGTGCTAACCATGAGGACATAGCCTACAGCTATCGGACTGGCAATCATGGAGATGGCTCCTGGTATTCCATCAATGGAAACATCGACTATCAGCGCACGTCCAGAAAGAACAAGCAGCGGATGATCACTTTCTCCTATAAGATCAATACGCAGCCTCAGACAAGCAATTCTAATACTGGCTATGAAGATATTCACGCCAAAGAGGAGGTGGATGACCTTGTGAAACGGTTGCTGTTAAAAAACAGCCAGTCGGACGGCAAAACCAATACGATGGAACAGACCTTCCAGGTAGACTATACGACTCCGATAGGTGAGTTGCATACCGTGGAGGCAGGTGCGAAATATATCTTCCGCCGCAATACCAGTGACAACAAACTATATGAAGCAGCCGGAGGAAGTGACGATTATTTATATAACGAAGACCGCAGTAGCGACTATCGTCATTTGAATCATATTTTAGCCGCTTATCTCGGATATACATTGAAATATAAGGATTTCACCTTCAAGCCGGGAGTGCGCTATGAACAGACTGTGCAGCGGGTGAAATATATCGTTGGACCGGGTGAGAATTTTCACACGAACTTCAGCGACCTGGTGCCATCCGTCTCTCTTGGCATGAAGCTCGGCAAGACTCAGAATATGCGTGCAGGTTATAATATGCGTATCTGGCGTCCGGGCATCTGGAATCTGAATCCTTATTTTAATAATCTGAATCCGATGTTTATCACCCAAGGTAACTCGAACCTGAAAAGTGAAAAAAGCCATGCGTTCGACTTGTCTTATAGCAATTTTAGTGCGAAGTTCAATATCAATGTGTCGCTGCGCCATTCTTTCAACAATAACAGTATTGAGAATATAAGCCGGTTGATTACGGCGCCCGAAGGGGAGATGTTTGACAATGATCCTACACACATAGCACCGGAAGGAGCTTTGTACAGCACTTATGCCAATATAGGAAAGAGCCGGAACACAGGAATGAGCTTGTATCTGAACTGGAACGCGTCTCCTAAAACGCGCCTGTACGTCAATGGCCGTGGAAACTACAGCGACTTGAAAAGTGAAGCGCAGGGATTGCACAATTATGGATGGAACGGTTCTTTCTATGGTGGCGTCCAGCATACTCTTCCGTTGAAAATACGGTTAAGTCTGAATGGTGGTGGTAGTACTCCTTATATTAATCTACAGGGAAAAGGTTCCGGCTATTATTATTATAGTTTGGGTGCGAGCCGTTCTTTCCTGAAAGATGAGCGTTTGAGCCTGAATGTGTATTGCAGTAATATATTTGAGAAATACAGAAGCTATAACAATCATACGGAAGGTGTAAACTTCCTGTCAAAGAGCAGCAGCAAGTGGCCGAGTCGTAGCTTTGGAGTCAGCATCAGCTACCGGATTGGTGAACTGAAAGCTAGTGTGAAGAAAGCTGCCCGAAGCATCAATAATGACGATGTGAAAGGTGGTGGCGGCGAAGGTGGGAATACAGGTGGAGGAGGTGGTCAGTAGACCACTTCCACGCACGCTGTGATTTCTTTATTTCTGCCTTACATCCTGCTTATTGGTATTGAAACCTAACTTGGTAAGTCCTGCCTGTACATCGGGATGACTCATGAAGAGTTTCCATAACAGCCCTGTCCGGTAATTCTCGATCATGACTGCAATTGGTCCCTGGTCGATGGCAAGGTAACGTTGCGGATACCAGTTGTCTGTTTCGCTGAAAGCATCGTAGAATCCGAAAGGACCGAAGACTTTGTCCCCCATATTATACAGGTGGCGCATCACTTGCATCGAATATTCCGGTGTATAGACGATGGATGAAAGGGCGGCGGTGGGAGAGATGACCCCTTTGTCATCCTGTTCATTCGGTGAATGAGCAGCGTATCCATCGACGGAATAGCTGGCGGTCAGTCCCCAGCAGTCCGGTCCGAAACCTTTGTAGTGTTTGGGGTTGCGGATGCAGTAAGCACGGTTCACTAATGTCAGATTGCGCATTTCGTGGAAGTAGCTGGGACAGTATTCGTCTTTCAGACCGACGGGGTCGAGTCCGAGGAAGGAGTATTGTGCCCAGAAAAGCGGTCCGGCTTCCGTGCCCTGATAGCGGAGATGCAGTTCGATGCCTTCCACTTTATGCGGGGAGACGATAGCTCCGTTCTGCGCCCAGCCATCGTGATAGACGGCTGCCGGTACTCCGTGGGTAGGAGAGGCTGCGGCGAGGATATACATAATCATACATTCGTTGTATCCATGTATGGGGAAGTCCATTTCCCAGCCATAGGTGGGGCTCCAGTGCCAGTATAGTACATTTTGGTCACCGTTGCGGTACCAGTTCCAGTCAACGTCTTTCCATATTTGGTCAATGCGTGCTGCCAGTGCTTTTTCTTTCTCATTACCGTTGATGTAATACTGGTGTACGGCGAGCAGTCCTTGCATAAGGAAGGCAGTTTCTACCAAGTCACCTCCGTTATCCTTCTGTCCGAAAGGTTTCACCTTTCCCGTATCGCCATACCACCAGTGCGGATATGCTCCGTGAAAACGGTCCGCTTTTTCGAGGAAGGAGACGATGCGCTCCATTCGTGCCAGACCTTCTTCGCGGGTGACGTACCCCCGGTCTATTCCGGCAAGGATAGCCATGATGCCGAAGCCGCTGCCGCCGGAAGTGACTACATTGGCATCATTCTGCGGATATACCCCGTCTACATGATACCGTTCGGGGGCAAGTCCGCTGTTGGGCTCGGCACCTTCCCAAAAGTAGAGAAAGGTGCGGCGCTGAACGGTGTCCATCAGGGCGTCGTCCGTGAGCTCGGAACTGGCGGTGGCTGGTCCGCCGGTCTTGTTTTTACAGGCTCCTGCTGTCAGTATCAGGCAGAGGAGCGAAATATAGAGAGATAATTTTTTCATTGATTGTGGATTTAAATGAGAGAATAAAATTTAGGCACGGATTACACGGATTTCACGGTTTTAAGAGATTTCGCAGTTAAAGACCGTGTGAATCCGTGTAATCCGTGCCTATTGTACGATTTTTATTTTAGCGTGAATCGTGCGGATTTCACGTCCCGGCTGTTTGTTCCGATCATTACTTCAAATTCACCCGGTTCTGCTACTAGTTGCAGGCCGTAGTTGTAATATCTCAGCATTTCCGGTGCAATCTTGAACCGTACAATTTCCGACTGTCCCGGTTCAAGGAATATCTTCTGGAAGCCTTTCAGCTCTTTCACCGGACGGGTAGTGCTGCCGACGAGGTCACGGATATAGAGTTGTACTACTTCCGATCCCGGCCATGTGCCGGTATTGGTGACCATTACTGCTGCCGTCAGTTCTCCCGTCATGTCGATGGTAGAACGGCTCAGGTCGATATCACCGTAAGAGAAGGTAGTATAAGACAGTCCGTATCCGAACGGGTAAAGCGGCTCATTGTCCACATCCAGATAATTGCTGCGGAACTTTTCGAACCACTTGCCTTGTGCCAGCGGGCGTCCCGTATTCTTATGTGCATAATACAGCGGAATCTGACCGACATTCTTCGGGAAACTCATTGTCAGTTTTCCACCCGGATTGACATATCCGAAGAGTGCGTCGCCGATGGCATAAGCAGCTTCGCTGCCTCCGAACCATACGTTCAGAATAGCAGGTACGTGTTCCTGTTCCCAAGTCAGCGTCAGCGGGCGACCTGTGAATAATACCAGTACGACAGGTTTTCCGGTTTTCAGCAACTCCTTCAGCAGGTTTTGCTGTACATCCGGAATGTTCAGGTCTGTACGGCTGCTGCTTTCTCCGCTCATCTCGGAAGATTCTCCGAGAGCCGCAATGATAATATCCGACTGATTGGCTACCGTCAATGCTTCGTTCAGCAATTGCTCGTCTGTCCGGTTGTCACGGTTTAGTGAACGTCCGAACATCGTGGCACGTTCTTCGTAAGAGGCGTCGCTGATCAGATTGCTCCCTTTGGCATATAGGATGTTTGCTTTTCCGGCAGTCATCTCTTTCAAGCCTTCTACCAGTGACGGACAGCGGTCGAGTACGGCAGCTACGCTCCATGTACCCGGCATGTTTGTCCGGCTGTCGGCTAACGGACCTATCACGGCGATGTTACCTTTCGGGTTAAAAGGAAGAAGAGGTTCGGCAGGAGTTCCCGGACGCAGGGTCACGTTGTCATTCTTTAAAAGAACAAAGCTTTCTGCGGCAATTCTGCGGGCAGCGTCTCGGTGCGCTTTCGTAAAGATATCACGTGCCGGACGTTTTAAGTCGCAGTACTTGTAGGGATTGTCAAACAATCCCAGTTTATATTTTGCTTCCAGGATACGGCGGCAGGCAGTATTCAGTGTTTCCATAGAAACTTTGCCTTCCTGAATGGATTTCTTGAGTGTGCTGACAAAGCCTTCGCTCACCATATCCATGTCTACTCCGGCATTGATGGCACGTGCGGAAACCGTTTGCAGGTCGCCGATACCGTGGTCGATCATTTCGGAGATTCCGGTATAGTCGGTTACCACAAATCCGTTGAACCCCCACTGACCACGCAGTACGTCCGTCATCAGCCACTTGTTGGCGGTAGCGGGCACACCGTCTACTTCGTTGAACGAAGCCATTACACTACCTACACCGGCTTCTACAGCCGCTTCGTAAGGCAGCATATATTCATTGAACATCCGCTGGCGGCTCATGTCTACCGTATTGTAGTCACGTCCGCCTTCTCCTGCGCCATACAGTGCAAAGTGTTTTACGCATGCCATAATTTCGTCATTCCGTTGCATGTTCTTTCCCTGATAACCGAGTACCATCGCTTCGGCAATCATGGCTCCAAGGAAGGGATCTTCACCGCTGCCTTCGGAAACACGTCCCCAACGAGGGTCGCGTGAGATGTCCACCATCGGGCTGAATGTCCATGAGATACCGTCGGCACTGGCTTCTATGGCTGCGATACGTGCCGATTCTTCTATGGCGGTCATATCCCAGGTGCAGGATAATCCCAGCGGGATAGGGAACATGGTTTCGTATCCGTGAATGACATCCATACCGAATAGCAAGGGGATGCCCAGACGGGATTGTTCTACCGCCTGTTTCTGCACATCGCGTATTTTTTCTACTCCTTTCAGATTGAACAAGCCTCCTACTTCGCCCCGTTTGATTTTGGCGGCGATGTCGCTGCTTTTGGCTTGTCCCGTAGTGATTTCTCCGGTGACAGGTAGGTTCAACTGACCTATCTTTTCTTCCACCGTCATCTTTTTCATCAATGCGTCGATGAAGCGGTCCATGTCTTGTGGCGACTTCTGCGCTGTCGCACTCAGGAAGCCGGCAGCGAGCAGCAGAAGTGAAAAAAATATTTTCTTATTTATCATATCGTTCTATCAGTTTGATTTGAATATTAATTAATAATCCGGATTCTGTACCAGTACTCCTTTGGACTTGTCAATTTCTGACTGAGGCAAAGGCAATAATGCGTTCTTATCCTGGTAGTTTACTTTCCCGGCAGCGTGCAATACTTCCGAGGCGATTCCCCAACGGACAAGATCGTAGAAACGGTCGGGCTCCAGTCCGAGTTCCACGCGGCGTTCGTGGCGGATGGCTTCCCGCAATTCTCCCTGATCGTTGGTCGTTATTTTGGGCAGTATATTCGTATTGGTGCCTCTGGCACGTGCGCGTACCATTTCCAGATAATCCACTGCTTCTCCGGGGATATTCTTTTCGTTGGCAGCTTCGGCAGCCATCAACACTACATCCGAATACCGGATCAGGCGGATGTTGACCCAATATCCTTTGTTGGTGTATTCCTTACGCAGTGCGGGGTCGGTATAAGCTTTTTTGTTGAAGTAAGCTCCCATAGCCGGAGAGACGGGGGATTCACCATAAGGTTCGTTGGTGTTTTCCGGGGTGATCGGTTCATCGTCCGTTTTGCGGAAGTAGAGCAGGGTGGCGTTTTTACGAGGGTCACCTGTCTCGTAGGCGTCGGCCATCAACTGGGTTGCCATGTGCCATCCCCAGCCTAAGTCCCACTGACCGGCTCCGCGAACGCCTTGCACTTCGCAGAACTGGCTGCCGATAACGTCACTCTGTGGAAGGGCGGCAGTGGCGGTACATTGCAGTTCGAATATAGAACCGCCGCTGTTCTCTCCGTCGTCGGTGAATATTTCGTTATACGGAGTTTTCAGATTATATAAACCTTTGTTGATAACGTCTGTAGAGGCTTTGTACATGTTGTCCCAGTCACTGCGCATCATATAGGTGCGGGCATGAAGTGAACGGGCAGCTCCCCAAGTCAGGCGTCCGGTATATTCGGTGCTCCATGTTTCGGGCAATGACTCTTCCGCAGTTTTCAGGTCGGTATCGATCTGCTCATAGATTTTATCGGCGGTAGTCTTCGGAATGTTGGCTTCCGAGGCATCGTTGATCTTGTAAGTCACTAAAGGTACTTCGCCAAAAGCTCTCACTAGATTGAAGTAACAATAAGCACGGAAGAAAGAAGCTTCCCCTTTGTTGATGATATCTTCGGTTTCTGTTTGTCCGGCAGTCTCTTTCTCGGCAATGGCGTCGAGGATATCATTACACTGGTAGATGATGGCGTAATTCTTTCCCCAGTATGAACCTAGCAAACCGTTGGTCGGGGTGTATAAGAAGTCATCGTACATTTCGGCTACATCCGATCCGTCACTCGGAATACTTCCTTTCTCGGAGTCTTCGGAGCGTAGATAATGGATAGCAATGGCGGGAGTACCGGCGGTGATGTCGAAACTTCGCATCATGGTATAGACATTGTAGATTTTACCGTTGACCAGCGCATTGGGATTATTGTCTTCGGTGAATTGTCCCTGCGGACTCCGGTCCAGAAAGTCGCTGCAACTGCTTATCAGCAGAGCGGAAGCGGCAATAAAGGTGGAAAAAAGATATTTATTTAGTTTCATACAATTATAGATTTGATTCATTAAAGTTATATTCCGCATGGAAACCTGGCTGTGGCACCTTGCCACCCGCATGGAAACTTGGGTGTGGTACCTTGCCACGCCACTAGAAGGTCAGGTTGATGCCGAAGGTGTAGACAGCAGGTACGGGGTAGCTGCCGTCGTCTACTCCGAAGGTGGTGGCGCTACCTCCCAGTTCCGGTGTGTAGCCGGTGTTGTGCTTCCATGTCTTCAGGTTCTGTATGTTGACATAGACTTTCAGTGCCTGCAAGCGTATTTTGGCAAGGAGGGCCTTGTCGAACGAGTAAGCAAGTTGCACGTTACGGATGCGGAAGAAGCTGCCGTCTTCGATGTAATACTCCGAATTCAGGTTGTTGATAGAATGTTTGGAGTTCAGCAACGGCTGGCTGTTGGAGGTACCTTCTCCGTGCCAGCGGTCCATGCGCTGTGACAGATAGTTGAACTGTGCAAAGTTATAATTGTCCCAGGTACGGAAAATTTCGTTACCGTGCTGTCCCATCATATCGATGCCCAATGACCAGTTCTTGTAGTTTACTCCGAGAGAAAGACCATAGGTGAAATCCGGTGTCGGGTTACCTATCATTGTACGGTCTTCCGGGGTAATCTTACCGTCTCTGTTCACGTCGGCGAATTTCAGGTCACCGGGAGTGACTGTGGCAAGGGTATTTTCGGGTGATGCATCGATGTCGGCTTGCGACTGGTATACGCCTGCCACCTTGTAACCGTAGAAGAAACCGATAGGATAGCCCGCCATCGTGTAACTCTGCTGTTTGTCTCCGGCGATGATGGAGTATCCGTCCTGAACGAGGCTCTTCACCTTATTCTTGATGGTGGTCAGGTTGGCGCTGACAGAGTATCCCCAGTCACCGATCTGGTCACGCCAGCTGGCTGCCATTTCAACACCCATGTTTTCGATTTCTCCCAAGTTGCCGATGCCGGGTACTGTTCCGGAGATACCGGGCACTTCGGCAAGCAAGTCTTTGGTCCTTTTCTTATAATATACTCCTTCGAAGTGCAGACGGTTGCGCAGCATGTTCGTTTCGAAACCTGCTTCCCAAGCTTCTACTTTTTCCCAACGCAGATTGGGATTGGGCAGATAGGAGAGCTGGTAACCGGGATAGATAATGGACGGCTTGCCGAAAACAGCTGAGTAAGCATTTGACAACAGCGGTTCGGCGGGATAGGCCCTGTCCAGATTCTGATTGCCTAATGTACCGTAAGATGCTTTGATTTTCAACATATCGAGCCATTTGATATCCTTCATGAACTCTTCTTCGGTCATCAACCAACCGCCGCCTAGTGAGAAGAAGTTCTGCCACTCATTGCCGGTGTATGAGAAGGCGGAAGAACCATCGCGACGGAACGAACCGTTGAACAGGTATTTTCCTTTGTAGTTGTAGATCACACGTGCCAGCATGGATACCGTAGTCCGTTCCCATTGGGTACTTCCGTTGGTAGCTGTTGCGGCATCACCGATGCTGACAAACCATTTGTCCGGATCGTCAGGAATCACCAGACCGACACCTTGCTTGCGTGCTCCGTCCAGTCGGCTCAGTGAATTGTAATACGTCGTGAAACCGGCTGTAGCGGTCAGGTTATGATTGCCGTGATCAAAACTATTGGTGTAAGTCAATAGATAGTCACTCTGCACTTTCGTTTCATTTTCCTTGAACTGGCTGACTTCTGTCTTGCCGGTTCCCAATGTAACTACATCTCCTGCGGCAGTATCGTCATACACCTTCATGATAGGCAGATAAGTACGTCCGTTGTTGGAAGCATAGTCCATGGAGAACATCGCTTTGAAGTTGAAATGTTTCAGGAAGTCCACTTCGCCATAGATATTACCCGATGCCCGGTAGTTTTCGGCTTTGGTCGTATTGGCTTTCAGATCGACGTCTACCATCGGATTGTTGATCTGTGCTTTCTGAAATTCGGGCAGAACACTGTATAAGCCATATTCCTTATTATATACCGGTGCGATAGGGGCAGCACGAAGAGCGCTGAGCACCTGTTTGGAGTCTGCCGGAAGCGTGCGTGCTCCGTTGAACTGGAAACCGACTTTCAGAAAGTCCGTGATCTTATAGTCATTACTTGCATTGATGGTCACTTTACTGAACTTCTCATGCTTGATGTTTCCCTGTTCGTGAGAGTAACCTACGCCCAGATAGAAACTGTGTTTCGGCGAAGCTCCGGTAATACTGATATTATTGTTGGTGATGAATGCAGTCTGGAAAATCTCATCCTGCCAGTTGGTGTTCGCGTTCCAGCCGCTGAAGTCGAACGGAGTGTCCTTCTGATTGGCAAGCTGTTCGCTGTATAGCTTCTGAAATTGCGGACCGTTGACCAAATCAACCTTATCTACTACTTTCTTGAAACCGAAAGAGGTATTAATGTTAACCAGTGTCTGTCCTTCTTTGGCTTTCTTGGTGGTGATGATGATGACACCATTCGCACCGCGAACACCGAAGATAGCCAGTGATGACGGGTCTTTCAGGATCTCCATAGATTCGATGTCCTCCGGATTAAGGAAGTTGATGTTGTCATTGAATAGTCCGTCTACCACATACAACGGTTTGTAGCCATTGATGGAGTTTGTACCACGGATACGGATTTCAGGATCGGCACCGGCACGTCCGGAGTTTACGATTTGTACACCTGCCACTTTTCCTTGTAAGGAAGATAATGGGTTCGTTGCAGGCTTGTTGGCAATTTCTTCTCCTTTGACGTTGGTAATAGAACCTGTCAAGTCTCTTTTCTTCGCGCTACCGTATCCGATAACGACTGTCTCGGCTAGTACCTGCGAATCTTCTTTCAGGGTGACGTTGATCACACTCTGTGCTCCTACCTTGACACTCTGTGTAGTCATTCCTACATAGGAGAATACCAGTACGTCTTCTGGTGTGACAGAGATTGAATACTTACCGTCCATATCGGTGATGGTTCCGGTGGAAGTTCCTTGTACGAGCACCGATGCACCGATTAGCGGTTCATTGGCGGCATCTGTTACCGTACCGGTCACTGTCTTTGTCTGTGCAAAGGCGGATACGGAGGTCAGCAACAAGCAAGTGAGCGCCACTATGCTCTTAAACCTGATGGTTTTCTTCTGAAGATCTTGTAAAAGTCTAGTCCTCATTGCATTAAATTTTTCCATTCGTTACTATTTAGGTTGAAGTTTATTCTGCCGTCTTCCGGCGAAAGTAACAAAGTGAACAAATGAAAGGCAAAAAAGATTAGGGAAAGAGAGAGAAAGGGCAATTTTAACATTGTAATTATGATGTGTGAAAAAATTATTTGTCTTTTTGTTGCTTGTTTGTTTTATTCTATTTACATTTGTAAAACGAAACGAACTATGAAGCTACTTCTTTCTTATATTATAGGGTTGTTCCTGATTTTGTCTCTCTCTGCTTGTCATGATGGAGGTAATGCAACTACTCTTTTACGTCAGGCAGACTCACTGATGCAAGAGTTCCCCGATAGTGCCCTGTCTCTCCTCGAATCCATTTCTCATCCTGAAAAGTTATCCGGCTCTGAAAGAGCTGATTATGCTATATTTTTGACACGGGCAAGGACTAAGTTGTATGTTCATGAGTCAAGTGATTCATTGATTCGGTTTGCAGTAGATTATTATAAAAGAAGTTGGAATAATGAGCGTAAGATGCAGGCCTATTATTATCGGGGTTGTGTGTATCGAGACATGCGGTGTATGGATTTGGCGGTGAAAGATTTCTTGCAAGCATTAAAGGTAATTCCTAAAGAGAGCGAGTATCTTTATTTGGGGGCCATTTATGAGAATCTGGCGGGATGTTATGCGGAACAAAATCTTTATAAGGATGCTATGCACGCCCATCATAAAGCGCATGAAATTTATATTAAGCAAAAGAAAGATGATGGTCTATTTTATGCTGTTAGAGGGATAGGGTATGTTTTTATGCTTCAACATCAATTGGATAGTGCTTTGGTCTATTATCAAAAAGCATTGGATGTTGCAGAGAATATAGGGGAAGATTATTATAAATCTATAATATTGAGTGAATTGGGAATTTTGCATAATGAAAAAGGGGAATTTCAAAAGGCTAACCAATATCTTTCTGCATCTATATCTTCTGCACCAACTGGTACTAATTTATTTTCTGAATATCTTCGAAAAGGTTGTATCTTACGTAATATCCATCAAATGGACTCTGCACGGTATTATTTGAATTTGAGTAAATCTTCTCCTTATATATTTAACCGTGGAGGAAGTTATGGAGAATTATATAAATTGGAGAAAGAAGAGAAAAATTATCCAGCAGCTATAGCGGCAGCTGATTCTTTTATTTATTATCTAGATTCAATTTATGATACAACAAAGGCAGCTGAGATAACTCGTTTGGCTGATCAATATGAAATCGAATTTTATCAGCAAAAAATTGCGGGAAGATATAAAATTGAGGTCTTATCACTTTTGCTGTTATTTATTATTGGAGGAGCGATTTCTCTTTGGATTGATAAACGTCGAAAAAAGAAGTATCTTGAGTTACAAAATCAATTAATGAAGAGTCGTACAGATATTCTATCTGGGGACTTTGAGGATCAGGGTAATGCTGAATCTGATTTTATGAGGATGTTGGAGCCGAGTTTAGAACTTTGTCTTCAGTTGTTTCGAAGGACAGAAACCCATGAGAAACTTCTTTCTTTGGAGAAAAAGATGGGCGTTGCTACCTCTTTGAGTATTCATGAAGGACAGATGATCTGTGAAAGCATTTATGAAACTTTTGGCGACATTATGCTTAAATTGAAAATTCAATATGCTGATTTAACTAAAGAAGACTTGCTCCATTGCGTATTTTTCTTATTGGGTTGCTCCAAAGAAACAATCTTATTATGTACACGTGCTTCTGAAGGAGCATTTAAAAGTCGGAAAAGTCGCATGAAGATTAAGTTAGGAGAAGAATTCTTTGAATGGATGACTATACGCCAATATCTTGTCTCATAGGTGTTTATGTTGGATTGTGACATTCCTGTAACTTTTCTGTAACTTGCAGTCGAGATCCATAGTTATCTTGTAACTTTATTGTGACCAGGCATCTGAATTTATTTAAATCTTATCCCTTACATTTGTACCATAACCAATAAAAATAAGTATTATGAAAGCAAAACTATTATTATTACTTTGTTGCTTATTTGCGATTGAAGGATGGGCAAATTCAAATGATATTCATTTACTAAAAGATAGCCGCTCTAATCCTATGGGAATACCTATTCAACCTACTTATGAGAAATGTGCTATTCTCTCTAATATTCTTAATGTAAGCTTCGGTAGAGCAAAAGATTATGCTATCATTACTGTAACGAATAAAGCTACAGGTGAAATTGTACATTCCAAAACTTATCACAACATTAGCATTGTCATGATTGATATGTCTTCTTGTGAAAAAGGAGAATATACTATTCATATAATTTTGAATGATTGTTTGTTGGAAGGTACATTTACTGTACAGTGAAACTGAACTGAATAAGGTAATGGATAAATGTACTTTTAGTCTTAGTGACAAGAAGTAACTTTTTGTGTTCCTTTTCTGTATAGTCGATATTTCTAATTGTAAAATATTAAGTTAGAGGAAGGAGGTAATTTCCTTTGGGATCTGTTATTTATTATTGTTGTAACGTATTTATCAACCTTTAAATTCAATCGGTTATGAAAGCAATTTTTTTTATGTTTTTATTATGTTGTATTTGCTGCTTATCATGTTCGGATGAGCAAAATACTCTTTCAGAAGAACAGAATGTTATTGAGAATAAGACTTTTGAAAAAGTGAGTAGTTTAGAATTGAAACAACAACTACTGGATTACTTGAATAATTCGGTAAAAACAAGAACTACTTTTAATAATGCTGAAATGAATTACGATTTAGGTATGCAAGAAATTTTGCGTCCACAAATCCAAACCTTTGGGGAGGAAATGATAGTTGTACGAAGTAAAATGGATGCTAATAATATAATGGCATTTTATAAAGAGAATGGTGTTATTGAAAACTGTCTTATAATTGAATGTGCACAAAATGCTGAAGATGCACTTGAAGAAACTATGTTCACATGTTATGATAGTAACAATATTCCTATTTTTAAAGCAATGGTTAATAAAAGAAATAATACATGTAATGTTCTTGAAATATATGATGGACTTGACGATCTGACAGCCCGTGGTGGAAATTGGGGGTGCAATGTATCTCTTGGCTTGGCTGGTGCTTTATGGTCAACCGCTTTTGGAATGGTTACGGCTGGTGCGGGATTTGTTGTGGCGGTTGGTTGGTGTGTGTTACAAACTTGGCTATGTAGCTCCCGTGTAGTCTCTCGCCCTCCAACGGAAATACAAATAGATACAATAGAATTTAAGCCGATGGAAAGAGATGATGATAGTATAGCGAGAGACACAATAGGTAAACTATTGCCCCTGCGTTGATAATTATTTAATATGTACAGTAAATGAGAAATAATATCAAATTAGCATTGTTTTATATTTTAATATTAGGTCTGTTCTCCATTCTTTTATGTACAGAAAATAGTATTTGGTTTTCTGCTTCTATTGCAATGATTTGTACATCAACGGGAGTTTGCATAGGACAACTTATTAAGAAAAGAAAACGATTTCATGCTAGTACTGACAAATTATGGGTTCTATCAGGACTGTTTTTATTATCTATCATAATTTCATTATGCATTTATTTCTTTTTTGATAATAACCCCAATAAAGTGACATATATTTTACTGATGAATCTAGTTCTAGCTTTAGGTTCTATATTGTATATCTATATCACTAGAGAAAAAACATAAAATAATTAGTCGTATGAATTGATAATTAGAATATTTCAATTCATACGACTTTTCAAATATAGTATTATGAGAAAACTTATTTTATTTTTCCTATTTGTGTTTTCTGTTACAGTAGGATTTGCACAGAGTTTTTCCGGAGATAAACTGTTTATTTCGGTAGATGGTGGAAAAGGTGTATTGTTCGGTAAGTCAAACTTGTCACCTTTTGGTGTTAATTATCGTGGGGAATATAATGGAGGCTTGATGTGTAATGTGAAGACACTCTATCGAATTGATAAATTTTGGGTTGCCGGATTAAAGTTTAATCTCTCCGGTACTTCTGCCAATTATACACTTGATGATGAAACGAATGTAGCTGACAATGTAGAACTTTGGTATTTAGGACCGCAACTTGGATTCAAAATTCCAATAACCGAAAGAACTTTAATTAGTTGCGTATTGGGAGCCGGATATCTACATTATCGGGATGAAGGTCGAAGTAATAGTGAATTTAAATGTACTTCCGGTGCATTGGCCGGGAATATGGACTTTCTGGTAGAATATAAATTGACAGACCACCTTGCGGTAAACGGAGGCTTTTCTGTTTTAAGTGGAGACTTTAAGAAGATTGAAATGACAGCCGATGAGAAAAAGGAAACACTACGTCCAAACAAATTGGATAGACTCTATATGAGACGTCTTGATTTTCAGTTAGGACTAGTTTTCTGCTATTGAACATCTTAGGTCAAAAGATTAGCTGGATAGAGTGAACCTTGAAAGATATTTATTACTTTTGAGGTAAAGCTTGGTTTAGCTGAAAGGTATACGAACAGTCTGAATAATAAATAAAAATAGAACAATGAAATTCATGAAAAAAAATAGGCCAGATGTGATGATTATTATACTGCTTATTCTTTTGGGAATATATGAGATATTCGTAGTACCCTTTGAATATGATACTTTGGTATCTATTTTTGTTGGCTTTAATTTGGTGTATCTTTTTCCTTGGTGCTGTAAAGAAACAAGTGCTGAATATTTAAAGATAAGAAATGCTGCCTTACAATATGCTTTCACATTTATCATTGCAGTACTTTGTGCTTTAAAGATTGTCGGAGTTCTGTGTGAACGTATGTTTGATGTTGATGGTCTGAAAATGATATTTATTGGCGTCTTCTTTCAAAGTGTCTATTTCCTGATTGTTAAATTTAAACGTTCGAAGATACATGAAGGGTAATATTAAATTGGCATTATTCTTTGTTCTATTATTGGGACTCTTTACCATTCTTTTATGTACGGAAAGTAGTCGTTGGTTCTCTGCTTCCATTGCAATGATTTTCACAATGAGTGGTGTTTTTCTAGGGCAACTTATTAAGAACAGGAGAAAAAAGTAGTTAATAAACAGAGCGCTGTTTCATCCTTTTTCAAGATAAAACAGCGCTCTGCTTATTGATATTAACGCCTGTATGGCTCTCTTTTAGTACATCTGCTCCGCAGTTTCCATACATCGAATAACATCTTCCTTATTTCCACAGAAAGGACCGGATTTCTCGATCTTCAGCGTAGACATGGCGGCAGCAAACCGACCTGCTTCTTCGATGCTCGCACCCGATACCCGTTGATACAAATATCCGATAGTATAAGTATCTCCACAGCCGGTTGCATCTACTACTTGTCCGGGTTTATAAGCCGGAATGCGATAAAAATCCGTACCGTCGTAAATGAGAGACCCCATACTTCCCAAAGTGACTAATACTTCTTTCACTCCCCATTCGTGCAGTTTACGTGCAGCCTCATGCGGATCGGAAAGTCCTGTGAGCACTTCCATTTCGTGCTCATTTACTTTAAGGAAATGAATATATTGCAGAGCTTCCCGCTTGTCAGTCCAGTCTACCGGGTATACGTGCGTATCACGTACTTCACGCAGGTATCCTTGCGAATCGACAGCTATCAATCCTTTCCGGGATAACTCCTTAATCACTTCTAAAGAAAAATCATCTGCTAACAGCGAACCAAGATGATAAATTTCCGCCTCTATTTCCTGAAGCTGGGAAGCGGTGAAAGGATCGGCTTTGGCCAACACACGTTGTGTACGGTCATCCGGATTTTCTCCATAGATGTTCTCGAAGTATACAGAGTGCTGGCTGGGTAATGCGGTTACGCTGATGCCTATCCCGCGCAGCTGGTCTACTACTTTCATTTCCGTAGCGCCGACTGCTGTCACTAATGCATAATCTATGTCATTGAAATGGCGGATAGCGTGTGAACAATAGAAAGCTGTGCCTCCAGGCATATAGACTGTGCTTTGAGGAGTGACTACCTTATCCAAAGTGATATGGCCGATGCAGCAAAGTTGATGTTTCTTCATATATGTAATCAATTAAAAAGCCCCCAAGATATTTCTTGAAGGCTTTCTAGTTTATATAAATGTGTGCGGATGATAGGACTCGAACCTACACGCCTCACGGCACCAGATCCTAAGTCTGGCGCGGCTACCAATTACGCCACATCCGCATGCGTCGCTTTTTGTTTAGCGGTGCAAAGATAGGAAGATTTTCTGATTTGACAAATAATTAGGCAACAAAGTTACTCACTTAAGATTTCAAAAGCCTTTTCAATCAGTGTGTCCCTATGTTTAGATTGGTCATCCTCAGTCATATCGATAGCTATATCAGGCAAAATACCTTCTTCCAGCGGCTGCATATTTTTGTCGAAATGAGGACTGGCGGAGAAGCGGATGCTCCATCCGTTCGGCAGTTCTGATGTGAAAGGAAGTCCCGAACCGCCACCTGTCTGGTCACCGACCTGAATGATCTTGCCGTTGTCTATGCTGCGCATCAGATTGACGAAATCATTGGTTGCACTGTAGCAACGGCGGTTGGTCAGTATAACGACTTTCTTCTGCCAGCGGATGCTGTTGGAAGGCTCCAGGTAAATCGGTTCCGGTTTGGAGAAGTCACTATGTCCTGTTCCCGTCTTATGCTGTATGAATCCGGTCAGAATTTTGCTATTGGTAAATCGGGCGGCAATGCGGGAAGAATTGGTCAGGTTACCTCCTCCGTTGTCGCGTACGTCGATAATCAGTCCGTTGCAAGTTGCCAGATAGACAAGGATTTCATCCAGATTGCCATCGCCGACCCCGGAACTGAAACTTTCGTAGCGGATATATCCGATATTATTATCGAATATTTTATACTTCATCCCCGCCGATGTATAGTAGTCCTTGCTGGCACTGCCCAGGTAATACTGGTAAAGAATATCTTCCCGATAATTCCACGGATACCCCTGATACCATGCGTCGTAATAAGAGACACGCTTGGCAGATGAAAGATTGACATGACCGTCTTTCAGGATATAGAGCATCTCGCTGAGTTTATCGAAAAGGTCGTCATTGGACATACCCGGTACAATCAGTTTGCTGTATTTCTCATGAACCGCATCCCAGTCAATACCTTTCGAGTCCAGAAAGCAATACCGTTCGTCAATGATCTTCCATAGTTGCTCGAAGTTTCCTACGGGATCATCAGCGTAATCATCTTCTCCGATGCACCCCGTCTGTATCGGGAGGCAACAGAGTAGTAAAAGTATTTGTATAATTCTATTTCTCATTCTTAATCTTTCAGTTCTTGTCCATAAACTCTCAATTCTCAACTCTTCACTTTCAACTCTCAACTCTCCACTTCTCCTAGTACGCTCTCACCGACGGAGGCAGATTCGCTCCTTTTTTGTTGGAAACCCGATACAGGTCTTTCACAAATCCTACCATAAATACATGAGAGTAGGTATGTGTCTTGATTCCGTTAACATTGGATTGTTGCAAGTCTGCCAGATAACTGAAACGCATCTTGGTGTATCCTATCGGGAGATCGACAGAAAGCATCTGACGAAGGGACGGCTGATTGTGGAGAGAGGTAAATTGAATAACTCCACTGGAGTTGCCCAGTGAGAAGATTTCGTAATAAGACTGTCCGTAGTGCGGTGAGAACATAAGTCCGATCATCGGTACGTTGACCTGATAGCGGAGTACCATCGGATAGCGCTTGATTTTCAAATGCCAGATAGCCATTCCCGAAGCGTCCAGATTGACGTATGCCCGGGCAGAAGCCGGATTGTTCGAATTGCGGAGATTGTAGACAAATCCTCCGTTGACGTCAAACAGTCCTCCTGCCAGTAACTTGAAGTTCTCGGTGAGGCGGAACTGGTAATGGAGGCCATAGTTCCAGTTGACGAGTCCGGAGAAGGTATTGTTGTTGTCTGCGCGGTTGTGTGTATAGCCGACGTCTGCCTGAAAGAAGTTCTGCACAGAAACATTCCCGTCGAACAACTTTGTCATCCGGATCGTCTCGCGGGAAATACGGAAATCTATTCCTTTATATTCCTGAGGCGAAAGATAGGTGTCGAACACATTGGTAAATCCGATTCCGTACATGGTGGCACGTGTTACGTAGCGATGTGCTTGCAGACTGTCGGTCTGCGCCTGTAATCTTGTGCAGAGGGCGAACAGGAGGTATCCTGTCAGCCCTAAGTATAATAAGTTTTTCTTCATTGGCACATTGGGTATTTTTTTACCGCATGTATACATTAGCTAAAACAGCTTCATCTGTCCCGTAATCTCATCGATGATGTCCCCTTCGCTCTTATCGCTGTCCGGGTCCAGATTTTCCGGTTCTTCTTCCGGTTGTTCCGGTTGTTCGTTAGTCGGTTCCGGGAAACGGGTCGGTTCAAGCTCGTTGATGGTATCCACCGTATAGGTAGTGATACGCTTTCCTTTTGCCTTGAAGCCTTTGACTGCGATAAATTCTTCCGCGTCAATCACCATCGCTTCACGGAAACTGTCGTGTCCGCCGAATATGACTTCCAGACGAGGATAGTACTCATCAGTCAGCAGGATCAGACGGGTATTCTTGTTATCTCCCAGATAGTTCTGCTTGCGGTTGGAACCTTCAAAACAGAAACGTTTCAGATACGGATAGTTCTGTTGGTCGGCGTCATAAAGCGCGGCAGTCCATATCTTGTTCGGGTCGAACTTCTCGACGATGCTGACATTATCTTCGTAGTGGTTGCTCAAATCGAAATTAGTGGTGTAGAACTCGCCATTGTTGAGCACTACCAGAATGGTGTCGTCGCTTTGGAATTCTCCCAGATATTCACCCCGTCCGTCGTAGTTGAGGCGCAGGATATCGCGGTCGAACCATACTTTTCGTCCTCCGAGGGTAGAGCCTCCTTTCTGTTTCAGGGTAATCTTATGCACTGGCAGTCGGGTGAGGATCACTCCCTGTGCCTGACGTCCCTTGATGCTGATTTCACTGAAATCACGTTCGAAGATGATGCGTCTTACACGCGGGTTCGGCTTTAATGTCACTTTGATGATTTCGGCTTCTCCGTTCGGGTTGGCGCTGAAATAAGTGATGCGTGAGTCCGGCGTTCCTTGCGTGACATCGTATTCACGGTCGCGGACCACACCTGTCACGGCAAAACGTTTGATATACGTCGTTCCTTCTTTGCCGTCCCGGTAAGTGATATTGTAGATGGTGCGTTTGTCATTCTTCTTGAATACATTGACGTAAAGAATGTTTTTGCCCACAAACTTCTTGTCGGCTACCGGAGTGACGATATATTTACCATCCCGGAAGAAGACGATCACGTCATCGATATCCGAACAGTTGGCTACGAATTCATCCTTCTTCAGTGCTGTTCCGATAAATCCTTCATCACGGTTGATGTAGAGTTTCTCGTTGGCCTCTACCACTTTGGCGGCTTCGATGGTGTCGAAGTTGCGCAGTTCGGTGCGGCGCGGGAAGTTCTTTCCGTATTTGCTTTTCAGCATCTGATACCAGTTTACGGTATAGTCCACGATGTGAGCGAGGTGATCGTCGATTTCGGCGATCTCTTCTTTCATACGGGCGATCAGTTCATCGGCTTTGTCGGTGTTGAACTTCAGGATGCGTCCCATCTTGATTTCCATCAGTTTGAGAATATCCTCTTTGGTCACTTCACGGATAAAGCTCGGGTAGAAAGGAGTCAGGCGGTCGTCGATATGTGCGCAGGCGGCGTCCATGTCTTTGGATTGCTCGAACTCTTTGTCCTTATAGATTCGTTCTTCGATAAATATTTTTTCGAGGGAAGCGAAATGGAGTGATTCCAGTATTTCCCCTTTCTTGATTTCCAGTTCCTGTTTCAGCAGTCCCAGTGTGTTGTCTGCCGACTTTTTCAGTACCTTGCTGACGGTGAGGAAGTGAGGCTTGCTGTCATCAATCACACAGCAGTTGGGTGAGATGCTTACCTCGCAGTCGGTAAAGGCGTACAGTGCGTCGATCGTTTTGTCCGATGAAGTTCCGGGTGCCAGGTGTACCAGTATCTCTACGTTGGCGGCTGTATTATCGTCTACTTTGCGTATCTTGATTTTTCCTTTGTCAACAGCTTTCAGGATGGAGTCGATGACGGTAGAGGTGGTCTTGCCATACGGAATCTCTGTGATAGCGAGTGTCTTGTTGTCCAGCTTGTTGATCTTGGCGCGTACTTTTACCGCTCCGCCGCGTTCTCCGTCATTGTATTTGGCTACGTCGATGGAACCGCCTGTCTGGAAGTCGGGATATAGCTGGAACGATTCTCCACGCAGATAGCTGATGGAGGCGTCGCAAAGTTCATTGAAGTTGTGAGGTAATATCTTGGATGAAAGTCCGACGGCGATACCTTCCACTCCCTGTGCCAGCAATAGCGGGAACTTCACGGGGAGGGTGACCGGTTCCTTGTTTCTGCCGTCGTAAGACAGCTTCCATTCGGTCGTCTTGGGATTGAATACGATGTCCAGCGCAAACTTGGAAAGGCGTGCCTCGATGTAACGGGGAGCTGCCGCACCATCACCGGTGAGTATATTACCCCAGTTACCCTGACAGTCTATCAGCAGGTCTTTCTGCCCCAACTGTACCAGTGCATCGCCGATAGAAGCATCACCGTGCGGATGGAACTGCATGGTGTGTCCCACAATATTTGCCACTTTGTTATACCGCCCGTCGTCCAGACGTTTCATGGAATGTAGAATACGTCGTTGTACAGGCTTCAAACCGTCATTGATGTGGGGAACGGCACGTTCCAGAATCACATAAGAAGCATAGTCCAGAAACCAATTCTGGTACATGCCTGTTAACTGATGCTTTACGTTTTCGTCCCGCGCGTCCGCCGGTTTGTAGTCTGAATGTCCTTCCGTTATCTCGTTGATTTCGTCACTCATATATCAATCTTCGCTTTGCTTTAACAACAAATTTTCTTCTATCCATCAAAAAAAGGAGGATGTGCACGCAAAAATACGAAATAAATTCAATATGAGGACGAAAAGAACTCACGTTTTTTATGATGCTGACAGCTTCAGTAATCCTTTGTTTTCTTGTGTAAACTTCCCGAAGACTTGACAAAGCCCTTTTTATGTTGTATATTTGTAGTCGGCTATCCAGCTTTAATTAAAACCTGAACCAATGAAAAAAGAATTGTTTTTTGCTGCATCTGATAGGAAGTATATGCCTTTAATTTGGTATGATATACTGACAATATAACGAATAGAAGTCTGAGAAAACAGACTCTGTGAGACTCATTTATCATTGATGGGCTGCGAACTCTTAGCGGGTTTGCAGCCTTTTTTGTTGCATAAAATTAAAGATTAATCTTTGAAAAGGGGAATTTGAGTTTATAATAAACTGGGGGGACGTTTATAATAAACGATGCAGGAATTTATTAGAAACGTTTGTCTGGTTTATAAATAAAAGGTTGAAGTTTTTCATGGGAGCTTGGTCGGGGTGTTGCAGTATCTCTGCCACGGATGCGCTTATATGGTGAAATATGATAACATAAACTCTGTTCGCTTTATGATACAAAGAAGAGGTATGTCGCAAAAATGGCATACCTCAACAAAACTATAACCTAATGAAAAAACGAGGAAGAGGGGGCGGGGTTATACCCGTATTTCCCAACCTTTTTCGTATTCTCTGCCCCAGAGCTTATTAGCTTCCAGATCGTTCAGAATACGTCCGCTTCCCGGATCAATATCTAAAGAATGACCTACGCGCTGTGCGATATTGCCTAACTGTACTAACTGAGTACTGATGCAGGCATCTACAATGCCGGAATTCAGCTTACCGCCTTTGCGGATGGCGTCAAACCAGTTGCGGAAATGATAGGAATCCAGTTTCTCAGATGGGTTTAATAAGTTGCCGGTCTCAAATTTTAGATCACTCTTTATATCCTTGATTGTTTTCCCTTTAATGTCTGCAATCTTATATTCATTACCGCCACTAATAAAGAGCGTACCTGTATCACCATAAAAGGCAGTTCCTACCCCATATCCGTCTACCGGCATTGTGTTGCAACTTCGCCCTTCCCATGAACAGGATGCTTCGTCGCCGAACTGGAAAGTGATGAGTTGAGTGTCCGGAGTTTGCCAGTCGTCCTGGTATCGGTAGCGTCCTCCGATTGAATCAACTTTTGTAGGATAATCTACGCCCAGACCCCAACGGAGGATATCAATAAAGTGAGTTCCATTATTCAGTGCTTCTCCTGTTCCCCAATGCCAGAACCAATGCCAGTTATAATGAATATAGTTGTCTTTAAAATCTGTGACACGGGGAGCAGGTCCCTGCCATAAATCCCAGTCCAGATAATCGGGTACAGGGACCACTTTGCCTGTGCCGATAGAAGGACGGTTATTGACATACCATGACTTGGCATATCTTACATTTCCGATGGAACCGGATTTAATCTCTTCGATAGCTTTGATAACGTTCGGCCAGGAACGGCGCTGGTTGCCGACCTGAACAATCCGGTTATATTTTAAAGCAGCTCTGACCAGCATCTCGTTCTCTGCCGGATTGTGACTGGTAGGTTTCTCCAGATAAACATGTTTACCTGCCTGCATGGCCATGATGGCAGCTTTGGCATGCCAATGGTCCGGAGTGGCAATGACTACCGCCTCAAAATCGTTCGATTCAAGCATCTTACGAATATCCTTTTCTCCCTTTGGTGTGCGTCCGGTAATTTTGTGAATCGCTGCCTGACATTTTTCAAGTGCTCTTGAGTCGACGTCGCAAATGTAAGTTACTTCACAATCGGGCTGTTTGGCAAAACCCTGAGCTAGGGCGTTACCTCTTGAATTTACCCCGATTACCCCGATACGTATTTTCTCATTGGCTCCTAGAATATCCTGATATCGACTGGAACCAAATCCCGGAAGAATGCTTCCTAAAGAAAGCGCAGCTGTGCCCGCTACTGTTTTTTTAATGAAATCTCTTCTTGTAGTCATAGTATTTATTTTTCTCCAAAATTAGGTTGTTATTAGGATATGTGAATGAGTTTTTCCGTCAATTCCCCTTCAAAAAACGTAATTCTTTTATTTTCTTCTTCGGAAAAAGTATACTGCTATTGCCAGTATTCCGCGGGGAATCCATATCAGAAAATAGATAAGGAAACTGATGGCTATCACATAACCGATTTGGGAAATCACTTCTATCCACGGCCGGGAGTAGACAATGATTGCGATTACATTGATAATGAATGCAAGTATAAAACTCAGGAGATAAATGTTTCTTTCCTGTCTGAGTCTTCTGGATGTAATGATTATATCTTTCATGGCTTAGAATTTCATATAGGGTATTTTATATTCATCCGGGAAAAGAAGATGGCGTTGTTCCTCCATTGCCTGATTGCCCAATAAGCAGAGAACTGTTGAGCAGTAGGCTTCTTCCACTATATTCTGTGCTCTTTCTCCGGTAATGCAAGACTGGCAGAAAGAAGAGAGAATGATATCCGAACCGTCTTTGTCTGCTCCAATCATATTTAAACCATTGTTGACGTGGATATCGCCCTCAATAACAAAGTGAGGAGTGTATTCCATCTTTGTTTCCGGACGCCAACTGGGACCGGCTGTCGGTATCGCGGCGAACACCTTGTCTTTCACTTGTCCGATGAGTTGGCGAATTCCGGAAGTAGAGTGATCTTCTTCCAGATAGTAGATGCCCTTTGCCATCTCCATCGTTCCTTTATTGCCCAGGATCTGGTCTTCCATTCCATTGAACTTGTTGGCAATCAGTGATTCGTAGGTAATCTTCACTCCATCTGAGTATCTGTAAGTCACATTCACGCTGTCATAAACTTCGCGTCCGTCTTTCCAATAGACAATATCTCCGATACCCATAATCGATTCCGGCATTTTCTTGGCAGCCCAGTTACAAACTTCCAGCTGGTGGCAGGCAAGTTCGGTCATCAATCCTCCCGAACTTTCTTTGTACAACCTCCAATTGATTTTCCGTTCCAGTTCCGGTAAAGGAACGGGGCGGCGCCAGTCTGCATTACGGAACCAGTGACAGCGCAGGCCGACTACATCTCCTATAAGTCCGGAATGAATCATCTGTATTCCTTTGATGTATTTTTCATCGTACATTCGTTGCATGCAGAAATAAAGAACCTTGTCGGTGTGTGCATAGGCATCGTAAATGGCTTTACATTCGTCAAGTGTGCGTGCCATTGCCTTCTCGCAGAAAACATGTTTACCGGCAGCTAATGCATCCAATACAATAGGTGCATGCCAGTTTAGCGGAGTGGAAATGATGACTCCGTCGATTTCTGCCGATTCCAGCAACTTGCGATAATCTTTATACGGTTTTGCATCCGGACAAAGCGCCAGTGCCTGCTGAAGATTCGGTTCATAATTATCACATAAGGCTACAATCTGCGCATGAGGAATTTCTTTGAGGTTATGAATGTGGTATTGCCCTCTGGAGCCGGTACCGATCAGTGCCACCCGTGCTTTGTTATTCTTAATTTCCTTCAGCTTTTCGGGAGTGCAGGAGGTAAGCCAGGGAGTTGTGGCCAATAAAGCGGTTCCTCCGGTGAAGTATCCCAGGTTTTTGATAAATTGTCTGAGACTTAAATCTACTCCTTTTTCTTTTTCATCTTTCATATTTATAAGTCGTATAAGGTTGCTTGTATATTTTTGAATTTCTCTTTTATTTGTTTCTGTTGTTCTTCATCGGCAATCATCCAGACCGTACTGAGGATTTCTGCTTCCAATGGGTCTTCCGATATGATAGTAGCAGCTTTTCGTTGCTGATTGTAGCTTCCGGTAAGAGGATTTATGATATGCTGAGTATACTGTAATGTATTGCCCGAAGTCGATAGTGTGTTATTCTTCAGGTTGAATTCATTTAATAACTGATGGTTATATGGGTTCTCGAAACTGACTTTCCAACAATCTCCATACGGATGATGTCCCATACCTGAAATAGAACTGTTGCCGAAATCGATGAAAGCGTCCGATAAACTCTCCTGTTCAAGAATGTGCTTAATCTTTTTCAATGCATATCCTTTGGCGAAACCTCCGAAATCAAGTGATAGTCCGGAGACTGCAAATGAGATGTATTGGTTGTTGTGGAATCTGATACGGGAAAAATCTTTGAGTGTGATATCAAAAAGATGGAGTGTATTCTCATAATAGTATTGACTCAGTTGGAGAATATTCTCCAGTTCTTTACTAATGAGAATAGGAGCTTGTGGTTGTAATGCGTTTAGCCTGGCAACTTCACTTGCCGGATCAAACCGGTTTAATAGTTTGTCCAGGCCTTCCAGCTCGTTCGTGATATCCGACCAAATGTGGTTAAGCCGGTCGGGACTGGAATGAATGATCAGCATATCAAGTCGTGTCCCCATGATATGAGGAATGAATCCATGAAACATGGATTCATTATCATAATATTTGGTTATCGTTTCTAACACCTTTTAAACTATTTATTTATGTGCCATTTCTACAGCTGTAGTAGTGATGTAATATTTTGATATTGTATTCTCATTTTCCCAATCCGGCATATCCTTGCATTTCAGGTAGTGAAGGAATGATTTGGCTACTTTACCGAAATGCTCTTCATGTCCCGATCTGTTTTCGAGTGGTATGTCAATAAGATATAATCCTTCACCTTCATTTTTCACGGAAAGGAATGGATATGTTTTCTGCAACTGACCGACTGCCTTCTGCAATTCCATTTCAAAGGTTGCGGTATCTGTTTTATTTTCCTTCCGGATGTAGAGTTGCCTGATAAAGTTGTTGCTTTTATTTTGAATAATTTCTAAGGTGGCTTTGCTTCCTTTCTTGATAGAAGTAAAGGTATCACCTCCGTTGGCAGGAGGAGCATAATTCCAGCTGACTTTCATACCTATGTTAATGCCTTTAATAGTAAAATTCAACGTTCCGTTTGCCATAACTTCCAGAATGTCATTTTTTACATATTTATCAAGATAGGGTGGGAATGAATCGATTAAAGTGGATTGACTGAACTCTGACAAGGTGATAGATGTTGGCCAGTGCTTGGCATCTGTTACTTCTACATCCGATTGATAATGAATAGCTTCATTGGGGAAGCATTGCCACTGTATCAGGTCAATGAGATGGGTGGTGACGTCAGCGATTCCTTCTCCTTGTTGTGCTACATCATAATACCAGGCCGGTCTGATCAGTGGTTTGCCGGATACGTTTTTGAAGAAATGATGAACGCTTTCCATTGTAATGGAAGGATTGTCCGGTAGTCCCTTCTGCAGTTCGCCAAAAAGCCCTTTCTGATGCATAAGTTCTTTTTCTATCATATTGAGAATATCATATCTTTCGGTCATCAAATCATATAGAAGAAGTTTCTTTTCTTTGGCCAGCTGATAAGCATCAAGTAATTGTTTAAAGTCCTGTTGGTTGATGGCCAGTGGCTTGTCTGCAAGTACGTTACACCCGGCTTTGACAGACTCTATTATATATTGTGTTTTTTTCCGGTTGTTTCCAGCCAGCACCACAACATCCCCCTGATGTCCGGCAAGCATTTTGGACAGGTAATCATCTGCTGTATATAGTTGCTTTACCCATGCGGTTGGCTTTTCTGCCCGCTGATTGTAAGAGTCGATGCTTTTCAGATACTGGTCAACCTCTATACCCTTGGGAGCATAGATCCATATTGTATCGTTAATGGCAGCTAAAGTGTCTTTCTGAAGCAAACTGGCGTGGAAATGTCCCGGATCG
The DNA here is from genome assembly GCA_948847595.1 of uncultured Bacteroides sp. GTDB lineage: Bacteria > Bacteroidota > Bacteroidia > Bacteroidales > Bacteroidaceae > Bacteroides. The sequence goes on from CAQOGY010000004.1 coordinate 112,823, forward strand.
AGAATGACAAGGTTGACTTTCCCGTTCGCTTCATTGGCAACTTGCCTCTGGGATGAAGAACAGGAGACAATGATCAAGGAGATAGCCCAGATACCGATATTCTTATATATGATTTTCATTCTCTTTTTATTTCTTGTTGCAAGCTTTGATTAATTTCCGCGCATCCTTCCAACCTTTTTGATAAGCCTCCTCCAATGTTATAATTTTCCCATTTTGCTCTTTGCTCATGTTAGAAGCTTTCATAAAGGTGAATATTTCAATGGTTTCTTCTTTTGAGATCGGTGGTATTCCTGTTCGGAAGAATTTCAGAATCTGTTCAAGGAGAGTTTTGTATCCCTGATAGCCACCTACAGCTACCGAACCTTTCGGTGTATATGCTGTTCCTCCATAGATTTGCGGTCCTTTGGTGATGCCTCTGAATGTTCCGATTCTCCCGTCTTTCCAACGTCCTGTTACAACATCACCTCTGTCGGAAGACATGCGGTTGACCGATTCGCATCCGGTTCCCATGATTGTATACAGAGTCTCGACTCCATGAATACCGTAAAAGCCGAAATCCGGGTGGGTAGGCTCTGCCTTATGGGGAGAGTAACAGTCTGCACCCAGTATCTTACCCAGTTCACCACTTCTCAGTTTTTGATTTTGAGGGGTAAATCGTAAGGCTGAGGATGAGAAAACCGGTATATTGTATTTCTCCGCCATCTCATAGATAGCAATGGCATCTCCTAACGTAGCTCCGACAGGCTTATCAATATAGCAGATTTTTCCTGCCTTGAACACTTCCATCGCTTGCTCCAGATGGAGTCGTCCATCGTTGGTCTCTAAGAGTACGCAATCGACTTTGGTCAGCAGGTTGGCTATGGAAGGAACAATTTCCACTCCCTGTTCTTTTACTTTCTCTATATATCCTGGGATGCGTTCATAGCTGGATTGAATCGTTTTCGAACCGTATGGATAGGCGGCTACTACCCGGAAACCTTTGGAAAAGGTTTCATCTGAACCACCGTTAATTAATTCTGTAAAAGCGGTAGAATGGGATGTGTCTAAGCCTATAATCCCTATTCTCATGACTTTTTGTGCGTAAATACTGGTGCTAATAATCAGTAATACAAAGAAGAAAGATATTCTGCTTTTCATAATTTGTTATAGATTAATTAGTTCTGCGCTTTCAGCATCCAAATATAATGAAGATTTTTCTTTTCTGCGTAATATACTTGCCGGACATTTCTCTGAAATTTCGCCATAGACGGTCTGATATACTGCATGTGCCTTATTCTTGAAAGGAACAATACAAAACATCCATTCCGCTTTCAGCAAGGCAGGTATTGTCAGAGTCAACGCTTCTTTGGGTACCAAGTCAAGTGTTTCAAAACATTTTTCATTGACTTGCTGTTGGCGGCATATTGGATCGAGCTTTACTATTTTGACTAGTTCAGGATCATTAAAGTCAGCTACATCGGGGTCATTAAAAGCGATGTGCCCGTTTTCTCCGATTCCTAAACATACAATATCAGGTGGATATTGCGTCAGCAAATCGGCATATCGCTTACATTCTCCGTCCAGACTTTCTGCGCGGCCATTTAAATAATTAACCTTTCTGAAAGGTACTTTGTCGAAGATACGGATGCGGAGAAAATGTCCGAAACTTTGTGGCGCCTCCGGGTGAATACCTATATATTCATCCATATGAAAAGCATTGACTCTGCTCCAGTCTATCCGCTGATCACGTATGAGCTGACTTAGAAATTTTTCTTGCGAGGGGGCGGCAGCAAAGATCATATTGATTTCTGTTTTACTCTCCAGAAGTTTACAGATTTGCTCTGCTACCTCTTTGGCTGCTTCACACCCCATTTGCCGGATGTCTGGATAAATTTTGACTGTTAATTGTTCTTGCTGGAATACTTTGGGTTTAGTCTCGTTTACTGTAGATAACATGGCCTTCTGATATTGTGTTAATAACATTGATTTGATTATCAAAAATGACGATATCGGCGTCTTTGCCTGCTTCAATAGAACCTTTGGTCTGATCGATGTGCAAAATGCGGGCAGGGGTGAGAGTCACCATGCGGACGGCATCCACTAATGGGGTGTCTGCTAACTGAATCATCGTTCTGACCAGACGATCGGTTGTAGCGACACTACCCGCAAAGGCCGAACGATCCGGCATCTTGGCTACGCCATCTTCTATGATTACTTTTTGTCCGTTCGCAAGGCTTCCTAAAATAGATTCTCCATCCGGCATGCCTGCCCCTCTCATGGCGTCGGTACAGAGTGCGGTTTTATCAGTTCCTTTGAATTTGTATACAAACTGGAGAAGTGCTTTGGGGAGATGTATTCCATCAGCAATAATTTCTACCGTCATGTCGTCGATCAGGTATGCTGCTTCTACTACTCCTGCATATCGGAAAGCATTTCTGCGGGTTACAGTGGACATTGCCGAGTATAAATGGGTGATGTGAGTGTACCCTGCTTTATATGCCTGCTCTGCTTCTTCGAATATAGCATCAGTATGGGCAATGGAAGGGAGGATCTGTTGTTCCTTTAGAATGTTTCCCATTTCAATGGCACCTTCCAGTTCGGGCGCAACACTCCAGCGTACTATATCTTTTGAAGCCTCCAGGATAATGTTATATTCTTCCGGCCGTGGCTTTTTAAGGTATTGTGGGTCTTGTGCTCCACATTGACCGGGAGAGAAATAAGGTCCTTCAAGGTGCAATCCGATAAACTTTGCTCCTCGGGTATTGAGTACTTTGGCTTTTTGATAAGTTGCAAATATGTTCATTAACTCATCGTTTGTACTGGTTAATGTGGTAGGGACCATAGCGGTTGTGCCATATTGGGCATGTGTCTCTGCTATACCTAAGAATGCTTCTGTGGTTCCATCCATGAAGTCATGTCCGCCACCACCATGGATATGCATGTCAATAAAGCCCGGTGATACATATTGTTGCCCGGCATCCATTATCTGATCATCGGGAAGTAGTTCGAGTGCTTCTTCCGATACAATCTGCTCAATCTTGCCATCTTTGCAAATCAACGCTTTATCGGTTTCTATACGGTCTGGAAGTATGAGCTTTCCGTTTGTTATAATTAATCTCGTCATCTTATTATATAGTTTGAGGTTTCTCAATTTGTATTATCTCCATGAGGTGATTTTATGCCCTTTGACAGCAAAGAATACCAGATAGAGGAAACATGGAATCAATACCCAGTAGCCGGTGCGTAAGTCATATAAATCGGCAAAATACCCATAAATCAACGGTAATATGGCATTCCCGCAAAGTCCCATGATGAGCAGTGAAGAACCGGTCTTGGTAAACCTTCCCAATCCATGAATTGACAGTGGCCAGATGCCTGCATAAATTAAGGCGTTGGGGAATCCCAGTGCGTTCAGGAAGAAAATGGAGGCGTTGGCCTGATGTCCGAAAATGGTCACGTTAAAGTCCGCGAATACAACACCGAATGAAAGGAACAGTCCTAATACGGTACATATGATCAAAGCATTCTTTTGCGATAGATATTTCGGGATAACGATAATCCCTAGTATATATCCGATCATTGTACATGCTAATGTATATGAAGGAAAGGCTTTTGCTTCCAGCAAATCCATTCCCATGGAATTGGCGTAATTGATGATTGTGTCAATTGCTATTACTTGTGTGCCCACATGGAAAAAGATAGCTAATGCACCTAATATGAGATAAGGGAAATCGAAAATACTTTTTTTATTGCTATGTCCGTTTGCTTCTTCCTCTGTTGCATTTTGCTCGTCCGTATTGATTTCCGGCAAAACGGAATAGCGGATACTGATGCCGGCTAATAGAAGAAGGACTCCTAATATGGCATAAGGAACGATTACGCGTTGTATTAGTTCGTCGAGCATGGCACTTTGGGTCACTGCATCCAAAGTGCCCGACTCTATCATTGCGAAAAGCTCACTGTCGTCAGCTTTCAGAATCAATGCGGCAAAGATAAGTGGAGAAATAATCCCGGCAAACTTGTTACATATTCCCATGATGCTGATACGCCGGGCAGCGCTTTCAATTGGTCCTATAATGGTCACATAGGGATTGGCGGCTGTTTGTAAGATTGCCAGTCCTGTTCCTATGGAAAATAGACCTAATAGGAAAATCTCAAATTGTCGGGCTAAAGCAGCCGGAACAAAGATGAAGGCTCCCAGTGCTGTCAGCATGAAACCATACATGATTCCTCGTTTGAATCCCACTTTCTTTAGGAGTATTCCTGATGGTATAGCCATCACAAAATAAGCTATATAAAAAGCGAATGCCACGAAGTAGGATTCAAAATGTGTCAGTTCACAGGATATGCGGAAGTAGGGGATAAGTATGGAGTTGACCCAGGATACAAATCCGAAGATGAAAAACATTCCGGCCAGAATGCCTATCGAAATGTAGTATGTCTTTTTTCCGCTTGAGAGTTTACTATTTTCCATTATTTAGATGAATTAGTTTACAGAACTAGTCTGATGATTGTTAGTACAAAGTTAGAGGCTAAGTAGCGCTTTTTTTAGAAGAAAAACGAAAAGCGATATTCAAATAACGTATTTCTTTTTCTGTTTTTCGCTGTAGCTTCCTTGGGGTTGATTCTTTATTTTTTTAGCTCGAAGTCTTTTTGTAACCTTATATCTCGCGATGATGCGCCGACTTGAATCGTAAAGATTCCCGGTTCATCCTTCCAGCTTTTACTTATTACATCATAATATTGTAAAGCACGGCGAGGTAGTTTCAGAGTGACTTGTCTGGACTCTCCCGCTTCCAGAGATACTTTCTCAAAACCTTTCAGCTCTTTCACCGGACGTTTGACGCTGCATTGCTGCTGATGTATGTACAACTGTGCAATCTCCTGCCCATATCGTTTACCTGTGTTAGTAATACTGAAGGATACATCAAATTCTTTGTCCGGGTCTTTCCATATCGGATTCATTTTCAGATCAGAATATTCAAATGATGTATAAGAAAGCCCATAACCGAATTCAAACTGTGGGGCTATCTGATATGTATCAAAGTATCGGTAGCCTACCATTAATCCTTCCTTGAATCGGACGGTGTCGTTGCCGGGATACTCTCCGAAAACGTGATCAGGCATGTCTTCCAACCGTTTGCACCAAGTTGTGGTGAGCTTGCCTGACGGGTTTACTTCTCCGAATAAAACACGTGCCAGGGCATTTCCACCCTCCATTCCTATAAAACTACAATGAAGCAAAGCATTGGCATGCTCATACCATTTGCCTAGCTCGACAGGACCACCGGCCATCAGTACTACGACAGTGTTGGGGTTTACTTCTAAAAGGGCTTCTAGAAGTTGGTCCTGTCCGTAGGGTAATTTAAGATCAGGCTTGTCATAGCCTTCACAATCAGATCCATGATCGTGGCTTAAACCACCGATGTATATCACTAGTTCGGCTTTTGCTGCTGTGGCTACAGCCTGTTTGATCAGTTGTGGATCTGATGTTTCAAATTCATTTGTAAACCAGTGCCCGACTTTATATGCTTTCTTATTTAATTTATATCCTGCCGCATATTCAATTTGAGCGCTGTCTCCGAGGAAATTATGTAATCCTTCCAGCGGGGTAATTTCATATTTGGCTTTCAGTTTTGTACTTCCTCCTCCCCGGGCAAATACTTCTTTTGCATTGGCACCGATTACTGCAATTTTCTTATAATGTGCCGGGTTCAGTGGAAGCATATGATTAGAGTTTCGCAGAAGTACAAATGATTCTTCTGCTATTTCTCTTGCAATGCTGCAATGTGCGGGAGTTGCTAGTTTTGCAGCCATTCCTGTGGTGTCGTACGGGGCTTTTCCTATCAAGTCAAGCCGAAGCATCAATTTTAAGATATTACGCACTTTCCTGTTGACTGCTTCTTCCGGGATTTCTCCGTTTTGAACTTTTTGCAGTAATGGGTCGGCCAGATAATATTGTTTGAACATTTCTTTCCCATTTCCTTTTATGTTTGTTCCCATTTCCACATCCATACCACACAGGGCTGTCCGCTCTGTGTTATGGACTGCGTTCCAGTCAGATACTACCATCCCGTCGAAACCTAATTCTCCGCGAAGCAGGCTGTCGAGAAGATAGGAGCTTTCAGTGCACCATAAACCTCGTACTTTGTTGTAGGCTGCCATGACGGTCATGGCTCCTCCTCGTTGAATAGCTGCCTCAAAAGCCGGTAGATAAATTTCGTGCAAAGTACGGTCGTCTACCTCAGAACTTACTGTATACTGATTATAAGCCTGACTGTTTAGTGCGAAATGCTTGACACAGGAGGCCACTCCTTGTGACTGGACACCTTGAATATAGGGAACTGCTAATTCTCCCGATAAATAAGGGTCTTCACTGAAATATTCCCAGTTGCGTCCATTTAATAAAGAGCGGTGAATGTTAACTCCCGGAGCTAAACTGACGTGCTTTCCACGAGCTTTGCATTCAGCTCCGAGTACTTCTCCGTATAGATGTGCCAGTTCACGGTTCCATGTAGCTGATAAAGCAGTGAGTGCCGGTAGATATGTACAGGCATCATTGGTCCATTCTGCTGATTTCCATCCGTACGGTTCCCCTTCCAATCTGACTCCGTGGGGACCGTCCGAATACTGTAAATCGGGAATTCCAAGTCGCGGAACACCACCGCTTGAGAACATGGTATTGCCGTGTAACATTCCGATCTTTTCTTCCAGTGTCATTTGTGATAAAAGACTTTCGATCTGTTTATCTTGTGATGCTGTCTTGTTACGAGTGAGACAGGAAGTGAATAAAATCAGAATCAATAAACTATATGGAGGTATATTCTTCATAATTGTATATGTTAGTATTTTATCTGCCGGTTAATATATTTACTAATTCAGGATATAGAACCTGTTGTCCTTCTCCCACAATACTGTATCCGGCACCTTTATAATCAAAAGATGTATAAGGAACTTTATTTTCATTCAGGATATCTACCATGTCGCGATACCAGTTTGCCCTGCTGGGCTCAGGAGTAGTCTTCATAGTTCCGAATTCTCCGACAAATACCGGTACGTTCAATTGTTTGGCCTTTGTTATTCCTTTCATTAGGTTCTGACTCAACGATTCTCTGTTATAATATCTTTGCCCTGTGGATTGCCATGCTTCCGGCAGTTCTTTGATGTATTGGTCCGGTACTAATTGTCCCGGATACTGAATCGGAATATCCGTGCGTCCTCCAGTGGTTGATTGCAGACCATATGCTGTCAGGAGATACGGACCATAATAATGGAAAGTCATCAGTATCTGGTGAGTCTGTGGCAGCGTTAATTCATTATACATTGCATTTGAATTAGTCGTACAAACACCTACTATGATGGTTCTGTCCGCTTCTTTTGCTCTGATAGCCGATATGGCCAGAGCTGCTACTCTGTTCCAGTTTTTAGGATCGTTTGAAACCGGTTCGTTCAATAATTCGTATGCAACAAGTGAATTAGGATATTGCTTCAGTTCATCCGACAGGTCTTCCCATAGCTTGACGAATTTGGCAGGCTCATTCGGATCAGTGAACAATGTATTTTCTGACAGTGTGAATCGGTGGTTTCTGGTGATATGCATATCAACTAATACTCTCATATTATATTTACTGCACCACTGGATGGCATTATGAAGCAGGTCAAATCCGAACTGACGGATTTTCGTTCCATTACTTTCCCATAATTCCACTTCATCAATACATAAACGTATGTGGTCAAATCCTAATTGAGAGAGGAATTTGACATCTTCCTCTTTGAAGAATGCAACTCTTTGTGCACCTTCATATTTCGGAGTTGACAACCAGGAAGCGATATTCACTCCTTTACTGATCTCAAATTTATTTAAACTTTTAATATTGCTCGTGGTATATTTTACAATCGTTCCATCCTGGGCAGTTACTGTATATTCAACAGGCTTATTAAAATTCTGGGCTATAGATGGGGCAGGCTGTATGGTGGCTCCTCCCGAAATCTTGATTTCAGGTACTTGGTCCGATAAGTCCTTGTCTTCCATATCAATGCCGATTTTCTTCTCAGATTCCACTATTGTACCATAGACTTTGGCCTGAGGTAATGCGAAATAGGTGATTTTGGCTATGCTGCTCTTTTTAGCTTCTCCCGTAATAATTATTTTGTCCGTACTGCCGTCTGCATTCTTCATCTCTATCGCATGATACTTTGTAAGATCTACGATTTCCGGTAGAGGCGTAATCACTGAAATGTCTTCGTTATATTCAATGGAGACTTTCATTTTCGAGATATCAATCTTGTCCTCGCTATCCTCCGGATAATAATATGGGAAACTGATCTTTATCGTATCAGCATCCAGATTTGTCTGGTTGGGAACAAACCGATGATTCCCGTCGACAAAAGTTGCATAGATACTTTTTATAGGTTTTACCCTATGATAGTAGTTCATCTCATCTTTATCATCATTACATGATGTGATAATAGCCAATATGGATAAAAAAGCAGATAATAGCATAGAATATTTATTTATTATTTTCATTTTTCAATCTCTCCTATAATTACATGTTTATCAATTGTTCCATCCGAATTAATCACTTCAATAGTATTCGCTACATTCAGGTCCATCACTGTCAATTTAGGACGTATGCTCACATTTACCGGTATAGTAGCGGTTATTCTCATGTTACTGATGTCGATCGGTGTAGATGAACCGGCGGGGAAGTAACGTGGAAACTGTATGCGTATGGTGTCACCAAAAGGAGGCTGTTGCTTGGGAGTAAATTGCTGGGTTGAAATAGATTCGTCGGCAAATTGTGCTGCAATCCCAATCAACGCATATGTAGGAGCGGATATATTATCTTCCGGTGACTCACAGGATGTCATGAATAAAATCATGCCTAATAATAATGCTGAAAATGTTTTAGTCTTTTTCATAATCATATTTTTTACCATAAGTTTATTTGTGAAATCGCTAAGTTGTTTGCTATCTCAGTAGTAGGAATCGGGAAATTATAGAACCTTTCAGGAAATTTCCGATCCTCTTTATCACAGTCAATGTATTCGTATGTGAGAGTCGTTCCGGATTGAGTAATTTTTAATCCGTGGAAACGGGCACCATCCAATATGCTATCTGCCATTCTCCATCTTCTTAAATCCCAGTAATAAAAGCCCTCGTAGGCTAATTCTACTTTTCTTTCGTGTCTGATGGCTTTCATTAATTCTTCTCCGGTCAGGTCCGTATAAGGTAACTTGACCCTCTCTCTTATTGTCCTGATAGCGTTATTGGCATCTTTGTCGTATGTACTTCCCAGCATAGCGCATGCTTCTGCCAGATTGAGATATACCTCTGCCAGTCTGATCTCGATCCATGGTTGTGCACTATATGTAGTAGATATATCAGCTATACTTTCATCGAGATATTTTCTCAAATAATAACCCGTAGTGGTTTTCCCGTTTGTATTAGCCTGAAAACCGTAATCGATATAGCCATCTTTTCCATCTACAAAGGTTTCTATCTTTCTGTTTTTCCAGCTTGCGCCATTGTATAAGACCGAAGCATGGAAACGTGGTTCCAGAAGACTATAAGGGGGAGTTTCAGTTGTCTTGGAATGCCATTTGCTCCAGTCGGCCTTCCCTCCGGTGGCTAACTCGTATTCTTCAACCATTTCTTGAGTGGGACATGCACTACCGCCATTATTGGCCCAATCTCCTCCCGGTGCGAAATCTCTGTCAAAAGAGTGATATGGAGCCGGTAGTTTATATCTGAATTCTAGGATAGATTCTTTGTTTCCATTGTCGAAATATGATTTGAAAGCATTCTTATAATCTTTGTTAAGCTCATATACCAAACTCCCGTTATCTTGTAAATTAATAACTTCTGATGCTGCTGCCCGCGCTTTTTCCCAACGTTTGGCAAGGAGCATAGCCCGTGACTTCATTGCTAATGCTGCCCCTTTGGTTATTCTTCCTGAACGGGTTGCATCCCATTGTACTGGCAAATTTTGAATTGCATAATCCAGGTCTTGTTCTACAAAGTCCCAGCAGTCTGATTCGGGGCTTAGAGGTTTACTGTTGCCGTCAGGCAACTTATCGAATATTATCACTGTGTTTGTTCTTAATAATAATTGATAGTATAAGAATGCCCTGATGAAACGAATTTGTGCTTCATAACGTTTGTTCGTATCCTCATTGTAGGTTGAATATTTAGACATACTGGATAAGAATTCATTGACTCTGCGAATACGTTCGTAAGAGGTAGTCCATATAACTAATCCCTGCGACTGGTCTGCCGTAACAAAATAGGGATTGAAAACGATTCTGTTTGCATTACCTACTCCGGCGGAATAGGAACCATACTTAAGCATATCCGTCATTCCTTCTGTAAGAAGACCATTATTGAACTGTGATGTTCCGAAATTGCCGTATGATGATAAATATGGATAAAATGAATTCAGATAAAGATCGGTAGACTCTTCATTTTGCCAGAATAATTTTTCACTCAGTCGGTCTGTCGGGTCCGGATCGAGGAAATCGTTGCAACTGGTAAATGATAATCCCATTATAATCGTTACTATAAGATATTTATATGTTCTCATATTATTGTTATTTAAAATGTCACATTGAGGCCGAATGAATATGTTTTTTGCTGAGGATAGAAGCCGTTGGATACATCCGGTGCTTCAGGGTCCATGTAGGGGAACTCAGTCCATGTGAATAGATTTCCTCCTGATACATACAATCTCAGATTATTCGCTCCGATTTTGCTGACTATATGTTTGGGCAATGTATAGCCTAACTGTATCGTTTTTAATCTGATATAGCTTCCGTCTACTATCCAGAGAGTAGAGGCCCATTTGTTGTTTTGTACCTTCGTATCTGATAGTCGTGGATACTTGGCATTTGGATTTTCCGGAGTCCACGAATTTTCTACAAGATATTTGGGCGAATTGCCTTGTTGGAAGAACGGGCTTGTAAATTCAGTGTTGTCATAACCGATGTTGGGATAATATCCACTGAGTGCATATTCTGCCATTGCTGCTCCCTGAAACATTACAGAGAAATCGAAACCTTTGTATTCGGCGTGTATGGTAAGAGCGGAGTTTAGTTGCGGGACATTACTGTCTGCAATCCACATTCTGTCATCCTGATAAGTCAATTTACCGTCTCCATTGACATCCAGATATTTGATGTCGCCGGCACGCTGATCTCCGAATATACTGGGCCAGTTGCGGGCTTCTTCGTCTGTTTGGAATAGTCCGAGTGCTACCAATCCATGCTTTTGTCCCAGTTTTCGTCCATTCCTCTTGAGATGCTCCTGAATATTAGGGCTATCGGTCACGCTTAAATATCTGTTCTTATACCAGCTGATATTGAATCGTGCTCCATAAGTAAAATCCTTTATTCTGTTCTCATGAGTCAAAGCCAGTTCGAATCCGCGGTTATCTGCCTTACCTGTATTCACGACAGACGGATAATATCCTCCGACTGAAGGAGCGAATGTTCCTCCTTGCTTCTCAAGTATATCCTTGGTAATTTTATAGAAGGCGTCAAATTCGACTCCCAGTAATCCGCTCCATAACGTAGATTCGAATCCGATATTATATATTGTGACGTTTTCCCACGTCAAATCTGGATTGTCCAGGCTATTCGTTTTATATGCGTTCTGTGAACCACTACCTATCACGACACTCGGATCGGATGAAGTTGCCTGCAGAGTTCTCAAAAACATATATGCATTTACTCCGGTATCATTTCCTAGCTTACCGACTGATCCCCTTATTTTCAGGTTATCAACAAATGGCAAGGTTTCTTTGAAGAATTTTTCTTCGGACAGTCTCCATCCGATAGAAACGGCGGGAAATAAAGTCCACCGTTTGGAACCTACAAATTTGTAAGAGGCGTCGTAACGACCGGATATTTCTAATAAATATTTGTTGTCGAAAGCATAATTGAAACGACCGACAAATCCGGCATTCGGAACAATATTGCTGCTACCGCCAAACGCACCTGCGGCTGCTGTCAGTTCCTTTGCAAAATCCAGTTCCGGTAATTCCAGGAAATCTAGTCCTTGAGTAGAGATTGAGAACTCATTGGACATTGTTCTGTATTGCTCGTATAAAAGTAACCCGGAAACAGCATGCTTGCCGAAAGTACGTGAATAATTAGCACTTGCCTGAAGCGTGAGGAATCCTCTTCGTGATGTGTTTTCAGCCAATTTCGCCAGCTTGCCGATAGAAGAGTCTACTATTTTATACTGTAACCCTTGTTCGGTGACAGTACCTTGTGCCATTTTGAAAGGAGTCTGGAATGCTTTGGCATAAGTAGTGCTAAAGTCGTAGCTCCCCGAAAAATTCAGGGAAAGTCCTTCAGTGATCCAAGGCAAATCCCATTTTATATTTAAGTTGCTTTCAAAATAATCGGCATAATTCTTTCTGAATCCAGATTCATTAAGAGCGGCTATCGGACTTACTAAAGGACCATTTGTGATGTTGCCTGCCGGGTATCCATCATATGTCTTGGGCAGATAGGGATGCGCTCTCATGGCTTGCTGAAAGACATTATTCCAGGTGTTTTTTTCTGTACTGAAAGTCGGGGCTTCCCTTTTTTCTTTACGTCCTCCAAGTCCAATCGATACAGACAGATTCTTGCTGATCTTGGCATCTACATTGCTTCTGAAATTATATCTGTCGAAATTTATATTTTTGACATTTCCTTCCTGATCATAATATCCGACTGAGAAGAAATATCTTAATTTGTCATTTCCTCCGTCAACTGTAATTGTGTTCTGAGTGGTATGTCCTGTGCGGAAAAGCTCATCTACCCAGTTCGTGTTTCCCCATATACCGTCGGGGTCTCCTTCTATCATTTTTCGTATGTTGCTGTTGCTGAACAGAGGATCTTTTCCATTCAACATGCGGGCTTTGTTATACCAATAAGCGTATTCGGGACCATTGAGAAATTCCGGAAACATTGTATTCCGGCTCATGGCTACTGAGCTTGAGAATTTGATCGTCGGTTTTCCTTCAGAGCCTTTTTTAGTCGTGACCAATATGACTCCTGCTGCAGCCTGCAGCCCGTATACGGCTGCAGCTGATGCATCTTTCAAAATGGTGATAGATTCAATTTCCTCTGGATTCAACTGATCGAATGATCTTCGGATACCATCTACTATAACCACCGGAGAATTGGAGGATGCAAAACTACTGGCTCCCCGGATATTGATAGAAGCGCCATCTCCACCGGGTAACCCACTGGACTGTTTGGAAACGAGTCCCGGAAGTTTACCTGTTATCATATTGCTTACCGCACCTATCGGTGCCTGCATAATTTCCCGGGCATTTACCTGGGCAACAGAACCTGTAACACTTCCTTTTTTCTGGCTGCCATATCCTACTATGACTACATCCTCCAGCACATTTTCCATTGGTTCCATTTGGACGTTAAGAATATTTTTGTCTGCTCTGACTTCAGCTTTCTTATAGCCAACATATGAGAAAATCAGAACCGGACTTTTTTCCTGCGAATGGATGGTAAACTTACCATCTATATTGGTAATAGTTCCTATATTCGTTCCTTTTACGGCGACATGTACTCCTATCATGCTTTCTCCTTTTTCATCGATAACCGTTCCGGAGATCGTTCTCGGTACATTGGTTGCTGCTATATAAGTACAGAGCCAAATGAATGTTATGATTGTTAATACTCTTTTCATGTTTTCTTAGTTTTAAGATAATTCTGTTATCTGTATCATTTAAATTCTCGGAAAGCCATGGTCCAGCATCCATACACTTTGGTTCCTGGTGATACTGACTTAGTTCTGGTATCAAGCATTTTTGCCTGAGTCTTATTTATGTTGGTAGATGTCCAGAATGTCGAATGTGTCCCTTCTATCAGTGGAGTGCCTCCATATTTCTCGACAGTCTGTTTCATTAACTCTTTGTCTGCAGCCCAGATGGTACAGAATAGAAGCATTTCGTCTGCTGCGGGCAGATACCAGTCTGTATGCCCTCCGAAGCTGACCCAGGCTGCCCATCTTGCTGCTATATTGAGGTTAGTTCCTGCCTGATTGGGCGGTCCATAGATTGCTATGATGGCAGCGGTGTTTGCTCCACCGTCAGAATCACTGTTCGCACCGGTAATATCTACATTACCATTCGGATACCAAGGTAGTTTGGGACCAATGGTCAAGCCCATTATTGTTCCTGTTATATTGTAGCGGCTGATACCTGTAAGTGGTTGGGCTTCATTAATCTTTAGGATCAAGCCTCCCTGCCAGTATGAAAGTAGCTGTGGCGGAGTTATAGATACATCCTGATTGCCAATTGTAAGGTTGTATGTTGGAGGAAGGTAATATGTAAATGTGTTATCACTTGCTACTCCGGAAGTCGTGAAAGTAATTTTTCTCAATATAGGGAAACCGTCCGGCAACATTAATCTAAATTCGTTTCCGGCTTTTATAGAACTTACATTCTTTTCACTTACGGAAGAATTATCATCTGTAAATGTAAAAGTTGCAGCCAAAAGCTCAATATCATCTGGTTTTCCGGTGAATGTCACGCTGGCATAGTTTATCAATCCCATTTCGCATTTTACGGGAATCTTTCGTGTTAACCGTTTGCCGTATTTATTGATGGCAATTACTTCTACTGAACCTTTCTCTTCATACTCTGCTTCCATGCCGGAAGGAGAGGTGATAATCAGTGTTCCGCTTTTCTTGTCTTCTGATAAGTTGTATGTTGCACTCCAGGCTTTAGGAGTGACAAATTCAAAGGAAGTAATACCCGAACAGATGAAGTCGACAGGTATAGAGAATCCTGCCGCCATCTTCAACGTATCTGTGGCTGAGGTGGAAATCACGAGGGTGAACGGTCTGTATTTGGGTAAAGTATATTCTCTTGATGGAACCTCATTAGTGATAATGGTTGCGTTACTATCCGTATCAAAAGATATTTCTTTAAAAAGGGCTTTTACTCCAATTGCTCTGTATTTTTTTCCTTCAGGGTTGTATACATCTCTTTTGTCATTATCCACATTGATAATCCAATTGCCATAATTGTCAATTTCGAACTGCGGCAATACTCCGTCCGGGCTTACTTCATAGTTAGACCGGTTCTGATCTTTAAGAAGAGTCGTTGCGGAAGTTCCTGTATCAATAATCTGCGTCCAGAAATATTTTTTATCAATCTTGTGTATTCCTATTAAAGGAGCAGGATTATTAACATTGTCGAGTATAAATTTTACAGGTTCATTCTTGACGAACTCTAAAACATAACTGTTGTCGACTATCTGAATATTGGTTATAGAGTCTTCTTCCTGTACAACTAAAACGGCATTTCTCAACGAAATGATATCTCCGTTTACACGGTCGAGCCATTTCTCTTTGTCTGCGATCTCCACTTCGGGAAGAGAATCGTCATCATTGCTGTCACAACTGAATAGAGAGAGTGATAGCAACAAAACAAAAGCATAACTTTTGAACTTAAATAGTGAATTTCTCATGTTTTTAATCGGTATTTAAGATGTAAGTAATTCTGTTTATCTCACACTGGTGAATCTGTAAAATGATGTTTTTGCCAATAGGGACTGTTCATACTATTACACGTTTATAAGGTTAATAAATTAATGTTCATTATCAGCTAATACTAGTATTACAAATTTAGCTTGTTATAAGGGTGGTTTTATCCAATTTTACGCAGACTGATCCTCAAAAAACGTTAGTTATTCTTATCTTGTCATCATTTATGTCTAATAGTCATGCTCCTTGCTGATATTAGACGAGGTTCGTGGGGAACCGTAAAGAAGCTTATTTTAGTTCATAGTATTCATTTGTTTAATTATTAATAGGGTAGTCCAGTAAATACCATTTAAAGAAATTATAGACGACCTCATTTGACTCCGGATTGGGGTCATGTTTGGGTCTGTTCGTCATAGCTACTCTGTTTTTATATCCTAGAAGTCGGTTGATGAGTATCGTATGATTGAGCGGTATCCATCTTTCCGGTCCGTCGGAAAAACCGCCTGAAACAAGAAAAGGGCGGGGGGGCATCAGTGCATGGAGCTCATGTAAATCATGTTTTTCTTTTCGCAATCTGCTATAAACACCTTTCTGTGTGTTATAACCTTTTACATTCCAGGTGTTTTTCCAGGGAGGGGTATAATAACCTAAGTACCAAGGTTCCCAGTAGTTAATGTATCCTCCTTTTGTTTCATCAAATACGATACCGGGATCACTCCAGACTGCACAAGCAAACTTTTCATACAGGCAGGATGCAAACATCGCCCATTTACCTCCATATGAATGTCCGACAATACCTATTTTTGTAGAATCTACTTCTGTTACTTTGGCCAATACTTCCCAGGCATTAGCTGCTGCATATGCTAATGCTGATAAAGGTTGTATAGAAGCGTTGTTGATGTCAGGATAATATATAGAGTATGTTTTCTCTTTTGTAGTCTGTGTAGTACCTAGAGATAGTGTAATAAATCCTCTTTTAGTCAGTTGATAAGCAAAGTCCCGGTTGGGTTTCCCACCTGATCCGATGGCTGTTTCGGGTTCGTAGAATACAGAAATGACTGCGGGTTTTTTCCCTCTTTTATCAGGAATTAATAAATATCCTTCAGTCTGTTCGTTGGGTGTCCAGCAAAAACGGACGCGATATTGATAAAAATCTTCTCGTTTAAGGGTATTTATTATTTCAAATTTCTGATTGGTAATGACAGGAGGCCATTCCCCTATTAAACTCATCCATTCTTCTTTTATTTCTTTACGTCTTTTTTTCCATTCGCTGGCGCTTTTAATTGAATCTCCATTGGCTGGCAAGAGAGGAGAGCGATACTCTCCGTATTTGTTTTCATAGATTGCCGGAGGTTTGAAATAGGCAGAAATATTATTCCATGTTTCTGTTGTTATCTTCTTCGGATTATTGACTTTATTCCCAATACAATTGGTAGTGCATAATCCTGAGCAGATGATTATGTAGTATATAAAAATCTGTTTGGCGGACATAAGCTTTTGAATGAATAGCTTTTTCCTCTTACCTTGCTTTTTGATGATGTTCGACATTTTAAGGTTATATATGGGCGTTATTATATATTTGTAATCAATATATAGCATTCTGTATAGCTAATGTATCCTCATTGTCGATGGAGGTTAAAGGACGATTAGCTTATGAGGCAAAAGTAGGCTGTTTCCATAATAAATCTTATAGCAAAAACGAAAAGTGATATTCAAAAAACGAAAAGTTATACGTGGTCAGTCTTCTTTTGGCGATATTCAATAGGAGAACAGCCTTTATATTTTTTGAAGACGCGTGAAATATTATTGTAATCTTTAAAGCCAACTTCGATGGCCAAGTCTGCTAAAGATCGATCAGTTGTGAGTAGCAGGTCGGCAAGATGATTACAGCGACAGTTCAGAATATACTGGTAAATGGAGGTGTTCAAAGCATTTTTGAATTTTACTTCAAAGTTTCTGCGTGATAACGGAATATGGGCAAGCAGAGATTCTATGGTCAGATCAGAGCTGTAGTGAGTATCTATATATTTCACTACTTCCAGAATATAGGGATCTTTAATATTATGTTTTTCCGTAGACTGACGCAATTCGATGCGGATGGGATTGATTACAATATTGAAAGTTCCTTCATGTTCTTTTTTTATTTGCTGATGGATGAGTCTTCCAATGGAATACCCTCCTCTTTCCACTTCCAATTCAATAGATGAAATAGGAGGGTCGGAGATATTGCAGATTAAATCGTCATTATCTACTCCTAAGAGGGCGATTTCCTCCGGTATATGGATATTACTGATTTTGCAGGTTTCAGAAATAAACAAAGCATGCGCATCGTCGCAGCAGAATAAAGCAACCGGTTTGGGAAGTTGGCCTAACCAGTCACTTACTTCCATTCTGATTTCATCTTCCTGCTTATCTGATTCGAAACAAAAGAAACTGCCGCCTGTTCGTTTTACCTCCTGACGATATCCTTCACAACGTTCGTCGGACCAGACTACGTCTTTAACACCGAAATAGGCGAAGTTGCGGAACATTCTTTTGGCAAAGAACTGTGCAGCCATTCTCCCGGTTCCTTTATAATCGCCTGTCAGGTTAGAATAGGTGAGACTTCGATGGTGATAATTTTGCAGAACGACTGGTATATTCAGTTCTTTTAGCAAATCGACTGTATTGCTGTTCCACTGTCCGATGATAGCATCTGCTTTCCATTTCTTTGCCCACTCCAAGATTCCTCTTTCTCCATACATCGCACTGTAATAAGAGGGAAGCCGGTAGAAGAGCCAGGGACCGTTTTCTTTTGAGTATTGTACGAGACCACGTAATAATTTCCTGTCAAATTCGCTGGAATAGTCTATTAAAAGTAGAATTTTAATCATAGCCTGATGTTTTTCTTTAGTATTAATTGAGATGCACTAGTATTATTGGAATGCACAAATATATAAGAATTCCTTTGTTTTCCTATAATTAAGGAGCTAATTTTATGGTGAACAGCGCACTTCGTGATCGCATGAAGAAAGCAGACCAGGAGCAGGAACAAACAGAAGAATAAGATAAATTAATACCCTCCCTGTCTTATTTATGAGATAAATGCCTATCTTTGTGGCACTTTTTACGAAAAAAGGTAATTCAAATTAATAGATATAGAAAAGAAAATGGCACAAGAAGACGTTTTTAAGAAACTTGTATCGCACTGCAAAGAGTACGGTTTCGTATTTCCTTCAAGCGATATCTACGACGGACTGGGCGCTGTGTATGACTACGGTCAGATGGGCGTTGAATTGAAAAACAACATTAAGAAATATTGGTGGGACAGCATGGTGCTGTTGCACGAAAACATTGTCGGTATCGACTCTGCCATCTTTATGCACCCTACCATTTGGAAGGCTTCCGGACACGTGGATGCATTCAATGACCCTTTGATTGACAATAAGGATTCTAAAAAACGTTATCGTGCAGACGTATTGATCGAAGATCAGTTGGCTAAATATGACGATAAAATCAATAAAGAAGTAGCAAAAGCCGCCAAGAAGTTTGGTGAATCATTCGATGAGGCTCAATTCCGTTCTACCAACGGACGTGTGTTGGAACATCAGGCTAAGCGTGATGCACTTCACACTCGTTTCTCAAAAGCACTGAATGATAATAATCTGGATGAACTTCGTCAGATCATTGTTGATGAAGAGATCGTATGTCCTATTTCCGGTACTAAGAACTGGACGGAAGTTCGTCAGTTCAACCTGATGTTCTCTACAGAAATGGGATCGACTTCAGACGGTGCCATGAAGATTTATCTTCGTCCGGAAACGGCACAGGGTATCTTTGTAAACTATCTGAATGTGCAGAAAACCGGTCGTATGAAAGTACCTTTCGGTATTGCCCAGATTGGTAAGGCTTTCCGTAATGAGATTGTTGCCCGTCAGTTCATCTTCCGTATGCGTGAGTTCGAACAGATGGAGATGCAGTTCTTTGTAAAACCGGGAACGGAACTGGATTGGTTCAAGAAATGGAAGGAGATTCGTCTGAAATGGCATAAAGCGCTGGGCTTCGGTGATGCCAGCTACCGCTATCACGACCACGATAAATTGGCTCACTATGCCAATGCTGCAACAGATATCGAGTTCCTGATGCCATTCGGTTTCAAAGAAGTGGAAGGTATCCACTCCCGTACGAACTTCGACTTGTCTCAGCATGAGAAATTCTCCGGCAAGAGCATCAAATACTTCGATCCGGAATTGAATGAATCATACACTCCGTATGTGATTGAAACTTCTATCGGTGTAGACCGTATGTTCCTGAGCATCATGAGCGCTGCTTATTGCGAAGAGCAACTGGAAAACGGAGAAAGCCGTGTTGTGCTGAAATTGCCTGCTGCCCTTGCTCCGGTGAAACTGGCTGTTATGCCGTTGATCAAGAAAGACGGTCTGCCTGAAAAGGCCCGTGAGATCATCGACGCTCTGAAGTTCCACTTCCACTGCCAGTATGACGAAAAAGACAGTATCGGCAAGCGTTATCGTCGTCAGGATGCCATCGGTACTCCGTTCTGCGTAACAGTGGATCATCAGACATTAGAAGATAACTGCGTGACATTGCGTAATCGCGATACCATGCAGCAAGAGCGTGTAGCTATCTCTGAACTGAACAATATCATCGCAGACAGAGTGAGCATCACTTCATTATTGAAAACTTTACAATAAACCATTAACGAATGAGTAAAAAAATCTATTTATTCTCCTTAGTATTACTGGCTTTGGCTTTTGTTTCTTGTAGCGAAACCGAAGAAGTTGGTAAATACGATAATTGGCGTGCGCGCAATGAGGCATTTATTGACTCTCTTGCGAATGTTTATGCTACGGCTGCTGATAAAGGTGGTTTGGACCGCACGGAAATGTTGACTGCTCCCGGTAATTACATTTATTATAAAGTAATGCCGTCAATGACTGATCATGTAGTAAAGGCGGGAAGTCCTAAATATACTGACTATGTGAAGGTATATTATAAAGGAACAAATATTTTGGGAGAATATTTTGATGGTAACTTTACAGGAGACAATCCGGTTATAAACGGGGAAAATCCAGGTGAAGGAGATTCTCCTACCACTATTTTCCAGGTCAGCGGGGTTATTACCGGCTGGGGGGAAGTACTTCAGAAAATGAAGGTTGGTGATCGTTGGAAGGTTTATATCCCTTGGGATTATGCCTATGGAAGTAGTGGTACTACAGGCATTTTGGGGTATTCAACTCTTGTATTTGATATCACATTGCTTGATTTTGCTAATACTGAAGCTGAGTTGAAATAATAAGATAAAACTCTCTATATGTAAAAGGTGCTGTATCTATATTACATAGATACAGCATTTTTTTTATTATTCTCCTTAATGCTACTCTCCCTTATCTGCAAATGTGTCGGAATCACCACTTGCTTGACCGTTCTGTCTCCCTTAATTTGATCAATCAGCAGTTGACAGGCTGTTTCCCCCATCTTATAAGTCTGATGCGATACGGCAGATAGCTTGGGTTCCACATAATTGGCGTGCTGCTCATCCGTGTATCCGATGATGGCGATATCGTCGGGAATACGAAGTCCGTGCCTTTTGATTACTTCCATAGCGGCAAAAGCCAATGTGTCATTCATGGCAAGGATGGCATCGGGAGGCTGGGGGAGAGATAATAATGTTTCCGTAGCAATCTGTCCTTCCTCATAATCAATTTTCCGGCAGACAACTAATTCCTTTTCAATCGGAATCCGATTATCGCGCAAGGCTTCCAGATAACCGTGCTTCCTTCTTTTTACAATATCCAGATGATTGGCACCGCCGATAAAAGCCACCCGTTTACTTCCATTGTCCAGCAGATGCTGGGTAGCCATTTGTGCGGATTGTGCTCCGTCTGCTATTACTGACGAGAATTGATCGGTCAGGCAAACACGGTCGAACAGAATCAGCGGCATATTGATCTCTTTCAATGCGGCAAAATGAGAAAAGTCAGTTGTTTCCTGAGACAGACAGGCGATAATCCCCTCTACCCGCATATTGACCAGATTCTCTATATTCCTTTTTTCATGCTCGAAAGACTCGTGCGATGTCGTGATAATGACGAAATATCCGTTATCGATCGCCATGTTCTCTATCCCGTTCAGAATGGAGGCAAAGAAATGAGTGACAATATCCGGAACGATCACTCCGATGATGCGCGGCGCATTCTTTCGCAGACTCATAGCGAAAGGATTGGGACGATAATTCATCTCTTTGGCCAGCTTCTTGGCTTTGGCGCAAAGTTCACGGCTGATTTCCGGGCTGTCTTTCAGCGCTCGGGATACAGTAGGGATGGATACGCCTAATGCTTGGGCGAGGTCTTTGAGTGAAGTATGTTTCCGGTTTTCCATCTGAAGGTCTCCAACTTAGATTTATCTGCAAAGAAAGCATATTCCCTGATAAATCTCCGCATTTAAAGAAAGATTTTTTACGTAAACCGTTACGTAGCTTTTTCGCCCCTCTCTTGTCCGTTGAGAAGGGTTCACCCCTTACTTTTGTCGCATACAAAATAATTTAAAACCCTATACGTATGCAATACCATGAAATCGGAAAGACAGGGATGAAAGTATCGTCTCTCAGCTTCGGAGCTTCCTCTCTGGGAGGAGTTTTCCATGATTTAAAAGAAAAAGAAGGCATTCAGGCTGTGTTTACAGCCATCGAAGCCGGAATGAACTTTATCGATGTTTCCCCTTATTACGGACATTATAAGGCAGAGACTGTTCTAGGCAAAGCGCTGAAGGATATTCCTCGCGACCGTTATTATCTTTCTACGAAAGTCGGACGCTATGGCAAAGACGGAGTCAATACATGGGACTACTCGGCAAAGCGTGCGACGGAGAGTGTATATGAAAGTATGGAACGTCTGAATATTGACTTCATCGATTTGATCAATGTGCATGATATTGAGTTTGCCGACCTGAATCAGGTGGTTAATGAGACATTGCCTGCTTTGGTCGAACTGCGTGAGAAAGGAGTGGTAGGACATGTCGGAATCACTGACTTGCAGCTCGAAAACTTGAAATGGGTGATAGACCGTTCGCCAAGCGGAACTATTGAATCTGTTCTTAGCTTCTGTCACTATTGTCTGTGCGATGATAAATTGGCTGACTTCCTTGACTATTTCGAATCGAAAGAAATCGGTGTCATCAATGCTTCTCCTCTCTCGATGGGCTTGCTGAGCGAACGTGGTGTTCCGGTCTGGCATCCGGCTCCCAAGCCATTGGTAGATGCCTGTCGCAAAGCGATGGAGCATTGTAAAGCAAAGAATTATCCGATAGAAAAGCTCGCTATGCAATTCTCGGTGAGTAATCCAAAGATTGCGACTACCCTGTTCAGCACCACTAATCCGGAGAATGTGAAGAAAAATATCGGCTTTATTGAAGAACCGGTTGATTGGGAACTCGTGCGTGAAGTGCGGGAAATTATCGGAGAACAGCAGCGTGTAAGTTGGGCAAACTCTTAAAAAACGATCGATTCTATGGATTATACGATTATTGATGCGCATGCCCATCTGTGGCTTCGCCAAGATACGGTGGTCGATGGTTTTCCTATCCGTACTTTAGAGAACGGACGCTCCCTGTTTATGGGGGAGATTCGGCAGATGGTTCCTCCTTTTATGATTGACGGGGTGAATAGTGCGGAAGTTTTTCTGTCCAATATGGATTATGCCCAAGTCTCGGCTGCGGTTATTACACAAGAATTTATAGACGGCATTCAGAACGATTATCTGATGGAGGTTGTTTCACGCTATCCGGACCGTTTCTTTGTTTGCGGAATGTGTGAGTTTCGCAAGCCGGGCTATCTGGAACAGGCGAAAGAACTGATCGGGAAGGGATTTAAAGCGATTAAGATTCCTGCCCAGCGCTTACTTCTGAAAGAGGGACGGGTAATGTTGAACTGTCCTGAAATGATGCAGATGTTCCGGTGGATGGAAGAGCGGGGAGTGATCTTGTCAGTCGACTTGGCAGAGGGGGCGATACAGGTTCCGGAGATGGAAGAGATTATTCAGGAATGTCCTCGATTGAAGATTGCTGTCGGCCATTTCGGGATGGTTACTCTTCCGGATTGGAAGGAGCAGATTAAGTTGGCACGTCATCCGAATGTGATGATTGAGTCCGGTGGTATCACATGGCTGTTCAATGACGAGTTTTATCCGTTTAAAGGTGCCATAAAGGCTATTCGTGAAGCCGCAGAACTGGTTGGTATGGAGAAACTGATGTGGGGCTCGGACTATCCGCGCACGATAACAGCCATTACTTATAAGATGTCTTATGACTTTGTGGTGAAATCCCCGGAATTGTCGGAAGCGGAGAAAACGTTATTCCTGGGCGGGAATGCGCGGAAATTCTACGGGTTTGCAGAACTTCCGGAACTCCCGTACATTAAAAATATGTCGGAATAGAAAGGAAACAATTACAATACCACTAAACAATCACTGTACACATGAAAAAGAATACATATACCATTCCTCTCGCACTGGTTTTCAGCCTTTTCTTCTTGTGGGCGATCAGCAGCAATCTGCTTCCCACAATGATCCGGCAGTTGATGAAAACCTGTGAACTGAACACTTTCGAGGCTTCTTTTACGGAGACCGCCTATTGGCTGGCTTACTTTATTTTCCCTATCCCGATAGCTATGTTCATGAAGCGTTATAGCTATAAGGCGGGAATCATCTTCGGGCTGTTGCTGGCAACTGTCGGCGGATTGCTGTTCTTTCCTGCTGCCATACTGAAAGAATATTGGGCTTATCTCTGCATCTTCTTCATTATCGCTACCGGAATGTGTTTTCTGGAGACAGCCGCCAATCCCTATGTAACCGTGTTGGGAGCTCCCGAAACGGCTCCGCGCCGATTGAATCTGGCGCAATCCTTCAATGGTCTGGGCGCTTTTATCGCAGCGATGTTTCTGAGCAAGCTGATTCTAAGCGGCACCCATTATACACGCGAAACGCTTCCTGTTGATTATCCGGGAGGCTGGCAGGCTTATATACAACTGGAAACGGATGCGATGAAACTTCCTTATCTGATATTGGCTCTGTTGCTTCTTGCGATAGCGGTCGTATTTGTCTTCTCAAAATTGCCGAAGATTGGAGATGAAGGAGCGGAACCTGCATCCGGAAAGAAAGAGAAACTGATTGATTTCGATGTGCTGAAACGTTCTCATTTACGTTGGGGAGTCATCGCACAGTTTTTTTATAATGGTGGGCAAACAGCTATCAACAGTCTGTTTCTCGTTTACTGCTGCACCTATGCCGGTTTGCCGGAAGATACGGCTACCACTTTCTTTGGACTGTACATGCTGGCCTTCTTGCTAGGGCGCTGGATTGGTACGGGATTGATGGTCAAGTTCCGTCCGCAGGATATGTTGCTGGTGTATGCTTTGATGAATATCCTTTTGTGTGGTGTCGTGATGCTATGGGGAGGAATGATCGGACTGTATGCGATGCTCGCCATCTCTTTCTTTATGTCTATCATGTATCCTACACAGTTCTCTTTGGCACTGAAAGGACTCGGAAATCAGACAAAGAGCGGTTCGGCCTTTCTGGTAATGGCAATTGTCGGTAATGCCTGTCTTCCTCAGTTGACAGCGTACTTCATGCACGTTAATGAACATATTTATTATGTCGCTTATGGCATACCGATGATTTGTTTTGCGTTTTGTGCCTATTACGGTTGGAAGGGCTATAAAGTAATTGATTAATAAATTTATCTCAAACAAATAAAATGAAAGCAGTTCAAATTGTCAACCCCTCCGAAATGAAGGTGGTTGAACTGGAAAAGCCGGCCGTCGGTGCCGGTGAAGTATTGGTAAGAATCAAGTATGTCGGCTTCTGTGGCTCCGATTTAAACACTTTTCTGGGACGTAACCCGATGGTGAAACTCCCTGTAATACCGGGACATGAAGTAGGGGCAGTGATCGAAGAAATTGGTCCGGATGTTCCGGCTGGCTTCGAAAAGGGGATGAATGTAACATTGAACCCATATACCAATTGTGGTAAATGTGCTTCGTGCCGTAACGGGCGTGTCAATGCCTGCGAGCATAATGAGACATTAGGCGTACAACGGAATGGAGTGATGTGCGAATACGCCGTGCTTCCTTGGACGAAGATTATCCCGGCAGGTAATATCTCATCCCGTGACTGTGCTCTGATTGAGCCGATGAGTGTAGGGTTTCATGCTGTTTCCCGTGCTCAGGTCATTGATAATGAGTATGTGATGGTGATTGGCTGTGGTATGATTGGGATTGGTGCCATTGTACGTGCTGCCTTGAGAGGAGCGACGGTGATTGCG
Organism: uncultured Bacteroides sp.; assembly: GCA_948847595.1. Classification (GTDB taxonomy): domain Bacteria; phylum Bacteroidota; class Bacteroidia; order Bacteroidales; family Bacteroidaceae; genus Bacteroides. The sequence continues at coordinate 138,621 of CAQOGY010000004.1, forward strand.
GTCGACCTGGATGATGAAAAACTGGTACTGGCCAAAAGAGTGGGAGCGTCTTACGCCGTGAACTCTAAAACAGAGAATGTACATGAGCGGATACAGGAAATCACTGAAGGGTTTGGAGCTGATGTCGTGATTGAAGCTGTCGGCAGTCCTGTGACTTATGTAATGGCTGTGGATGAAGTTGGCTTTACCGGTCGTGTGGTTTGTATTGGCTACGCCAAAAGCGAAGTCGCTTTTCAGACCAAGTATTTCGTCCAGAAAGAACTGGATATTCGTGGTTCCAGAAATGCATTGCCTGCTGATTTCCGTGCGGTAATCAACTATATGAAAGAAGGTAAGTGTCCGGTAGAAGAACTGATCTCAAAGATTGCAAAACCGGAAGATGCTTTGGAGGCAATGAAAGAATGGGCAGCTGATCCGGGAAAGGTATTCCGTATCTTGGTAGAAATGTAGATAATTTATTTTACAGAATCAACCGCTTAGCCCATTGTATTGAGAATATGAAGAAAGAATGATCCCGTTGGTTTTAAACCAACGGGTCGTTCCTTTAAAACCAAGACACCGTTCCTTTAAAACCAACAGATCTTTTCTTTTAAAGAAATTCTAGATATTTTTTATCTGTTGAGAATCAGTGTTTTACGGACTGGGCCTAAACACGGGTCAATAAATGGTTATCATTCTTTACATAACTGCGTGGCATTAAAAGATTGAAGTATAATTTGTGCTTTTAGTCTTTAGAATGTTCTTCTATTATTAAGGATGGAATGATAATTGGCTATGATATTGAATCAATCCTTCCATCGGACTTTGGAGAATCTTACCTATCTGAATACCTGTTTGTCGGGCAGCATCCTGTAGAATCTCTTTGTAACAGTAGGCTATCGATCCGATGAAGTGTACCGGATATTGCTTGTAATCATACTGCATCACATTCCTGCGAAAGAAAGCTATAAAGCTGTTCATAACTAATTGGCGGATAGCCGGTTCTTCCAAATGCTGTGCGATAAAAGGAGAGAGACTGGCCAAAAAACGATTGGGAAAGGGCTGGCGATAAACCCGGTCGATGATTTCGGGAGGCGTCAGATCGAACTGCTTCAGAAACTCTTCTTTCAAGGTGGCAGGAAGTTGATTTTTCAGAATATCTCCTACCAGCAGTTTTCCAAGTACGGCACCGCTACCTTCATCTCCCAAAATAAATCCGAGAGGAGAGATGTTACTGACGATCTCTTTTCCATTGTAAAAACAAGAATTGGACCCCGTCCCCAAAATACAGGCGATACCAGCCTTCTGGCCACATAGCCCGTGGGCGGCAGCCAGCATATCCGAATTTGCTTTAATATTCCCGATAACGGGCAGACTGTCTGCAATAGCCCGTCGGAGGACGGGAGCTTTCTCGGGTGTACAACCTGCTCCGTAGAAGTAAACTGCATTGAATTTCCCTTCCGGCAGTTGAGGCAGAAGGGAAGCTGTCAGCTTCTGTTGGATTTCTTCTTCCGACTGGAAGAAAGGGTTGATCCCTTTCGTTCCAAGTCGCTTGATAACTGCGCCGTTCAGTACGACACACCAGTCTGTTTTGGTAGAACCACTGTCTGCAATGAGTATCATATCTTAATGTATATTTTCTTTTTATATAGAATGTAGCCTATTGCCCAGTTGAGAAGGACAAAAAGCAGGGCAAATACAAGCGAGCCTCCTTTATCTCCGAAGACAGGTTGTAGGAGTGCACTGTAAATATAGCCATGTAAAGAAGTCGCTTCACCTTGGTAGGTCATAGGAATGACTGCCAGCGTAATCGCCAGAATATCTGCCAATACATAAATAAATAGCGGATTTACTCCAAACGATTCGAAGAAACGGCTCCAGTTTTTATAACCTTTAATGTCAATGATCCATACGAGTAATGCCAGAAAACTGGAACCCAGACCGCAGGTTACGAGTACGAAGGAAGGAGACCATACTTTCTTGCAGATAGGGGAACCATAACTCAGTAAGAAACCTGCGAAAGTAAGGATAGTACCTATCAGGAACAAACGTTCCAGCTTCTCATGAATATCTTTCACTTCCATCAATAGCTTTCCGGCACAGAAGCCGATTAGGACGTGGGCGATGGCTGAAATAGTGCTAAGCAGTCCTTCCGGATCAAGTATCTGACCGCCATAGATATGGGCTTGTCCTAATACTGCACGGTCGACGATGGAAAGAATATTTGTTTCGTCGTAGACATATCCATTGCCGAGGGCAAGGATTGCAAAATAGCTGATGAGAAGTACAGCAATTAAATAAGGTATATATTTATGCTTCATGAGTAAAGCGACTATGGCAGTAACTCCATAGCCCAAAGCAAGCCGTTGCATGACTCCGAGAATGCGAATCTGGTCGATAGGGAAGGGATCGTGCTGGAAGCAGAGAATGGAAAGCCAGCTGATGCCAATTCCAATCAGGAAAATGATCACGGTCCGTTTGAGAATTTTTAAACCCGCGGGAACACTGAAGGTGAAATTGTACTTTCTCAAAGAGATGTACGTGGAGATTCCCATAATGAACATAAAGAATGGGAATACCAGATCGGTAGGAGTTAATCCAATCCACTCGGCATGTTTGAGGGGAGCATACGCATGTTGCCAGGAACCGGGCGTATTTACTAAGATCATACCCGCGATGGTGATGCCCCGCATCACATCGAGTGCCAATAGGCGTTTGTTACTTGTTGTTACATTCATGACTGTTACTTTTTAATGTGTTAAGTTATAAGTAATTCAATTTTATCTCTTTTTTCCGAAGGAACTGTCCAGTCGATTGCGGATCATCCATGAAGCAAGGATGCCGGGAATGGTGCATACGCATACCCAGATAAAGAAGTTGGTGTATCCGAGATGTTCCTGTATCCATCCTGCCGGCATTCCCGGAAGCATCATGCCAAGTGCCATAAAACCTGTTCCAATGGCATAATGAGCTGTTTTGTGTTCACCATCTGCAATATAAATCAGATAAAGCATATAAGCAGTGAAGCCGAAGCCGTATCCCAACTGTTCGATGGCTACACAAATGGAGATTAACAGGAGGTTGTCCGGAGTAGCTGCTGCCATCCAGACATATAAAAGGTCGGGGAGGTTGATGGCCAGCGCCATGGGAATGATCCATTTCTTAAAACCGTCACGGGAAACGAGGAAACCGCTGATGATGCCGCCTATCAGTAGGGCGGCGACGCCGATGGTGCCATAAATGACTCCGACGGATGCGGTTGATAATCCCAATCCGCCTTGTTCGGCACCATCCAATAAGAATGGAGAGGCTATTTTAGCAAGTTGGGATTCTCCCAACCGATAGGTGAGCAGGAAGAAAAACATAAGTCCCAGGTTTTTCTTCTCAAAGAAAGTGACGAATGTCTTAAAGAAATCTTCCAGTAACTTACCCGGTGTTAACCCCGGTCTTTTGACATCTGAAGCAGGGTGAGGGAGAATAAAGCGATGGTATAGTGTCAGTCCGAGGAATAATCCTGCCATCAGATAGAAAGTGATGCTCCAGGCCATTGGAACATTGCCATGCGATGTTTCCAACCAGCCTGCCAACATAACCAGGATTCCCTGCCCGAAGATATTGGCAAAACGATAACAAGTGTTTCTGATGCCTACAAAGAAGGATTGTTCTTTGTTGTTGAGGCCAAGCATATAAAAGCCGTCAGCCGCAATGTCATGCGTGGCAGAACTGAATGCCATCAGCCAAAAGAATGCCAGAGTGAGTTGCACATAGTGTGGAGTCGGGATAAAAAAGGCAATACCGGCGAAACCGGCAGCAATCAAACCCTGCATGGCAATAATCCAAGAACGCTTTGTCTTGACCAGATCTACGAAAGGACTCCATAATGGTTTGATCGTCCAAGGCAGATATAACCAGGAAGTATAAAGCGCTATTTCTGTATTCGACAATCCCAGGCGCTTGTACATGATAACGGCAATTGTCATCACAGCCACATAAGGCAGTCCTTCCGCAAAATAAAGAGTCGGAATCCAGCTCCACGGATTTCGATTGTTTCTTGGTATTATGTTCTTGGCATTTCTTGTTGATATCATGGCATTAGTCTCAGATGTTATTCATATTGTTTTTCAAGTCTGCTTCCGGGATAATAGTGAGCTAAAATATCTTTGTAATAATAACCTCGCTCTCCCATTACTGCCGCACCGATCTGACAAAGTCCTACTCCGTGTCCCCAACCGGCTCCCGTCAGTGTAAAGCGGGTTGGAACATTTCCCTCTTCTCCTTTTTCCTTATCCACAAGGAATGCTGAACTATAAAGATGGGAAGGCGACAATGTACGTCGGATCTCTAATTCTTTTCCGATGGTCAGTGTCCGTAAAGTACCTACTATCTTTAATCGTATCAGGCGTCCGGAAGTTCCTCGCTCTACAGGGATTAAGTCTATGATTTCCCCGAAATCAATTCCCGAACGTTGATGGATTAACTCAGCTAGTTCCTGTTGGCTATAACTGATTTTCCAACGGTAGAAATCAGTCGTTTCCTGATCGTAGTTATTAAGAACCTGACTCAGAATCTTTTTATCCTGCGTATTACAGAAAGCATCCGGAGAAGTTCGTATCCATCGGTCCGCTTCTTCTTCCTGCGTCAGATCGGGAAGCTGTATTGCCGGACCTGTTATTTGTTTCTCCGAATCAGAAGCATGGGATTCTGGTATGTAATCTCGTTTACCGGTCAGATAAGGATGCCTCACATTCTCCCAACAATTCTGAAACTCTTCCATTGCACCGCCACAACATTTGGAGAATCGCGCATCGCAAATCTTTCCTTCATACATCAGCACCTCTCCACGGGTAGCTGAAACAGCTTCGATAGCTTGTGAAGTAGAAGCACGGGTAATTCCCTGATAGCGTTGGCAATGATCATCCGCACAAACATCAAAATGCGTATGCGCTTCATGATCATACCATTTGATAAGTTGAGAGTTGAGAGTGAAAAGTGGAGAGTTGGCTGCGCTGTCCGGCTGTATAGTAGCTTTCCATTTTTCATTCTCCACTCTCAATTTATTGATCAGCCAGCTTCTGGAAATGACTGCATGTGCTTTCAGTAGTTCCAAAGAGGCGGTGGCACTCATTTCTGATGAGATGACACTTGTCAGGTAATCTTCTATAGAGATTACATTGATGGCGGTCAGTGTCTCTCCTTCGACAATGATTTTCAAAGCTCCCTGGAAGCGTTGTACTTCTTTGCGTTCCCAATGAAAATTGATGCCGATGGTGACATCCTTTAGCTCAAAGAAGATCCCGGCATTTGGCTGAGGGTAGAATATCAATTCATCGTATTCTTTCCCTGACCAGTATATCTTTTCTTTTTGATAAACAGCCTTTTGTGCCCCTGAAACCTTTGTACCGTCAGGAGTAGTGAAGCTTTCGGGAAAAGAAAATTCAATTTCTTTTCCCGAAAGGATACCGACTGTAATCTGAGGTTCTTCCATTTCTTCTTTACTAGGATGTTTGATCGGTGAGTGCTTTTAACTGTTCCTGTGACAAACTGACCTCCTTGTAAATCTGAGTGATTTTTTTAGCTGTTATCTTATCCAAATCTTCTTCTCTTACAATGGGGAATACGCCACACATCTCCGCAATAGCCGGGCTTATCAACAAGCCTTTTTTCCCTTGGGCATAATAACATTCCGGCCGATGTTTAGAACGCAGGAAAATAATACAGTTCCACTGTTTTATTTCATCGCCTCCAGTGCGGTTTACTGTTTCGAGTCCATACCAGGCAATCACATTGATTAAAGGTTCTTTGTCATGATAAATAGAAACTATCTTATCGTAAAGATACTCAAACATTTCAATGATCCCTCTTCTGTTTGGAGATGAAATGCCAATGCTCGTGGTGAACCCGTTTTCTAGATGACTATGTACGCTATCTTCAGAACTAAGCATGTCCGATATGAAAGTCATCCCAAAAGGATTGGCAATCTTTTCCTCTTTTCCTGCTGCCTGAAAGTGCATATGGTCAGGGGCGGAAGCTCCGCATTCCGGTCCGTTATATAAGATGAGGAACTCGTTCATGTTTTCGGCAAGGAAAAGCATATCCTCAAAACGGTTTTTGATGGTTTGCGGGGTATGTTCCTCTTCAATTATGGTCAGATGCCGGCGGAAAATCGGATAAGGATTGAGGCATACCTCATAATGTCCAAGTGACAAAGACGTTTGTTCTGCCGGGCGATTGTCATTGCACAGAAAACAAGGTCTTTCTTGTATGGACTGAGAGTCGGTTTGGGCCATTGTAGAGATTGCCCGTTGTGGATTTGGGAAGAATCTGACTCTCTTGGTGTCCCCTCCTAGTTTGAGTTCCAGCGTCTTTTCTTTTTTAAGATTCTGTTCTAATTCCTTATAATTCTTTTTTGCCAGCTTCCAGTCTTTTTTCTGTTTTTCTATCATCTCGTTGACGAGACGCTGAAAACTTTCATCAATGCTGTGCATCCGGATTCTTGCCTGTAACTCCCAGGTTCGGATACTGTCTTTGTAGAAATTGTTCCGGTTAATTTTTTCGATATCTAATGCTGCGTCAGAGTTGCCTTCCCAACGGCGGCAAAGATAGATTACATCATAAATACGACCGATCGTATATTCACGAGAAATACTCAGACCTATGGCATAATCTTCTCCATAACTGGTATTGGGGAATTTGATCTTGCGAAGGATGGGAGTGTAGAAGGCCCGTGGGGCACCCAACCCATTGATACGTAAAGCATTGTTGGGACCGTCCTCTACTGTCCACTCTTTATGGTCAATGACACCGGGAGCTATCTCGTTCATCTGAAAATCCGTCATTAGGTAAGTCCCTATCACCATTGCACAGTTCTGCTGATAGAAGGTATCGACGATTTTCTGTAAGGTATGCTCATCCTTATACAGGTCATCGCTATCCAGTTGCACGGCAAATTTACCGCATTTCTCATGGTGTACTCCTACATTCCAGCAACCTCCTATACCGAGATCATTCTCCTGGGGAATGATATGTATTAGTCTATTGTCCGCACTAAATTCCTGGAGGGCTTCGGTGGTACCGTCCGTTGAGTGATTGTCGATCACAATCACATTAAAGGGAAAAGTCGTTTGCTGGCTCAAAGCAGAATTTACGGCGTCACGAATGGTCCGGATACGATTACGGACAGGTATGATGACAGATGCTTCAAACTCAAAAGCTTCTCTGTCCAGGTTTACTGTTCGGGAAGAAGGTCTTACATAGGCATTGATTTCTTTCAGATGCTTGATACAAACTTTCTCCATTTCGATCTGTACTTCCCGATTTTTAGGATTTACGTAGTCGAATTGTTTTTCTCCGCTTTTCCGGGTATCTGTTTCTATTTCTGTGTAAAGGAACTCATTGATATGGATGATTTGAAATAGATTACCTAGCATCAGACGCATTTCATAAAATGCAGCATATTGGAAAACTGTTTCCTCCAGAATACTTGAAGCAAGGGTGAAAATTTCGGAATTGAATAAAAGCACCGAACCGAAATCAAAATCATCCCGGAGGCTTCCTTGTTGATAATCAATAACGGGAGCTTGTTTGAGAACTCCGTCAACCAGTTGGTAATGATCTGCGTATACCATTGCATTTTCTGAGGAACTCTGTATAATCTGTGTCATGCGTTCCAGTGCGTACAATCCTAGTTTTAGCGGGGTCTGTTTCGTGTAAAGCAAAAGATAGCTGGCATCATCTGCGTTGTCAGCAATTGTTTTAATCGTACTTGTAGAGTAGAGACCGTTAATGAGGAGACATTCACACCCCGGTAAGCACTCTTTGTTGGTATCAGCGCTTAGCAGGTAGATTTTGTTCACTAATTCTGAAGCTTGCAATTCTTTTACAGTTTGTATCGTATCTTTCGGATTGCCAAAAGGTATGAAGCAATTGATTTTCTTTTTCATTTTAATGTTTTTTTATTAAAGAGCTGTTGATAGGGGCTGCTGACGATTTCCTTTTGATGAGCAGGCAAAGCCCCAGAAAAGTAAACGCGGCATTCAATATCAGTAACTCGTAGCTAATTTGATATCCATCGAACCAGGCTTCCGAATTTCTTTGCAATACGTAGCAAAGTGCAGGAGAAAGAATGGCTACTAACGGAATATATGGATCATAAACTTGTTTTTTAGTAAAAATGCCGAAAGCGAATAGTCCGAGAATTGGACCATACGTATAGCTGGCCAGCGTATAAATCGCATCAATCACACTTGTATTATTCAGCAAATTGAATACGAAGATGACGATTCCCATCACGAACGCCATCCCGATGTGCACGTGTTTCCGTATTTTGCAGAGTGCCGCTTCGTCTTTCTTGTGCGCATTCAGAATATCTACGGTGAAAGAAGTCGTCAGGGCTGTCAAGGCCGATCCGGCAGCGGAGTACGCCGAAGCTATCAATCCGATAATGAACAGGATACCGACTATTCCCGGAAAGTAATTGCCTGTGGCGATCATTGGGAACAATTCATCGCTCTTGCCGGGATTCTCGATTCCCTGTCGGGCGGTGAAAGTATAGAGCAATACACCCAGCATCAGGAAGAGCAGGATCACGAAGAACTGTGAAATCCCGCTTGTAATCATATTCTTCTGTGAGTCACGGAAGTTCTTGCAACTGAGATTCCGTTGCATCATATCCTGATCCAGCCCGTTCATGGCGATAACGGTAAAGACTCCTGCCAGGAATTGCTTGAAGAAATATCGCTTGTCGTTGACATCGTCAAAAAAGAACATTTTGGAGAGATCGTTGTCTGAAATCGTTGAGACCAATCCGCTGAAATTCAGATGCAGGCTGGAAGCTATATAGTAGATACAAAGTACGACGGAGACTACCAGACAGAATGTTTTCAGTACATCAGTCCATATCAATGATTTCACTCCTCCCCGGAAAGTATAGAGCCAGACAATGAGTACTGTCAGTATGACATTGATTATAAAGGGAATATGGAAAGGCTCGAAGATGAGTAATTGCAAGGTCAGACATACTAAAAAGAGCCGCACGGCAGCTCCGAGCATTTTGGAAATAAAGAAAAACCAGGCTCCTGTCTTATAGGAAGAAGCTCCGAAGCGATTTTCAAGATATTCATAGATAGAAACCAGATTCATCCGGTAGAAAAGCGGAACGAGTACGAATGCGATAATGAACTGTCCGACGATAAACCCCAGTACCATCTGCAGGTAGGAGAAGCCGCTGGCTTGTACCATACCCGGTACGGATACAAACGTAACTCCGGAGATAGTGGAACCAATCATGGCAAAGGCGACAATATACCATGCCGATTTGCGGTTGCCGACGAAGAAGCCTTCGTTATCCGCTTTATGTCCTGCTATATAGGAGATAGCGAAAAGGATCATAAAGTATGCTATGATAGTAATAGATAAGATAATTGGACTCATATCTGTTGCTTAAAATTCGTTCGCGGGTGAATATATTCAAATATGCTTTTCCTACAAATTGTACAAATGTAGGGAATTTATCAAATAAATGCATCCTTCTTATGAGTTTTTTATTCCGGGTGTGCCACCTGTATCATTTCTCGATGAGTGCCAGTTTTTGTTGAGAGAAGGAAGTTCAGAAGATATCTTCTCTAATGAAATGCCTGTAGTGACTGAAGTGTCGTGCATCCAGTCTATGAAACGGCAGGTATCAATCGTGCGGGGATGTTCTTCATCAGTTGCCAAGGCAAGGTAACCTCCGTCGTTGCTCAGTTGCGGAAATTTGGATATTTCGGTTATACTTTTGCCGTCAACCTTATGCTTTCTGATCAGTGTAGTTGCGGAGTGAGTAAAACAAATATATCCTTTGCCGGGAATAACAAGGTTTGTATTTTCATCTTCCTGTTTGAGTATTGTGGTACTGAATATTTCTCCCGTTGCTCTCATTTTAAACAGACGCAGAGACTTTACAGTGATATCCTGATCAACAGGATTATAGAATTCGATGTATTCGGCACCGTCTTTGTCATTGTCATACATCACTTCGTTGAATAGTAACATATTTCTCACATTGTCAGGATATTCCGGCGATTCCGGTGTGTCAGGCTTGTCCGGTTCATCCGGAACGTCCGGTATGTCGTCCGGTTCAGTACTTGTTATTACATCATCAGACAACTGTATATGATGGAAAGTGAAACCGTCACAGCGGCTTTTTGTATAAACGCAGTATATGCCGCAGCAGATTGACTTTGTGATACTTGCGTCTTTTATTTGTTTCTCCTTCGTATATTCGGTTTCCGATTCCATGCGTGTCCAGAAAGTCCAGTAGCCGTTGGCGTCGCATTCTACTTTGATAAATAATTTCGGAGAATTATTTCCTTTCATGAGTTCTCTTCCCGAAGCCAGTAATTTGGATTGATTCCCATTTTGCCGGTAAAGTGCTACATTGTCTTTTGTTCCTCCTATCTGAATGTAATAGCCGTTCAGATCTCCGGAAAGTATTTCCGATGAAGAGGCTAAATAGAAACGGGCGTAATTATTGGCGGAAGGATTAAAGGTGAGCCGTACCCCGAATTCCCATCGGGTGCTTCTTACAGAAGAAGAGGGGATCGTGATATATGCTGTTCCTGCATCTTCCTGCGGATCATTCAAGTGTACGCCTTCTTTGGTATTAATCGTGAATTTCTCGGTTTCTCCTGTCCAGGGAAGTTCTGATGTTGAACTGTCCGGTTCAAGGCTCTCTTTTTCATCCTCAGGCGGAAGTGCACAACTGTATAATAATATAATGAAGAAACTTAGAAATGTACATACCTTGCAAATTCTCATACGGCTTTAAATTAGTGTTGTTATCTACCGTATTTGTTTGTGTTCAACGCAGAGGCAATTGCGGATTGGATAATGTTCATGCTTGCAAAGGTACAGTTTCTTGTTGAATAAATGCGAAAGGTTCTTTATTGTTTTCTGTGAATGTTAGAAATAAAAGATACGGATTATACGAATTAACACGATAGCTTTATGCTTTCACAACGCTAAAACCGTGTTAATCTGTGTAATCCGTGCCTAAAAGTTATTATTCCTGTTATTACTCAAAGCGCGGCATCACATACTTGTCCGTATAAGAAGTGAAACTGATGCCGGGCATATAATGAGTATTCGAATTATTTTCCAGCTTCTTTATCAGTGAATAATCATCCGCGTTCAAAGCATAGTAATTATCGGAAGACGGACTCGTCACCCGTACCGTCCAGTCGAACATATTTCCAATGATGGTCAGCGCGTCCGTTTCGGGATTGAATGCAGGAACTCCTGTTTTCACCACATCATACGTGCGGCTTTTCAGCACATATAAAGCATTGTTGATATCTGTCAGGAAAGCAAGCGTCTTTTTATTTCTGAATTCCGTCAGATAAAGGTGCTCTAATGTTAATCCTTCCGGCAAAGTGATAGCACGAACGTAGGGACGCCCTTTCACCTGTTTCAGATGGAACAGACGACGGTCGGCATCCAACAGAAGGTATCCTTCGTCATACTCCTTCTTCACCGTCGGGTTTCCTACGATCTCAATGGCCGGAAAGCGGAAATCCTTCTTGGTCATAGCTTCTGTAAACAAGAGGCTTTTTTCTGCATTCACGCTATTGGAAGCCATATCGATAAACTCAATGCCTTGCGAAGTAATGCGGAAAACATCATCCGGCATCTTCAGGTCTACACGCCCGGACATCGATTCCAACAGAGGATAAAGACCGATGGAAGGAGCGTTGATATCCGTAGGTACGCTGCGGAAATTGAAATTCTCCGTCTGCACGATCTTCGGAGTGACAGCTATCCCGTTAATCGTATCCGGAAAACGTTCGTCGGACATCAACTGGCGGAAATAAAACATAGGCAGAATACTGTCGAAAGCTGCTTCGGAATAAATGTTTCCGGCAGCGTCGCGACGTACGGTTCCTTTTCCCTCTTCCTGTCCCATCAAGGCGAAATCGCCGATCACGAAACTATATAGAGTGAAAGGAGTCTTCTCCGGCTTTACGACAAAGAAGTTGTAACACCAAGGCAACTGCCAGAGAAGCAGGAAGGCGATGGTGACATATAATAGTAGGGTACTGAAACGTTTCATCTTTATTTAATTCTTCATTTTTAGTTCTTCATTCTTCATTATCCTAGTCCTGCTTTCCCGCTTTGAACCGTACGATGGAGAGCCAGGAGAAAGACGCGGTCAGCAACGTATAGACCAGCAGATACGGGAGGAATTTGTTATAAGCTTCCGGCGTGGGCGACAGGAAGAAGATTCGCAGTAACAATACGGTGATAATGAGATTGATGATTCTGCGTTTCCATGCCGGTTCGAGGCAGATCCATGCGATGAGCAGGTAGCCGGAAATACCGGCAAGATACCACGTGAGGGCGGTCAGCAGTATATGATTCTTCAGTTCGTGAGCCAGTACTCCGCTCAGATAGACCTCCATCAGAAGGAAGTTGGAAGCGAAGCAGACAAGCAACAGTACCAAACCGGAGAACAACATATTGCCGGTCATTTTCAGTTCGGGATAGGGCAGGTGCAAAGTCAGTTTCAGACATTTGCGCTGCATCTCGGGAACAAACTGTACGATGGCCATCAGCACTCCGGCAATTAGGGGGATGTATTGTAACATATCGATGAATATGGCATCCCGCTGCATCATGACTTCCCATACATGCGCGGCGCCTTTCATTTCTATCACCCGATTGATGCGAAGCATACAGTAGCCTGTAAAACCGAGTGTGGTGACTACGGCAAGCAGAAAATACCACCGTGTCTTGATCCATTCTTTATAAAATATAGCGTACATGAGACTTCTAATTTACTTTTTAATCTTTAATTATTTAATTGAATCAGTATTTGCCGGTCAGACCGATGAAGGCATCTTCCAGATTCACATGTTCGCTATGCAGGTCCGTATAGGGTACTGACATGGATTTCAGTTTCGCTTCCGCCTCTGTGGGGGGGAGGAAGGAGAATGTTTCCAGTGTATTCCGCATCACGGAAGGATGATAGAAATCATCGGATGCGGGCAGTTCGTAACCTTCGGGAACAGTACAGGTATAGCGGCGTCCTTCTTTCAGTAATTCGTCAATCGGCTTCTGAATCAGTATCTTTCCGTAGTCCATCATGATACAGTCGTCTACCAGTCGTTCCATATCCTGAATGATATGCGAAGTCAGAAAGACAGTCTTGCCTTCGGAACGTGCATAATCGCGGAGATAGTCTACAAACAGGCGGCGATAACCGGGGTCGAGTCCGAGGGAGAAGTCATCTAATACAAGAAGTTCGGGATTCTGAGCCAGAATCAGTCCGAGTGCTACTTGTGAACGTTGTCCGCAAGACATACGGGAGATGCGCTGTCCGGTAGCTACTTTCAGTTTGTTCATCAGTTCATAATAAGCCTCTTTTTTCCATTGATTGGGGTAAAAGGCTGCGTAGAACTTCTCAATCTGGGTGATGGTCATGAATTGATACTGTACGTGCCCTTCTATCAGCAGCCCGATGTTGCGGCGTAATGCCGGAGCCATCGTCTGTATCTCTTGTCCGAAGATGCGGCATTCTCCGGAACGTGGTTTCAGATAGCCGCTCAGGATGTTGATGGTTGTGGTCTTGCCCGTACCATTCTTGCCCAGTAGTCCGAGGATGCGGCCTTTGGGGACTGTGAAACTAAGATTTTCGTAAATCAACCGTTTGCCGTAGTAGTGCGTCAGGTTGTTACATTCTATGATTTGTTCCATTTTATTATATCAGTTATTCTGTTCAAAAGAAGAGAAGAAAAAGGACGGGAATCACGATTCCGACAATCATTTCTATTCCTCCTCTGCCGATAATACCTTTGTTGCCTTTCAGCATGATGACTCCGGAAAGGGTGATGATGATGAGGCCGACTGCGAAAATATCCGCAAAGTAAGTCCACCATTGTCCGGGGTTGTAGTGCAGGCGTGCCATTGCTCCGATAAGCGGGCGGCGGGTGACAGATTCGTAGACTGCCTCTCCGGTACGGACGTTTACCTGCAAGTTGGACCCGCCTTTCAAGAACACTTTCATGATGTCCTCTTTCGGGAAATAGTGCTTGGTATAGTTGCCTTCCTCTCCCAATGGTTGCAGCAGAGTCAGTACATTTTCCCTTTTCATTCCCTCTTTGCCCGGCAGTTTTTCGGCAATCTTATATTCTTTCCGTTCGATGGAGAAGTTCGGGTTGATGGTGTCACGGTGATTCATCACAATGCCGGAAATGGCATAAATCAAGACCATTCCGGCAAAGAAAAAGGATAAATCACGGTGTATCAGCCTGCTCCATTTACGGATGCTGCTACTCCACTTCATACGAATTAGCTTCCATGAAATAGAAAGACAGATACTCTTTGCCGCTGCTTGCTTTTCGGTCGGCTATCTTCGCGCGGAAGTCGGCGATACGGGCTTCGGGCGTGTTGGCTGTCTCGCCGCGTGCTTTCTTCTCTGTGTCACAACCGGCTTCACCGATTCCGTGTTTTTCGGCAGCTTGCGCTTTGAGTTGTGCTTCCCAGTTTTGGAGGTAGGCTTCGTCAATGCGTTGTTCTTTCAGTGTTCCGGTGACGCGGACGATGGAGTTCACACATTTCGGGTCGAATGCTCCCAGTGTGCCGGCTTCTACGCGGATCACTTGTGTGTCGTCACTGCCCATCAGGAAGATTTTCTTGGCGCCATGCTTGCAGGTATGTGTGCAAACGCCTTCGATGGTTACTTCTTTTCCTGCAAGGTTTTCTGCATTTGCAAGAAGAGAGTCAATTTCTAAAGCAGACGAAGTGGTCTGTTCTGTTGTTGTGTCCGAGGAACTTTTCTGCTGTTTGTTTCCACAAGAGGTTCCGATAACGGCAACCGCCAGTAGAGCGATTGCGATGCTTAGCTTTTTTGTTTTCATTGTTACTTTTTGTTTTTATGTAGTTTATATTCTTTTTTATGAACTTGCAAATGGCTTTTAGTTCTGGTTCTTTACACAACGAACTGTTTGACCGCTAAGTACACTGATATAACTCAGAGACAATCTGCCTTCCGGATACTTCGCCATTGAGAATGTGCTCATTAGTCCGAAGAACTGAATATTGGTCAGGTCGCCGGTGCTTGTACTATAAATAGGCTTATATGCAGTTGAAGTCATGTAATAACTCATACTGGGTTTTCCAAACCATTCGGTTACCGTACTGTTGCTGCTGGTTATTGCCGTTGCCTGATATTTGGGGACGGCTGAATAACCGGTTGACATACGTACTCCCGAGAATTGATAATTAAATTTAGCCTCGTTGAGTGTCGGGATTTTACCACCGTCATATGCTGTGTCATAGAAAAGAGCGTCTTTTCCGTTTTCCAGACTATTGCCGTCCACATCTTTGGTCGAATTACCTACAAGGCTGAAATATTCGGCGCGAGTCGGGATGTGCCATCCCTTCGGACAGATGCCCTGTGCTCCTTCAAAGTCGTAGCAGTTTTCCGGAGTAACTGCTTTGCCGCTAAGTGCGGCATGAATGTCGTAGAGATAACCGTACTGCTTGATAGAGGCTTCGTCCTGCAATGCTTTAGCGGTAAGTGTACCGTCAACTGTACCCAATTCGTACGGATACCAGATGTGAGAATCTGCAGCCGGATCACTTGACGGAGTATATCCATCCGGTACATAGCGTAATGGTTCCGCCATCCATGTTGTTCCGTTGGAGAGAGTTACCGTATTGTAGGTGATGCCGTCATAGATGAAATATCCGTCATGCTCTTCAAAAGGAACTTCCGGCTCATCTCCCTTGATCTCTCCCTCGTCTGTCCAGTTCTCGATTTCACCACTGAGTGTAACGATGATATTATCGGGTAATACACGTATATTGACACTGTATTGTCCGCCTTGAACTAAATCTGTGGATACGAGCTTTTGCATCAATGTATTGTTATCTGAAGTTGTTACTGCAAGAGTGAACGCAGCCGTCTGCGGGACTACAATGGCACGAAAAGTCTTATTCTTTGTCACTTGTTGTGCTGTGATGTCTGTGGCGGCGGCGCTCTCGTTTACGGTTGTCTTCATGGTTGCCCAATCGATATTGGCAGTAGGAACAGAACCTTTGAGCACTATAGATGAAATATCCAAATTCGTTTCGTTTGTCACATTAATAACCAGTTTGGTCAGCATGTGCTTGAAGATCATGCTGATGGAGTTCACCGAAGGAAGTACGTCGGATTTGCTTGCCGCCATAAAGTCGGAAATTCCGTAGTTGGTGGTCTGGTCGGCATGCACGGTGAATGAAGTCGGTACACCGGTTGCGCTGTAAGGATAGTAAGCCACGAATGAAGACTTGTCTGCTCCTTCGGGATACCATTTCAGACTTCCGGCGAAAGCTCCGTCATTGAAAGTCATAAGCTCGTTGGTGGCATATACAGTGCCGTCTTCTTTAGTGACACTCAATCCGATCTGATCCTGATCTTCGAAATTAACCTCTGTGGCACGTGTGATAATAGGAGTGATGGTCACCCGGTCCACAGATGCTACTCCCTCGTTTTCCTCCTGCTGGCAAGATGCCAGAAATGCTGCTGTCAGCACAAATAATATCCCCTTTTTCATCATTTGATAGTTTTATATTATGTAAATGAATAATTTTAAAATGTATAACCTAACTTAATCGTCTCATTCCAACGGCTCGAACCTGCTATATATTCAAGGTTGAAACCGTGCGTATATCCGCCCTGTATTTCGGCATAAATCCCCCGATGAAAGTGATAGCGTAATCCGACGTTCACTGTCGCCCGTGGGGCAGTTGCATACTCATTCTGCAGATGGTAATAATCTGTCAGGCGGTATGGAGGATCGCCCGGTTCGGCTGTCGTTTCAGTAGTCCTGCTCTTCTCCGTGAAGTCTCCTATGGATAAACTTGCGGCAGCTTTCACATCGAATCTTCCGGCATGAAGTACGCCGGATGCGTAAACCCGTCCACAAGTCATTGTCTGTGACGCGACATAAGGGTACATTTGGGTAGTCATGCTTTTAAAAGACGAAATCTCGGCTCCGACACGCAATTCTCCTTTAGGAGCGATCAACTCATATTCGGGCTGAACGGATAAAGCCTTTCTTTCGAAAATCCGGTTGGAACCGTAAACATGGGTAGTCGTGATTCCGTTGGATATCTCCTGTCCCAATACATTCTCGTCATTTGTCTGGCGTGACCATGAGAGGTTGATCCGCAGGAAATGTTCGGTACTGCCTTTGGCGAAACGGTATCTCAGATGCGATGTAATCCGGTGTGCCGGAAACTTAAACCAGATAACCTCTTTCTCTCCGGCGGAACCGGAAGAATGCAGATACTCCACATCTCCGTAAAGCGATCCCCATTGGACCTGAACTGCTGCTCCGTGAGACAGTTCCTTGATGGGGAATCCGTTGATACCCGATTCGCTCAGATGGACTCCGCTTCCCGACCATGCTTCGTAGGCACCGTACATCAGTCCTTTATCAAGGAATGCGTAATAAGGTGTAGCGGCTGTTCCGATCTCTTCTGCTGAAACGGATTCGCTGTTTTTTCTGAAAATATAAGAGAATCCGATCGCATAATGGTCCGAATGATACATGATGCCGGGAGCGACTTTTAAGTCCAGTCTGTAGTTGGTATGCCGCAAGTCCTTGCGTTTGGAGTAATTGGCAGAGGTGAAATCGATCTTTCCGCCGATGCGCCAGTTGGTGCCGGCATCTGCTGCTATACCTCCCATGAACGCATAAGTTTGCAAATCCTTTCGGCCGGGGGTAAACTCCAGCAGGTCTACCGGATAAAATCCGGGATGAATGAACATGGAGCCGCTCATATCCTTGCCGGAAGTGTGGTCGAATGAGAACGAGCCGATCAGAGAATACTTCTTTAAGTGTGTGATGGACTTGGCTACTGCACCGGCACTCCATAATTTGCCGGCTTCGTAGTAGTTGCGGAAGTCACCATGATTGTTTTTGCCGTACAGCTCGGCGTAGGAGACGGTGACGCTGTCCATCATGATTCCCGTTACGTTTGTTCCGGCATTCCATGAATTTCGTCGTTCGATAACATCGTAAGTCTGTGCCGAGCTTACGGCTGCTATACACAACAGCATACATCCTATATATATTCCTTTCATATTACTCATGCAGGGATTGTTGTTCTCTTTCATAAAAATCGGCGGAAGAGTTGTTCGTATCTTCCAGTATTTCATAACCGGCCTCCTTCGATGCTTCCTCGTCTACCCGACGGTGCAGGCTGCGTCCGTCATACAGTGCGCTTTGGCTGACATATCCGGCATCGATGGAAGGCGAAATGCGTTTTTTATTGCTCGACGAACCGCCATAGTACACCTCTACCCCGTCAATCACCCAGTCGAGCGGAATCTTGATGACCTGATCCACCGTGCTGCCGGGCTTTTGTATCACACTGCCTGTTTGCTGTACATACTCCTGTATCGTAGTGTCCTGAGCCTTGAAGATGACAGTGGCGGGAGAAAATATGGAGAATGTATAGGCATTCGCCTGTCCCAGTTTGATGACCACGTCCAGATAATGGTCGTGGCTGATCTGGTCGCCCGGAGCAGGATGATACATCGTATTCCAGTAATAAACATTGTTGTAGCAGGCAAAATATCCCGGTTTGTTCAGATTGACCGACAGCGGGTATTGGGCGGCATGATCTATGGCGCCGTTGACGGCGATGACTGCATCTGCACCGGGTGCCAGCGGGAAGGAAGTGCCGTTACCGCCGAATTGCCAGATGCACTGGACGATAGGAGCGAAATCGGGGAAAATGGTTGCTCCGGTTGCTTCGTCCTGCGTCACCCATACGTTGGTGGACTGGGAGTTGTAAGGATCGAGCGTACCTAAACACAAATGGTCGAGATACTGCGTCTGGGAATCATTGTTGTGCAGGATAATGTATTTATCAGCCTGATAAGTACCTTCCTGCGGCAGCTTGGTACATCCTCCGCAATAGATTTCCTTGATAATGATGGCACCGGCTTTGGAGTGTGTGAGCGGAACGTTGAGTGTGACATCCCCGTTTACGAGTTTTACCTTGTCTGCCAGTCCGTTGAATATATGCTGATCGGCTTTATCGCTGATTTGTATGCGGTATATGCCGTTGGTCAGGGCGAATTGCGCTGTACCGTTCTGGTCGGTTACCGTCTTGTAGGAATTGCCGCGGTCGATGTCTTCGATTTGGACGGTGATGCCTTCCCGAAGGTATTCCGCGTATTCGTCCGGATAGACGGCAGTCACCTGCAAGGTGTGCAGCTGGTCTTCGTAAGGATTGCCTTTGTCGAGGTCCGTACATCCTCCGAGTAAGGATGTGACGAAAAGCAGTACGATATAGATTGACTGTTGTTTCATATTTCTAAAGTTTAATGCGGCAGGTTAGTCCATAATAAAAGTTCGGGGTAAAGATTGCACTGGTTCCGGTTGCGTATGATTTCACATACGCCCGTGAGTTCGTGAAATTAATCGCGTTGAACGACAGCGAAACATGATCGCCTATCTCCTTGGTAATGCTGATATTGGCAGAGAAATACGGATCATATCCGTCGGCTGCGAAAGTATAGGCATTGCCCGATTTACGTATCAGATGCGCGAAGTCCGGATTTTCGGCTTCGGCGGCGGTGAACGGATGTACCTCGTTGTTCTGGTCGAGGTAGGCAACCGGATAAATAGCCGTATAAGAATTTCCGTCGTAGATGCTGCCTCCTGTTTTCTCGTTGCTGTTCTCGCTGACATTGAACGCGTAGGACGTACCGTTATATTCGGAGAGATTCTGCGACCGCTTGATGAGCGAGGCTTCCAGTTTGCAGGATATGATCAGCCTTGCTTTCGGGATACGGGTGATCGCTGTGATATTGGCATCCAGCGAGTGAGTGCGCTTGCCGTTGGCGGTCGTGGATGAGTTATCGCCGTTGGCATATATACCTACATATTGGTAGGAACGGTTGGCGAGACTGGTGTGCGACCATCCGTTTTGGTAGTAATAAGACAAGGAATTGTCTATGTATTTGGTATATGTATAGGCCGCATCCACACGGAACTGCGTACGGAGAGGAGTGATCTCCGGAAAATCGATGATCATTTCCGCTCCTCTGCGGGTGATGTCCGGTCCGTTATCGGGAGAGGTTGACCTGACGAAAGTCTGGTCTTTCACCTTTACGTCCAGCGGTGTCCAGTAACTGTCCTCATCGTCCCGTATATATCCCATGCCCGTCTGATTGTCTACGGTAATCTGCGGATTGGCGGACAGCTCGAATCCTTCCGGCAACTGTAGAACATTGTATGCGAACGGAGTATAGGAACTTGTATATTTATAAGGCATCTTCGTACGGTTAAAGTAGCCTACCAGCGAAATACGGGTGCGGGCTACATTGATGTCAACTCCTATTTCGGCATTCTGATTCTTCTGCCAGCGGAGTTTCTCGTTGTGTAATAAAGTATATGGCTGACTGTAATAGACGTAAGCCGACTCATTGTTATTGTATGAGACTCCGAAAGTCTGAATATCCCGATACTCCTGTCGGGGATAGAGTACATAGTACGAAGGCAGCTTCTCGGTCACTCCCCATCCGCCCCGAATCGCTATGTTTTCGTTCAGTTGCCATCTGGCGTTGAAACGTGGCGACAGTGTGTTCAGCTTGTCGTATTGCGTTCCGCTGATGAACAGATTCTCCCAACGCAATCCCGCCATCAGCCTCAGCATGGTGCTGCCGACAGGTACCGACAGGCTTTCTTCCGCATACAACGAAACATTGTGCATATACGGATAAGCCGAGTAAGAACGGGGGCGATATCCGTTGGGAGCCAGCGAAGGATTCTGATAATACTCTCCGTCGCCCACATTGCCTGTTCCTTTCCATTGCATGCCTGCTTTCAGATTGCTGGTTATGTTCTTGAAACGACGGTTCCATTCGTACTTCAACGAAGCGGCATAATCCAGTTCTTTGGAATCGACAATCTGATCGGCAAAGAAATGGTAAGGCAGTTTGCCTGCAATGAAATAGCCTTCCTGTTCGGCGTGGACTGCCGGCTGTTCGGACGCATAAGAATAAGGTGTATGTGCATGCGACTTGTTATCATTGTAATACACCGATGCATCCAGTTTGAGGTTGGTAATCCATGACTTGTTGAGCAGCCATGCCAATGATGTGTTTGCACGGAAAACGTTGTCTCTGACTTTGGTATATTCTCCCGTATATGCGTCGGGATCATCCTTCGTATTCATACCTCCGATGTTACCGGTCAGTCCGATGTCGAATCGGAGCACTTTCCGGAACGTATTGCTGTAACCTGCGGAGAATCCTCTGCGGGTATAAGAAGTATAGGGTGAATTAAGCTTTTGAGTAGCCTTGATCCATTCACCGCTTATGTTGACGATTCCTTTATCGTTGCCGAGGTCCAGCCCTTTGGAAAAGGATACCTGTTCTGTGCGGGGATTGATGGATAGCAGTACATTCCACGGAGTCTTCCCTTTCTTCGTATGGATTTTGACCATACCGCTGTTCAAGTCTCCGTACTCTGCCGAAGGTACTCCGGTGATGACTTCTACCGATTCGATATCGGCCACGGAGATGCTGCGGGTATCTATTCCGGTCATATTGCCGAAAGAAGAGTTGTTGCCGATGCGTACTCCGTCTACTTCTATCGCCGTTCCGAAAGCCGCGTTGCCTGCGGATGAACCTCCGTCGCGCAGAGAGAAAATATTGTTGCTGGTCAAGTCCGGAACTTTCGTCTTTCCTCCCGGAAGAAGGGCGGAAATATCGCTTACATTCGATATCTGCAGATGTTCCAGTGCGTTACTCCCGATGTTGAGCGTGGTGTTCAGCTCACTCTTCGGAGCTTGTGCGGTAACGATTACGTCGTTCAGGGCAAGTGTATTTTCCTTCAGTTGTATCTTTAATCCTTTGATGCTGTTGTTCACATTCACCGGAACCGTTGCCGGAACATAACCGAGGAAGGAAACTTCCAATTGATACTTGCCTTCCTGTATTCCTTGTATCGTAAATTCCCCCTTCTGGTCGGATACAGCCCACAAATAGGTGCCTTTGATTAAAATGGATGCGCCGGGCAACGGCGAACCCGTCCTTTCGTCGGATATACGACCGGAAATAGAATAATTGTTAGTATTGGCTTCAATTCTGGAAATGATCAAAGAAAGAAGCAAGCAGAGCATTATTTTAAGTGTAAGAAACCTCATAGAACAAATTTTGTGCAAATTTCGTTCTATATCGTTAATACTACAATCGCAAATAATGACTATTTTGGGAGTATGCGAGTACCCATAAATAGGTATTTCTCTCCATAGTGATTTGATAGCAGTTTTGCTCTCATGCTCTAACAAACGGTCTGTATCCCTTTATTCATCGTGGTTTCCAGTGTGGTAGCAACTGTGGCGGCAGGTATGAGGGCAAACGGTTGCTCTCACTTGCATCATGGACTTAATCTCGTTTGTTTAGCTTTATGCTTTGATTTGCAGGATGTTAATGTCTGATGTGTCAACTGTTAACAATTGGCATCCCAGCTATTAATAACTGAGAAATCAGTTGTTAATAGCTGACAACTCCTTCATTATAGACTGATAAATGGTTTGAAATGGCTTGAAAGGACAGGTTAAATGAGTCAGTTGTTACGGTCAAGTCATTTCAATCGACAGTTGTTTCAGATAGTTTCAGGCGCTTGAAACTTTTAGTTTCATTGCTTGAAACCAATGGTTTCAAAGGTTGAAACTATTAGTTCCAAGGCATGAAACCTTTTGTTTCAAGGCATGAAACCTTTTGTTTCAAGGCATGAAACCGAATTTGGAACTACTTCTTGGAGAATAATCTTGTAGGAGAGATGGGAAAAGGAAAGCCTTGGTGACTTCGAGGCAAATAAAGAAGATCGGCTTGCACTGCGACGATTGTCGTGTAGCAAGCCGACCTTTATTTCATTTTATCTATGTATCTTATACGTTCTTTACCTTGATCAGATACTCAGCGATCTGTACAGCATTCAGTGCAGCACCTTTTTTGATCTGATCGCCAACGATCCAGAATGTCAGACCGTTTTCATTTGTAAGGTCTTTGCGGATACGTCCAACGTACACAGGGTCTTTGCCTGCAAGGAACAACGGCATCGGGTATTCCTTTTCAGCAGGATTGTCCTGAAGAACGAGACCCTCGCCTTTGGCGAATGCTTCACGGGCTTCTTCTACCGAGATCGGACGTTCTGTTTCCACCCAGATGCTTTCAGAGTGAGCACGAAGTGCGGGAACACGTACGCAGGTTGCACTGACTTTCACGTCAGAGTGCATAATCTTGCGTGTTTCGTTATACATCTTCATTTCTTCTTTGGTATAACCGTTTTCCGTGAACACGTCGATCTGCGGAATCAGGTTGAATGCCAGCTGATAAGCAAACTTCTCTACTGTCACAGGCTCGTTGGCCAATACCTGACGGTATTGTTCGTACAACTCGTCCATAGCGGCAGCACCGGCACCGCTGGCAGCCTGATAAGTAGATACGTGCACGGTTTTTATATGAGAAAGCTGTTCGATGGCTTTCAGTGCAACTACCATCTGGATAGTTGTACAGTTAGGATTGGCAATGACGCCACGCGGACGCTCCAACGCATCTGCGGCATTTACTTCGGGCACTACCAAAGGCACATCAGCGTCCATACGGAAAGCGCTGGAGTTGTCGATCATCACAGCACCGTATTTGGTGATTGTTTTCTCGAACTCCTTGGATGTTCCTGCACCGGCAGAAGTGAAAGCAATGTCTACTCCTTTAAAGTCATCGTTGTGTTGTAAGAGTTTGACCTCGATCTGTTTACCGCGGAAAGTATAGGTTGTTCCGGCACTGCGTTTAGAACCGAACAAAACTAACTCGTCCATCGGGAAATTTCTCTCATCGAGCACGCGCAGGAATTCCTGTCCTACGGCTCCGCTTACGCCAACAATAGCTACTTTCATCTTTTTCTTTTGTTAAATGTGAATAATGTGGTTAATCGCTGCAAAATTAGAACATTTTATCATATAATCAGCATTTTGGAGATACTTCTTCACATTTTATCAGTTCCCATCCTTTAAATTGGAGCAAAATGCAATGCAATGCAGTCCCTTCACTGATAGTTGTTACCTTTTTATCCCGGCTATATTGTTTTAGTTGCCCTCTGCCTTCTTCCGCTTGTTCTTCCAGTTCCTTATCGGTGGCGGTGCGCGGGAGGTATTTTAATTCCAGAATATAACTGTGTGCCGTGTCCGGGTAGCGGGATTTGTCCGGCAGGAGGAAAAAGTCACAATATCCGTAATTCATCTCCAATTCCGGCTGAACCAGATAATAAGAAGCAAGAGCAAGGTATGCTTTGAAGAAACCTTGCAAATTGTGTTCTCCCTCGATGGCATCGCGGATGGCGGAGTTTTCTTTATAGGCAAGGGCTATGTACTCAAACAGAGGGCGCCATTGTCCGTCGAAGGCCATGTCGTCAATTAAATCTTTTAAGTGAGGCAAGAATACTTCCTTACGCTGCTGGTAGTATTCCCGAAGGAATCCGAAATACTGCTCACGGACGCAATTGTTAGGAATGCACATCACAATACGGTCTCCACGTGTGCCACACATTGTAAGCAGTCCATAATAATAAAGCAGGCTGCGGAAATTGTCTGTTTCAACAATCTTCTCTGCCGGGAAGGAGGTGTGGAGGTTTACCAGTATCTCTCCTTTAGCAGCTATCTCTTCAATCGTACTCATGCGGTCTTCCCCCGACACATTCTCATGGTCGAGGCGTGCCAACATTTTCAGCTTGCTGTAGTCCGTACGGATATTCTTGTCGATCAATTCCTTAGGGGAGGCGTCGAAATTAACCCGGTGACGCAAATAATATAGCGTCATGTCGCAATTGAACATTCTCGGATCGGTCTTCAAACTGGCTTCTGCAAAGCAGTAATTGTCATACCACGGTTTCATTTCATTAATCATGGCATCTATATCTCCTTTCAGCATACCTTCTTTCTGATAATAGCCGAACATCTCCCGTACATCCGTTTCGCTGAATCCCATCATCATATTGAAATGTGGGTCCACACTGATATTCCAGTCTATGTTATATCCGCTGGATAAGTCGTCCAGCGTAACAGGACTTACCCCCATCAGGAAGATGCGTTCGAACATACCCTTGAACTGCTTGAAGTATTCTCGGTAGAAGCCGCTGGCGTGGGTCAGGTCGCGGAAAAGGTTTTTCCCCTGTTCACTCAGGATGACATTCGTAAAGTTGTCATATTCATCAATGATGAGGTAGAGCAAATGTCCCAGGCGGCGGGCGGTGGCTTCCAGCCAATGCAGCTTTGTAGCGGCTTCGGTAGAAGCGATGATTTGCTCCAGTTCTTTCTCGCCTTGGTAGTATTCCCGGTAAGTACTGAAGAAGTCGTTCAACTGTATGCAGCAATAATTGTTGAAGTTGTCTTCCAGACTTCCACGTCCCAGGTTTGCTTTGGAAAAGTCAAAATAGAGCACCTGGTAGATTCCCTGAAGCGGGGTGGGGTGCTTACCGATCCATAGATTGCCGAACCGTTCTTCAAAACGATCTTTCTGTGAAATATCGTAATAGGCACGCATCATGGTGAGAAATACACTCTTGCCGAACCGTCGGGGACGAATAAGGAAAAGGTAGTTTGCTATTTCTTCTATCTGGGGAATGAAATGCGTTTTATCTACATAATAATAATTTTGGTCTATCAGCCTGCTGAAGTCCGATATGCCGTATGGGATTCCTTTTGCCATAATGCGTTCATTTTATTGGGATGGATGCAAAGTTAAGTTTTCTTTTTATCTCCAACAACTATCCTTCTGCAATTGTTGCTATTATTCCTATTAAATAAACAGGAGGATGAGATTTATAATACCTGCATTGTGATTCTGCGAACTTTTTTGTTCCTTTGCGTAGAAATCCTAAAACCACGGACCTATGAACCTGTTTGAATTCAATTTAGCGTTACCGATAACCGATCCGACTTGGGTGTTTTTTCTGGTG
This sequence comes from uncultured Bacteroides sp., assembly GCA_948847595.1. GTDB lineage: Bacteria > Bacteroidota > Bacteroidia > Bacteroidales > Bacteroidaceae > Bacteroides. The sequence goes on from CAQOGY010000004.1 coordinate 164,597, forward strand.
CTAATTATCATTCTCTTTGCTCCGATGATTCTGGGGCGCCTTCATATACCTCATATTATCGGTATGATTCTGGCCGGTGTGCTGATCGGCGAACACGGATTCCATGTGCTCGACCGTGACAGCAGCTTCGAACTGTTTGGTAAAGTGGGGCTTTACTATATCATGTTCCTTGCCGGACTCGAAATGGACATGGAGGACTTCAAGAAAAACCGGATGAAGAGCGTTGTCTTCGGCTTGCTTACTTTCCTGATTCCTATGGCGCTGGGTATATGGAGCAGTATGAGCATGCTGGGATACGGTTTTCTTACCGCAGTGCTGCTCGCCAGTATGTACGCTTCTCACACTTTGATTGCTTATCCTATTATCAGCCGTTACGGATTATCCCGTCTGCGCAGTGTCAATATTACTATCGGTGGTACGGCCATTACGGTCACTCTTGCCCTTATCATCCTTGCCGTTATTGGCGGAATGTTTAAAGGCACCGTCGATGGTCTGTTCTGGGTGTTCCTCGTTGCGAAAGTAGCCTTCCTTGGTTTCCTTATTATCTTCTTCTTCCCCCGCATCGGACGCTGGTTCTTCCGGAAGTATGACGATAGCGTGATGCAGTTCGTGTTCGTGCTGGCGATGGTCTTCCTCGGAGGCGGACTGATGGAGTTTGTAGGAATGGAAGGAATTTTGGGAGCTTTCCTTGCCGGATTGGTCCTGAACCGCTTGATTCCTCATGTCTCTCCGCTGATGAACCGTCTGGAATTTGTGGGAAATGCCTTGTTCATTCCTTACTTTCTGATCGGTGTCGGTATGATTATCGATGTCAGAAGCCTGTTTACGGGGGGCGAAGCATTGAAAGTGGCGGTAGTCATGACAGTGGTAGCTACTTTCAGTAAATGGCTTGCCGCATGGATCACGCAGAAGATTTACCGTATGCAGCCCAATGAACGCAGCATGATCTTCGGACTCAGTAATGCACAGGCGGCGGCTACGCTGGCAGCGGTGCTGATCGGGCACGAAATTATCATGGAAAACGGAGAGCGTCTGCTCAATGATGACGTACTGAACGGTACGGTCGTGATGATCCTTTTCACCTGTGTCATCAGTTCGCTGGTAACGGAACGTTCCGCCCGCCGGTTTGCACTGAACGAAGATGCGCAGCCCGAAGATAAGGGAGCGAAGAAAGCGATGGAGCAGATTCTGATTCCGGTAGCTAATCCGGAAACGATTGAGAACCTGGTGAATCTCGCCCTGGTGATCAAGGATGCCAAGCAGAAGAATGGCATGATTGCCCTGAATGTGATTAATGACAATAACAGCTCGGAGAATAAGGAACTGCAAGGCAAGCGGAATCTCGAAAAAGCCGCAATGATTGCCGCTGCCGCCGATGTACCGGTGACGATGGTAAGCCGCTACGATCTGAACATTGCTTCGGGGATTATACATACGATTAAGGAATATGAGGCTACGGATGTAGTGATCGGTCTGCACCGCAAGGCGAATATCGTCGATTCCTTCTTTGGCAACCTTGCCGAAAGCCTGCTGAAAGGTACTCACCGCGAAGTGATGATAGCCAAATTCCTGATGCCGGTCAATACGCTCCGCCGCATCATCATCGCCGTTCCGCCCAAAGCCGAATTTGAAACCGGTTTTTCCAAATGGGTAGAGCATTTCTGCCGGATGGGAAGCATTCTCGGCTGCCGTGTGCACTTCTTTGCCAACGAACGTACACTGATGCGTCTGCAACAACTGGTGAAGAAGAAATTCAGCGGTACCCCGACCGAATTTTCTCTGCTCGAAGAGTGGGGCGACCTTCTGCTGCTGACCGGACAGGTGAACTACGATCATTTATTCGTTGTCATCTCTGCCCGTCGGGGTTCTATCTCGTATGATCCGTCCTTTGAACGTCTGCCGGCACAGCTGAGCAAGTATTTCTCCAACAACAGTCTGATTATCCTGTACCCCGACCAGTTCGGCGATCCGCAGGAGATTGTGTCTTTCTCCGACCCGCGTGGTTACAACGAATCGCAGCATTATGAAAAGGTGGGCAAATGGTTTTATAAATGGTTTAAGAAAAGCTGATGGAAGAAAATAACTGGCAACAACGGACAGAACTCCTGTTGGGAGAAGAGAAAATGAAGCGTATCCGTGCTTCGCATGTATTGGTTGTCGGGCTGGGAGGCGTGGGGGCGTATGCTGCCGAAATGCTTTGCCGGGCTGGGGTAGGCAGGATGACGATTGTAGACGCGGATACCGTGCAGCCTACCAATATGAACCGTCAGCTTCCTGCCATGCACTCCACCCTGGGGATGCCGAAAGCGGAAGTGTTGGCGGCACGCTACCAAGACATCAATCCGGATATTGAACTGACCGTTTTACCCGTCTATCTGAAAGACGAGAACATCCCCGAACTGTTGGACTCCGCTAAGTTTGACTTCATAGTGGATGCCATCGATACGATCAGCCCCAAATGCTTTCTGATCTATGAAGCGATGAAGCGTCATATAAAGATTGTTTCCAGCATGGGCGCAGGCGCGAAGAGCGATATTACGCAGATTCGCTTTGCCGATCTTTGGGATACCTATCACTGCGGACTCAGCAAAGCGGTGCGGAAGCGTTTGCAGAAAATGGGAGTAAAGCGTAAACTTCCCGTCGTATTCAGTACCGAACAGGCGGACCCGAAAGCGGTATTGCTCACGGATGACGAACGGAATAAGAAATCGACCTGCGGAACGGTCAGCTATATGCCGGCAGTCTTCGGCTGCTATCTGGCGGAATATGTCATTAAACGAATCTAAGAAGCTATTATGATAAAATTAGAAGGAATAACCAAGAGTTTTGGTTCTTTGCAGGTGCTGAAAGGCATTGACCTGGAAATCAATAAAGGTGAGATCGTCAGTATCGTAGGACCTAGCGGAGCCGGAAAAACGACTCTCTTACAGATCATGGGAACGCTTGACGAACCGGATGCGGGCACGGTGGCGATTGACGGAACGGTAGTCAGCCGGATGAAGGAGAAAGAACTGTCCGCTTTCCGCAATAAGAATATCGGTTTTGTGTTTCAGTTTCATCAGCTTCTGCCGGAGTTTACCGCGTTGGAGAATGTGATGATCCCCGCATTTATCGCCGGAGTATCGTCTAAGGAAGCAAACGAACGTGCTATGGAGATACTGGCTTTCATGGGACTCACCGACCGTGCTTCCCATAAGCCGAACGAACTGTCGGGAGGAGAGAAGCAACGGGTGGCCGTAGCACGTGCCTTGATTAACCATCCGGCAGTCATCCTTGCGGACGAACCTTCCGGAAGTCTCGATACACATAATAAAGAAGATTTACACCAATTGTTCTTCGACCTGAGGGACCGGTTGGGACAGACTTTCGTCATCGTTACCCATGATGAAGGACTGGCCAAAATCACCGATAGAACGGTACATATGGTGGATGGCACAATTAAAAAAGATTAATAAGGAAACCAAACTTCTAAAAATGGATACCAAATCACTAGAAGATTGTGTGAGTTCAATCTTTTAGCTATATATTTATAGTCGCTTCTCTACGTAAGTCTGTGAAGATGTCAGTAGAGTGTTTGTTTTGTTTGTGTGTGATGCATTCTTGTCTGGTGTGATAGGAATGCATCTTTTTTTATATATCACAACAAATACGATTCTAGTCGTAACAAACATAAGGCGCCATTCGTTCGAAATCTGCGGGTGTGAATTCCTCGTAAAGCATCAGTTGTTTCAAGTCTCTTACTTTCCCCTTCTTCTTCCGGTACTCTGCAATGACCTTGGCTTGATAATAGCTGATGTACGGATGATGCATCATTCGCTCTACACTTGCCTTATTGATGTTGATCCGGTGAATCTTTCCGGCATCCACGGAGAACCACGAACGGAGTTTTTCCGCTTTTAACCGAATCTCCCCTAACTGTTCTATTTGATAGAATCCTCCCAATAACCGGCGACGGTTTACAATCGATCGGGCAATCCGGCTTCCGATCCCCGGAATCTTTTTAAGTTCGGTGGTATCCGCCTGATTAAGGTCGATGATAGTGCCCGGCGGGTATTTCATTAAAGTATCATATGGGGCAGTCGCTTGTACTACTAATATCCGGCTGGTATCTTGAAGGACCGGTGTTTCGGCAATGCGTATATACGGTTGAAGAGTCCGGTATTGTTCTTCCGTCAGCCCGTATATTTTCCGAAAGTCTTCCGGACGTCGGAATCTGCCTTGCTTTCTGCGGTATCGCAGAATATTACCTGCCATCCAGGGAGGCAAGCCGAGACTGAGGAAAGTGGCGGAGTCGGCGGTATTCGGATCGAACGCTGTCGGTCTGATTTCTTTTTTCGGATAGGCGGGCGATGAATACTTGTCTCTGTAAACCGGATATTTCTTGTTCTGCTTTACTTCTTTTATGGAAGAGATAAATTCATTATATTCCTTTTCGGATTTCTCCTGTTCAGCCGGGTCGGTTTTCTCCGGTCCGGAGAAAGCTTGCAAGAGTGCGGGGATTGTGTATACCCCTATAATAAGAACGACAAGGACGATAATGCCTTGTCGTTCGGTTTTAGTAAAATAAAAAAAGTCTTTCCACATTATAGTTTGATAAGTCCCAACTCATTGATAAAGATCAGAGAGATGGCAATCGGTGCGATATATCTTAATATAAAGATGATCAGTTTGTATACGGGAACTTTCAGCGAACCGTCATTGGTGATCTCCGACCAGACAATCTTTTTGTCGAGATACCATCCGGTAAAGATAGAAACACACAGACCGCCGAGTGTCAGCATGATCTTCGCTGTGACAAAGTCGAACAAGTCAAAGATTCCCAGTCCGAAGATGGTGAATCCTTTCATCACTCCGAGCGACAATGAACAAAGGATACCTAGGGTGATACATCCTCCGGTCACCAGTCTGGCTGCCTTGCCGCGTGTGAAGTTGAATTCTTCGTGCAGATAAGCGGTGACCACTTCGTGCAGGGAAATGGTGGAAGTCAGCGCTGCCATGGCAAGCAATACGTAAAACATGACGGAGAAGATATAGGCCAATATCGGTACTCCGCTGAATGCCTGCTGGAATACATTGGGCAGTGTGATAAAGATAAGGCTCGGACCCGCGTCCGGTTGTATCCCTACAGAGAATGCGGCCGGAAAGATAATGAAGCCTGCCAATACTGCTACAAACGTGTCTATAATCCCTACGCTGAATGCTGTCTTGGTCAGATTGGTTTCTTTGCTGAAATAAGAAGCGTAGGTGCAGAGACATCCCATCCCCAGACTAAGGGAGAAGAAAGCCTGTCCCATCGCACTCAGAAATACATTTCCGTCCACCTTGCTGAAATCCGGTTTCAGCAGAAACTCGATACCCGCACCAGCTCCCGGCAGGGTAACCGAACAGATTACAAGTATCAATATAATAATGAACAGAGTCGGCATCATGATCTTGGAAGATTTCTCGATACCTTTCTCCACACCTTTGACAATAATAAAATGAGTAACCAACAGAAACAGAACCAACCACAAGACCGGTCGCCACGGACTGCTGGAGAACTGCTGGAAGGAAGAGATGAATTCTGTGGGAGTCTTACCCGTAAAGCCGTTCGTAAGAGCTTCATACACATACTCCAGCGTCCATCCTGCCACTACGGAATAATAACTGAGAATCAGAAAAGCTGCGAGGACTCCCATGCGTCCCACCCAGCGCCAATGAGTGCCGGGAGCTAATTTCTGATAGGCTCCCGCTGTATTTGCCCTCGAACGGCGTCCGATTAGGAATTCGGCAATCAAAATGGGAAGTCCCAAAAGAAAAACGCATCCTAAATAGATCAGTATAAAGGCTGCGCCACCGTGATTACCCGTTTCATAGGGAAATCTCCAGATGTTTCCCAATCCTACTGCCGAGCCGGCGGAAGCAAGTATTACGCCTAATTTACTTCCGAAGTTCGCTCTATCAATTTTCGTCATAAATCTTGTTTTGTCTTACAAATCGTTATAAAATGTACGTATTAAAATGCAAATATAGAAAATGATAGTTATATTTGTACCGGAATCGTAATTTTATTTAGATATGCTATCTTATATTAAGAAATATCCTATTTCACTTTTTATCATCTTAACTGTGATTTATCTGTCTTTCTTCAAACCTCCTAAAACGGACTTGAATGAAATCCCTAACTTAGATAAATTAGTTCACATCTGTATGTACTTTGGTATGTCAGGTATGTTATGGCTGGAATTTCTGCGGGCGCATCGTCGTGATGACGCACCGTTATGGCACGCATGGGTAGGGGCATTCCTCTGTCCCATACTGTTCAGCGGCTGTGTGGAATTGCTGCAAGAATATTGCACGACTTATCGGGGAGGAGACTGGCTGGACTTTGCCGCCAACTCGGTGGGTGCCATCCTTGCCAGTTTAGTGGCTTATTATGTGGTTCGTCCGCGAATGATGAGAAGGGAATAGAAGACTGTAGTAATGCATAATCATACTCATGCCTATGAGAAAAAATTCTCATTGCAGTGAGAAAATATTCTCATAGGCATGAGTATTTTTTCTCATCGTGGTGAGAATTTTTTTTCAAAGGCATGAGAATACTTTGAGAAATTAACAGCGATATTATAGATAATCTACAACCGAACTGAGTTTAATTCCGTTGGACCCTTTGATCAGGATAGTGTATCCTTTCGGCTTGTCGGCCTCCAGTTCCTTTATTACTTCCTGTACGTTGGGATAGGTTTGGAAGGAGTGCTCTGCTGCTGCAAACTGATCTCCTACCAGCCATACTTTTTCGAACGCGCATTCTTTGAGGTAGTCTGCTATCTTCTGATGTTCGGCAGCGCTTTCGGCACCCAGTTCGCGCATATCACCAAGGATGAGCATTTTGTGAGGAACTTCCATGTTGCGGAAGTTCTGTAAGGCAGCCATCATGCTGGTCGGATTGGCGTTGTATGCGTCGATGATCAGTGTGTTATCGTCCGTTTTCTTTAGTTGCGAGCGGTTGTTCTGTGGTGTATATCCGGCTAAGGCTTCGTTGATCTTTGCATCTTCCACTCCGAAGAAGCGACCGATGGTGATGGCAGCCAGTGCATTGGGGAAGTTGTATTCTCCGATCAGTTGCGTCTGAACCTGATAGGATTTACCATCCTTGCCCGCTTTCCATTCGAAAGTGAGATAAGGGGAGTTGCCGGTGATTCGTCCGTTTACGTAAAGGTCATCTTCGGTGCCGTAAGGGATCAGGTTCAGTCCTTCGGCAATGTTCATCAGATAAGCATTGTCGTGATGGATAAAGACGGTAGAACCTTCTTTCTTACGGAGAAAGTCATAAAGTTCTCCTTTGGTTTTTATCACACCTTCGAAAGAACCGAAGCCTTCCAAATGGGCTTTGCCTACATTGGTGATGATACCGCAGTCCGGCTCTACGATTTCGCTGAGGAATTTGATTTCTCCCGGATGATTGGCGCCCATCTCGATGACGGCAAGGTCGTGTTCCGCTTTCAGGCGGAGCAGGGTAGAGGGCACGCCGATGTGGTTGTTCAGATTACCTAGCGTATAAAGAATGTTGTGGCTCTGAGAGAGTACGGCGGAGATCAGTTCCTTCGTAGTCGTCTTGCCGTTGGTACCAGTGATACCGATTACTCGTGTACCCAGCTGGCGGCGGTGGTAATTGGCAAGCTGCTGCAATGTTTGCAGGCAGTCGTCTACGAGTATATATCGTTGATCGCCTTCAATCGCGTATTCGGATTCGTCGATGACAGCATAGGCGCAACCGGTTTCCAATGCTTTTCCGGCAAAAGCGTTTCCATTGAATGACTCGCCTTTCAGAGCGATAAACAGTGATCCTTCAGGACAGTTCCGACTATCGGTCGTCACTAATTGGCAATCCAGAAATATCTGGTAAAGAGCAGAAAGTTTCATAGCCTGAGCTTTTATTTTTAAATGTTGCAAAGATAGGCTATTCTTTCGGATTTGGTATCGGTCAGAAGCGTTTTTTACTCAGCATATACCAAAGGAAGAGTCAGCACCATCCGGCACCCGTCCGTATAGGATGAATCGATGTGGAGGCTGCCTCCTAACTTTTCGGCAATCGTCCGGCTGATCGACAGTCCGAGGCCCGTGCCCTGTGAGAAGGAGTTCATTTTGTAGAAGCGTTCGAATACTTTTTCCTGTTTCTCCTTAGGGATTCCTATACCGGTGTCGGTAACGCTGATCTCGAGTTTCTTTTCTGCTTCCAATACCGAATAAGTCAGTTCGATGCTGCCATGAGTCGTGAATTTGATCGCATTGTGTGCCAGATTGGCAAGTAACTGCGAAATGCGTTCCGGATTGCTGAGTATGATTAGTTTTTCCCTTTCCGGTTTGAAAAGGAATTCGACTGTGTCTTGTTTCTGCATTTTAGCTACTTCGATAGATAGCTGGCAGATCATATTGATATCCGTTTGGATATTTGTAGGGAGCTTGTTATATTGGTCGAGCTCCGACAATGCGAGCACATCGGTCACGAGTCGAAGCAGATCGTCCGTGTTGGCTTTGATGATGTTGACGAATTCTTTCGTTTCCTCATTGCCGTAGTGGTCACTTAATACTTGTGAGAAGCCTATGATCGAATTGAGCGGTGTCCGTATTTCGTGAGACATACTCTGAATAAAAGTCGTTTTCATCTGGCTGGTCGCTTCTGCCTGATCTCTGGCTTTGCGCAGTTCTTCTCTCGAATAAGTCAGTTCTTCGTTCTTATTTCTTAATTCACTTTCCGAGGCCTTCAGCCTCCGGTTCAGACGGCTTTCCCGATATAAGAACAAGAAGAGGATGGCTAACAGGATGATCAATGAAAAAATCAGCGTCGTTTTATTGCTCAACTCCTTTTCTTTTGTCCGAAGCATTAATTCCTTTTTCTCCGCATTGAGCTTTTCTACATTTAGCAGCGTGGCATATTCGCTGCTCGCCAGTTGTTCATTGGCTATTTTCAAAGAATCGTCTACTTCAATATACTTTTTCAGAAATTTCACCGCTTCATCCGGTCTGCCCATCTGTCTGTAGATTTCTCCTTTGAGGCGGTATTGTCCGCTGCTCATGGCGTACTCATTCAGCCGTTGCTCTTCGGTTTTCTGCTTCTCGACAGCTTCCAGTGCCTTGACGAACTGTTTGCTGCGCTGGTAGTAGAAAGCCTCTGTGCGGTAAAACCTTTTTTTGAGTGAGTCCAGCCTTTTGTCCTGGTCGAACAGTTCCCTGCATTCTTTCAGCATCTTCTCCGCTGCTGAGAAATCTTTAAATTCACTGTAATACTCTACGTATGTCAGCTTTGCCAGTATTTTATGGCTGGCGGAGTTGGCTGTTTTTACTGCTTTTTCCAGTGCTTCCAGCGCTGGTTCCGGCTGATGATGCGTAATGTAGTAATTGGCAAGTTGAGCGTAAGTATTACTGATATTATAGTTTTCTAATTTGTATTTTTCGGTCAGTTCGATTTCTTTCACGCGCCATTCGGACGCCATGACATCAAAGTTCTTGATTGTGTAAATCTGCGACATGATGTTGTAGCAGTACATGAGTCCGGTCTTGTTGTCCTCGGCTTGTGCCTCTTTCAGCACTTTTTCGGCTTCATAGAGGGCGATGTTACTCCTTCCGGTTTTCAGGTAATATAGGATCAGCCGGTTGGCCCAGGCGAAATAGTAGTACTTGGACTGCTGTATTTCTTTAGCGAATTGTTTTACCTTATTGGTATAAAAAATGATGCTGTCTTCATTATTGGCCTGGTAATAATAATAGTCCAGCCGGGTGGAGAGAGCTACCGCCTGCATCCGCTGGTCGTTTTGTCCGCTAGCCATACGGAACAGCGTATCGGACATACTCAGCACGACCGGTTCCAGCAAATGTTCCTGGCAACGCTGATAGTAGGCATACAAAGAGGAATCAACGTTATAAACTTCAGCTTCTTTCTGGGCTTTTGCAGGAATAACGATGAACAAAAAAGAGACAAGGTATCCTAAGATAATTCGGGACAATCGGCTCATGGTATTCGTTTTCGGTAGTTCTATTGATTGCTATTGATTGCAAATATACGTTTATTTCCTAATTTTAATACGAATACTTGCTTTTTTTATCTACATTTGCAACAGTCTAACTGGAATATAATCAAGAATGAAATTGATCTCTCCAACTTATATAAATGTGAAAGGACGTCTGCTCGATCTTGCTACTCCGCAAGTGATGGGTATTCTCAATGTGACACCCGATTCTTTTTATTCCGGCAGCCGGATGCAGACGCAGGAGGAAATTGCAGCGAGGGCACGGCAGATCATCGATGAAGGAGCCTCTATCATTGATATCGGAGCTTACTCCTCGCGCCCGAACGCCGAACACATCACCGCCGAAGAAGAAATGAACCGCTTACGTACCGGACTGGAGATCGTAAACCGGAATCATCCGGATGCTATCGTTTCGGTCGATACTTTCCGGGCGGATGTAGCCGAACAGTGTGTGGAGGAGTATGGCGTAGCTATCGTCAATGATATCGCTGCCGGTGAGATGGACAACCGGATGTTTGAGACTGTGGCCCGCCTGGGAGTGCCTTATATCATGATGCACATGCAGGGAACTCCCCAAAATATGCAGAAAGAACCCCATTATGATAATTTGATGAAGGAAGTGTTCATGTACTTTGCTCGCAAGGTGCAACAACTTCGTGAATTGGGTCTGAAAGACATTATACTCGATCCGGGTTTTGGTTTTGGGAAGACACTGGAGCATAATTATGAGTTGATGGCTCACCTGGAAGAGTTCAGCATTTTCGAACTTCCACTGTTAGTCGGTGTTTCCCGGAAATCAATGATTTATAAACTATTGGGAGGAACTCCGCAGGATTCATTGAATGGAACAACCGTACTGGATACCGTTGCGTTAATGAAAGGAGCGAACATTCTTCGGGTGCATGACGTGCGCGAAGCGGTGGAAGCCGTCCGGATTGTGGATAAACTGAGAACTGAGAGTGAATATGGCAAATGATAGAATGGCATTATCCGTTGGTGATACTCTCTTGTCGTTTGTGAATTAATAACTTGTAATAAGTAATAAGTACCGTGTTTTTTGACGTTGGCATAAAAGATTTTATCGATGTACTGCTGGTCGCCCTTCTGTTGTACTACACCTACAAACTGATGAAGGCCTCCGGCTCTATCAAGGTTTTTACCGGCATTCTGGTTTTTATCCTGATCTGGCTGGTGGTCACTCAGATTCTGGAGATGAAACTGCTGGGCTCCATATTCGATACCTTGATGAATGTGGGTGTGATTGCTTTGATCGTCCTTTTTCAGGATGAGATTCGTCGTTTCCTCTTGACGCTGGGCTCGCATCGGCATGTCAGTGCATTGGCGCATTTTTTCAGCGGGGCGAGGAAAGAAGCCTTGAAACATGATGATATCATGCCGGTGGTAATGGCTTGCCTGAGCATGGGAAAGCAGAAAGTAGGCGCATTGATTGTGATCGAGCATACCACTCCGCTGGATGAAGTGGTCCGTACGGGAGAAATTATAGATGCGGCTATCAGCCAGCGTCTGATTGAGAATATATTTTTCAAGAACAGTCCTCTGCACGACGGAGCAATGGTTATCAGCAAAAAACGGATCAAAGCCGCAGGCTGTATCCTGCCAGTCTCTCACGACCTGAACATCCCGAAAGAACTGGGCTTGCGTCACCGTGCGGCTATGGGCATCTCGCAGAAATCGGATGCGCACGCCATCATCGTCTCCGAAGAGACAGGAGCTATTTCTGTAGCTTATCGCGGACAATTCTATCTTCGTCTGAATGCCGAAGAACTGGAAAGTCTGCTGACAAAAGAAAACTGAAACTAAATATAAGTGAACATGGACAGACGAAATTTTCTAAAAACCGGAGGTATAGCTCTACTCGGATCATTGGCGACAGGTTCTGCTATGGCTCTGACTACCCCGGGTGCATTGGGCGGCGAAGGAGCTGACAAGAAAGCAGCAGTTGCTTTGGCTATGAATCATTTCGGAGTAAGCGAGGCAGACTTGAAGAAGGTGCTTGCCGCGGCATTGGAGAAAGGAGGCGATTATGCCGACCTTTTCTTTGAACACACGATATCCAACAGCATCCGCCTGATGGATGGTGCAGTGAACAACAGTTATTCGAATATTGACTATGGAGTCGGAGTCCGTGTACTGACTGGAGACCAGAGTGGCTATGCCTACGTGGAGAATATTACTGTGGAGGATATGCTGAAAGCTGCCCGTACTGCCGCCCGCATCGCTTCCGCCAACAAAGGCAACAAACCGCTGAATCTCACCGAAAAGGAACTGAAGAAGAACTATTATACCGTTGCTTCCCCGTGGGAGGAAGTCAGTTTGAAAGATAAGATGCCTTATCTGCAAAAACTGAACGACCGGATTTTCGCTTTGGACAAACGGGTACATAAAGTACAGGCAAGTCAGAGCGATACCACTTCGCATATCTTCTTCTGCAATTCGGAGGGAGTGATGTTCTACGATTACCGTCCGATGGTGACGCTGGGTGCCGTGTGCATCATGGAAGAAGACGGAAAGACGGAGAACGGCTACGCTGCCCGTGCTTACCGCAGAGGATTCGATTTCCTGTCGGACGAGGTAGTGGACGTAATCGCCCGCGAAGCGGTAGACCAGACTTCTCTTCTGTTCAAGGCTATCAAACCCAAAGGCGGTGAAATGCCTGTTGTCATGGGTGCCGGAGGATCGGGTATCTTGCTTCACGAGGCTATCGGACATACTTTTGAGGCGGACTTCAACCGGAAGAATGTTTCCATATTTGCCGATCAGCTGAATAAGAAAGTATGCAACGAACATATCAACGTGGTGGATGACGGTACGATTCCGTTCAATCGGGGTTCGGTGAATTTCGACGATGAAGGTGCCGAAGGACAGAAAACTTATCTGATTAAAGACGGAGTACTGACTAGTTATCTGCACGACCGTATCAGTGCAAAGCACTACGGAGTGGAACCAACCGGCAACGGACGTCGCGAATCGTTCCGCAATATGCCGATACCCCGTATGCGTGCTACATATATGGAAGCCGGAAATGTGAGCGAATCGGATATCATTTCTTCTGTAAAGAAGGGAATCTTTGTAGATAACTTTACGAACGGTCAGGTACAGATCGGCGCCGGAGACTTTACATTCTTTGTGAAGTCGGGCTACATGATCGAAGACGGTAAACTGACGCAACCGATCAAGGACATTAATATTATCGGTAACGGTCCGAAAGCTTTGGCGGATATCACGATGGTAGCTACCAATGCGAAGATCGACAACGGTACATGGACTTGCGGAAAAGACGGACAATCCTGTCCGGTGACTTGCGGTATGCCTTCAGCCCTGGTTAGCAAACTGACTGTCGGTGGAGAGAACTAGAAGTAAATGCTTACTTTAAAAAGACGAACCTATGATTACAGACGAAAATAAGAAACTGGCACAGTGGGCGATGGACTACGCCTTGAAGAATGGCTGCCAGGCAGCAAAAGTCCTTTTATACTCTTCTTCGAACACTTCTTTCGAACTGCGCGATGCGAAGATGGACAGATTGCAACAGGCATCGGAAGGCGGATTAAGCCTTTCCCTGTATGTGGACGGACGTTATGGTAGTATCTCTACCAACCGCCTGAACCGGAAAGAGCTCGAAACATTTATCAAAAACGGAATAGACTCTACACGCTATCTGGCTAAAGATGAGGCGCGTGTATTGGCGGACCCTTCCCGTTACTATAAAGGTGGTAAACCGGACTTAAAGCTATATGATGCCAAGTTCGCATCCTTAAATCCGGACGATAAAATAGAGATGGCGAAAGCCGTAGCGGAAGAAGCACTAGGCAAGGACGAACGGATCATCTCTGTCGGTTCTTCCTATGGCGATGGCGAGGACTTTGCTTACCGCCTGATCAGCAATGGTTTCGAAGGAGAAACCAAAAGTACGTGGTACTCACTTTCTGCCGACATCACGATCAGAGGGGAAGGCGAGGCGCGTCCTTCTGCTTACTGGTATGAGTCGTCGCTTTATATGAACGATCTGATCAAGAAAGGAATCGGTCAGAAAGCGCTGGAACGCGTATTGCGCAAACTGGGACAAAAGAAAGTACAGTCCGGCAAATATACGATGGTAGTCGATCCGATGAACTCCAGCCGTTTGCTAAGTCCGATGATGAGTGCGCTGAACGGCTCGGCTTTGCAACAGAAAAACTCTTTCTTACTGAATAAGTTGAATGAAAAGATAGCCAGTGACCGGCTGACTCTGACAGACGAACCTCATTTGGTGAAAGCCTCCGGCGCCCGCTATTTCGACAATGAAGGGATTGCTACGGAACGTCGCTCCATCTTTGACAAAGGGGTACTGAATACTTATTTCATTGATACCTACAATGCTAAGAAGATGGGAGTTGATCCGACTATCAGCGGTTCATCCATTCTGGTCATGGAAACGGGAGATAAGAATCTGGATGGACTGATTGCCGGAGTGGAAAAAGGTATCCTCGTTACGGGCTTTAATGGTGGTAACAACAACAGTTCGACCGGAGATTTCTCTTATGGCATCGAAGGTTTCCTGATTGAGAATGGAAAACTGACGCAACCGGTATCCGAGATGAATGTTACCGGCAATCTGATTACCTTGTGGAACTCGTTGGTTGCAACCGGAAACGACCCGCGTCTGAACTCCTCCTGGCGTATCCCTTCACTGGTATTTGAGGGAGTCGATTTCAGCGGATTGTAGACACTGACTTTGAATAGACTTAAGTAATGGTCAGGAGATGATGGTCATAAAATGGACATCATCTCCTGACCATTACTGTAATATTACCCTCTGAATTTTATAAATATACCCTGCTATACCCCGTCTTCTGCCTAACTAATGCTTTATTAATTAACGTATTATCTGGTTTTTGCTTACCTGTATTTATACCCCCTCTTTGTTTGCTAATTTGTGGGATGCTGTTTACTTTTGCCTGTGTCAAAATTAAATAGGATATAACTATTGAAAACTGATATACACACAAAAGTAAAAGCATGGGAATTATATATTTTGGATCGGGACTTATACTGCTAATCGCACTTTGGTATATTTGGGCAGTCAACAATTTGATCGCTAAGCGAAACAGGGTGAAGCAATGTCGTAGCGGTATTTGCGTGGCATTAAAGCAGCGAAATGACATGATACCTAATTTGGTGGCCGCCGTTAAGTCATATATGGGTCATGAAAATGAAATTCTTACCCGCATTACGGAACTTCGATCACATTCTTTCCAACCTTCACAGGAAGCCGAACAAATAAAAAGTGGCAATGAATTGTCCGGTCTGTTAACCAAATTACAGTTGTCGGTCGAGAATTACCCTGAACTGAAAGCGAATGAACAATTCCATCGCCTGCAAAACAGTATTGAGGACATGGAACTGCAACTGCAAGCCATCCGGCGCACCTATAATGCGGCAGTAACAGACTACAATAATACCATCGAGATGTTTCCTTCTTCCGTTGTTGCCCGTCAGCAAGGTCATCATCAGGAAGAACTGATTGATATTCCCGAACCGGAACAACAGAATGTAAATGTCGCCGAACTTCTCAGATAATACGAATATGGACACAATTGATTTTAAGAAATTATCAGAACAGCTTCGTTCGGAGCTTTTACAGGTAAATGGCTGGAGAAAGGTGGTACGAACAGGAAGTATTGCAGTTTATCTTTTTGTATTCTGCTGGTTTATGTTTGTGTTGTTTGGCGGTGCGCTTGTATCTTATATAGGTCTTGAGAACTATATGCAGTTCACGCAGTATATAATACCTGTATTCATTGGATTTATAGTGGTCAACTTCGTTTTCACCCGCTGTATGACTAACTTTCAGGAACGGGAGTCGGAAGCTATGCAGCACATTATGTCTACTCTGTTTCCTACTGTTTATTTCTCGGCTTCCTCTCAGGTAGACAGCCGGATATTGAGAGACAGCAAACTCTTTTCCGCCTCTTTTTCTGATCCGGCACTGGCAGCCAATACATATGGATATATTCAGTTTCCGCACGGCGAGCACTCTTTGCACGTGGCGGATATCGGTGTGTCTTACGGGCTGTTGAATAAGTTGCAGTACAATCCTGTATTGGGATATTTTGTCATGATCTACCGTTTTGTGCTTCGTCCGCTGTTTGCCTCGCGGCTGGATAGCAGTCCGCACAATTTTCGGGGTATGTTTGCCTGGTGTAAGATAGACAAGCGATTCAAAGGAAATATTATCATATTGCCCGACCACTTAGAACAAAAGATCGGATATCTGGCGAAGAATATCCAGGGGTTGAAGAAGCGCTATAGTGCCCGACTGGTGCAACTGGAAGATCAGGAGTTTGAGAACTATTTTGCCGTTTATGCCGATGATGAAGTAGAAGCACGTATGTTGCTCACTCCTGCGATGATGCGTCATATGACGGCGCTGCGCCAGACTTTCGGATGTGATATCATGCTTTCGTTCAGCAGAGGTACTTTCTACTATGCCGCTGTGATGCCTTCCGGTTTTTTATGTGTGCGTCCAAGTGCGTTGAATGACGGGAAGCTGCTTGAGGACATATATAATGATATCAGCCTGTCCTGCAAAGTGGCAGAGGAATTAAGATTGAATTAGTATTAACAATAAAACAAAAACACTATTTATGACAGACATGAGTTGGATGCCTTGGGTCGTAGGCGGAGTAATGGTCCTTTCTTTTCTTTATATGAAGGTATGGCCATTTGTCCGTACTATTATAAGAACTTTTCGGGGGCCTCGTTTTAAATCAAAATCAAAATTATCCGTAGAACAGTATAAAAAACTGTCTATAGGTTCATTGTATGCCTTGCAGCAAGGCGGATATCTGAACACTCTCTCGTTGGATATCAAAGATAAGTTGCCTACTATTCTCGGTGAATGGTGGGGAATAAATAATGCTCATGATGCCCGCGAAACATTGGATGATTTGTGCCGGAAAGGTTACGATTACTACTTTCCGTTTGTTTATGAGGCTTTTTTGCTTGACGATGAAAATGCGCAAGACGATATTTTCCAGCAGAACATGGAGAGTCAGGAAGATTATGAAAAAGCTGTCGGGCAACTGCAAAATTTGAAAGAGGTCTATGAGGAGTTGATAGCTTATGAAGTGATTACTTCTAAAGAAGATATAGCCCGCTATGGAGTGATTGGCTGGGATGCCGGCAGAATTAATTTTGTTGCCCGTGCCTGCTGCGATATGAAATATATCTCAGAAATGGAAGCGTGGAATTATATCGACAAGGCGTATGAACTGGCTCATTCTTCTTTCACATCATGGCACGATATGGCGATGAGTTATGTTATTGGCAGGGCTATCTGGGGAGGGACCAATGCTCACAATTTAGGAATGAAGGGAATGGCAGACGATCTGTTGTCTAATCCTAAGAGCCCTTGGGTGCAAATCAAATGGTAAATTGATCAAGATAGTTTAATCATAAAAACATATAATTATGGAACAAAAGAACAACAAGTACTACAGTTACATCAGCGAGTATTATGCCGCCAACCCGACTAAATTTGAAAAAAGAAAGAACAATCTGAAACCTGTGTTATATTTAGGTTTGGCCGTGGTAGGAGCCGTTCTGGCTATTTTTCCCGGTTTGCTTCCATTGGCAGGCTGGTTGGTGCGTACAGCCGGAATCATCATGACACTGGTTTGCCTGATAGCTGCCTATCTGAATAACTTTGATATATACAACTTTCAAAGTGGAGGAAAAGTCAAGAGTATGGGAGTCAAGAAGTTTAAGCGTGATGAGACAAACCCTGCGAAGATAGTGGAAGCTTTCTTATCCAGGAACTTTGAATATCTGGCAGACCTTCCCGGAGGAAGAAGTGAACCGGTACAACTTCATATTGAAGAAGACGCCACAGGACGTGAAATGTACTGTTTGCTGACCACTTATGATTCAGATTCGAATATTGTAGGTTTGGCAGATGTCATCACTTTATCGGGTAATGATTATGATGATAATATTGATCTAATTAAACAAATGTTTAAAGACGAAGAAGATAATTGATTCATCGGGACTGGATTATAAAACAGCTCTGAGGAGAAGAAAACTCTTCTAAATGGAAGAAAAAACACAAGAAAGAAAAACATTCATACTATAAAGGAAATCGACCGGAGGGGCGGGTACAGACACAAGTAACCTGTCAACAAAAGGTCGTATTTCCTTTAAAAATAATCTGTCTCAGGGGATTTTGCTTTATTTCTAACCTTTTTTGAATGATAATTGGTACCTGCGGTTTAGGTGAATCGCCTATCTTTGCCGTATACTATATATAATTATAATTCTATATTGAGATAAAAGCCATGAGACACAGATTTATTGCTTTACTAGTACTTTTTACAGTCATCTTTTTCAGTAGTGCAGAGGCGCAGACTACTGCCCGTAAGTTTGAGGCAGGCAAGAATACTTTCTTGCTGGACGGGAAGCCGTTCGTAGTAAAAGCTGCCGAACTGCACTATACCCGTATTCCGCAAGCCTATTGGGATCATCGTATTGAGATGTGTAAGGCGTTGGGAATGAACACTATTTGTATTTATATCTTCTGGAATATACACGAACAGGAAGAAGGCAAGTTTGACTTTACAGGTCAGAATGATATCGCTGCCTTCTGTCGTGCCGCTCAGAAACACGGAATGTATGTCATCGTCCGCCCCGGTCCGTATGTGTGTGCGGAATGGGAAATGGGCGGCCTGCCCTGGTGGTTGCTGAAGAAGAAAGATGTGGCACTGCGCACGCTCGATCCTTATTATATGGAACGGGTAGGCATCTTCATGAAAGAAGTCGGTAAGCAACTGGCGCCGCTACAGGTAAATAAGGGCGGAAATATTATCATGGTGCAGGTGGAGAACGAATACGGTTCTTACGGCACTGACAAGCCTTATGTTTCTGCCGTACGCGACTTGGTGCGCGAATCCGGTTTTACCGATGTACCTCTCTTCCAATGCGACTGGAGCAGTAACTTTACACGGAATGCACTCGACGACCTGATCTGGACCATCAACTTCGGAACAGGCGCCAATATAGACCAGCAATTCAAGAAACTGAAAGAACTTCGTCCGGAAACTCCGTTGATGTGCAGCGAATTCTGGAGCGGATGGTTCGACCACTGGGGACGGAAACATGAAACACGTCCTGCCAAAGATATGGTACAGGGCATCAAAGAAATGCTCGACCGCAACATCTCCTTCAGCCTTTATATGACTCACGGAGGAACGACTTTCGGACATTGGGGTGGTGCCAACAATCCTGCCTACTCCGCTATGTGCAGTTCTTACGACTACGATGCCCCGATCAGCGAAGCCGGATGGACGACAGAGAAATACTATCTCCTCCGCGACCTGCTGAAAACGTATCTTCCTGCCGGTGAAGTACTGCCGGAAGTCCCTGCCGCAATGCCGGTCATTGAAGTACCCGAATTTCATTTTACCAAAGTAGCTCCGCTTTTCTCCAACTTGCCGGATGCCAAGCAGTCGGTGGATATCCAGCCGATGGAGCAATTCAACCAAGGGTGGGGAACAATCCTGTACCGTACCACATTGCCCGAAGCAGTAACCTCAGGCACTACATTGAAAATCACCGAAGTGCACGACTGGGCACAAATCTACGCTGATGGCAAGCTGCTGGCCCGTCTCGACCGCCGCAAAGGAGAATTTACCACTATCTTGCCGGCCTTGAAGAAAGGTACGCAACTGGATATTCTGGTAGAGGCAATGGGACGTGTCAACTTTGATAAGTCCATCCACGACCGGAAGGGAATCACCGAAAAGGTAGAACTCCTTTCGGGCAATCAGGTGAAAGAACTGAAGAACTGGACTGTATATAACTTCCCCGTAGACTACTCATTTATCAAGAACAAGAACTACAAGGATACGAAAATATTACCGATTATGCCTGCTTACTATCGGTCATCTTTCAAACTCGATAAAGTAGGCGACACTTTCCTCGACATGAGCACATGGGGCAAAGGTATGGTATGGGTGAACGGTCATGCGATGGGACGTTTCTGGGAAATCGGTCCCCAGCAGACACTTTTCATACCGGGCTGCTGGCTGAAAGAAGGCGAGAATGAAATCCTCGTCCTCGACCTGAAAGGTCCAACGAAAGCATCAATCAAGGGTCTGAAGAAACCGATCCTCGACGTACTCCGCGAGAAAGCGCCGGAAACACACCGCAAGGATGGCGAAAAGTTGAAACTGACAGGAGAAAAGGTTGCGCACGAAGGAGCCCTCACGCCGGGCAACGGCTGGCAGGAAGTACGTTTCGACGCTCCGGTAAAAGGACGTTTCTTCTGTCTGGAAGCACTCTCTCCGCAAGCCAATAACAATATTGCCGCTATTGCAGAGTTCGATGTGCTGGGAGCCGACGGCAAACCCGTATCCCGCGAACATTGGAAAATCCGTTATGCCGATAGCGAAGAGACACGCAGCGGAAACCGTACGGCGGATAAGATATTCGACTTGCAGGAATCCACTTTCTGGATGACCGTTGACAATGTCGCTTACCCCCATCAACTGGTAATCGACCTGAGCAAAGTGGAAACAGTGACGGGCTTCCGTTATCTGCCCCGTGCCGAAAAGGACTTTCCGGGCATGATTCGTGAATACCGCGTCTATGTGAAACCGTCTGATTTCAAGTATTAAACCAATAATAAGCCAATATCGGCCTTTTGATAATAAAGCATTCACTTTATAAATAAGCATTTACTCTCAAATGAATATGAAAAAGTATACTTTACTTCTGGCACTCCTTTTAGTAGGAGTGCTGACAGGATACAGCCAGCAATCTGCCTACCTGTTTGTCTATTTCACCGGAAACAGGATGAGTGAGGAAGCCATCCGGATGGCTGTCAGCCCCGATGGATACAACTACTATGCATTAAACGGAAACCAACCGGTCATCGATTCCCGTGAAATCAGTTCTACGGGTGGAGTGCGTGACCCGCACATTCTTCGTTGTGAAGACGGAAAGACATTTTACATGGTCGTAACCGACATGGTCTCCGGCAACGGATGGAGTTCCAACCGTGCCATGGTACTGTTGAAATCGAAAGATCTCGTCAACTGGACCTCCAATATCGTGAATATCCAGAAGAAATACCCGAATCAGGAAGATTTGAAGCGGGTATGGGCACCGCAAACTATTTATGATAAAGAAGCGAAGAAATACATGGTCTACTGGTCAATGCAGCATGGCAATGGCCCGGACATTATTTATTACGCATACGCCAACAAAGATTTCACCGATATAGAGGGAGAACCCAAAACTTTGTTCCTCCCGAAGAATGGCAAATCCTGTATTGACGGAGACATCATTTATAAAGACGGACTTTACCACCTGTTCTATAAAACGGAAGGAGACAGCAATGGAATTAAAAAAGCAACCACCGCCTCCCTGACTTCCGGACAATGGACAGAATCGGAAGATTATAAGCAACAGACGAAAGAAGCTGTAGAAGGTGCCGGCATCTTCCCGCTGATAGGTACGGACAAGTACATCCTGATGTACGATGTATATATGAAAGGCAAGTATCAGTTTACGGAAAGCACCGATTTGGAGAATTTCAAAGTCATAGACAATGCCATTAGCATGGACTTCCATCCGCGCCACGGCACTGTAATGCCAATTACTGACAAGGAACTGAAACGCTTGTACAAGGCCTACGGCAAGCCCGACAAGATGTAAAGCCGTCAATGCACCATCTAATATCCCATAAATAAATACCATGAAAAAACTCCTGTTGTTCATTTTGCTTGTCTGTGCAACAGTACAGGCCTATTCGCAAGAATACCCGAAAGTCGTTTTATCGGGTGACTATCCGGACCCTTCTGTCATGCGCGATGGTGAGGATTATTACATGACTCATTCTCCTTTTTACTACGCTCCCGGATTTCTCATCTGGCACTCCCGTGACTTGATGAACTGGGAACCCGTCTGTCGCGTAATGCCCGAATACGAAGGCTCTGCAATGGCGCCCGACTTATTGAAGTACAAAGGAAAATACTACATCTATTATCCGGCCAAAGGAACAAACTGGGTGATCTGGGCAAATGACATCAAGGGCCCGTGGAGCAAACCCATCGACCTGAAAGTGAGTGGCATCGACCCCGGACACATAGCCGATCAGGAGGGGAACAGATATTTATATGTCGACAAAGGAGAAGTCATCCGACTGACGGCCGACGGACTGACCACCATCGGCCAAAAACAGAAAGTGTACGAAGGCTGGCGATATCCCAATCACTGGGAAACGGAATGTATGTGTCTGGAATCGCCGAAACTGAATTACCATAACGGTTATTATTACCTGACTTCCGCACAGGGAGGAACGGCAGGTCCGGCAACAAGCCACATGGCAGTTGCCGCCCGTTCGAAGAGTGTCACCGGACCGTGGGAAAATTCTCCCTATAATCCGGTAGTGCATACCTATAGTGCCCATGACAACTGGTGGTCGAAAGGACACGGCACACTGATCGACGATGTGAACGGCAACTGGTGGATCGTATATCATGCCTATGCCAAAGGCTATCACACCCTGGGACGCTCCACCCTCATCGAACCGATTGAATGGACCGCCGATGGATGGTATCGTACCAAATCCACCGCCACTCCCATCAAGACCGATCCGTCCATCAAACACGGACTCAGCCTCTCGGATGACTTCGAAGGACCGGAACCGGGACTCCAATGGACTTTTTGGAAAGAATATGCCCCTCAGTCGCTCAGCTTCAAGAAACAGACCTTATGGATAGATGCGAAAGGAAGTACCCCTTCCGATGCCCGCTTACTGCTGGCCACCGCCGAAGACAAGAATTACGAAACACAGGTGGAAGTCAACGTAGGCAAGGGTAACACAGCCGGACTTCTTCTATATTACAGCGAAAAGGCATACGCTGGAGTCGTGTCTGACGGAAAGAACTTCACTATCTACAGAAACGCGGAAAACAGCTTTACCCTCCCTAACAAGTTGGGCAAACGTTTCCTCGCCAAGATACAGAATCAGGGAAACAGTGTCCGGATAGCAGTCAGCAAGGACGGCAAGGAATGGACTACGCTGGTAGAAAACATGGATGTATCTCAGCTGCACCATAACAACTACGGCGGCTTCTACGCTTTACGCATCGGACTGCTTTCCTCCGGAAAAGGCAGCGCCGGCTTCCGTCAGTTCCGTTACCGTAACGCCATCCCGCAGGAAAAGGACATGGGGGCTTACTTGATGGTCTTCCATAAAGACGAGACGCACAGCCTTTATATGGCCGTCAGTGACGACGGATATACATTTACTGCCTTGAACGACGGCAAACCGGTGATCGCCGGAGATACCATCGCCCTGCAAAAAGGTATCCGTGACCCGCACATCTTCCGCGGACCGGACGGAGCTTTCTACCTTTCCATGACCGACCTGCACATCTATGCGCAGAAAGACGGCTTCCGTGATACCGAATGGGAACGTGACGGAAAAGAATACGGCTGGGGAAACAACCGCGGACTCGTACTGATGAAATCGTGGGACCTGATCAACTGGAAACGTACCAATGCCCGTTTCGACCTGTTATCGGCAGGCTTGGGTGAAATCGGCTGCGTATGGGCGCCCGAAGTGACTTACGATGACAAGAAAGGCAAACTGATGATTTACTTCACCATGCGTTTCAAGAACGAGGCGAACAAACTGTACTATGTCTATGTCAATGATGACTTCGACCGGATAGAGACACTCCCGCAAATCCTCTTCGAGTATCCCAACGAGAAAATATCGGCTATCGACGGTGACATCACCAAGGTAGGCGACCGGTATCGCATGTTCTACGTTTCGCACGACGGAGGCGCCGGAATCAAACAGGCCGTGTCAGACCGCATCAACGGTGATTACGAATATGACCCTCGCTGGTACGACTTCGAACCCAGGGCCTGCGAAGCTCCCAACCTCTGGAAGCGTATCGGCGAAGACAAATGGGTATTGATGTACGACGTCTACGGCATCAACCCCCATAACTTCGCTTTCATCGAGACTTCCGACTTCGTGAATTTCAAGAACCTGGGACGTTTCAACGAAGGAGTGATGAAGACGACTAATTTCTCGTCGCCCAAACACGGCGCGGTGATCCATTTGACAAAAGAAGAAGCCGCCAAACTGAGAAGTCATTGGGAAAACAGGAAATAACAGAGTATCAGATCTTTTTTAGTGAATACATACTCTTTTTTTGCAGAGATCTTATATTATAATTTATACCATGAAACATTTACTTCTACTATTTAGTGTATTATTACTATCATTGCAGCCGGCCGCATTTGCCGCAACGCATGAAACGACTGCTACTCCCGATTCAGTATCCCTTTTTGCCTACGCCACCCGAGGTGACGACGGCCGTAGCGGACTCCGCTTTGCATGGAGCATGGACGGAAAACATTGGTTTGAAATAGGACGAAACTACGGCTATCTTCGTTGCGATTACAGCCGTTGGGGATCGCAGAAGAAGATGCTCGACCCGAATCTGAAACAACTCCCCGGCGGGGAATGGCTCTGTGTCTGGAAGTTGAACGACCACGATGGATACGGTCAGGCCAGATCAAAAGACCTGATTTACTGGGAAGCCCAGCAATATCCCCGTACGACTTCCGATTTTGAAGGAACAAGAGTCAAAGCAAAGATTGCCGGACACGAAGAAACGGGAACTGTCAGCCAAGTGCCCTGGTCGGTAGTGGACGGACTGACCCAAATCTACGAACGGAACCAATACCGTAATTCCCTGTATGGCGAACGCCCTGTACAGGATAAAGAACGTTTTGCCGGACTGAAACCGGTCAAAGCCACCGTCACAGCACAACCGGAAGAAACAAAAGAAATCAGCGACTTATTGATGGGTATCTTCTTCGAAGACATCAACTACTCCGCCGACGGCGGCCTGTATGCCGAACTGATCCAGAACCGGGACTTCGAATACGAGCCGTCCGACCGTGAAGGGGACAAGAACTGGAACAGCACCCATTCATGGAAGCTGGAAGGAGAAAACGCCACCTTTACCATATCGACTTCGGATCCTATCCATCCGAACAATCCGCATTATGCCGTCTTGAAGACGAACCAGCCGGGAGCTGCCCTGACCAACACCGGTTTTGACGGAATCGCCTTGAAAGCAGGCGAGAAGTATGATTTCTCCTTGTTTGCCCGTATTCCGGAAGGCAGCAAGTCCGGAAAACTACTGGTACACCTCGTAGATGCTGACGGCACCGTACAGGGTGAAACGACAGTTACCGTCTCTTCCCGTTCGTGGAAAACGTATAAAGCAGTGCTGACAGCAAAAGCGTCCGCCGATACCCGTCTGGAACTTCGTCCGCAATCGGCAGGTGAAATCGAACTGGATATGATTTCTCTCTTCCCGCAGAATACATTCAAAGGCAGAAAGAACGGTTTGCGTCCCGACCTTGCCCAGACACTTGCCGATATGCACCCGCGCTTTGTCCGTTTCCCCGGAGGCTGCGTGGCTCACGGAGACGGTTTGAAGAACATCTATCAATGGAAAAATACTATCGGACCGCTGGAAGCCCGTAAACCTGCCCGTAACCTTTGGGGATATCATCAGAGCATGGGACTGGGTTATTATGAATACTTCCAGTTCTGCGAAGATATAGGTGCGGAACCGCTTCCGGTGCTGGCGGCAGGTGTACCTTGTCAGAATTCCGCTTGTCATGGCGATTTGAGAGGCGGTCAGCAAGGCGGTATCCCGATGAGCGAGATGGGTGCTTACATTCAGGATATCCTCGACCTGATAGAATGGGCGAACGGTGATGCAAAGAAAACCAAATGGGGCAAGATACGTGCCGAATCCGGTCATCCGAAGCCTTTCAATCTGAAATATATCGGCATCGGCAATGAAGACTTGATCACCGATGTCTTCGAAGAACGCTTCACGATGATATACCTTGCTATCAAAGAGAAATATCCGGAGATAATCGTTGTCGGCACAGTAGGTCCTTTCAATGAGGGAACAGACTATGTGGAAGGCTGGAAACTGGCGGACAAACTCGGTGTTCCGATGGTAGACGAACATTATTATCAGTCTCCGGGATGGTTCCTGCACAATCAGGACTTCTATGACAAGTACGATCGCTCTAAAAAAACGAAAGTATATCTGGGCGAATATGCCACTCACATCCCCGGACGCAGAGCGAATATGGAAACAGCTTTGACCGAAGCACTTTATCTGGCTGCTTTGGAACGGAATGGAGATGTAGTGCACATGAGTTCTTATGCTCCTCTGCTGGCAAAAGACGGGCGGACGCAGTGGAATCCGGACCTGATCTACTTCAACAATCGGGAAGTAAGACCGACAACGGGATATTATGTGCAGAAACTGTACGGTCAGAACGCAGGCGACCATTACATCCCTTCACAGATAAACCTTGATAATCAGGACGGTCGCGTAAAACTCCGTGTTGGTTCTTCCATCGTTCGTGACAGTAAGACGGGGGATGTGATTGTGAAGTTAGTCAATCTGTTGCCTGTCAGCATAGAGACGGATGTCCGGTTACCGGGAATGGATGGTATCCAGTCTTCCGCTACGCGGACTGTACTGGCAGGTGCACCCGAGACGACTCCGCTTCCGGTGACGGATACGATAGAGGCAGGAACCAGCTTCAAGCAGGAATTGCCGGCTTATTCGTTCACGGTCATCCGCTTGAAGACACAAAAGGGAAAAAATAAGCAATAAACTGGTTTTCAATAGGGGTTAGTTTATTTTGGGGAGGGGTGCTCACCTATCATCTCCCCCTGTGGGTAGGGGCTGACTAAAAAGTCAATAGTATCCTAAATCTCCTCCTTCGGGAAGGAGGAGTACCCGTAGGGGGAGGTGGTAGGTGAATACATAATCCTGTCATTTACAAAGAAATAGGAACAAACATTATTTTTCCTACCACCTCGGTCTTCGACCACTCCTCCTTCCCGAAGGAGGAGATTCGAGATAGAATCGACTTTTTAGTCAGTCCAGGTTTAGGTATTATTGACTTTTGTACCTTCTCTTTTCTTCTTCATAATAGAAAAGATGGTTTTCATCTTTCACCGAATGGGTAGTTCGTTTGCTGTCTATAGTGTAATCAGCCGTAAGATAGTACTAAAGTTCTCTTTAACCTCTTGCATCTTTGCTTTTTCCTATAGGGAAAGTAGGAATAAGACACCGATATCTTTAGTTGTTCACGGCCGTGAACAGGTCTGATCACATCCGTGAAGAGCATTGCTCACGGTCGTGATCAACTCTTGCCACGGCCGTGAACAACTAACAATATCAGTGTCTTAATGGAAGAATAGAGGCACTATAAGTGAAAGATACCGGTAGTATATGGTATTTGTTGTATAAGGTTAGGGGCTGGATATAGGGGAACGTAATAAGTAACAAGTAATAGGATGGGGAAAGGTGACAATAAAATGTGTGATATATGGCTATTGTCACCCTATTATCACCCCTTATTATCACCAAATGATTGCTGATAATCAGTTTATTATCCTTCAAAAGTGATAAGTGACAATAGAAAAGCATGTTATTACTATGGTACGAGTTCGATATAATCCAACAAGATGGACCATATCGAACTCGTGTTAGTTATCTGATTATCGTCAGTTTATAGCTTGGCAATCACTTTCTTACCTCTATAGGAGATGGATTTGTCAAAGGTGGTTGAGTCTCCGTCGCCACAGCCTTTTCCCGGTTCTACAACTATGAGGTTGAACTTGCGGCTTTTCAGCATTCCTTTGTAGCTGCCTTTCCGGTCGTCGATGGTCAGTGTACGGTCTTGGTCGTTCCATTTCAAGGTGATGGTGGAGTAAGCTCCCTTTTCGTAGTTGTAATTGTCGAACTCATCTTCGTAAAGGGTAAATTCCGCGTTCGCTCCCGGATAGATACGGATGGTCAGATTGTCCCATTTCTTTTCCGTAGAGTATTGCACGGCGGGCCCCCAGGGGAGAATAGAGCCGGCACGGACGTAGATCGGCATAATGTCAATCGGGACTTCACGTTGCAGGGTCTGTCCGCCTTCCAGTGTTTGCCCGGTCCAGAAGTCGATCCAGCGGGCACCTTGGGGAAGGTAAACATCGGTCTTTCCGATTTTGCTCATGTCTTTCTGATGACCGTTTTGCTTCTTGTCTTGCCATGTATACAATGAATCCGTCACCGGGCGAACCAGGAAGTTGCGTCCGAACATATATTCGGTGTCCATATCGAGCACTTTCTTGTCTTTCGGGAAGTCCATCATGAGAGGGCGCATGATACTGCCTGCTTTGCTGGTCACTTCCCAGGAAGTGCTGTAGATGTATGGCAACAGGCGGTAACGTAAGTGAGTGTATTTCTCCAGTGCATCGTATGACCAGTCGCCTTTCTTGCCGAACTGGTAGATTTCTACGGCTACCGGACTGGAATTGTGTGAACGCATGATCGGCTGGAATACTCCCCACTGATACCAGCGGACGTGCAGTTCATGATAGGCGATGTTGTTTACGTTATTGTTATATCTCCATGCGAAGAAGCCACCTAGGTCTGTGTTCCAGTACGGGATGCCGCATAACGCATAGTTCAGTCCTGCCGCTAGTTGCTTGCGCATGACGGACCATTCGGAAGTTACGTCTCCGCTCCATGAATGGGAAGCATACCGTTGCTGTCCGAGGAAGGAGGAACGGGTAAGCAGGAATACGCGCTTGTCGGAAGTAGTGGCGCGTTGGTGTTCGTATACGCCTTTGTTGGACATTAAGGGGAAGGCGTTGTGTACCCTGCGGAAAGAACCCAGATAGGTCTGCGTGTTGAAGTCCTGGTCTTTGATATCCATGTGGTCCGGTTCGGTGGAGTCGAGCCACCAGGCATCCATACCCAGGTCGAAGATGTTCTTTTTCATTGCTTCCCAGTAGATGTCCCGTGCTGCCGGATTATACGGGTCGTAAGGTTTGACTCCGGCTTTGGGCGGCCACGTTTCGAAATGGAGCAGTGCTTTCAGACTGTCCATCTTCTGATACATTTCTGTCCACGGACCGAAGGAGGCCCATACGGAGATCATGATGTGGGCGTTCTGCTTGTGCACGTAGTCGATCATTTCTTTGGGGCTTTTGATGCGGGGAGTGCCGTAGTCGGCATTCTTGTCTTCTCCGTTCGGGAGGAATTTCATGTATTCCGGGTCACCCATCTTGTTGATGTAGCGTGGATTCTGGAATTTCATGGAGTTCCAGTTCTCGTTGCAGCCCCAGTATTGCCAGTCTTGGATGATTCCGTCCAGAGGGACTTTCAGCTCCCGGTATTTGTCTACGACTTCGCACAGTTCGTCCGGACTTTTGTAGCGTTCACGGCATTGCCAGAAGCCCAGTGTCCAGAGAGGATACAACGGGGCTTGTCCGGTCAGGTCGCGTACTCCGGCTATGACTCCGTCGGCGTTGCCGCCGTAGATGAAGTAGTAGTCGGCACAGTCGCCTACTTCCGAGTCGAAGGAGGTTTCTTGCGGATTGTCGAGGAAGGTGGTAGGAGAGTAATTGTCCCAGTAGAGGGCGTAGCCTTTGATGGAGTGGATGAAGGGGATGCAGATACTCATGTTCTGGTTGCGGAGAAAGAGTTTCTGATTGCGTTGGTTCACTTTGCCGGTCTGCTGTTGCCCCAGACCGTAGATCACTTCGTCCTTATCCAGCAGGAAAGCTTGACGGACATTGTAGGAGGGGACGCCTGCGTCATTGAAAGGGGTAAACTGTGTACCGTAGTCTTTGTCGGTCAGCAGCCGTTGCCCTAGTTTGTCGAAGAAGTGGATGCCGCCTGTTTCGGGGTTCACTTCCACTTGTATCATCTGACTGCTCAATGTTACATTTTTCCCGTTTTCACCGAAGGAAACCGGGGTTTGTTCCGGTGCTTTGATGACAACGAGGCTTTCTTTGGCGGAAGCTGTCTCGCCGGGCGTCTTATATACCCGGACGATGGAAGGCGAATAAAATTCTACACTGACGTTCATCCCTTGTGCTGCATACTTGATGCCTTGAGAAGTGTGTTGTACGTTTTGTGCCGTACCGTTTGCGGCAATGATCATGGCCAATGCCAACAGGATGCCTGTTTTTCTTAGATTCATTTTCATGGTTTCTTTAAGTGCTTTATGATACGACAAAGGTAGGATGGAAGGACGTTTTGCGGACAATAGCTATGTTGAAACAAACAACAATCAGGTTGATTTCTTCGCTTTCTCCGTATATTCCGAGGGACGGCATCCATACATTTCTTGAAAACATTTGCTTAGGTAGCTGGAACTGCTGAAGCCGGTACGCTCCGCTATTTCGGTTACGCTCAGTTTGCCTTCGGCAAGTAGTTGCGCTGCTCGTTGGAGGCGGATGTTGCGGATAAAGAGGCTGGGGGACTGGTCGAGCAAAGTCACCAGTTTGCGGTAGAGTCCGGTGCGTTCCATGCAGAGGTCACGGCTTAGTTGCTCTACGGAGTAGCCGTTGACGTCAAGGTTCTTTTCTACCAGTTCTATCGCTTGCACTAAAAAGGCGGATTCTGCACTGTCCGGTTCTATGCCGTTTGGCTTTTCATTATCATCTGCCGTTTCGTTCCTGTCGCAGACGGAAGGGTGGCTTTTCTTCTCCGAACGGGCTTTCTGTTCGGCTTCATAGCTGTTGCATTGCTCTATCAGGTTGCGGATGCGGAGCAGCAGGATTTCTTCTTTATGTTGCTGTTTCATCTTTTTCTTGGTCTGATAGATATAGAGGCGGATGCTTGCTAAGACAATCAGTAACACGATGACCGTATACAGAACGTAGGCGGTAGTCGTTTTCCACCAGGGAGCGTGGATGATGACGTGTATCTTTGTGATGTTATCGTTCCATTGTAACTGGTTGTCGGATGCAGCGACTTTGAATGTATATTCTCCCGGCGGTAAATTGGTATAGGAGGCCTGTAGGATGCCGTTGCCGACTGTTGCATTCCCTTGTCCGCTGGCGAAAGCGTTCATCCATTGTTTGTCGATGCCTTCCAGTTGGTAGCGGTAGTAGGTGCGTTCGCTGTTCACGTAGTTCAGTGCCGAACATTCGAAGGTCAGAAAGTTCTGGTTATAGTCCAGTTCTAGCTCCTTTGTGTAAGGGGCGGCTTGTGGCAGGATGATGCGGTTTCCGTACTTTTCTCCCGTGTTTACTTTTTCACCATAGAGATGTAAGTTGGTGAAAACCGGTTTGTAAGGCAGGTCCGGAGTGGCGGATTCATGGTCGGGACGGAAAATGGTAAAGCCGTCGATGCCTCCGAAATAGAGTGTACCATCCGAAGATTCAAAGATAGCTCCCTGTATATATTCCTCTTCTAAAGCCCCGTCCAGTTGATTGAAGTTGGTAAAGCCGATTTCCTGATTCTCCGGATTGATATGGATGCGTGAAATGCCATTGCTGGTAGTTACCCAGATATAGTTGTTTCTGTCTTCGATGATTGATTGTACGAAGTTATTGCTCAGTCCGTCTTCACGATAGAAAATGCGGTGGGCTTGGGTATTGGATGAGGCGGGGTGATTATCTGCTGTTTGTGTGGTCGGTTTGCTATCCGGTGTTTGCTCTTGATCGGTGAAGAGTTCCAGTCCGTCGGCTGTCCCTGCCCATGTCCAGCCCCGTGTGTCAGTGCATAGAGCGGTGTATGATTGCCTTCTGTAATATTTGTTTCCACCTCTTTGATCTAATTCCTTTGCCAATTCTGCAGAGACCGATAAGGCTGGTACAGGCAGCAGAGTCCGTGAACCGTCCTGATTGACAGCTAGCTGATAGATTGTGGAATGGCTTTTCAGATAGATATTGCCGTTATCATCTTCTGCAAAAGCTTTGACGGCGATGTCCTCTTCCGGTGATGCGGGGAAAGCAGTGCGGCTGACGTGAATCAGTTTGTGTGTGGCAGGATGATGATAGAGTAATCCCCGATTGAGTGTGCCTACCCATAATCCGCCCTGGGCATCCTGAAAGATGGTGCTGACTTCGGTCGAAACGAGCTTTCCCTTCTTTGTTTCCAGTACGGGGATGTATTGCTGTTCCCTGCTTTGGAGGTCGATGATCCAGAAACCGTGAACACAACTGATATAAGCTTTATCGCCCTGTGGAGTGATGATCAGGGTGTTGAGCGTGTAGTTCTGTTCGAACAGCTTCTCCCATGTCCGGTTTTGGGGATTAAAGTAGAAGAATCCTCCTTTGCGGCCGTTGCGTAACTGGTAGAATCCTTTTGGGCTTTTGACAACGAGAGAAGTACGGTTGAAGTCCTCCTGTTCCGAGGCGGGATAAGCAGCTCTGTCATACAACTGTTTCCCGGTTTTCGGATCGTAGCAAACGACTTCGCCGGTATGATAGAATAGGTAAACCGCAAGTTCATCCGAATGTATGTCCTGTAGCTTTCGATGCTCATTTTCCGGCAGGGCGAGGCGGATGCCCGTTTCCAGTTCCCGCAACTCCTGAGAAGTAAGTAGCCAGATACGTCCCGAATTGTCGACGAAAAGGTCTTCTACCGGTTCGTGTATCTCTTTCCCCCGGAAATAGGAGTCAAGGTGAGGTATGTATTTTTCTTGATGGAGATCGATGCACATCAGTTTATGATAATCTTTAATCCATAGGAGTGAATCTCCGCATTGATAGATGCGGTAACATCCTTCATACTGTTTCAGCGGGGAAATGTCTTCTGCCGTGCGGTGAAGGTAGCTGAAATGTACGCCGTCATACAGATTGACATTCCCGTTGGTGGTGAATACCATTCTTCCGTCGGGGAGTTGGAGTATGTAGCGTATCTGGTTGTCGCTCAATCCTTGTGCCGTGTTGATCGATGTAAACAGGAAGTCATTGGCGTCCACCGTCAGTGTTATCCTGATACACAGGAGGAGGAATAGTAGTATTCGGGTGTTTTTCTGGTTATTTGCCGCCATTGGGATAAGGATTATGATGTTCGATGATGCAAAGATAAAAAAAGTCGGGGTTATACTTGGATAAACTGTTCTTTTTGTAAAGGGTTTCGGGAGGGAATGTCTGCATATCAATCAAAAAAGGGGGGAAATCATGCAAACGATGAAAGTTTGTATGCGAATATAATTATATTCCCTATTTTTGCTTTTGTTACAATGAGGACATTTAATCATAAAAGAAAAATAATATTATGAAGAAACTTGTAAGCACTTTGACAGCGATTCTTGGTATAAGCACTCTTGCAGCACAGGATGTGGTTGTAAAAGGACCGGACGAAAAGTTGCAGTTGGCGGTATTTGTGCAAAACGAGACGAAGCCTTGTTATTCTGTGAGTTACAACGGAAAGACGATGTTGGAAAAGTCTCCTTTAGGCATGAATACCAATATCGGTGATTTTACGAAGAATCTTAAACTGACCGGACATTCCGTCGACAAGATCGATACTGTTTATCAACAGACACGTATCAAAGTTTCCAACGTACATTACCGTGCCAATGAACTGACTTGTCATTTAGAGAATGAGCAGGGACAAAAGCTGGGAGTTGTTTTTCGGGTGAGTGATAATGATGTGGCTTTCCGCTATACTTTGCCGCATCAGGGAGGAAAAGCGAGTGTGACGGTGAAGGAAGAACAAACAGGTTTCCGCTTTCCGGAGCAGACTACTACTTTCTTGTGTCCGCAGAGCGATGCGATGATTGGCTGGAAACGTACGAAACCCAGTTATGAAGAAGAATATAAAGCGGATGCGCCGATGAGCGACCGTTCGCAGTACGGACATGGGTATACGTTCCCTTGTTTGTTTCGTATAGGAAATGACGGTTGGGTGCTGGTCAGCGAGACGGGTGTGGACAGTCGTTATTGCGGTTCACGTTTGAGTGATGTGAGTGAAGGGAATTTATATACGGTCGCCTTTCCGATGGCGGAAGAAAATAATGGAAACGGAACGGTCGCTCCTGCTTTTGCACTGCCCGGCGCTACTCCGTGGCGTACCATCACAGTGGGAGATCATCTGAAGCCGATTGTAGAAACAACCGTTCCGTGGGATGTGGTAAGCCCGCTTTATGAAACAAAACATGATTATCGTTTCGGGCGTGGCACGTGGAGCTGGATTCTTTGGCAGGACGGCAGTATCAACTATGATGATCAGGTACGTTACATTGATTTTGCTTCGGCTATGGGATATGAGTATGCGTTGATCGATAACTGGTGGGATACCAGAATCGGGCATCAGCGTATGAAGTCGCTGGTTGAGTATGCACGCGATAAAGGTGTCGAGTTGTTCTTGTGGTATAGTTCTTCCGGCTATTGGAATGACATTGAACAGGGACCGGTGAACCGAATGGATAATGCAATCATTCGTAAACGTGAAATGAAATGGCTGCAAAGTCTCGGTGTGAAGGGAATCAAGGTTGATTTCTTCGGCGGTGACAAGCAGGAGACAATGCGGCTGTATGAAGATATTCTGAGTGATGCGGACGATCACGGATTGATGGTGATTTTCCACGGTTGCACATTACCTCGCGGATGGGAGCGTATGTATCCGAATTATGTGGGCAGTGAAGCAGTGCTGGCTTCGGAAAATATGGTGTTCAATCAGCATTTCTGTGATGAGGAAGCGTTCAATACTTGCCTGCATCCGTTTATCCGCAATACGGTGGG
This sequence comes from uncultured Bacteroides sp., assembly GCA_948847595.1. Classification (GTDB taxonomy): domain Bacteria; phylum Bacteroidota; class Bacteroidia; order Bacteroidales; family Bacteroidaceae; genus Bacteroides. Next base: position 199,217 of record CAQOGY010000004.1, read on the forward strand.
ATCGATGGAGTTTGGCGGCTGCTTTCTGAATAAGCGCCTGAACCGTAATAACGACGGCGGTACGACACGCCGGACTACGGACGTGTTCCAGTTGGCGACTACCGTTCTGTTTCAGAATCCGGTTCAAAACTTTGCACTGGCTCCTAACAATCTGAAAGATGTTCCGGCTGTTTGCATGGACTTTATGAAGCGGGTGCCCACAACGTGGGATGAGACACGGTTTGTCGATGGCTATCCGGGGAAGTATGTGGTGTTGGCCCGTCGTCAGGGAGATACCTGGTATCTGGCGGCTGTAAATGCCGGCAAAGAACCGCTGAAACTAAAACTGGATTTGGAAATGTTTGCCGGAAAGACGGTGGCTCTTTATAAGGATGATAAAAAGGGAGAACCGGAGTTAACGTCACTGAAAGTGAAGGAAAACGGTAAGGTGCAGTTGGAAATCCGCCCTCAAGGAGGTATTCTTTGTATAAAGTAGCCTGTCAATATGGTTTATTTGTAAATGCTGTTACTTTAAATATCGGTATTGTCTTATCGTAAATCGTATTTATCCTATTAAACTTACCAGAAAAAAAGTACGTTTGCATTGTCTTATTCAACTGTAATTTTTGTATGAATCAGGCATTAACTTTGGATAATAGATAATAGTATGCAAAAACAGATCTTTTTTAGTTTTGTGCTGGTAATGATGTTGTTAGGGAAAGTGAAAGCTCAGCACAATAATCCTTTTGGCAATGCATTGATTCCGGATATGATTGCCGATGCGAGTATTCAGGAAATTAATGGTGTCTTTTATTGCTATGCCACTACTGATGGCTATGGGCAGGGACTTAAAACATCAGGCCCTCCGGTAGTATGGAAATCAAAAGACTTTGTACACTGGAGTTTTGATGGAACTTACTTCCCTTCGGCTGCAAAGGAGAAGTATTGGGCTCCCAGTAAAGCAATTTTTGCTAATGGTAAATATTATATATATCCCACTATCAATGGGTATATGTATCCTGCTGTAGCTGATAAGCCTGAAGGACCGTTTAAACTGGCACGTGGGAAAGACGAATTCTATAAGCCTTTTACTCCTTCTACTTTATTGCAGAGTAAGAATCCGGGCGGGATTGATGCTGAAATCTTTGTTGACGACGATGGACAGGCTTATGTGTTTTGGGGACGAAGGCATGTAGCCAAACTCAACGAGGATATGATTACGGTGGATTCTGTAGTACAGGTAATTTCTACTCCTCGCAAGGAGTACTCTGAGGGACCTATCTTTTTCAAACGTAAAGGAATATATTATTATTTGTACACTATCGGAGGGGATGAGAAATATCAATATGCGTATGTAATGAGCCGGGTTTCCCCTATGGGACCTTTTGAAGCTCCTGAACAGGATATAATATCTACTACCAATTATGAACGGGGAATCTTCGGACCGGGACATGGTTGTGTCTTTCATCTTGAGGGTACGGATAATTATTATTTCGCATATTTAGAGTTTGGCAGGCGAAGTACAAACCGTCAGACATATGTGAATCAACTGAAATTTAATGAAGACGGTACGATTCGCCCTGTCGAACTAACAATGGATGGAGTGGGGGCATTGAAGAAGGTGAAATCAGATAAAAAAATAAAAATAGATACAGTTTATGCGTCTAGTATTGAAGTGCCGTTGAAGATTGAACCGATGAAAGACCCGACATGTCTGCGGACAGAATATTTTGTTCCTTCCTTTGCGGTGGACGGGGCAAATGGTTCCCGATGGATGGCTGCTGCCGAAGATAGTATTAATCCATGGATTGTGGCAGATTTGGGTACTGTAAAGAAGGTCAGACGCAGTGAAATTTATTTTGTACGCCCTACTGCCGGACATGCTTATGTTATTGAAGCATCGATGGATGGAAAAGTCTGGCAAGAGTTCGCTGTCCATCAAGATAGGAAGATGTGTTCACCACATACCGATGTCTTGAATAAAAGGTTCCGTTATCTGAGAATTAAAATCCTAAAAGGAGTCCCCGGTATCTGGGAATGGAATATTTATTAATAAGCCAAAGAGGAAGATGGCAATATGAGAACTGTATGGACAGTAATCAGCTATATGCTTTCCTGATTACGATAGATGTCGATATTGTCTTATCGTAGATCGTATTCATCCTATTAATGTCTACTAAAAAAGCAGTACGTTTGTAATCAATAATTCAATCGTAATATTTATGAAAACAAAAAAACTACTGTTACTGTCTTTATTGTTCGTGGCGGGGACTTTATCTGCTCAAAATTATCAAGTTCCTGTCTCGGAACAAGATGAACCTATGATGCAAGGAAAATTCCAACCTACTTGGGAGTCATTGTCTAATTATAAAATACCGGAATGGTTCAGAAATGTAAAGTTTGGTATTTGGGCTCATTGGGGACCTCAATGCGTGGAAGGAAGCGGCGATTGGATGGCTCGTCATTTGTATATGGAAAATTCACGAGAATATCGGCATCATGTAGCGAATTACGGTCATCCTTCTGAATTTGGCTTTAAAGATATTATTCCGTTATGGAAGGCTGAAAAATGGAATCCTGATAAGTTGGTTGCATTCTATAAAAAAATAGGTGCTCAGTATTTTTTTGCTTTGGGTAACCATCATGATAACATGGACCTTTGGGATAGTAAATACCAACCATGGAACTCTGTCAATATGGGACCAGAAAAAGATATATTGAAAGGATGGGAGAAAGCAGCGCGTAAACATGGACTTTATTTTGGCGTCAGCCTGCATGCTGATCATGCCTGGAGTTGGTATGAAACAGCTCAAAGACATGATACTCAAGGACCTAAAAAAGGTGTCCCATATGATGGGAAATTAACGAAAGCTGATGGCAAGGGAAAATGGTGGGAAGGATATGATCCTCAGGATTTGTATGCTCAGAATCATCCGTTGAGTCAGAATAGTTGGGATAATGGTGCAATTCACAGGCAATGGGCATGGGGAAATGGAGTTTGTTTGCCGACACAGGAGTATTGTACTAATTTCTATAACCGTACACTTGATGTAATAAACCGCTATAATCCGGATTTATTATATTTTGATGTAACAGTGGCACCTTTTTATCCTATAAGTGATGCAGGTTTAAAGATTGCTGCTCATTTCTATAATCATAATATGTCTACGCAAAAGGGTAAATTGAATGCTGTAATGTTTGGTAAGATGCTTGATGCTGATCAACGTAAAGCCTTGGTATGGGATGTAGAACGTGGAGCTCCAAATAAAATAATAGATGAATCCTGGCAGTCATGTTCGTGCCTTGGCGGATGGCACTACAGTACGTCTGTATATGATAATAACCAATATAAGTCAGCATCTGACGTTGTAAAATTATTAGTTGATATTGTCAGCAAAAATGGTAACTTGCTCTTAAGTGTTCCGTTGCGTGCAGATGGAACTTTTGATGAAAAAGAAGAAAAAATATTGAATGAATTTGGTGCTTGGATGAACATTAATAAAGAAGCAATCTATGATACACGTCCTTGGAAAGTATTTGGAGAGGGACCTATAGCGGAAGGAAATGTTCAACTTAAAGCACAGGGATTTAACGAAGGGGCCTATAGTAAAGCCGATGCAAAAGAAATACGTTTTACACAGACAGAGAAAAATCTGTATGCTACAGTCTTGGAATGGCCCGAAGATGGGAAAATATTAATTAAATCTTTAGCGGAAGGGAATGAACTATATCCCAATAAGATAAGTAAAGTTGAATTGCTTGGTTACGGAAAAGTACCTTTCTCACGTACAGATAAGGGACTTATTGTCAATATTCCAAATAAGTCATTGAAAAATATAGCTCCTGTTTTTAAGATTAGAAAATAGAAAGCACTGTCATGCCGCATATTCAGGGATACAAAATGAAAGAGTATGACATACCGACGAAGAGGTATTGCCAAACTTTAAGCTTGAAAAATGATCCGATGCTGATTGAAGAGTATCGTAAGATACATAGTGAAGAAAAAGCTTGGCCGGAAATTAGAGCGGGAATTCGTGCTGTAGGCATTTTGGAAATGGAAATTTATATATTGGGATCACAACTCTTTATGATTATAGAAACTCCGCTTGACTTTGACTGGGAGATAGCTATGGATAAATTATCTCATCTTCCGCGACAGGCTGACTGGGAAAAGTATGTATCCAGATTTCAAGAATGTTCGCCTTTGAGCTCGTCTGCGGAGAAATGGAAATTGATGGAACGTATGTTTTATCTTTATGAAGATTAGTTGAGACTATGTAATCGTTTACTATTTGTTAATGAAAAAAGGAATAGCACCTTCTACGCTATTCCTTTTTTATTAAGAATGATAAGAGGTACGATATTCTTGGGGAGTAACGCCGGTGATTTTTTTGAATAACCTGTTGAAGTATGAATAATCTTCAAATGCTAGATTTAATGCAACATTTTTGATTGACATATCATCGGTTATTAATATGAGCTGAGCTTTCTCTATTTTTTTGCGGATAATATATCTTAAAGGTGTATCTCCTGTCTCTTTTTTGAATAGGCGAATAAAATGGTCTTTTGATAAGCCGGATTTCTCTGCTAATACTCCTAATTCAATAGTTTCATTTATGTGCTTACGGATGTAGTGGATGGCTTCTTCTATCCGGTTATCTTTTAATACCATTTTTATTTGAGCTCTTTGTAGAAATCGTGCTAGCAATTGGTATACAATACCTCTTGACTCTACTTTTTCGGATAATGTTCGTTGTTTGTTTTTTAGCAGATTCTGCATAAGTGTGTAATTGTTATCGTAAGAAGTAGGGTCTGACTTCTGTAAGGTCATATGTGGATTTATAGCGCAGAGCCGCTGAAATAATGCCAAATCTAGTTCGGTAGCAGGTATTTCTATTGGAAAATCCCAATTGTCCAGTAAGTTGTTGTCTGACTGGTGTTCTTCATAGATATGCAGATAATAGTGGGAGAAATAAGAGTTGCAGATATAGCTATGTTTGGTAAACGCTGGAATAAAATACATGTGGTTGGCTTTTAAAATCTGGATTTTACCTGATATTAAGATTTGTGCCGTACCTTCTGTCACATAGTATAAACGTGTGAAAGGGCTACTGACATTTTTCCAGTTCCAGTCGGCATTATGAATAGCCAAACCTATGTTCAATACAAGCGGGTGCAATTTATCGACGAATGATGCCATAGTATACAGGTTTTATTAATGTAGAGATAAAGATAAATAAAAAATAGATATTACTCTTTTGATATCGATAATTTTAAATAAAATGTCGATATTGTTTTATGATTAATTCCGCTATAGCTGTTTATGTCGATATTATATTATTCTAAATCGTATTAATCCTATAATATAAGCTATTGATTTGCTACATTTGTGGTATATTATTTGAAAGAGATTGAGAATAAAAAGAATTCAGGATAATCCTGTAACACAGTGTATGAATATAAGAAAGAATATGAAAACCAACACATGTATTGTAGTATTGATTTTTACTTTATTAACAGTAAATGTATTTGCACAGAATGATTACAAGTGGGGAGAATGGACAACTTGGGGCGATCAGGGAGATGGCACCTATTGTAATCCTGTCCTTCCTTCCGATTACAGTGACATTGATTGTATTCGTGTGGGGGATGATTATTATGCTATTTCTTCTACCTTTCAATATTCCCCAGGTATGGTGATCATACATTCCAAGGATTTGGTGAACTGGACGATTAAAGGTCATGTGGTTTCTGATCTGAGACAGATCAGTGAAGAAATGAACTGGACGCGTATGAATCGTTATGGCCGAGGTATTTGGGCAGGGGCAATTCGTTATTATCAGGGAAAATTCTATGTGTATTTCGGTACACCGGATGAAGGTTATTTTATGTCGACAGCTACCGATCCTGCGGGACCGTGGGAACCGTTGCACTGTGTAAAAGCAGAAAAGGGATGGGATGACTGTTGTCCTTTCTTTGACGATGACGGGCAACTATATTTTGTAGGTACCTATTTTGCTGATAAATACAAAACTTACCTGTACCGGATGACACCTGATGGGAAGACCTTGATCGAAAACTCTAAAATATTAATTAATGAGGGGTATGGTCGCGAGGCAAGTAAACTTTATAAAATCAACGGAACATATTATCATTTTTTCAGTGAAGTTAAAAATGGCGGTAGATATATCATGATGCAACGTTCTTCTTCAATTACAGGACCGTATCTTGAAAGGAAACAATTAAGTCATGTACAGCGTGAATATAATGAGCCTAATCAAGGCGGACTTGTTGAAGGTCTTGACAGGAAGTGGTATTTCTTTACCCACCATGGTACGGGTGACTGGGCAGGTCGGATTGCTAGTCTGCTACCGGTATATTGGGTCGATGGTTGGCCGATTATTGGTGAGGTTGGGCAGGATGGCATTGGCACAATGGTATGGCAAGCGGCCAAGCCTTCCAATGAGTATCCGGTTCGGACTCCACAATCATCTGATGATTTTAGCAAGTCGGTACTTTCTCCTCAATGGGAATGGAACTACCAGCCCCGGGACGAGATGTGGTCATTGACGGAAAGACCAGGCTATTTGCGGTTAAAAGCTTTTCGTCCATTAGTCACGGATAATTTGCTGAAAGCGGGAAATACCTTGACTCAGCGTTGTTTTCGTACAAACAAAAATGAAGTTATTGTAAAAATGAACATTGAGGGCATGGTTGACGGACAGAAAGCCGGACTGTGTCATTACTCTAAGAGTTATGCCATGGTGGGGGTACGCCAGTCCGGCAAAGACCGGAATCTGGAATTCCAGACCAATAAAGAGAAAATCACAGGTCCTGTGATAAAGGGAAACAAGGTGTGGATTAAATCTGTATGGGGGCTGGATGGAAAAAGCCAATTTTCATATAGTACAGATGGCAGGAAGTTTACCCCGTTCGGAGAGGTATATCAACTTGAATGGGGATATTACCGGGGAAGCCGCATTGGGATTTACTGTTTTAATAATATAGCGGATGCGGGGTATATCGATGTGGATGAGTTTATTTATTTATATTAACTGTTTAGTGTATGAAACATTCCTTTAATTGTTTAAGTTATGAATTACTGCTTTATGTGCTCATTTGTATTCCATTCTGTTCTTGTTCTCAAAAAGATACAGGTGTGATTTCTCCTAATGGGAAGATATGTCTTTCTGTTGAAATAAAGGAAGATACTGAAAAAGACGGTTTTGGCAAAGTCTTTTTTAATGTAGAGTACAAAGATGGTAAAACTTCCAGAAGGGTTCTATCTGATACCCGAATTGGCTTGGAAACCCAGTTTATGTCATTTACCGATAACATCAGGTTGAAATCTGTGTCCGGTACTAAACTAATTGAAGATGATTATGTGATGCTTACCGGTAAAAGAAGTCATTGTCAGAATAGAGGAAATGAAAGGATATTTCGGTTTGAGAATGAGAAGGCAGAAACCTTAGATATCGTTTTCAGGGCTTACGATGACGGGATTGTATTTCGATATAGCTTACCATCTGTTCAAGATAAGGATAGTCTGATATCTGAACATACAGCTTACTATATTCCAGAAGGAACGAAAAGATGGATACAGAATTATTCTGTTGGTTATGAAGGTTTCTATCCATTGAAAACCAGAGCAGAAAGAGGCAAAGACAATATGTGGGGCTATCCATTACTTTTGGAACCAGCCGATTCATTGTTTGTGTTGATAACTGAGGCCAATATACTTCGTGGACATAGTGGTTCCAGATTGTATAATGGAAATGATATGAATCAATATCAAGTGCGGATGACAGATGATAAATTAGCCTTGGGTGATTCATTCACATCGCCATGGAGAGTTCTTATGATAGGTTCTTTGTCTGATGTTGTAGAATCTACTTTAGTGACAGATGTCTCTGAACCTAACAAAATTTCTGATACAAGTTGGATTATGCCGGGCTCTGCATCATGGGTATACTGGGCGCATAATCATGGTTCCAAAAATTTCAAGATTGTAAAAGACTACATTGACTTGGCTGTTGATATGAAGTGGCCATATAGTCTGATAGATGCGGAATGGAATGAAATGTCAAACGGTGGAGATATTGAAGATTTGATAACCTATTCTCTTAGTCGAAATATAAAGCCTATGATTTGGTATAATTCGTCAACTGCTTGGATGGGGCCGGGTCCTCTTTACCGCTTGAATAGTAAGGAAAACAGAATAAAGGAATATACTTGGCTTCAAAAGTCAGGTGTAGTAGGGGTTAAGATTGATTTTTTTCCTGATGATTATTCGTCTAATATGGATTATTATATTGATTTGCTGGAAGATGCAGCTAAATATAAATTAATGGTCAATTTTCATGGAGCTACTATTCCTCGTGGATGGCAAAGGACTTATCCTCATCTGATGACTATGGAAGCCGTTTATGGGGCAGAGTGGTATAACAATAAGCCAATACTTACAGATCGTGCTGCTGAACATAATGTAACATTGCCATTTACCAGAAATGTCATTGGCTCAATGGATTATACACCTGGTACATTCTCTGATTCCCAACATCCTCATATCACTACTTGTGGGCATGAACTAGCTTTGTCTGTTGTGTTTGAGTCAGCATTGCAGCATATGCCTGATAGGCCGGAGGTGTACAGTTCATTACCTCGAAAAGTAAGAGAATTCCTTTCGGGATTACCTACTGCTTGGGATGATACAAAACTGTTGTGTGGCTATCCGGGTACTGACATCGTACTGGCACGACGTAAGGGAGATGTATGGTATATTGGAGGATTGAACGGAACTAACGAGAATAAAACTCTTTCTTTTTCATTGGTTCCTCTGCAAGTTGAAGGAAAAACGATGGATGTATTTAAGGATGGGGTGGACGATAAGAGTTTTGCCATCGAAGAAAACATCCAGTTATCAAACGATAAAATGGATATGTCATGTCTTCCTCGTGGAGGATTTGTGGCAGTAATAAAGTAAGGATAATAAGTAAATAGACATCTGTGAAAAAGAAATAGACAAATCATGCTGTGTTTCAATAAAAATGCACTATCTTGCGGTATTGTTTAACCTTAAAATATGATAGCCATGAACACAAAATTATTCGGTTTGTTTATCGCATTGTTGGTATGCCTGCCTTCGTTTGCCCAGCAAAAGCCTGTAGAGAAGGTAGATAGTGATGGAGTTTATCTGATGCCCGATCAAATGCCGGAGTTTCCGGGCGGGATGCAGGCGATGATGAAGTTTTTGACTACAAATATTAAGTATCCTGTAGAAGCACAGAAGAAAGGCGTTTCCGGTCGTGTGATCGTACAGTTTGTCATAATGGAAGACGGAACATTGGATCAGGCTAAAGTTGTAAGAGGAGTCGATCCCTTGCTGGACGAAGAAGCCTTGCGCGTAGTGAAATTAATGCCGAAATGGAAACCGGGAATAGATAGAGGCGAGGCAGTGAAAGTACGTTTTACAGCTCCGATAATGTTTAATCTGTCCAGACCGGATGCACAGAGACCTACTTTTCCCGAACTTGTAGTACCTATCGGACAAGAAGTGGAAAACAGGTCTTTGCAAGGAGTATGGCAGAGTTGTGTTGTGCAACCGGGCGAACATGGATATAAAATTCTGTTATTGCCTGTTCTAAAGATCGTATCGCCTGATCAGACATTCATGAATATAATGACAGCCGGTATGAACGGCAGGTCAAATGCCATCATCTATTGTCAGGGAGAGTACAGTTTGCCATCGGATGGCACTTACGTGGAGATGGTGGAAAAATCGGTTGATCCGGTTTTTATACAAGGAGTAAAGAATGAAATCAGTGTGGAACGATTGCATGATAATCTGATTAAGTTGTCTTTTACGGTTCCGGGACAGGGAAGAAAAGTGACGGAATATTGGTTCCGGGCTCCTTCGCCGGATGTGAAGATAATGGCTGATTGATATAATAATATTATTTTAGGCACGGATTTCACGGATTACACGGTCTTAATGAATAAAAGCCGTGTTCATCCGTGAAATCCGTGCCTAAAAAGCTCTCTGTACTTTCTTATCTTCGACTCAGCTTATTATTAATTCTTAAAGAATCCGTTATCTTCCCATTGTCCCGCTTCCTGTGGCTGTGCCGACGTGGCGCTTACATCGATAGGCAGCCATACTTCCATGTCGCCTTCGCCCCGATGTGCCCAGGCATAATAGGGTATCAATGTGAGTTCTACGTCTTTAGTTACCAGTTTTCCTGCTTTGTCATAACTTAATGCCTGCGCATCGGTCGTTATCTGACGGATGCCGTAAAGTAACTCCGGTTTGTCTGTTACCTTGAATTGCGGATGCTGGTTGAGAAGTATGCTGTGGACGTTGAATCTGTTGTCCGGCCATTCTGCGCAATAAACGATGGGGCCGCGTTCAACGGCAACACGTCCGTGATCGGCTTCTACTTTGGGATTTGCCTTTACTATTCGGGGGATCATGTCGAAATGTACCTCTACCACATCTCCCTTTTTCCATTTGCGGGCAATGCTGAGATAGCCATCATTGACATCGCTTTCTACTGTCTGTCCGTTTACGGATACTTGGTAGGCAGGTTTCTGATTGTCGGTGTAAGAATACAGATCACCGGGAAGTACATTGCCGCGTACCCAGCCGGGGATACGGAGTTTCATGGTGAAGTCCTGATTGCCCTGCGTTATTTTCAGGCGGATGTCCCCATTCCAGGGATAGCTGGTTTCTTGTTCCAGCAGAATCTTTTTCTTGTCTACCTTTAGCTCGGCTTTGTTGGAAAGATAAAGGTTCACGTATACCTGATCGTTCTTCACGGCATATACATATCCCGGTAATGACGGAATGAAACGGCTGACGTTTGAAGGGCAGCAGGCGCAGCCGAACCAAGGTTTGCGGCTGTATTTTCCGTTAGAAGACAGCGGGTTGGGGTAGAAGAAAGAACCTCCGTCCAGTGATACGCCCGATATCAGACCGTTGTATAGTGTGCGTTCCAGGACATCGAAATATTTGGCGTCTCCGTGCAGCAGGAAAAGACGGTAGTTCATATATACATTGCCGATAGCGGCGCAGGTTTCACAATAAGCAGACTGGTTGGGCAGCTCGTAGTTGTTGCCGAATGCTTCGCCTGCATGGCGTGCACCGATACCTCCGGTTATATAAATCTTTTTAGAAACAATGTTGTCCCAAATCTTGTCTATCGCTTTGATGTAGCTGCTGTCTCCGGTGATGGCTGCCACATCTGCCATGCCTGAGTACATATATACGGCACGTACGGCATGTCCTACGGCTTCATCCTGTTCTACCACAGGTTTGTGTGCCTGACTATAGGCGTCTTTCCGGCTGGTATATCCACGGGTATCCAGGAAGAACTTTGCCTGATCAAGATACTTTTTGTCTCCCGTCACCATGTATAGTTTGACTAAAGCCATTTCGGCTATCTGATGCCCCGGTACGTATTTCTTTTGTTGAGGGCCGTTGCCGATTTCGCGGCAGACACAGTCGGCATATTTAATGGCAATATTGAGGAAGTTTCGTTTTCCGGTAGCTTGATAATGTGCTACAGCTCCTTCTATCATGTGCCCGAGATTGTAGAACTCATGACTTAGGTTCTCTACCGCTACCCAACGCTCTTTTCCTGCCCAGTTGTGCGGGTGCTTCGGATTCATGGTGCGGGCTGTATAAAGGTAACCGTCCGGTTCCTGTGCTCCGGCAACGATGACGAGTACGCTGTCAATGTACTTTTGCAGTTTCTTGTCCGGATAGGTTTGCAGAGAGTAACTGGCTCCTTCTATTGTTTTGTATACATCGGTATCGTCGAAAGAGAAGCCCTCTACTTTGTAGGTATCGCTGGGATGTGCTGCCTTTACAAAGTTTTCGTAACGTCCCGTCTCTTCACATTTGCTGAATGCCAGAGGGATGGTTACTTCACGGCTTGCTTGAAGGCGCTGTCCCCAAAAGTTGTCCGTCACTTTAACGGAAGTAAAGGGAACAGGGTTTATAGGATATCCATGATTTATTTGCGCGCTGCCTGTTATGCAGATGCAGGTCAGGAATGTCGCAGTCAGAACGTTTTTCATCTTGGTATTATTTTAGTATGAATCTTTGTTGTGGTGTTATGGTGTCGGGATTACCTGTTTGATTGTTCCGTCCGGATTGAATTCCATCCGGTCAATACATACTTCGCGGTGCCAGCCCGGTCCGTCATTCAGATGGTTCTTGTTGATACGGTGGTATACGATATACCATTTGTCTTTTCCCGGTACTTGCAGGATAGAGTTGTGGGCAGGTCCGTAGATTTCTTCTTTTGGATTTTGAATGAGTACTATCGGGGCTTTGGCTACTTCGATCGGACCGAGTGGTGACTGGGCGGTACCATAAACAACGTGGTAGTTGGGGGAACCGGTGTCGTCTACAGACCAGAAGAAGTAGTAAACTCCTTTTCTATAAATAACGTAAGGAGCTTCACGGTATGCGTAAGTCTGCAAAGTCCCTCCTTTGGGAGTTAATACTACCGTTGTCTCTTCTTTGACGGACAGCATGTCGTCGTTGAGCTCGGCTCCTGCCATGTAACCGTTACCCCAATAGAGGTAGCTTTTGCCGGATACGGGGTCGGTGAATACATCCACATCAATCTGCTGTCCCCGTCCTGTGGGAGAAGAGGTGATGATAGGTTTGCCCAAATCAGTGAAAGGTCCGGTGGGGGAGTCGGCTACGGCAACTCCTATCTGCTTGCCTTTGTTGGTCGTCGGGTTGGCACTATAATAAAAGAAGTATTTATACTTCCCGTCTATCTTCTTTTCTTCAATGCAGGGAGCCCATGCGTTTCCGTTTGCCCAAGACACATTTTTGCCCATCTCCAGAATCACAGTCTCTTCTTTCCATGTCTTTAAATTCTTCGATGAAAAGACCTTAAAATAACTTCCGCCCCATCCCGGAAATCCGTCACTGGTGGGGTAAATATAATAGCGTTTTGTCTGATGAGAATACAGAACTTCGGGGTCGGCATGGAACCCCGGCAGAATAGGGTTACCGGATTTCTTATTTTGTGCCGTTACTTGTACTGCTCCGATGAGTAATAAGTGGAATAGAAAGATTTTGGTAAATAAATGCTTCATGATATTTATAATTAGATTTTTATTATAAGTACGACAAAGATAGAGGATCTACCTAAATAAAAAGATTATATATCCGTCAAATAGGGTTATATATCATTCAAACGGAAATGAAAATAAGAAAATACCTTTAAATAGACCTTGATGAATGAATATTGGAGCTTGTTTATTGCTTTCTTTAAAAAAGAATACTTACGTTTGGGAAAATGGTTGGAGAGTATGTTGGTATTAAATAAATTTGTTTTTCGAAAATAGGTTATTTTGAGATAAAAAGGTCATTATGAATTAAAATTAGATTTTAATGAATGAATATCAGACATACTTTTAGTTATTAGGCTTTACCTTTGCAAGACATAAAAACACACGATTACCATGAGAATCAAACTTGTATTATTTTTTTGTTTTATCAGCATAACTGCGTTTGCTCAGAACGGAATAACCTTTGAAGTGGAAGAACTTTCAAAGCCGGAAATTTGGCTTTCGACAAGGTCATGCGATGATATTTATAAAGAGCTTATATTATCGGATGTCAAGTTATGGCTTGGCAAGGTAAAAAGAGAGAATATAGACTTTCCATTTAATATCATAGCAAAAAGTGAGGCTCCCGAATATTTAGTATCTTACAATTATAACTCCTTTTTCAATGGTATGTATCGGGCTTATGCAGATCATAGGCCGTTTGTTTTGTCACCGGACATGATTTGGTTGTTAATCAGTCAAGGTTTTGCACGGCATGTAGAAGCTAATAAAGAATCTATGAGGCATTATTTTGTAGATTATTCAGGTCAACAATCCCTGATAGTAATGGCAGATAAGCAATTGGATGATCCGACTGTAAAGTGGGAAGGAATTGTATCCGACTTTACCCAACAGATAAAAGAACAGGTAGGAGATGACTTGGTAGACTTGCTGACCTGTAACTTCTCGACAACAACCTCTCTGGAGAAAATGGTTTCCGAAGTAACAATCATGGAGACAATGAAACCTTATTTTGAGTTTTTGGTGATGCGTATTGTTTGCGGAATCCCACAAATAACGCTCGAAGGGACTCCCGAAGACTGGAAGAAGGTGCTGAAGAAAGCAAGGAAGCTAAAGAAATATGAACTGGAATGGTGGATATCCGAACTGGAACCTCTTTTAGAGGAGTTTGTAAAAGCGTCAAAAGGAAAAGTGGATAAGGACTTTTGGCGGAATATGTTTAAATATCACTCACAAAAACAATATGGAGCTCCTAATATAATAGATGGATGGATTGTCAAATTCTTCCCTTACGATAAGGATGGAGGACGAAACACATTGAAACAACTGGAAGGCACTAATTGTCTGCCGCAGGAGATAGTAAAGGTTGACATGACATACAAGGAAGTATATAATGATACCATCATAGAGACTCCTTTGGAACTTTGGGCTGGTTTTATAGGGTTGAAGCAAAACTTTGATAATTATGCTTTGCGACCCCAGATCGGTTGGATGGTGAGAAAGAAGGATGTGGGTGATAAAGAGTTTATGAAGAAGCTGGAAGCAGATGCGCAAACTGAAGGTATGGGGGCTGGTATTAGGATTAAGGTGAAAGAGTTTCCTGCGATCTTATTAAAACTCAAAGAAATAAAACAGTTAGAGATTTATTTTATAGATGAGATTGATATACCGGACGAATTCTCAAAAGTGAAAGTTGATGATTTGGAACTATACGGAAAGATAACTGAGGAGGGGATAGACCGCATTAAGAAAATGTTCCCCGGGATAGGACTTAAAATAAATAATACTGTGATAAATCGTAACCCTAATAGAAAACCTCTAATTATTTTCGAGGAATGAAAAGAAGAATTTTACAAGTTTTAGTGACAGGACTTCTGTCATTGTTTATTGTCCCGTCATTGGGATTATCAATCGCTGTTGCACAGGAAAACACTTTTACTGTTCAGCAGCCGGACTATCAGAAAAGCCCTTATACGGGAATGACACGGCATCATTGGATACAGGCAGGTGAATACCTGCTAAGAGGTGCGTTCAATTATATCCATTCTTTGGATGATCAAATGTATTTCCCGAAACAATTGGATAAAACATATCCAAAAAATGAAGGGCAAATCCCAGTAGCAAAACTGGAGGGACTGGCACGAACCTTGTTTGTAGCTGCTCCCCTTTTAAAAGAGAATCCGGAACTGGAAATGAATGGAGTGAAAGTGGCGGATTATTATCGCCATCAATTAATAAATATCTCCAACCCGAAAAGCAAGAGCTTTATTTCACATCGCCAAGGAGGACCGAGTCAAACGCTTCTGGAACTGGGCTCTTTGGCAATTTCTATGAAAGCTGCACAGGCTGTTTTGTGGGACCCGCTGACAAAAGCACAGAAAGATTCCCTTGCCGCTACCATGTTGAGTTATGGAGAAGGGCCGACTATCGGTTCTAACTGGATGTTCTTTAATGTGTTTATTTTGAGTTTTCTGAAAGATCAGGGATATGTGGTGAATGAGGGCTATCTGGAATCGAATCTGAAGAAACTTCTGGCACGTTATCGGGGCGAAGGTTGGTACAATGATGCGCCGGCTTATGATTATTACAGTGCATGGGCGTATCAGATCTATGGACCTATTTGGGCGGAAATGTTCGGAAAAAAGCAGTATCCTCAGTATGCCGCACAATTTCTGAAGAACCAACACGATATGGTTGACAATTATCCCTATATGTTTAGTGGAGAGGGTAAAATGAATATGTGGGGGCGAAGTATCTGTTATCGCTTTGCTGCCACTGCCCCTTTATCTTTGTATGAATACGGTGAAAGTGATGACGTAAATTACGGTTGGATGAGAAGAATTGCCTCTTCCACCTTGTTGCAATTCATGGAGAATCCGGAGTTCTTGGAGGATGGTATTCCGACAATGGGATTTTACGGGCCTTTTGCTCCGGCTGTTCAGATATACAGTTGCCGGGGAAGCGTTTATTGGTGTGGAAAGGCTTTTTTAAGTTTACTGTTGCCGGAGAGTGCGGATTTTTGGTCGGCTACAGAAAATAACGGCCCTTGGGAGAAAGTGTTTAAGAAAGGACAGGTATATAATAAGTTCCAGCCGGCAACAAATTTATTGATTACCAATTATCCGAACTGCGGGGGATCTGAAATGCGTTCGTGGTGTCATGAGACTGTGGCAAAAGACTGGCAGAAGTTCCGTAGTACGGAGAATTATAATAAACTGGCCTATCATACGGAGTTTCCCTGGATGGCTGACGGTAAGAATGGAGAAATCTCAATGAATTATGGGACGAAGAACAAGAACGGAGAATGGGAAGTGTTAAGACTTTATACGTTCAGAAGTTTTGAGGATGGAATTTATCGTCGTGATGCCGTACTCGAAACAGATAGTACTGTGAATTATCAGTTGGCAGACATTCCATTGCCGAATGGTATATTGCGGGTAGATAAGGTTTTGGTACCCGATTCGACGGAGATTTGTTTGGGGCATTACTCCCTGCCGTCTCTTGATGCGGAGATTCGTGAAACAGATCGCAAGGTAAACAAACAAAATGTTCCGGTACTTTCTAACGGCAAATATGAATTGGTGATGATACCATTAGCAGGCTGGAATAATAAGATAAATACTGTATATCCGGAGGGGGTGCATCCTGTTAGTAAGAAGTGTGCTTTGAGCATGATTACAGATCGGCTGGATGGTAGTAAAATCTACGTAACACTTCAGTTGTGGAAAAAAAAGATTGGAGAAAAAGGCTTTACTAAAAAAGAACTGAATCCGGTGAAGTCAGTCGAAGTGTCGGATGATAAAAAGCATGTTACCATTCGTTTGGCTACGGGAGAAACTAAGAAGATTTCGTTCGAGTAACTAACACAAAAACATTAAATATATTATCACTATTACCATGAAAAAAAGCTTTGTCTTATTTTTGACTATCTTATATGTATCCAGTATTCACTTAAGTGCGCAAAAAACTGAAAACGTTCCTGTCGGCGGAGGATATCCCGTTACAGCCGAAGGTGCCTGGTGTTGGTTTGCCGATCCTCGCGCATTACATTATGAAAATGAAAGTGGGACTATAAATAAAACATATATAGGCTATATTGATATACATGGTAATATTAAAGCCATGCAGTATGACTTTAAGAAGAAAAAACAAGAGGAAGTACTTATTCGCTCATATTTTCAGCCGGACGACCACAATAATCCTACCTTTTTAGTATTGCCTGATGAACGGATTATGATTTTTTACTCCAGGCATACGGATGAGGCTTGTTTTTATTACAGAATTTCGCAGATTCCGGGAGATATAACGATGTTGGGGGAAGAGAAGGTTATTAAAACCAGAAACAATACAACTTATCCCTCTCCATTTATTCTGTCGGATGATCCGGAACATATTTATTTGTGTTGGCGGGGGATCGGCTGGCATCCCACTATTGCCAAATTATCATTGCCGGATGAGAAAGATGATGTCAGTATTGTATGGGGAGCTTATCAGATAGTGAAGTCCACCGGAGCACGACCTTATGCAAAATATGTGTCTAATGGAAAAGATAAGATTTATTTGACTTATACCACTGGGCATCCGGATAATGAAAATCCCAATTTCCTTTACTTTAATTACATCGACATTCATACGATGCAATTGAAAGATGTGAAAGGAAATACTCTTTCAACTATTGCCGATGGTACATTTAGGGTGAACAAGACTCCTGACTATGTAGCCCGATATCCATATACTGTGGTAGACAATCCTATTGAACGCGATTGGGTATGGCAGGTCGCTTTAGATAAGAAAGGATATCCGGTGATTGCGATGGTACGTATCAGTAGTGATAAAAGTTCTCACGATTATTACTATGCCGGATGGGATGGACATGAATGGAAGAAGACTTTCCTGGCTAATGCGGGAGGACATTTTCATCAGACACCGAATTTGGAGAAATGTTATAGTGCCGGTATGGCTATAGATCCGGCAAATACCAGCCTCATATATTGTTCGTTGCCTATAGAAGGTAAGTATGGCAAAGTCTATGAGATTATGAAATATACGCTGGATGAGGACGGGAAAATTATTTCTACAGAAGCGATCACTCGAAATTCGCAGCTGAATAATGTGCGTCCTTACATAATTTCCAGTTCAGAGAATACCCCCTTAAGGCTGGCATGGATGTACGGCAATTATTATGACTGGATTGTGAGTTCGCAATATCCGCAGGGCTATTGTACAGGGATCGCTTGCGATTTTAAAGGTTTTGCGGCTATAAAAAAGAAAGCGAAAGTAGGAAAGAACTTTAGCTTCAATCCCCGGAAAGACTTTACCTTGGAAGAGACGGTTCCTTTAGATGTGAATAATTATGAAGGTTGCCTGTTGCAACTGGGTGACCTTGAATATTATCTGGATGGGCAGACGATGAAACCGGAAGTAAGATATAAAGGAAAAGTGTATCACAGTACGAATATACTCGGTACGGCTGACTGCTGGAAAATGACGTCTCGCAGCACAGGAGGGAACTGGTATGCTCCGCAGAAGTATGAAAATGTCCGTCTGAGAATAGAATATAAAAGAGGGACTTTATGTATCTATATTAATGACTTGCTTGATCAGAAAATTAAAATTCGATAATCTGTAATTGACTCATTATCTTAGAATATTTGTTTTATGAAAAAACTTATATAACTCGTCGGTCTGTTCTAAAATCATATTTATCTGATGAATTAATCTTCAAAAAGTTCTACTTATCGGTATATCTATATTGATGACATGATCTAGTCGTTGTTTATTAAATATTTTATTCATAAATTTGGTCGTATATATAATGGTAAGTTATTATATTTGCATATAACGAACAAAATATGATCGTATGAAAAACACAAGAATTATTGTTCCTTATTATAGGTTGTGCTGTTTTATTCTGTATTTGCTTTTGAGGTCCACTTTGCTGTCGGCAACAGAAGATGTCATTTGTAATCTAAAGTTTAGACAACTTTCTGCCCCACACTCGTTACCGACTAACGAAGTACAAAAAGTATATCAGGATAAAGATGGATTTATTTGGTTCGCTACCCGTAATGGGCTTTGTAAGTACAATGGATACGAAACCACTCTTTATAAGTCTAACCTTTATTCTCCGGGTTTATTGACTAATAATAGCATCACCTGTCTGGTTGATGATAACAATAACCACCTATGGATTGGTACATCAGAAGGATTGAATGTGATGGACAAGAGAACGGGGGAAATAAAAAAATATAAAGTACCTTCTATTTCTAATAATGTAGTATCAGCCTTGTGTGTCACTCGTGATAATACCGTTTGGGTGGGGACGGACAACGGTTTATGTCGTTATGTTGCAGAGAAAGATACTTTTGTAGTTTGTGGAGATAATATGGGAGATAGTAGGCTGAGGTATGTGACAATAAAATCTTTATTGGAAGATTCGGACGGAGACCTCTGGATTGGAACTTGGGCACAAGGTTTATTCCGTTATTCTCCATCTACGGATAAGCTGGAAGTATATCCGAAAATCAATGATCAATATTCTTCTCATGTCATTTATGAGGATAGTAATAAAGACATTTGGGTAGGAAGCTGGGGATACGGACTTTTTAAATTACGAAATCCTAAAGATATGCAACAAGTGTCTTATCAATGTTTTTTACATGAAAATGGAGATGATTCCAGTTTGTCCGATAATATCGTGTATGATGTAAACGAAGATTTGAATACCCATACGCTATGGGTCGGGACGCGAAGTGGACTTAGTATCTTAAAACTTGACGAGCCAGATGGTTTTGTTAATTATAAATCCGGCAAATCTGATTATCGCATTCCTTCTGACGAGGTTAACTCAATTATGCGTGATAATCAAAAGAATATGTGGATAGGGGCTATTGGTGGTGGCGTTCTGATG
Organism: uncultured Bacteroides sp.; assembly: GCA_948847595.1. Classification (GTDB taxonomy): domain Bacteria; phylum Bacteroidota; class Bacteroidia; order Bacteroidales; family Bacteroidaceae; genus Bacteroides. The sequence continues at coordinate 219,198 of CAQOGY010000004.1, forward strand.
GCCGATACACGCCAGCCGGCATTTACTCTACATACACTGAATTTTGGAGACGAAGACATTCCGGTGACTTCTGTCCGTACGTTATTTGCCGATTCTGATCAGAACTTATGGATTGGAGTAGGAACATACGGATTAGCCTGTAAAGATTATATGACGGGAGAATTAAAAATGTATTCGCACATACCGGAGTTCTCCGGTATAAAGGATTTGCCCTCTCTTTTTGCTGTTATCCAACGTAAGAAGAGTGGTGAAATATGGTTCGGCATGTATAATGGAGGAATTTATGTCTATCGGAAAGGTGAAAAGGTGAAACATCTGACTACACAAAATAGCGGCTTTCTTACTTCCGATTGTGTATCGGCTTTGTACGAAGATTATGAGGGAAATTGTTGGGTTGGTACGCGCGGAGGAATAGGAGTTCGATTATCTGATGGCACTGACTATCGTTTTGAAACGATGAACTTTGCTGATAGTCTGTCTGCCGACTGGATATACGTAAGAGATATCGTAAAGGATATGGATAATAGCGTTTGGTTGGCAACGTCTAATTTGGGTGTGATTCATATAACAGGAGATATCCGGCAACCTTCTACATTGAAGTATGAGAATTACAGTTTCCATAATCGTAAATTAATCACCAATACGGTTCTGTGTATACATCTTGATCGTTTTGGACGATTGTGGGCAGGAACTGAGGGAGGAGGATTATACCTTTATAATCGTAACAAAGGAGAATTTGAAGAAAAGACGCGTGCGTATAGTATTCCGGGAGATGTAATCGTTAGTATAGAAGAAGATAGAAGTGGAAATTTATGGTTGGGAACAATATCCGGATTAGTGAAGCTTTATGTGGCTGCTATTGGAAATGATTTCTCGACTCGCATTTATACTTCTGCCGATGGGCTGCAGGATAATTTTATTGTCAATTCATCGTGCAGCCGGAATGGAGAGCTGTTTTTTGGAGGACATAAAGGCTACAACAGCTTTTTCCCCGATAAAATGGAAATACCTTCTCAGGAAACCAATTTCCTGATAACAGATATTAAAATATTCAATCATTCTTTCAGTAAATTGCCGGTCGAACTGCAACAAAAGATTTCACCGGTAATGCCTACCTATACCAGTAAGATTGAACTTCCTCATAAATACAATAATTTTAGTATTGAATTTGCCGCCCTTACCTATAAGAATCCCGAACTAAACAGATATGCTTACCGGCTACAGAACTTTGACAGGGATTGGCAGTATACAGATGCAGACCGCCGCTTTGCTTATTATAACAATCTGCCGAGCGGGACATATACTTTTCAGTTGAAAGCAACCAATGAGAACGGAGAATGGAGTGGCTATGTGCGTGAATTGACAGTGGTAGTCCTTCCTCCGTTCTGGGCTACCTGGTGGGCATATCTGTTATATATAATATGGGTGTTGGTCGTAGGAATTTTGATTTACCGTACAACAAAGAACCGTATGTTGCTTCGGAATGCATTGCGCCTGCGTGAAATAGAAAAAGCAAAAGCAGAAGAATTGAATCATGCGAAATTACAGTTCTTTACTAATATTACGCATGAGCTATTAACTCCGTTGACTATTATTTCGGCTACGGTGGATGAATTGAAGACACAGGCACCTAGTCATAATGATTTATATACGGTGATGAATAGCAATATACAGCGATTAATACGATTGTTGCAGCAGATTCTTGAATTCCGTAAAGCAGAGACAGGAAATCTGAAATTGCGTGTTTCTCCGGGAGATATAGCGGATTTTGTGAAAAGAGAGACTGAAAGTTTTCAACCGCTGGTGAAGAAACGAAAGATACATTTCTCTGTACTTTGCGACCCGGAAGCTATTATCGGCTATTTCGATACAGATAAATTGGATAAGATATTATATAATCTGTTGTCTAACGCCGCTAAATACAATAAGGAAGGCGGATTTATCCAAGTAACTTTGTCTTATGATGAAAATAAAGATTTTGTGCTCTTGAAAGTGAAGGATAACGGGAAAGGCATTTCAAAAGAGAAACAGAAAATGCTGTTCAAACGCTTTTACGAAGGAGATTATCGAAAGTTCAATACTATCGGCACCGGTATCGGACTTTCCCTGACAAAAGATTTGGTGGAGTTGCACGGAGGAACCATTTCAGTAGAGAGTGAAGTCGATCAGGGAACAGAGTTCATCGTGAGGATTCCTATTGACCGTTCTTATTATGAAGAAGAACAAATAGATAATGAAGCAATCTTGCCGATACAGAAGACGGTGACTTATGAAGTCACGCAAGTGGAAGCTACCAATGAAGTAGAAGAAGTGACGGAGAAAGCCAATTCTATCTTACTGGTCGAAGACAATGAGGAGTTGCTGCAATTGATGACTAAACTTCTGAACCGTGATTACAACGTCTTTACTGCCGAAAATGGGAAAGAGGGAATTACGGTATTGGAGAATGAGGATATTGACCTGATTGTATCGGATGTGATGATGCCCGAAATGAATGGCATCGAATTCTGTAAGTACGTAAAAGGTCATTTGGAAATCAGCCATATTCCGGTGATTCTATTGACTGCCAAGAATAAGGAAGAAGACCGTGCAGAAGCGTATGAAGCTGGTGCGGAGGCTTTTATTAGCAAGCCTTTTAACTTGACGGTGTTGCATGCCCGTATCCGTAACCTGCTGAAGTATAAGGAACGCACGGCACGCGACTTCAAGAATCAATTGGTGTTTGAAGTAAAGGACTTGAATTATACAAGTCTGGATGAAGACTTTATAAAGCGTGCCATTGAATGCGTGAATAATCATTTGGCAGATGCTGCATTTGACCAGACACAATTTGCCGAAGAAATGATTACCAGTAAATCGACTCTATATAAGAAACTGAAATCCTTGGCAGGTTTGAATACTTCTGCTTTTATTCGCAATGTGCGTTTGAAAGCTGCCTGCCGGATCATGGAAGAAAAGGGAAATAATATTCGTGTTTCAGAATTGGCATATATAGTTGGTTTTAATGATCCGAAGTATTTCAGTGTATGTTTTAAAAAAGAGTTCGGGATGCTGCCGACTGATTATATTGAACGGTTTATTCAAGATGTAGAGAAGTAGATAAAGTCTGGTTCATAATAGCCTCTGTCATTCAGAGGAGTATAACGACGAAGAATCTTTTTTCCTGTACACAAAAAATGAGATTCTTTCTCTCGTTGGTCGTCTGAATGACAAAAATACATTTAATGCATTTCTGCTTTGATTTGAATCAACGGCTGATTCGCATTAATAGCTAATAAAGCGAAAATAAAAATTAAGTCCGAAGATTATTCTTCTCATAACATCATAAGGTGTTCAGATCAATGACACAAAAAGAGAAAGGTAGTATTGTAGCAATAATTCATCGATTTACCTAGAAAATAAAGAATTTTTCAAAATCAGCACCCACATCTATACGAAAGACTTTGACTAATTATGCGGTAACCGCCAATCATTTATTAATAAATTCTTTCATCGTTTATTATAAACGTCCTCCAAGTTTATTATAAACTCTAATTTCGTTATTCCTGCAATAAACATCCATTTTAAGCAACAAAAAGGGCTGCAATTCCCATAAAGAATCGCAGCCCTTAGCTTGTATCAGACTATCCAACAAGCATTACCCGGAGTGGGAATGCCTGTAATCTGTTATTATATAATACTTATTATTGCTCATATTTCGTCTATATTATCAATGTTATCGAATTTACTTCCGGTTTTCACTTACAAAGATACAACATTAAAAGCGGTTTGTCAAGTCCTCCATGCTTCTTTCATACATCTGATTACAAATCATACGGATTTGAGCCAAATGATAGTCAGTAGTATCTTGAATCATTTTTAAACCGTTATGAATCTGCTACCCTATTATTACAATCATTGCAGTCGAATACAATAATCCTTTTCTCTATAAAAAATAATACCTGCGAGTGCATGAATTAATTCGTCCGCCTATGGGCAACGTTTCATCCGGCTATAGGCAAACGCAACGTCGCCTATAGGCAAACTTGCGTCCGACTATAGGCGGACGAATTAATTTATGCACTGAAAGGAATTATTTATAGCATAAGCCGGAACTAAATTTAGCATAGAAATTCTTTATTCAATATGGACGGTTTAGCTCATTTCTGCATGGAGAAGCATTAAATACAGCATTTGACAGGTAGAATTATCATTCATAAAGGAGGAAAATAAGTTAATCATTATAATTCTCCCTATAAAAGCGATTATTAGCCTTTGTTGACATTGAATCGGTCTATATTTGCATTCGTTGACAACTCGACAAATAAGTTGGTGAAACAATTGATAACTCTAAATATATACTAATAGGATGAAAAATGAAACATTAATAAAGAAAACAACTAGTTCAAAGTCCAGAGCTATAAATGGCATACTGCCCGGACATAATCTTAAGACTAATCATTATTTATAAATTCACTAATATTTATTGCTATGAAAAATTGCATTTTCTATTTTTTAATGCTTGCGCTTCTTTTTTTGGTAGGAAGCTGTAAAGATAGCGATGACAACAAAAGCACTGGGGCGACTTATGATCCTAATCAACCCGTTACAGTGGAGAGCTTTATGCCGGCAGGTGGAAAGCTACGGGAAAAGGTTATCGTTAAAGGTTCTAACTTCGGTACAGACAAGTCGAAAGTAAAGGTTTATTTTGTGGATGGAACTGCCGAACGCCAATCTACAGTCATTAATGTGGACGATGAGACAATTTATTGTCTTGCACCTCGACAGCTCCCGGGGGATAATCACATAAAGGTGGTAGTGGAAGATAAAGAGGTAATAACAGATGCCACTTTTGAGTATGAACAAGCACAAAATGTTTCTACTATTGCCGGATCGCAAAATGTGCGAAAATCTGAGGACGGAACATTAGCAGAGGCTTCTTTCGAGTATACCTGGGGAATTGGTGCTGTAGGAAATAATACAGTGCTTGTTTTTCAACGGGATAATCCGCGTGTTCGTTTAGTTTCTGTAGATGACAATAAAGTGACTACTATTCATCCGGGATTTAAAGCTGGTAAGCCTGCTGTGACTAAGGATCGGCAAAAGGTCTATGCTGCCGGATGGGAAGGTGGACATACTATATATATGTATACCAAAGGAACTGGTTGGGCTCCTACTCGTATCGGACAACTTGGTACGCAATATGCTGGCAGAGTACTTAGTGTTGCTCTGGATAAATCCGAAGAGTGGCTTTATTTTGTGGATGCTAACAAAAAATTTGCTCGTTTCAATGTAACAACTCAGGAAATTGTAGATATTGCTACACTAGAAATTTCGGGAAGTTTGCATAGTAATGGCGTTTACCTTGTTTATCATCCTCTTTATGACTGTTTCTTTATGTCGAATCAATTGACTTACTCAGTTTATAGACTAGAGAAAGACGGAACGTGTGAAGTCTTTGCAGGATCATCTACACAAGCGCGGGTTCAGGATGGCTACAGAGAAGAAGCTTATTTTGCGCAACCTAACGGAATGGCGATAGATGAGGACGGAAATTTCTTCATAGTAGAAGGTTTTAAAGCATATGTATTACGGAAAATCAGTGTCGAAGATGGTTATGTTTCCACAGTGGCTGGAATGGTTGATGTGGCTAGTCAGATAGATGGTACTCCCTTAGAAGCTACATTCAACTATCCTTATGATATTTGTTACGATGGCGAAGGCGGCTTCTGGATAGCCGAAGGCTGGGGACAAGCAGTTAGAAAATATGCAGTAGAATAATAACTAAGAAAAACATATTTATGAAACGAAGTATTTTATTACTATTTGGGATATTTATGTCAATCGGGATGTTTGCACAGGATAAAATAGATGTGGCAGGTCTCGTTTTTGATGAACAGGGAACGGAACTTATTGGCGTGTCTGTTCAAGTGAAAGGTAGTCAAGGGATAGGAGTCGTTACAGATATTGATGGTCGGTTTAAACTGTCCGGTATCCCCGTGGGAAGTAAACTTGTATTCTCGTATATAGGATATATGCCGCAGGAAGTTAAGTATGTATCAACAAAACTAAAAGAACGAATCACTCTTAAAGAACAGGTTAATGAGTTTGATGAGGTTGTGATTACCGGCCGTACCGCTCAACGTAAAATTTCGGTAGTAGGGGCTATCACAAATGTAGATCCTGCAGGAATTCAATCTCCTGCTGTTTCGGTAAGTAACATGTTGGGAGGTCGTGTTCCAGGTATCATTGCTGTGACACGAAGTGGTGAACCGGGTAATAGTTTTTCAGAGTTTTGGATTCGTGGTATCAGCACGTTTGGAGCAAGTCAGAGTGCATTAGTATTGATAGACGGGATTGAAGGAAATATTAATGATCTTGATCCTGCTGATATTGAAAGTTTTAGTATTTTGAAGGATGCTTCAGCCACAGCTGTTTATGGAACCCGAGGGGCAAATGGTGTGGTAGTGGTCACTACTAAACGTGGAAAAGCAGGTAAATTGCATGTTAATTTCAAAACGAATGCTACCTATTCATATTCACCTCGTATGCCGGAGTATGCTGATGGATACGATTATGCAAGATTAGCAAATGAAGCTCGTGTAGTGCGCGGTGATGATCCGATTTATACAGATACTGAACTTGAATTGTTTAGAACAGGACTAGATCCGGATTTGTATCCGAATGTGGACTGGCGTGATGTTATTTTAAAGGATCATGTCATTAATAACCAGCATCATCTGAGTATCTCTGGCGGTGGACAAAATGCTCGTTATTATATGAGTTTGGGAATTTTGAATCAGGAAGCTATTTTTAAGCAGGATAAATCGGCATCTAAGCATGATGTCAATGTAAATTATCACAAATATAATTTCCGTGCTAATATAGATGCCAATCTGACAAAGACCACTGTGCTGAGTATGAATTTGGAAGCAGTTGTCAAGACGCAAAATGCTCCGGGTACGGCTTCAAGTACTAAGGTGTTATGGGAGTCACAAGCGAATCTTCCTCCAGTAGTTGTTCCTGTACGTTACTCTAACGGGCAGTTACCTGCGTATGGAAGCACTGCCACAGATAAATCACCGTATGTACGTTTGAACTATTTAGGTTATACTACTACAGAGACATATTCGTCGAAAGTAAATGTGGGATTGAATCAAGACTTGAGTCTAATAACCAAAGGATTGTCAGTGCGTGGATTGTTTTCTTTTAAAATAAACGGTCAACATGTTGTTGATAGGCACATGAACCCAGAACAATATTATGCAGACCCTAGGGACGGACGAAATTTAGATGGAAGCTTAAAAACAAAACGTACTGTAGATAAGGAAGATATGAAAGCTACACAGTTTTCCTTATCAAATAGAGAACTGTATTTCGAAGCGGCAGCTGACTATAGCCGTGTATTTAATGTAGATCATCGTGTGACTGGCTTGGTGCACTTTTATCGTCAGGAGTTAAAGGATGTAAATTGGGGAAATGGTGTATTGGTCAGTATACCTAAACGTTATCAGGCCGTTTCTTCTCGTTTAACCTATTCATATAAAGATACTTATTTTGTAGAAGGAAATTTGGGATATACCGGTTCGGAAAATTTCAATAAAGAACGTCGTTACGGTTGGTTCCCATCTATTTCCGGTGGTTGGGTACCTACACAGTATAAGTGGTATCAGGATTTATTGCCATTTAATAATTTTTTAAAATTTCGTGCTTCATGGGGAAAAGTCGGCAATGATCGTTTGAAAGATAGTGCTAATAATGATATTCGTTTTCCCTATTTGACCACAGTAGGATCTACTTCCAGTACTTGGGGGAGCGGACTTGCGGAAAGTCAGATTGGCTCATTGTACTTGCAGTGGGAAACCAGCACAAAAACTAATTTTGGTATTGATGCTCGTTTCTTTAATGACAAAGTTGATTTAACAGTCGATTTCTTCCGTACAAAAACAGATAATATATTTCAAAGACGTGCTAATATTCCCGATGAAAGCGGATTGAGCAATGTACTTCCTTATGTTAACATCGGTGCGATGAAGTCTTGGGGTATAGATGGTACATTGGCTTATACGCATACATTTAACAAAGATATGTCTCTTACAGCACGTGGTAACTTTACACATGCCAAAAATAAGGTTCTTTATTGGGAGCAAAATGGTGTAAATTATCCATATCAGGCATACGCTGGTGTCCCTTATGGGGTGCAGAGAGGATTGATCGCTTTGGGATTGTTTGCTGATGAAGATGATATAAAGAGCAGCCCAAAACAGACCTTCATGGACAATGTGATGCCCGGTGATATCAAATATAAAGATATCAATGGGGATGGTAAAATTGATGATGATGATGAAGTGCCTTTGAGTTATTCGAATGTTCCACGTATTCAGTATGGTTTTGCATTAGACTGGAATTATAAGGCATTCCGCGTTAGTATATTATTTGAAGGAGTTAGTAAGGTTCAATATTTTCAAGGTGGTATAGGTTATTATCCATTTGCAAATGAGGCAAGGGGAAATTTATTGGCAATGACTGTTAATCAGAAAAATCGTTGGACACCGGCTTCTTATTCAGGTGATCCGTCAACGGAGAATCCTAATGCAAAATTTCCGAGACTGACTTATGGAGAAAATAAAAATAATAATCGGGCATCCACTTTTTGGTTGGCAGACGGACGTTATCTTCGTTTGAAAAATGTGGATATTTCCTATCGATTTACTAATAACTGGTTGAAAACGCGTGTTGGAGTAGAAGGTGCTACTATCAGCCTTATAGGCGAGAATCTTCATGTCTGGGATAAAGTGAAGCTTTTTGACCCAACGCAAGCTTCTAGTAATGGAGCGGCATATCCATTGCAACGTATGTATACGTTACAGTTAAATCTAACTTTTTAAAAAGATAATAGTATGAAAAAGATAAATAAACTCATGAGAATATGGTTACTGGCATGTGTCAGTACGTTGACTATCGGCTTCCAGTCGTGTGGGGATTATCTGGATGTTGATGACTATATTGACCAGATGACTTCACTGGACTCCGTTTTTTCCCGCAAAAGTTTGTTGGAACAATATATTAATGGAGCGGCACAATATCTCCCCAATGAAGGTAATCTGTGGACAGATTCGCCTACTCCTTTTCAAGGGGCATCTGATGAGAATTTTACTTCTTGGAATGATGATCGTCATGCGGCAATCAAATTCTTACTTGATGAAATCACTCCTTATTCTGTCGACAATAATAATCGTCCTTATTATAATAACTATCCGAGGTATTATCAAGGAATCCGTATGGCGTTGACATCTCTGCAAAGAATGCATGAAGTTCCTGATGTAACGGACATTGAACGTCGTGAATTAATGGGGCGCTGTTATTTCTTGGTAGGTTATTATTACTATCAATTGATGTTACAATACGGACCTGTTCCTGTTGTACCTGAGATGCCCTTTAATGTAGAAACACCAGTAGAAGAAATGTCTCTGGAACGTGGCACATACGATGAATGTATTGCTGAAATAAAAAAATATATGTTACTTGCTGCTCAATATCTTCCTTTAGAGTCTGAAAGTTCGGTAACTGCAACTATGCCTACCCGTTGGGCAGCGATAGCTACATTATCTCGGATTACGTTGTATGCCGCTAGTCCATGGTATAATGGCAATGGATTCTATTCTGACTGGACACGGAAAAGTGATGGAGCTCATTTTATACCACAAGAGAAAGATAATACAAAATGGGGAGTAGCAGCTGCCTATGCTAAGTATATCATTAATTCGGATAAATATAGTTTGTATTGGACACCTAAAGAACCGGATAGCCGTGGTTTACCAGAAGGAGTGACCTCTGATCCGGATTATTATGAACCATACCCTGAAGGAGCGGCTGGTATTGATCATTACCGTTCGTTGACCTATCCGTTTAATGGTGAACTTCCTGTCATGATCAACCCTGAGTTTATCTATGCTTGCGCTCCAAGGACAACAGGCGATTCTCCTTTGTGGATTTCATCACCTTATTTATTAGGAGGTGGTAATGGTTTGAATTTGGTGCAAGACTTGGTGGATGCATTTAGTATGGTAGATGGACAAGATATTAATCATTCCAGTACAAATTATCCTTATCCGGATATGGATAATAATTACCTGGAAATCGGTGGAAGCAATCAAGCATTCTCGGGATATACACTGCTGGCAAAGACTGCTCGTATGTATGATAACCGCGAACCTCGTTTTTATGCGACTGTAGGCTATTGTCACTCTTTTTGGGCAGGGACATCATCTACAGATAACAATTTCCGCAACAAGGAAGTGACATACTATTCCGACGGATACGCTGCAGCTAGTCCGGATCATCCTGAAGATTATAACCGTTCAGGTTATACATGTATCAAGTACAATCATCCGGAAGATAATATGAAAGCAACTAGTGCCGTCCGTGTTAAATACTTTCCCATCTTTCGTTATGCAGAAGTTCTGTTGAATTACGTAGAGGCTATCAATGAATTAGAGAATCCTTATACGATGGAAATAATTAATGGTGATCAGGTGACGGTGGAACGTAATACTACAGAAATAGTGAAGTATTTTAATTTGGTTCGTCATCGCGCTGGACTACCGGGTATCACTGAAGCAGATGCAAGGGATCGTGATGAAGTCAGAGACTTGATTAAACGTGAGCGTCGGGTGGAGTTTGCTTGTGAAGGACATCGCTATCACGATCTGCGTCGTTGGGGAAATGATGCTATGACAGCATATAATCGTCCGATTACAGGCATGAATGTGAAAGCTAGAAGTAACGATCGAAAGTCTTTTTATACGGTAACACAATTGAATGATAAGTTGACTCGCCGTACATTCTCTTATAAGAACTATTTCTATCCGATACCAAAATCAGTATTAGATAAGAATAAGAATCTGGTGCAAAATCCCGAATGGAACTAAAACTTTAAATTAGTAGAATGTTATGAAACTAAATAAAATAATTTATCTAATAGGTGTGATAGCTATGATGCTAACATCTTGTGACGAAGAAAATCCTCTTGAAAATGAGCAATACATTAAACAAGTATATATAGTAGGGGCTTATGACATAGTACAAAAATTTGATGTACCTTATGGAGACGAACCACAAAATACATACATTGCTGTTGCTACGGGCGGTAGTTTGAATATCGATCAGGATGTTGATGTAACTTTAACGCACAATGATCTTACCATTGACTGGTATAACAATAAGTATATGATTGACGCTCCGGTAAAATATAGAAAATTGGAGAATGAGTTTTGTGTATTCCCGTCAATGACTACTACTATTGAGGCTGGGCAAGTATATGGTCGTTTACCTTTCTCTATAAAATCTTCAGGGTTGCATTGTGACTCGTTGTATGCATTGACGTTCAAGATTGAATCTGTATCTACCTTTACAAAACATCCTAAGGATACTGTGCTTATCATGAACCTTAATTTTGTAAATGAATTCTCGGGTAATTATCAGTTGACAGCAACGAAATATACCATAGATGGTAATGGAGATGAAGTAATGCCGACCTCTATGAATATGACACGTGTTGTTAAGGCTGTTGATAAAGACCGGGTTCGCTTTATCAATGAAGCTATCTCTGAACCTGCAACTACGCTTAGTCGTGAGGCGTATTTTGAGGCTATTAATAATAATTCTGTAGTGTTCGCAAGGCAATCTGATGGAACTTTCAATGTATCCAGTTGGAAGAATCTTCCGGTTTCTAACGGGACCATTAGTTTTGAGGATGGCACATTTACATTTTGTTACGATTACGAGTCCGGTGGAAAGAGGTATCGCCTGAGAGGTACAATGACGAAGTAATCGATAGGTATTTTTTATATAGGTAGTAAATGCAGGGGATGAGATGATTGAACTTGTCTCCTGCGTTTGATTATATGACTTCTTATATGTTACTATTCGGTATAAAATCGTGCAAAGATGCTTTTTATTGAGTCATTTTAATGAATATGATCTAAAGTTTGACCTAATTGCACGATTTCTAGTCCTTTATTTTTTATTGAAGTCTTATTTTTGCTGATGTAAATATGAATCATTTTATTTATTAGGGATAAATAGTTCAATAGGTTTGGATATACCAAAGAAAAACAACTTAGTATGAAGATAAAGAAGATTGTAACTTTAATGATGGGCTTGTCATTTTCATTATGTGCATTTGCCCAGGACGACTGGCAACTTGTTTGGAGTGATGAATTTGATGCAGATGGTCCTTTGAACTCTTCTGTATGGAACTTTGAGCAAGGATATGCGCGTAATGAAGAAGCTCAATGGTATCAATCCGACAATGCAGTTTGCAAGAATGGACTGTTGATAATAGAAGCCCGGAAAGAGCAGAACCGTAAAAATCCTCTTTATGTATCCGGAAGTAATGATTGGCGGAAGAAGAGAGAATTTATTGACTATACCTCTTCTTCAGTGACTACTGCCGGAAAGAAAGAGTTTCTGTATGGGCGTTTTGAGATAAAGGCACGTATTCCCGTGGCAAAAGGAGCATGGCCTGCTATCTGGACATTGGGAAGTAATATGGAATGGCCTTCATGTGGTGAGATAGATATCATGGAATATTATCAGATTAAAGGAATACCGCATATCTTAGCCAATGCTGCTTGGGGAACAGACAAACCTTGGCATGCAAAATGGGACAGTCAGGCTACTCCTTATTCGCATTTCACTGACAAAGATCCCGATTGGGCATCTAAGTTCCATATCTGGCGCATGGATTGGGATGAAGAGGCTATCAAACTATATCTGGACGATGAACTGCTAAATGAAATTCCTCTGAGCAGCACAAGGAATGGAAGTATCGGTAAAGGTACCAATCCTTTTACAAAACCACAATACCTGTTACTGAATCTCGCCATTGGCGGAATTAACGGTGGCCCGATTGATGAGGTCGCCCTGCCGATGAAGTATGAAATAGATTATGTAAGAGTCTATCAGAAAGAAAAGGGAATCGCTTCCGGAAAGGTCTGGAGAGATACGGATGGCAATGTCATCAATGCGCACGGTGGCGGAATACTTTTCCATGAAGGGAAATATTATTGGTTTGGAGAACACCGTCCTGCATCCGGTTTTGTCACAGAGAAGGGAATCAACTGCTATTCATCAACAGACCTGTATAACTGGAAATCTGAAGGTATTGCCTTAGCTGTCTCTGAGGAAGAAGGGCATGACATTGAGAAAGGATGCATCATGGAACGCCCCAAGGTGATCTATAATGCGAAAACCGGGAAATTTGTCATGTGGCTTCATTTAGAACTGAAAGGACAAGGTTATGGACCTGCGCGTGCAGCCGTTGCAGTGAGTGATTCTCCTGCCGGTCCCTATCGTTTCATTCGCTCCGGCAGGGTCAATCCGGGAGCTTACCCCTTGAACATGACCCGAAAAGAACGGAAAATGAAGTGGAATCCGGAAGAGTATAAGGAATGGTGGACACCGAAGTGGTATGAAGCTATTGCAAAAGGTATGTTCGTAAAGCGTGATCTGAAAGACGGACAAATGTCCCGTGATATGACTTTATTTGTGGACGATGACGGAAAGGCTTATCATATCTATTCCTCAGAAGATAACCTGACATTGCAGATTGCAGAACTGGCCGATGATTATCTCAGTCATACAGGAAAATATATCCGTATTTTCCCTGGTGGACACAATGAGGCTCCTGCTATATTCAAGAAAGAGGGAACTTATTGGATGATAACTTCCGGCTGCACGGGATGGGATCCTAATAAAGCCCGTTTGCTAACCGCTGATTCTATGTTGGGCGAATGGAAGCAACTGCCGAACCCTTGTGTTGGTGAAGATGCGGATAAGACATTTGGAGGACAAAGTACTTATATATTGCCTTTGCCGGAGAAAGGGCAATTTGTCTTTATGGCGGATATGTGGCGTCCGAAGAGCCTGGCGGATTCACGCTACATCTGGCTGCCTGTTCAGTTCGATGATAAAGGAGTCCCCTTTATAAAATGGATGGATAGGTGGAATTTTGATTAATATCGTATATATAGAAGCCGGCGGATATACTTTTCATCTTTATTGCTTTCAGCAATAAAGATTCTCTATGAGAAAGGGGAAAATTCCGGAAGATTATACATTTTGCGAAGAATGGTCTTTTTATATCCCTTTTTTGACGGATATTTGAACTCTTTTCTTTATGGTATAGGTTATCTTTGTGAGCGAATGATTTCACTGCGAGGTGATATATCGGCAGAGAACAATGAGAAACATCAAAAATAATGAAATATATATGGTAAGAATGTTATTACTGGTAGTGGTTTGTATAGGGTTACTGCCAATACAAATGCGAGCTCAGAAGAATAGTTATATTATTCCCGGGGAAGTGTGGAAGGATACGGACGGTAACCCTATCAATGCGCATGGCGGGGGACTTCTTTACCACGACGGTACTTACTACTGGTATGGAGAATATAAAAAGGGCAAAACGATTTTGCCTGATTGGGCTACATGGGAGTGTTATCGTACAGATGTGACGGGAGTAGGCTGCTATTCTTCCAAAGATTTACTGAACTGGAAGTTTGAGGGCATTGTGCTTCCGGCAGTCAAAGAGGACCCGAACCATGACCTGCATCCGTCGAAGGTTTTGGAACGTCCGAAAGTGATTTATAATAAAAAGACAGGTAAGTTCGTGATGTGGGCACATGTAGAGAGTGCCGATTACAGCAAAGCGTGTGCGGGTGTAGCTGTCTCTGATTTTCCAAACGGACCATTCACTTACTTGGGAAGTTTCCGACCGAATAATGCGATGAGCCGTGACCAGACAGTTTTTGTCGATGATGACGGACGTGCCTATCAATTCTATTCTTCAGAAAATAACGAAACCATGTATATCAGTCTCCTGACAGACGATTACCTGAAACCAAGCGGACGCTTTACACGCAATTTCATCAAAGAATCCCGTGAAGCTCCGGCAGTGTTTAAGCATAAGGGCAAATATTATATGTTAAGTTCCGGCTGCACCGGCTGGGACCCGAATGTGGCGGAAATCGCAGTGGCGGATTCCATCATGGGTACATGGAAAACGATAGGTAATCCTTGTACAGGTCCGGATGCAGACAAGACTTTCTATGCGCAGAGTACATACGTACAACCGGTTATCGGAAAGAAGAATGCATATATTGCCATGTTTGACCGCTGGAAAAAGAAAGACCTCGAAGATTCACGCTATGTATGGCTTCCTGTATTGATAAAAGACGGAGCTATTACCATCCCATGGCATGAAAAGTGGGATTTGACCGTCTTTGACAAACAGAAGAAATCTGACAAATACAAGAAATCTGACAAACAGAAAAAATAGATCATGAAACGGACACTGCTGCTTACTTTTTTATTACTATCTGTTTCTGCCTTGTGCTTTTCGCAAAAACTGGTGGAAGTTGCCAAAGGATATAGTTGTACATCTGTCAATACAACGATATTCCGCAATAATTCATTGGTAACGCATGGGGATGAGCAATATATCAGCTATTATGATGCCGACGGCTATCTTGTGTTGGGCAAACGGAAACTAAATTCGAAGCAATGGACATTGCATCGTACTCAATATCGTGGAAATGTAAAAGATGCCCACAATATCATCAGTATAATGGTGGACGGAGAAGGGTATCTGCACGTTTCTTTTGACCACCATGGACATAAGTTGAATTACTGCCGCAGTATCGCCCCCGGTTCTTTGGAACTGGGCGATAAAATGCCGATGACCGGAGTGGACGAAGGAAATGTTACTTATCCGGAATTTTACCCTCTGACAGACGGGGATTTGTTGTTTGTCTACCGTTCCGGTTCTTCCGGACGCGGAAATCTGGTGATGAACCGTTATTCATTGAAAGACTATAAATGGGCCCGTGTACAGGATGTCCTGATTGATGGTGAAGACAAACGAAATGCTTACTGGCAGCTATATGTAGACGAAAAAGGTACGATTCATCTCTCGTGGGTATGGCGCGAAACCTGGCAGGTGGAGACCAACCATGACCTTTGCTACGCACGTTCTTTTGATAACGGAGTGACTTGGTATAAGTCGGATGGTGAACAATATAAACTTCCGATTACAGCTTCGAATGCAGAGTATGCTTGTCGTATTCCACAAAACTCGGAATTGATAAACCAGACAAGTATGAGTGCAGACGCTGGTGGCAATCCTTATATTGCCACTTATTGGAGGAGTTCGGACAGTGAAGTCCCTCAATATCGCATTGTCTGGAATGACGGGAAGACATGGCATAATCGTCAGGTGACAGACCGCAAGACTCCGTTTACACTGAAGGGAGGAGGCACTAAGATGATTCCTGTTGCCCGTCCGCGTATTGTGGTAGAGGATGGAGAAATCTTCTATATTTTCCGTGACGAAGAGCGGGGCAGCCGTGTCTCAATGGCGCATACTGCTGATGTTGCCAACGGTAAGTGGATAGTCACCGACCTGACGGATTTTTCCGTAGATGCCTGGGAACCGTCCCATGACACGGAATTGTGGAAGAAGCAGCGGAAACTCAATCTCTTTGTACAGCACACTTGTCAAGGCGACGGTGAACGCACGGCGGAAATTGAACCTCAAATGATATATGTACTGGAAGCGAATACGAATACAAAAAAATAAAGATATGAAGAAATTGTATGCAACTCTTTTTTCCGCACTGGTGGTAGGCTGTGCGGTGTGTGCCGGTTGCACAACCAAGAAAGTTTCATCTTCGGCAGAAGTGGTTGACATTATTCATAAAGTCAATGGCTACTGGCAGACAAACCATCCGGAACACGGGCGTTCTTTCTGGGACAATGCCGCTTATCATACCGGAAACATGGAGGCTTACTTTCTGACCAACAAGCCGGAATACCTGGAATACTCAAAAGGATGGGCGGAACATAATGAGTGGAAAGGCGCTAAATCGGATCATAAAGCCAACTGGAAGTACAGTTATGGCGAAAGCAATGATTATGTACTGTTCGGCGATTATCAGATCTGTTTTCAGACGTATGCCGATTTATATAATCTAGAACCGGATACACATAAGATAGCCCGTGCCCGCGAGGTGATGGAGTATCAGATGAGTACACCCAACCATGATTATTGGTGGTGGGCGGATGGCTTATATATGGTAATGCCTGTGATGACCAAACTATATAATATCACTAAAAATCCACTTTACCTGGAGAAATTGCATGAATACCTTGCTTATGCAGACAGTATCATGTATGATGAAGAAGCCGGACTTTACTATCGCGATGGAAAATACGTATACCCCAAGCACAAAAGTGTGAATGGTAAAAAGGATTTCTGGGCACGTGGTGATGGCTGGGTACTGGCGGGGCTGGCGAAAGTCTTGAAAGACCTTCCGGAAACAGATAAGTATCGTCAGGAATATATAGACCGTTTCCGTACATTGGCAAAATCTGTTGCGGCCTGTCAGCAACCTGAAGGGTATTGGACGCGTAGTATGCTCGATGCGCAGCATGCACCGGGACCCGAAACAAGTGGTACGGCATTCTTTACGTACGGTCTGCAATGGGGGATCAATAACGGTTTCCTTGACTCCGCCCATTATCAACCTGTAGTTGAGAAGGCATGGAAATATTTGTCAACAGTTGCTTTACAGCCCGACGGAAAGATCGGTTATGTGCAACCCATCGGCGAGAAAGCCATACCGGGGCAAGTCGTAGATGCTAATTCTACTTCAAACTTCGGAGTCGGTGCTTTCCTGCTGGCAGCTTGTGAAAGGGTACGTTATCTGGAATCACTTATTCAGCATTAAACTCATATAAGGTTGTAGTGCCTGAAATATTCTTCCTGTCAGCTCACTGATATTCATTGGTATATGTGCGCCGGGCAAACGCTCGGTGCTATACATACATTTGCCATTACACAGATAGTAATAGCCATTATTTACTGACAATTGTTTATCTGATACTTCCAGTTGCATTTCGTCCTCAGGAAAAGCGGAGGCATACAGTTGCAGCACTTCTTTGGCATTGATGATTCGCGCCATCCCCAACGGATATTGCGTCTGTTCTTTCTCCGGAGGAAGCAACTGAGTCATGTGCCTGCATCCAGTAAATTGCTTGATATGGTGCAACAAACTGTGCTCGGCATCTTTGGTTTCTGCAAAAAGCTCGCTGATAATTAATTGCTTATCTCTTCTGTATACAATAGCCAATCCATTGATTTGATTCTCTGATCTGGCAGTAACCAAAATTCCGTCACTGAGGATAAGGTCCGCCATGACTACTTGAAAATCCTCAAAGGAGTGCTGGATGCAGCAAGTGCGTCCGGAAAGTTTGCTGTTTAGATATTCGTAAACTTCTTTCTGACATCCGATTTCAGAGGTGACTGTTATTTCTTTAGACGGAATAAATTCCGGTACGGTAATCTCTTTAACCGAATATTGGAATACGGAAGCATATCCCATCCGGGTGTAATAGTCGAATAACCAAGGTTCGGCAGGAATCAATGTACTGAAATACGTTCCGTTACGAAGCATCTTTGCAAAGGCTTGGGAGAGTAATTCGCGCATCACTCCGTTTCCGCGAAAATCCGGATGAGTGCAGGCTCCTGAAATGTAAGAGGTCTGTACGGTATCTCCGCAGAAAGTCATCGGATAAGGAATCATCTGAAGAGCGGAAACAATCTCATCCCCACTTTCGATAGCAATGTTTATTTCGTTTTTATAGCGCAGCCTGAAGTACATTTCAACGAACTCTTCATTGTCGTCGAAACATAACTGCCATAATGCCTTAACCTTTTCTTTTGTCGTCATACCTTATATATTATTACCATCTGACCATATCCATAGGATGGTCTTTCAGACAAGCCATATACTTTTCGAGAATAGTTACCGGTTGATAAGACAGCTTTGCTTTGCGTAAGCCTTCAATACCTAAATCTTCTTCCCGGTTGATATAGATATACTGTTCGGGAATGCGATTGGCAAACTCGTAATTAATCATGGCGTAAGCACCGTCAATGCTGGTATCTGCTTTTTCTACATGTACCCCGAATGTTTCATGGTTGATAGGCATCCCGAAAGTAAATGCCACAATTTTCCCGTTGACGTGGAGAATGCCTCCGGTCAGACCGAGTGCTTCGAAATTATGTAATGCATAAATGAGGGCACGACGTTCATTTCCCGTTCCTTCCTGCTGGTCGCAGTTGTTCACTTTGCACCATTCGGCTTCCAGGTTCAGACATTCTTGAATACGGTCGGGCGTAATCGGTGTATATTCGTAATCGGGATACGTATTACGGAACCGGTTGATATGATTTCTCTTTGCCTGAAATTTCTTTCCTTTTAAGGTAGCCAGATCACTCCTTAAATATATATAGTCGGCATAGGCACGGTCTTCCGTGAAAATGAACCGTTCGGGTAAAATCGCTTCGAGGTCGGCGCGCATATTGCTGCAAACTCCCAACATACAGAAATTATGCTTCTCCTTATCCGCATCTTCGATTAATTTCCGTAATACAGCTTTCAGATCGCCGTTTCCTACAGGCATCATATATGCCAGTTGTTCGCCGGCCCAAAATTTGAATACCAGAAAATCGTCGATGACTGCAAATTGAGTATCGTACAAGAATCTCCAGCTACAGAGGTTGGAAAATGAAAGATCGCAGTTTCGGCGGTCACTTTTCATGGTGAATGCAGTTATTGTGTCTCTATCAGCTAGTGTAATGTCTTTAAATGGAATCATAAAATGCTTTTTGCGTTTAACTCTTTATATAACGGAAAATGAAAGAATTTTGTTTTTACAAAACACCTAATAATCGCAGGATAGTCGGTGTCAGTAATGCGGTGAATATTCCATTCAGTGTCAATCCCAGGCTGGCATACGCCCCGTATTTGCTGCTGATGTCCATGGCAGTGGAAGTGCCGACAGCGTGGGCGGCTGTTCCCATCGAAAGCCCTTGGGCTATCGGACTGCCTACGTGCATGATTTTCATTGTCTTAAATCCGCAGATGGCTCCCAGTAAACCTACCGCTACTACAACGGCTGCCGTCAGTGACGGGATACCTCCGATAGCCTTGGTCACTTCCATGGCAATCGGAGTCGTTACGGATTTAGGTGCCAATGAAAGAATGACTTCTTGTGAAGCTCCCATAAACTTGGCGATTAATACCACAGAGATCACTCCGACGATGCACCCTGCCAGTTGAGACAAGAGGATAGGCAGCAACTGTTTCTTAATCATTTCCAGCTGAAGATATAAAGGGACTCCCAAAGCTACCACAGCCGGGCGTAACCAGAATTCGATGAGATGCCCTCCCTGATTGTAAGTCTCGTAAGAGATATTGGCCATTTTAAGGAAGATAATCAGAACGGCAATGGTGAGTAAGATCGGGTTCAGCAGTACCAGCCCCGTTTTCTTCTGAAGCAATTTGGCAAAGAAGAAAACGCCGAAAGTGACAGCCAGCAGAAAGAAATTATTTTCTAAAAAGCTCATTTGTCTTTATCCATTAAGTTAGTTTTGTTTTTTAAATGTAGCTTGTCGGACAAGTGAAAGTCTGATAAGCGTAGGCTACTCGCCAGTTTAATCTGACGTGCCAGTCTGAATTTACGGACAATTTGGTGTACCCATCCCGTTACGACCAGCACGAGAGCCGTGCTAACGATTGTTGCGATGACGATAGGCCAGAATTCTGCCGCAATAACGTCGAAATACAACATCAATGCTACTCCGGGAGGTACGAAAAAGAAGCCCAGATTAGCTACCAGAAAGTCGGACAATCCCTGCACCCACTGCAGTTTGATCCAGCCTAATTTCAAAAAAAGGGTGAGCAGCAGCATACCGATAATGCTGGAGGGGAGCTTGATCCCTGTTAAATAAACGATTAATTCACCCAAAGCCAAACAGCCAAATAAAATGGCACACTGACGTATCATACACTAATTACCTATTGATTTGTTTGAAAACACTGCAAAGGTAGAAAAAATAGAAGTACAGTGTTAAATATTATAATATTTTAGACTTGGAGAATAAAATTAGCCGGAATTGTAATGTGGATATTGCAAAATTGAGTACTTTTGCAGCGCAAATTACAAATCGTAACAAGGTTTATAATATTATTCAAATATATCTATGCTTAATTTAATCAACCAAATCGTGGCTCGTGCGAAAGCAGACCGCCAACGTATTGTTCTTCCGGAAGGAACTGAAGAACGCACATTAAAAGCTGCCAATCAGATTTTGACAGATGAAGTTGCTGACCTTATTTTACTGGGTAAACCCGCTGAAATTAACGAACTTGCAGTGAAATGGGGACTGGGTAACATCAGCAAAGCTACTATTATTGATCCTGAAACTTCTCCGAAACACGAAGAGTATGCACAATTGCTGTGCGAGCTTCGCAAGAAGAAAGGCATGACTATTGAAGAAGCCCGTCAATTGACGAATGATCCTTTGTTTTATGGTTGTTTAATGATTAAGAGCGGTGATGCTGACGGTCAGTTGGCAGGTGCCCGCAACACAACAGGCAATGTACTGCGTCCGGCTTTACAGATTATCAAGACTGCTCCGGGCATCACTTGTGTATCCGGTGCTATGTTACTCTTGACTCATGCTCCCGAGTATGGTAAGAATGGTATTCTGGTGATGGGTGACGTTGCCGTAACTCCGGTTCCGGACCCTAACCAACTGGCACAGATTGCTGTTTGTACGGCACAGACTGCCAAAGCCGTTGCCGGTATCGAAAATCCGAAAGTGGCTATGCTGAGCTTCTCTACCAAAGGTTCCGCTAAACATGAAGTAGTAGATAAGGTAGTGGAAGCTACCAAGATCGCTAAGGAAATGGCTCCTACACTTGATCTGGACGGAGAAATGCAGGCTGATGCTGCTCTTGTTCCTGAAGTAGGCGCAAGCAAAGCTCCGGGTTCACCCGTAGCGGGAGAGGCTAACGTGCTGATCGTTCCGAGTCTGGAAGTAGGAAATATTTCTTATAAACTGGTACAACGTCTGGGTCATGCCGACGCTATCGGCCCGATCCTTCAGGGTATCGCCCGTCCGGTGAATGACTTGTCTCGTGGTTGCTCTATCGAAGATGTATATCGCATGATTGCTATTACGGCAAATCAGGCTATTGCAGCAAAAAACAATAAATAAGTATCAAGCTTTAAGTATTAAAGACAATATGAAAATTCTAGTATTGAACTGTGGAAGTTCATCCATCAAATATAAATTGTTCGATATGACCACCAAAGAAGTGATTGCACAAGGTGGTATCGAAAAAATCGGTCTGAAAGGCTCTTTCCTTAAATTGACTTTGCCGAATGGCGAAAAGAAAGTACTCGAAAAAGACATTCCGGAACATACGATTGGTGTGGAGTTCATTCTGAATACATTGATTAGCCCGGAATACGGAGCTATCAAATCACTGGACGAAATCAATGCGGTAGGTCACCGTATGGTACACGGAGGCGAACGTTTCAGTGAATCTGTATTGCTGAACAAAGAAGTACTCGAAGCTTTTGCTGCCTGCAACGACCTGGCTCCGCTTCACAATCCTGCCAACTTGAAAGGTGTGAATGCAGTTTCCGCTATTCTTCCCAACATTCCGCAGGTAGGCGTATTTGATACAGCTTTCCATCAGACGATGCCGGATTATGCTTATATGTATGCTATTCCCTACGAAATGTATGAGAAATATGGCGTACGTCGTTATGGCTTCCACGGAACTTCTCACCGTTATGTTTCAAAACGTGTATGTGAGTTCCTTGGCGTTAATCCGGTAGGACAAAAAATCATCACTTGCCATATTGGTAACGGTGGTTCTATCGCTGCTATCAAGGATGGCAAATGTATAGATACTACCATGGGACTGACTCCGTTGGAAGGTTTGATGATGGGTACCCGTAGCGGTGACATCGATGCCGGTGCAGTAACATTCATCATGGAAAAAGAAGGCTTGAATACGACAGGCATTTCTAACCTGCTGAACAAGAAGAGCGGTGTACTGGGTATTTCCGGCGTATCAAGCGATATGCGCGAACTGCTGGCCGCTTGTGCTAACGGAAACGAAAGAGCCATCCTTGCTGAAAAGATGTACTACTACCGTATTAAGAAATATATCGGTGCTTATGCTGCGGCATTGGGCGGTGTAGATATCATCCTGTTTACAGGTGGTGTAGGCGAAAATCAGTTTGAATGCCGTGAATCTGTTTGTAAAGACATGGAATTCATGGGTATTAAACTGGACAATAATGTGAATGCAAAAGTTCGTGGTGAGGAAGCTATTATTTCTACTGCAGATTCTAAAGTGAAAGTAGTAGTGATTCCGACAGATGAAGAGTTGTTGATTGCATCGGATACAATGGATATTCTGAAAAAGTAAGAAGAACTGAGATAATAAAAAAAAGGCGGCTTATCATGAAGTCGCCTTTTTTTGTTAACTCTTTTATAAGTCTCGTTTTTTTTACCTTACTTTGTGCTTCAAATCAATATTCGTTTTATTGGATTTACGCAAAATCGTTATTTTATAAATTCATTGATATGCGCTATTCTGTCATAATTCCCGTTTACAATCGTCCCGATGAGGTGGATGAATTGCTGCAAAGTCTCACTGTACAGTGTTTTAAAGATTTTGAAGTAGTTATTGTTGAAGATGGTTCGTCCATCCCTTGTAAGGAAGTGGCAGATCGGTATACAGATCGGTTGGACATCAAGTATTTCTCTAAACCCAATTCCGGACCGGGGCAGACCCGTAACTACGGAGCGGAGCGAAGCGAAGGAGAATATTTTATCATACTGGACTCTGATGTCATTTTGCCCGAAGGATATTTTGACGCGATAGAGAAGGAGCTTCAGTCTTCTCCAGCCGACGCGTTCGGTGGTCCCGACCGTGCGCACGATTCTTTTACGGATATTCAGAAAGCTATCAACTACTCGATGACTTCCTTTTTTACAACAGGCGGTATCCGTGGCGGAAAAAAGAAGATGGACAAGTTTTATCCTCGTAGCTTCAATATGGGGATTCGTCGCGAAGTGTATGAAGCTTTGGGGGGATTCTCTAAAATGCGCTTCGGGGAAGATATCGACTTCAGTATCCGTATTTTTAAAGGTGGCTATACTTGTCGTCTTTTCCCCGATGCGTGGGTATATCACAAACGTCGGACAGACTTGAAGAAGTTCTTTAAGCAAGTCCATAACTCCGGCATTGCCCGCATTAACCTTTATAAGAAATATCCCGATTCGTTGAAATTGGTGCATTTGCTACCGGCAGTGTTCACGCTGGGAGTCTCTTTGCTTTTATTACTGACTCTTTTGGGGTTGGGGCTCGTTTTGTTAGCTTTTTATCTACTATATTCCAAAACGGTTCCCGGGTGTGCGACAGGTGAGATGGCACTTCTGTTTTTAGGATTTGCCGCCATGTTGGCAGCACCTCTTCCCTTACTGCTCTATTCCTTGGTGGTTTGCGTGGATTCGACAATCAGAAATCGCAGTTTATGGATTGGAATGCTTTCGATTACTGCTTCCTTTATACAACTAATTGGTTATGGAACGGGATTCTGGCGTGCATGGTGGCAGCGTTGTATAAGAGGAAAGGACGAATTCGAGGCGTTTCAAAAGAATTTTTATAAGTAAGTGATTTGATTATGGAAAGCAAACACAAACTATCCATCAACCAGTGGGCGCTGGAAGACCGTCCCCGGGAGAAGATGATGGAGAAAGGAGCAGCCGCATTGAGTGATGCCGAACTACTCGCCATATTAATCGGCTCCGGAAATACGGAAGAAAGTGCTGTCGAACTGATGAGGCGTTTGCTTCTCTCTTGTGATAACAATCTGAACTCCTTGGCAAAGTGGGAAGTCTGCGACTATTCCCGTTTTAAAGGAATGGGACCGGCAAAGAGCATCACTGTAATGGCTGCCCTGGAACTCGGCAAGCGACGGAAACTGCAAAATATCCAAGAACGCCCCCGCATCTCTTGTTCAAGAGATATTTATGACATCTTCCAGCCTGTCATGTGCGACCTTGAACAGGAAGAATTCTGGGTATTATTATTGAATCAGGCGACGAGACTGATCGATAAGGTACGTATCAGCACCGGCGGAATAGACGGAACGTATACGGATGTACGTACCATTCTTCGGGAAGCATTGCTGCAGAGAGCCACGCAAATAGCCGTAGTGCATAACCATCCTTCGGGAAATATCCAACCCAGCCAACCGGACCGGACGTTGACGGAACACATCCGCCGGGCAGCCGACACAATGAACATTCGCCTGATAGACCACGTTATTGTTTGTGAGGATAAGTTTTACAGTTTTGCCGACGAAGGGCTGCTCTGAATAAATTTATTCTTATCTTTGCAATACATATTAATAAGGAAAGCCCTATGGAAAAATTTAAAATAGAAGAAAAGATCGTAGCCATGCTAAAGACGGTGTACGATCCTGAGATTCCGGTGAATGTATACGATCTTGGACTGATTTATAAAATAGACGTCTCAGACAATGGGGAAGTGGCGCTTGATATGACTCTGACTGCTCCCAACTGTCCGGCAGCCGATTTCATCATGGAAGATATCCGCCAGAAAGTAGAATCGGTGGAAGGAGTGACATCTGCCACTATCAACCTTGTGTTCGAACCGGAATGGGATAAAGATATGATGAGTGAGGAAGCAAAACTGGAACTCGGATTCCTGTAAATTCATAGCTCAAAATATAAAACTGATAACTCTAAACTCAAAACTCATGAAGAACGTTTATTTCCTTTCCGATGCGCATCTTGGTTCCCGTGCCATAGAACATGGACGTACACAGGAACGGCGCTTGGTGAACTTCCTCGACAGTATCAAGCATAAAGCTTCTGCCGTTTACCTGTTGGGAGATATGTTCGATTTTTGGTATGAATTCCGGTTAGTGGTTCCCAAAGGATACACCCGCTTTTTAGGAAAGCTTTCCGAACTCACGGATATGGGAGTGGAGGTACATTTCTTTACCGGCAACCATGATATCTGGTGTGGGGATTATCTTTCTAAAGAATGCGGAGTGATTATTCATCGTGAAGCATTGACTACCGAAATATACGGAAAAGAGTTTTATCTGGCTCACGGTGACGGACTGGGTGACCCAGACAAGAAGTTTAAGTTGCTGCGCTGGATGTTTCACAGTACAACACTTCAGACACTGTTTTCTGCCATCCATCCCCGTTGGAGTGTGGAATTGGGCTTGACGTGGGCAAAACATAGCCGCGAAAAGCGGGTGGACGGCAAAGAACCGGATTACATGGGGGAGAATAAGGAACATCTGGTACTTTATACAAAAGAATATCTGAAGAGTCATCCTAATATCAACTTCTTCATTTATGGCCATCGTCACATTGAACTGGATTTAATGTTGAGTGCTACTTCCCGTGTGCTGATTCTTGGAGACTGGATTAACTATTTCTCCTATGCGGTATTCGATGGGGAGAATCTATTTTTGGAAGAGTATATAGAAGGAGAAACACAAGTTTGATTCTTATTCCATTAAAAAGTGGAAATTCCGATTGATATAAGGTTTCTTGAAGATAGATAGAAACCGGAAAAAGTCAAGACCACGTCTTCAGATTCATTTCATAAGAATAGAATAAATCTGAAGACGTGGTCTTGATGTATTTAGTTGCCCAACTTGAATACTACAGAGGCGTATCCTCCCAGTTTCAAGGTGTAACTGTCGCTGTCTGTATTTTGTTGAGTTTCGCCATTCACAAACAATACTTTCTCAATCTTGTCTGTCAGCGGAAGTTGCATGGCCGTTCCGCCGAAATTATGGATGACAAGCAGTTTCTCGTTGTCCTTGGTCATATACCAGGCAGCAATCGGCTTATAGTCTTTCTCCTGTGATTCGTTGTAGACGGAATGTTTGGTCATACTTCCTTCTGCCAGTGCCGGATAGGTGTTGCGCAATCGGGTGAGGGAGAAATATATGTTCAGAAGTGAATGGGTATCGGCTTGTTGGTCCGCTACCGTTTTCACATTTTTCGAAACGGTGGCATCCGTCTTGTCTGTGTAGTTGGTAGTGTAGCTATCTCCCCATAGCATCGGGCTGCGCACATATTCGTCTCCGTTACCCTTTGTTCCGTAAAGTCCCAGTTCTTCACCGTAATAGATGTAAGGATGTCCGGCGGAAGTGAGTAAGACGGCGGCGGCCAGTTTGCATTTGTCGGCGGATTTACCCAACTTGGACGATGTACGGTCTTCGTCATGGTTACTCAGTTTCGTTGCTTCGATGTAATCGCTTCGATAGTTGGCGTATTTCTGTTGGTAAGAAAGGATGTCTTTGGCAAAATAACATCCGGTACTATTATTGATTCCCCATTCCAGACGATACCAGAAGGAAAATTCAAAAAGGGCGGGCAGACCTTTATAATAAGGAGCTACTTTATCGTATTCCGATAACACTTCGCCTACCATATAGAAGTCGTCCGTATGTCCTTTTTGTTTGTAATAGGCGTTCATATCTTCATAGAACATTTTCAGGAAACGAGGATTTTCTTCGCTGGTCTCACTGTGGTAGATGTGCTTCACGGCGTCGAGGCGGAGGCCGTCCACACCACGGGCGATCCATCCTTTGGCGGCGTCTGCTATTGCCTGATATGCCGGTGATTCGCCTGCCTGGTCTACAGGGCCGTAGTTAAGGTCGGCAAACCAGTCGGTGCAGAAATGAGAATGGAAATAGGTGATCTGCTGGCTGTCGAACATGATGTTGGCAGGGTTGCCGGCGTTGGTCAGTTTGAAATCCTTGTTCAGCGTGAGTTTCTCGGACGAGGAAGAGGCGCCGTATTTTGTTCCGGATGGCCAGGAAGAAGCATTGCTGGTACGGATCAGAAGCCCCCAAGTGGACTCAAAGTCGACGGTGAGTTCATAGATGTTGTTTCCTTTGTCATAAAACTTTTTACAGATGTCTTCTCCGTAGTATAAGTATTTGGCGTTGTCGGTACCTGTGTCTGGATTATCCTCGTCTGCTTTGGTGCCTGTGGAAACGACAAGGATGGGGGAAGATGCGTTGCTCCAGTCCAGTGTAAATTTCAGCAGTCCTTTCACGGCAGCGGTCTCGTCAGAAACCTGAAACCATTCTGCGGCATTGTATCCGGCTGCTCCTTCTTGGGTGATCATGGCGATTTTGCCTGCTGCGATATCTGTTTTCGGGTCTTCAGAGAAAGAATAATAATTGCGATACGGGCTTTCGGATGATGAACTAGCTTCGGTGAACCACGGGTGGGCAGTGCCGGTGTGGTTCATTACGTAGTCCAGATAAATCTTGATGCCTCGGTTGTGGGCTTCTGTAACCAGACGGTCGAAGTCGCTTTCTGTGCCGAGCTGCGGATTGACTTTGGTGTAGTCTGTGACGTCATATCCGTGATAAGACATACAGGGGTGGATGGGAGAGAGCCAGAGGGCTTTCACGCCTAGTTGGTTGAGATAGTCCAGCTTTTGGGTGACGCCATTCAGGTCTCCATATCCGTCTCCGTCGCTGTCGGCGAAGGAATAGACCAGTAACTGGTAGGAGATATCTGCCCGTTTGGTCTCGTCCCATGTGTCGGGAGAGGCGGTAAGTGCGGTCCATTGCCCTTCGATGGGCGGTTCGGGTTCTGGAGCAGGCTCGGTGATATTTTTGTCATCGCTGCAAGCGGTCATGAATGCCATGAGCATTGACAACCACAAAAGAGATAATAAGTGGAGATGTTTATTCATAATGATGATGTATTAAAGACAATAAATGTAGTCTCTTAAAAAACAGTGGCCGCCCCGATTCCATTGTATTCGCGACGGCCATTCCCTGTTTCCCTGATTTCTTGTAGTATTATTCGATGCGGCCTGTTCCGTTGCCAAAGTTCAGATAAACCTTTTGTCCGGTTTTACCTTGTACCGCAGCTTGGTCACCACCGTTGCCCCGGTAAGTTATTTGTCCGTCGAAGATGATAAATTCTGTTTTCCACCAGTCGCCGGCAGAGACAGCTTTCGGATTTACGCAGATTCGTACTGCGCCATCTTTCAGGAATGCCGGAGAAACAAATTCACCATCAGCCGTTCCGGGCACGGTAAATAAGTCCTGTTCTACCAGTTGCGCGTCCCAGCCGTTGTATGAGGTATCGCCCATCAGATATACATTCGGCTTTTCAAATTCTATCGCTTTGTCATCGCCGATAACGGAGACATATACTAAGTACCAGCCGGCTATACCGACTTTTATGTTGCCGCCCTCGTCCGACAATCCGGCAAGGTCTTTGGATTCCTGTGAGATAGCATCTACAAAGCCGAAGTCATTGCCCCAGTTGGCTTGCGGTGCAAACTTCACCTGATCGTTAGCAGCGAAATAGAAGATTCCCCAGAAAGTTCCTTTCGTTCCGTTGACCGGAACAAGTGCTTTCCAAGCATTCGGATCACCGGCAGGAGTTCCCCAGTTGTATGCGCTGCCGGTCATATAAAGTTCGGTGGGCGCACTGTTGTCTTTCACTGTAAAACGGTAGTTGAAGGCATCGAACGAGATTTTGATCTTACCGTCCAGTGCTGTATTAATGGCTCCCGCATTTGTCCAGCTAACAAAATTATCACCGGAGTCATCACCGTCTACACTACTTCCCAAGGCTTTGGTCCAGTCTATGTCGTTTCCGTTAATAGCTGAAGCCGGGAAAATCTTGAAGTTCGAAGTACTTTCTATTTCTGCTTCCAGTATATACAGGTTTTCATCGAGAGCGTCCTTCTTCATCTGTTGGGCACTGTTGCCGTCCCAGCCTGTGAAATCACCGACTATATAATAGCCGTCGGGATCAACAGCCGGAGTTGTGGCAGGCTGCAAGGTGATGCTTACTTCATTTCCCACCAGTTGAATACCTTCACCGGAAGGAGTTACGGCAGAAGCATTAATAGAGATTTTCAATTCACGTACCACGCTTGCACGGCTTTTGTAGGCTTCCTGCGTCACACTGTCCAGTTGTGCCAAGGCTACTTTAAAGACATGATCTTCCGTCATGGAAAATGGAATGGTGTGATTCTCATTCAGTGTCAAAGAGTTGACAGCAATCTTACTGCCTTCTTCGGCTGTGGTCGAGCTTAACTTTGCAATTTCTACGGAATCGGCTGTGGCCGCATCCATGACGATGCTGGCGTCTTTGCCTGCTGTGAAAGTTGCAGTCAACTGTCCCGCTGACTCTTCCTGGGGATTGGACTGGGGATCAGCCCAGTCCTTGAAATCTTCGTTACAGGCAGAAAACCCGATTGCTGCCAGAAACATCCCTATGTATATTAAATGTTTTTTCATGATGAATCGTTCTTTTTAAAGTTAATTACTTCTTTTCTCCTGTACCTGCCGTGAAGTTCAGATGGATCACATTGCCGGCTGAACCTTGTACGGAATAACCGTCTCCCTTTTCTGTCCAACTGTCAATAAGGTTGAAATCACGATAGAAGATTTCACCGTCATGGAGTGTAAACTCAGTTCTCCACCAGTCGAGGTCTGTCTTGAAGCACATACGGACTTCTCCGCTTGCAGTCATGGCAGGAGATACGAAGTTACCGTCTTTGGTGGCGGGAACCGTAAACTTCCATTCGTCGTTGAATGCCCATGAACCGCCGGTTGTGTTACCGAACAAATACACTTCAGCTGGGTAGAAAGTAATGGTAAACTGATAATCATCCCCTTTGACAGCCGCTTTGACGTAGAAGAGATACCATCCGGCGTTTTCTACGACGAAGTTGTCACTGCCGCTGACTCCTGCTCCGGCTTTGTCGGTAACCGTCACGCGGTTGTCGTTAATACCGATATACTCGTTTTCCTTTGTTCCGAACTTGAACTCGGAGTTGGCATCGAAGTAAATCATTGAATAGAACTGACCGTCCATACCGTAGACACCTGCCATCGGTTTCCATACTTTCCAGTCGGTATCCAGCATAGAACCTACAATGAACATAGTCTTGGGAGGTGTCAATGAGCTGGTGCTCTTGGAAATCAGAACGTTGGGTAACTCAATCACATTGGAAAAACATACTCCTTTTCCACTGCTTGTGATGTTGGCCTTCAGGCGGATATATACAGCTACCGGTTCGGTAGGGAGTTCTGCCTGCTCTCCGTTCACGGCCGTCCACAAGTCGAGAAGCGCATTGTTGAGTTCGGAAGCATCCACATTGATCTTTGCTGTCGGGGAGGTGCTTTCCAACACTGTATAGTTGGCTTTGCTCTCATCTGTCGCTTCTATGAAATCCTGTTCAAATGAGGCTTGTACCGTGTAGGTGGTAGCTGCCGGAAAACCGTAGTCCGGTTGCGAACAAGTGAGTTCTACAGTTTGGGCATTCTTCAGGTCATATACATTGTTGGCTGCATACGCGGGCGTATTGAGCGTGAATGTATCGGGTTCGTTCAGGATCGGATTGCTGTCATTGTCTGTTTCGCAGGCTGTAAATAGAGGCAGTGCGAAGGTGACAGCGAGTAATATGTTGGATATTTTTTTCATAATGGCATTCTTTTATATAAGGATGAACTCTTGGTTATTTATAGCCTTCATTTTGTGACATATTCCTGTTATTGTTTATATCCGATACAGGGATAGGATATTTGTTGTAGTATGAAGCGACAGATGTTCCGTTCATTGCTCCACCTTTCCAGTCCCAAAGATATTTATTGGTTGTGAACATACCGAAACGAACCAAGTCTGAACGACGGCGACCTTCCAGATAGAATTCACGTGCCCATTCGTCGATAAGTTCCTGTTCGGTTACGGTCTGTACCTTTCTTGTACAGTTGGCGCGTTTGCGAAGTTCATTGATGTCTCCTGTGGCGTCTCCTCCCTGACGGAAAATGGCTTCCGCACGTGTCAGGTATGCTTCTGCCAAACGGAACAAAGGAATATCTGTGTCAGGATAAGTAGCATGGCTGACGGGTTTTCCGTCAGAGCGGTAATTCTGCCATTTTACAATCGACAAGCCATCGGTGAATCCGCTGATCGCATCTGTCTGAATTTTGCGTCTGCCGCCTCCTACACCAGAGTATAGCAAGGCACGGTCGTCACCGGCAGCTTTGATCATGTCTTCTGTTCTGATGCCATATTCTGCATCGAAAGCATCGATCTGCTCATCTGTATCTAAGCCTTTGGTCGGAATCTCAACATCGGCGGGCAGCATCGGCACATCTTCGAGATTGGAGAAGAATTTTTGTACCATTGCTGCACGGGCAAAGATACAGGACCAACCGTTCGTTGTTCCCATACGGGGCATACCGGCTACACGAGTACCACAAACCAGATAAGTTGAACCGCCATAGTTACGTGTCTTCACTCCATCCTGACGGATAGGCAGAATGATTTCCTGCATGGCATTTTCATTCTCGTCGTTATCGGCCATAAACAGTTCGCTGTAATTTGTACATAGCTTATATGCTGAGCCAATCACTTTGCTGGCATATTCTTCCGCTTTTGCATAATCGGTTTGTCCGGTGTATACGCCTGCATTCAGGTACAAACGTGCGCGGAGCAACCAGTTGGCGGCTTTGTCTGCACGTCCGAAGGGAGCCTGGCGAGGCTCATACATATCAGCTTCAATTTCGTTCAGTTCATTCTGAATGTAAGTATATAGTTCCGTCCCCTTCTTCTCGACAGGCAAGTCATTGCTAAAGTGTTCCTTGAACGGAGCTTTACCAAACAAGTCGAGGAAGTACCAATAATGGAGGGCACGCAGGAAACGTATTTCCGCACGTTGACGCAGTGTTTCTGCATCTGTCATGCCTTCGGTCTGGTCGAGGAAGAAGTTATATTGTGTGATGTCATATCCCAAACGGACGTAAACCCACTCTGTGCGCTGGCTGGAAGGACTCCAGCTAATGCTTGTAAGCTGGGGGATGTCCTGATTCTCCTGCCATGCCCAAAGACATTCGTCGGTAGGCAGTTCGTTGCAGTTGAAAGTGGTACGATAGAAACCGGATTCGCCTTCGTCCTGTCCGTCGAGGTCAGGAGAGCCGTCGATACCCTTTTGTCCGGTTACACCCAACATGGCATATCCTTTCACAAATACTCCCTGCTGGTCGAAACTACCTCCTGTCTGAGGGTCGATGGGACTAATATCCAGATCGTTGATACATGAAGTTACTCCCGAAGAGAGAACTGCGATCAGTGCGGCTGAAAATAGCTGTTTGATATATTTTGTTTTCATGATAAATTGATTTAATGAATGTTAGAATTGCAGACTTAAACCTAATAAGAAAGTCATAGCTCTGGGATATGGATTGGCGTCGATACCGCTTTTTACTTCCGGATCAAGGCCTTTGTATTTACTGATAATGAACGGATTCTGTACTGTAGCATATACACGCCCGCCAACACCTTTGTAGGTTTGAGTCTTCCACAGATTCTGGAAAGAATAACCTAACGTGATGTTATCACAACGTAAGAATGATGCATTATGTATAAAATAGTCGCTCATATAGTAATCACCTTGTCCGCTGAAACCGAGTGCGACGGCTTCGGCACTGGTGTTGCTATATGCATTATTGGAGAACAGTCCCGAAGTGCTGACGTTGGCTTTGTTGCTCAGGAAGTCATAGTACACGTAGTTGTTCAGACTGGCACGTAAGGAGAAGCTGAAGTCAAAGTTCTTATACTGCATTTTGGAGGTCAGTCCCATCAAAACATCGCCTGCCGGTTTTTTGTAGATATATTTGTCTCCGCTGTCTATTGTTCCGTTTCCGTTACGGTCAACAAACATATTTTCAATAGGTTTGCCATTTTCGTCGTATACCTGCTGGTAAACGTAGAAAGAGTTGGCTGCGTAACCTACTTTATGCGCCTGTACCTTGGTATTGTTACCTCTGGAAATCTTATCGCCTGCTTCTACGTAATAATCGCTGTCGTCGCCACCTGTCAACTTGGTGATTTCATTGTGGTTCCATGTAATGTTATAGCTGAGGTCCCAGGTGAAGTCCTTAGTCACAATCGGTTTGGCGTTGATGGAAAATTCCATACCGTAGTTTTCCAGTGAACCGATATTCTGTGTCATCTGGGCATTGAAGTTAGTTCCGACGGGAATTTTAACGCTGTTCAGCAGGTCATCCGTTTTACGGAAGTATCCGTCGATACCGCCTGTGATTCTTCCATTCAGGAATCCGAAGTCCAGTCCGGCATTCCATGTGGTCGTTTTTTCCCATTTCAGATTTTCATTGAAAGCCTTCGGGCGGGAAGTAGAGTAATACGTATCGCCAAAAGGATACTGGGCATACTCGTTATTGACTACATACAGAGGAAGATAAGCAAAATCATCACCTATGTTTTGCTGACCGGTAATACCCCAGCCTAAACGCAATTTCAGATCAGACAGGACATTTACATCTTTCAGGAAGTTTTCTTCTTTAATCTTCCATCCCAGTGCCAATGACGGGAATGTACCCCAGCGGTTGTCTTTGGAGAAACGTGACGAGCCATCCCAACGCATGGTAAAGGTAAACAAGTAACGGTTCAGCAGGGAGTAATTTAGACGGCCGAAGTAAGAGACCAGTGTATTTCTGGTTGCATAAGCTGTTTGTTCGCGCAATTTGGCGTCATGGGGTTCTTGCGTATAGGAATCCCAGCCCTGGCCTTCTTCAAATCCGTTGCGATGGAAGTGTTGTTCTTCACCACCGACCATGATGTCAAAGTCGTTTGCACCCAAAGACTTGATATACTGTACGTATATGTTGTACGAAAGGTTGTATTTATATTGGGTAACGTCGCCATTCCAACCATAATAATTATTGCCGAATGAGTATGGAGAAACAATCGTAGTCTGTGTACCTTCCGCATATTCGCCACCTATGCTTGCGTGCAGACGGAGGTCAGGCAGGAAATGGAATTTATAGTCAACGTCTACATTTCCAACAAAGTCGTTGCTGTTCGCCTTGTCATTTTTGAGTTCCAGTGCAGCCAGCGGATTTTGGGGAGAGTTCGGATTGGACGTGTATTTCCAGTCCGGATTGCTGAAACCTGTGGTAGAATTTATATTCTGCCAGTAGCCGCCTGTAAACTGGTAAGGGTCTTCGTTAGAATAAACCGGACGGGTAGGGTCGATAGCCAATGCTCCGCCAATAGCGGCACCTGTGTCGGCATAGCGGTTTTTACCGTTCATGAATTTGGCATTGATGTTGAACTTCAGATGATCTTCAAAGAAGGAAGGAGCCAGGTTCACGGAAGCAGTGAAGCGTCGGAAGTTGGATGTTTTCACAATACCGTTATCGTCTGTATAACCTAAAGATACACGGTAAGGCAGGTTCTTGAATCCTCCGTTGATAGAAACATGATGGTCGGTGCTGACAGCAGTACGGAATATCTGATCCTGCCAGTCTGTATTGGCGGTTCCTAAATCTGCCGGTAATTTGTCACCCCATAACTGATTGGCGTAAGCGCGATATTCATCTCCGCTCAATACATCATAGCGCTTTTGAGTTTTGGAGAAGGATACAGAACCGTTATAGCTTACGCTGGGAGCTTGTCCGTTCTTTCCTTTCTTGGTGGTGATAATAATAACACCGTTGGATGCACGCGAACCGTAAATGGCAGTTGCAGAGGCATCTTTCAGTACAGTAAGGGTTTCGATATCCGCAGGGTTAACCATTGATAAACCGTTTGCCATCCCTTTGATACCTTCGTTGTCAATAGCCAGACCGTCAATAACGATCAGCGGGTCATTGCTTGCATTCAATGAAGAACCGCCACGAATACGGATTTGAGCGCCACCACCCGGTGTACCGTCATTGGAGATCACGCTGACACCGGCTATTTTACCGGATAACATATCCTGAGCATTCGTCGTAATACCTTTACTTAGTTCATCGGGCTTGATAGCCATTACCGAACCGGTCATATCGTTCTTTTTCACCTGACCGTAACCGATGACTACTACTTCGTCCAGTATTTCCGTATCGTCTTTCAGTATTACATTCATTTGTGTGGTTGCCGGAAGTTCCTTTGGCTGGTATCCGATGAATGAAACAACAATTATGTCACCTTGCTTGGCAGACAACTGGAAGTTGCCGTCGAAATCGGTAATCGTTCCGGTGGTAGTGCCTTTCACCACAACATTGGCACCTATAACCGGTTCACCCGTTGTGTCTTTCACTATTCCTTTGACAGTAATTTGCTGAGCAAATGCGTCAATGGACAAGAATATTCCAGCTATAAGCATAAGCAGGACCTTGAACATAAAGTTTCCTTTTTTCATGTTTTTGTCTTTAAAGTTAATTGTAATTTCTCTTATCATTCTCTCTTAAAAATACCTATTGAAAACCTTCTCTTCGTCATTGTTCTTAGTGCTCGAAAACACTCTCTTTTTTACCAAAATGTATATTCTCTATCTTTGTTATTTCTTTTCCTTATTATAATCTTTTCAAACCTTTAGCTTCTGATTTGTCTTTTACCTCTTTGATGCTGATAGCGTATCCGCCTCCGTTAGCTGCGTGCAGGTTCAGCTTGCTCTTATTCGTCAGAATACCTTTCTTGATGGTATAAGCCTGCGGGTTCTCTTTCCAGTCGGCATCTTTGGCATCCGCGTAGACGGTAGCGATGTATTGTTTGCCCGGAGTCAGGAAGTCGAATATGAGTTTGGAGGTATGACCGTTTTCACCGGCTGTGCAGCCTACGTACCAGTCGTCCGTATCTTTTGCCTTACGGGCAATTGTGATGTATTCTCCCGGTTCTGCTTCCAGATAGTTCGTTTCGTCCCAGTCGAGAGCTACGTCTTTGATGAACTGGAAAGCGTCCATAAAACGTTCGTAGTTTTCCGGAATGTCGGCAGCCATCTGCAAAGGACTGTACATGGTAACGTATAGTGCCAACTGGCGTGCAATGGTAGAACGTACCTGAGAATTATTTGCCGGATTCATCTTGTTGCAATGCGTTTCGAAGATGCCGGGAGTGTAATCCATCGGACCGCCAACCAGGCGTGTGAAAGGCAGAATCGTTGTATGATATACTTTGTTGCCTCCGAATGATTCATATTCTGTACCGCGGGCGGATTCATTACCGATCAGATTCGGATATGTACGGCAGATACCGGTAGGGCGGGTTGCTTCGTGTGCATTCACCATGATTTTGTAATCGGCGGCTTTCTTCACTGCATACAGGTAGTGATTGTTCATCCATTGTCCGTAGTGATGTTCGCCGCGGGGGATGATGTTGCCTACATAACCGCTCTTTACGGAGTTGTATCCATTGTCTGCCATAAACTGGTAGGCTTTGTCCATGTGGCGTTCGTAGTTGCGTACAGAAGCGGAAGTTTCGTGATGCATCATCATTTTGATTCCTTTGCTGGCTGCATAGCGGTGGATTTCCTTCACATCGAAGTCGGGATAAGGAGTCACGAAATCAAACACATAGTCTTTGCTGTTGCCGAACCAGTCTTCCCAGCCTTCGTTCCAGCCTTCAACCAGTACTGCATCGAATCCGTGAGCGGCTGCAAAGTCAATGTAACGTTTCACGTTGGCTGTGTTGGCAGAATGTTTGCCATTCGGTTTTGTTTTGGAGTAATCCGTTTCACCGAGTTTTACGCTGGTCAGTTCGTCGGTGTAAGCCCATGAGCCTTTTCCGGTGATCATGTCCCACCATACGCCGATATATTTCACGGGTTTTACCCAAGAAGCGGCATCCGCTATCTTGCATGGTTCGTTCAGGTTGAGAGTGATACGTGAAGCGAGGATATTGCGGGCGTCATCGCTCACGATAATCGTACGCCAAGGTGTGTTGCAGGGAGTCTGCATATACCCTTTGTCTCCTTTGGCATCCGGTGTCAACCAGGATTCGAATACCATATTCTTGTCGTCCAGATTGAGGTGCATACATGAGTAATCAACCAAAGCGGCTTCATGAAGATTGATGTATAAGCCATCATCCGTTTTCATCATCAGTGCAGTTTGTACGCCTGTCTGTGAGAAAGGAGTCTGAGAAGAGTTCGGAGTGATCGCTTCTTTCATCAGCCCTCTGATTTCTGATAAGCGGGAAATGGTGTAGTCATATTCCTGCGTATCATAGTCACCCGGTATCCAGAAAGCGATATGATCGCCGTTCATGCCAAACTGAGAATGCTCTTCCTTGATCACGAAGTAATTGAGTGACTTCTGCTGAGGAAATTCATAACGGAATCCCAGACCGTCATTGAACAGACGGAAACGGATAACGATAGAACGGTCATTCATGGGTTGATACAGGGTGACTGCCAGTTCGTTATAATGATTGCGGATTTCTTTTTCTTCTCCCCAAACCGGTTGCCAGGTTTCATCAAAGGTAGCCGTTTGGGTATCTTTTACTTCGAAGCCGTCGTACAGGTTGGTCTTTGAATCAAGTTTGGTCAGGTCTCTGCGGTCCACCCAGTCGAAGTCGGTTCTGGTATTATCTTCTTTTTTCAGTTCCAGTCCGAGAGTGCTGGGTTTGATTACCACTTTGTTCTTATACGTCAGTTCATACGTTGGGGCACCTTTGGAATCTACTTGAAAGGTCATTACCAGATTGTTGTCCGGTGAGGTTAATTTCTGTTGGGCATTCGCAATGAATGAGATGCAAAGGAATGCGATGAGCGATAAAATCTTTCTCTTTTTCATTCTATTTATGGTATTAAATTATAAGCTAACTAATATTTTTACTCCGCTCTGTTCCGGATATTGCAAATATAGCAACCATCTTGAGACTTTGGGCTGTCTAGAATAAAAATACAAGTTTATATTAATCTCAAAGTTTTGTTTTACAGTAGTTTATTGTCTTTTGGTATCCTGATAAATATAAGTCGAAGTGAACTTATTTAAAAGGATAGAAGGTATATTCCACGACTTGGAAGTGTTAATTCATTTCTTAATTCAACCTTTTTCTCTGTCAATAAATCGAAAGCAGATGAGGCAGGAAGTATTTCTTGGTAAGGAACCAGGTCAATGGTCTGTTCCCGGTCGTTTCCATTCAGGAAAACAACGACTGATTTATCACCGTATTTGCGTTCGTAAACGTAGACACCTTTATTCGGTGCGAAATGTTTGAGCTGACCTTTGGCAATGACTTCGTTTCCTTTTCTCCATTGGAGCAGTTTTTGCATAAAGGAGAATGCTTCATTTTGCTGTGGAGTGCGGTTGGCTGCGTCAAAGCAGTTTTTTGTATCGTTCGGCCAGCCTCCGGGGAAGTCGCAGCGGAGCAGGCCGTCTCCATTCGCCTTGTCGGCTGCCATCAGGATTTCAGTTCCATAATATATCTGCGGTATTCCGCGGGTTGTCAGTAAGAATGTCAGGGCTTGCTTGTATCGGTCCAGATTCTTTGTATCTGCTTCCGAACGGTAGAAGCGGGAAGTATCGTGATTGTCGAGGAAGGTCAGCAG
The DNA here is from genome assembly GCA_948847595.1 of uncultured Bacteroides sp. GTDB lineage: Bacteria > Bacteroidota > Bacteroidia > Bacteroidales > Bacteroidaceae > Bacteroides. Next base: position 258,494 of record CAQOGY010000004.1, read on the forward strand.
GCTCATTGGATGGCTGTAGACGATGTCCTGTGATAGATATTCGTAGAGTCTGAAAAGTCCTCCGTTCCATTCGGTAGTCTCTTCGTCGAAAGCCTTGTTCATCTCTTCCATTAGCGGGAAGTCCATGACAGTCGGGAGATTGCTGTTCTTCGGATAAGCGAGTCTGCTGTCTTTCTGCCAGTAGGAGATGAGTGCATTGTTGCCCAGCCATGTTTCACCTACAATGTTGAACTTGGGATATTCTTCATTGACCGCTTTGCACCAGCGTGCCATCATATCGAAGTCGGCATAAGGGTGTGTATCCTGACGGATGCCGTTGATACCGGCGTATTCAATCCACCAGATACTGCTCTGTATCAGATAAGTAGCTACATGACGGTTTCTTTGGTTGAAGTCCGGCATGGTCAGTGTGAACCAACCGTCGATAGCGATTTTCTTTTCGTAATCGGAAGCATACGGGTCCATTTGAGTGGCAGTCTTGAAGCTGGTCTGCACGTAGTTGCCTTCAAAGTTAAACCAGTCTTTGGAGGGCATATCTTTAAACAGATAGTTGTCCGAACCGCAATGGTTGAAGATCATGTCCATTACGACTTTCAGCCCTTTGGCATTAGCTTCCTGAGTAAGTTTGCGGAACTCTTCGTTACTGCCGAAGCGGCGGTCTACCTGATAATAATCGGTAATGGCATAACCGTGATACGATCCTTCTTTCATGTCATTTTCTTGAATCGGGTTGAGCCATATACTGGTGACTCCGAGGTCTGCTATGTAATCCAGATGATTCTCTATTCCTTTCAAATCGCCGCCATGACGTGCGAAAGGCTCATTACGGTCTACATTTCCTTCCAGCATTCCGGGAATGATGTCGTTGGAAGGGTCGCCATTGGCGAAACGGTCCGGCATAATGAGATAAAGCACGTCGCTCGAATCAAAACCTTCTACTGCCGAAGCATTCGGCCGGCGCTGTTTAAGCTCGTAAGGGATTTTTGTCTGCTTTTTGCCTTGTTTCAGGATGATGTCAAAGTTCTGTGGAGCAGCCTTCGAAAGGTTTAAATACAGAACCAGATAATTAGGATTCTCCTGTTTTACCACTTCTTGCAGCGTGATATTATCGGCAGAAAGACTGACGTCTGCGGATGATATGCGGTCACCATATAATAGTATCTGCAATTCGGGATTCTTCATTCCTGCCCACCAAAAGGTCGGGGCTACTTTCTTTATAGTGCTTGCTGCGAATACCTGGTGAAGACCGGGTAATAATAATAGTAAGATAATGAATAATAAATTCCTTTTCATGGTAACTAGATTTTTAAAATTTGTTCGGGGGAACCGATGATGCAAATGTAGGTGAATCGGGTATGCCGTATGGCAGTTAGAAAGAAAATATAAATGCTTGTTTTGAATAGGCTGTTGATAATAAGCTTTTTGTCGTTATTGCCTCTGTCGAAAAATACAAGTGAAAATGAAAATTGTTATGACGATATTTTTCGTTTTTATTACTATAATCATTATATTTGTCACATCTTAAAAAAGCACCTTATGAGAAATCTAACCTATTATCTTTTGTTTCTTCTTTTTGTTTATCCTCTTTCCTTGTCCGCAAAGCATACGGATATAAATAAGGCGGCCCTTAAAAAACTGGATGACATTATAAGTAAGAAGGAAACTTATCAGATACGGAGAGAAAAAGACATTACTGATTTAAAAGTACAACTTGCCCATTCCACCGATCCTGCCCGGAATTATGAGTTGTATGCCTCCCTCTTTGGGGCTTACCTGCATTATCAGGCAGATTCGGCGCTTCATTATATTAACCGTCAGATGGAGATATTGCCCCAATTAAATCGTCCGGAACTGGAATATGAGATTATCATTAACCGTGCTACGGTAATGGGTGTAATGGGCATGTACATCGAAGCTATGGAACAATTGGAGAAGATTGATCCTAAAAAACTGAATGAATGGACTTTGCTTTCTTATTACCAGACCTATCGCGCCTGCTACGGCTGGCTCGCTGATTATACGACAAACAAAACCGAAAAAGAAAAATACCTGAAAAAGACCGATTTGTACAGAGATTCCATTATCGCCGCCATGCCTCCGGAAGAAAATAAAACGATTGTTATGGCGGAACGATGTATCGTGACCGGAAAGGCCGATACGGCTATCGGCATGCTGAACGATGCACTGAAAGATATGGAAGACGAACGTCAGAAAGTATATATCTATTATACCCTTTCCGAAGCATATAGCATGAAGAAAGACGTTGAGAAAGAAGTTTATTATCTGATACTGACTGCTATTGCAGACTTGGAATCTTCCGTCAGGGAGTATGCTTCCTTGCAGAAACTCGCGCATCTGATGTATGAACTAGGGGATATTGACCGTGCTTACAAATATCTGAGTTGTTCGATGGAAGATGCTGTAGCATGTAATGCCCGTTTGCGATTTATGGAAGTGACGGAGTTTTTCCCGATTATTGATAAGGCTTATAAACTGAAAGAAGAGAGAGAACGGGCCGTTTCCCGTGCCATGTTGATTAGTGTCAGTCTGTTGTCGCTGTTTCTCCTCATTGCTATTTTCTATCTGTATCGTTGGATGAAGAAGATATCCGTCATGCGTAGGAATCTAAGCTTGGCCAACAAGCAAATGTCTGCGGTCAACAAAGAATTGGAACAGACCGGAAAGATAAAGGAAGTATATATTGCCCGTTATCTGGACAGATGCGTCAATTATCTAGATAAACTGGAAACTTATCGCCGCTCTCTGGCCAAACTTGCCATGTCGTCACGTATCGATGACTTGTTTAAAGCAATTAAGTCCGAACAGTTTATCCGGGACGAGCGGAATGAATTTTATAACGAATTTGATAAGTCATTCCTTAAACTGTTCCCACACTTTATTACTTCTTTCAATAATCTGCTGGTAGAAGAAGCAAGAGTTTATCCAAAATCAGACGAACTGCTGACAACCGAACTCCGGATCTTTGCCCTTATTCGTTTAGGAGTAGTGGATAGTAACAAGATTGCTCATTTTCTGGGTTATTCTTTGGCAACTATCTATAATTACCGGAGCAGAATGCGCAATAAAGCTGCCGGAGATAAAGATCGGTTTGAGCAGGATGTAATGAATTTGTAAGTATACTCTAGTCTCTCTTCATGTCTCCAATAGACATAGGTATGATATGACTATTTGATTGTATATGAGTGGCTTAGAGTTTCCATGAATTTCCTGCTTTGGAAACTGCCGTTTCCCGGTGTGGGAACGATCGTTTCCTTTAAAGGTAACTCTCGTTTCTCGGTGAGGGAACGCCCGTTTCCTAACGGGAAACATATCAAGAGAAGGGACCCAATGAAAATCATCTATTATAATGATAATATTATTTAGGCACGGATTGCACGAATTTCACGGTCTTTAATTGAATAGAACCGTGTTAATCCGTGAAATCCGTGCCTAAATGAAAATAAATAGTGTTTTGATTACATATTCGTGCAGTCAATTCTTTATTTATATCCGGCAGCTTTAGCTATCCGTTTCGGAATTTCCGTATTGTCAATCTTCTCACCGAACAGTTGAGAACCGGCACCGATGGCAAATACCGGCACATAACCGGCAGAGTGACCGCCGCTTACCCAGCCTACCATAGATATCTGGTCCATTACTTCTTTAGCGCGTGCAGCCATCGGCTCGCTCTTAGAGTACATGCTTTCGGCAAATACCACTTTATTTCTGACAAAGGATTGTTCGAACTCGTCACGCAGCTTCTTTTCCTGTTCCCAGGAAATAGGGAACTGTTTCCAGAAGCCCATTTCTTCACCCAGGAATTCTTTCATGTCTTCCCAAGTCACTTTGTTGCCTTTTGATTTTCTTAGTTCGCTGATACGTCTGGACAATCCGTCAGCAGAATGTTTTTGATATTGCAATGCTTTCAGGTTCAACGCATATTTGCCTGTACCTAGTACGATACCACCGGTTTCGTGGTCGGCCGTAACAACGATCAGTGTTTCTTTCGGATGTTTCTTGTAGAATTCGTAAGCTACTTTGATAGCGTCATCCATGTCCTTTACTTCATTGAATACGGTAGCGGCGTCATTACCGTGGCAAGCCCAGTCAATCTTTCCACCTTCTACCATTAAGAAGAATCCTTTGTTCTTGCCTTTGGTCAGGAAGTCGATTGCGCTTTCTGTGATTTGGGCGAGAGTCAAGTCGTCGCTTTTACGGTCGATAGCATAAGGCAGGCAGGATGGATCTTTGCCTTCTTCCTGTATCAGGATCATTTTGCCGGCATCCTTGCTTTTGGCTTTATAATCGCTGTAGCCACGTGCTACGGTGTAACCTGCTTCTTCGAAAATAGGGAAGATGTTGGGAGCGTCTTTCTTGTCATACGTCTTGTCCGGTTTCAGAAAACCACCGCCTGCATAGAAGTCAAAGTTTGCTTTTGTCAGGTCGACAGCGATTTCATAATTCATATTACGGTCTGCCTGATGAGCGTAGAAAGCGGCAGGAGTGGCGTGGTCTACGCTGACGGAAGTAGTGACACCTACTTTCTTTCCGGCCTTCTTGGCTTTTTCGGCTACGGTTTCAATCGGGTTTTTGTCTTCTCCTACAGAGATGGCACTGTTGTAGGTCTTCTTTCCGGTAGCGAGTGCAGTACCCGCAGCGGCAGAGTCGGTAACAGAGTTTGTCGCGGAGAAAGTGGTTGCCATCGTTGCTACCGGAAATTGGGTGAACAATAAAGGTTCAACGCCGATGCGCCCGTTTTGCAGTTCTGCCTGATACATCTCTGTACCATTTACCTGATTGACTCCCATTCCGTCTCCGATGAAATAGAATACATACTTTGCCTGCTGACCGTTGGCTGCAACGGAAATAAGGACAAAGAGCAGTGTGTAAATCAACTTTTTCATTCTTTTGTATCTTAATATTAGGGTTAGTGATGGACAAAGGTAATAAAAAACGGTGGAAGTGCCGAAGCAAATCCACCGTTTCTTTATGTCATTTGTATGACATTTATGCTTTTACGCGTCCTACGTAAGAACCGTCACGAGTGTCGATTTCAATTGTTTCACCTTCGCTGATGAACAAAGGCACACGTACTGTTGCACCTGATTCTACGGTAGCAGGTTTCAGTGTGTTGGTGGCTGTATCACCTTTCATTCCCGGTTCTGTATAAGTAACCTTCATCTGAACTTTGATCGGCATGTCTGCATAAAGTACAGTTTCGGTAGAAGCGTCAGAAACAACGTCCAGCACTGCACCTTCGAGCAAGAAGTCTACACCATTGATCAGGTCGTGAGCGATGGGGTGTTGGTCAAAAGTTTCCTGGTTCATGAAGATATAGTCTTCTCCTTCTTTATACAGGAATTGGTATGGACGACGTTCAACGCGTACATCTTCCAGTTTTTCACCGATATTGAAACGGCGTTCGAGAACATAACCGCTTACTACGTCTTTCAGCTTGGTACGCATAAATGTGTTACCTTTACCTGGTTTTACATGCAGGAATTCTATACAGAAATAGAGCTTTCCGTCCATACGGATACAAGTTCCGTTTTTGATGTCTTGAGCATTAATCATACTGCTGTTTTTCTTTTTATATTATTGTAATTTAATTGTTTTCACAGGAAATCGAGTGCAAAAGTAATCTAAATCGGTAAAAAACACAAAAACTTTTGAGCAAAAATGAGTTATCTCTTGGTTAATTTAAAAAAAGTGCCTATTTTTGCAGCCCGATTACGTAGAATAATAACATAAAAACAAGATACAGTAATGAAAAGAACATTTCAACCCTCTAACAGAAAGAGAAAGAACAAACACGGTTTCCGTGAGAGAATGGCATCCGCTAACGGTCGTAGAGTGTTAGCAGCCCGCCGTGCAAAAGGCAGAAAGAAACTGACTGTTTCTGATGAGTACAACGGACAGAAGTGGTAATCATCACTCAGAAACAAAAAAGGCGGAGTTTAAAACTTCGCCTTTTTTGTTTGCTTCTATTTCCATTAAAGTTGGTTATAACTTCCTTTTTATGATAAAAAGTACAGGACTCTTGGCACAGTAGTTAAATAGAGTATTAAATAATGTTTAATGGAATGCTCTTTGTCACTTTTTAGCTTTCTTTGTCACAGATCATAGACGGAATATATGCGACAGACGGTTGTGCTCAGAGAATCCGGAAGCCGCATTCCAGAATATAAGGTTGTTGAAATCTATAGGAGTGGGGAATATAGTTGCAACAATTGTGGTGATGACAGGTGTCCTTGCATTTATGCAGGGACATTTTCATTGCCCACTATTCCGAAATTCAACTAATTTGTAGTATCTTTGGCGCGGATTAACAGCAAAGCGTATGACAATCAAAGAATTCTTTTCTTTTAAAACAAATAAATATTTCTGGGTGAATATCCTTGTCATGATTGTGGCAGTGGTGCTGATTGTGTTCGGCGTGATGAAATGGCTGGATGTTTATACTCGTCACGGTGAGGCGGTGGTTGTGCCCGATGTAAAAGGGATGACTGTGGATGAAGCTTCAAAAATGTTCCGCAATCACGGATTGGTATGTGTCGTTTCCGATTCTAATTATGTGAAGAATATGGCAGCTGGCATTGTACTTGATGTCAACCCGGGAATCGGACAAAAAGTGAAAGAAGGCCGCACCATTTACTTGACTATCAATACACTGAGTATTCCTTTGCGTGCTGTTCCCGATGTGGCGGACAACAGTTCTCTGCGCCAGGCACAGGCGAAAGTGCTTGCTGCCGGATTCAAGCTGACCGAGATTCAGTTGATGAACGGTGAGAAGGACTGGGTGTACGGCATTAAATATCAGGGGCGCTCATTGAATGCGGGAGATAAAGTACCTTTGGGAGCTGCATTGACACTGATGGTAGGAAACGGAGAAAACGAACCGTTGGAAAGCGACTCCATGGAAAATGTTGAAGGGGCAGATGAACCTGTTTCCTCAGAATCCTCTTCAAGTCAGGATGATAGTTGGTTTTAATTGATAAATAACGAAACAGATTCACATGATCGAGGAAGAACTTCCGGATGAACTGGAGAATGATTTGGATGATATAGAACCTGTCGGTGACGACTCCCAGCTTTACGAACATTTTCGGGTGGTCGTAGACAAGGGACAGGCGATGGTCAGAGTCGACAAATATCTGTTCGAACGTATTGTCAATGCTTCGCGCAACCGTATTCAGAAGGCTGCCGAAGATGGATTCGTCATGGCTAACGGTAAGCCGGTGAAGAGCAGCTACAAGGTTAAGCCGCTCGATGTCATTACCGTCATGATGGACCGTCCTCGTTATGAGAACGAGATTATTCCCGAAAATATCCCCCTTAATATCGTTTACGAAGATCCATATGTAATGGTAGTGAACAAGCCTGCGGGACTGGTAGTACATCCGGGACACGGAAACTATCACGGTACGCTTGTCAATGCGCTGGCATGGCACATGAAAGATATTCCCGAATATGATGCCAATGACCCGCACGTCGGCCTGGTCCACCGGATTGATAAAGATACGTCCGGTCTGCTGGTGATTGCCAAGACGCCGGATGCCAAGACCAACCTCGGAATACAATTCTTTAATAAGACGACCAAACGCAGATACCGTGCCCTTGTCTGGGGAAATGTGGAACAGGATGAAGGCACGATTGTAGGCAGTATCGCCCGTAATCCGAAAGACCGGATGCAGATGGCGGTTATGTCCGACCCGTCGATGGGCAAGCACGCGGTCACTCATTATCGGGTGCTTGAACGGCTGGGATATGTCACGCTGGTAGAGTGCATACTCGAAACCGGACGTACTCATCAGATTCGTGTCCACATGAAACATATCGGGCATGTACTTTTCAATGACGAACGCTATGGCGGTCACGAAATTCTGAAAGGTACTCACTTTAGTAAATACAAACAATTTGTAAATAATTGCTTTGACACTTGTCCCCGGCAGGCTCTGCATGCCATGACATTGGGGTTCGTACATCCCGTCACAGGCGAAGAGATGTACTTTACTTCCGAACTTCCGGATGACATGACCCAGCTTATCGAGAAGTGGCGAGGCTATATAAGTAACAGAGAAATAGAATGAAACGCACAATTGCTATCGTAGCCGGAGGTGACACCTCCGAATTTCATGTATCCCTGCGTAGTGCACAGGGAATATATTCCTTCATAGATAAGGAAAAGTACACACTGTACATTGTCGAGATGCAGGGGACCCGTTGGGAAGTACAATTGCCGGATGGTGCAAAAGCACCGGTAGACCGCAATGATTTCAGCTTTATGCTGGGAACGGAAAAGATCAGGTTTGACTTTGCCTATATTACCATTCACGGTACTCCGGGCGAAGACGGCCGTCTTCAGGGATACTTTGACATGATGCACATACCATACTCTTGTTGCGGGGTGCTGGCTGCGGCGATCACCTATGACAAGTTTACCTGCAACCAATACCTGAAAGCCTTCGGAGTGCGTATTGCAGAATCGTTGCTATTGCGTCAGGGACAATCGGTTTCCGACGAAGATGTGATGGAAAAGATCGGTTTGCCTTGTTTCATCAAGCCGAGTCTGGGCGGTTCGAGCTTCGGCGTAACAAAGGTTAAGACGAAAGAACAAATACAGCCGGCCATTGTTAAGGCCTTTGAAGAAGCCCAGGAAGTGCTCGTAGAAGCATTTATGGAAGGAACGGAGCTGACCTGCGGCTGCTATAAAACCAAAGACAAGACCGTCATCTTCCCGCCTACGGAAGTGGTGACACATAATGAGTTCTTTGATTATGATGCAAAATACAATGGTCAGGTAGACGAGATAACTCCTGCACGCATCTCGGACGAACTGACGAATCGCGTGCAAATGCTGACCTCGGCCATTTATGATATATTGGGCTGTTCCGGTATCATCCGTGTGGATTACATTGTGACAGCCGGCGAAAAGATCAATCTGCTGGAAGTGAATACGACTCCGGGGATGACCACTACAAGCTTTATTCCCCAGCAAGTGCGTGCTGCCGGTCTGGATATAAAGGATGTGATGACTGATATAATAGAAAATAAATTTTAAGTAATAGGTAACAGGTAATAGGTAATAAGTAATAGATATTAAATATTAAATTTGTGTGGGCATAGCGCAGCCTATTACCTATTACTTATTACCTATTACCTGCCTCTAAACTTCATAGCTTATGGATACTACAGAGTTTGATGAGATTCGTCCTTACAATGATGAGGAACTTCCTCAAATCTTTGAGGAGCTGATTGCTGATCCTGCTTTTCAGAAGGCGGCTACTGATGCGATACCGAACGTCCCCTTTGAACTTTTGGCGCAGAAAATACGCGCTTGTAAGAGCAAGCTGGATTTTCAGGAAACATTCTGTTATGGTATTTTATGGAAAATAGCGGCGGACCATACGGATGGGCTGACTCTGGATCATACGGCTGTGCCGGATAAAAGCAAGGCTTATACATATCTCTCCAATCATCGGGATATTATATTGGATTCGGGCTTCCTCTCTATTTTGCTGATTGATCAGGGAATGGATACGGTAGAGATAGCGATTGGTGACAATCTGCTGGTTTATCCGTGGATCAAGAAGCTGGTTCGTGTCAACAAATCGTTTATTGTACAACGGGCGCTGACCATGCGGCAGATGCTGGAATCTTCGGCACGGATGTCCCGTTATATGCATTATACCATTAGTGAGAAGAAGCAGTCCATCTGGATTGCCCAGCGTGAAGGGCGTGCTAAAGACTCGAACGACCGTACTCAGGATAGCGTACTGAAGATGCTGGCGATGGGTGGTGAAGGCGACTTGATCGACCGTCTGATGGAGATGAATATCGCTCCTCTTGCCATTTCGTACGAATATGATCCCTGTGACTTCCTGAAAGCGCAGGAGTTTCAGTTGAAAAGAGATATAGAAGGATATAAGAAAACCACTCAGGACGATTTGATCAGTATGCAGACCGGTCTTTTCGGATATAAAGGGAAGGTTCATTTTCAGACGGCTCCCTGTATCAATGACAGGTTGGCACAGCTGGACCGTTCATTGCCGAAGCAGGAACTGTTCTCCAGCATATCTGCCTGCATCGACCAGAGGATTCATAGTAACTACCGGATCTATTCGGGTAATTACGTTGCCTATGACTTGCTGAAGGGTACATCCGAGTTTGCCGGTCATTACACCCCCGAAGAGAAACTGCGATTTGTTACCTATATCGAGCAACAACTGGGCAAAATAAAGATTCCGAATAAAGACGAAGACTTTTTGCGTGGAAAATTGTTATTAATGTATGCCAATCCGTTGGTGAACTATTTAGCTGCTTGCCAATGAATAAAGTAAAGTTACATACACTCTGGCTTTTGGGTATGCTTTTCCTGATGACTGCCTGCGGGGATGATGATGATTACTATTATCCTTCTGTGAAGTTGGAATTTGTCACAGTGAAGGCTGGGGCGGATGGTCTGATACAGAGTCTGCTTCCTGACAAGGGAGAGCTGTTGACTGTTGCGAAAGACCGTACCGGATCAACCATTTCTCCGAACTCGGCCAGGCGTGTAATCAGTAACTATGAAGTAAATCCGGAGGATGCTACGGCTGTCATATACTCATTGCAGTCGGTGGTGGCACCGGAGCCAAAGGGGGCTGACGACCCGGCTTTTGAAGGCGGACTGAAGTATGATCCGGTAGACGTGACCAGCATTTGGCTGGGGCGTGACTATTTGAATATGATTCTGAACGTGAAGATCAATATCAATAGTGGCAAACAGCACGTGTTTGGTATGATAGAAGAGAGCGTTGAGGCGGAAGGGGATGAGACAGTCGTTACTTTGTCTCTGTTTCATGATGCGAATGGGGATGAGGAGAACTATAATCGTCGTGCTTACATTTCTGTTCCTCTGACGAAATATGTGGATGAAGAAAATCCTCATCAAACCATAAGGATAAAATTCAAGTATCATACCACAGATAAAAATGGTGTGGTGGTAGAATCAAGCAAGTATTGTGATCCGGGATTTGAATATGTTCCGGGCGTGAACTGATTAAGATAGTACATATGTTTAAAATGAATCAATTAGTCGTGGGATTATTTTTATTTCTCTCTTCTCTTTTCTCCTGTCAGCAGAAAGGAGACTTTAAAACGGTGAATGTAGAGGATTTCGATTCTATCATTCAGGATGAAGAAGTGCAGCGTCTGGATGTTCGTACACTGGCTGAATATTCAGAAGGACATATTGTAAAAACGATCAATATAAATGTGATGGATGACTCTTTTGCCTCGATGGCGGATTCATTGTTGCAAAAGAACAAACCGGTTGCGTTGTATTGCCGTAGCGGTAAACGAAGCAAGAAAGCTGCGGCGATCCTTAGTGAAAAAGGATTTAAGGTTGTGGAGCTTGGTAAAGGATTCAATGCCTGGCAGGCGGCAGGAAAGGAGATAGAATACTAAGGTTGTTGCTGTACGGCTTTTTTCTATCTATTCTAGAATAAATGGTTGCGCTTTACATAAAATTCTGAAGGGATGCAATCGTTATCGTGCTAGTATACAGTTAAATAGATGTTGCTATATTCTCAATGTATTCTCATGCTTATGAGAAAAAGTTCTCACCGCAATGAGAAAAAGTTCTCACCGCAATGAGAAAAAATTCTCATACCTATGAGAAAAAATTCTCAAAGGCATGAGAATCTTTTCTCATAGGTGCGAGAATAAAAGCAAGGTTTCATTCACAGATGTTCCGTTTATTCCAATCCCTCAATCAATCTCTTCAAAACCACCGTAGCCGAGATTTCACGGTTGGCAGCTTCGGGGATAACGATAGACTGAGGACTTTCGATTACATCATCCGTAACGATCATATTTCTGCGAACAGGCAGGCAGTGCATAAAGAAAGCATTGTTGGTTACTGCCATCTGGCGGTCGCTGACTGTCCATTCACGGTCTTTGCTTAATATCTGACCGTAATTGTCGCCTGTATAGGCAGCCCAGTTCTTGGCGTATATAAAGTCTGCTCCTTCGAAAGCCTTCATCTGATCATATTCTACTTTGGCATTTCCTACGAATTGCGGCGCCAGCTCATATCCTTCCGGGTGAGTGATAACGAAATCATAGTCAGTGGCATTCATCCACTCTGCAAAGGAGTTGGGAACAGCCTGTGGCAATGGACGGGGATGTGGTGCCCAAGTCATTACGACTTTGGGACGTGCCGTCTTTTTATATTCCTCAATGGTGATTAAATCGGCAAAGCTCTGCAATGGGTGGCGGGTAGCTGCCTCCATCGAGAAGACAGGACGTCCGGAATATTGGATAAATTGATTCAGAATAGTCTCCTGATAGTCAAAATCGCGATCTTCGAAACGGGCAAAGGAACGTACTCCGATGATGTCACAATAACAACCCATCACAGGAATCGCTTCCAGCAGATGTTCCGGTTTGTCACCATCCATGATGACGCCACGTTCTGTTTCCAGTTTCCATGCACCTTGGTTGATGTCCAGCACCATTACATTCATTCCCAGATTAAGAGCTGCTTTCTGTGTGCTGAGGCGGGTACGGAGGCTGGAATTAAAGAAGATCATCATCAATGTCTTGTTTCGTCCCAACTCTACATATTTGAAGCGGTCTTTTTGAATTTCAAATGCTTCTGCAAGGGCTGATTTTAAATCGCCGATGTCCTGTACACAAGTAAATTTCTTCATTTTATCTATCATTAATCGTTATTGTCCAATTGATCATTTGTCGTTTCCTCACTTTACCATCTGGTCTGTCCGTCGCCTTCGATCACCCATTTGTAGGAAGTGATTTCCTCTAATCCCATAGGACCGCGGGCATGCAGCTTTTGAGTACTGATGCCTATCTCGGCTCCCAGGCCGAATTGTGCACCGTCGGTGAAAGCGGTAGATACGTTAGTATATACGCATGCCGCATCTACTATCTTAGTAAACAAGGCGGCACGCTCTTTGTTTTCGGTCACGATACATTCGCTGTGCCTTGAACTGTTTTCCTGTATATGTCCCAGTGCGTCTTCAAAGCTTTTCACCGTTTTGACAGCCATCTTATAATCCAGAAACTCTGTTCCGAAGCTTTCCGGGGTGGCAGGTTGCAGCAATTCAGCCGGATAATGTCCTTCCAGTGCCTGATAAGCCTGTGTATCTGCATAGATAGTAACCTTGCTTTCTTTCAGTTGATCGCAGAGCGCAGGCAAATCCCCCAGACGTTTCTCATGAATGATGGTACAGTCGAGCGCATTGCAGACACTGACACGGCGTGTCTTGGCATTATGGATAATATCCGCTCCTTTCCGGGTATCTCCGAACTCATCAAAATAAGTGTGACAGATACCTGCTCCTGTTTCAATGACAGGAATCCGCGCATTCTCGCGCACGAAATTTATCAGATTGCTGCTTCCTCTTGGAATAATCAGGTCTACATAGCCTGTCGCATTCAGTAATGCTGCCGTAGCCTCTCTGTCTGCCGGGAGCAGTTCTACTATATGCGGGTTGACATGAAACTTTTCAAGTACCTTGTGAATGACACTGATAATGGCGCGGTTGGAATCGTCCGCGTCACTTCCACCTTTCAGGATACAGGCATTTCCGCTTTTCAGGCAAAGGGAAAAAACGTCGAAGCTGACATTAGGACGCGCTTCATAGATGATGCCTATTACTCCGAAGGGGACACTGACTTTGGTCAGCTTCATTCCATTGGGGCGGGAGGTTTCCTTTAAAATCCTTCCCAGCGGGGAGGGGAGAGTGGCTACATTACGTGTGTCGGCAGCGATGCCTTTCAGCCTCTCTTCCGTCAGTTTTAACCGGTCGTACTTCGGGTTACTCTTGTCCATCCGTGCCAGGTCCTTTTCATTTTCTGACAGGATAAAGGGTGTTTCGGCAATGGCAGCATCAGCGACCGCGTTCAGTATCTGATTGATGGTGTCGTCGCTCAGCAATGCCAATTCCCGGCTGGCAGCTTGTACAGCAGCGAAAGTTCCGTTTAAATTTGTAGTCATTTGCTCCTTTTTACGTTTTATGTTTTTTATTCGATATACAGATAGTCGTAATGTACTACAGGCTTTTTGCCATGTTTGCCCATTGCTTCCCTGGCCTGTGCGGAGTCGCAGTTCGCTTTTCCTACACCAACCTGATTGCCCAGGAAGTCCATGATGCGTACAATATCGTCTTTCTCAAATTCGCCTTCGATGTGGGTGATTCCGACCGGAAGAATGCTGGCTGCCTTCTCCGAGCTGAGGATATCCGTGGCACATTCGTTAATATGAATTTCCCCTTTGGCGAATCCTTCGCTGTGGGCAATCCATTTCTTTACACTGGATACCGCTTCGGTGGAAGGGATAAAGCGCGTGCAAACCGTATCGTCCGGCTGTTGCAACAAGTCTACGAGAATATTATCCCGTTTTCCGTTGGCGATGATGACCGTAATCCCTTCGTCGGCTACCTTGCGGGCGATATTCGTTTTCGTCAGCATACCGCCACGACCGAAGCTCGATTTGGTAGCCTGGATATAGTTGGATAAATCCTTGCCATGCTCGATCTCCCGAATGACAGCGGAGGCAGGATCGGAGGGTGAACCGTTGTAGATTCCGTCTATGTTACTCAGGATAATCAGTGCCTGCGCATCCATCATGGAAGCGATCAGCCCGGAAAGTTCGTCATTGTCCGTGAACATAAGCTCGCTGACCGAAATCGTATCATTCTCATTGACGATGGGGATGACGCCGTTTTCGAGCATCACCGTCATACAGTTCTTCTGATTCAGATAATGGCGACGGGTACTGAAGTTCTCTTTGGTAGTCAGTACCTGACCTACCGCAATGCCGTGTTCACGGAAAAGCTCATAGTAGCGGTTTATTAATTTAGCCTGTCCTACGGCGGAGAATAACTGGCGCTGGTCTACACTGTCGAGCTTTTTCTGCGGGTGTATCTCGCTGCGTCCCGAAGCAACAGCTCCCGAAGAAATAAGAATGATCTCTACTCCGGATTTATTTAATTCTGCTATCTGGTCAACGAGTGCCGACATACGGGTGACGTCCAATGTACCGTCACGGCGTGCCAATACGTTACTGCCTACTTTTACTGCTATTCGTGTAAACTCCTGTTTCATCCTTACTAACGATTTGAAAGCACAAATATAGAGCTTTTTGTCGATATGTTACAAAAACAGGCTGAAAAGAATTATCTTTGCAGCCTGACAGATAAAAGAAAAACAATGAAACATACGAATCCCCAAGTAGAACAAATGACCTCCTTTATCGTGATGGATGTATTGGAGCGTGCAAATGAATTACAGAAACAAGGTGTGGACGTTATCCACCTGGAAGTCGGTGAGCCGGACTTTGACGTTCCGGCTTGTGTGGCGGAAGCTGCTAAGGCTGCCTACGACCGGCACCTCACACATTATACTCACTCTTTGGGGGATCCGGAGTTGCGTCGTGAAATAGCCGCTTTTTATCAGCGTGAATATGGAGTCACTGTCGATCCGGATTGTATTGTCGTCACTTCCGGCTCTTCTCCGTCTATCCTTCTGGTCTTGATGCTGCTTTGTAACTCGGACAGTGAAGTGATTCTCTCCAATCCGGGGTATGCGTGTTATCGTAACTTCGTTTTGGCCGCTCAGGCAAAACCTGTCTTGGTGCCTCTGTCCGAAGAGAATGGTTTGCAATATGATATAGAAGCGATCCGTAAGTGCGTTACTCCGCATACGGCTGGTATTTTTATTAATTCGCCGATGAATCCGACGGGTATGTTGCTGGATGAGAGTTTCCTGAAAAGTGTGGCATCTTTAGGTGTTCCTATTATTTCGGATGAGATTTATCACGGACTTGTATACGAAGGACGTGCGCATAGTATTCTGGAATATACGGATAAGGCTTTTGTCCTGAACGGATTTTCCAAACGATTTGCGATGACAGGGTTGCGTTTAGGTTATCTGATAGCACCGAAATCCTGTATGCGTTCTTTGCAGAAGTTGCAGCAGAATCTGTTTATCTGTGCGTCCAGCATCGCCCAGCAAGCGGGGATTGCCGCATTACGACAGGCTGACTCGGATGTGGAACGGATGAAGCAGATCTATGATGAACGCCGCCGTTATATGATCAGTCGTCTTCGGGAAATGGGATTCGAGATCAAAGTTGAGCCTCAGGGTGCCTTTTATATTTTCGCTGATGCACGTAAGTTCACTACCGACTCTTATCGCTTTGCATTCGATGTTCTCGAAAATGCGCATGTCGGCATCACTCCCGGTATAGACTTTGGAACGGGAGGCGAAGGATATGTCCGTTTCTCCTATGCGAATTCGCTGGAGAGTATCCGGGAAGGACTGGACCGTATCAGTCAGTATCTTTCTCGTTGCGGCTTCTGATCAGTTCAGTAGCGGCTTCGTACTGGTCTTCAGTGACCAGAACAGATACAGATGGAGCAATATAGGGGGCTAATGTCCCCATGATACCATCTTTAATGACGCAGCGGATGTCATTACTTTCCAACAATCCCTTGATAATTTCTGCTTCCCATGGAGAACCGGAGAATACTTCTATGGCCCTGCTATAATCTTCTTCTTTCATAATCTTATGCTATTTGAGGTTATGTATACAAATATAACAAAAAAGAAGGAAAGATTGATCTGCTTTCCCATATTTATTCGAGAGAAATTCTTTTTACGTCGATTTGCTGGTTCAGGAAGGAAGAGGCCGATTCGACAAACTTCTCTTCCGCTTCTGTGGTGTAAAACAGACAACTGCCGTTTTGGGTACATTTAGCATTCATCTCCGGATGTCTGCTCAGGTAGTCCTTCAGACTTTCGGCTACATATTCTCCTTGTGCGACAATACGGATATGCTTCGGAGTGTATTTTTGTATCTTAGGGAGCAAGATAGGATAATGCGTACAGCCCAGAATCATCGTGTCAATTTCAGGATCTTTGGATAGCAACTGGTCAATGTATTTCCGGATGAAATAATCGGCCCCTTCGTTCTGTGATTCATTATTTTCCACTAGCGGTACCCACATGGGGCATGCTATTCCGTTCACTTGAATATCCGGGAATAGCTTATGTATCTCTAATGGATACGATTCGGACTTGATGGTACCTGCTGTTGCCAGTACTCCGATATGACGGCTTTGAGTAATGTCGCCTATACACTCAACGGTAGGGCGGATAACTCCGAGTACACGGCGTTCAGGGTCAATGCCGGGCAAGTCATTCATTTGTATGCTGCGCAATGCTTTGGCAGAGGCTGTATTGCAGGCCAAGATAACGAGATGACATCCCATTTCAAACAATTTATTGACTGCCTGCAAAGTGAATTCGTATACGATTTCAAAAGAACGTGTGCCGTAAGGAGTGCGTGCATTGTCTCCCAGATAGATATAATCATATTCCGGCAGCGCCTCTCTTATCTTGTTGAGGATAGTCAGCCCACCGTATCCGGAATCGAAAACTCCGATTGGCCCGGGTGTATGAGATAGATGTTGCTTCATGACGAGTGCGATTTTATATACGCAAAGTTACATGAAAAAAGGGAAAGAGAAAGAAGTATGATCTTCTTTTCTCTTTCCCTTTCGGTATTTTATAGCTTATAGCTTCTTATTTGATGCCGAGCTGTGTCTTTACCTTAGGAGTCAGATTAATACTTTGTGACTCATTAACGTAAGCAACCGGTGTTCTTGCAAGGTCGAAGATGTAGATTACGCCTTCGGCAGCACCTACCGCTTTAATTGCGTCGTCCAACTTTTTGTAGATAGGAGCCATTGCATCAGCCTGAGCCTTTTGCATCTGCTGTTGAGCTTCCTGCTGGAACTGCTCTTGTCTTTGCATCATATCCTGCAGTTCTTTTTGTCTTCTCTCAGCGATGTTAGCAGGAAGAGAGTCCTTAGCGATAGCTTGCTGGAATTCCTGATATTTCTTGTTGAATTCTTCCTGAGTTCTTTGTAATTCGCTGGTCAGTTGTTTGTCTAGTGCTTCAATATCAGATTGTGCCTTAGCAAATTCAGGCATTGCTGAAACGATTTCCTGGGCATTAATATGACCGAATTTCAGATTTTGTGCAAATACACCCATTGGGAGTGCAAGCATCAATACAAGTGCAATTTTTTTTAGCATAGTTCTATAATTTATTTGAATGATTTTTAGTTATTTTCGATGCAAATGTATGAAATTAATTTGAATATCCTAATTTTCTCAGCACTTCATCACTAATATCAATACGTGGATTGCCAAAAATGATGCCTGCAGCAGAGGCTCTGTCAAGTACAAGGTCGTATCCGTGTAGTTGCGACAGTTCCTTTACGGCACCATAGATTTCATCCTGAATAGGATTAATCAGCTTCTCCTGCATCTTAGCGAGTTCGCCTTCCGGACCGAAGTATTTGCGCTTCAGTTCGGCAGCGGATTTCTCTTTCGCTACAATTTCATCTTCCTTCTTAGTCTTCTGAGCCGCAGAGAGAGTAGAGGACTGAGCTTGATAGTCCTGGAACATCTTCTGTGCTTCCTTGGCAATTACCTCCACTTCGCTTTGATATTTCTTCGTAGCTTCCTGCAATTGCTCATTAGCGCTTTGATATGCCGGAATATTTTTCAGAATATATTCCGTATCGATCAATGCAAATTTTTGTGCACTAGCTGCCATACTGATGGCAAACAGTAACATAATGGATAGAACAGACTTTCTCATGACGTTTAGTTTTTAGTTTTATATTAGAATTCTTGTCCTAAGATAAAGTGGAACTGGCTGCCGCCGTATTCCTTACTACCATTTATCTTGTCGAAACCGTAACCCCAGTCGATACCCATCATACCAATCATCGGCAAGAAGATACGAACACCGATACCGGCAGAGCGTTTCAAATCAAACGGATTGAATTTTGAGATATCATGCCAAGCGTTACCAGCTTCCAAGAAACCTAACACATAAATGTTAGTACTTGTTTCCAGCATCAATGGATATCTTAATTCGATACCAAGGCGTGCATAAGCATATCCTTCTTTTCCGTATGGTGTCAGTGAACTGTTTTCGTAACCACGCAAAGCAATACTTTCTGTAGCGTAGCTGGAGTAACCAGTCATACCGTCACCACCTACGTCGAATGTACCGAACGGTGATTTCTTATATTTGTTGTAATGACCTAACAAACCGAATTCCGTACGTGTCATCAATACCAGACACTTAGGATGTGCTATATAGTCCATCAACGGAGTATATGTTTTGGCTTTAAATTTCCATTTGTGGTACTCAACCCATCTATGAAGTTTGTTCATGTTGTCTTGAGTAATGCGTTCATTGTCCGCATCATAGAAATAGCCTTTATAGTCTTTACCATCAAACAATGAGTACGGCGGTGTGAACTGCACTGACAGCGAGAAGTCCGAACCTGTACGCGGGAAAATCGGGTTGTCAATAGAGTTACGGGCCAGAGTCAATGAAATGCTGAGGTCATTACATTTACCGTTGGTTACCGGGAAGTACTGCCAGTCTTTCAGATTGTAGCGTTGGTAAGCTAGCTCTGCAGACAAAGTAAAGTAGTCATCCGGCCATTTCAGACGCTTACCCCAACCTAGAGAAAGTCCCCACATCTTGATAGATTTATCGGGGTCATAGTAGTTCTCATAGTTGTTGTAATTGCCATAGTTGTACATACCATAGCCACCATAACCGCTATACATACTATTATAATAGTTGTTGAAATAGCTTGAGTTGTAGTAACGGCTGCTGATGTCAGTCTGAACTGAGAAGAAAGCCGATACGGAAAGTGAGTTCGGTCGTTTACCTCCAAACCAAGGATCGAAGAATGAGATACTATATGACTGATAGTATTTAGCATTCGTCTGACCGCTGATGGTCAATGTCTGTCCGTCACCTTGCGGCAGGATACCACGGTAGTTTTCACCCGGACGCAGCAAGTTGGCAACAGAGAAGTTGGTAAATTTCAGGCTCAGTTTACCGATGATACCTGTTTGTCCCCAACCGGCAGAGAACTCTACCTGGTCATTGGCTTTAGATGTCAAAGGAAGACCTATATCAACCGTTCCGTTTACAGGGTCCGGCTGAATATCCGGCTGCAGTTTTTCAGGGTCAAAGTGTCCCATCTGCTGGATTTCACGTAGTGAACGCATCAGGTCATCCTTGCTGAACAACTGTCCCGGACGAATACGAAGCTCACGACGAACTACGTTTTCATACAGACGGTCGTTACCGCTGATGTTGATCTTATTAATCGTAGCCTGACGGCCTTCATAGATTCTCATTTCGAGGTCGATGGAGTCACCGACGATATTTACTTCTACCGGATCAAGATTGTAGAACAAATAACCGTTATTATAATATAAGTTACCGATTGCGTCGTCATCTGTAGAGGTTCGTTCTCCCAGCAACTTCTGGTTATAAACATCACCCTTCTTCATGCGGAGCAGGAAGTTCAGCTGTTCCGAAGGATACAGTGTGTTACCTACCCATGTTACATTACGAAGGTAATATTTCTGACCTTCGTCTATATCCATATATACATCTACCGTCTTTTCGTCGTATTGTGCTACACTGTCCTTTACGATCATTGCATCACGATATCCCAGCTCGTTATACTTATCTATGATCAGCTGCTTATCTGCTTCAAAGTTTTCCGGAACAAATTTCTTGGTGCGGAACAGATTCAGAAGTTTGCCTTTTTCATTGGTCTTCTTCATCACTTTCTTCAGCTTGGATGTTTTGATGGCCGAGTTTCCGGTGATATGGATAGCGTGCACTTTAATCTTTTCCTTCTTGTCGATATCAATGTCAACAATCACCTGATTTTCGTTAGATGGATCGTCCTTTTGCGCGATAATCACTTCTGCATTCTTAAAGCCTTTATCGTCAAAATAACGTTTGATCAATGTCTTTGCACGGTCAACGGTATTCGGAGTGATCTGCATACCTTTTACCATACCCAGCTTGCTTTCAAGGTCTGTACGTTCTGACTTCTTCACACCATGATAGCGTACATCCGCAATACGGGGACGTTGTGTCAGACTGATTTTTAACCAAATCTTGTTGCCTTCTATCTTTTCGGCAGTAATCTGTACGTTAGAGAACAAACCATGTTTCCAGTAGCGCTTGATTGCTCCGGTAATCTCATCACCCGGCACGGTAATCGTCTGTCCAACGGACAGTCCGGATAATCCGATTAACACATAGTCTTCATAATTCTTCACGCCTTCAACCTTGATGTCTGCTATCTCATACTTTTTAGGCGTTCCTGAGTATAAGATGACTGGCTTAGAGTCTTCGTCAGTGTTGGTATTCTGCGTAAAGCCCGTGGCTGCAAAGCAGAACAGGCAGATAAACGTTACGAATATAAAGGAAATACGATAATGCATTTATGTTATAATTTGAAGTTTCGAATTATGTTAGCTGATTTGTTCACTCGTTTTGCCGAACCGGCGCTCTCTTTGCTGATACTCATAAATGGCTTTACAGAATTCTTCTTTATCGAAGTCCGGCCAGAATGTATCACAAAAATAAAGCTCCGAATAAGCACATTGCCATAGCAGGTAGTTGCTTAGTCGGATTTCTCCTCCCGTGCGGATCAGTAAATCCGGATCGGGCATAAAGTTTGTGGTCAGATGAGCAGTTATGTATTCATCTGTTATTTGTTCGGGAGATATTTCTCCCGTTTTTGCAAGCGTTGCAATCTGTCGGACTGCTTCAGTCATTTCCCAGCGGGAAGAGTAGCTGAGTGCCAGTACCAGGCAGGTTCCTGTATTATTAGCTGTGTGTTCTATACATCTTGACAGACCTTCCTGCACTTCTACAGGTAATTTCTTAATATCACCAATAATGCGGAAACGAATATTGTTCTTCATCAACGTTTCTTCTTCGATAGAATCCAGCAATAGATTCATTAAAGCTGCTACTTCTTCCTGCGGACGATTCCAATTCTCGGTGGAGAAAGTATATAAAGTCAGATATTTAACCCCCAGACGTGCAGCATCCTCGATAATTTTATGTACCGTTTCTGCGCCTGCCTGGTGACCGTAAGTTCGTTCTTTTCCCCGCTGTTTAGCCCATCTCCCATTCCCATCCATAATGATGGCTATGTGTTGGGGAATCCGATTTTTGTCTATTTTCTCTATATAGGACATGTTTTGATTATAAGGTTCGTATTTAACTACTTCTTATTATTGTATTAGAAATCCGAGTTTATTAACTCTACCACGCCAGATTTTGTCAATACCTTGACCGCCTACCATCCATATATAATGGTTTCTGTCAACTACCATCGTGTAGTTTGCTTCTTTTCCCTTGAAGCTGGATTCGTGAAGAGAAGGATGTTGTGTTATTCCTCCTTCAAGTTTCACCGGAGGAAGAATTCCGGGAAGCATGAACATTCTGTCTACCCCTTTCCATACAAGTAATGTCGGGGAGGTATAGAATTTCTGGAATCCCTTAGCATCATCTTTTGTCTCTTTTCCGCAAATGTAGAATGCGTCATTATAATGTATAATAGACGGGTCTACTAATTTCGGACAGTTATTATTTGATGGAATCTCCATTGGAATCCAGGCTTTACCATCTTCTGAAGCCCAAACGACTGTAGCTGTGTCATTGTCTAAACCGTCTTTAGTATTACCCACAACGATTGCATTCAACGTTCCGCTTTCAGTTGCATATACATCGGCTGACAGATTGTTTATCGGGAACTCAGCAGGGACAGCTGTTAATTTGTCTATATCTTTCTCCCATGTTGCATCTTTCTCTGCAAAACTGAAATATTTCTCTCCATTAATCTCTACTATACCTGCTATTCCATTTATCTTTTTATGGTTACTGCCATCACTGTCAGAAAAGCTGGTTATCAGATTAGTAACGGAAACACCATCGGAATTGAGTACTTCATCTTTTGTCCAAGTCAAACCGTCATTGGAATTATATACTTCCTTATTCTCAGCAAGTAAATATAACTTGTCAACGAATCGGATAATGGATGTAATATCAGCACCATCAGGAAGTTTGCCAGTAGTTTCTTTATCCCATTTTTGACCATAGTTTAAACGATCAGTAGGAGAGCCTGCCGGTATTGCTGTACTGTAAATTTCATTGTTTTGAGCGAATAATAATATCTTGTCCCCAAGCGTTACTACCTTTTGTTTTTCAGCAGTGTTGCTCACGGGATTGTTCGCTATAGGGTCTTTTCCCCAACTGAGTGAATCGGGAACCATCGTATGCATCCGTATATTAACTTTGTACTCATTCTGAACCTCCATATTCGGTGCCCATACCTTCAGTACCAGAAAGTTGTTTTTCTCGGTTGCATTTACATACTTAGTCAGGTCAATAGAGTCGTTAATATTAACGATTGAATCCTGATCGTTCTGATCTTTCATCGTCACGATACCGGATGCTGTTGTCAGCGTCTTGATCAGAATACTATTAATGATCGTGTCAGCATTGACAGGCAGTGAATCCACATTATATATTAAACGACTAACTTGGTCAATTGTGAATTTATAGTTTACCCCATAACCTATAGTGTCAAGTTCAAATGCGCGTATAGTCGCATCCGGACTATAATTGACTTCGTTATCATTGTCAAGGCAAGACGTAATAACGAATGACACCATGAAAAAACTCGCAATGATTGATAAAAACTTTATTCTCATTTGAAAGATTGTGTTTATTTACAAGTTGCAAAAATAGGAACATTTTTTCCGATATAGAACATTAAGGGGAAGTTTTATATAAAATTATAGATAATAACGCTGTTTTTATCGACGTAGAACCCCTTGAATAGAACTATTTTAGCTATTTCTCGAAAACATAATGCCAAATCTGTCTGTCGAAGTGTTTTTCAGTCGAATAACTAAAATTATCGCTTATTTCAGGTGCTTTAACACCGGAATTCAGCTTGCACGGACATTTCTCAATATATACTTCATCCCATAGTTCGGCATCAATAAATGATTGGAGCAGCTGACTTCCTCCCTCTACCAGTAAGGACTGTATTTTTTGTTGATATAGCACTTTCATGATCTGTGGCAGAATATCCTGTGTGAATTCAATCGTGCGGTATGTGACGTTCTTCTTGTCCGGATGTTTTTCTGCTGTAAATACGATGGTGGGTACTTCTCCGTCAAACAGACGCAGGCTGTGGGGAAGAGACAATGCACGGTCCAAAACGATGCGTACCGGATTCCGGCCGTACCAGTTGCGGACTGTCAGCGACGGATTGTCCAACAATGCTGTCCGCCTGCCTACCATGATTGCATCAGTTTCCGCTCTCTTTTTATGTACAAGCATGGAAGTAAGAGGGGAGGACAGTACTACGGGATTGCCGTCTGTTCGTTCTACATCAATGAAATGATCAGCCGATTCTGCCCATTTTAGTGTGATAAAGGGGCGGTGCAGCGTATTGAAAGTAATGAAGCGCCGGATCAGATACCTGCATTCTTTCTCCAGTACGCCTACTGTCACTTCTCTTCCGGCGTCCCGCAACTTCTGAATTCCTCGTCCGGCGACCTGTGAGAACGGGTCTTGACAGCCAATTACAATACGGGGAATCTGCTTCTCGATAATCAAGTCGGCACAAGGAGGCGTCTTTCCGTAGTGTGAGCAAGGTTCCAGGCTGACATAAATGGTGGAACGGCTCAATAAAGACTTGTCTTTGACGGAACGAATCGCGTTTACTTCGGCATGCGCCTCTCCGCAGCGGATGTGATATCCTTCGCCGATAATAAGTCCGTCACATACGATAACAGCCCCTACCATCGGGTTTGGAGCGACATTGCACAGTCCGTTTTTTGCCAGTTCAATGCAACGTCTCATGTATTTATCTTCTTCCATTTTGGTGCTCTTCGCTATATTATTCTTACTTTTGCACTCCGAAATCGTAAAATATGAACCGCATCACTGCTTACATTCGTCAGTCACTACAGGATATTTATCCGCCGGAAGAGGTCAAAGCTCTTTCGATGTTGATCTGTTGCGACATGTTGGGGGTGGATGCGCTTGATATTTACATGGGCAAAGATATAATTTTATCTGCATGCAAACAGCGTGAATTAGAAAACATTATATTCCGTTTGCAGAAAAATGAGCCAATACAGTACATTCGGGGATATGCTGAGTTCTGTGGAAGGAACTTTCGGGTAGCTCCCGGCGTGCTGATCCCTCGTCCGGAGACTGCCGAACTGGTGGACCTGATTGTAAAGGAGAATCCGGATGCCCGTCGCCTATTAGATATAGGTACAGGAAGCGGATGTATCGCCATCTCTCTGGATAAAAATCTGCCGGATGCGAAAGTGGATGCCTGGGATATTTCGGAAGAAGCGTTGGCTATTGCCCGTAAAAATAATGAAGAGTTGGATGCTCAGGTCACCTTCCGTCGACAGGATGTTTTTTCTGCTGACGGAATACAGGGGGCATCTTACGATATAATTGTCAGCAATCCGCCCTATGTGACGGAAACTGAAAAAACAGAGATGGAAGTCAATGTGCTTGACTGGGAGCCGGAACTTGCCCTGTTTGTTCCTGATGAAGACCCTCTGCGTTTCTATCGCCGGATTGCGGAACTGGGACGAGAACTACTTCGTCCGGGTGGCAAACTCTATTTTGAAATCAATCAGGCATACGGACAAGACATGATACGCATGATAGAAATGAACCAATATCGGGACGTTCGTGTTATAAAAGACATATTTGGAAAAGATAGAATACTTACAGCTAACCGATGAGTGCACAATTAACAGATGAAGAGGCGTTGAATCGTGTTGCCTCTTATTGCTCCGCTGCAGAACATTGCCGGGCAGAAGTAAATGAGAAATTACAGCGTTGGGGTATAGCCTATGAGACCATAGCGCGTATCCTTGAACGGCTGGAAACCGAAAAGTATATTGATGACGAGCGCTATTGCCGTGCTTTTGTGAACGATAAGTTTCGTTTTGCCAAGTGGGGTAAAATGAAAATCGCGCAGGGACTCTACATGAAAAAGATTCCTTCCGATGTGGCATGGCGTTATCTGAACGAAATTGATGAAGAGGAATATCTCTCCATCCTGCGTGACTTGCTGGCTTCCAAACGGAAAAGCATTCATGCGAAAGATGATTATGAACTGAACGGAAAGCTGATGCGATTTGCGGTGAGCCGTGGTTTTGAACTCAAAGATATACGCCGTTGTATCGAAATTCCGGAGGAAGAGGAACAATTCAGTTAAAAAATAAACGGATTCTTCTTTCTATTCTCGTTCAATTTCTGTACTTTTGCGGCAAATAATTAATAGTTAGTTTAGTTATGAAAAACTTAGAGAGACTATTTGCGGAGAAACTGTTGAAGATTAAGGCTATTAAGCTTCAACCCGCTAACCCTTTCACATGGGCTTCTGGATGGAAATCCCCCTTTTACTGTGATAACCGTAAAACTCTGTCCTATCCTTCTCTTCGTAATTTTGTGAAGATTGAAATTACACGTCTGATATTGGAACGATTCGGACAGGTGGATGCGATTGCAGGTGTGGCTACAGGTGCTATCCCTCAGGGAGCATTAGTGGCTGACGCGTTGAATCTGCCGTTCGTGTATGTTCGTTCTACCCCGAAAGACCACGGATTGGAAAACCTGATTGAAGGAGAACTTCGTCCGGGTATGAAAGTCGTAGTGGTTGAAGATTTGATTTCTACAGGTGGTAGTAGTTTGAAGGCTGTGGAAGCAATTCGTCGCGATGGTTGTGAAGTGATCGGTATGGTAGCTGCCTATACGTATGGCTTTCCCGTTGCCGAGGAAGCATTCAAGAATGCTAAAGTACCTTTGGTGACGTTGACCAATTACGAAGCAGTACTTGATGTAGCACTTCGTACCGGTTATATCGAAGAAGAAGATATTGCGACATTGAACGATTGGCGTAAAGACCCGGCTCATTGGGATGCTGGGAAATAATATTGTATTATTTGATCGGAAATTTTAGTAAGAAAGAACCATTCGGACAATATCTGTTCGGATAGTTCTTTCTTTGATTTTATACGAATAAAGAATTATGGCTAATTTTGAAAGTAGTGTAAAGGTAATACCTTACAGTCAGGAACGTGTGTATGCCAAGCTGTCGGACTTGAGCAACCTGGAATCAGTGAAAGACCGTTTACCGGAAGATAAAATACAGGACTTGAGTTTTGATTCGGATACACTGAGCTTTAGCGTTTCGCCTATCGGTCAGCTGACGTTGCAGATTGTTGAGCGTGAACCTTGCAAATGTATTAAACTGGCAACTACCAACTCTCCGCTACCTTTTAATATGTGGATTCAGCTAGTCTCAACAGCAGAGGAAGAGTGCAAGTTGAAAGTGACTATCAGTATGGATATCAATCCGTTTATGAAAGCGATGGTACAGAAACCTCTTCAGGATGGTCTGGAGAAGATGGTTGAGATGCTGTCGATGATTAACTATTAAACAGGTAATAAGTAATAAATAATAGGTAATACCCGCGGAGTATCAACGTAACTACGATTATTACCTATTACTTACTACTTATTACCTAATACTTAAATATTATGGCGCAGAAACTTTGGGAAAAATCCGTGCAGGTAAATAAAGACATCGAACGTTTTACGGTGGGACGTGATCGTGAGATGGATCTTTATCTGGCTAAACATGATGTACTCGGTTCTATGGCTCATATTACGATGCTCGAAAGTATCGGTCTGTTGACCAAGGAAGAACTGGAACAGTTGTTGGCTGAGTTGAAGACTATTTATGCTTCGGCCGAAAGAGGTGAGTTTATAATAGAAGAAGGAGTAGAGGATGTGCATTCGCAGGTAGAATTGATGCTGACCCGCCGTTTGGGAGATGTCGGTAAGAAGATTCACAGTGGTCGTTCACGGAATGATCAGGTTTTGCTGGACCTCAAACTCTTTACCCGTACACAGATTCGCGAGATCGCGGAAGCGGTGGAACAACTCTTTCATGTGTTGATTCTTCAGAGTGAGCGATATAAAAATGTCCTGATGCCGGGATATACCCATTTGCAGATTGCGATGCCTTCATCCTTTGGATTGTGGTTCGGTGCTTATGCCGAAAGCCTGGTGGATGATATGCAGTTCCTGCAAGCGGCTTTCAGGATGTGCAATCGCAATCCTTTGGGCTCTGCAGCAGGATATGGCTCCTCTTTCCCGTTGAACCGGACGATGACAACCGATTTGTTAGGTTTCGATTCGCTGAATTATAATGTCGTTTATGCGCAGATGGGACGTGGCAAGTTGGAGCGTAATGTTGCTTTTGCATTGGCTACCATTGCCGGAACGATCTCCAAGCTGGCTTTTGATGCTTGTATGTTCAATAGTCAGAACTTCGGTTTCGTGAAGCTGCCGGATGATTGTACTACCGGTTCGAGCATCATGCCTCATAAGAAGAATCCGGATGTGTTCGAACTGACACGTGCTAAATGTAATAAACTGCAGTCTCTTCCTCAGCAGATAATGATGATAGCAAACAATCTGCCATCCGGTTACTTCCGTGACTTACAGATTATTAAAGAGGTTTTCCTTCCCGCTTTTCAGGAACTGAAGGACTGCTTGCAGATGACGACTTATATCATGAATGAGATTAAGGTGAATGAACATATCCTTGATGATGATAAATATCTGTTTATTTTCAGTGTCGAGGAAGTGAATCGACTGGCTCGTGAAGGTATGCCTTTCCGTGATGCGTATAAGAAAGTCGGTCTTGATATAGAAGCCGGAAAATTTACTCATGACAAACAGGTGCATCATACACACGAAGGAAGTATCGGTAATCTTTGTAATGATGAAATCTCCGCATTAATGCAACAAGTGGTCGATGGCTTCAATTTCTGTGGAATGGAGCAGGCTGAGAAAGCATTATTAGGGCGATAAAATATTTTCTGCCAAACTTTTTTGATCGAAAGTTTGGCAGAAACAAGGAAACTCATTATCTTTGCACCCGTTGAAAAAATGCGGAAATAGCTCAGTTGGTAGAGCATAACCTTGCCAAGGTTAGGGTCGCGAGTTCGAGTCTCGTTTTCCGCTCTCTTTGAAAGGATGCTCGAATGGTGGAATGGTAGACACGAAGGACTTAAAATCCTTTGGCCATTGCGGCTGTGCGGGTTCAAGTCCCGCTTCGAGTACGAGTGTTCCTGATTAAAGGCTCTGTAAATCATTGATTTACAGAGCTTTTTGTGTGTTTCTACCGCCATATGCCCTGCTGATAAAGGGGCGATTACAACCTCACCGAATATATTTGATAATTATTGTCATTGAATTTATTTTTAATGTTAAAAAAGTATGTGATAGATCTACTGAGATTTAATTTCATACCTTGATATATTATTTAGATAGTATGTTGATATTTTGTTTGGTGAATACCTTCATATATGCTGGTTGTTTTACAATATTTCTTATGCATTAAATAGATGTTAAATCCAGTCTTTTCCTTCGAACTATCTTTTTTTGTGTGATGTTGTTTATTTTGAGAACGTTTTGATACAATGTAAAAGATATTGCGCAATTGAACAGGGTGAATAGTATCTTATTATAAATCGGGAGTAAACTCTTTTGGGAATGCTTTTGTGTTTTCCATGTTTTTACGTTTTTCTCCCCGCTGTAAGTGTGGAGGAGGATGCAAGGGAGTTTACATAATTCAATATATTATGGACTTACATTCAGGATTGCCCTATTGGGTTGTTAAAAATTCATTGTTAGATTACTTTCATCCCTTGGAGGATGATTTTTCAACAGATATTGTAGTTGTGGGGTCTGGTATAACGGGAGTTTTGATGGTACACGAGCTTTGTAGTGCCGGTTTAAGATGTTGCATGGTTGACAAACGAAGCATTGCAACTGGAAGTTCCATTGCAAGTACCGCTTTACTGCAATATGAAATTGATGTTCCTCTTTGTGAAATGGCAGAAATTATTGGAGAGGATAATGCTGTTTCTGCATATCGCGCATCTTTGGCATCAATTGCTGATATTGAAAAGGTATTAAAGGAAACAGGAGTAGATGCTGATTTTGAAAAACGACCAAGTCTTTTTTATGCTAGTATTCCAAAGGATATAGAATTAATTGAAAAAGAATATGTGATACGAAAGAAGCACAATTTGCCGGTTCGTCTGCTGGAAAAAGAGGAGATAAAAAAACTGTATAATATAGAGGTTCCAGGCAATGCACTGTTAAACCGAGTATCGGCACAGATGGATGCTTACAAAGCGGCTACTGGTCTTTTGCTCTACCATATGAAAAAAGATGGACTGGAAATTTTTACTCATACCGGTGTAACAGAATGTGTTGAAATGCCTGAAGGATATATTATAGAAACAGATAGAGGGCATAAAATAGAGTGTAAATATGTGATCATCGCAGCCGGATTTGAAGCAGGGAAGTTTTTATCTCGGGAAATTATGGATTTGACTTCAACTTATGCACTTGTGTCGCATCCGGTAGATTCTAAAGATTTGTGGCCTGAACAGTGTTTAATTTGGGAAACAGCTGAGCCATATTTGTATATACGGACTACAAGGGGAAATCGTATCATTGTCGGTGGTGAAGATGAAAAGTTCAGTGATCCGGAGCGCCGTGATGCGTTACTCAGAAAGAAAACTCTTGTATTAGAAAAGAAATTTAGGAGATTATTTCCAAGTATTCCTTTTAAAACAGAAATGGCGTGGTGTGGCACTTTTAGTACAACAAAAGATGGGCTACCCTTTATCGGTAATTGTCCAGATAAGGACAGGATGTTTTTTGATTTGGGATATGGTGGCAACGGCATAACCTTTAGTATGATTGGAGCACAGATTATCTGCAAGAAGTTGCAAGGTATAGATGATGAACGCGGTAGGATTTTCGGTTATGAGAGAATTGAAAAATATTGGTAATTTGCAGAGAGTAAAAGTCAATAGTGACTCAAATCTACTTCTTGAAGGAGGGAAATTTTGGGAGAGTTGCTATTGACTTTTGCTGTACTCTCCCATGTTTAGAATTATATTCATATAAATATTGCTTTCTGATGTAGCTAATATTTTTGAACTCCAGTACCCAGCCATTGCGGCATTCGTGCCTTGCCGTAGAAATAATAGAACAGCAATCCTATCCAGCTGGTAAGAACGATTAAGATAATAGCTATCAGCCGTCTTTCTATTGGTGCATGGATACGCCATATTTCCAGTGCGGCTTTGATAGTCAGTACTAATCCAACAATCCATATTGCAAATCCAACCATAGCTTATTAATATGTAAGAAGTTACTATTTATAGAATGATATACGATTAAGAATCAGTCAAGTTTTTTACTTACATCTTTTTTCACTTCGTTATATCCTTCCTTGATTTCTTTCTTGGTTTTCTCTGCGCTGTTTTGAACGTCTTTTTTGGTGTCTTTCCACGCATCTTTTACGGCATCAGCACCATCTTCGATTTTATCGGATACTTTGTCCACTGCATCATTGACGTTTTCTTTCACTTTTTCAACTTGTTGTTTCGCTTTATCCTGTTCTTTTTTATTACGACAGGACGTGAAGGATATTATAGTTGTAACTACAAAAATCGCAAATAATAATTTTTTCATATTCTTTTAAATTAAAATTGTAAAGTCACTTTGAGAATAAATTGGTGGATTCTTCAGGCAGATTCCTGTCTGCCTGAAGAATGACACAAACTTAACGATTCTGAATGCCTATTTCTTTTCAGTTTTTTTGCTTGAAGTCGAAGACTTGCACTCTTTAGCTTGGGCGGTCTTTTTAGTGCCCTTTGCCTCTTCCTGTTTCTTTTCAGTTTTCTTGTTCATAATTCAAAAGTTTTAGTTAATAATTTAGGTTTATTCAGAAACACTCTAGTGTTCTTAATTGGTTTACTAGAATCTGTTTCATTTTTTTGCATCAGCAGCTATTGTATGCATTTTGCCTTTAAGGTCATCTGCCTTTTCAGCTAGGTCGAAAGTTTTGTCTGCAACTTTATCGGCTACGGCAGCACCCGTATCCAATACTTTTTCCTTTGCAGTATCTAACATTTCTTCGGCTTGCCCACTTATTTTATGAAAGGCATCACATACTTTTTTCTTTAGTTTTTTGGCTTTAGAAGTTCGTGAAAAACGATAGACGAGGGCGCCAATGACCGATCCTATACCAAGACCGATCCATAAATCAGAAGTTCTATTTTCCATAATTAAGTTGGTTTTAGATAGTTAAAAATAGAGTTTGGTAATAAGTAAGAAACTGTATGTAAGTTAAGTTCTTAAAGTCACATACTTATTAGTGGGTTTATATGTAAATATATAGATATATAATTAGTATTTTATAAAGGAAAAATATTTTGCTTGTTGAATGGAAAAATGTTTATTCATATCGCTAGAATATTCTTCTTTACAGTCAGCTTGTTTGCTGTCTCATACTTGATAAACAATAAATTATTGTTCCTATGATAGAACTGACTATTAATCTGATCCATAAATTTGAACTTATACTTTTCATGGCTGTAGATTTTATTGATGAAACAATATTTAAAACTTATTTTTTTAGAAAAATATGTAGGTTTACTCTATTACACTTCCCCGATTTATTATATTACTTTTGTTATATCATCCGAAATGTACTTAAGCTCCTACTGTATGAAAAAAACACGGGATTAAAAAAAATAGTTCGAAGTTTGAAAATGGAATTAACATCATTTTTTATTTTATGGAAAATTGAAAAGAGGCTTATGGATTTTAAATGCATAATCGAAGGAATAAATATATGATTGAAATTGTCCTAATAATGAGATGATTCCTGTTCGTGTATATTTATGATCTGATGCTGGAAAATCGTACAAAAAATGACTAATATAATTTAGAAAGAACACTTATCTATTTCCGATGTTTTTGTTGGGGAGTATTTGGGGTATTATGCAGTATTTCCGATAGATGAGATAGTTGTGTTTTTTAAATTTCTGTTTTTAACATATAATTATTAATTTATTCAGTTGCTGTTTAAATAATATTTTCATATTTTTGCAAATGTATTTTTGAGTGTTTTGTGAAAGGAATGAAGATAATTGTAAAAAATAGAAAACTTTTAGTGTTTATAGTTCTTCTCATTAGTAGTGCTGTGAGCAAGGGGCAGATTTATAAGTACATAGGGTTGGAAGACGGTTTGAACAACCAGAAAATCTACCATATTCAAAAAGACCGACGCGGATATATGTGGTTTTTGACTCAGGAGGGGGTAGATCGTTATGACGGTAAACACATCAAGCATTATACTTTCTCGGATGACAGTATGAAGCTGGACTCACGGATAGCTTTGAACTGGCTTTATATGGATCAGGAAGATGTATTATGGGTAATCGGGCAGAAAGGACGTATTTTCAGGTATGATTCACAACATGATAAATTTGAATTGGCTTATGTACACCCTGAATTGATCCGAAATAAGTTTCAAGCATTTCTTGATTATGGTTATCTGGACAAGAATGATCATATTTGGCTATGTTACAAAGATACAATTACCTGGTATAATATTCGTACTGGAACAACACAACATATGCCAAAGCCTGTCGATGGTGCAATATCTACTATTGAGCAGGCTGATGGCGGTCATTTTTTTATCGGTACGGGAAGCGGTTTGTTTTGTGTCGGGATAGAAAAGGGAGAACTGAAACAAATTCCTGATGAAGTAGTAAAAAGCATCGTTACACCTGTTCACGAACTGTATTACCATACTGTGTCAAAGCAATTATTTGTGGGTAGTTATAAAGAAGGGATACTTATATATGATATTGGTAAAACCCAAAAAATCACTCCTTGTTATGCACCAAACAATGTGGAAGTTAATCAGATTGTTGCTCTGAACGCTGATGAGTTGTTGATAGCTACGGGTGGAAAAGGAGTATATAAGCTGAATGTAAATACTTGTAAGAGTGAACCTTATATAACGGCTGACTATAGCAGTTATAATGGAATGAACGGAAACAATATCAATGATATCTATGTGGATGAGGAGGAGCGTATTTGGCTTGCCAATTATCCTACTGGTATTACCATTCGTAACAATCGTTATGGAAGATATGATTTGATAAAGCATTCTCTTGGCAATAACCGGTCGTTAGTGAATGATCAGGTGCACGACGTGATAGAAGATAGTGACGGTGACCTTTGGTTTGCAACTAGTAATGGAATTAGTTTTTATCAGACCGATACAAGAGAATGGCGTTCTTTTTTTAGTTCTTTTGATCCGGTGCCGGATGATGAGAATCATATCTTCTTGGCGTTGTGTGAAGTCTCTCCTGGTGTGATATGGGCTGGTGGTTTTACGTCTGGAATTTATAAGATAGAAAAGAAGAAAGGGTTTAAAATAAGCTATCTTTCGCCTGCGGCCATTGCAGGAATACGTCCTGACCAATACATTTATGACATTAAAAAGGATTCGGGCGGTGATGTATGGTCCGGTGGATATTATCATTTGAAACGCATTAATCTTGAGACTAAAAATGTTCGTTTGTATCCGGGAGTAAGTTCCATCACCACCATTCTGGAGAAAAATGCCCGTCAAATGTGGATTGGTACAAGAATGGGACTCTATCAGCTTGACAAGCAATCCGGTGTTTACCGGTATATTGACTTGCCTGTTGAATCTCCTTATATATGTGCATTATACCAGAGAGAAGATGGTATCCTGTATATTGGTACTCGTGGAGCAGGTCTTCTTGTTTATGATATCAATAAAAAGAAGTTTATTCATCAGTACCGAACTGATAATTGTGCACTGATTTCTGATAATATTTATACGATTATTCCGCGTCAGGATGAAAATCTCCTGATGGGTACGGAAAATGGTATTACGATTTATTCACCTAAGGATCATTTTTTCCGTAACTGGACACGGGAGCAGGGACTGATGAGCGTAAATTTTAATGCCGGTTCTGCCACAACTTACAGTAACAGTACGCTTGTCTTTGGTGGCAATGATGGTGCTGTTAAGTTTCCGACAGACATAGAAATACCTGAGCCATATTATTCGCGTTTGTTATTACGGGATTTTATGATAGCTTATCATCCTGTCTATCCTGGTGATGACGGATCTCCCTTGAAGAAGGATATTAACGAGACTGATTGTCTGGAATTGGCCTACGGTCAAAATACTTTTTCGCTTGATGTGGCTTCCATAAATTATGATTATCCTTCTAATATTCTTTATTCATGGAAAATCGACGGTTATCATAAAGAGTGGACCCGTCCGAGTCAAGATAATCGGATTGTTGTTAGAAATCTGCCTCCTGGCAGTTATACGTTACAAATTCGTACTGTATCTAATGAGGAGAAGTATAAAACTTATGAAACAAGGAGTATTCAGATCATTATTACCCCTCCGGTGTGGGCCAGTATGTGGGC
The DNA here is from genome assembly GCA_948847595.1 of uncultured Bacteroides sp. Lineage (GTDB taxonomy): Bacteria > Bacteroidota > Bacteroidia > Bacteroidales > Bacteroidaceae > Bacteroides. Next base: position 293,832 of record CAQOGY010000004.1, read on the forward strand.
AATGGTGGGGTATGCAATTCTGGTGGTCTTGATTATGATTATCATATTCCGTGTTATCATGTTGCATAAACAAAAGAAGATTTCTGATGAGAAGACACGTTTTTTTATTAATACTGCTCATGATATACGTACGCCGCTGACATTGATAAAAGCACCGCTGGAAGAAGTTGTTGAAAACCATATGGTGGCAGAGAAGGCATTACCCCATATGAATATGGCCCTAAAGAATGTGAATACATTGCTTCAGCTGACAACCAACTTGATAAACTTTGAACGGATCGACGTATATTCGTCTACTCTTTATGTTTCTGAGTATGAATTGAATTCTTATATGAATGATGTTTGTGCTACTTTCCGCAAATATGCTGAGATGAAGCGTGTCAGATTTGTTTATGAGAGTAATTTTGATTATTTGAATGTGTGGTTTGATAGTGACAAAATGGGGTCTATCTTGAAGAATATTTTGTCAAATGCGTTGAAGTACACGCCAGAGAATGGTAGCGTGTGTATTTGTGCTTGCGAGGAAGGGAATACTTGGAGTATTGAGGTAAAGGATACAGGAATTGGTATTCCTTCATCTGAACAGAAGAAATTATTCAGAAATTGTTTCCGGGGTAGTAATGTAGTCAATTTGAAAGTGACCGGAAGTGGGATTGGATTGATGCTGGTATATAAACTGGTTAAGTTGCATAAAGGAAAGATCCATATTCAAAGTGTTGAACATCAGGGAACATGCGTGCAAATTACTTTCCCGAAGGGAAATACCCATTTGCATAAAGCAAAGTTTATCTCTCCAAAAACGCCGAATGAACGTATGGATGCTGTTGTACTGGGGGGAACTTCTGACTTGCCGGTCTTGGAGGCACCTCAGATAAAAACCTCTTTACAGCGGATTCTGGTAGTGGAAGATAATGATGATTTGCGTAATTATCTTGTGGATATGCTTATGGCAGGGTATAATATCCAGTCCTGTTCCAATGGCAAAGATGCGCTTGTCATTATAAAGGAGTTTAATCCAGATCTTGTTATATCCGATATAATGATGCCTGAGATGAGTGGAGACGAACTGTGCTCAGCTATCAAAACGAGTGTGGAAATGTCTCACATTCCAGTCATATTGCTGACTGCGTTAGGGGATGAGAAAAATATACTCGGAGGACTGGAAATCGGAGCAGATGCCTATATAACCAAGCCATTCAGTGTGGGTATACTAAAGGTTACTATTAAAAACATATTGGCAAATCGTGAATTGCTCCGTCAGGTCTATAATAGTATCGAAAATAAAGAAAAGCATTTACCTGTCAATTGTACTAATACTTTGGACTGGAAATTCATAGCTTCAGTCAAGGAATGTATAGAGAAGAATATGGGAGATTTGGACTTTGGGGTAGATGTACTCAGTAATCAGCATCATATGAGTCGAACAAGTTTCTATAATAAACTGAAAGCGCTGACCGGTTATGCTCCGGCTGACTACATCCGGATGATCCGTTTGCAACGTGCAGCACAATTATTAAAGCAGAAAGAATATACAATAACGGAGATTGCTGAAATTGTCGGGTTTTCGGATGCGAAGTATTTCAGGGAGGTATTTAAGAAGTATTATAATGTCAGTCCAAGTAAGTTTGTGAATTCGGATCAGGAATAGAGTAGGCGAGATATCGTTTTATACCATTGTTGTTTCTTATAAACTTTTGGAGAGGATTATAGGACGCTAAATTTGAAAAGAAGAAGATGTCAAAAGCAAGATAAATGTATCATCCTGCTTTTGACATCTTCTTTTTTAAATAGATTATTTATAATAACTTGTTGGAGCCGAGTATGATCAGCATTGTATATCCCAAGATAAGTCCTATAATTCCCATAATAATACCTACCTTTTCCATATCTTTTTGCTGAATCATTCCTGTGGCATGTGCCAGGGCATTAGGTGGTGTACTAATTGGTAATATCATTGCCAGCGATGATCCGATGGCGACTCCAATTAATAAAGTCTCTACACCTCCCAACGATGACAGGTTTTCACGCATGCTGATTCCGGCAATGGCGAGAATAGGGACGAGTAATGCTGCGGTGGCTGTGTGTGAAATAAAGTTGGCCATAGCATAGCAAATCAGTCCGGAACCGACAATCATCAGTACAGGGGGCCATGTGCTGAATGGGATGGCTTCGATCATATGCTTTGCCAGTCCGGTCTCTTGCAAGGCTACGCCCAATGCGAAGCCGCCGGCTACCATCCAGAGTACACTCCAGCTGATCTCTTCCAGGTCACGTTTGGTAATAACGCCTGTTATACAAAAAACAGCTACCGGAATCATTGCCACTACATTGGAGTTTACTCCTGTAAATTTGTCGAACATCCACAATAGAACCGTTATAGCAAAGGTGATATAAACCACAATGGAGCGCCAGTCTTTCTTTGCTTCACCTTCAATTTGCAGTTCGATGCTCTTTTGTTTGAATGGAAACAGTCGTAAGAGAATAAACCAGGCTATGAACAGTACAATAATAGTGTAAGGCAACATAAAGCTCATCCATTCTCCAAAACCGATATTCAGATTTAATCCTTCCGGATCATTCAAATACTTTAAAGCAATGGCGTTAGGTGGTGTACCGATAGGAGTTCCCATACCACCTACATTGGCAGCAACGGGAATGGCCATAGCCAATCCGATTTTCCCTTTTCCATCTGCCGGAAGTGCTTTTAATACGGGAGTAAGGAAGGTAAGCATCATGGCCGCCGTAGCCGTATTGCTAAGAAACATGGAAAAGACAGCTGTAACGAGGATGAATCCCAATAGCACATATCGTGATTGTGTTCCGAAAGGTCTCAGCATAACTCGTGCCAACAACACATCCAGTCCACTTTTGGTTGCTGCGATGGCAAGAATAAATCCACCTATAAACAGCATGATGATAGGATCGGCAAAGCAATGCAGGATAGACTTATATTTGACTGTCTGTCCTAATTCCTCCGCAGGAGTATTTTGGGTTAAGAACCATAAACTACTGTCGGAAACGGTAAGTAATAATAGTACGACAATAAGAACGGAAGTGGTCCATGCCGGGACAGCTTCGAATACCCACATGAGTGTGGCGAAAATGAAAATGGAAATAAGTCTTTGTTCTATAACGGTCAACCCTTCTATTCCAAAAGTATCAATGGGAAGGAACCATAAAATAAGAGAGAGGGTAATAGCTATGGTTAACTTTATACATCGGGCCACTGTCTGATTCTTTGCTAACCGTTTAGCTTTCTTTAAGTCCTGATAAGCTTCTACTAGGTGGAAGCCGTGAAAAATCTTGTACATAATATTAGAATGAGATAAAATTAAAAAACGTTTGCAAAAATAACTTTTTATTTTGTATTTAGTTAGTCTGACGTTAAAGATTTCTTTTATTCAACATATTTATTAAAATTTTATGCAGATGACTTGCTGTATTGAAAAAAGTAGTATTTTTGCCGCCGCTTTTGGAAAATGCATTTATAAAGTTTCCAATATTCAGTATTATTTTAATCAAAAAAACATGAATTATTCTTGCAGAAAAACCATCGTTCCTATTATAATAGGAACATTACTTTCAGGCGCCTGCTCGAACGATGAACCAACCGGGGGAAAAGGCCATCAACAAACTTATTCAGTGGTATTAAAAGGAATTACGGTAGCAGGAGAAGAATCTTCTGAAGAGCTCAAAGATGTATCGGTTTTCCAGTTTAGTGACGGGAATTTATATAAAGAGGAACAGCTGACTCCCGGGCAAGGCGGACAGTCGGAGATTTCTGCGGTCAGCGGATCTCGACTTTATTTTCTGACCGGACTGGAGATTCCTGCCGGAGAGAAAGCTAAAAGTGAAGAAGAATTTCGTAATACGATTATCGGTGAAGGATTGCATGATAATTCTGCGCCGGATTTCATGGCGGCTGTAGTCGAATTGGAGAGCGGAGTCGTGACACGCAGCAATGCGGAGGTCAATGTAATTATGAAACGCGGTGTGGCGCGCATTGATTTGAACACAACAGCCGACAGCAAAACGCAGATAAAGGAAGTCATCGTAGAGAATGCTCCTGCCGAGACTTTACCATTCCTCGAAAATGTCCGGGCGTCGGATAAAACGGTGAGCTATCGGAAGGAGTTCTCTTCTGCATTCGATGGCAAGCAAGAGGGGGTATTCCGTCTGTTCGAGAGCACACGTCCTGTCAATATCATCTTGCGTGGAACCTATGGTGAAGTCCCTATCAGGTTAAAAGTCGAATTACCAGTTGTCGAACGCAATAAAGTATATGAATTGGCAGTGCTCAATGTGGGAGCTGAAGTGACAGGTGTTTTTGAGATCAAACCGTGGGAAGAAGGGGAAACGATTGTCGGAAAGCCTGATACGAACCAACGTCTTTTGCTTAATGCGTCGAAATCCAGGATTCCGGAAGGGGTGAAGGTAGACTATGAGAATAATATACTGGAAGTGCCTGCTACAGGTGCTGATAACATGACGCTGGCGTTCGTTACAGACACTCGTATCGATATTTCTTCTACAGAAGGTGCCGGTAGCGGAACAAGTGTAGGCAATATGTCCGTGTCGGAAGAGGCGGAAGGTATCGTGTCGTCATTTAATGTATCGGTTGCAGCGCAAGGCAGCGGTCGCCTGGGCTATACGGTTTTGGTGCATTTGAAAAATGCCTTGTTGAGTGGAACATATGATTACGTGGAGATACGTGTGGCTCCGAGTGACAAACAGATTGAAACTGTGGAAATCGCAGGAAATGTATGGATGGCATTTAATGCGCGTAGCCGCGATCTGGAAGATCAGATTTATCCGTTGGACGGGGCTACGGTCGAAGATATGTATCATAAAAGTTGGATTAACACGGTGGGTGGTCTGTTCCAGTTTGGACGTTTATATATGTACGTGTCTTGGCAGGGGTATAATCCTTCCAACAATTTAGGTAACCAGACAGCTGATGCACCTTGGGTGAATGATACACATATGCCTTGCCCTGAAGGATACCGGATACCGACTGGTAACGAATGGCAGTCTCTGCTTCCTGCAGACCAAGAGATTCCGGGTAGATATAAGGCAGGAAATGGAGAAACAATTGCCGCTACACTTCACATCGGAGAAGGAACACTGATAACTCCGTCCAGTGGTGTGACGGGAACACAGCATTATGTGAAGTTTACTTCGGAAGACACCGGTCGCAGCCTTATTATTCCTTTGGCTGGCTCGAAGGGAGATAAGTCGTCATCCAATAATCCGGCTTTCGGGAAAAGAGCTGTGTTGTGGACAAACGAACGTAACGGTCTTCCGGGCGGTTATGCATGGGCTTACTGGTTGCCGTTCGAAGGAGCCGAGACAGCCGTTATTAAGAAACAGCGGTTACAGATGGAAGCATTTGCATCCGTACGTTGTGTAAAGAAATAGAGGAGGCTGTTTATGAAGATGCTAAGAATCATAATGATATTACTGGGCGCATTATTGCTTACCAACTGTTCGGGTGATTTTGAACAGGAGACCGGCATTGTTCCTTCCCATTCCGGACAAGTGTCGTTTTTGTTTGGGTTGCAGCAAGACGATGCGTCCGTGGTGCAGACACGCGGAAGCAAACCGGAGCAGATCACTCGTATGTGGTATGCTATTGCCAATGAACGTGGAGAGATTATTAAGCCCTTATATCAGAAGCTGGAAGAAAACTTCTCAAAATTGACTATCGAAGGATTGAGTATGGGGGATTATACAGTCGTTTTTCTGGCTACTACGAGCGAGGAAGAAGATGAGGCTGTTAAAGAACCCGAAAAACTGTCCGATGACTGGTTGATAAATCATGCGGAAAATGCGCCGTTAGATGCGGTTTACTTTTATAAGAAAATAGAATTGCATATCGGCAGAGATCAGGCTTCGGTGTCGCATACAGTGGTCTTGGAGCGTTCTGTAGGGCGAGTGGATGTCGATTTGAATGTATCGTCCGATTATATGTGGAGATTCATTCGTAAAATCGATATAACTTTCGACGATGCCGAAGGAATATATGCGACTCTTGGTGCAGACGGGAAATATTCCGGAACCAGAAAGATAGAATCTTATGACATTACCGGGAAATACTCGTTTTACTCATTGCCCGGCACAAAAGCATTATCCGGATTTGTGACGATTGAGTCCAATCGCAGTGACGGAACTCAGTTTGTCCGTAAATACCGTTTCACGGATTGTAAGATTGAGGCAGGCCGTGTATCTCATATTAGTATTGATTATCTGCATCCGGAAAATCAGGATGGTTCACTTTATGTTCGCAAGGAGGACTTCTTTCGGTTTCGCGCGGATACGATGTTTTTGGCCAGTGAGCCACGTGAGGTCTTTTATGACAGTCGCCGTCGTTCTTTTTATGCGAATGCTCCGTTGCAGGTTTCCATTTCAGACGAACATCAGTTGCTTGTCAAGTTCTTTTCTCCTGTAGGTATTCAGGATGTGAAGATTATGTGCCGTTTTAATAAATTTAGCATGGAGTTCTTCGAACTGGCACATTTTGAACAGATTTATCCGTTTATGGAAGCGTCATTCCCCTTGCCGGTTGTAGATTCGGAACGGACATTCACTACAAGTAGTGGACGGAAGATAGTGGTGCCTGCACAGCCCGGACTTTCCAATGATGATGTGACGCTTGTTATTCGTACAGAAGATCCGTTTATGAAGAAAATAGAACAGATAGACAGTCGCTGGTTTATACGTTTTTCTTCTTATTCGGCTGACAATGGTCATGCGTATTGGCGTCATATGAATCCGTTATTGTGCCGTCACGGAGTGGCGTTGGCTGTCAATATGGCTTTCATGTTCTCTTCCGAAGAGTTTAATATGGAAATGAACAAATACGAAGGTTTGTTGAAAGACAATGGAGGAAATCCGATCAATCTGGATGCGTTGCGTCAAAGAATCCGTAATCATGGCGGGCTTGTGCTGGGGTGTGTTGCCGGTGTCGGCGGATTAGGTGGAGGCAATACGTACGGCTTGGCTAATTATTGTTATACCGGTGTTTATTTTGATGCGACTCCTCCGGATGCCCATCCGCATAATTATCCCCGTCAGGCCATGTTTCATGAATACGGGCATTGCCTTGGGTATAGCCATAGCAGTACGATGACATATGGTGACCAATGGACGGTGTTGTGTGCAACGGTTTTTGTGGATATGGGAAAGAATGGTAAATTGCCGGTATGTTCGAAAGAGATAATAGCACAGTTACCGATGTAATCTGAAATCTTTTTCCTTCTTGCTTATTGCAAGTACAAGAAAAGCCCCGAACCATCACGGTCCAGGGCTTTTTTTCATCATTATAAACATGTATATAAGCAATACTAAATTTAAACACGTAAGACATCACGCATACAAACGACGCTAACTGCCCATTATGGGCTGTCAACATTTGCATATATATATATTTATAGATTAAGAAAGAATATCGCATCATCACGACTGAATATTCTGAGTAAAATGATATTAAATCAGTAGTAATTTCAAATGGTTCCGCCATCACAACGAAACGACATTTGTAATAAATTCAATATTAAACATGTCTAACTTTGTACTTTGACAAACTTTCAATTATGACTAAGGTTGCAAAGATACAGCTTTTTTAATAAATATGCAATAATTATAATGTCGTAAATTCACTTCCGTCATTCGTAAGGGGGGAGGCTGTTGAGCGGATATTAAATCGGGAAAAAATTCTATGGTTGATAGATGTGATGATTTATAGGTATATGGATTGTGATAGGGATTTGTATGAAAAGATGATTGGATTAGTGCAGAAATATATATCTGCTTACTCTTCTCTTTTATAACTTGAATATTAATATTGAAACTTTTATTTTTCTTATTTTTGGGGTATGAATAAATAATATATTAAAAATAGAACATAGAATGCCAAGAATGGCACTTGTGGTAGTTATTTTAAATCTTTTACTTTGCGTGATTTTATGTGATAAAAAAGAATTTATAATTAACTATGAAGATTATGAAGAAAAGATTGTTGTATTTGTTTATGCTTATTAGTTCGGTGAGTCTATTTATGAGTTGTAGTGACGATGACGATGTGAAATATCCGGTTGACAGTGAACTTGCAGGTGCATATAAAGGAACGATGGATGTATATTATGTGGGAGTATCTACTCCTATAGCTTCTGATATGGTTCAGAAGGTTTATATCTCAAAGGCTTCGGATACTGCTGTAAAACTGGAACTGAGAAACTTTACTATTACCGTAGCAGGTACTGAGCTTCTTATTGGTGACATTACTGTGGATAATTGTGCTTTGACAAAAAGTGGTGATGCTTATAAGTTTTCCGGCAATCAGACATTAAGTCTTGTTGTGGGATCATGCAATACATCCGTTTCGGGTACAGTTGGTAAGAATGCTGTAGATATGGTTATTGATGTAGATGTAGAAGGCGGAATGAAAGTTAAGGTCAATTATAAAGGTACTAAACTGTCAGGAAGTGAAAACACGGAGGCTAAAATAACCGATTTTACTATTGATGACGAAGTTATAACAGTAGCACCGGTTATTGATGATGCAAAGAGTGCCATTACGTTTAAAGTTAATGATGAGGCTACTGAGGAAGACTTGAAAGCCTTGGTACCAGTCATTGCTGTTTCAGAAAAGGCTACCGTAACTCCGGCAAGTGGTGTTGCTCAGGACTTCTCCGGAGGAAAAAGTGTTGTTTATACTGTAGTTGCTGAAGATGGAACATCAAGAAAGTATACTGCTTCTATTGAAGGTGTTCAGAATATCATGAAATATTCTTTGGATGAATGGTCTGAATTTGATGCAGGTAATAGTTATGAAAATTATTGGACTCCGGAGCCTGCAGGATTCCTGGCTACTTCCAATGGTGGTGCCAAAATGTTGAATGGATCATCTTCGACAGTAAAAGTAGGCTATCCTGTGATGGAAGAATCTGAAGGCTTTAGTGGTAAGGCTGCCAAATTGGTGACATTGGATTCTAGAGCACATGTTTTAGGCAGTATGGCACCTATTACTTCCGGTTCTTTATTTACGGGTACGTTCAGTCTTAATATGCTTGCTCCTTTGAAATCAACCAAATTTGGTATTGCTTATGACAAGGAGCCTAAGTTATTAAAAGGCGTATATAAATATAAAGCAGGAACTAACTATATAGATGGTTCTGTCAAACCAGTGCAGGAGGGGCTTAACATTATCGACGAATGTTCTATTGCTGCGGTATTGTACGAAGCAAAAGATGCAGCCGGCAAAGATGTGACACTCACAGGAGTAGATATTAATACTTCAGAATATCGTGTGGCAGAAGCTCGCTTGAAAGATGGTACGGATAAAGATGAATGGACTACATTTGAACTTGCATTTGAGTATTTGCCGGAGAAATCTTATGATAGTACTAAAGAGTATAAGTTAGCTATTATATGTTCTTCCAGTAAGGAAGGTGATAAGTTCAAAGGCGCAGCTAACAGTACGCTGATCGTTGATGAATTGGAGGTTATTGGCGAGTAATGAGATGTATAGCTAGAATAATAGGTTAGTTATATGAAAATTTGAAAACTATAATATCTTGAATATCGAAAAAGGGGGGACTTGAAATCCCTCCTTTTTTGGTATATATTTGTTGAGTATGCTGTAAATATGAACCTTAAAAAGTAGATAAAAACAGTTTTTTTGCAATATGATCTTAAAAATAGATCATAAAATACAAAGAATGGACCTTGTGATAATTAATATAAATATGTTACTTTGTACCCGATTTTGCGATCAAATAGATTATTAACTAAATAAGAGAATTATGAAAAAGAGTTTGTTGTATTTGTTTATGCTTGTTTGTTCAGTCAGCTTGTTTTCAAGTTGTGGTGATGACGATGATGAGGTGAAATATCCTATAGATACAGATTTGGCTGGAGGCTATATTGGAAAATTGTCAGTAGTTGTTGATGGAAATCAGATGGGGACTACTGAGAATCAAAAGATTGCTATTGCGCAGTCAAATAAAGGTGCTAATCAAATTGCTTTATCACTGAAGAATTTTACTTTCTTGATTAATGTGGGTGATATTGAGGTAGACCCTTGTACAGTGAAAGCTATTGATGGTGGTTACTCATTTGAAGGACAACAGAATCTTGATTTGGTGGCACCTCTCGGTAATTGTCCTATTAGTATTTTAGGTACTGTAAAAGGTAGTAATATTAATATTGAAATTGGCGTAAAGGTTGGTGCTCCTTTAAATCAAGATGTCAAGGCTACTTTTGTTGGTACTAAATTGACAGGTAATGAAAGCTCTGAGGCTAAGATTACAGGCTTTACATTTGATAGTGATGTTGTAACTGAACAGCTTGTTATTGACGATGAAAAAGGAACAATTACTTTTAAGGTAAGTAAAGATGCTGCTAATGAAGCTTTGATTTTGTTACCTTCTATTACAGTATCAGAGAAAGCTGTAGTTACTCCTGCTTCTAATGTTAAGCAAGATTTCTCAAATAATAAGAAAGTTGAGTATACAGTTACTGCTGAAGATGGTACTATGAAGAAATATAGTGTTTTTATTTCTGGAACCAACAAGGTTGTAGTTTATGATTTTGAAGATTGGACAGTAGATGAAACTCAGACTACTCCTGAATATCAATATCCAATAGCTGTAGGAGGATGGGCTAGTTGTAATCAAGCTGTTGTGTTTATTAAAGGATTTGGTGCTTTTGCTCAACCTAATCCTATTACTTATAATGGTCCTTTTCCTATTAATAAAACAGAAGAGGCTCATGGAGGAAACTATGCAGCGGAACTAGTATCTATTGATACTACAGGATCAGACAATATGTTAGGACAAAAAGTGCCTAAAGTTACAGCGGGATCTATATTTTTGGGAACATTTGTAGCTACAAATGCATTAAAAGATCCGATGACTACAACTCTTTTTGGTATTGAATATACAGAAAAACCTCTATTAGTGAAAGGATTCTTTAAATATACTCCTGGAACCGAATTCTATAACTCAAATGGAGTACTAGAACCAGATACAAAAGATGAGTGTGCTTTATCCGCAGTTCTATACGAAGTAGAAGATGTTAAAAAAGAAACATTGGATGGAAATAATATCTATACATCTGATAAAATTGTAGCTTCTGCTGTATATACAAATACTGGGACAAGTGAATATACTCCTTTTGAGTTAAAACTGGAATATAAAAAGGATAAAGAGTATGATCCCAATAAAAAGTATAAATTTGCAGTAATCTTTTCAGCTAGTAAAGATGGTGCTGCCTATAATGCTGCTGTTGGTAGTAGATTGTTGATTGATGATGTTACTATTGTTAATGAATAAGTAATTAGACTCAAAAGTAAAAGATATATTTTAGGTGTTTCCCTTCATCTCTTCTTTATTAGAATGGGATGGAGGGATTCTTATTTT
>CAQOGY010000005.1 GCA_948847595.1 uncultured Bacteroides sp.
ACCGCCTAAGTGGCTTATTTTAAGTATCTATCTCTTAGTCTTCGATGGCAGCCTGAGCCGCCGCCAATCTTGCGATAGGCACGCGGAATGGAGAACAACTAACGTAGTTTAATCCCACTCTGTGGCAGAACTTCACTGAAGAAGGTTCACCACCATGTTCACCACAAATACCGCATTTCAAATCCGGGCGGATAGCACGGCCTTTTTCTGTTGCCATACGTACCAGTTGTCCCACACCATTCTGGTCGAGCACCTGGAACGGGTCTACTTTCAAAATCTTCTTTTCCAGATAAACAGGAAGGAAGGAAGCAATATCGTCACGAGAATAACCGAAGGTCATCTGCGTCAAGTCATTTGTACCGAATGAGAAGAATTCAGCAGAAGAAGCAATGCGGTCGGCTGTCAAAGCTGCGCGCGGGATTTCAATCATTGTACCTACTTTGAAGTCGATGCTGTCTCCCAACTCTTCGAACAACTTCGCTGCCTCTGTACGAATCACGTTTTCCTGTTCCTTGAATTCATACAAGATACCAGTCAGCGGAACCATGATTTCCGGATGTGTCTCCACTCCTTCTTTCTTCAATTCCAATGCAGCACCCAGGATAGCACGTGTCTGCATCTGCGTAATTTCAGGATATGTATTTCCCAGACGGCAACCACGGTGACCCAACATCGGGTTGTGTTCACACAATGATTCTACACGTTGCTGGATATACTGCAAACTTACGCCCATTGTATCTGCCATCTCCTGCTGTCCCTTCAAATCGTGGGGAACGAACTCATGCAAAGGAGGATCGAGCAGACGTACAGTCACCGGACAGCCCGCCATTGCTTTAAAGATACCCTTAAAGTCCGCCTGTTGGTACGGAAGAATCTTAGCCAATGCTTTCCGACGTCCTTCGGCATCTTCCGCCAGAATCATTTCACGCATAGCCTTAATCTTCTCACCTTCGAAGAACATATGTTCCGTACGGCAAAGACCGATACCCACCGCACCGAAATTACGGGCCACTTCCGCATCGTGCGGAGTATCCGCATTGGTACGTACTTGCAGACGGGTATATTTATCAGCCAATGTCATCAATTCGGCAAAGTCACCGGAAAGCTCGGCAGCTTTCGTCTCTACCTTACCATTATATACTACCCCCGTACTTCCGTTCAGAGAGATGTAATCGCCTTCTTTCAGCACCACACCGTCAATTTCCACCGTACGTGCCTTATAATCAATATTCAATGCGCCTGCACCCGACACACAGCATTTACCCATACCACGGGCAACCACAGCAGCGTGAGAAGTCATACCGCCACGAGCTGTCAGGATACCTTCGGCAACTGCCATACCTGCCAAGTCTTCAGGAGAAGTTTCGATACGGACCATCACTACACGCTTTCCGGCAGCATGCCATTCGGCAGCGTCGTCGGCGAAGAATACAATCTGACCGGTTGCAGCACCCGGAGAAGCCGGAAGACCGCGAGTCAGGACTTTAGCTTTCTTTAAAGCATCCTTATCAAATACAGGGTGAAGCAATTCGTCCAGCTTATTCGGCTCAACACGCAGCAAAGCTGTCTTTTCATCAATCATACCCTGACGAAGCAAATCCATAGCAATCTTCACCATGGCAGCACCCGTACGTTTGCCGTTACGTGTCTGAAGGAACCAGAGTTTACCTTCTTGTACGGTGAACTCCATGTCCTGCATATCTTTATAATGATTTTCCAGTTTAGTCTGAAGCTCATCCAGCTCTTTGTAGATTTCCGGCATAGCTTCTTCCATAGAAGGATATTTTTCTGCGCGTTCTTCTTCGCTTACTCCGGCCAATTGGGCCCAACGTTGAGAACCGATCTTAGTAATCTGTTGCGGAGTACGGATACCGGCTACTACGTCTTCACCTTGCGCGTTAATCAGGTATTCACCATTGAAAAGATCTTCACCTGTAGCTGCGTCACGTGAGAAACAAACGCCGGTTGCGGAAGTATCTCCCATATTACCGAATACCATTGCCTGTACGTTTACGGCTGTTCCCCATTCGTCAGGAATACTTTCCATCTTACGGTAAAGGATAGCACGTTCATTCATCCATGAATCGAATACTGCGCAGATGGCACCCCAAAGCTGTTCGTATGCACAAGTCGGGAAATCTTTTCCTGTCTGTTCTTTTACGGCAGCCTTAAATTTCTTCACGAGTTCTTTCAGGTCTTCCACTTCCAACTCGTTGTCGAGTTTCACACCTTTCGCTTCTTTCACCTCTTCGATGATTGCTTCGAACGGGTCGATATCTTCCTTATTGGTAGGCTTCATTCCCAATACCACGTCACCGTACATCTGTACAAAGCGGCGGTAAGAATCCCATGCAAAGCGTGCGTTACCAGTCTTACGGATAATACCTTCCACCACTTCGTCATTCAGACCCAGGTTCAGGATTGTATCCATCATACCCGGCATAGATGCGCGGGCACCGGAACGTACAGACACCAACAAAGGGTTTTCAATGTCACCAAATTTTGATTTCATCAAGCCTTCTACATTAGAAATGGCTTTCACGACATCATCTTTGAGCAACTCAACCACTTTGTCACGCCCTAACGTGTTGTATTCCGTACAAACATCTGTAGTTATTGTGAATCCGGGAGGGACTGGAATTCCGATTAAATTCATTTCTGCAAGATTGGCACCTTTACCACCTAGCAAATTCTTCATGTCAGCCTTTCCTTCTGCCTGACCATTACCAAAGGTATAAACTCTTTTTTTATCCATAATACTGTGTTTAAAGTTACATTATGATTATCTTCTGTTCGCAAATCTAAGGATATTTCGCAAATCAGAAAACTTTTTGCGAAAAAACTTTCTATCAAAATGCAATTTCGACATTACAATCTGGAATATTTCTACAGACACGAAAGTTTTCCAAAAAAAATACCTATTTTTGCAGAGTAATTATTAGACTGGTGTAAAAGTGGCAAGAAAGAAAAAAGAGCTTCCCTTATTGGAGAAGGTAACAATCATGGATGTGGCTGCCGAAGGAAAAGCCATCGCAAAAGTAAACGACCTGGTAATTTTTGTCCCCTACGTAGTGCCGGGTGACGTCGTAGACCTTCAGATCAAGCGTAAAAAGAATAAATATGCCGAAGCAGAAGCGGTGAAGTTTCATGAACTATCGCCCAATCGCGCCGTTCCTTTCTGCCAGCACTATGGTGTATGCGGCGGCTGCAAATGGCAAGTACTTCCCTACGCGGAGCAAATCAGATACAAACAGAAGCAAGTGGAAGATAACCTGAGACGTATCGGGAAAATCGAGCTTCCTGAGATTTCTCCTATTCTCGGTTCAGCTAAAACGGAGTGGTACAGAAACAAACTGGAGTTCACTTTTTCCAACAAACGTTGGCTGACAAACGAAGAAGTGCGCCAGGATGTGAAGTATGACCAGATGAATGCGGTAGGTTTCCATATTCCGGGAGCGTTCGACAAGGTACTGGCTATCGAGAAATGTTGGTTGCAGGACGATATATCCAACCGTATCCGGAATGCGATACGCGATTATGCTTACGAACATGATTATTCATTCATCAATCTGCGTACACAAGAAGGTATGCTGCGGAATATGATTGTCCGCACTTCTTCAACGGGCGAATTGATGGTAATCGTGATTTGCAAGATTACGGAAGAGCACGAAATGGCCCTATTCAAGAAACTGCTTCAGTTTGTCGCTGATTCTTTCCCGGAAATTACATCTTTGCTATACATTATTAATAATAAGTGTAACGACACCATCAATGATTTGGATGTGCACGTATTTAAAGGTAAAGATCATATCTTTGAGGAGATGGAAGGCCTGCGTTTCAAGGTAGGTCCGAAATCATTCTATCAGACCAATTCGGAACAGGCATATAATCTATATAAGATAGCCCGTGACTTTGCCGGACTGACCGGAAATGAACTGGTGTACGACCTTTATACCGGAACAGGCACGATTGCCAACTTCGTTTCACGACAGGCACGCCAGGTGATCGGTATCGAATATGTGCCGGAAGCTATTGAAGACGCAAAGGTAAATGCAGAAATCAATGATATTAAGAATACCTTGTTCTATGCCGGCGACATGAAGGATATGTTGACTCAGGACTTCATCAATCAGCATGGACGCCCGGACGTTATCATTACAGATCCCCCTCGTGCAGGTATGCATCAAGATGTGGTTGACGTCATTTTGTTTGCCGAACCCAAACGGATTGTTTATGTAAGTTGTAATCCTGCTACTCAGGCACGCGATTTGCAGTTACTGGATGGTAAATACAAGGTGAAAGCTGTGCAGCCGGTTGATATGTTCCCTCACACTCATCATGTGGAGAATGTAGTATTACTAGAACTTCGATAAAAGAAAAAAATGGAAAAAAGACCTAGAAAGACACCTGCTGAAAGAGCACGTGCCCAATATACGAACTATGCAGTCAGGGAACCGATGGAACTCATGGATTTCCTCGCTTCCAAAATGCCGGACGCAAGCCGCACAAAGCTGAAATCTTTGTTAAGCAAGCGGGTGGTATTTGTTGACAATGTGATCACTACACAATTCAACTTCCCTCTTCAACCGGGAATGAAAGTGCAAATCAGCAAGCAAAAGGGAAAGAAAGAATTTAATAATAGATTGCTGAAAATTATATATGAAGACGCTTATATCATTGTTGTCGAAAAGATGCAAGGACTTTTATCCGTCAATACGGAGCGCCAGAAAGAGCGTACTGCTTATACAATACTCAATGAATATGTACAGCGTTCAGGACGTCAGTTTCGCGTATTCATCGTTCACCGCCTGGACAGGGACACTTCCGGCTTGATGATGTTTGCCAAAGACGAAAAGACCCAGCGGGTTCTGCGTGACAATTGGCACGAAATAGTGACAGACCGCAGATATGTGGCAGTAGTGGAAGGAAGCATGGAGAAAGACTATGATACGGTAGTATCCTGGTTGACTGATAAGACTTTGTATGTAAGCTCCAGCGAATATGATGACGGTGGTTCAAAATCAATCACACATTATAGAACCATCAAACGTGCAAACGGGTATTCTCTTGTAGAACTTGATTTGGAGACAGGACGCAAGAATCAGATTCGTGTGCATATGCAGGATTTAGGTCATCCGATTGTCGGTGATGGAAGATATGGCGGAGAAAACTATTCGAATCCTATCGGACGATTGGCTCTTCACGCTTTCAAGCTTTGTTTTTATCATCCGGTAACGGGGGACTTGATGGAGTTTGAGACACCCTATCCGGCAGATTTCAAGAAGCTGTTTTTGAAGAAATAAAAAATAAAAGCGGAACTCTTTAAAAAAGAGACTTCCGCTTTTTATTTATATTAAAATATTCATCTTCTATTGCATTTCCAATGTAAAAGGAAAACCTTCCGAATCTCCTGTCAAATAAAAAATCCCAGTCATTAATCCCCGACGTATGTTCACATCATCCATGTAGGAGATTCCATTTCTACCATAATCCAAAACAAGGTTATTACTGTAACGATCCTCCCAATACCACTGAAAACGAAAATGATCATATGGGTCACCATTACGATAGTATTGATATTCTTCCCCAAAGCCATCCGGGTCAAAAGTAAACTCACTATATATATACCTTCCATTGACAGCACTCATGCCGACATCTCCTGCCCATATCCTGCCAAACATCTGCTCTTCTAAGTCTTCATCGTCCTCACACGAAGTAAAGCCAACCAATAAAGTCAGCATCATTAAGATACCTGCATATCTCTTAACCATTTTCATAATCTTCCAGTTTATTGCGTTTATAAATACAAATTTAGCGTTTTTATTTTACTATACACCCCAAGCCATAAGTTTTTTGTACCTTTGCCCTCGATAATATAAAAAATTCCACATGAAACTCCTTTGGCTTGATTTAAATAGCTCCTATGCACACTCCTCACTGGCACTCCCTGCACTCCATGCTCAAATAGCAGACGATACTACTATTGAATGGTGTGTAGTCTCCGCCACGATCAATGAAAATACCGGTAGCGTTGTCAATCAAATCTATCATCACCAGCCGGATATCATTGCAGCCACCAATTGGCTATTTAATCACGAGCAACTATTACACATCGTTTCACGTGCAAAAGCATTATTACCTCATTGCTGTATCATACTCGGCGGCCCCGAGTTTTTAGGAGATAACGCAGCTTTCTTATATAAGAACAAATTTGTAAGCGGAGTGTTCCGCGGAGAAGGCGAAGAAGTATTCCCTTTATGGCTAAAAGTGTGGAATCACTCAAAAGAAGCATGGAAATCCATAACCGGACTCTGCTACATTGATGAGACGAACCAGTATCAAGACAACGGCATAGCCCGTGTCATGAATTTCTCGCAACTCATCTCACCAGAAAAGAGCCGTTTCTTCAACTGGAGCAAGCCCTTTGTACAGCTTGAAACGACCCGCGGATGTTTCAACACCTGCGCTTTTTGTGTCAGTGGCGGTGAAAAACCTGTCCGCACCATTCCTCTGGAAGCTATCCGTGAACGCCTGAACGATATTCATCAACATGGTATCAAAAATGTACGTGTGCTCGACCGCACCTTTAATTATAATAATAAGCGTGCCAAAGAATTACTCGACCTGTTCCGCAACTATCCGGACATCTGTTTCCATCTTGAAATCCATCCTGCTCTCCTTTCCGAAGAACTTAAAGAAGAATTATCCGTTCTCCCTAAAGGTTTATTGCACCTGGAAGCCGGCATTCAGAGCTTAAAAGAGTCTGTCCTGCAACAAAGCCGGCGCATCGGAAAGTTATCCGATGCCCTTGAAAGATTAAAATATCTCTGCTCTCTAAAAAACATGGAGACGCATGCCGACCTGATAGCCGGACTCCCACTCTATCACTTATCCGAGATATTCGAAGATGTCCACACCTTGGCAGAATATGGTGCAGGAGAAATCCAACTGGAATCTCTGAAGCTACTTCCCGGCACTGAAATGCGAAGAAGAGCAGAAGAATTAGGCATCCAATACTCACCGCTTCCACCGTACGAAGTACTGCAAACCCGTGAAATATCCGTAGATGAGTTACAGACAGCACATTATCTGTCCCGCCTTTTAGACGGATTCTACAATACTCCTACCTGGCAAAGCATTACCCGGACACTCATTTTGGAGAATCCTTCTTTCTTACATGAATTCCTCAACCATTTGGTGCAAACAGATGTTATCGACACTCCTTTAAGTTTAGAAAGAAGAGGATTGATTCTATACGATTTTTGTAAAAGTCAATACCCCGATTACTTGACGCAAGTCAGCATCGCATGGATAGAAGCAGGAATGTCCTTAAAGAAAGCCCCCGCCGAAAGAGTAAGAACCAAACGGCAAGTCCCTCCCGAAAGTTGGGAAGTTATATACGGTTCATACCGTGAGAATCTACGTTTATGCTTCCTTCCTACTGACGAAGAAGGGCACGGTTACTGGTTCGGTTTTGAATCGGAGATTCAAAAGATACAACCGGTATTCAAAGCAACAACTTAATAAAAAGCCACCCTCAAAACCCAAAAACTGTCCAAATAAAAAAAAGAAAAGTATTCCCATATTTTGTGAAATAATTCCTATTCGCAAATCATTCAAAGCAGCATTTCCTGTTTTTCACCGTCCATACAATAAACTTTACTAGCACACACAGTATGGATGTCCGAAAATATCAGTTGATGATTGTCTGCCTGTCATTACTCCCTTTATCCGTAGCAGGACAAGAATGGAGTAAGCAGGACTCATTGAGATTACAACAAATACTAAACTCTGAACAGGAAATCAAAATAAACAGAAAGCTCATTGAAAACACAGAACAGAATATATATCCCCAAAAGTCCTTTATGGATTTTGACCCGACATTGCCAACTATTAAAAATTCGACCATCTTTTCAAAACCATCCATTAATACCTATAATATACTCCACAAGTCTGCCTCTACCTTTTTACCGACTTATTCTTTAATGAGAATAAATAGAAATCTCATCCTGCATAGCAAAAGTAACTTTGCAGAAAGCCCCAGTCACTTCCATATCCAAACTCTTATTGAATATAAGTTCTCACAAAAATGGTCTCTTAATATATACGGCTCACAAAACCTTAATACCCGAAAATACCGGGGACTCCCTTCCGAAGTAGAGCCCACCCAACTAGGCGGCAACGTTGTACTGAAAATAAATAAAAACTGGAAAATCAAAACCGGCATGCAATATCAATACAATGCCTTGCGAAAAAGATGGGAATGGATACCTCAAGTTAGTGTTTCATATGAATGGTAGATACAATAAATCTGTATAATATCTCATCTTCCCGTAAAGACAGAAAAGTTTTAGAAAGTAAGAAAGCATATCTTCCATTAATTCTCGTACCTTTGTAACACGATTAAAAAACATCTTATAATAATGAAGAATTTTATCAAGGGATTCCGGTTTACCCCTTCTAATTATCCGGCAGCAGTAGAAGAGAAAATACAAAAATACAGAAAGCAAGGTTATAAACTCCCTCCACGCAAAGTGCTTCGTACACCCGAGCAACTGGAAGGGATTCGTGAAAGTGCCAAAATCAATACAGCATTGTTGGATTATATCTCGGAGAATATTCGTGAAGGGATGTCTACTGAAGAGATTGATGTGATGGTTTACGACTTCACAACCGGACATGGAGCCATCCCCGCCCCGCTCAATTATGAAGGATTTCCCAAAAGCGTTTGTACAAGTATCAATGATGTAGTGTGTCACGGGATACCAAGTAAAAACGAAATCCTTAAAAGCGGTGACATTGTCAATGTAGATGTTTCTACGATTTACAATGGCTATTTCTCCGACGCGTCCCGCATGTTTATGATTGGCGAGGTAAGTCCCGAAATGCAAAAGCTGGTTCGGGTAACCAAAGAATGTATGGAAATAGGAATTGCTGCCGCACAGCCCTGGAAACAACTGGGCGATGTAGGCGCAGCGATTCAGGAACATGCCGAAAAGAATGGATATAGCGTTGTCCGTGACCTTTGCGGACACGGTGTGGGGATGAAGTTCCATGAAGAACCGGATGTAGAACATTTCGGACGCCGCGGCACAGGAATGATGATCGTACCCGGCATGACTTTTACCATCGAGCCGATGATAAACATGGGAACCTATGAAGTATTCATAGACGAAGCCGACGGATGGACTGTCTGCACCGACGACGGACTACCCTCAGCCCAATGGGAAAACATGATACTGATTACTGAAACTGGAAACGAAATTCTAACTTATTGATGGAACTGATTCTACTTATTGTAATTGCCGTATTAGTGACAGTCCTGCTAGTATTATCACTGACCAAAGGCAACAATCAAACTCAAGCGGAACAATTACAGATAGCTTTGCGCCAACAGATGCAGGAGAACCGGGAAGAACTGAACCGTAGCATCCGGGAACTTCGCATGGAAATGACGCAAACGCTCAACCAGAATATGCAGCAACTCCAGGATGTACTGCATAAAAACATGATGACCAGCGGAGAGTTGCAACGCCAGAAATTCGACACGATGGCACGCCAACAGGAAGCACTGATGAAATCTACCGAGAAACGCCTGGACGATATGCGCCTGATGGTAGAAGAAAAGCTGCAAAAGACACTGAACGAACGAATCGGCCAGTCGTTTGAAATCGTCCGTTCACAGCTTGAGAACGTACAAAAAGGACTCGGAGAAATGAAATCCCTGGCACAGGACGTCGGCGGACTGAAAAAAGTATTGAGCAACGTAAAAATGCGGGGAACATTCGGTGAAGTACAGCTCGGAGCATTACTCGAACAAATGATGAGCCCCGAACAGTATGACGCAAACGTCAAGACGAAAAAGAGTGGAACCGAATTCGTCGAATTTGCCATCAAACTTCCGGGAAAAGATGATGCCAACAGCACCGTTTACCTTCCGATTGACGCCAAATTTCCGAAAGACATATACGAGCAATATTATGATGCTTTCGAAGCGGGAGATGCCGCGCTGATGGAATCATCCGGCAAGCAGTTGGAAAGCACGATTAAAAAGATGGCCAAGGATATTCACGATAAATATGTGGATCCCCCTTTTACTACCGATTTCGCCATCATGTTCTTACCTTTTGAAAGCATTTACGCTGAGGTAATCCGAAGAACAAGTCTTGTAGAGACGCTTCAGAAAGAATATAAGATCGTAGTGACCGGACCGACGACACTAGGAGCTATCTTGAACAGCCTTCAAATGGGATTCCGAACTCTTGCCATCCAAAAGCGTACCGGCGAAGTTTGGACTGTATTAGGAGCCGTCAAAACGGAATTCGGCAAGTTCGGCGGATTGCTTGAGAAAGTACAGAAGAACCTGCAAAGCGCCGGAGACCAACTGGAAGAAGTAATGGGAAAACGGACACGCGCCATCGAACGGAAACTGCGGCAAGTAGAGCAGTTACCACATGAAGAAAGTCAGAAGATTCTGCCGATTGACGGAATAGATGATGAACTTACAGATGAATAGAATAATCAAAAATAACTCTGCATATTATTACAAGAGTTTCATATTTTAAACTAATAATCCCGCCATTCAAGCTTTATCCCCTTGACAGGAATAAAGGTAGAATGACGGGATTATTATATTTTATCAACGCCCCTGCCCCTTTGCAAGCACCACCCGGAGCACAATATAACCCAATAATCCGGAAAGTATGGAACCCGACAACACTCCAAACTTAGCCTGATTCAACAAGACCGGATAATCAGCACCGAAAGAAAGGTTGGCAATGAAAAGCGATACGGTAAAACCGATGCCGCCTAACAATGCAACTCCGGTAAGATTCATCCAGTTCATTCCCAATGGTCTGGGAGTCAGTCCTGTTCTGATAGCCAACCAGGTGAACGAATAAATACCGATGAATTTTCCCAATAACAATCCGGCTGCCACCGCAATACCCACGTTGCCGACCAACTCGCCGCCCCCGCTAAACACAACGCCGGCATTGACAAAAGCAAAAAGCGGAAGAATCAGGTAATTGACCGCCCCATGCAGATTATCCTCCAATGATTGCAACGGACTAATCACACGGTCGGAAGCCGATTCCACTTCTTTCAGTTTGGAAATCTGCTCATTGGTCAACACAATACTTCCCGATTCCATGGTCGGGAAACCGGCTATTGTATGACGGATGTGTTCGATATACTTTCCGACATTCAAACGAGGTTTCGCAGGAATCACAAAAGCCAGGATAACCCCTGAAATCGTACTATGAATACCCGATTGCAGGAATAGATACCAAATAACTATACCAATCACCAGAATGAAGATTTTATTGGTCGCTCCCCATTTTCCAACGAAGTAAAGCAAAACATAAAGTAACGCAGCCACTACAAGATAACCATAAGACACATGCGAACTATAAAAGATAGCGATAATCAGGATACCGCCAATATCATCAACAACCGCAAAAGCCGTCAGAAAGATTTTCAGACTTATCGGAACACGTTTGCCCAACAAGCTCAACACTCCCAATGAAAAAGCAATATCCGTCGCCATCGGAATGGCAAGTCCCCGTCCACCATCACTACCCGGCGGGCAAAACAGCATATAAATCAACACCGGAAACACCATACCGCCGCAAGCGGCAATAAAAGGCAATGACGCTTTGCGGAAAGAAGAAAGTTCGCCAACCAATAACTCCCGTTTGATCTCCAGTCCCACCATCAGGAAGAAAATCGTCATCAATCCATCATTGATAAACTCAATCATCCGTAGATTTTCCCCGCCATGCGAAAGTAAATTAAAACTACCAATCTGCAAATGAAGCTCATGAGACAGAAACTCCTGATAAACCGGAGCCACAGAAGAGTTCGCAATGATGGCTGCCGAAATAGCAGCCAGAAATAGAAGAATACTCGCTGTGATATTCATGGATGAGAAATTCCGCATAGTCCGCAAAATAGTCATAACGAAATGTATTTATAATATTAGACTCGCAATATACGGATTTTTCTAATTAATATAGCTCCTCAAAGCCAGGTTTTTCACCCAAAACACAAAGATTCCTGTCAAAATCAGGTTCAACACCAAAGTCAGCACAGAAATCACCAACGCAGGCCCTCCCAAATTGTATCCCAACGCAATGAAAATAATTCCGGCACCCACTTCCCCGCGGGTAAACATTCCGATAGAAAGAGCCAGCCGTTCACTCAACTTCCGGTCGCGATAAAAGAACATCGGGCAGAGTTTTCCTACATTCGACAACAAAGAGACAATCACCACATGAAACATAATCATTCCCCAAGACATCATCTCCTGCGAGCCCGTTACGGAATGTGTACCGGCATGAGTCTCCGCAAAGTTCACCCCGATAAAATGAGGCATACTCATCCCCACCAGGAACATAAACAAGAAAGAGATTCCGGTTGACACCTTCCGTTCCACGGGCGTATCATGCTCCCTATGTTTCATAATCATACCCAGGACAAAAGCCGGCAACAGCACTTCAATATGGATACTCCCCTCTTCTCCATACAATTCCTTGCTGCCCAGATAAAGAATCTGCGTAGCCAGGAATATGATAACCGAATAAAAGAGAATAGCCTTCCAGTCCTGACGCCAGTCATATTTATTCAACTTCTGCCAGCCGACAGCCAACAACATAAACACGACGACCACCACAATAATCAATTGCCAGCGCAATCCGATCATCATTATCTGAAGAGGAATCATCAGGATAATCGTATCCAAATCATCAAAGATAGCCAGCACTTGAATCTTCTTATAAATCCAACTGGACTTCAGCCCGATAGCAGCCAGCATCGTAAATAAGATACCCGCCGATGTCGGCGCCGCAAAACGGCTCAACAACAGATTCTCCTTCCACGCTTCCCAACTATTCCAATAATCGGGCGGCAACAATATAAACACATAATAAATGGCAATCATAAACCACGGCAGGGCTGCCGTCGCCATCGCTATGAAATAATCCTGAGCATAGCTTTTCCACCGAACCTTGTCGAGAACAAATTCCCGGCCCACATTAATCATTATAAAACTAAGGCATACATAAAGCAGTACATTCGAAATGGATTTAACGGCTCCATAACCTTGCCCTGCCAGTACCGGCAGGAATTGTGAAAGAATGAGCCCCAACATAAGGAAGCCCGAAAAAGACAGAACTTTTCTCATATTTATAGTCGTTTGTTTTTTAAAAGTGATTGCCAAGGAAAGCTCTGCGGACAGAAGGCGATCACCCTGGTGTATTAAAAAACTAACCGCAAGTCAATTTGTTCAGGATATACTCTGAAAAAATTGCTTGCGGCAATATTCTTAATCCAGTTTCAGTACAGCGAGGAAGGCTTTTTGAGGAACCTCCACGTTACCGATTTGTTTCATTCGTTTCTTACCTCTTTTCTGCTTTTCAAGCAGTTTACGTTTACGGCTGACGTCACCACCGTAACATTTTGCAGTCACATCCTTACGAACTGCCTTAATCGTTTCACGGGAAATAATCTTCGCACCGATAGCTGCCTGAATGGCAATATCAAATTGCTGGCGGGGAATCAGTTCCTTCAACTTCTCACACATCCGTCTGCCCATGTCATAGGCATTGTCAATATGTGTCAGCGTAGAAAGCGCGTCCACAGGCTCACCGTTCAGAAGAATATCGAGCTTCACCAACTTGGAAGTGCGGAAACCGTTCGGATGATAATCAAACGAAGCATACCCTTTGGAAATACTCTTCAGCCTATCATAAAAGTCGATCACAATCTCACCCAAAGGTATATTATAATATATCTCCACACGATTACCGGAAATATACTCCTGCTTGATAAGCTCACCCCGTTTACCCAGGCAAAGCGTCATGATAGGGCCTATATAATCGGTCGTCGTAATGATGGAAGCCTTGATATACGGTTCCTCGATATGATCTATCATCGTCGGATCGGGCATACCGCCCGGATTGTGCACTTCCTTCATATTGCCCTGCTTGTCAAATATATGATAGGATACATTCGGCACCGTAGTAATCACATTCATGTCAAACTCACGATCCAAACGTTCCTGCACAATCTCCATATGAAGCAATCCGAGGAAACCACAACGGAAACCAAAGCCCAAAGCCAACGAAGACTCCGGCTGGAACGTCAAGGAAGCATCATTCAACTGCAACTTTTCCAAAGACGCACGAAGGTCTTCAAAGTCTTCCGCCTCAATCGGGTAAACTCCCGCAAACACCATCGGCTTCACTTCCTCAAAACCGGCGATAGCCTTGTCGCACGGACGGGCGATATGCGTAATGGTATCTCCCACTTTCACCTCCTTGGAAGTCTTGATACCCGAAATAATATATCCTACGTCTCCCGTACGAAGCTCGTTACGAGGAACCAAATCCATTTTCAGCACCCCTACCTCGTCGGCATCATATTCCTTGCCCGTATTGAAGAATTTCACCTTGTCACCCTTGCGGATTATACCGTTTTCAATCTTGAAATAAGCGATAATTCCACGGAAAGAGTTGAACACAGAGTCGAAAATCAATGCCTGCAACGGAGCATCTTCGTCTCCTTCGGGATGAGGGATACGTTCGATAACAGCCGCAAGGATCTCTTCCACGCCCATACCGGTTTTACCCGATGCACGGATCACCTCCTCGCGCTTGCAGCCCAGCAATTCCACGATCTCATCTTCCACCTCTTCCGGGTTGGCACTCACCATATCACATTTATTGATAACCGGAATAATTTCAAGATCGTGCTCGATGGCCATATACAAGTTGGAAATGGTCTGTGCCTGTACGCCCTGCGACGCATCGACAATCAGCAATGCACCTTCACAAGCCGCAATGGAACGGGACACCTCGTATGAGAAATCCACGTGTCCCGGAGTGTCGATCAGGTTAAGGACATACTTCTCGCCCTTATAGATATATTCCATCTGAATAGCATGACTCTTGATGGTAATCCCTCTCTCCTTCTCCAGATCCATATTGTCAAGCATCTGTCCCGAAGTCACCTGAATAGTCTTGGTAAACTCCAGCAGGCGGTCGGCGAGCGTTGACTTACCGTGGTCAATATGAGCAATAATACAAAAATTGCGTATATTTTTCATTCGAATTCTTATTATTTTATCTTTTTGGTGTGCAAAGATACGTAAATGGCGGAATAAAAAAAAATGCGTTGATAACATTCTGACAATGTACCAACGCATTTTTTTATTGCTTAAGTGAGTTACTCGCTTAGATCAATTTGATGAAGAGTTCACCTTCAACTTCTTCCACAGAGACTTTGTCTTCTCTCAATAACCAGCCAAGTCCGAGGAACAGGTCTTTGTCAACCAACTTAGTTGCTTTCTTCAGTTGCTTGGCAGTCATTCCTTCTGTTTCATTCAGTGCATTCCAGATATTTCCTGCGATTACACCTGCTTTTTCTTTCAACATTTGCTTTGAAATTTTAGTTAGACATGCTTAAAATCATCCGTGCCATAAAGACTTTCAGATTTTATTTCGGGGACAAAGATAGTTATTTTTATGTTATATAACACTTTATTGAATGTTTTTTTATTGATTTTGTAATAAAAAAGCATTTTTCCGCTCATTTCGGATGCTTTTCGAGGTATTCACACCAGATTCTTGCCGCTTCTTCCACCATTTTCGCGCAAGGGCGCTTGCTATAATATTGAGCAGTACGCTCTTCCGGAACGGTGGAAACCGGTTCTTTTTTCTTTAATCCCAACAATTCGCCGCAAATCAGCGAACCGTTGCGTTTCTTGAACTCAGCCGCCAGTTCCTGCACTACCGCATAGTTGGCAGCCTTGCCTTCCCGGTCGGTTGCTTCCGTCGCCCCTGTCTCCAAGCCTGCAACCAGAAACATTCCGCAGGCCGCCCCGCACGTTTCACGCATCCGGCCTATCCCCCCACCGAAGGACGCACCCATGCGCAAAGCCTGTTCCTGTGTGAATCCGTACATATCCGCAAAGGCAGCCACTACCGACTGCGAACAATTATATCCGCTCTTAAAAAGCTCCACCGCTTTTTCTATTCTGTCTTCCATACTATTTATCGCTTTTTATTTTCATGCAAAAATATAAAAAAGTATCTTTGTTAGCGGAAATTACACCAAGATTAAAATCTAAATTTGAAAATATGGGCAAATCAATATCATATAAGGAATCGACGGCCATAGCTATCCAGGCTATGATGAGTTCCGCACGTAAGGACGAATACGCTGATAGGAGAAGAAAAATCAATTTTCCCCAAAACAGAAAAAAGCGTGAAGTCACACTTAAGGATATACGCGAGTGGAACAAAAGAAGGACATATAAAGAAGATACAGGAATCACTGTGGACGCAATGATGGAGTCAGCCATCAAAGATCCTTATGTGGATTTAAATCCGCCATCCAAATACTAAAGGATAAAACAAGGTGTCTGCCTCCGCGAATTTCACGCTAGAGGAGACACCCGTAAGTCAAATATACCATTTTTCAGTTCAACGTTCGATTTCCAGCACCATCGGACAGTGATCGGAATGCACAGCATCATTCAGAATCCGTGCACTCTTCAGCAAAGGACGTACCGGTTCGCTCGTCATGCAGTAATCTATCCGCCACCCCTTATTCTTGGCACGCGAATTAAAGCGGTAGCTCCACCACGTATATTCCTGCTTTTCGGGATAAAGCAACCGGAAAGAATCAATAAATCCCGCAGAAAGGAAACGGGTCATCCATTCCCGTTCTTCAGGAAGGAAACCACTGTTCTTCGCATTCCTCACAGGATCGTGAATATCAATCGGTTCATGGCAAATATTATAATCCCCGCAAAGAATCAGGTTCGGACGGGTTTTCCGCAACTCCGTCACATAGTTCTGAAAGTCTTCCAGCCACACCATCTTAAATGCCTGGCGTTCATCCCCGCTCGTTCCCGAAGGATGATACACGCTGACTACCGACAAATCTCCGAAGTCGGCACGGATAAAACGGCCTTCATTATCATAGGCTTCCATCCCCATCCCATATTCCACATGATCCGGTTCCTGCTTGGTAAGTATCGCCACTCCGCTATACCCTTTCTTCTGTGCCGAATACAAATAAGACTTGTACCCCAGTGCTTCAAACACCTCTGCCGGATATTGATCCGGTTGTAGTTTTGTCTCTTGCAGACAAAGAACATCGGGATTCTCCTGCGCCAGCCATTCCGCGAAACCCTTGGAAACAGCAGCACGCAGCCCGTTCACGTTATAAGTAATAATCTTCATTGTCACATATTTATTAATTCATGTTCATTTTATGAGAATAACAGCATGATATTCAGTACCGACACGATGATGGCAATGGTGTACAGCACAAAGGTGCTCCAACGGCTGTTCACATAATCCCCCATCACCTTCCGCGAAGAAGTCAGCCCCACCTGCAAGAACACCGTGAAGGGCAACTGGATACTAAGTATCATCTGCGATATAATCAACCCCTTGAAAGGATCTCCGATAAAGAAAATCAGCAGCAAGGCAATCCCCAAAGACAGAAGAACACCGACTTGCGAGTGGCTGTCCTTGATGTGATACGATTCGCCGAAAATACCCGCGAAGATAGAACCTGCCGCCATCCCGCTTGTGATAGTCGACGAAATGCCCGCCATCAACAGCGCCAACGCGAATACAATAGCGGCATTGCTTCCCAATAACGGTTCGAGCAGCGATTTCGCCTGCTGCAATTCTTCCACCTGGATACCGCTCTTGAAGAACGTAGCGGCAGCCAACAGAATCATCGCACTGTTAATCGCCCAACCGACAATCATCGAAAACAGCGTATCGAACAACTCATATTTCAGTACCTTCTTGATGGACGCATCGTCTTTCTTATTATACTCGTGGCTCTGTATCACTTCCGAATGAAGGAACAGGTTATGCGGCATCACCACCGCCCCCAGCACACTCATGATAATCAGCATACTTCCTTTCGGAAACGACGGAGTCACCCATCCCGCTGCCGCAGCCGGCCAGTCTATCTCCACGAGGAACAACTCATAAATAAACGAAAGCCCGATCACGGAAACGAACGCAATGATGGAACGCTCTATTTTTTTATAAGAATTGGTGAAAAGCATGATAGAGACAAAAACGGTCGTCAATATAGCCCCCCATATGATGGGAATATCCAACAGCATTTCCAAAGCAATGGCACCACCCAGAATCTCCGCCAGCGAAGTAGAGATGGAAGCCAGCACCGCCGTACCCAATATCGGACGGGATACCCATTTCGGAGTATATTTAGTGGCCGCTTCCGAAAGGCAAAGCCCGGTGACAATCCCCAGGTGGGCAACGTTGTGTTGAAGCACAATCAACATAATAGTGGACAAGGTGACTACCCAAAGCAGCGAATACCCGAACTCGGAACCGGCAGCGAAATTAGACGCCCAGTTTCCCGGATCAATAAATCCTACCGTCACCAAAAGCCCCGGGCCGATATATCTGAACACATCCAGCCCGCCCAAATAACGTTTATGATCTTTGCGTTTTAAATCTTGAAAAATATTCTTCATTTCTTGCATAATAGTTTATCCAGTACAAATATACTTATAAATAACGACTGGAGTTCGATTTTGGTTCAAAATACCGACAAATAAGTAAATAAGATTCAGGCACGGATTTCACGGATTTCACGGTTCTAAATCAATCAAAACCGTGTTATCCATGTAATCCGTGCCTGAATAAAAATCAAAAGGGAGTTTTTTGCCACTCCCTTCCGATATAACTATAAAAAAAGGAAACGTTGTCCGTTAATATCCCATCTCATGCAATGCACGACATAACTGGTCGGGACAAGACGTCGGTCTGCCACCGCAACGTACACCCTCAAGCTTGGTAATCACCTCTTCCACTTTCATGCCTTTTACCAGGCGCGAAATACCTTGTAGGTTTCCGTTGCATCCGCCCCAAAAGGCCACTTCCTTCACAACTCCATCTTCCACATTCAGTTCGATGTTCGTGCTGCAAGTGCCTTTGGTTTTATAAACATACTCCATACCGGCTTATTCTTCGCTTTCTTCAGGTTTCATGTTTGTATAAACAGTCTGCACGTCGTCAAATTCTTCCAGACGTTCGATCATCTTATCCAGAGTTTCGCGTTGTTCGGGAGTCACATCCTTCATATCGTTCGGGATATAAGTGAAGTCTCCACCGACATCTTCGAAACCACATTCTTCCAAGTGCTTCTGAATAGCGGCATAACTCTTGGGATCACCGTAGATAGTGATTGTACCTTCTTCTTCATCCTCGTCATATTCATCTTCCACATCATAGTCAATCAGGTCGAGAATCAGCTCTTCCATATCCAATCCGTCTTTCTTCTTGAAAGTGAACATACACTTATGGTCGAAAAGGAATGCCAGGGAACCCATTGTACCCAGGTTACCGCCGAACTTGTTGAATACCGAACGGACGTCAGCCACCGTACGGGTAGTATTGTCTGTCAACGTATCCACAAAGACAGCAATTCCATGCGGGCCGTATCCTTCGTAAGTCATGCTCTTGTAGTCGCTCTGGTCTTTACCCATCGCGTTCTTGATAGCACGTTCGATATTATCCTTCGGCATATTCTCACGCTTACAAGTAGCGATTACCGAACGCAGCGTCGGGTTATTTTCAGGCTCCGGGCCGCCCGCCTTCACAGCGATAGCGATTTGCTTACCCAGTCTTGTAAATGTTTTAGCCATGTGGCCCCATCTTTTCAGTTTGGCGGCCTTTCTATATTCAAATGCTCTTCCCATTGGTTTATATTTTTATAATAACAATTCTAAGTTTATCTGATTATCTTAGTTTGGCACCCAGTTTATCTTCCAGGTTCTTCACCAGTTTCGACATGATCTTGTCAATCATCTTGTCGTTCAATGTCTGGTTCTCATCCTGAAGCAAGAAGCTCACTGCATAAGATTTCTTGCCTGCTTCCAGATTCTTGCCTTCGTACACATCAAAAAGTTCCACTTCTTTCAGCAACTTCTTCTCCGTATCATAAGCAATCTTCTCGATTTCGGCAAACTGTACATTCTTGTCAAGCAACAAAGCCAGGTCACGCTTCACTGCCGGGAACTTGGAAATTTCCTTGTAGCTGATCTTCACCGAACGGATAGCCTTCATAAGCTCCTTCCAGTTCAAGTCGGCAAAATAAACTTCATTATCGATATCGAATGCCTTCAGCAATTTCCTGGTCACTACACCGAAAGACGCAAGACGCTTGCCCCCCTTCGTGTTCACAGAAAGCGCAGCAGCAAAAACATCATCGGTCAGATTACCTACAACCAGATTATGCAGATCCAGTCCCAGACGTTTCAATATATTCTCCACATAAGCCTTCAATTCATAAACAGAACTGTTCTCGTCTACATGCGCCCACGAGTTGGAAACCTTCTTGCCGGTTACCCACAATCCCAAGTGATAATCTTCCGAGTAAGGAGCCAATACCTTTTCCTCATTCTTCTTGTCTCCGTCGAAATAATAGCAGTTACCGAATTCGAAGAATTTCAGATCGGCATTCTTACGGTTCGCGTTGTGAGCGATGCTTTCCAGTCCACCGAACAACAAAGTCTGGCGCATAGCGTTCAAATCCGCGCTCAACGGGTTCAGCAGCATCACCAGGCGGTTTGACGGATAAGTTTCCAAACCGTCATAGTATGCGGCACGGGTCAATGAGTTGTTCAGTATTTCATTGAATCCGCAGCCAACCAACTGTTCGGCAACCAGATTCTGCAATTTATTTGATTTGTCATGCTCACCTTTCGTAGTCAGACTAGACTTCAGAGTAGACGGAATCTCCACATTATTATATCCGTAGATGCGGAGAATATCCTCGATCACGTCACAATCACGCTGCACATCTACCCGGTAAGGCGGAACAGCCAATGTCAGACCTTCAGCCGTTTCATTGGTGATTTTCATTTCCAGACTGGTCACAATGCTCTTGATTGTCTCTACCGGAATCACCTTGCCTATCAATGAATTGACTTTGTCATACGCCAAGTCTACGATAAAATCCTGCGCGGGAGTAGTATATATATCCTTAATATCAGAAGAAATCGTACCACCGGCCAGTTCTTTCACCATCATGGCAGCCAGTTTCAGGCAATAAATCACGCCGTTCGGATCGATACCACGCTCGAAACGGAAAGAAGCATCCGTGTTCAGACCATGACGTCGTGCAGTCTTACGCACCCATGTAGGATGGAAGTAAGCACTTTCGATGAATACATCCGTCGTAGCTTCCGTAGAACCGGAGTCCAGTCCGCCGAATACGCCGGCAATACACATGCCTTCCTCCTTATTGCAGATCATCAGGTCGCGTTCGTTCAGTTTGCGTTCCACTTCATCCAGTGTGACGAACGTAGTTCCTTCGGGCATTGTCTTTACAATCACCTCATTGCCTTTTATCTTGGCGGCATCGAAGCAGTGCAAAGGCTGACCGAAAGCATGAACGATATAATTGGTAATATCCACTACATTATTAATAGGACGCACACCGATCAGTCGCAGTTTGTTCTGCAACCATTCCGGGCTTTCCTTCACCGTCACCCCTTTCACGGTAACTCCGGCATAGTGCGGACAAGCCTCGCTGTTTTCAACCTTCACTTCAATATTCAAGTCATGGTTTTCCACTTTGAAGTCATCCACTGACGGGCGTTGCAAAGTGGCCTGCTTGCCGTTCTGAATCAGATAGGCATACAAGTCACGGGCTACCCCATAGTGTGAGCAGGCATCCGCGCGGTTGGGCGTGATGTCCACTTCAAGCACATAGTCGCTCTTGATATTATAATAATCCTTGGCGAGCGTACCCGGAACAGCAGTTTCCGGCAATACGATGATGCCCGCATGATCCGTACCGAGACCTATTTCGTCTTCAGCGCAAATCATACCGGTAGATTCCACACCACGGATTTTTGATTTCTTGATGGTAAAACATTCGTCACCGTCATAGAGTTTTGTTCCCAAAGTAGCTACCACCACTTTTTGTCCGGCAGCCACATTCGGAGCACCACAAACGATCTGCACCGGCTCGCCTTCTCCCAGATTGACAGTAGTAATATGCAAATGGTCGGAATTCGGGTGTTCCACGCAAGTCAGCACTTCGCCGATCACAAGACCTTCCAAACCACCTTTAATGGTTTGTACTTCTTCCACACCACCTGTTTCCAAGCCGATAGAAGTCAACGCAGCCGCCGTTTCTTCGGGCGTCAAATCGAAGTTGACATACTCTTTCAGCCAGTTGTAAGAGATATTCATATCATTATTTTTTTATTGTTTCTCAAAAAGATTCGCAAAGTTAATAAGATTTTTCGGTTGACCGAAAAGGTTCTTAAAAAAGTTGAGAGTTATTTCACCACAGAGGACGCAGAGGACACAGAGGATAGCGGGAAGATGATAAACAAGTGTAAATCCGTAATAAGTAAATGTATATAATTAATTTGTGAACTAATTAAACATGAGTACTTAGTAAAAAGAAAGAACTCTGTGTCCTCTGCGTCCTCTGTGGTGAAATAATGAACAACTAGAATGGCAACGGCCCGTCCCCTCCTATCGGCGCGGCAAACGGATTCTCCGCCTGCGGAGCAAAGTCAGGCGCCGGCGGCGGTGGAACGGAACCCGCTCCTCCTGTATTCATTTTAGAACCCAGCATGGCACCGGCAGGCTCGCCCGGCATCGGGATAACCATGTCGTCTTCCGGATTCGAGAAACGGGTAAACTCACCCTTAAACCGGAGCAACACCTCGCCTACCGCACCATTACGGTGCTTGGCTATCACAATCTCCGCCATACCGCGCAAGTCATTTCCCCTGTCATCCTGGAAGATCTTATAATATTCCGGACGATGAATAAAGCACACCATATCGGCATCCTGCTCGATGGCTCCCGATTCACGAAGGTCACTCAACTGCGGACGCTTGCCGTCGATACCTTCACGGCTTTCCACACCACGGTTCAACTGCGACAGCGCGATAATCGGAATATTCAACTCCTTCGCCAATCCCTTCAACGAACGCGAAATGGTACTCACCTCTTCCTGACGGCTTCCGAATGCCATACCGCTCGCATTCATCAACTGAAGGTAGTCAATAATAATAATTCTCACCCCATGCTCACGCACCAGACGGCGTGCTTTCGTACGAAGCTCGAAAACCGACAAAGACGGGGTATCATCCACGTAAAGCGGCGCGTCCAGCAAGTCCTTCAGCTTGTAATCCAATTGCTGCCACTCGTAATTCGCCAACTGTCCGCTCTTGATTTTCTCACTCGGAATCTCGCAGACATTCGTAATCAAACGGTTCACCAACTGGACGTTACTCATTTCAAGAGAGAACAACGCCACCGGATTCCGATAATCAACAGCTATATTCTTCGCCATAGAAAGCACGAAAGCTGTCTTACCCATGGCAGGACGGGCAGCAATAATAATAAGGTCGGAATTCTGCCAGCCGGAAGTCATCTTGTCCAGTTTCGTGAAACCACTTTCAAGACCGCTCAAACCGTCGGTTCGTGCCGCAGCCTTCTGAATCAGCTTATAAGCTTCGTCAATCACCGGATTGATCTGCGTATAGTCTTTCTTCATATTCTGCTGCGAAATCTCGAAAAGCTTGCCTTCCGCTTCCTGCATCAAGTCATCCACATCCAGCGTCTCGTCAAAAGCCTTGCTTTGGATATTGCTCGTAAACGTAATCAACTCACGTGCCAGCGACTTCTGCGCAATGATACGTGCATGATACTCAATATGCGCCGAAGAGGCGACCTTGCTACTCAACTGAGTAATATAAAACGGCCCCCCGACCTCATCCAAATCTCCCCGTTTGCTAAGCTGTTCCTTTACCGTCAGAATATCCACCGGTTTCTGGTTGACGGCAAGGTCGGTAATAGCTGCATAAATCAACTGGTGACGGTGCTCATAAAAAGATTCGGGACGGAGAATCTCGCTCACTAGCGAGTAGGCATCCTTCTCAATCATCAAAGCTCCCAACACAGCTTCTTCCAGCTCAGGCGCCTGAGGCTGGATACGACCATAATCATTTACCGGTTGCACTTTAGTAGACTTTGTATTGCGGGTATTTTTTCTCTGTTCGGCCATGAAGATATTTACTATTTTTCAATTTACTATTTACTATTTTGCGACCGGCCAGACTCCTTTATAACAGAGTTCTTCCAGTCGGGACGACAAAGATAGAATATAATCACGAAGAATGAATAAGGAAAAATGAAGATTTTACTAACTTTGCTCCCGATTCACATTATCCAACTATGATTAATTGCAATGTGGAGCACTGTAAACACTAAATTGTAAATCGTAAAAAAGTACATATGATCGCTTTTCCGAATATCAAAATAAACTTGGGGCTCTCCATCACGGAGAAACGCCCGGACGGTTATCACAACCTGGAAACAGTTTTCTATCCGGTAGCCCTTGAAGATGCTCTCGAAATCCGCACTCTCCCCAAAGCAAGTCTCTCCGAAGCAAGTCTCTCCGAAGCAGACAAGAAAATCACCCTCCACCAGTATGGAATGGAGATAGCCGGCACCCCGGAAGACAACCTGGTCGCAAAAGCCTATTCACTGCTGGACAAGGAATTTCACCTTCCCCCTGTCGAGATTCATCTATACAAGCATATTCCTTCAGGAGCCGGATTAGGTGGCGGCTCGTCAGACGCCGCTTTTATGCTGAAGTTACTCAACGAGCAGTTTCATTTGAATTTATCTGAAGAGCAACTGGAAATATACGCCGCCACCTTAGGAGCGGACTGTGCTTTCTTTATCAAGAACAAACCAGTCTACGCCGAAGGCATCGGCAACATCTTCTCGCCAATCGAACTTTCATTAAGAGGTTATCAGATTATGATTGTGAAGCCGGATGTTTTCGTTTCCACCCGCGAAGCCTTCGCGAACATTCATCCCCATCATCCCGAATATCCGGTCAAAGAGGTAATCCGTCGTCCGGTCGCAGAATGGAAGGATACATTAATCAACGATTTCGAAGCGAGCGTCTTCCCGCAACATCCTGTCATCGGAGAAATAAAGGAAGAACTCTATAACCAAGGAGCACTCTATGCATCCATGAGCGGTTCCGGTTCTTCTGTATTCGGGCTGTTCGCACCGGAATCTTCCCTGCCGGAAATAAACTGGAAAAGTAACTCGTTTTGTTTTAAAGGCACGTTAGGCCAATAACCCTTTGCCGGAAATTATGTTCCGGCAAAGTTTCAGAAACCTAACATTGCAGCAGGATGTATATTCAGCACCCGGCAAAGCATGCGAGCTATTTTTAAAGTAGGTTCAGAACGGCCTGAAATATAATCATTCACGCGTGAAGGGCTAACCCCTATTTCACTTGCAAGTTGCCTTTGCGTCATTCCCTTTTCTTCAAGGGACAGTTCTATCAATTCTGCTACGGTTGGCTTTTCTATTGGAAAATGTTCCTTTTCATATGCAATCACTATATCAGACATAACAGAGAGTTCCACTACTCTCTTATCATTTACAGGAGTACTATCATCAACCAAAGGCAGGAGTTCCTCAACCCTTGCCAATGCAAATTCATATTGTTCCTTCGTTATTTTGGTCATATCTATCATATTATATAGTTGAACAATCTATTTTATCGTAATCTTTATGAGTACCCACCCAACGGATAAAAATATATCCCATCGTAAATTTAATAACCACTACCAACCGATAGTTGTTACCTCTGAATTTCTTATGTGATACTACTCTCATTTCTTATTCATTTGATACAAAAATACAAAATAGTTTTGAATCATAAAAGAATAAGGCATAAATGTTTTATAATTCAAAACACAAGTAAAATCTGAACAAAAAACGGTACCACGACTCACGTCGTAGTACCGTCACAACACAAACACAAAATAAAACACGACAAAACTACTATGCAATCACCTGTCTATACCGGGAGGTATAAGTACTGCTTATGTATATTCACATACTCACAACCAGCTTCAGGTCGATTTGCAATTATTAAACAAACCGCATGCACGGTTTGTTTAAACTTTTATGTTAATTAAAACATTTATCTCTTTTACTGAATACCTCTCTCACGAAGCTTCAGTTGCCAGTTCCATGCAGAACGTAAAGTATCTTCCAAAGTTTCTACGGCTTTCCAACCCAGTTCATTATTTGCAAAATCAGGGTTTGCCCAAACCTTTTCGATATCACCTGCACGGCGTCCGACTATCTGGTAATTCAATTTCACACCGGTAGCTTTTTCAAAGCCATTGATTAATTCCAAAACGGAAACACCACGTCCCGTACCGATATTGAATACTTCCACTTTTTCTTTCTGTCCCTTTTCCAGGATACGGCGGATAGCGATTACGTGTGCTTTAGCCAAGTCAACAACGTTGATAAAGTCACGGATACAAGAGCCGTCAGGCGTATCATAATCATCACCAAACACGCTGAGTTTCTCACGGATACCCATAGCAGTCTGAGTCAGATAAGGAATCAGGTTTTGAGGAACGCCATTCGGCAGTTCACCCAACAATGCGGTAGGATGCGCGCCAATCGGATTGAAATAACGCAGCATGATAGCATTGATCGGAGCTCCGGAAGCTACTGTATCGCGAATAATCTCTTCATTGATTTGTTTGGTATTTCCATAAGGCGATTCCGCTTTCTTGATCGGAGCCTTTTCCGTTACCGGCAGTTCATCCGGCTGACCGTATACTGTACAAGAAGAAGAGAACACGATACCTTCCACTCCATGTTTAGGCATCAGTTCAAGAAGGTTAATCAAAGAAACGAGGTTGTTGCGATAATAAAGCAACGGTTTCTCCACTGATTCTCCTACTGCTTTGCTCGCTGCAAAGTGAATGATAGCCTTAATTCCTTTATATTTAGTAAACACAGCATCCAGACCTTCCAAATCGAGACAATCCAATTTCTCGAAAACCGGACGAATACCGGATACCTTCTCTATATTGTCAACAACGTCGGCACTTGAATTTGATAAATTATCGATGATGATTACTTCATATCCACTGTTCTGTAGTTCTACTACGGTGTGAGAACCTATATATCCTGTTCCGCCCGTTACTAAAATTCTTTCTTTCATATTCTTTATAAATGGTTAGTTTTTCGGCTTTTTGTCGTTTGAGCTACAAATTTATGGAAATAAAATGGATTTGCAATAAATTGTCACGAAATTATTTATCAAAAAAACGATTTGGTACGATTCGGTGGTATTCAGGTATAAAAAAACAGCATTCAGGTACAAAAAAAGAATTGGAAACCCACAGCCTGTATGTCGCCATACGCCGGAGTTTCCAATCCCATATTTAATTATCAACTGTAAGTCTTACACCACACCTGAGAATCCCATGAATGCCATAGCAAGCAGACCGGCGGTAATCAGGGCAATCGGAGTGCCTTGCATTCCCTTCGGAACTTTCACCAGGCTCATTTGCTCACGCAGTCCGGCAAAGAGTACCAGTGCCAGTCCGAAGCCGATAGCCGTAGAGAACGCATACACAACTCCTGTCAGCAAATCATAGTCCTTCTGAATCACCAGGATAGCCACACCAAGAATACAACAGTTGGTCGTAATCAGCGGCAGGAACACGCCCAATGCCTGATAAAGAGCCGGAGAAACCTTCTTCAGGATGATTTCCACCATCTGCACCAGTCCGGCAATCACCAGGATGAAAGTAATCGTCTGCAAGTATCCCAAACCGAAAACATCAAGGACAAACTTCTGAATCAGGAAGGTAACGATGGTAGCGATGGTCAGCACAAAAGCAACCGCAGCGCTCATACCCATCGCAGTTTCCACTTTCTTGGATACGCCGAGGAACGGACAGATACCCAGGAACTGCGACAACACGATGTTGTTTACAAAGATTGCCGAAATAAAAATCAATATATATTCCATATTCTTTTCTTATTTAATTGAGTTAGGCTTTCTTGAAACTGTTAATCAGCGCGATGAGGTATCCCAAAGCGATGAAAGCACCCGGAGCCAGTACAAATACCAACATTCCGTATTCTTCCGGCATGATTGTCAGGTCGAAAATCTTGCCTGTTCCCAGAAACTCGCGGACAGCACCCAGCAGAGTGAGGGCAATGGTAAAGCCCAATCCCATGCCGATACCGTCGAACATGGAAGCGACCGCGTTATTTTTTGCGGCGAAAGCCTCGGCACGTCCCAACACGATACAGTTCACCACAATCAATGGAATGAAAAGACCGAGCGTAGCATACAGTCCCGGCACATAAGCCTGCATCACCATCTGAAGCAACGTCACGAAAGACGCGATTACCACGATAAATGAAGGGATACGTACCATATCCGGAATCAGATTCTTAATCAGGGAAATCACCACGTTCGAGCAGATCAATACGAACATCGTAGCCAGTCCCATGCCCATACCGTTGATAGCCGATGAAGTCGTACCCAACGTAGGACACATACCAAGCAGGAGCACAAACGTAGGATTCTCTTTGATAATCCCGTTCATCATTACTTTAAAGTTATTCATACTTGTCTCCTTTCTTATTTAGCACTGATAGAATCAGTAAGTTCAACTTTAATCGTAGCTCCCGTAGCCGCGTCCGTGTCCGGAGTTGCTTTATATGCCTGGTAAGCCGCATTCACAGCATTCAGGAATGCGCGCGAACTGATAGTAGACGCTGTGATGGCATCCACCTGTCCGCCGTCCTTGCTGACAGTCAGCGGAGCTTCACCCGGATTCATGCCCAGGATAGACTTCGCACTTTCTTCGTGCGACACTGCCTGCTCACCTTTGGCAGGGTCATAAGCGCCAAACCATTTGTCGGCTTTCGAGCCCAGCCCCGGAGTTTCCGCATGAGCCAGCAGGGAGTAATTATAGATTTTACCTTCAGCATTAAAGCCTACCAGCACTTTCAGCTCACCGCCGAATCCCATAGATTTGGCTTCAACAGCCGTACCGACCAGTTCTTCGCCGTTCTTTGCCGGATAGACAATGAAGTCAACGAACTTCTTTCCGTCTTTCTCACCGAAAATAGTATCGCTTTCCGCTACCGGATTATTGGTAAATTCGGGAAGAACCTTCTTCAAAGCCTCGTTCAGCGTCTTTGCGTTCGCTTCGGCGATAGGGCCTTTGGTCAGTTCGTTCACATAAGCCAGCAACGCTACGGAGACAGCAGTCACACCCGTAAGCACCAGCAACATATTCTTTAAAGATGATTGTAACTTTTTCATTTCTTCTTCGCTACCTCCCCAAAGCGTTTAGGTTTACAATAGGTGTTAATCAGCGGAGTGAACGCATTCATTATCAGGATGGCGAACGACATACCTTCGGGATAGGCACCGAACAGACGGATAACCACCGTCAGCAGACCGATACAAACACCATAAATCAACATTCCTTTTTTGCTCATCGGAGAAGTCACGTAATCCGTTGCCATAAAGACAGCGCCCAGCATCAGACCTCCGGAGAGTAACTGCAACAGCGGAGAAACGTATTTCTCAGGATCCACCAGATGCATGATGCCGGCAAATACGAATACAGTCACCAGGATAGATACAGGAATATGCCAGGTGATAATCTTCTTCCACAGCATATAAACCAGTCCGATCAGCAACGCCAACGCACTGACCTCGCCGATACATCCGCCGTTCTGCCCGATCAGCAGACTCAAAGCATCCGGTATCTGGCTCAGCGCAGAGGTATCGCCATGAATCGCCTGCTTCATCAACGCCAACGGAGTAGCTCCGGTGGTGGCATCCGTATAAGCGGTCAACTGACCGACTATCGGCCAACTTGTCATCTGTACCGGGAAAGAGAGCAACAGGAACACACGTCCTGCCAACGCAGGGTTGAAAGGATTGCAACCCAGTCCGCCGAAAGACATCTTGCCCACACCGATAGCGAACAACGCACCGAGAATGATAATCCAAATCGGCAGATTGGAAGGTAAGTTAAATGCCAGCAACACACCTGTGATAACGGCAGAGCCGTCGCAGATAGTCGTGGTCGGTTTCTTCATTAAATATTTCCCGATCGCCCATTCGAAGAACAAACAAGCCGCAACGGAAGTAGCTGTAACAATCAGAGCACCCAGGCCGAAGAAATAGAGAGACACCAGAAAAGCCGGAACCAGTGCAATCAGCACGCCGTACATATTCTTCTTCACGCTGTCTCCGCCATGAACGTGGGGTGATAGTGATACGATTAATTTATTTTCCATATTCGTTATTTTTTAGCTTGACGTGCGCGAATCATAGCTCCTACCTTGCCTTTGCCCAGACGACAGTAGTCGAGCAACGGACGATTGGCGGGACAAGTGAACTGGCAGGAGCCACACTCGATGCAATCCATGATTCTTTCTTTTTCCATTGATTCAAAATCCCCGTTTTCGGACAAAGCTCCGAGCAAGTACGGCTCCAGTCCCATCGGACAAGCGCTCACGCACTTCGCGCAACGGATACAGGTCTGTTCCTCGCCACGCTTGGCTTCCTTCTGATTCATAATCAGGATACCGGAACTGCCCTTCGCAGTGGGAACTTCGATATTCACCAGTGCCTTACCCATCATCGGGCCGCCACCGATTACTTTTCCCGTATCTTCCGGCAGACCGCCGCAAGCGTCAATCAACTGCTTCATCGGCGTACCGATACGAGCCAGGAAGTTGGACGGCTTAGCCACCGACTTTCCCGTCACGGTAATCACACGTTCAAATAACGGTTTATTCTTCTGGACAGCTTCATAAACAGCAAACGCCGTACCCACGTTCTGCACTACCGCTCCCGTAGAGATAGGCAGTGCGCCGCTGGCCACCTGACGTTTGGTAATCGCGTCGATCAGTTGTTTTTCACCTCCTTGCGGATATTGCACCTTCAAAGGCACAACCTCGATACCTGCATAACTGGAAGCTATTTTTGTCATCAGCTCGATAGCATCGGGCTTATTATTTTCGATTCCGATAAATGCCTTGTTTACTTTCACGGCTTTCATCAGGATAGAGACACCTACCATGATTTCTTCCGCATGTTCCAGCATGAGCTGATGGTCGGCAGTCAGATAGGGTTCGCACTCTACCGCGTTGATAATCACACATTCAGCCTTGAAAGAAGGAGGAGGACACAGTTTCACCTGCGTAGGGAAACAA
Source organism: uncultured Bacteroides sp. (assembly GCA_948847595.1). Taxonomy (GTDB): domain Bacteria; phylum Bacteroidota; class Bacteroidia; order Bacteroidales; family Bacteroidaceae; genus Bacteroides. The sequence goes on from CAQOGY010000005.1 coordinate 31,125, forward strand.
GCACCGCCCAGACCTACGATTCCCGCATCGGCAATCTTCTTCACTATTTCTTCCGCCGGAAGTTCACATTTCTTCACCAGCGTCTTGCTGCGGTCGATTGTTTCTTCCCATTCGTCACCTTCCACGTCAATGAAGATGGCAGGTTTCGCATAACCGCTGGCATCGACTATCGTATCAATCTTCGCCACTTTGCCACTGACTGAAGAGTGAATTGCTGCCGAAACAAAGCCGGCAGGTTCGGCAATCTTAGTGCCCACCTTTACCACATCACCTTTCGCGACAATCGGTTTTGCAGGCGCACCGATGTGCTGCCCCAGCAGAATAACTGCCTTTGCAGGAACTTCCGCCATGATAATAGGTTGATGTGCCGACAATTTATTTTCGTGTGGATGAACTCCACCAATTGAAAATGTCTTTAACATACAATTCTGTATTTTATTCTGTTATTTATTCTGTTACTTTCGGAGCTTCTGTAGCCTTTGCAGCAGGAGTTTCCACTTTTGCAGCCGGTTTCGGAGCAGCCGTAGCCTCTTCCGTCTTCGGTTTGCGCGGCGGGAAATTCAACTCGGTAATGGTGTTCTGCGGACAAACTTCCACACACTTGCGGCAAGATTTACACTTGTTCGGGTCGATGTAAGCCAGGTTGTTCTCCAGCGTGATAGCTTCGAACGGACAAGTCTTCACACACTTGCCACAGCCGATGCAACTAACGGTACAAGCCTTGCGTGCCACGGCACCCTTGTCCTTATTCACACAAGAGACGTACACACGGCGCGACTTCTTACCCTGCGGGCGAATCTCGATAATCGCTTTCGGACAAGCCTTCACACAAGCGCCACAAGCCGTACATTTCGCTTCGTCCACTTCCGGAAGCCCTGTTTCGGGATTCATGTGGATAGCATCGAACTGGCAGGCAGCCACACAGTCGCCACAACCCAGGCAGCCGTAGCTGCAACCGGTTTCTCCACCATACAGTGAAGCGGCGATAGCGCAACTCTTCGCACCATCGTACAGATTGGTACGCGGACGGTTGGCGCATGTTCCGTTACATCTCACTACTGCTACCATCGGTTCGGCTTCACCTGCCGCCAATCCGAGAATATCAGCAATCTTTGCCATGACAGGTTGTCCGCCTACGGGACAGAACTTGCCATCCAGTGAGCCGGCTTTGACACAAGCGTCGGCAAATCCGCTACAACCGGGGTAGCCACATCCACCACAATTGGCCTGGGGCAAAACTTCCCCCACCTGGGCAATCCGCGGGTCTTCATACACGGCAAATTTCTTGGAAGCCACATAAAGAATAGCGGCCAGCACGAGCGCTATCGCTCCCAATGAAATCACTGCAATCAGAATCAAATTCATAATGTTTTTAGTTATTTATTGGTTTTATAGTAAATGAAAATTTTTGTTTCAGTCGCGTTTTATTGAGCCACAAAATGAAATAATAAGGTACGAGGACAGTCAAAGAAAGAAGAGCCGCATACAATTCATTCCCTATCAGAGACATAAAAAGAAACAATGAAAAAATCAGAAGTACGAAAGGAATTATGAATGCCAATACCACTGCCATCATGCCCATCGACGTTTCGCCGACCACCATCACTCTCTCTCCTACTTGATAAGAAGCAGCCGCAGTATCCATTATATCTATGATTTTGTCCTTACTATCCGCCGAGGAACAGTGCCCCTTTGCGCTACAAGCCACGCAAGCCGATGTCTGGACGATCCTCACCGACAGATGAGAACCTTGTATGCTTTCCACAATACCTAGATGCTTTATAGTATTATTCGTCATTTTGCAAACTCAACATTACAAATCGCGGCAAATTTAATCATTATTTGTGAACTACGAAGCATTCTCCCTTATTTTTATACATAATAAATTGTTATTTTTTTCGTTTACGTTATCGCACACGGAAAAAGATATGGCTACTATTTGATATGTTTGCAACAAAAAAGGCAGGCGGGAAAAAATTTCCCGCCTGCAACTCTTTCACTTTATCTGTTTTTTCACTGTTCTCCCCGCTCCTCCTCTCTTCTCTTCCTGTACTCCAGATACAGCAACTTCCATTTATCCAAATACGCCTCGATTTCCTCCTCACTAAAGGAGTCAAAAAAGAAATCGACAACTTCTACGTAATGACTCAATCTGCCATCCAGCCCTTTTTTACATCATTGTAGGTAGAATGCCCGATACCTATTGCCTTATACACTTCAGGATTCTTCAAAACCAAACGGCCTTGCAACTCTGAAATACAAGCGCCCAAACTCTCATAACAAGCTTTTTCTTTTTTCATTCTTATTTATTGTTAAAAACACACCATAACGATTAATTATTTTAACTTTTATCCCGTATGTCGGGATGATGTTTATTCTGTCTTTGCTAATTTTACACCGTGTTTTAAAGCACATTCGTGTTTTTTTCGCAAAGGTAAAAATTTAAACTCATTACAGCAAAACAATATGCCAAACAACTACAGAATGTCCTATTTCATGCCACCCATCGCCCCCGTCAGGAATGAAGAAGGACGAATTGTCACCCCCGCCACCCTTCTCCCCTTCTGCGAAATCTCCGTGGAACAAGTTTTCCAGATGATCACCTGCAACGAGAACCTCAGGCTCCTGACCGAACAAGTACGCAACGCCTCGGATATGCGGACGGCAAAAGCAACGCTCCTGCCTTACGTGACTCCCTGCGGCACCTTCACCCGTCGCAACGGCAAGTGCTTCCTATCCCCCTCACGGCTGATAGTGATAGACGTAGACCACCTCGACTCCTACGAAGAAGCCGCCGGAATGCGCCGCACCTTGTTCGACGATCCCTTCCTCCGCCCCATACTTACGTATATCAGCCCCAGCGGCCGGGGTGTGAAAGCATTCATCCCGACCGGCACGCCATTTCCGGCAGACGAGATACGGAATGTCACAGAAAGCATCCACAGAGCCATGCAATATGTCGAAATGGCCTACACTCCGGCAACGGACATCACCGCCCGGACAACTGCCAAAGGCGTAGACGGTTCAGGGAAAGACCTGGTAAGAGCCTGCTTCCTGAGCCACGACCCCGAAGCCTTATTCAGAAACATCTGATATGACTTATAAGTCATTGCCTGACCATATACGAATTTATATTTCTCAATTGTATAATTCCCAATCCAAGAAAAATGAACGACATTGAATCACTACACCGCCTCACCGAGACAGTCGAAACGGCAGGAGCGGATATCGCCCCGACTTACATTGAGTACGTACAACTGGCATTTGCCATCGCCACAGATTGCGGCGAAGCCGGGCGCGACTATTTTCACCGTCTCTGCCGCATGTCCGCCAAATATCAGCGTGAACAAGCCGACAGGGTATTCTCCAACGCACTCACCACGAAACATGGCGACATACATCTGGGCACAGTGTTCCACCTCGCCGAAACCGCAGGGGTAACCATCCGCAAAGACGAAGTTATGAACAGCCCGGCGGGTACAAAAGGTACAGCAGGTACACCCCGCAATTTTCCCACACACACGTGCGCGCGTAATAAGGTAAGAAATGACGAAACTTGCGGAAACGGAGAAGAAGAACTATTGCCGGGCAGTGAACCGCAGCATCCGCTACCTACCTTCCCCGAAGCTGACTGGCCGGAGTTTCTGCAACGTATCATAAGCTATGGAAACACTGCGGCCCAACATGACATCATGTTATTAGGAGCATTGACAGCCTTAGGTTCTTCCATGGAACGGTATGTGCGTTGTTCTTATGGCGGTAAATACCAGTATCCCTGTATGCAATGTTTCGTCATCGCTCCTTCCGCTTCCGGCAAAAGCATCCTTTCCTATATCCGGTTGCTCGTAGAACCTATCCACGACCAGATTCGTACAGAAGTGGCCGTACAGATGAAAGCATATAAGAGAGAGAAAGCGGCTTATGAAGCAATGGGCAAAGAGCGTGCTAAAGTGGAAGCTCCGCAAATGCCTGCCAACAGGATGTTTCTCATTTCCGGTAATAATACCGGCACGGGTATCCTGCAAAATATCATGGATTCCGAAGGAACAGGACTTATCTGTGAAGCCGAAGCGGATACCCTTTCCACTGCCATAGGCTCGGATTACGGCCACTGGAGCGACACGCTCCGCAAAGCGTTCGACCACGACCGCTTGTCTTACAACCGCCGTACGGATCAGGAATACCGGGAAGTAAAAAAGAGCTTTCTTTCCGTCCTGATTTCCGGAACACCCTCACAAGTCAAAACTTTTATTCCGACGACAGAAGACGGTGCTTTCTCCCGTCAACTGTTCTACTACCTGCACGGCATCTGGAAATGGGTGAGCCAGTTTACAGAGGACAAGATAAATTTGGAAGAGGTATTTACCGCTATGGGATTGGAATGGAAAGGGAAACTGGATATGATAAAAGCACATGGAATTCACACACTCCAGCTCACGGTTGGACAGAAAGAAGAATTCGACGCACTCTTCTCCCGCCTGTTCTCCCGTTCGAGCATAGCTAATGGCAGGGAGATGTACAGTTTCGTAGCCCGCCTGGCTGTCAATCTGTGTCGTATCATGGCGGAAGTAGCTGTATTGCGTGCTCTCGAAAGTCCGCAGTCTTATCAGTTCAAGGTATCCCCTGCTTCCAGCTTTACTCCTGACAAGGAGATTCCTACTGACAACATCAATGACGGCATTATTACCCGTTGGGACGTAACTATTACTCCCGAGGACTTTAAAGCTGTGCTTGCACTTGCTGAACCTCTCTACTGTCATGCCACGCATATCCTGTCTTTCCTTCCTGCCGTAGAAATCAGTCACCGTTCTAATGCCGACCGGGATTTCCTCTTCGAACAGTTGGGTGAAAAATTTACCCGCGCACAGTTGTTGGAACAGGCAGCTGCCATGGGAATCAAAGAAAACACTGCCCTCACCTGGTTGAAACGATTGACAAAAAGCGGAGTGCTTATCAGCATAGATGGAAAAGGAACTTACTCGCGCGCACGTGTGCGTGTGTAAGGGAGCCCCGGAAAAGTGTACCTGCTGTACCTGCCCGTTATTAACAACGCAGTAATTGGTCTGTATCAAAGCAGCGCTTTACGAGTGCTAAAGCTTAGCTTTACGTCCTCTAAAGCGCCGCTTTAGCAGTTGTAAAACGCCGCTCTCCTAAGGCTCGCCCAACGCATCCACAATCACCCTCACCTCCAACGGTGTGAAAGAGCGATGTTCCGGTTGATAACCCAAATCATACAGGCGTTGTAAAAGTCCGGGACACCGTAGGATCCATTTCTTCATTTTCCGGTAAGCGGCAATATCGGTAAGTTCGGGAGAATAGAGTTGCGCCAGCTCCATGCGTCCATACGCACGTATTCTGAATTCTTTCATGATGGATAAGTTTCTGATTTACTGTCACAAAAGTAACAAAATATTTCCACATAACCAACGATTTCCCATTGAATAACCGACCCTAATTGCATATAACCGACAAGGTATGAGCATAACGGTACACAACCGATTTTCCGGTAGTCCGGGGTTGTATCTTTGTATCGTCGAAAGGGGAAAGAATCCCGGAGACACCATGTATAACCCTTTAATTTATTGTTTTATGATTCGTTACAAAATTTATCAGAACCAGCAGAAGAAAGGCTTGAATGCGGGAAAGTGGTTCGCCCGTGCGGTAAGCGATGAGACGTATGATTTGGGCAAGCTTGCCGAACATATGTCGAAGCACAATTCACCGTATTCCGGCGGTGTCATCAAGGGTGTGCTCACCGATATGGTGGACTGCATCAAGGAGTTGCTGCTCGACGGCAAATGTGTGAAAATTGACGACCTTGCCATTTTCGGTGTAGGTATCCGCAGCAAGGCTGCTGAAACGTTGGAAGAGTTCTCGCTGGAGAAGAATATCACCGGTATGAGACTCAAGGCACGTGCCACCGGCAATCTGTCAACGACCAACCTGAAGCTCGACAGCCAACTGAGACAGCAGGCGGAGTATCAGAAGCCTACCACTTCCGGTGGCGGCGGTTCCGGTTCGGATTCCGGCAATACGCCTGATCCGAACCCGGATGATGGTGGAGAGACTCCGGATCCGGCAGCTTAACCCTTGCCCCTATCTCCTGTCTCTCCTATTTTCTGTGAGCCCTTCTTTTTGCGAAGGGCTCGCTAATATCCAAATCTTTTAATCTTAAAAAAATCGACTTATGAGCAATTCATCATCACGTCGCTCCGTATGGAGCCTGGTTCTCAAAATTATCATCACTGTAGCCACCGCCATCGGCGGTGTGTTCGGAGTGCAAAGCTGTATGTAGGCTAATGAGGACTATTACGCTAATTATCATTCATTGCAGCGCTACGCCGGAGGGGAAATCCCTCTCGGCGGAAGCCTGCCGTTCAGACCATATCCACCATCGTGGATTTCGTGACATCGGTTATCATTTCTATATCACACGTGACGGAGAGATTTATCGGGGACGGTCGCTTGAAAAGGTTGGGGCACACTGCCGGAACCATAACGCACATTCGGTAGGTATTTGCTACGAAGGCGGGCTGGATGCGGAAGGAAAGCCGAAGGATACTCGTACCTTAGAGCAAAAGGGCTCGTTGCTTGCTTTGTTGAGGGAGTTGCGGAGACAGTTTCCGAAAGCGTTGATTGTGGGGCATCGTGATTTGAATCCGATGAAGGGATGCCCGTGCTTTGATGCGGTAAAAGAGTATTTGCAGGTATAAATTAAAAAGACGAATGGCTGACAGAAGAAATTATTGTCAGCCATTCGTCTTATATTTTCTATAATAACCCTGAATTTATTCGTACTGCCAAATATCATCCATGGTAATGGGCACATAAGCACCATCTTTCATTTCTATGATAACAGAAGGTTCATGTACAATAAGAGTGTGCCACATTCCAACGGGGACTTGAACACCATAAACACCTTTCACGGGATTCAAATCATAACGACCGCATTCAACTCCTTTTTCGTTATAGAAAAGTTCGGTGACATGACCTCTAAGCAGAATTACGGTTTCACTAGTCGTTGTGTGACGATGAATGGGAACATGCGTTCCCGGTTGCAAGGCATTGAGCATACGTTGTGAAGTGTCTCCATCGCCATTACGCAAATCCAGATTGACACGACGTCTCTCATTGGTTTCAGCTTGAGACAGCAACTCATCAAGCAATTGGTCATTAATTTCCATCATTCCTTTCGTTAGCTTTAGCACGCAGATACTCTTCGTGCAAATGATAATACTTCTTTTTGAACAATATATAGGCTACACACAGCAATGCCAATACCACTACAAGATACAGATACTTGTTTACCGGCAGATAGATGGCCCCCAAAGAAATTACCAACTGCAAAGCCATGTAGATGGTAGACACTGTCACATGCTTAATATGCAGCTCATTAGCCATCAGTTGATAAGCATGTTTGCGATGGGGTTGACCTATATTCTCGTGTAGCATGATGCGGTGACAGATAGTAAGCACACTGTCCACACCATATCCCATCAACAGCACTATAGCCCAATAGTTTCCGCTCTGTAAAATATAAGAGCCCAGGAAATAGAGCAGAATAAATGCAATGGAGACACTACCCACATCACCGGCAAAGCATTTTGCCCTGGTGCGGAAGTTGAACAGGCAGAACACCAATACACTCAACAAAGTCACAATAATGAAATTATTATCGGTGTATTCCTCCTGCATATTCAAGAGCAACAAGGGAATCAATACCGCCAATGAATAGCCACCGGTGATACCATTTATGCCGTCCATGAAGTTATACGCATTGATAATACCTGTACATACTATAAGTGCAATGATAACCACCCACCAATACTCAGGCAGTAAAATGCCCCACTGATAGAACATGAGCGTCATAGCGGCGAAATGTACAATCAGTCGAAATTTATTGGGTACCGAATGAATATCATCGGCAAAACTGATGCCACCCAACATGGTGATCCCCAACAGGAACCACGGACATGTGAAACCATAAAAGGCGGCATAAAGCCAGGCTCCAAACAAGAAAATAATACCACCGCCACGCAACACTATAGAACTGTGCGATGAACGCAAATTGGGTTTATCTATAATGTTACACTTATCAGCAATCTTGAAATATACTAATTCAAGAACAAGCAATAATACTGCTATCAACAGATATACGACCATACTTATTTTGTATTTGCAAATGATTTAATGGTTTGCGCAAGCCCTTCCTCGGCACGTATGGGCATTTTATCTATCCCCAACGCCTTTTTTATTTTGGCATTGCTCACCACATAGTTTTCGGTAAGTTTCGTCAAACGCTCCGAGTTCAGCGGCAGGTGCAAAACGTCTCCCACTTTTGCCATGCCGTTCATCAATCCCTTGGGCAGATGCCAGATGCGTGCCCTCTTGCCCAGCGCATTGCAAATGACTGCAATAAGCTCGTTCGTAGACAAAGACTCATCATCTCCCATATTGTAGATACCCGAAGCGACATCTTTGGTAAGCAAACCCTCGATGGCAAAGCAAAGATTGCCAATGGAAGTAAAACAGCGCCGGTTCTCAAATGCCCCCAACGACCAGGGTATCCCTTTTTTCACCACACCATAAAGCAGATTGAGATTTCCTTTGTTACCGGGACCGTGTATCATGCAGGGACGCAGGATATACACTTGCTTACCGGTTGCAGGATGAGACAAGATATACTCTTCAGCCTTAATCTTGGACTCACCGTAAGGCCCCACAGGATTAGGAACAATATCCTCAGTCAGAATGTCGCCCGGAACAAAATCGGCAGCAGCCTTTACAGACGAGAAGAAGATAAACTTTCCGGCCGATGACTGAAGGAACCAGTCATAGATTTTCTGTGTCAATCCAGTATTAATCTTGAAATAAATCTCCGGCCCCGATGTTTTCTTCAAATCGTGTGCTTTGCCGGCAAGATGGATAACAGCATCTATTTGTGGAATCTTATTCTCATCAAGGTCATTCCAGGAAAAGGTCTTGACTACACCCTCTTTTTCCGGAGCAACAATATCAAGGCCATAAATCTCATGATTCCGTCCCATGGCTTTTACAATATTACTTCCGACAAAGCCGTGGATTCCGGTTATAAGTATCTTCATATTATTTTATTTACCAAATCAACATATTGTTTTGTTACCTTTTCTTTTGTGTAATAGCGCTGTATCACATTATATCCGTTACGCCCCATTTTCTGAAGCTCTTCACGCGACACCGATGCCAGCCATTGCGCCATCTCATCTACCTTCTTATCAAAATCCTTCTCAGTTATGAGTTTTGCACAGTTATGATCCTTAGTGAAATTTACGATAGGTGTTTTGTCGCCGGAACATATAAGCAACGGTCTCTCACACGCCATAATGGTATAAACCTTAGACGGGAATCCCATCATCTCCATCTCGGGTGCCATAAAGATGAACTGCACGTCACTGTATGCCAATATACTTGGCATCAGATGGCGAGGTTGATAATCGAGTACATGTAACTTGTCCAATCCCTTCTCTATTTTCTGCTCTTCCAAATATGATCGCTGCACCCCCATACCTATCACAAAGTACTCCACATTCAAATCCTTTGTTTTTTCGACTAATGCCACTAGCGGACGCCAGTCTTGCGCATGTCCTATATTCCCGGCATAAAGCAACCTCAAAGAATCGGTTTTAGGAAAGATTTTCTCATCAAGAGGTTCTACATTAGTCGGGTTATAGAGGTCAGTATCTACGAAGTTGGGAATGATGTGCAACTTGCCCGGATCTTCAAAACGACCCACAATCGTATTATAGAAAACATCGTCAATGGTAGTGATCGCAGCAGACTTGTTGTAAATGCAACGTTCGACTTTCTTTAAACAAGCAATTATCGGTCCTGTTTTCTTTTTTAGGATATCGGGATAAATTTCCTGTACATTATATATAACTTTGCAGCCTTTTAGTTTACCGAGGATGAGATTGAGCATTCCTATGCTGAGAGGTGGCGAGGGCGACACTATTACACTAACATTGCGTATGCACAAACCAAGGATAAACGAAATGATATGCCAATAAACAAAACCAAGAATGCGTAATGCAGTGCTCTTGAACTTCTTCTGTGGCACATGTATCACTTTTATGCCATGAAAATTACTTTCCTTATAAATTCCGTGAATTTTCCATTTTAGCGGTTGCTTTGCCAATTGTTCCTTTACTACATTAAAGTGCGGCGTTGTGGAAAGTACTACCACTTCGTAACCTTCCTTTTGAAATCTAAGCGCGATATCGTTATAGAGATATGCAGTGGAAACGCCATCGGGGCTGAAGATAAGACTGTGAATTAAGACTTTCTTGCTCATTTATACAATTTTCTTTTTCAACTATTTCAGACAAGAATCATTATCAATAAATCAAAGGGAGTTATTCAATAACAGACTTCAAATCTATATTGTATTGTTCCTTAAGTAAATCAATCATTTTTTCCTTATCATCACCACAAACTTTCTTTATCTCATACACTTTGGCATCACATAATGCACGATACCACCAAGCCTGCATAAAGTGCCAAATAAATCCTTCTTTACCGTCCAAAAAGCCAAAACGAAAGATATAGCGATAAAGGAAATAAGCAAATGAACGCCAAAATAAAGGTTTCTTGGCATAGCTATGTTTACGTTTACGTTTAATCAATGCATCTGTTGTCAACTGCTTTTCCAGTCTTGCTGCTCCTGTCAAGTCGTATTCTATATCCAATAAATCCACCGCTTCACGAATAGCATAGTTGACATGCTTGTGTGCCCACCATGATAAATTATTAAGATTATCATCTGCAAATTCACCATTAAGTTCAATCATTCTGCCTCGAGTCAATTGGATATGTTCATCCATAAGCCTTGCTTCACATTCAGCTGCACCATATACGAACAATCTCATCTGCCTATACACAGGCATTCCTCTACGCAAAATACGCCCCATAAACACATGACGAAGCACTATAGAACATGCTGTCACATCATCAGGCAAACTAGGAATTTTCGTCATCATTTCAGCTTTGAGTTCATCAGTCAAATACTCATCAGCATCCATACGCAACACCCATTTACTTTTTATAGGAGCATTATCAAGTCCCCAATTAAACTGTTTTGAATAACTATTTTCCCATTTATGTTGTAACACTTGTACATTTTGATAATGCGAAGCTATTTCTATCGTTCTGTCTGTTGAGAAGCAGTCTATTATACAAATTTGCTTAACAATATCGCTTAAACTCTCGATACAACGCTTAATATGAAGTTCTTCATTAAATGTAAGAACTATGGCTGTAATATCTAACATTTTATATAGTTTATAGTCTATTTATTGAGAATCACTCATTGTATCCGTACGTTCTATATTCTTCATTAGGGATACGCTCTGAGTGTTTTTTATAGTTCCTTGCTGAAAGGACCGACTCCTTATTCATACTTAGCAGGTTTGGATCAGTTCAAAAAAATGTCCCCAATCGCTTTCTCGATTTTGTGGCAACGACTTATATCGTTTTTTATTCATACCATACTCTATTATGTTCTTTGCCCAACTCTCATAATCAAACACATCAATATATCTCACTCCCTCATAATCTTTCAACACCTCATGAGCATAATCTACATCAGCTGCCAAAACAGGAAGCCCAAAGGCTGCTGCCTCAAGCAAAGGCAACCCCAACGTTTCTATATAACTTGGAAATAATAAAGCATCAGCATTTTTATACAACTCCAACAATTCGTCATGCTTATATTTTCCATCAAATTGTATAATATCTTCTACTCCATACTTCTTAACTTCCGCTGCCCATACACAAGCATCAGCAGCAGTCGTTGTTAAATGAATTTCAACTGATTTATAAGTTTCTTTATAATTTTGCTTAAGTATTACAGCCGCCCGTATAAGCGTCAATAAGTTCTTATACCTTGGAACATCTCCAACAACCACACAAAGAAAATGAAATTTATTATTCTTGAATGCGTAAGGTTTCACATTCTCTACATCTATTCTTTCCACATCAGGAAAACACAAATGTATATTCTGCTCCGGTACTCCAAAGAACTCTACCATTCTACGCTTTATAAATGGTATCTGTACCACAAACTGAATATTCTTCGCCCATGTACGTTTTACAATGTGCGGAAAGATATATTTATACAAAAACTGAGAACGTTCTTGTGATTTAAACGGATTCCATACTCCAGGATACAACGGCATCGGTTGATGATAATATACTATTTGCTTACAACCCTTTATCTCTTTGTATCCATTATTCTGAAGTGAAACCAAGATATCAGGATTCACCCCTAGCTTTGCTATTTCACTTTGCAATAATTTACCTTCAAACAAAATTCGTTTCAGTTTAGACTGTAAGGGAAAAGATATGTATTCTACTCCTTCTATCACCACTTGCGGCAGTATAGGATTAACAAATACCCAATATTTATCATGTCCTATATATTTAGGCAAATGCGATAAGAATTGCTTATAAATAGTTATGCCCCCACCGGCTTGTAAAGTTGTGGCTATTACGAAAATATTCATACTACACTTGTTCTCTAAAATTTTTTATTACTCTTGCAGGGATTCCTGCCACTCTTACAAATGGTGGTACATCGTGAGTAACCACTGAATATGCTGCCACATGTGACTTCTCTCCAATTGTCTTACCAGGACATACCATTGCCTGTGTATCTATCAAAGCTCCTGGACCGATGATAATATCATCACACTTTCCTGGACCAGCAATGCAATCATATTGGACACCATAATCGTGATAACCTGTTACCACTATAGCACGAGATGCTACTTTAGAATACAGCTTCATCTCAATCTTACTACCTGCAGCACCAAAAATAAGTGCATCATGCCCAATCCAACAATTATCACCTATGATAAATTCAAACTGACCAAGTATCTTTGGTGAGAAAATTGAGACGTTTTTGCCCACTTGTGCACCAGCCCAACGCAGTAATCGCACTTTAAAGCTATTGAGACGTGAAGGAGGACAAATCTTTACAAATAAATTAAACAAATGAATCTTAACAGGATTTATTGCCATAATATATTCAGTTATCAACCATTAAAATATTCATAATCCGCACAATCCTATGCCATAGAACATGGTCCTTCTGCAATTTCCAATGTTTGCCCCTTTAGCATTGCATCACATAACTTATAAAGTTGCGTTGCTGCATTTTCCGGACTCCATACGTTATGGACTGTATTATAGGCCTCTAAGCTCATCCTTTCACATTCTACAGGATGCTTAATAAGCCACAAGACTTTCTCAAACAAATTATTCTTTTTTCTAAGATTAAAAGAGAAACCATTTACTCCGTCTTTTATAAGATATGGCGTAGAGCCGGTCTCTATAGAACTTACAGGACAACAGCCACATCCCATGGCCTCATTAAGAACTGCTCCCCAGCCTTCATTCCTATCACTGGTGAAACAGGCGATATGATGCGTCAGCATAGCCTGCTTTACATTATCATTAGGCATAGAACCCCATAAATGTACATACTCTCCTAATCCAAACTTTTGTATTTGTGCCTGAAGATGGTTAAACATATCGCCTGTTCCAATCAGGTTTATATAAAAATTAATTTTTTCCTGTCGTAACCGCAATGCTAATCTTATCATTGTTTCAGGATGCTTCCAATCTATCAAACGCCCCACCCACAGTATCTTTACAATGTCACAATTGCGTTTTTCACGTAATATAGTTTTTATATTAAGAGCAGGAACAGCCGTATAATATCCCCATTTATAACATTTCCCAATGAAAGAACGCATCAAATTAAAATCCCTAGCAGCATAGGCACTGCTACACAACACATAAAAAGGTTTACCATGACAATAAACATGGTAAAACCACTGCTGCTTAAGTAAACGAGGCGAGAGTAAATTCAAAAGTCCTTTCTTTAGCCAACGTTCACTGTACATAAAAGTAAGTTTCCCAGTACTCATACGCTCACGCAAATACATTAACGGAGCAGCACCATATATCATTACATCAGCATCACGAACTATTTGAAGAACTTTGTGTAAAGCAACCTCACCGTCAGCAATTCTAATAAGATAAGGCCGCTGAGAAAAATCATCCCCCCCTTTGCTATTATCACCATTAAAATCGCCAGTCTCTATAAACCAATAATTTCCACCAGTAAGACGGTACAGTTCATCTGCGATACTTATCTGATGAATATTTAGGACAACGGATACAAAAACTATAGTCATAGTGTACGTTCTGTTATATATTTACAATCTATATTCTGCCCCACTATCATCCAATATGTCATACTCAAAAAACCTCCTGCAGACAATACATACCCCTCAAACCATGCATGAGTAAACATAGCCACCAACAGCAACATCACAAACTGGGCATTGGGTGAATTATCTCGTTTTGAAGTCTTATAAGCATTTAGTAGCAATAAGGTATAGGCAAACATTCCCAACAGTCCCGTCATAGAGAGTACTGCCAAATGAGAAGTTCCAGGTTCCACTTGTCCAGTGACAGGATTATATTCGTCATTCCCATCCGGATCAACAGATACAAAACCAACTCCTAACAACGGTGATTTCATAAACTCATCTATTCGACAATCGAATTTACTCTGCCGAGAACTTAGAGCTCCACCTTGTTCTTTTCGTTGTTCTTGTTTATTTAAAACTCCTGCAAAAACTCTATCAGCAATGGGCATTGCCACCAAAGCAGATATACAAAGTATAATTATTATTCTTTTCTTACTTCCATTAACATTGCTTTTCATAAAGAACAATGAAAAAAGTATGGCAACCGCCACCCCCAATAGCGCAGAACGGCTGGCAGCCATTACTGCACTCATTGCAGAAAGAAAGAATAACATAATAAATATCTTTGAGTTATTATTTTGATAAATAACATAGAATGCTAACGCACTGATCATAGATATCGGTCCCAATGTCATAGAGTGATTGACAAGCCCACCGAATGTACCTCCATTTGAGGAATATTCAGCTAAACCTAATTGCCTCCCTACCTGCATGTAATTCACTCCCAAGAAAAAAGCAAAAAAAGAACCTATTGATAATATACACATATACATCAATACATATCTAAATACATAGCGTCTAAAGATAATCGCCCTTACTGACGATATACATGCCGAACATGCCAACGTTACTATAAGAAACTGTACAAAACGTAACTTTGAGTTAAAACAAGGTTCAATAGGCAATACCAACACATTAAACAAAAAGACTAAATACAAAAATACATATCGACCTTTAAATTGCACACTACCATCACACAAGCAATAAAGAATACTCACCAGACATAGTCCTATGTAGGGAAGATATGTATCCACAGATATAAAACCCATAATCTGTACCGATGCCATTGTAGCCCATAACAATGCAAGTCCCTTACAAAAGCGTCCCGCTTTCGGTGCATAAAAAACCTCTGTATGACCTATCTCTTTTATTGTATTTACCAATCCCATATATTAAAGATTCTTCTATGAATCATATTAAGCCTATAGCCTTTTCATAAGAAAATACAACTTTCTGTACCGTAAACGGCTCCCACGCTTCCCGAGGCGCAGGTTTACGTGGATTTTCAACTTGGTTAACAATGGCCTCTGCCATTGCTTTAGAATCATTTACAGGTACAAGAACTCCATATTGACCATTTTTTAGCAATTCAGGTGGACCATAAGGACAATTAGTTGAAATCACAGGAATATCTGTAGCCATCGCCTCTACCAAAACAACTGAAAAACTTTCCATTTCAGAAGATACAAGGAATGCATCAGCACACTTTATTTCAGATGGTAAACTACTGCTGTGCCCCGCCAACCGTATCCTGTCCTGCATATGATTTTCAGCAATCCACTTTTCATAATCCTGTTGTAAAGCACCCTTTCCAAAAAGCACCAATCGAACAGGTGTCTTTGCATTTGCCAAACGAATAGCTTCAAATATCATATAGTGTCCCTTAACTTTACAAAAAGCTCCGGCCGCAACCATTGTTGGCATAGCCTTATTCCTAAGCCAATCACAAGATGGTTCTTTTGTAAGTTTATCATAATAAGATTTATCCAGAACCGGATTATAAACAGCCTTTACTGTTCCTTCATTAAGCCCCATCAATCTCTCCAACAAAGCACATGATCCTTTTGATACGCTCATAAAACAATCGTATCTACTCCTTATTAATTTATTGATAATCCTTTTTGTTATGGAAATATTATCTGCTAGTTCTGGCAAGATGCTATTGTGTTCAACGTAACAGTAACGTGTTTTATGCCTTAATCCTATTGAAGCTAATGCAAGTGCACATAAATATGCAGAATTCATTACTACAACAGCATCTACGGTAGTAGTTCTTATATATGAATGTACGAAAGATATATTATAACGGGCTCTTCTACTTGGCATAACAAGAAACTTTACAGCAGAAGGCACTTCAAAAGGTGTATGTCCCGTATTTAACAATTCTTCATGAGCCTTTGAAACCAAAATATCAACCTCATAACCCTTTTCATAAAATCCTCTAGCCATTAGTGCTGTTACATACTGAGCACCTTGCTGAAAAAGATCTTGAATAATAAATGTTATTTTCATTTACTTATACAAATAATATTTACTTTATTTTACCAAGTAAAAGGAGCGAAAGCATCTTACTTGTTTCAATAAACTTCGTTAATAACAGTGTTCCAAACAAAACAATAACTGATATAATACCGACTACTGTCAATGACAGTAAGATGTTATGATCTGGGTTGAAGGAACTGGGAATCACAAAAAAAATATGTAGGTAATAAAAAGAAATGAAATAAATAGATATCAATTGTTCTTGTAGCCACGTATTCAACCCATCTGTTATGCCTGTTTGCAAACCAGTATTGAAAAAAATAAAGCATTATGTTTATATATGAAAAAGCTATGACTAACCGACAAGCAGTATAACCAGTCCCCATATATACCCCTGCCATAATACCAACCAACGATATGGTAAATAACAAGTTACTTTGTTCCAATAAATTCTTTAACTTAGATATTTTATTAACAAAAATACCATAAACGAAAAATGGAACATAACGATAAAATTGTGGGATTGATAATGCGTTAGTAAATATATTATCCTGGAATAAAAATCTATAACACACTAACACTAAAATCACCCCTACAGACAAAAAAATAACTTTATTATAATTACCTAAATTACATCTCTGAAAGCATTTTTCTAAAAGACTACAAACCCAATAAAAAATATAAAGACAAAATAGTGTAAAACAAAACCAATAGCCATTATGCATAGATGACATAAAAAATGATTCAATTTCTCGCTCTTTTATAAAGGTATATAACATACCAACCATTAATGTTGGTAAAACAAGGGTTCTAAGCCTTTTAAGTACTCCTTTAACAGTAGGTATTCCTGAAAAGAAACCACTAATAAACATAAACATTGGCATGTTTACTACATCAATAAGCTTCCACATTAAATTATTAGCTTCATGAAAACTATAAAAAAAAACGTGTCCCACAATTACCATAAAGATGGACAATACTTTAAGGGCATCAAATGAATATAAGCGTGTCATTCCTAACAAATTAGACTGTTACAACTATTATGATTAAAGATTTTCAATAAGATTGCACCATTTTTCTACAATTATCTCTTTTGAAAATGTGATGGATTTTGCCATGGATGCATGAGACATTTTCTTATATTTATTCTCATCACTCATTAAGGAAACAAGTTTATCTGCATATTCTTTTTCATCAAACGGTTTTACCAAAATGCCATTAATATTGTCATCTATAATATCCGTTACCGAACTATAACTATTGAAGGCCATAGGAACAACTCCATGTTGCATAGCCTCTGTTAAAACCATACCAAAACCCTCGTATATTGATGTCATACAAAAAATTTTTGAACGTTGATAAAATAAAGCAGGATCTTGAAAACCATGGAACATAACGTGTTTTAATCCCATCTTAGCAGCCTGTATCTCCAATATAGTACGATCTTCACCATCACCAACAATATCGAGTTGCCAATCGGGAAATAAGTCCTCTACCTCATTCCATATCCTCAATAACTTATCAACACCTTTTACACAATTTCTTAAACGCCCTACAAACAATACATATTGCTGACCCGCTGTTTTCTTACACGATTCAAAAGTATTGAAGTTTGGAATTGCAAAAAGTTTTGTTCTATCGGCTTTGGGACAATAAAAACAAAAATCTTCAATAAAAGACGATGACAAAGTCACTATTCTGTCATAATTAGTATTTAAATCGCTGTATAATCTTTTTGTCAAACATACAGAGTGATAGTATTTCAACTTTAAAAACACATTATCGTAAAAAAATTGTTTTAATATGCCCCATCTAGTTTGCGTAAAATCTTTCGCAAACGCTAAATTATAATTATCTAATATAGCGCGAGTAGAATTGTGCTGAACTGCTATCAATTTTACTTTGCTTTTAAAATCCTCTCTATGCCTAAAAATTCCAAATCGACCTACTATGCCTCCCTCAGTTTGATCTATTATGCAATATATATTACGTTCTATAACCAATGTTTCCAAAAAACACCTATCATCCTTATTCCCTGGAAAATACAATATATCAGTAGGAGCATTGTATATTTTCCCAAGTCTATTTGAATATTTGCAAAGAAGAGTTACTTCATAACCGACATTTAATAAAGCTTTTGCCAACAAATCTGTAACCCGTTCCATCCCCCCTTGCTGAGGTAAAGGTTCATTAGAATTGTATAATAATATATGTTTTTTAGTTGTCATTAGCCCATTCACTCCATATTTTTAATCGATAACTATTATCTATACCATCAATCGTTTGCTTTGCATTTTCACTCATTCTTCTTAAATCAGACTCGTTTTTTGCAAGTTGCAGAACTCGTTTCGCCATCTCTTTTACATCAAATGGTGGTGTGAGCAAACCATTATATCCATTCTTTACATTAAGATCTGCATCTTTAAATGAATTCATTACTATCGGTACTACGCCTGCTGCCATAGCCTCAGTTATTACCATAGGAGTACCTTCATAATTAGATGTTAAAAGAAGAATCTTTGCGTTGGAATAATAGGGAGCTGAATCTGTTTGGCCAACAAATTCTATACGCTGTAATGCCCAATCCTGACTCATTTTTTTCAAACGCAATTCGTCGTCCCCTGAACCCACTATTACTATTCTCCAGTTTTTCAATTCATTCAGTATTAATGACCACACAGCTAATACCCTGTCTGCTCTTTTTGATGAATAATCCAATCGTCCAACAAAAATTATCAAATTTTCCTTTTTACAGAAGTCAGTTTCTGAAACATTTACCAAATTGGGATTTTGTACAGCAACTATTTTTTTAGACGGATTTATCCTCAAAAGGCTTTCCATTGAAATTTTCTGTTTGTCGGTAAGAACCACTACAGTATCGGAGTTTTCATACATATAGTGATATCTTTGACGCTTATTATGCAAAGCATTCCATTTGTTATATGGAGCTTTAATCCATTTAAGAACATTCATACAGACCTGCGCCAATGGTACTCCCTCCAATGGATAATTTAGTGTATGATAGAAGTTTTTAATGTCATCTAATACACTAAAATGAAGATGGCTTATTATTTTCACAGTGGCGGGAATATGTTCGTGCGAAAATATATAAATAGCTTCGGTACTAGCACCTTCGTTAAGAATCATATCTATCTTATTCTTTTTGATATAGTTTATAACAAAAGCGATATTAGCGGCTGTAGATGCATCATTTCCATCGGGTAAAAAAACACTTTTACGGCTTAATTTATCTTCAACAGGAATGGAAGCCATATAATTTACATTGTGTCCTACAGATAACAGATAATCAGCAATCATACACGTAACACGCTCAGTTCCTCCACGTTGCGGATTTAACTGCGGACCAAAATATATGAGGATATTCATTCGTTACGAGTAAATAAGTTTTGAAATACAACTATCCATTTTGGCCCCATAACACATACTATAAATGATTTCAATTTATCATTTATGGACAGATTCTTGTTGTGATACTTAAACCACATTCCAAAAGAAATCTGCTGAAAAAAATGTTGTTTAAAATAGATAGGCAAGTTATCAACATAATACTGCCTTATTATTGAGGTATAGCTCCATATTTGTCTTGTGTAACAATCCATTGTCATCGACCTCACAGATGAAAATGCCATGCAACACGACAAATATTTATTATAACTATTCAAAATAGAAAAGATCTTTGATATTTTTGGTACCGTTGTTGTAATGGATCCCTCCCTATATCGATAACCATAATCTCCGATGTTAGTTACTGTCATTTTACTAATAGCTGTAACCAACTGTGGTATTATGGCAATATCTTCACTAATTTCACCTTTTGGGAAACGTATATTCTCAAACACATTGCGACGGAAGACTTTGTCGCAACAACTAACATGAATCCATTGTTTCAGATATCCTGTTAACAACTCTTCTTTACCAACATAGTCTCTAAACGGATAATTGCGCTTATGTTCCTCACTAGACTTCCATTTGTAAACTAAATCAAATTGAACAGCATCTATCCTTTCATCACTCTCAAATATCTCTATTATTTTGCTATATATATCCGTTTTCAATAATACATCATCCGAATCAATAAAAGTTATATAGTCGCCATTACATCTGTCAAGTGCATAATTTCGTGCATCAGACAAACCGCCATTAGGCTTATCATAAATAGTCACACAAGTGTACTGCCGGGCAAAAGTCCTTATTACATCAAGTGAATTGTCAGTACTACCATCATTTACTGCTATTACTTCCAAGTTGGTATAATCTTGACTAACGATAGACCCTAAACACTCCTCTACAAACTCCTCCACATTATAAACAGGAACTATTACACTTAAAAGAGGTTTTACATTACAATTTTTCATATACTTTCTCCCCATTTTTTCTAATAATATATGCCGGAACTCCTGCAACTATTGTATTGGCAGGAACATCCTTTACCACAACAGCGTTGGCTCCTATAACTACATTATCCTCAACTTTCACACCACCCAGTATTTTGGCACCACATGTTACTGTTACGTTATCACCCAAAACCGGTGCTAAAGAACCCTTATATCCTATTGTCACTTGTTGATTGATGTGGCAATGTCTACCTATAGATTTTGCACAAATAATTGTCGCAAATCCATGCTGAATGAACAAACCACCACCAATAGAAGGAGTGTATATGTAAAGTGTTGATATTGGTGGAACCAAAAACTTTAATATGTTAACCAGCCCATGAACACGCCCCAATCTATAGTAAAACACAGTACGAAACTCAGGTCTATCTACAAAAAGTTTGCACATAACCCCAATATAATTACCACTAAGACCTGTTACCTCCTTGTAATGATCAATATCTTCTTCAATCAGTCTCTTCCGAGGACAGAGAAAATAAAAAAATATATGAAAAATGAATCTTAACTTTATCATAGGCCTGCTGCTTTTAAAAACTCATCAAATGATGAGAATTGTGCTTTATGAGTTTTAACATAATGTTCATAAGCTTCTTTCATCTGCCGCCTTATTGGAATCTCCGGATATTTGTCAACCTCATTTCCAGATACAAACAATGGAAACTCTTCAAAAAAATCAGAAGGAACCGGACGTCTTCCAAATCGTTCTTGAATACTACGGGCATAATCAAAAGCCTCCTCTACGCAACATTTCTTTCGTTTCTCAAAGTATTCATCAAGCGTACATATAACCTTACATGGGCATCCTGCAGCAACAGAATTGGCTGGTATTTTCCCCATTACCACACTGCCATATCCAATAATACAGTTATCCCCAATATCGCTTCCTCTAAGCACAGTTACATTTTATCCGAACCACACATTATTACCAATCACCACTCTACCTGAATTAGGTACAAATTCTTTATATTTATTAAGAAAATTAAGAGTTGCATAATCATGAGTTAGAATAGTAAAATTCGTATGTAGAAAAGTACCTCCTCCGTGAATGGTTACCAATGAAGGTCGTGTAACATCTATCTTCAAAGTTTCAGGACTAAAAAGAAATACATCATCATCAATCTGCACACCTTTTTCACGTAATGTTCGAATCAGCATCTTGGGATTTTGCTTAATGGATTCGATGGCTACTTGCTTCTGCAATAAACGCCTAAACACTATGGCATAGGTCTTTAATTTGTTAAATAGTTGCATTATAAAGAGCTTTTTCTAGAAATTTCAATGATTCATTTCTGAATCTCTCTATCTTATCAGATATTTCAGAAGTATAAGAAAGATCTTTATTATCGTCCACAGGCTCAGAATATATTTGTTTAAAACGTTCTGCTCCCAACAAATCCAACAAATCTGTCACGCGTGAATCCCGTCCTATTCTGTCATCCACAACAGATATGAATGGAACTTTGAAATTCAATGAGAATATAGTCCCATGAAATGATGATGTTACCACAAAAGATGCATTGGCAAAATAACGTATAAAATCAACAGGAGATGCTGTATTAACCACCGTTGCACCATTTTTCCTCATATATTGGTCTATTTTACCATTCAAAACTATTATTCTACCTCCATACTGATGATGGCATTTTTTAATAATTTCAAAAATTTGCGGATATGGATTATAAGTATAATCAAGTACGTAAACAATAAAATACTTACTACTGTCACTTACATTTAATTGCTTCAACCATTGTTCTTTTGTTAAAAGCATTGTAGGATCACATACCAATGAAATTGTTTTTCCTGTAATTTTGGAAAGCAAACCAATAGTAGTTTTCTCTCTCACTGAAATTGAGGAATATTTCCCAAGTTCTGTTCTATAATACTCAACAAATTGTTCTGGAATTTCGGCAACTGCCATACTGGCAGCAAAAGAGATACGCGGATTTCCATTACGTGCAAACCCACACATAAACGTTGTATCATATCCTATATATGATGGATTCCATACTTGATCGCTACCTGTGAGATAAACATCATATAGGGGTGTGTTTTTGTCTATTTGATACCTATTCTTATAACTATTTTTTGAAATTTTGAGATGATCACTTATAAATTTTAAGAACTTTCCACGACGTATATCTTCATCTGTTGGTTTGGAAGCACGCAATCGCCTTTTTATAGCATCAATAATACGTGACTTTAGAGGCAATATAACAGGCTGCCCATCACTTTGCTCCAAATACATAAAATGTTCAGAATTGGGAAATTTGTAGTCTATAATCTCTGAACTATATCCCAAATTACCCACTGTTTGCTGAAGAGCATACGTTTGTAAGACCGAGCCAAAATTAAGCACTCGGTGCATTGTTATTATACCAACAGTTATATTTCGTTTATTCATTTTTTTAAAAGAGTTCGAATATAAAAAACAGGAATGAGCAATTGAGGAACCAATCGATTAATCATATCAATACATTTTATACTTAATGGGGTACGAAGCAAAAACAAATCAATATAATAAAGGTAAGTCTTTTTAGGTGATTTTTTCATTTGTCCTTCTGTTACCACCTCATATGGTTCTTCAACTAATTCAATAGAAGTCATTTCATTAAGGATTCGATCTCCCTTTGGGGTTAAAGCCAAAACTCCATTAACACCTGTATTATTTTTCTCATATTTTGTTCCCCACAAGTCACCTATGCGAATATCAGATGCTGAGGATGCCATTTTGTATTTACAATGAGAGTAACAAGCCTTCCCCAAACAATTATTAAGTAGAAACATCTTGTAAAACAGATCTCCTTTACTAAGATTAGACTCATATTGCATTGGAAAATTACTGCCAGTTGCTTCTATATTCTCGGCCATTATTACCCACGAATCGTGCCAACCATATTTTTTACTTCTCCAAGAGACATTACTTGGTTTTCCAATTTGTCTCTGAATACCTTTAAGATACTTACGCCACATTAAATTTGATGGCACTCCATGACAGAAAAAATCCATAAGAATGAAGTTATCCTCAATTCTTAAACGACGAATATATCTACGGATAGAATCTATTTGACAAGGAGTTCCAGTTATAAAATATTTTGATTTGCGATCTAATTTACGAAACCCCTCAATTGTAAAGCTCTGAAGATACTTAGAGCATTTACTCTCTTGTAATTCAAAAACAGTATTTGCAATATAATGTTCTACTATACCTTTTTTAGCATTGTATCTGGCACAGCAGGCTTTGTATCCATTTTCCACCAAGTACTTTGCTAGTTCATAACCTATACCACCCGATGAACATGTGTGTGTCACCTCGGGATTCTGACTCCAACCAGCATACGATTTAACTTCAAACTCATCTGTTTTAATAACATCATTGGAATTATAAGCACATACGTCAAGACACAATCCACATGATGTACATTTATCCATTTCTATTATGTACGGACTATAGAATCCATTTCTATTCAAGCGAATATTTATTATGTTCTGTGGACATACTTTGGAACACACGCCACATCCATAACAAAAGTACATCTCTGATATATTATTTTTTTTATTCATGCGTTATGAAATTTATTTATGAACTTCATAATGTATTCCTTGATCCACATACGTTCTCTACCATTTAATCCAAATATATAAATTGAAAGAATAACACAAAAGACAGATCCCGGAACTAATACAAAGAATCTCAACAATGAAGGAGACCAAAAATGAGCTATTATCAATGGAACTATCCATGAAAATATTGATACTTTTAAGCATGGAATCAGCACTTCAGTTATAAATACTCTCCATTGATAAGTTGTCAAAGCCGAAAGTGCCTTAAATCTAAGTACTATAGTACTAAAATATATTATTATAAATATTGGATACGAAAACCATACAGGAAAACCTAATTTATAACATACCCATGTCAAAGGAAATACTAAAGAAGTGAAAATTGTTACATCTATGGCATAACGCTTTATATTTCCTGTTGCCTGTATGAGTTTTAATAAAGTATTGCTTGATTGTAACGCAAGTGACTCGAACATTGAAAGTTGTACAAACAACACTACCATTGGAGGTACCTCAACTAACCATAAATGCAACAAAGTATCAGTCTCTATACAAACAGGCACTAAAAAGATGAACATGAGATACCATGTATATTTTGCCCCCTTATTTACTATTGAATAACAATAATCATAGTTACCCGCCGCATAAGATTTTGTTATTTGGGGACTAAATGCTGTTGTGAAATTAGACACAAAACCTTGTATAGCTCCATTCACAGTTGTAGCAATACCTCTTGTTGCATTAAATGCCACACCAAAGAATATGTTAATAAGCATATTAACTCCTTGAGTATTTAGCATCCAAGTTGTATTACTAAGAAGATTCCAACCAGAATATCCCGCCATTTCCTTAAACAATTTTCCATCTATTCTCCATTGATATTTCACCTCTTCAAACTTTCTGAAACAGAATATGGCATATATTATATTAGTGAGTATAGATGCACTTGTCCAAAGAATTGAGAATAAAATAAGCCTGTCCCCCCCATAATTACGTATCAGAAAACATACTCCCAATTTTATCGCTACTTCCAAAATACTCATATAAGCATAAACATCCATATGCTCATGGGCTATAATTAAAGAATTGAAAGGTACAGATACTAATATAACAAATGTAGAAACAATGGAACACTGTAATACCCAATTTGCAGCATATATACGCCCCTCAGGAATGTCTGCTGCTGTATTGAGAAACCACACACCTACTATTTCAAGAACAACAACAGCTATAATACCCATTACAATCTGTACGTTAGTAACAGTAGCAAAAACATTTCTCATCTTTTCCAACACACCTTCACCAAGAGAATAGGTAAGATAGCGACTAGATGAAGCAGCCATAGTACCTGTTATTAGTGCAGAAAAGCTTACAATTCCTCCAACGACATTATTAATACCATAATTATCAACGCCCAACGCATTGAGCATTACCCGACTAGTGTACAACCCCACAACCATCGTAATGAATGTACGGATGTATAGTAGCATCGTATTTTTAGCTATTCGTTTATTATTCGCTGAGGTATCTGACATTAAAAAAGCAAAGCATATTAGAATGTAACAAACTATTTACCTCTTTCTCCACACCATCTTATTAACCACACCAGTGTAGCTTTGAATAATCTTCACCACCTTGTTGGCAACATCCTCAACATACACAGGTACAGGTATCCCGTTATCACCCTCGGCATTCATAGCAATGGCAGTATCAACAGCCTGAAGGAGAGATTTTTCGTCTATGCCCGCAAGGATAAAACCAGCCTTGTCCAACGATTCGGGACGTTCGGTACTGGTGCGGATACAGACTGCCGGAAAAGGATGTCCCACACTGGTGAAGAAACTGCTTTCCTCGGGCAGGGTACCCGAATCACTGATTACAGCAGCAGCATTCATCTGCAGGCAGTTGTAGTCATGAAAACCGAGAGGTTCGTGGCGAATTACACGTTTATCCAACTGGAACCCGCTCTTCTCGATACGGTTGCGTGAACGGGGATGACAGCTATAAAGAATAGGCATGTCATACTTTTCAGCTATGGCATTGATAGCATTGAACAGTGAAAGAAAATTCTCCTCTGTATCTATGTTCTCCTCGCGATGAGCACTGAGCAGGATGTATTTGCCCTTCTCCAAACCGAGACGTTGATGAATGTCGCTGGCTTCTATGTCAGCAAGATTGGCATGCAATACCTCAGCCATGGGACTACCGGTAACATAGGTGCGTTCTTTGGGAAGACCGCACTCGTGAAGGTATCTTCTTGCATGCTCGCTGTATGCCAGATTCACATCACTGATGATATCGACAATACGTCGGTTGGTCTCCTCAGGCAAACATTCATCCTTACAACGGTTACCTGCCTCCATGTGGAAGATGGGAATATGAAGACGTTTTGCTGCGATAGCACTCAAACAAGAGTTGGTATCACCCAGGATGAGTAACGCATCAGGCTTGATTACATTCATTAATTTGTAGGAGCAGTTGATAATATTACCAACTGTTGAACCCAAGTCGTCACCTACGGCATCCATATAAACCTCAGGGTCGGCTAATTTCAAATCCTTGAAAAATACCCCGTTGAGGTTATAGTCATAGTTCTGACCGGTATGCGCCAAAACTGTATCAAAGTATTTGCGACACTTGGTGATAACTGCCGCAAGACGAATAATCTCAGGCCTTGTACCTACTATGATAAGAAGTTTCAGTTTGCCGTTATCCGCAAACTTTACGTCACTATAATCTGTTTTAATATCTGCCATAATGTATTTATTCTACGGGTAAGAAATAAGTGTCCGGACAATTGGAGTCAAATGCCTCGTTGGCCCACATGAGTGTCACCAGTTCACAAGTATCAGAGAGGTTTATGATATTGTGAGTATAGCCGGGCAACATGTGTACAGCTTCTATCTTATCACCGCTAACCTCAAAGTTCAACACTTCGTCAGTATCTATCCGGCGTTGCTGAATAAGAGCCCTGCCCGATACGACAATAAAGAACTCCCATTTTGTATGATGCCAATGCTGCCCCTTGGTAATACCGGGTTTACTGATGTTCACACTAAACTGGCCGCAGTTAACTGTCTTCAACAACTCGGTGAAACTGCCACGGTCATCCACGTTCATCTTCAACGGAAAGATTACCTTTTCTTTGGGTAAATAGCTAAGGAAGGTACTGTAAAGCTTCTTGGCGAATGAATTCTCGGGAATCTCGGGCATTACCAATGTTTGGGGCTGCGCCTTAAAGGATTCGAGTAACGAAACGATTTCACCAAGGGTTGCTTTGTGGGTGACAGGCACAGCACAGTAGCGCCCGTCAGCATTAAGGACAGTCTCCACACCGTCAAACTCACAATGATGTTCTTCACCTTGCAAAGCATTTATCATTTCTTTTACAAGGTCATCGATATAAAGAAGTTCAAGCTCTACACCGGGATCATTAACCTGTATGGCAAGGTCGTTGGCGATGTTGTTGCAGAATGTGGCAACCGCACTGTTATAATTGGGACGACACCATTTGCCAAAGAGATTCGGGAAACGATATACCAATACTCTGGCACCTGTTTCTCTACCATATTCAAAGAACAGTTCCTCACCCGCCAACTTGCTCTTACCGTAATCGCTGGTACCATAACGGCCAATCAGGGTTGCCTGGATGCTACTTGACAACATCACGGGGCAAGTGTTCTTGTGAGTCTTCAAACAGTCGAGCAATATTGATGCAAAGCCGAAGTTGCCGCTCATAAACTCGCTATTCTCCTTAGGGCGGTTTACACCTGCCAAATTGAAAACGAAGTCACAGTCAGAACAATAGGCATCCAATTCCTCCAGATTACTGTCTATATCATATTCATAAACAGCATCAATAACAAGACCGCCATAACAGCGGGCCTTTCCTTCCTTTATATTGTTGAGCTCGGCACAAAGATTTTTTCCTACGAAACCTTTGGCACCTGTTACAAGTATCTTCATTATTCGGAACGAATTTCTTTTGACTTTGCACGCTCTATTAAACCGAGATCTTCCTGGATGAAACGCAAGCGCATAAGCTGTTCCTTCATCCCCTCAATATCCAGACGTGCGGTATTGTGCGAGTGGTAATCCTCAATTGCTGAAACTTTCTCATTACCCTCCACAAAGAACTTGTCATAGTTGAGGTCACGACTGTCGCAAGGAATACGGTAGTAGTTGCCGCAATCAATAGCTTTTGCCATTTCCTCACGAGTAACCAAAGTCTCATAGAGTTTCTCACCGTGACGAGTCCCAATGACCTTAACCTCGGTTTCACCGTATTTAGGATCAATCCTGGAATAAATCTGCTTCAAAGCTTCGGCAAGCACATCCAATGTGGCGGCAGGAGCCTTCTGTACGAAAAGGTCACCATTATGACCATGGGTAAAGGCATAGATTACGAGATCTACCGCATCATCCAAAGTCATCATGAAACGGGTCATATTGGGATCTGTAATAGTTATGGATTTACCCAACATGATTTGTTCCACCCACAAAGGAATAACCGAACCACGTGATGCCATTACATTACCATAACGGGTACAACAGATAGTCGTCTGAGCACCTTCACCTAATTCCCGTCCCTTCGCAATAGCTACCTTTTCCATCAAAGCTTTGGAGATCCCCATGGCATTGATGGGATAAGCCGCCTTGTCAGTAGAAAGAACGACTACATTCTTTACGCCGTGGTCAATGGCTGAAAGTAGCACATTGCTTGTACCCATCACATTGGTCATGGCCGCTTCCATAGGGAAGAATTCGCAGGAAGGCACCTGTTTCAAAGCGGCGGCTGCAAACACATAGTCCACCCCACGCATCGCAACATCAACAGACTCACGGTTACGAACATTTCCAATATAAAACTTTACCTTTGATGCCTGTTCAGGATGCTGTGCCTGAAGATGGTGACGCATATCATCCTGTTTCTTTTCATCACGTGAAAAAATACGGATTTCCTTTATATCACTTGTGAGAAAACGACGGAGTACGGCATTACCGAATGAGCCTGTACCACCTGTGATTAACAGGACTTTGTCTTTAAACACTGACATATCTTTGATATTATTATTGATTAATTAGCCTTGTCTTTTTACTTTATGTTCCCCATACCCGTAGCCATAACCATAACGTTTACCATAGCCATAATACTTGCCATATTTACCATAACCATAGTAATAGCCGTATTTCTTCTTCTGAAGATCCAAACCATTGATGGCAATACAGAGATTAGGCAATTTATTATTTTCAGCGAGTTCATTGATCAAAGTAAACTCAGCCTTACGGGTGTAATCAGCACGGCATACATAAACAGATAAATCCGCTACACGTCCTATGAGCAAAGTATCTGTCACCATACCTACAGGAGCAGTATCCAATATCACATAGTCAAAATTCTTCTTCAGTATTTCAACAGCCTTCTCCAATCCGTCACGAGCCAACAACTCTGTCGGATTAGGCGGAACGGTTCCACCGGGAAGAATATATAAGTTCTTGTTTATATCAGAAGCCTGTACCAAATCCATCAGATTCGTTGTCGGATTAGTCAAAAACTGGGTAATACCATGCTCCTTTTTAGGGATATTAAATACTTTATTCAACCCCGGTTTACGAATATCAAGACCAACTATTACAACTTTCTTCCCTAATAAGGAAAGACTGATAGCCAAATTGGCGGATATAAAGGACTTGCCTTCACCACTAATGGTAGAAGTCACCAAAATTACATTCTTGCCATTTTCAAGCATAAACTGAAGATTGGTACGGACATTACGGAAAGTCTCGCTCATTAAATTATTCTGATTCTCAAATACAGCAATAGAACCGTTTTTCTCATCGGCTAACGGGACATCACCGATAACAGGGAGCGAAGTCAGTTTTTCAATATCTGCACGACCTTCTATTTTAAATTTGGTCAGACCAATCAGATAAACGACACCTACCGGAATACCTATTCCGAATACCAAAGCCGCAAGATAAATCGTCATCCGCTTTGGGGAAATCGGAGCACCGTCTGCCTGTGCCTCGTCAATAATCTTGGCATTATTGGCTATGGCAGCTAGTACAATGGCATTCTCCTCACGCTTCTGAAGCAACATGAGGTAAAGCCCTGCCTTGATTTCCTGTTGGCGAGCAATACTCACAAACTGACGTTCCTGAGTGGGCGCGTCACTAATACGACGGGAATAACGACTCGCTTCACGGGCCAAATCAGCCCTAGTAATCTCAAGACCTTTCAGCGTTGCATCCAAGGTGGTTTGTATATTACCACGCATCGCACGGATACTGGCATTAAGATTTACAATTGCTGGATTACTTTCCGTTGATGTACGCAACAGACGGTTACGCTCAGCCACCATTTCATTATACCGGTCAATTGCACCTGCTACACCAGCATCCTGTAAACCGACATTTGCAGGCAACACCTCATATTCAGTACCTTGCAGATATCTTTGCAGGTCCGTGACAAGATTAATCTGAGTCTGATTTTCCACACGTTTCTTCTCATATTCCGCATTGCCGGTCAAGGCTATCTGGGCTTCACTTGTCAAATCCGTAATACCTGCGCTACGCTTAAAATTCTCCAAATCCCGCTCTGTACTACCTAGTTCTTTTGAGATGATACCTATACGTTCGTCGATAAACTCTGCCGTTCTCTGAGCCACCTCATTCTTGTCATTGTTGGCATTGATATTATACATTTCAAGCAACTTGTCTATATAGTCCTTACCACGTTGGGTACTGGAATTTTTAAGTGAAACGGTCACTACGGTAGTAGCTTTCGAAGTAGGAGTTATTAACAAGGAACCAGCGTATCCCTTCGCAACAGAAAAAGGTCTGTTAATATAAGCAGTAATATGACGTTCTTTTGTTACACTCTCCGGACGAAGTGATGACAAGGTATCATTATTTGCAAAAAAAGCAACCGTACCTTCATCGGTAGGGAGTACGGCAGGCAATTTCTCAAAACGTTTCCGGTACTCCTTTTTTCCAACCCAGATCTGTACATCCATCACGCCGGAAGGTTGCAAGGACATACCTACTTCCATTGTATGAGGAAGTTTATCCGCTTCCTGTGGAGTCAGGCTTACCAGAACTGGAGAAGTACGATACAGTTCCTTTTTTGGAAACCTGTCTTCGTCCATATAAGTCACGAACAATCCAAGAGAGCTGACCACCTCTCTCGCCAATGTCCTTGAACTTAGTACTTCAATCTCATTTTCTATATTACTTGATGAAGAGACAAAGCCGTTCATCCCCATCTTTTCCAGTTCGGAAGACATATTCGCACCACCACCTTTCTTTTCATCCTTGATCAGGACTGTGGCAGAAACATTATATACAGGTGTTGTCAGATGTAGATACCCCCATGCAACAGCAACACAAACTATTACTGAAACAACGAACCACGGCCAATGAATCAGATAACGGAAAAGGATTTCCTGAATATTGATCTGTTCTTCGGATTGTATCTTCGTTCTTTCTTTTCTTTCCTCAATCATATGATGTTATTATCTGAAGATTGTTACTAATAAACTCGCTAATGAAATCAAGATAGATGTAGCGGAGAACCAAATACTCGTACTGCTACTGATATCCGAATTACGAGCCTTCGCTTTGTTCGGAGTCACATATACAATATCGTTCTGCTGCAACCAATAGTAAGGAGAAAGAAGAGTTTCGGCCTTATTCAAATCCAATGTTATAATCTGTTGTTTACCGTCAGCACCTTCACGAATCAGTTTTACATTGTCACGAATTCCATAAATAGTCATGTCACCCGCCATGGCCAAGGCCTCCAACAGATTCACTTTTTCATTGCTGATAGTAAATGTACCAGGACTAGCGACTTCTCCTAACACGGAGATTTTATAGTTGACCATACGGGCGGTAACAAGCGGTGTTTCTTTGATATAAGGTTTCAGTTTCTCCACTATCATTTGCTCCACCTCCTTTTTGGTCAGCCCCCCAACTTTCAATATCCCCAATACAGGAAAATTGATATTACCCTCATTATCTACCAGATAAGTCTGTTGGGAGGATTGAGAAGTTCCCTGTGAGTTCCCGGAAGTCAAACCAACGGAACCAACCACTCCCAGGTTGAAAGGAGCTGCCAATTCAGGGTTCGTACATGACACCATGATAGTAAGCTGATCCTTAGGCATTATCCTGGCATCATACAGAGTTTCCTGTTGGGCAACCTGTCCCACAACTTCAGAGTCCTGCAGATAGGGGACTTTCTTGTATGACTGGCAGGAAGCAAGCAGAAAGAGTACAAACAGGCAGGAAAGTATTCCACCGACTTTTTTCTGCATACTTGCAGCAATGCAAAATGAATTGTTCATAATATATTCTAGTTTATTGTTCTTTATCCAATACCTCAAATCGCGGAGAATTCTTTGATTTGAACTCAGGAACCACTTTCTTCATCAGTCTGACCGTATCCATGATCTTAACCGCACGGGAAAGTCTCTCAAACTCTGTGTACGTATCAAGGATATCGGCATACTCATACCGACGGACTTTAGCTATCATAATCTTCTTGTTCTCAGTCGGAAGCGTATTTTCCTTATCACTCAATACTTCCTCATAAAGCTTCTCACCAGGGCGTAAGCCTGTGAATTCAATCTTGATATCCTCTCCCGGACGATAACCCGCCAGTTCAATCATACGGGTAGCCAAGTCGACTATTTTCACAGCCTTCCCCATCTCAAAGACAAAAATCTCATTACCCTCTCCCATCGTAGCAGCTTCCATTACCAAACGGCATGCCTCAGGAATGGTCATGAAGAAGCGGATGATATCAGGATGAGTAACTGTGACAGGACCGCCATTCTCAATCTGTTCTCTAAAGCGAGGAATAACTGAACCGTTACTACCCAATACATTACCGAAACGGGTAGTGATGAATTTGGTATTGCCTTTAACCTTTCCCTCACGGATGGCACATCCCAGACTCTGTACATAGATTTCCGCCAGACGTTTGGAACAGCCCATCACATTGGTAGGATTCACGGCTTTATCGGTAGAGACCATGATCATTTTTTCCGCACCATACTCCACAGCCATATCAGCTACCTGACGGGAACCTGTGACATTGACCAGTACGGCTTCGCAAGGATTCTCTTCCATCAATGGGACATGCTTGTAAGCGGCGGCATGAAAGACAATTTGCGGATGATAGAGATCGAATACCATGCGTACACGTTCTTTCACACGCACATCGCCAATCACCGGAATAAAATCTATGGCTGGATATTTTTTCTCAAATTCAAGACGGACATTATGCAAAGGAGTCTCGGCAGAGTCAAACATGATGAGTTTCTGAATACCCATCTGTACAAGCTGACGGCAAAGTTCACTACCGATACTACCTGCCGCACCGGTTACCAACACAACTTTTCCCCGGAACTCTTCGGCGACCTGACGAAGATTGATGTTTATTTCAGCACGACCCAGCAAGTCTTCAATCTTAATGGGACGTATCCACTGATGGAAATTACCGTCGGAATCCGCCTCACTAATAGTGGGAGCAATCAGAGTTTTAAGAGCATTGCTTTTACAATACTCCAAAAGACGGTTTTCCTCCAGACGGGTATCCTCATAACGGGCAAACAGAATACCCTTAATACCACGCTTACGTATTATATAGTCAACATCCGATTCATTTTCAAAATAATAAATAGGAAGATCCGCCAAGTGGCGACGGCTGTTGTTTTTGCCATAAACATAAAAGCCTGCGACCTTATAATGTGCACTGTCACGGAGACGCAACTTCAAGGCCACACTCTCCTCGTCAACACCATAAATAAGGATACGTGTATTCTTCTTATTTACCCAATCCAACAAAAAATCGTAAGTGATGATAAGTGAAACACGAAAGACCGTCAGCGCAGCCAGCGTCAACAAACCGTCAAACAGAAGGTAGGAGACTTTATAATTATCAAGTAGCTGTGTGTCGGATATAATCCAGAAAGAAATCACGGACAAACATCCTATCTTGAATAATACAGCGCACATAATACGCCAAAGCTCGCGTGCCTGAGAAAAACGGATGGTATTGCGATAGGTGTGAAACAATAAGGCTCCGGCAACACTTGCCACCAAAGAAACGCCGACAAACTGACAAAGCATCCAGTCGCTCATCGGAACATGCGCCATATAATGAATGACAGCATAAGCGACCAATGAACATAAGACAGATACCACCGTATCAATACCCAAAATGATCCAATAACTCAAATAGTTCTTACGAGCGTATTGAGCTATACCCCTTAATGTTTTTTCCATTATAGTATAAACGAATAAATTATATTTCAAATTGACTGATTTGATCGATAATTATCACCTTCTGATAGTTACGCACACTTCTACACTGCATCTTTCAAAAGATACAATTTATCAATACTTTCATGGATTTTTATTTATTCGAGAGGTCACCGGTATATGTATCTGATTTTTCATCACCGATGTCTGATAGACTGTCTGCTAGATTTCGCAAACTTTCATTACATTCTTGTAGTAGAATCCCCATACCCCCATAAAATAAACAGATGATTAATCGTGTAATTCCCCTTTTTCTGATACCGGCTCAACACATCCAACCGGTATATCCACGCATGCACACCCTAACATTGTCAATCGGACAGCAACCTTTGATTTCCCATTCACATTTACCAGTTCCCCTTCCAGTCCTGCTAATGGTCCTTTGATAACCCGTATCTTCTCTCCCGGTGCCAATGGCGATGTGCTCATACTAATCGTCTCATCCGAATAGTCGAGCATAAATTTGAATCGCAACATTTGCTGGTCAGGAATGATAGCCGGAGTACTCTCCCCACGTAGTACCATATAACGGCTGATTGCGGATAAGGTTAAAACTTCTTTTTGTTCATGTAAATCAACGTGAACGAAAATCATCATCGGAATTAATACCCGGTCAACAACTTTACGGCGATCGCTCCATTGATGTACTTCCTGTTGAATCGGAAGGAAGTTTTCAATCCCCATTTTTGTGAGACGCTCACTCGTTTTTTTCTCGTGACAGATGCGCACAATTGCCACTAACCAACGTTTAGAGCGTGCTACGCCGCTGCCAATCACATTTGTTGGCAGAGTTTTTCGGTCGTCATTTTTGTTAATGATCATGTATTTTAGCCTTCATTTCTCCGTTGCTTCTTCGGTAACGGAATGAATTTGGTTGCAAATATAGGCAAAATTATAAATAGTAAACAAGAAAAAACGTTTTCTTTTTACTCACAAATCCAAATATGTGGTTAAATTACTTTTCTACACAACGAACAAAGCAGGCGTCCTTACCTCCACTTGTCCCCCAGCTACCCATAGGATAAAAATCGAATGTAAAATAATTGAAGTCCCAACCGACATTGTCCGTCGTTGTACCATTTATTTTATTCTGCCCGGTCTTGCCATACCAATATATCGCACCCGGACGCATATAGATGTCATAAAACAATGGACAGTCATTGACACCATTAGGATAAAGGTCACTTGCATCATTTGAGCTAAAGTACGTATTCCTACTTGCAGCATATCTTAAAATTCCCTTGTACTGATTTTCGGCCAATTCACCTCGAGAATCTTTTCGATGCCCATAACCGGAAGCACCTATCGGAAAGAAAAGATTTTTTCCTGTTTGTTCGTTATAGACAAAACATCCTCTCATTCCACGTGCCTTTGAGGTTGTGTAATCGTAACCGTACACATCATTAAGGTCATCTGCAACTTCTTTCGCTCCATCTCCATATAGCACTCCGTATCCCTGTTTTATAATATCACTATCAAACAATGCCTGATAATCTGAGGCACTGGCAACCCTCCAACCGGTTTTAGGCTCTGTAAAATCTGCGTTTTTGGCTATATCACTCCACTTCTTCTTTTCACCACTTCCGGCTATTGTAAAAAAGCCATCTGCCGGATATGAGTTGTTAAAATCTTCCGGTAGTACATTCACCCAATATTCCTTGGGATTCTTATTATTCAGCGCATCAATAGGATAATCCCAATTACCACGCCCGAACAGAGAGCCTTCGTCCAGCGGAGATTCAGCTTCTTCCGTTTTTGTCCTCATGTTCTTGGTGTGCCATCTCGTTCCGCCTGCTATCAGGTTGTCCGGACTATCACCCTGCCGTACAAATATCAGATGATAACAAGTATAGTTGTGATATTCGACCCTTATAATAGCATAACGGGAAGTATTGGCACCACACGTTCCATCAAAATTGACATTAAAATCAATCTCGGAACCTGTTTTTCCATATACGGTATCTTTTATACATTCGGACATTCCACTGCCTTTGTCAAGGTTGACAACTTGGCCTGCACTACCATCGCTGTTACAATACCTTACAACATATGCTTTCCACGGTCCTTCTGACACAAATGTTTCAAATTTGGTTGCATTCTCCTTTGGTAAACGTTTCAGCACCACATGAAACGGATCACTCTTTCCGCTACTACGAAATATGCCTTTGGGATTGACAATACGACGTACTTGATAAATGGTTACCATATTTTCAAACGTTTTTTCCAGACCTTTCAGCTTGGTCGTAATCTTGACTTCCGCCTTCCGATGGTATGCGACATAAGGATTGTTACCCGTATAAGCCGTTTCTTTTATCAATTGCTTGGCACGTGTATACATAGGTATAAAGACATTGTATGTATTCGCTTCGGTAGGATGTTGTTCCACACGGTATGTGTCTTTCGAATCGGAATCTGCTGTGATATGTTCGCCTACACTCATATCCGTATATGTACGCTCTCCTCTTTTAGGAACTTTCTCATAATGATCCTTATTAGAATCTACAGTTACCGAAGAGGTCGTTTTAGGAATAACCAGATCGACAGTCTTATGTAATGAAAGAAAACCATTCCACTGATTCTCATTCGACTTGTCCATTTTAGAATAATATATCGAGTCATTGGCATTATACGGAGCCCAGCGATTATCCATAATTTCCGCCTTTATGTATTCAATTTCACGCCCACCTGTATTTACTTTAATTGGATACATCATTGAGTGATTATACAAGTATGATATGAAATAGGGTTCCGGAGTTACAACACCCGGTTCCGGCTCCACATACTCGATATGCCAGTCTACATCGTTGGCAAAATTATTGAATCCGAGTGTCAGTTTGTAATGGCAGTTACGCTTGGCATTATAATCTTTGAAAATATCCTGCCCAAGCATGAACCGGTACTTGATAGGACCGTTTCCAATTCTTTCTGAATTGATGGAGACGTAATAAGCGTCTACTTCTACATATGTGCCATATGGTTTGTCATCCTTAAGCTTATAGCCGGGGTCTCCCGGCATCCCCGGAGCGTCAAGCCCGTCTTTTCCATCAGCATCCTGCCGCTTGTCCTTACCTTCCCCCTGTATATTCTCATAAAAGTATACAGCGACAGAGTCTTCATGATGCGAACCATAATGGGGATTTCCCCGCGTGATACGCGGGCCATTATATTCGTGGTCGTAATCCGTAGGCAAGTCTCCTTTATAGTATTTTATTTCTTCACCGTCCAACAAAGTTTTGCTCAGTCCGTATCCTTCCGCACCTACATTATTATCTTCCCCCAGATAACATTGTGACGGAATATCTTTTATCCGTACCGATTTAAGGTATACAAAAACGCCTTCTTTCAGGCGACTGCCGTCATAAGCGATCGTAAGTTTCGAAGCAGCCCGGCGCAACCACGAATGCAGGTAGATGCTCGGTCTGTTGATGGTAAGAGGTTCGTTTTCCGGCTGATCTTTCTTGGTCGACGTGAAATATCCAAGCATCTGACTGTTCTTGCCGACTTCACCGGAAACATTATGCCAGGTAAGCGGTATACGCTTTAACCCCTCTTTGGTCTTGATATAATCGGAATACTTGATAAGAAGATCGGGGATATTGGCAACAGCATAAATATAGTATCTACCAAAAGGTATTTCTTTCAATTTGAAAGTGACACGTGGAGTCTGTGTCTCTGCTGATACATTGTTATCTGCGTCTGTATCCACACGTTTCTCATCAGTGATTTCATAGTCTAGAATCTGACGGCTTTGATTCTCCACAAGGTTTCCACTTTCATCATACAACAAGACATAGATCGTCTCTATTTCCTTAATCGCATCTCCCGCCGCTCTTGTGCTTTGCGTAAGCCCTGAAGCCATAGGACGGAAATCCACGGTAACAGACACCGTGCTTTTACCCTCCCCGACGGATTCCGGTCTTTCAAACCAGTCGTCCACACAACTTGCCACACTGAAGACAAGTACCAACAGAGATGTATATACTATATCGCGTCTCATCATCTTATCGTATTATCATTCTTTTTTATTTGTTTTTGCCATTTCATTTATAATCCGAAATCCGGTTTAAGGATAACCTCACTATAAGGTATCACATCTACTTTTACCCCTTCCTCCCAAAATGTGACGTCAACCAATATGTATGTGTTGCGGAAAAGGGCTCTCAGATTAGGGAAAGACCGGGTAAACGATACTTTTTTCTCCTCTGAGGTTCCGGCTTCCCCTTCAGGAGTTTTTTCTGTCAGATGAAGGGTCATCATATAGGCTTGCTCTCCATATTCTTGTGCTCCATCTTTGAGATTCTTACTTTCCGGAAGATAAAACACGGGGAATATTTTTTCACCGGGAGTGGGAGCTTCATTCACGTGATATGTGAGACCGGGAACCAGAGTCGGGGAACGAACGACAACTTCCTCGTGAATCTGTCCGGAAGGAATATCGTAATCCTGTATCCACCCTCTCCTATCCGCCAACGTCACATCCTCCAGATGATTTTGCGACTCATCCGCCACTTTTTTCAGCCAGTCGATCCAAAAGAACGGCTCACCCTCAAAAAGCATCTCCTTTTCCTTTTTATGAGGTATCAGATACGTTTTCTCGACTATTCCGGAAATACCGATTGCATCCACACTGACAGCATTTTCACGTTCGTTCGTGAGACGGAAAGTAAATTTGGTAGCGGCACGAACCAAATAGAACTGCCGCTCTACCAAACTCTCCGCATTGACCGGGACATCATACACCGAGCTCATAGGAATGGGGTTCTTATAATCGGGGGTGAAATACAATTCGTCCACAATGCTTCGGAATGTATTATCGCCTGCTGTCAATGTTTCCAATTTTCCGTGAAGCTCGGAAGATACGCTTTCTTCGTTAGCTATCAGGTATATTTTCTTTGTTTCATTCCGTGTCACCTTTAGTATCCTGAAACATTCGGTTTGAGGGGAGTTACCAAAATCGACATGAACGTTATGCTCCACACTGCCGTCCGCATGAAGGACAATAATGCGTAACGTGTACATATATTCGACAGGGCTATCCGCAGGGATATCGGCCGCACGGGTTTTGTCAAGAAGAGCGGTATGCAGGATGAGCGTAGCGGTGGGATCGTCCGGCTGTACTTCGTCCGTATAGCCACTTGTTCCGCTACTACATGCTGTCAACAACAATGCCCAACTGACAAATGCCGCCATCCATTCCATATGTCGCAGCATTTTTTTCACTCTATATCTACATTAGAACGTACCACTTTCCACGAAAGGATTTGTATCACTGTACTCACCCATTTATTGTCTTCATCAAGGAAGAATGTCATATTATATTCATCTGCTCGATCGAGAAATTCCTGTTCGGACATACTCCTGTTACATTCGCCTCTTACCAACAAAGCGTAGTCAATGACCGGAATGGAAACAACTAGCTTTCCCTCAGTAGTCCGAATTGTCAACATCGGACGTGGATACTGGCTCCAGTCCCTCTTCACCAGCCTGCTTA
Organism: uncultured Bacteroides sp.; assembly: GCA_948847595.1. GTDB lineage: Bacteria > Bacteroidota > Bacteroidia > Bacteroidales > Bacteroidaceae > Bacteroides. Next base: position 71,498 of record CAQOGY010000005.1, read on the forward strand.
CCGTAAGTTCTGCTACGGCAGCTTTGACTGTTGTTATAACACGTTTCCCGGCTCCGGGCATTACATCCGCACCGGCTTTTGTCGGTATATCAACACCTGCTTCACCCGAATAGGTGGACCAGGCACGATAGGTAATCGGCTCGTCATTGATCAATGAATTATCATGTGCCATCCAACCGTTCCGGTCTTCGATGCTAAAGACAAAGTCGTCAGCGTTTATATCTTCTCCGGAAAGGTGCTGAAGTACCACGCGAAATATATTCGTATCTTTCGTCAGCGGCATGACATATGTATACTCACCCCCGTCATCATTTACAGGCAGACTGACATCGAGAGTGCCATGAAACAACGGATGCAAGTCTTGCTTGGAACAAGTGATACGTTTTTGCGCACCTGTGGCTACATCTGTCTCCATATCATATTGCCGTTTCAACTTGCAGTGCAAATCTTCCAAGTGGCATCCATGCGACACATCGGGCAAAGTGAAGGATTCTTCATTGTCAAGTCCGCACCACGCGACAAGATGATAATCACCCGGAGCAAGGTCGATAGGCATGGCATATTCTTCTGATGCAAGAACACTGCCTTGTTCGGCAGACTGCCATACCAACTCACCGTCCGGGGTGAACGCGTAAAGTCTGACGGACTTTACTTCGTGAGCAAAGGCGTCGGCAAATTTCAGGTTCATGTCATAACGGAATTTCAGTCGGTAACGCACGGAGCAGTCACCTTCGTCGTTATAAATCATACCGTCACACGACACGAACAGGAAGGCACTCACTATGATTGCCAATACTGTTATTCCCCAATATTTGATATAAGACAGTGTATTCATTATCATCTATCATTTCTTAATTAATGATTATATATAGTCTGCGGAACGAAACCGCAGTGGAAATTTCTGATTAAGTGGAAACCCGGAATCTTCTTCGGGATTTCAAAACGGCATCTCTCTTTGCGCCGATACCTAAACGCTTTCTTTACATTAAAAAGATGGCGGAATGCTTTCCCGACGGGAAGCGCCCCGCCATCAGGATTACTTAGTGGTTGTTTTTATGGTTCTGTTTGCTATGAATAATCACCATTCTAAATCAACATTCTGTTTTACAACTCTCCATGAGAGAATATTTATTCGTGCAGCAAGATAAGTATCATCATCTTTTGGATGTTGCGGAATAATCTTTTCGTCAGGATTCAAAACCGGAGTTCCAAGACCAGCCACAGAAGTGATAGCAATATCATAAATATGATTACGTACTACACCATACTTACCTTTAGTGTCTTCAGCACCGTCTTCATGCTTAATGTCAGTATAATAATATGTTTTACCGGATGACCATATTCTTGCACCAATCGAATTCTTATTGGCAAGTACCTTATTTACGTCAGCATGAGTAGCGTACGCCTCTCCATTCGCTTTATAGAATGTCACATCTTTTGCTGTCTCTTCATTCAACTGCAAATAACTCAAATATCTCTTGCTGTCTTCTGAAGAACCGTCAGCTACACCTGCATCTATACCGGAAACCAATTTCACCATATCTTTACTAATTGATACCAGTTTCTCGTTTTCACCATCTACTTCTTTTGTATAAATCTGAGTATTTACAATACCCAACATTGCTGTCAATGCACCGTCTTCGGTATACTGAGTTCCACCCCATTCAGCCAAACTAAGAGGAGTAGCCACATTGTTCTCATCAACTGTCACCAATACGGCTGCAATAATCGCTTGAGTACGATTGCTTAGAGCATCAGCCGGTTCGTAATCGGACTTCGTACCATCATTATTATCAGCAGCATTTTCAAGACAGTATGCATTGTCTCCATCATATGAAGTAGAATTTCCATTCTCAACTCCTTTGGTGCCCACTTTTTTAGTTATTTCATTATATGACCAATAAGCAAGTGTAGTACTTGCCGGATTCTGTGCCCAATAAGAACGATAAAGAGCAGGCATATTCCAATTCCAACTTAAATTCCAGTCAGAATCAACCTTTTTGAATAGATATGCTTTATCAGCAGTACTCGTCACATCCCATCCGGTGAAAATGGCATATACAACTTTTGCATCTTCTCCTTCACCAACAGTAATATTAGTCTCGCTATCTTTTGCCGTTTTCAGCGGAATGGCGATATAACCTTCTTTTTCATTAAATGTCACTGTTTTGGGAGAGACTCCTTCTTTCCATTCAGTATACAATCTTGTTTTAGCCCATACACGCTCAACATAAATATTTACAGGATCGGCAGTGGCAGACTCCGGTTTGGTTTTCAACTTATCTGCGGTTACCTCTACTTCACAACGGAAAGTTTCAGAACCAAATACAGAACTTGTCATCAAGAAACCGTCCTTTGCAGTACCAGCCAATGCAATCTCATCACGAAGTTGACTCAAAGACTTGTTGGCATCACCTAAGAAACAGTCGGCGCCTACTCCACCGTTAAGCACTGCAACCATAGATTTAAGACCATCTACATTGTCATCCTTATCCGTTTCAATAACAAGCACCGCATTCACTTTTTCTTCAATATTAAGCATCTTGCTTTCACCATTTCCCAAATCTTTGCTTTCAAGTGAATAATCATAATAATTCTTTCCTTCACGTCTTACCGGACAAGCAGAACCATCTGCTTTGAAGAAATAGAACCGTATCGATTTCACCTCATTTTCATTTGCCAGTCCTTCTTCAAACAAATCTCTATCCTGATTTCCGGGATTCACATCTGCACGTGTCCTGATAGCTGCCGGATTAGCAATCTGAACAGACAGGAAACGACTCTGACCGTCAAATTCCGGACTGTCGGTTTCGGGCGTAATTTCATCGCTGGAACAAGCACTAAATGCCATTACTCCAAGCAAGCCCCAAAATAAATTTGATAACTTCATAAAATTAAATGTTAATGGATTAATAAATTATTTTTAGCTTTCTCTATTTTATCTATTTCAATAAGGATTATCTCAGCCTGCTCTACTCCCATCGCTTTCGCATCATTCAAGAATCTTTGCGCACTATCATAATCCTCAACAAGAAAGGCATATGCCCCACGGGCGTATACAGCCTGTGGCGAATCTCCCGTTTTAGAAAGATAACGTTTTGCGCTTTCAAGATCCTTACGCTGCATTGCGGAATTCGCCGCATTCAAGTTGGCTGTCTCGTCATCAGGATACATTCTCACAGCCGTCTCAAACACATCGTTGAACTCAACGCTTCCCGGTTCGTATGTCCGTGCCACAAGATAGAACTCATTGAGGCTGAGTTTCTGAGGCTGCGTCTGCATGATACGTTTTATCTCTTCCACATCGCTAAAGCTGCGGATAACGTAGTCTATACGATAATCGGTATGACGTAAGGCCGGATAACAGTTCTGCAACAAGAAGCGGTATTCTTCCGGATAAGTCCGTTTTATCTTCGCTTCTTTAGCATCCGGTTCCAGATTGCTGTCAATCATATTCAATATTTCTGTGCGGTGTGCCAGATTGGTCTTCTCAACATAACGGCGCAACCCGGCCCAATCTTCCGGCTCATAGTCCGTAACTATCACACTATCCTTGAAATGATATAGCTGATTGATATAATGTTTCAATGCTGCCGTACGGCCTATAGCCAAATCCCGGTTATGAGAATACGGACTTTCGGGTGACGCATATCCCTTGAGCCACACCGAAGTAATAGTAATATCCTTGTCGTTCCGTACAGAATCGATGGAAGCTTGGATTTTACCCAATTCATGTGTATTCTGACGATATTCGGGATAAATAACCGTCTTATCGACCGGAAAATCAATGAAAGCCGAACCGGAAAGTGAGCGGCTTTTGACCGCTTCTGCCTGAGGGTAAACATAAAGCAACTGCGGAGACAACGGGATCACTTCCATATATCCTCCTAACGGCTCGACATATTCCGCCAATAGTGTGTTGCAACAGCCGTAATCACTGCGATATAACTCCAATGCGGCCCCGTTCATCCATCCATAATAAGGCATAATGGCATGATATGCCACATCTGAGGGTTTTGAACGCGCCTTAAATGACATCTCTTTTGCACCGGACAACATGCTTTCTCCATTACGCACATAGTAATAATAGCGTTGACGCCCATAAATTCCTATCGACGGAAGTTCAAGCGTGTCTGTCGCGCACACAAAACGGGGAGTAAGTAATACAGCCCTGTTTACGTCCACATCCAAAGGAGACAAACCCATGCTCATGTCAACCACTATGTATTCACCGTTCCGTTCAATCCTGAGACTATCGGTTGTCACTCCGACAGTTTGCTGGGCATTCAGCATACAGCATGTTCCCAGCCATGCTGTTATAATAAGAATCATTTGTTTCATAACTAAACGCTTTTTTAGAATAAATAGACTAGATTTACTGCTGCCTTAGTTGGGCCGAAATAGTTATGTGGTCTGTTTTCACCGACTTTCTTTCCACATCCGGCACACCTGAAACGGTCATAACGGGTATAGGAATAACCGACACCTATTTCAGCCTCGATATTCCAATGCCGTCCCAATATCCAGGCATAGCCATAAGCAACGCCCGCACCAACAAACCATCCTTGATACCGGGTATCTTTAAGACTTGAGAAATCCGTACCCAATAAACTAAAATCAGTGTCAATGCCACCTATATTATATTGGCCGCCATGCAGATGAGCTCCGACGAAATGTCCTGCAAAGCGATCACAGAACCAATAACGGGCCTCAGGTTGCACCGCCCAATGTTTCCACCGGCGATCATGCGACAATGTCCATGCATTGACCTCTCCGGAGATGTCAAGCGTCCAGCGAGGTGCCAGTCCAACCTCCAAACCGGTATTTATATTCAAAAAAACATCGGATAAAATATTGGTCTTGATTGCCACATTCTGTGCACAGACCGGATGAGTCACAATATTCATGACTATTATCAGAAGAAAAATCCCTAGCTTCATCATTTGTGTGTATTCTTATGCTAAACATTTGTTGTCATTTCCCTTGGAATAGCATCCAAACAAGTAGCAATAAACAGATTAACATTTCACTGATAATCCAAGAATATAACTTGTATTTTAGTTTCCCTTGTAAATATGTTTATGCCCCAATTATATTCGTTTGATAGCTTAATCCGATACTTCTCTTATCAAGAAAAGTACCGCTAACATTTATATCTGATATTTACACATTTGTGGTGTACGGACATTCCACTCCGCTTAACATTTGACAAAAAATGCTAATATTTTTTGTTGTGAATCAAAAAAGTTTATTGAATATAATAGTGTATACCTTATTTTTTGTAATTTTGCATCATCTAATACTTTTCTTGATAAGAAAAGTACCGGGTTAACAACGTGTTTTCATACTTTTTATATTATTATAAAGAATTGATAATAAGACTATTAGCCTTATCAACAGCAGAAGTATCCAATGAAGCAAGATAAATCTTCGTAGTATTTTCAGAATCGTGTCCCATAGCTTCACAAATCACAGAAATAGAGATATTTTTACTTTTGGCTATACTTGCCCAAGCGTGACGGGCGACATATGTTGTCAGCGTAACATTCAAGTTCAACAGTTTTCCAATCATTTTTAATTTCCTGTTTATCAAGTGTGCCGCATTTTGATATTGGCGTCTCTCGTTTTTATTGATGTCTTTTATTATCGGTAGCAGATAAGGCGTATCTGCCGTATCATACTTATTGATAATTTCCTGCATAGGTTTTTCCCATTTGATAAAAAGCTGCTGGTTCGTTTTGTGACGCCGATATGCCAAGATACCGTTCCGGATATCTTTCTTTTTAAGGAACGCCATATCTACGAATGACATCCCGCGGGTATAAAACGAAAACATAAAGATGTCCCGGGCATAATCCATCGACGGGGAGAATCTCAATTCCATATCCCTTATCTGACGGATGACTTTCATGGGTACAGCACGCTTCATGGTCTTGTCAATTCCAGTATACACATGCTTAAAGGGATTGCGCTGTACAGTTAACTCTTTGTCTACAGCACGGTTATATATTGCCCGCAAATTTCTCATATAATACGAAGAACTGTTGGGGCATACTCCGGCAGATTTCAAATAGGTCTCATACTCAACCATAAGAACCGAATCGATTCCTTCAATAAGTATATCTCCACGATTTCCCATGAAACGTTCGAAACTGTTCAGAGTTGCTGCATAAGTTTCAGCAGTACGTTCTTTACCAATCTGCTTTAACTGCGCAACAAGCTCTCGCCCAAACGAAAGAAAACCACCAACAGAAGGAGACTGATAAGCCCTCACTACGTCTCCTGACGTAAAGGAATTTGCAGACCGCTCGAGACTCAGGACTATTTCCCGAAGTCGGGATTGATCTTCCAAAATACATTTTCTCAATGTGGTTAGATAATGTGCACGCATTGCGTCGTCAGCAGGAATGACGATTAACGACAATCTCTTGTCCCATTCTGAGGAGAAAAGCTTGTAGCCGGTGCTTATTTGCCTCACGACCCGGTCATGGGTCACCTGATAAAACAAAGTCCCCTCTTTATCAAAAACCGAGGAAGGACGAAACTTAACTTTTACTGTTGCCATATAAGTTATATTTTGAATTAAATAATTATTGATATAACAAATATGGGAATAAAAAAAAGAGACTGAATAACTTTTTATTGTTAAACAGCCTCTTACTATTTCTTTTTTAGAGTTAACTTGGAGTCTCTACCTACCATTTATAGTTAATACCAAAACTAAGCAGTTCTTTCAACTGGAAAAAGCTGTCGCCTTCAGTCGGTTTAGAACTGTCGTCAAAACGGGTATGCACGTAAAGTTTGGTAGAGAGATAGCGGTTCAGGACGAAATTGAAGGTATTTTCCCATTCTACACGCGCCCAATGGTAGTTGGTCAGATAATTGAAACGGGATTCCAAGGTTACGGCGGAGATTATCGTCCAGTTGAGTGTCGCTTGTAATTGGGAACCGAAGTCATTCTTGGAACACTTTCCTTCGTCCAAGCCAAATTTGGTTTCGTCTACTTCCGAGCTGCCGATATAACGCAAGTTGTAAGTCAATGGCGCCATAAAGACGGAAAGATTGAATTTCTTCTTACTCAGTTTATAGTCCATACCGACACTGACCGCCAAATCCGCCGGTGACATAAATGTTGAAACCAAAACATCACTATTCGCTTTATAACCGTTGAAAAACTGAGTCTTGAATTCGGAAGAAATAGTATAATACCAATTCTTGAGAGCTCTCAAACCTAATTTATTATACAGGCGGAGCTGGTCGGTATTAAACAGGTATTTATGGTATTCGTCAGATGGGGTAGAAGTCATACCTACCTTAGCTTCGAGTTGATTCTCGAACAGGATTCTTTCATTGTCGTTGTAGTTGGCAAAAATTTGGAAAGTCGCCAAACCGGAGAAGTTGCTTTCACCACCCTTGTACCAGTTGTCCGAAAGGTGGTTCTGGCTGATTTGCAGCGATCCGTTACCACCGGTCACCCACCAGTTGGGACGGCTGATCTTTATATCGGCCTTACCTACATTATCATCCATGTTCTCCGGTTGGAACAGGTGGACAACACTGGCTTTCGGGGATATTTTCGGTTTCACGTCGCGACGGAAAACATCACGGCTCATGATGCGGTCTTCCGTAGTGACTACCAGTTGTGGTTTTTGCAGATAAAGATCCATCAATGCCTTATTGACCAAAGTATTGGCACGTCGGGTCTTGGAGAATGCCAACGTGTCATAAGGAAGAAGCTCCGTTGGCAGTTGCGGAGTGGTATCCAGCTGCACAGGCTTCCATTCCAGTTTTGAATATTGTTCCATCGGGGCATAATAATATGCCAGCGGAGTAAACAGACGGAAATAGTCAGGATCGGACGGAATATAACGCGCAGGTACGGACAGGTCATTCAGATAATCCAGTTGGGCGATATACTTATTATATAAATAAGAGACTGTATCCAGTTTCGGAGTCGGGCCTGACATGTTGAGCTTGAGCATCAAATATTTCTGAAGTTCCGCTGAAAGCGTATCTGCTTTCACAACTTTGGCTTTTGCCACTACTGTTGAAGGCTTGGTCGTTTTCGGGGATTTGGTCGCCTTGGCAGGTTTGAGAGTTTCGGGAGCAGGCTGCAAAGAATCAACCGGAATCACGGAATCAACGGCTGATTCCTGAACAGGCTCCTGTGCATAAAGTGATAACGTTAATAAAGACAGGATAAAAGCTGAACATAAAGTAGTAATTCTCATCATATTTGTCTATGGTTTAGGGTGCAAAGCTACATTATTTTGTTCAGAAATCATAGGAATCTTTTAAAATTGCATTTTTTAATAAATTTGTAGCGGCGAAAGGCAGCATTCTTCCTCTTTTTTTTATAATTTTGCGCTTTTTAAGTTCGTAAGAATACTACTAAGTAAACAATTTTTAAAACAGTTATAGCTGTGGGAGAAACAAAGTATATTTTTGTCACCGGTGGTGTTGCCTCTTCATTAGGAAAAGGTATCATCTCATCATCCATCGGTAAGTTGCTACAAGCAAGAGGTTATAATGTAACCATCCAGAAGTTTGACCCGTACATCAACATCGACCCGGGAACATTGAATCCATATGAGCACGGAGAGTGCTATGTTACCGTAGACGGACACGAAGCCGACCTCGACCTGGGGCACTATGAGCGTTTCCTGGGCATTCAGACGACAAAGGCGAACAACATTACTACGGGACGTATCTACAAGAGCGTTATCGATAAGGAACGCCGTGGAGATTATCTGGGTAAGACAATCCAGGTGATTCCTCATATCACGGATGAAATCAAACGGAATGTGAAGCTGCTCGGAAACAAGTACAAATTCGATTTTGTAATCACTGAAATCGGTGGTACGGTCGGCGACATCGAGTCACTCCCCTACCTCGAAAGTATCCGTCAGTTGAAATGGGAACTTGGCAAGAATGCCCTTTGTGTGCACTTGACTTATGTTCCTTATCTTGCCGCTGCCGGAGAACTGAAAACTAAACCGACACAACATTCTGTGAAGGAACTTCAGAGTGTAGGTATTCAACCGGATGTACTGGTACTCCGTGCCGAACATCCGCTAAGCGACGGATTGCGCAAAAAGGTGGCACAGTTTTGTAATGTGGACGATAAAGCCGTAGTGCAGTCTATCGACGCGGAAACAATCTACGAAGTACCTATCCTGATGCAGGCACAAGGACTGGACAGCACCATTCTTGAAAAGATGGGACTGCCGGTAGGAGAAACTCCGGGACTCGGTCCATGGCGCAAATTCCTGGAACGCCGTCACGCTGCAGAAACAAAAGAGCCGGTTAATATTGCGTTAGTCGGGAAATATGACTTGCAGGATGCGTATAAATCTATCCGTGAAGCTTTGTCACAGGCCGGTACTTACAATGACCGCAAGGTGGAAGTGCATTTCGTAAACAGTGAAAAGCTGACAGACGAGAATGTAGATGAAGCGTTGAAAGGTATGGCCGGTGTCATGATCGGCCCGGGATTCGGTCAGCGTGGTATTGACGGTAAGTTTGTTGCTATCAAATATACGCGTACACATGATATTCCGACTTTCGGTATTTGCTTAGGTATGCAATGTATCGCCATCGAATTTGCACGCAACGTACTGGGTTATGCCGATGCCAACTCACGCGAGATGGATGAAAAGACTCCGCACAACGTGATCGACATCATGGAAGAACAGAAGGCAATCACCAATATGGGTGGTACGATGCGTCTGGGCGCTTACGAATGCGTATTGAATAAAGACTCCAAGACCTATCAGGCTTACGGACAGGAACATATTCAGGAACGTCACCGTCACCGTTATGAGTTCAACAATGACTACAAAGAACAATACGAAGCTGCCGGCATGAAATGTGTTGGTATCAACCCAGAGTCGGATTTGGTGGAAATTGTGGAAATCCCGGCATTGAAGTGGTTCGTTGGTACACAGTTCCATCCGGAATACGGTAGTACGGTATTGAACCCGCATCCGTTGTTCGTAGCGTTTGTGAAAGCTGCTATCGAAAACGAAAAGTAAATTAGTAATTTGTAATTAAAATAAGAATGGATAAAAACACCATCACAGGTCTCGTTTTAATAGGTATATTATTGGTAGGATTCAGTTTTCTGAGCCGTCCCAGCGAGGAGCAGATAGCTGCACAAAAGAGATACTACGATTCTATTGCCGTGGTACAGCAGCAAGAAGAAGTGCTGAAGGCGAAAACAGAAGCTGCACTGGCTAACAGCAAGCAAGAGACTGCTACATCGGTAGCCGATTCTTCCGCCCTGTTTTTCAATGCTATGCATGGAACAGACTCTAAAATCAGCATTCAGAATAACGTAGCGGAAATCACTTTCACGACGAAGGGCGGACGTGTATATTCAGCCATGCTGAAGGATTACATGGCACAGGATAAGAAGACTCCGGTCATGCTGTTCGACGGTGATGATGCTTCGATGAATTTCAACTTCTACAATAAAGAAGGTGCTATTCAGACAAAGGATTATTTCTTTGAAGCAGTGAACAAGACGGATAGCAGTGTTACCATGCGTTTGGCTGCGAACAGCGAAAGCTATATTGACTTCATATATACGCTGAAACCGGACAGCTACCTGATGAACTTTGAAATCAAGGCTACAGGTATGGCGGACAAACTGGCAAGCACCAAATATGTGGACATTGACTGGTCGCAACGTGCCCGCCAACTGGAAAAAGGATTCACTTACGAGAATCGTTTGTCTGAGTTGACCTATAAGGTGACAGGTGAAAATGTAGATAACTTGTCGGCCGCTAAAGATGATGATAAGAAGTTGGAAAGCCGCATTGACTGGGTGGCGTTCAAGAACCAGTTCTTCTCTTCTGTATTTATCGCTGAGCAGGATTTCGAAAAGGTTTCTGTAAAATCGAGAATGGAACAGCAAGGAAGCGGATATATCAAGGATTACTCTGCTGAAATGAATACATTCTTCGATCCGACAGGCAAAGAACCGACAGAAATGTATTTCTATTTCGGTCCGAACCACTTCAAGACGCTAAAGGCGTTGGATAAGGGTCGTACCGAGAAATGGGAACTTCACAGACTGGTATATCTGGGCTGGCCGTTGATTCGCTGGATTAATCAATTCATCACGATCAACGTATTCGACTGGTTGTCCGGTTGGGGCTTGAGCATGGGTATCGTATTGTTGATTCTGACTATCATGGTGAAAGTTGTGGTTTATCCGGCTACCTGGAAAACTTATATGTCTTCTGCCAAGATGCGCGTTTTGAAACCGAAAATCGACGAAATCAACAAGAAGTATCCGAAGCAGGAAGACGCGATGAAGAAGCAGCAGGAAGTGATGGGGCTTTACAGCCAATACGGGGTAAGCCCGATGGGCGGCTGTCTGCCGATGTTGTTGCAGTTCCCTATCCTGATGGCTTTGTTTATGTTCGTGCCGAGTGCTATCGAGTTGCGCCAACAGAGTTTCTTGTGGGCAGACGACCTTTCCACTTATGACGCGTTCATCACATTCCCCTTCCATATTCCGTTCCTGGGTAACCACCTCAGCTTATTCTGCCTGCTGATGACGGTTACCAATATCCTGAATACGAAATACACGATGTCTATGCAGGATACAGGCGCGCAACCGCAAATGGCTGCCATGAAATGGATGATGTATCTGATGCCGATTATGTTCTTGTTTGTCTTGAACGATTATCCGTCAGGTTTGAACTATTATTATTTCGTGTCAACGTTGATTAGTGTAGGTACCATGATTCTGCTTCGTAGAACGACTAACGAAACAAAATTGCTGGCTATCCTTGAAGCGAAAAAGAAAGACCCGAAACAAATGAAAAAGACCGGATTTGCCGCACGCTTAGAAGCGATGCAAAAGCAACAGGAGCTATTGCAGCAGCAAAGACAGAATAAGAAATAAGGAATAAAATCCTATATATTCTGAGAAAGCCGGACATCCTATTTTGGTTGCCCGGCTTTCTTTCTCTAAATAAACAAAGTATGATGAAGACTAAATATACTTATAAACAAATATGGACTATCGCCTATCCCATCCTGATCAGTCTGATTATGGAGCAACTGATAGGTATGACGGACACCGCTTTTCTCGGGCGTGTCGGTGAAATTGAACTGGGGGCATCTGCCATCGCAGGTGTATATTACCTCGCTATCTTTATGCTGGCTTTCGGTTTCAGCATCGGAGCCCAGATATTGATTGCCCGTCGCAACGGGGAAGGGAATTACAAAGAGATAGGTCTGATCTTCTATCAGGGCATCTATTTTTTACTGGTGGTTGCAGCTATATTGTTCACCCTATCCATTGTATTCTCACCGCATATATTGAAGAATATCATATCTTCTCCGCACATCTACGATGCAGCCGAGAGCTATATACACTGGAGAGTCTACGGTTTCTTCTTCTCTTTTGTCGGCGTTATGTTCCGAGCTTTCTTCGTAGGAACCACCCAGACCAAAACACTGACATTGAACTCCATTGTGATGGTACTCTCGAATGTTGTATTCAACTATATCCTAATCTTCGGTAAATTCGGTTTCCCGCAACTGGGGATTGCCGGTGCTGCCATCGGTTCTTCGTTAGCCGAAATGGTTTCGGTGATTTTCTTTATCATCTATACATGGAAACGGATTGACTGCAAGAAGTATGCATTGAATATCCTGCCAAAATTCCGTGTACAGATGTTGAAACGGATTCTCAATATTTCCGTTTGGACGATGATTCAGAACTTCGTTTCCCTATCGACCTGGTTCATGTTCTTCCTTTTCGTGGAACACTTGGGAGAACGGTCGCTGGCAATCGCCAATATAATCCGTAATGTATCGGGAATTCCGTTTATGATTGCGATGGCTTTCGCCTCTACCTGCGGTTCACTGGTCAGCAACCTTATTGGCGCAGGCGAACAGGATTGCGTACGAGGAACTATCAGGCAGCATATCCGTATCGGGTATATGCTTGTAATACCGATATTGATTTTCTTCTGTCTTTTCCCTGACCTGGTTCTGAGTATCTATACGGACATTCCGGAATTAAGGGAAGCATCCGTCCATTCTCTTTGGGTGCTATGTTCGGCTTATCTGGTGCTAGTTCCCGCCAATGTTTATTTCCAGTCGGTATCAGGGACGGGAAACACCCGTACAGCTCTGGCGATGGAACTTTGCGTACTGACCATTTATGTCGCTTACTCAATGTACTTTATCCTGTATCTGCGGATGGACATCGCATTTGCATGGACAACGGAGTGTGTGTATGGTATTTTCACATTGATATTCTGCTACATATATATGAAGAAAGGAAACTGGCAGAAAAAGAAGATTTAAATCCTTTTTTCACTATCTTCGCAAGAAAATAAACATTTTATAAAATATATGAGACAAGCTAATTTATTTATGATGTCGGCAGCAATGTTGTTAGCGGCCTGCGGCGGAACCAAAGAAGCAGGCAAAACGGATCAGGTGCTTATCGAGAAATCGGATATTAAGATTGAAGGGAAGCGCATGACTCCCGAAGCACTTTGGGCCATGGGACGTATCGGCGGATTCGCGGTATCGCCCGACGGAAAGAAAATTGCGTATACGGTGGCATATTACAGTGTACCGGAAAACAAGAGTAACCGCGAAGTCTTCGTGATGAACGCAGACGGAAGCGACAATCAGCAGATCACCCGTACCCCCTACCAGGAGAATGAGGTGACATGGATCAAAGGGGGTACCAAGCTCGCTTTTCTAAGCAATGACAACGGGAGCAGCCAGCTTTATGAGATGAATCCCGATGGTAGCGGACGCAAGCAGTTGACCAACTATGACGGTGACATCGAAGGATATTCTGTCTCACCGGACGGCAAGAAGCTCTTGTTTATCTCACAAGTCAAAACGAAAGAAAGTACAGCCGATAAATATCCGGATCTGCCTAAAGCTACAGGCATCATCGTCACCGACTTGATGTACAAGCATTGGGATGAATGGGTAACGACTGCTCCGCATCCTTTCGTTGCTGATTTTGACGGTAACGGTATTTCCAATATCGTGGATATTCTGGACGGTGAGCCGTATGAAAGTCCGATGAAGCCCTGGGGCGGAATCGAGCAACTCGCCTGGAACACGACTTCGGACAAAGTAGCTTATACTTGCCGCAAGAAGACCGGACTGGCGTATGCGATTTCTACCAATTCGGATATTTATATCTATGATCTGAATACTAAGAAGACGGAGAATATCACTGAAGAAAATAAAGGATATGATACCAACCCGCAATATTCACCGGACGGCAAGTATATTGCCTGGCAGAGCATGGAGCGTGACGGTTACGAGGCTGATCTGAACCGCCTGTTTATCATGAATCTGGAAACGGGTGAAAAGCGTTTTGTCAGCAAGGCGTTCGAATCGAATGTGGATGCCTTTGTTTGGGGTGCAGATGCCAAGGTGATCTATTTCACTGGGGTATGGCATGGAGAATCGCAGATTTATGCGCTTGATTTGGCTAATGATTCGGTAAAGGCTATAACTTCGGGAATGTATGACTACGAAGGGGTGGCTCTTTTCGGTGACAAGCTGATTGCCAAACGTCATTCCATGAGTATGGGTGATGAGATTTATACAGTGGCACTGGACGGAACAGCCACTCAACTGACACAGGAAAACAAGCAGATTTATGACCAGTTGGAGATGGGAAAAGTGGAAGGTCGCTGGATGAAGACAACAGATGGTAAGGAGATGCTGACGTGGGTGATCTATCCGCCTCAATTCGATCCGAATAAGAAATATCCTACTCTGTTGTTCTGCGAGGGTGGCCCTCAAAGTCCGGTAAGCCAGTTCTGGTCTTATCGTTGGAACTTCCAGATTATGGCGGCTAATGATTATATCATCGTCGCTCCGAACCGTCGCGGTCTGCCGGGATTCGGTGTGGAATGGAACGAACAGATCAGCGGTGATTACGGCGGTCAGTGTATGAAGGATTACTTCACGGCTATTGACGAGATGGCGAAAGAGCCGTATGTAGATAATGACCGTTTGGGATGTGTAGGTGCCAGTTTCGGAGGATTCTCCGTGTATTGGTTGGCCGGACATCATGACAAGCGCTTCAAGGCATTTATTGCCCATGACGGCATCTTCAATATGGAAATGCAATATCTGGAAACTGAAGAGAAATGGTTTGCCAACTGGGATATGGGCGGCGCTTACTGGGAAAAACAAAATCCGGTGGCACAGCGTACTTTCGCCAACTCCCCTCACCTCTTCGTAGAAAAATGGGATACTCCGATTCTCTGCATCCATGGAGAAAAAGATTATCGTATCCTGGCTAATCAAGCGATGGCTGCTTTTGACGCTGCCGTGATGCGTGGGGTTCCTGCCGAGCTGCTGATTTATCCGGATGAAAACCACTGGGTACTGAAACCTCAAAACGGAGTGTTGTGGCAACGTACTTTCTTTGAATGGCTGGACAAATGGGTAAAAAAAGCTCCATCCAAATAAGTTTTCAAGATACTAATCACATAGTAGAATAAAACATAGTAAACTAAGGCGTAGTAAACGAAAACATAGTAAACTAAAAGAAGCCCCTGTTCTCAATCTCTTGAGTTCAGGGGCTTCCCCATTGCATTCATAAAAAATCCGCTAAATTTATTCCGAATATATATTTTTAATTTCTACAATATACATCTTATGAAAACCGCCATGCGCACTATCATACCATTTTTCCAATGATTCCTTATCTAGAAAACATTCCGGTTTGATGCCGTCGGCATAGAGTTTCTTACATTCCAGGCTCAGACGGGCTTGCTCGAACAATACATTACCCTCTTCCGTAAATATAGGTTTCAATCCGGTTTCTTTCACTTTATCTATATTCCGTCCCGACTTGGAGCCACAGACTGCATGAATTTTCTTATTTTCTTCTCCTAAGAAGGATAACGTCAGATAGTCGCCCTTCTCTATAAATTCATATGTATAGCGTTCAGGGCGAACAAAAACAAAGGCTACGGGCTTATTCCACAACCAACCGATACCGCCCCAACTTGCTGTCATTGTATTGAACTTCTCTTTGGTGCCGGCTGTAACCAGCATCCATTCTTTTCCGATTGCTTCGAAAAAGTTCTCTTTCAGGTTTTTAATTTCTAATTTCTTCATCTCTTTACTCGTTCGTTTATAGTTATTTCTTCTTATTCAGTTTTACAATTTCTCCCAAGTAAGGAATCTCTACCGGGATCTTTCTTTTCTTCGCTTCTGCCGCAAAAACTTTCGGGGGATCGTGCAAAGGTTCATCAGACAAGTCAAATGTACCATAATGCATCGGGATAGTAAGCCCGGCGCGCATTTCTTCGGCAGCGGTCAGGGATTCGTAAGGCGAGATATGGTTGGGACGCATAAACCAACGGGGCTTGTATGCACCGATTCCCAGTAAAGCATAATCCGGCGAACCGAACAAGTCCGGGATTTCACGAAAGTGGCTGGAATATCCTGTGTCACCGCTATAATAGAGTGAGATGCCATCGCCTTGCAACATAAATGCTCCCCACAATCGTTGTCCGCCGTCACGCACGGAACGTTTGCTCCAATGTTGCGCCGGAAGGAAAGTGATTTTGAGTCCTTCGTCTTCCATCTGCTGATACCAGCCGGCTTCAATTATCTTCATTTCAGGAAACCAGTTCTGGATTAATTCTCCTGTTCCCAGTCCGCAGAAGAGTTTCATTTGCGGATTGTTCTTCAAGAGACGGGCGATACTTTGTTTATCCAAATGGTCGAAATGGTCGTGGCTGACGAGCAGATAATCAATCCCTGTAAAGATGTCAGGATTAGCGGGAAATTCGCTCTGACGCTTTACAAAAGGGATGCTGCCGAATACAGGATCGAACATGATTCTTTTGCCTGCCAATTGGAGAAAAAAGGAATTATGCCCCAACCATACCAGTGAGTCCCCTACCACTGCGTCCAAAGAACGAAGGTAGCAGACTTTCGGATTCCACTTCACCGTCTTCTTTTCTTTTCGTTGTGGATTGGGCGAAAGACGCCATTTCAGTACACTTCCCATCCCCGGACGGAAGCGATGCTGTCTGTTAAAAAAGCGTCCGCGTACCATCGGATTTCCTCTCCAATAAGGATTGACGGTAGCCAAACGTTCGTTTCTCCTAAAACATATATGTTCACCCATTTTTATTTCTTGAATACGTCTTTACAAACTTAATAAAAAATTCTCGATTTACTATAAATAAGAACAAACAAAAAATGTACCCCGGACACACTATCGGGGTACATTTAGTTATAAAAGAATAAATATTATCCTTTTTTAATAGAACAAGAGTTAGTTAAGAGCAGTGTAAGCCGTATAAAGGTAGTTGCCATCCGAGGGCTGAAAGGTTAATTACCATAATGACTGCACCCAATATCCATAGAATCAGCAACGACCATTTCAAGCCTGTCCCCATCGGTGACCAATGGAATAACTGGCGAAGAATAGTATAAAGGAAAGCTCCCAATGGAATACCAATCAGGGCGACTCCGGCAATCGTGCCAAGCAATGTCATCATAGGAGATACGGAAGTAACCGGTATCCAATTGATGGCAGGCAGCATTTCGTAAAGCAATGCCCCGCCACTGACCGCTACCGCAACAGCAGCGAACACCAGGGCTACCAATACGACAGCCAATACGAACAATACAGGGCAGCAGATAATCACCAAAGCTACCAGAAATATCTTAAAGAGGACGGCAGCAATGGAAACAAACACATCTCCTACTTTCTGAAGAAAGGTACGGGGCTTTCCGGAATTCATATAGTTATTGACTCCATCCGCTACCCGCTCGAAGCCGTCCGTCACCGTTTTGCCAATGTTTTCGATTGTGACCGCTTTTCCATGCATACTCAGTTTTTCTGCCGCTGTATGAGCTTCCGGTATAACAATCCATCCGATAATATAGAGTATGATCATCGGACAGTAAGGGACAAATACCAGAATGATCATCAGGATACGCACCAAGGTGATATCCCAATCGAAATAAGCCGCCAGTCCTGACGCTACACCACCCAGCAACTTATTGTCCGGATCGCGAAACCAACGGCGCGGAGCGGCAGTATGTGCATAACTCTGATTGCCGGAAGCTGACTGTTCCGTCTTTTTCTGTGAATCCGTATCATCGTCAGTTATTCCGAAGTCTTCCGGTTTACCTACACGCGCTATAATTTCTTCCACATCCGATACAGTTATGACTTGTTTTCCTTCAGCTATTTTTTCAGCAAACAGTTCGGCAATACGCATTTCAATATCGTTTACGATTTCTTCCGCACCTTCCTGTTTACGAAAGTAATGCTTCAGATTAGACAGGTAATTGTCTAACAGACGGTAGGCATCATCATCTATATGATAGACAGTTCCTCCTAAATTGATGGTCAAAGTCTTTTTCATTTTAATTTTTTCTTTTCGGATTATCTATTGGCAATATGGTTCACTGTTTCGTTCAATTCTTTCCAGGAGATTTCAAGTTCTCCCAGGAAGGCTTCTCCACTCTCTGTGAGTTTGTAATATTTGCGGGGTGGCCCCTGCGTGGATTCCACCCATTCATAGCTCAACAAATCATCATTCTTCAAACGTGTCAGCAAAGGGTATAAAGTACCCTCTACCACAATTAGTTGGGCCTCTTTCAGTTTCTGAATGATGTCTGAAGCATAAGCAGGCTCCTTATGCAGCAAAAGCATGATGCAATATTCAAGCATGCCTTTTCTCATCTGGGATTTTACATTGTCTACTTTCATTATTCTCTTCTTTTGTATGGCACAAATATATGCATTACTTTAGTACCTTGCATTGCAAAGTACTATAAATTAATAATAATTAAAACATTAGAGAGCTTACACCTTATTATAAAAAGAAATAATGTCTATATTTGTGCCCGTTAAACCACAAAAAAGAAAATACGTATGTTTACTATTCGAAGAGCAACGGCCGACGATTGCGAACTTATCAATAAGATGGCAAAGGAAGTGTTTCCCGTCACTTACAATGAGATTTTATCTCCCGAACAACTGGATTATATGATGGACTGGATGTATGCCCCCCGAAATATTCTCAAGCAGATGGAAGAAGAAGGGCATGTCTATTTCATCGCTCACAAAGACGGTGAACTATGCGGATATGTTTCTGTGCAGCAACAGGAAAAAGACGTTTTCCATCTTCAGAAGATTTATGTCCTTCCCCGCTTTCAGGGAACGCACTGTGGTAGTTTCCTGTTTAAAGAAGCGGTCAAGTATATAAAGGAAGTGCATCCGGAACCTTGCCTGATGGAGTTGAATGTGAATCGTAACAATAAGGCATTGCAGTTTTATGAGCATATGGGAATGAGGAAACTGCGGGAAGGGGATTTTCCAATTGGTAACGGTTATTATATGAATGATTATATAATGGGACTGGATATTTAATGGAAAAGGCTTGCAGAACACAATCTGCAAGCCTTTTCTTATGATTATAATCCGGTATTATTTACTAGATTTATTTTAAGCTACTTTTTCAAGTTTCTTCATGATAGAGAAGATGAACAGGGCTGATAACAGACAGCATACGATCAATACACTCCATACCATCCACAGTTGCATGCCACCCCACAGATAACCGATAATGGCAACCAGATAGTTACCGATAGCCGTAGCTACGAACCAGCCACCCATCATCATACCTTTATACTTGGGAGGAGCTACTTTCGACACGAAAGAAATACCCATCGGAGAAAGCAACAACTCTGCAAAAGTCAATACGAGATAAGTAGAGATCAACCAGTTGGGAGAAACCAGGACATCCGGGCTAATACCTGCTGTTTCCACTTCTTTCGGAGTAGGCAACCCAATAGAGCCAACAGCCAGAATCAAGAAACCACAGGCTGCAATCACCATACCGATACCGATTTTACGGGGTGCGGAAGGTTCTTTCTTTCTCTTGGCCAAATAACCAAAGACAGCCAAAGAAACCGGAGTCAGAGCCACTACAAAGAACGGATTGAACTGCTGGAATATTTGAGGAAGGATTTCTACGGTTGAATCCATGGAAGAATAGCTCCACGCCAATATACCCAATGAAGCTAGCACAGCAACACCTGCAATCGCTTTACCACGACCTGTTTTGGACTGGAAAAGAGAGAATGCACCATAAACGGCAATAATGACAAGAACCAGATTCCATACATCGAATCCAAGACGATCAAGTCCGGTCACGGATTGAGTCGTATAGTCACGTGCAAAGAATGTCATTGTCAAACCATTCTGATGGAATGCCATCCAGAAGAAGATAACCACAGCAAATACAAGCAACAAAGCAACAATACGTTCTTTCGTCTGTGCCGGAGTCAATTCCGGTTCATTATTATTGTTGTTTACAGCTTTAGCCTGCTTGGAGTTATAATCCGCATGTTTGAACATGGAACGGCAGCACACATAGATTGCCATTGAAATAATCAGAGAAATACAGGCTACGGCAAAACCATAGTTATAGGCTTCTGACAGTTTCTCAATATAGATATTACAGAATGCGGCTGTATCACCGGCAAAGCCTTGCGCAGCCTGCAATCCGCTAAGGGCGGCGTTTCCTTCCGGAGTAATAGTTCCGTTAAGGAATTGATGTGCCAATGAAGGAATTTGAGCGTTATAAGTAAATCCTGCACCACCTAAGATATAGTTGGTAACTTTGGTTGCAGCCGTCGGAGCAAATAAAGCCCCTACGTTGATTGCCATATAGAATAAGCTGAAAGCAGTGTCGCGCTTTGAACTATATTCCGGAGAATCATAGAGGTTACCTACCATTACCTGCAAGTTTCCTTTAAAGAGCCCTGTTCCGCAAGCAATCAGAAACAGTGAACCGAACATCATCATCTTACCGGTGAGGTTCGCTGCCGTAGGAATCGCCAGCAACAGATAACCGATAAACATGACAACGATACCTGTCGTCACCATCTTACCATAACCACACTTGTCAGCCAAGATACCGCCAATGAGAGGCATAAAATAAACTGCTGCCAGAAATGAACCAAAAATTGTAGAAGTCTCTGCTGCTGTGTAACCAAATTTCGCTTGTAAGAAAAGTGTAAAGATAGCAAGCATCGTGTAGTAGCCAAAACGTTCGCCCGTGTTAGCCAAGGCTAAAGCGTATAGCCCTTTCGGTTGTCCTTCAAACATATAAACTAGAATATTAGATTAATAAAATTGATATTTTCTGCAAATATATACTTTTTTTAATTCATTCAAAGAATATGCAGTCATATTTGCTCTATAAATAATAGGATTTATTCCTCAAATAAACGACAAATTTCCGCCCGCGATTCGCGAATTAAATCTGCCGGAGCCAATTTTATCTGAAGTCCCCGAACTCCGGCACTGACATAGATATACGGAAATTGCTGACAAGTTTCATGAATATAGGTAGGGAAATGTTTCTTCATGCCGATAGGAGAACAACCACCCCGGATATAGCCGGTAAGTGGAAGAAGCTCTTTCACAGGTATCAAATCGCATTTCTTGTTACCGGAAGCTTTGGCTGCCAATTTTAAATCGACTTCGTGTTCGCCCGGGATGACGCAGACAAAATATCCGCTCTTGTCACCGTGAAGAACGAGCGTTTTGAATACCTGTTCTATATTCTCGCCTAAGTTCGCCGCCACATGAACGGCGCTCAGGTCATTTTCATCTACTTCATAGGGAATTAGCTCATAAGCTATTTTCGCCTTGTCCAGCAGCCGTGCGGCATTCGTTTTATTGATTTTCATTTTCGTTGTATTTATAAGGTATACTATGATAAGTGCCAACCCGCCGGAGACTGTCCGGCAAGTTGGCACTTTATGATTCCAATTAAAGTCCCAGTTCTTCGCGAAGAAACTTAGGTGTATATCCTTTAGGGCTCTTCGCAACTTCTTCGGGTGTTCCGTAGCTAAGGAGTTCTCCCCCGCCCTTACCACCTTCAGGCCCCATGTCGATGATATAATCCGCCATTTTAATCACGTCCAGATTATGCTCGATCACAATTACCGTGTTACCTTTGTCTACAAGTTTGTTCAGGACGCCCATCAATACGCGTATATCTTCAAAATGGAGTCCGGTAGTCGGTTCGTCCAGGACATAGAGGGTCTTGCCGGTATCTCTTTTGGAGAGTTCCGTTGCCAGTTTCACACGTTGGCTCTCGCCGCCGGAAAGAGTGGTGGAAGATTGTCCCAACTTGATATATCCCAGTCCGACATCCTGTATGACTTTGATTTTATTCAGGATTTGCGGTACGTTCTCGAAGAATTCCACGGCACGATTGATTGTCATATCCAGTACATCGGCTATGGATTTCCCTTTAAAACGGACTTCCAGTGTTTCCCGGTTGTAACGTTTGCCGTGGCAGACTTCACAGGGCACATAGACATCCGGCAGGAAATTCATTTCAATAGTCTTATAGCCATTTCCCGTACATGCTTCGCAACGACCACCCGCAACATTAAAGGAGAAACGCCCCGGTTTATAACCGCGAATCTTCGCTTCCGGCAATCCGACAAACAGGTTACGGATATCCGAGAATACACCGGTGTAAGTGGCAGGATTGGAACGGGGGGTACGCCCCAGTGGAGACTGGTCGACGTTGACCACTTTATCTATATTTTCCAATCCTTCAATAGAATCGTATTCCAGAGGATCCTGCAAGGAACGATAGAATTTCTGCGAAAGGATGGGCTGTAATGTCTCATTAATTAAGGTAGACTTTCCACTTCCCGATACTCCCGTTACGCAAATCAGTTTTCCCAATGGAAATTCGACAGAAACATTTTTCAGGTTATTGCCTTTCGCCCCTTTCAGCCAAATAGATTTTCCGTTCCCTTTTCTACGTTTGGCGGGAACTTCTATCTTCATTTGTCCATTCAGGTATTGGGAAGTCATTGTGTCGGTCTTCACCATCTCCTGCGGAGTTCCGGCAAAGACTACTTCTCCACCCAGACGACCGGCTTTCGGCCCCATATCAATAACGTAATCGGCAGCCAACATCATATCTTTATCATGTTCCACTACAATCACGGAGTTTCCCATGTCACGGAGTTCTTTCAATGAATTGATAAGACGCAGGTTATCGCGTTGATGCAGACCGATACTCGGCTCGTCAAGAATATAAAGTACATTCACCAATTGGGAGCCGATTTGCGTTGCCAAACGGATACGCTGGCTCTCTCCACCGGAAAGGCTGACAGAACTACGGTTCAACGCCAGGTAGTCCAAACCGACATCCAACAGGAACTTCAAACGGGTACGGATCTCTTTCAGGATTTCCACCGCAATTTTCTTCTGTTTATCGGAAAGGAATTCATCGACTTTCATCAACCAGTCATATAACTCGTTGATGTCCATATTGGCCAGTTCATTGATATTCTTATCGTGAATACGGAAATGCAACGCTTCTTTATTCAATCGGGCGCCTTTACATTCGGGACAAACAGTTGTTTTAGCAAATTGTTCCGCCCATTTCTGTGCCGTAGCAGAGGCGTCTTTCTCCTGTAACATTTGGATATACTTCACCACACCTTCGTAAGTGACGAAGTAGTCAGAGGAAGTTCCGATCAGGGAGCTTTTGATTTTAATCCGTTCGTCAGAGCCATACAGGACTTCGTCAATCGCATCATCGGGTAATTCCTTTACGGGAGTTTTCAATGTTGCGTCGTACTTATCAAGCAGCGCTCCGATTTGCCAGAAAATCATGGCATTCTTATATTTTCCCAAAGGCGCTATTGCACCTTCATAAATAGAAAGATCACGGTCGGGAATCACTTTATCCACATCAATCTGATTGACTACACCCAGTCCTTTACACTTCGGACACGCTCCTTGCGGAGAGTTGAACGAGAAATTATGCGGAGCCGGTTCACGGTATGATAATCCGGTGACCGGACACATGAGACGTTTACTGTAATGACGGATGTTTTCCGACTGGGTATCCAGAATCATCATCAGGCCGTCACCTTGGCGCATGGCAGTTGCCACGCTCTGTTTCAGGCGTCGGTCATCCTTTTCAGTCACCACCAATTTATCAATAACCACTTCGACATCGTGGTTCTTATAGCGGTCGAGTTTCATGCCATGCGTTATTTCACGCACTTCACCATCTACCCGTACATATAAGTATCCTTTTTTGCGTACTTGCTCGAACAGTTCCCGGTAATGTCCCTTACGGGCACGAACCAGCGGGGCAAGCAGATATATTTTCTTTCCCTTATAATCCTTCAGGATCAAGTCCAGAATCTGTTCTTCAGTATATTTCACCATTTCCTCACCGGACAGGTACGAATAAGCCACTCCCGCACGGGCGTAGAGCAGACGGAGATAATCGTATATCTCGGTCGTTGTCCCTACGGTAGAACGGGGATTTTTATTCGTTGTTTTCTGTTCAATGGAAATAACCGGGCTCAAGCCTGTTATCTTATCGACGTCCGGACGTTCCAGGTTACCCAGAAAATTACGGGCATACGCTGAAAAGGTTTCGATATAGCGGCGTTGTCCTTCAGCAAAAATTGTATCAAAAGCCAGAGAAGATTTACCACTTCCGCTTAGTCCTGTGATGACAGTCAGACTGTTGCGGGGAATCTCGGCATCAATATCCTTCAAATTGTGTACGCGCGCACCGTACACGTTGATATATTCTGTTTCCTGCATATTCATATCTTCCATAAATGTTGCAAAATTAATGTTTCCGCCCGAAATATGCTCCTAAAAAAGCACAATATTATTTTCTTAACTCAAATCTTATGAAGATATAGGGCATTATTTGTACCTTTGTTCCTTGATTTCAAGAACCAATAGTTATAATTTGATGAAACCGATAAACCGAATATTCTTATTTCTGCTTTTTATAAGCGTTTCATACGCCGTCAGTTATGCACAGGAAAACCAGTCATATTTCTTGCATACCATCGAAAAAGGACAAAGTTTATACTCTATTTCCAAGATGTACAATGTCACTACATCGGATATTATCCGTTTGAATCCCGGTTGCGACGAGAAAATCTATGCCGGACAAACGATTAAGATTCCTAAAGGAAAAGAAAGCCAGAAAGGAGAAACCTTCCATACGATTCAAGCCGGAGAGACTTTGTACAAACTGACAACCATGTATAATGTATCCGCGAAAGATATTTGTGAAGCCAATCCCGGTTTGAGTGCCGAGAATTTCCGTATCGGGCAAGTAATCCTGATTCCACAGAAAGAGGAAAAGGAAGTTGCCGTGCAGACACCACCGGTTGAGCAAAGCAATATCCAAGGCCCTGTGGTTCCCAGATGCAAGGATATGCATAAGGTGAAACGTAAAGAAACTATTTTCAGTGTGAGCCGTGAATATGGTATCAGCGAACAGGAATTGATTGCCGCCAATCCCGAGTTGAAAAAGGGAATGAAAAAAGGACAGTTCCTTTGTATCCCCTACCCGGCAGCAACTACCGTACAGCCTACTCAAAAAGAAGATCCTTATGCTATTCCACCGAGCAACAGCGAACTTTTCCGTAAGAGCAAAGAGACTCCCAAAGAGATGTCTACCATTAAAGCTGCAATAGTGCTGCCTTTCCAGGAAGACAAACGTATGGTGGAATATTACGAAGGATTCCTCATGGCAGTAGATAGCCTGAAACGCACTGGTACTTCGCTCGATTTATATGTATATGATAGTGGTAAAGATGTTTCTACCTTAAATACGATTCTTGCCAAAAACGAGATGAAGAAGATGGATGTAATCTTTGGCCCGATGCATCAGAACCAAATTAAACCTTTATCTGATTTCGCAGAAAAGAATAATATTCGATTAGTGATTCCTTTCTCACAGAAAGGCGAAGAAGTATTCAACAATCCTGCCGTATATCAAATCAATACGCCACAATCTTATTTATATTCGGAAGTTTACGAGCATTTTACCCGTCAATTTCCTAATGCACACGTTATATTTATCGAGCCGGCAATTGCCGATAAGGAGAAAGCGGAATTTATCAGCGGTTTGAAGCAGGAACTGAAAAGCAAGGGAGTCTCGATGCAGACAGTCAACGAAAGCGCTACGAAAGAGACATTAAAGGCAGCACTTCGTAATGACAAGGAAAACATCTTTATTCCAACATCAAGCACGAATGTGCTACTGATCAAGGCACTACCACAATTAACTCTGCTGGTCAGAGATAATCCCGAACAAAACATTCACTTATTCGGCTATCCGGAATGGCAAATTTACACTAAAGACCATTTAGATAGTTTCTTTGAACTGGATGTATATTTCTACTCTTCGTTCTATACGAATACATTATTCCCGGCGGCTGTGCAATTCACCAACAACTACCATAAATGGTACAGCAAGGATTTAACAAGTAAATTTCCAAACTATGCTATGCTTGGATTTGATACCGGTTTCTTCTTCCTGAAAGGATTGTCACGCTATGGCTCGGAACTTGAAAATAATCTGCCTAAAATGAATCTGACTCCTATTCAGACCGGATTCAAATTCCAGCGTGTGAACAACTGGGGGGGATTTATTAATAAGAAGGTGTTCTTCATACGTTTCACTAAGAATTTTGAATTAGTAAAACTAGACTTCGAATAATACGAAAATGATAAAGATAAAACCATTTTTGATCGCAGCACTCCTGCTTACAGGTTTTACTCTGCCTGCAACTGCCCAAATCGGAGAAGCACGGAATAATTTTTCTGTGGGTATCAACGGCGGCGTCAATCTGAACAGCGCTTCTTTCACTCCGACCATCAAGCAAAATAGCCTGATGGGGATTACCGGCGGATTGACAGCACGATATATTTCCGAAAAGTATTTTGCCATGATTTGCGGTGCACAGGTAGAACTGAACGTCTCACAACGAGGTTGGGATCAGTTATTCGAAACTGTATCATTGGATGCCAACGGATATGAAGTGACTTCCAAAGACCCCACCAAGACATATACCCGCAAAATGACTTATGTCGACATTCCCTTTCTCGCCCATCTTGCTTTCGGACGAGACAGAGGATTGCAGTTCTTCGTCCATGCAGGGCCTCAAATCGGCTTTCTGATAAGTGAATCCGAAACAATAGACGGGATAGACATGAATAACTTGTCAAATACCCAGAAAGCAGTATATGGCGTCAAGATTCAGAATAAATTTGATTATGGTATTGCCGGCGGTGGCGGCGTGGAACTCAGAACAAAGAAAGCAGGTAGCTTCATTGTGGAAGGACGTTATTACTTTGCCCTGTCCGATTTCTATAGCACTACGAAAAAAGATTATTTTGCACGTGCGGCACATGGCACGATTACCATAAAGCTCACTTACTTATTTGACTTGAAAAAATAAAGCACCGCTTTAGAGGTCAAAAAGCACCGCTTTAGCATGACTAAAGCGGTGCTTTTTGTATCAAATATGAATGCTCAAATTATCGCAATCTATCCGCGGCTTTTACCATTACTTCATCCCGTCCGATAGCACGAATCGCCAATATATTAAGGATAATAGAAATAAGCGGCAAGCATAGCGCCCAACCAATACGGAACAAGTTCGCGTCATTCTTCAATGCAAAATAAAAAGCAAGGAAGGCGATGTAATAACCCACCAACAGCAGGCTATTGAAAATCGTCATACGAATCTGCAACATACGGTTCTTAAACAAGAAGATTGTAGCGGCAGCCACCAAGGTGCTGAGCATCAAAATACCAAACAATCCCCACGTGGACTGGAAAGCGCCGTTTACACCCATTCCCAAAGCCTTAAAGGGATGCTCTCCCATTGTATCAATAAAATAGCCCATCGGCAAGCACATTGCCGTAATCAGCAATCCTGCAACAATCAGTAAATAAACTGTTTGAATCCGTTGAATCATAAGTTTTCTTATAGTAGTTAAGTTAAACAATAATAGCCAAGCAATAAGGAGCAGGGATTATCATCCCACTTACTACTTGACTATCAATCTTTTCGTCAGAAAATAGATTACTGAAGTTTTTCCTTTTCCTTAGCAGGATTTCTATAATATATTTTCCCTTCGATGTATTCTTGCGTAGCAATCAAGTCCGGTTTCGGCAATTTCTCATAGTAACGAGAAATTTCGATTTGCTCCCTGTTTTCAAATACCTCTTCCATGTTATCGGTATAAGAAGCAAACTCTGCCAATTTCTTAGAAAGATCACTTTTGATTTCCACACTGATCTGATTAGCACGCTTACCAATAATGGCAACAGTTTCATAAACATTCCCTGTATCAGAGCAGAGTTCCATCATGTCACGAGTTACTGTTGTAACAGGAGCATTCGTCTTTTTGTAGTCCATAAATCTATTTAAATTTAGTCTTTAATTACTTTCTGTGATTCATTGAATATTCTTTCAGCCTCTTTCAAGTACTTGCTTTCAGGGAATTCATTCTTAAAAGCATAATATTCATCAACCGTTTCACGGTAACGATCCATCTTCTTGTCTTCCACACTATAAATAGCCATCTCGTGTCTTGCACGCAGAATCAAGATGGATAGTTCTTCGCGATAATCTGTATAAGGATAATCTTTCAGGGCATTCTGTGCCGTGATGACACAAGACTCATAGTTGTTACCCATGTAATTACCCAAGTTATAGTATAGTCTGGCCGAATAAAGCTCTTTCAGCACCAGCTTGTCCTGCAAAGCGAAAATCATATCCTGAGCTTCCTGCTTCTTTGTGCTGTTCGGAAAGTATTCCATGAACATCTGCAACTGCTGGATAGCCTGATAAGTGCTTGATTGATCCAGACGTGGTTCCGGAGTATCCAGGAACAATGCCTTACCTGCATGGAAACGTGCCAGTTCAGTGAAAGTACCACGTGGATAGGTGTTGAAATAGGTGATAAATGTCTGAGCAGCCGTCTGATAATCTTTCTGATTATAGTAGCTCATTCCCAGCATATACAAAGACTCTTCCGCCTTGTCCGTTCCTTTCAGAATGGTGATTAACTCATTCAACAGAGTAGCCGAACGGTTATACTGTCCTTTCGCAAAATAGTTTTTGGCGGCTTCGTACTTGTATTCGTAATCGGTGCTTTTCAGCAATTTATTATACTCCCCACATGACGTAAGAGTGGCTGCCGCAAGCAAAGTTATAATGATATTTTTCTTCATCCTATTTAAAATAATGCGCAAAGTTACTTATTCGCCGGGAATTTAGCAATTAATCTATGTTTTTTAATACATAAAAGGCGTTAAACATCGACAAAAGGGGAGAAAATGACGGTGAATTGCGGGTGATAAACCGTAAACGGGGTCAATAAACAATAGTGACGGTATATGCCCGGGATAGTGACGGTATCGTTATCATATAGTGACGGTATCCTTACCGGATAGCGTCACTATTTTTTCCACGTTGCTATATTTACAGTTTATACAGGTCGCTTGCCGCCAGCAGATCGACTTTCTTGTCTTTCAGTACCTCGATACATTTATCCAGATTACTCGGACGAATCACTACGTTAGCGATATTGTTATTGGCAAACGAATACATATATTCGATAAAGACTCCTTCATCGGATAAAAATCCCAGTACCTTGGCCAAAGCGCCCGGTATGTTGGGGCAGCTAATGCCGACCACATCGGTCACATTCACTGCAAAATGATTATCTTTCAAAGCTTTATATGCTCTATCCGGATCGGATACTATTCCACGCAAAATGCCGAAATCAGCATTTTCTGCGATGCACAAGGCGGAAAGGTTGATATTCTCCTTCGCCAGCACTTCAGTCACTTCCGTCAGACGGCCTGACTTATTTTCCAAAAAGATAGAAAGTTGTTTTGCTACCATGATCGTAAAGTATTATATGTAAGTTCAGGTATTAAATTTTTCTGTTATCAATCACTCGTTTCGCTTTGCCTACGCTACGTTCAATGCTGCGCGGCTCTACCAGTTTCACGTTGACTCCCAGTCCGAGCACACTTTGCAGACGTCCCGCCAGTTTCTTCTTCAAGGCCAGCATCTTGTTTATCTCATCAGAATAGAATTCAGGGCGTACTTCCACCTGAAGTTCCATGGTGTCGGTATTGTTTGCACGATCTACTATCAGCAGATAATGCGGTTCGAATTCAGCCATTTCAAGGATAACGGATTCAATCTGTGTCGGGAATACGTTCACACCGCGGATAATCAACATATCGTCACTACGTCCCAAAATGCGATCCATACGTACCAATGTACGGCCACAGGAACATTTATCGTGATACAAGGCGGTCAAGTCACGCGTACGGTAACGAAGCAACGGCATTCCTTCCTTCGTCAGATGGGTAAATACCAATTCGCCTGTTTGTCCAGGTTCTACCGGTTGCAACGTATTCGGATCAATAATTTCAGGGAAGTAATGGTCTTCATTCAAGTGAGTGCCCTGTTGGCATTCACATTCATAACCGACACCGGGGCCGGCTATTTCACTCAAACCATAAATATCGTAAGCTTTGATACCGAGTTTCTCCTCGATTTCATGGCGCATATGTTCCGTCCATGGCTCCGCACCGAAAGCTCCTACCTTCAGTTTGAAATCTTCGCGCGGCAGACCGGAATCTTTAATGGCATCCGCCAGATAGAGTGCATAAGACGGCGTACAGCAAAGTACCGTAGAACCGAAATCATGCATCAGGGTTATCTGTTTTTCGGTATTGCCACTGGACATCGGAATAACGGAAGCTCCGATATTTTCGGCTCCGGCATGCGCACCCAGTCCCCCCCGTGAAAAGCCCGTATCCGTAAGATACCTGGAATATATCGGAACGGCCTGCACCGTAAGCCGTAAAAGCACGGGATATACACTCCGCCCAAGAGGACAAGTCCTTGCGGGTATATCCAACGACCGTCGGCTTTCCGGTTGTACCGGAAGATGCGTGGATGCGTACAATCTGACTCATCGGCACGGCACAAAGTCCGAACGGATAATTATCTCTTAAATCATGTTTCGTGGTAAACGGCAGTTTTACAATATCATCTATGCTATTGATATCGTCGGGAGTAATTCCCATTTCCTGCATCTTCTTCCGATAGAAGGGCGTGTTATGATAAACGTAATCTACAATTTTCTTGAGTCGTATGCTTTGAATCTTGCGAAGACTTTCGCGGTCCATACACTCAATGCTCTCATTCCAAATCATGTGTTTCCGGTATTACTAGTTGTATGAATCTGTTTTTTGATATTAATATGTTGCAAAGTAAAGGATTTATTTGGAAAAATGATTTGTAATCTCGATTATTTTGCCGAATATTGCTCCACTTTTTAGGATTAACTATGAATTTTGAACTAACATCAGCTTACAAGCCTACCGGGGATCAGCCGGAAGCTATTGCGCAACTTACTGAAGGGGTACTTCAGGGAGTTCCTGCACAGACTTTATTGGGAGTCACCGGATCGGGAAAAACATTTACCATTGCCAATGTAATTGCCAATATCAATAAACCGACATTGATCTTGAGCCATAACAAAACGCTGGCTGCACAGTTGTATGGCGAGTTTAAAGGCTTCTTTCCGAATAATGCGGTGGAATATTACGTTTCTTATTATGACTATTACCAACCGGAAGCCTATTTGCCAAGTAGTGATACATATATAGAAAAAGACTTGATGATTAATGACGAAATCGACAAACTTCGTCTTGCCGCCACTTCCGCCCTGCTCTCAGGAAGAAAAGATGTGGTAGTGGTTTCTTCCGTTTCCTGTATTTATGGTATGGGAAACCCTTCGGACTTCTATAAAAATGTAATTGAGATAGAACGGGGACGCATGATGGATCGTAATGTATTTCTCCGCCGTTTGGTGGACAGCTTGTATGTACGCAACGATATTGATCTCAATCGTGGTAATTTCCGCGTGAAAGGTGATACGGTGGATGTTTATCTGGCATACACGGACAATCTGCTCCGCGTCACTTTCTGGGGAGATGAAATTGATGGCATAGAAGAGGTAGATCCTGTTACAGGTGTCACTATCGCTCCTTTCGATGCTTATAAAATTTATCCGGCCAACTTGTTTATGACTACCAAGGAAGCGACTCTCCGTGCTATCCATGAAATAGAGGATGACTTGACCAAACAAGTGGCATTCTTTGAGTCTATCGGCAAAGAGTATGAAGCTAAACGATTATATGAGCGGGTTACTTACGACATGGAAATGATTCGGGAACTCGGGCATTGTTCCGGTATTGAAAATTATTCCCGTTATTTCGACGGTCGCACAGCAGGTACCCGTCCTTACTGTCTGCTTGATTTCTTCCCGGATGATTTCCTGATTGTAATTGACGAAAGTCACGTCAGTATACCACAAGTCCGTGCCATGTATGGTGGCGACCGTGCGCGTAAAATCAATCTTGTGGAATATGGGTTCCGCCTACCTGCTGCCATGGATAACCGTCCGCTGAAATTTGAAGAGTTTCAGGAGATGGCAAAACAAGTCATTTACGTCAGTGCCACGCCCGCAGATTATGAATTAATTCAATCCGAAGGTATTGTTGTGGAGCAGGTAATTCGTCCTACCGGTTTGTTGGATCCTATTATTGAAGTTCGTCCGAGCCTTAACCAGATTGATGATTTAATGGAAGAAATCCAACTGCGGATCGAGAAAGAAGAACGTGTACTTGTCACTACGCTGACCAAACGGATGGCGGAAGAGTTGACGGAATATCTTCTTAATAATAATGTAAGATGTAATTATATCCATAGCGATGTCGATACACTTGAACGCGTCAAAATCATGGATGATCTCCGTCAAGGAATCTATGATGTACTCATCGGAGTGAATCTGCTTCGTGAGGGACTAGACCTTCCTGAAGTATCGCTCGTAGCTATTCTTGACGCCGATAAGGAAGGATTCCTTCGCTCCCATCGCTCCCTGACACAGACTGCAGGACGTGCCGCACGTAATGTGAACGGAAAAGTTATCATGTATGCCGACAAGATGACGGATAGCATGAAACTGACCATTGACGAAACGAATCGTCGTCGTGAGAAACAGTTGGCTTATAATGAAGCAAACGGTATTACTCCGCAACAGATCAAGAAGGCCAGAAACCTGGCTGTATTCGGCAATGCCAATTCTGAAGCTAATGAATTGCTGAAAGAAAGACATGCTTACATCGAACCTGCTACACCCAATATAGCGGCCGACCCGATAGTACAATACATGAGCAAACCGCAAATGGAAAAGAGTATCGAACGTACGCGCAAACTGATGCAGGAAGCTGCCAAGAAACTGGAATTTATCGAAGCTGCACAATATCGTGACGAGTTATTGAAACTGGAAGATTTAATGAAAGAGAAATGGGGATAGCTAATCCCTGTTTTTCTTCTATCCCACAGCTTGAATATCAATAAATCTATAATAGAGCGGCCGTTTTATTAATTAGTGTTATAAAAACACCAATCATAGACTGATTATTTGCAGATATCCGGAAAGTCCGTATCTTTGCAACGTGTTTTTCATAGTATTAGATTTAAGGTTAACAAAGGTTGGAGCAAGGCGTTGCTCCTTTTTTTATGTCCATACCTCTGCTACCCTACTCTTCGACGGATAACTTCATAAAAAATGCTGCCTGATTTTAGATGATTATCAAGCAGCATTCATAGATTACATTATAATATCAACAAACTCGTTTAGAGTGCTTTTTCAATCGCTTTCTTTATCATTGGTTCCATAACATCATATCCCTCACCCGTCGGATGTACTCCATCTTTTGTATATTGAGGATTTAAAGCCTGATTCTCCGGTACAACCAATGCCTGGTAATAATTCACATACGGAATTTTGTTAGCCTTTGCATAAGCTTCTATCCGGTCATTTAATGATTTGATTTTTTGAGGAGCGTCCTTTATTTCCATTCGCCATTTGAATTGGGCGGCAGGTAATACGGAAGTCAGAATCACTTTAATCTTGTTTGCTTTGGCCAACTCTACCATAGAAACAATATTCCCGAATGTATAATCTTCATTATAAGCTTGCGTATTTTCAGCAACATCATTTGTTCCGGCGTTAATCACGACCAGTGCCGGAGAAAGATTAATCACATCTTCACGGAAACGTACCAGGAACTGATAGGAAGTTTGTCCACTGATTCCACGACCGATGTAGCCGTTCGATTTAAAAAAGTCCGGATGAGTCCGCACCCAGCCTTCGGTAATGGAGTTCCCCATAAAAACAACTCTCTTCTCTTTCTTTGCCGCTTGCGGAAGAGCTGCATTTTCTTTTGAATAACGGCCTAAATTTGCAAAATCCTTTTTTTGTGCATAACTTTCTCCTATCGGGAAACTCAAACAAACAATGGCCAACAATAACCATTGGCCTAATCTTCTTTTATTCATGTTTATATTAAGTATTAGTAATATGATATTTCGTGCAAAGATAAAAAAATCTCTATAAACAGGTGCCTAAATGACGAATAACCGTTAAGGCAAGACTCATTTTTCTTAATCTATGTTATATAACATGCGTTTTTTCTTGGATTATTTGCAGATATCGCAAAAGTCCGTATCTTTGCAATGTGTTTTTCATAGTATTAGATTTAAGGTTAACAAAGGTTGGAGCAAGGCGTTGCTCCTTTTTTTATGTCTATAGGTTTGGAATCCTAAAAAAGAGTGGTATTTTTGTAAACAAAAAAAATAGATGAAACGCAAATTGCTTTATATAGCCTTAATATTCACTATTCTGTGTATTACCTGTATCATTGTGTGTAACAGAACAATAAAAAAACATACAACTTCCAAGATATATACAGAAGCAAGCATTATCCCCACGAATAAAGTCGGACTACTACTCGGCACTTCTCCCAAACTAAAGAATGGGAATAATAATCTATATTTCGACTATCGTATTCTCGCGGCTGTCGAACTATACAAAGCAGGAAAAATAAAATATATCCTTATCAGCGGCGACAATCGCAGAGAAGATTACAATGAGCCGGAAGAAATGAAAAAGGCACTCATGCAAAAAGGAATCCCCGAAAAGTTCATCTACTTAGATTATGCCGGCTTCCGTACGCTTGACTCTGTCATACGCGCCAAAGAGGTATTCGGACAAAATCAACTGACTATCATTTCCCAACGCTTCCATAATGAACGTGCTATTTATTTAGCCGAAAAGAATGGAATAAATGCTATCGGTTATAATGCCAAAGACGTGAACGCCTATGCCGGACTGAAGACCAATATCCGTGAATTACTTGCAAGAGTGAAAATGTTTATTGATTTAGCAATAGACAAACAGCCCCATTTCTTAGGGGGAAAGATTATAATTGGCAAGAAAAGCATGTAAAAGTTTCTTTATTCCAAAAGATAGATTTACCTTTACTGAAAAATCAGAATATGACAAAAATTACAGTTCAGAAAACAGACGTTACGATCTTAAAAATCAACGATACAGATTATATTTCCTTAACTGACATAGCTAAATACAAGACAACAGATGCCAACGCTGTTATTGCTAATTGGCTACGCAATAGAATGACTATTGAATATTTAGGATTATGGGAGATATTGTATAACCCCAAATTTAAACCCCTCGAATTCGAGGGGTTTAGAAAGGAAGCAGGACTAAATGCATTTACTCTTTCACCTCAAAAATGGATAGAAACAACCGGTGCTATTGGAATCATATCCAAATCGGGAATACAGATGAGACACATTATCTTATTTTTTAGACAAAAAAACATAAGAACAAAAAAGAAACATGGAAATAGAAAGTTTGATAAAAGCTATTATCCAGTGTGCTTATAATGTAAGAACACACCTTGCAGCAGGTTTTCTTGAAAATGTTTATCAGAAAGCATTGATGATAGAATTAAAAGAAAAGGGTATTCATGCAGATACAGAAACTCCTATAAATGTATATTACAAAAATGAAATTGTAGGAGAATTCAGAGCAGACATAATCGTAGAAGGAGAAATAATCATTGAACTTAAAGCGGTACAGCATCTTCTTCCTATACACGAAACCCAATTAGTAAATTACTTAACCGCTACCAATACAGACCACGGCTTATTAATAAACTTTGGTGGTGAACGTATCGAAATAAAAAGAAAATTCAGAGAATATAAACATAAAAATAACGCATAAGAAAAAATATGTTCTTTTGTTCTTATGTCTAAAAGCAATAAAAATTTGTCTATTATGGAAATAAATCAAGCAGCCCCCAAATTTCAGGATGTGTCAATCGCACCGATGCATACAGCGGAGCATCTACTTAACGCTACCATGGTAAAGACCTTTGGTTGCCCGCGCTCCCGTAATGCCCATATAGAAAGAAAAAAGAGTAAGTGCGATTATATTCTTTCATCTTGCCCTACAGCGGAGCAGATACAATCTGTTGAAGATAAAGTGAATGAAGTTATCAGTCAGAATTTGCCGGTGACCATTGAATTTATGACGCATGAGCAGGCAAAAGACATCGTAGACCTCAGTAAGCTGCCTGCTGATGCCAGCGAAACACTTCGCATCATTCGCATTGGAAATTACGATGCCTGTGCCTGTATAGGACTACACGTATCCAACACTTCAGAAGTGGGAACCTTCAAAATCATCAGTTATGATTATGATGAGGAAAGACAGACGCTTAGACTAAGATTCAAACTAATCGGTAAGAAGTAAGCAGATTATCAAATTAATATCTATCTTATATAAAATAAATAAAAACAGGATACATTTTGTCACCAAACAAGTAAAATTGGCATTATATAAATGACAAATAGACAATTTCAGTCTCAAAAATCTTATGGCATGAGGTTTGCATATTTAAGAGTGAATGACGGTTCAAGAACTGACGGTGAAAATCGGGATAATTCCTGTCACCGAAAGTGAAAGTTCCGAAGTCCAAATTTGAATTAATTGAATGTTTAACTTAAAGATAGGAGACTAAAATTATGATGCCTGTTAGAAGAACTCAAAGTTGGTTACCAAGTATCTTTAATGATTTCTTTGATAACGATTGGATGGTAAAAGCAAATGCTACCGCACCTGCAATTAATGTTTTGGAAACAGAAAAGGAATACAAAGTAGAACTGGCTGCTCCGGGCATGACGAAGGATGATTTCAATGTCCGCATTGATGAAGACAACAACCTCGTCATCAGCATGGAGAAGAAGACTGAAAACAAAGAGGAGAAGAAAGATGGTCGCTATCTGCGCCGTGAATTCTCATACTCCAAGTTCCAGCAGACAATGATTCTACCGGATAATGTAGACAAAGAAAAAATTGCCGCATCCGTAGATAATGGCGTTCTGAATATTGAACTTCCCAAACTCTCTGAAGAAGAAGTGAAGAAGCCCAATAGACAAATTGAAATAAAATAATACAGTAACCAACTTATCACCGGAAACGGTGATAGAAACAATAAAGACAGCTCTTTCCGATAGATGGAAAACGAGCTGTCTTTTTATATACTTAAAGGTATATTCTTTATTGATTCTTCTATTGATTCTTCCGGTAACTAACCACCGCCCAACTATTAAACACAACTGCAAAGAACAGCAATATTCCCAACTGTGGCAATAAATCAAAGAACCCGCTCCCTTTGAGATATACCATCCGCATCACTTCCATAAAATAACGCAAGGGATTCAACATGGTAATCCATTGTGCCCATTCCGGCATACTGCTGATCGGAGTGAACAACCCGCTCATCAATATCAGAATCAACAGACAGAACCACATCACAAACATCGACTGCTGCATCGTAGCTGAATAATTGGAAATAACAAGTCCGAAACCGGACATCACCAATACAAAAAGAACCGCAAAGAAGTAAATCACTGCAAAATGCCCGACAGGCACTATGCCATAAATCAGCCATGCCAACAGGAAACACAAAGTCAGTACTATAAACCCGATCAACCAGTAAGGCAGCAGTTTGGCTATAATAAAAATGAACTTCGGAACCGGTGTTACATTGATTTGCTCAATCGTCCCCACCTCCTTTTCGCTAACCACATTCAAGGCAGGCAGAAATCCGCAAATCAATGTCAGCAACATAACCATCAATGCCGGAATCATGTATAACTTATAATTCAAATTCGGATTAAACAATCCCTGAGTATCAATGCGGATAGAAGGAAAAGCACCGGAAACGGCAGCAGCTTCAGGACGTTCCGAACGCAATTCGGCAGCATAATCATTAACTATGGAAGCCAAGTAAGAACTTCCAAGTCCCCCCTTCGTCCCATTCACCGCATTGGCAGCAATTAAGATATGAGCATCTTCACCATTCATCCAATCCCGTTCCAGATGTCCCGGAATCTCCATTACAATATCCGCCGTTCCGGTTTCAATATTCCGGAGACCTTCTTCATAAGAAGCCGGCACTTCCACCAAACGGAAATAAGTGGAAGCGGCAATCTTATTTACTAATCGTTGAGAGATAGCCGAATGGTCATTATCCACTATATTCAACTGGATATTCTTGATTTCCAAGTTCACAGCCCAAGGCATCAGCAGCATAATCATGCATGGAAACACAAGAATCAATTTCGGCAGAAACGAATTGCGGAGCAACTGTTTAAACTCTTTTTCTATAAGGAACTTTATCATAAATAATTCTCCATTTAGCCCATTATTATTCCAACCGGTACTTGAATTTCTTGAAGCTGACCGTTATAAGCACCGTCGCCATCAACAATAAAATACCAATCTCCTTCACTACAAATAGAACCGGAACACCCTCAATCATCAACTTCCGTACCGCCTGGATATACCAACGTGCCGGAAGTATATCCGAAATCCACTGAAGTATCAACGGCATACTCTCAACAGGGAAAATCATCCCCGACAAAAGCATCGTGGGCATCATCAGCATCAAACCCGACACCAACATAGCGGCAACCTGTGTCTGTGTGACCGATGAAATCAGCAATCCCAAAGCCAGAGATACGAAGATAAACAACAAAGACACCGTTATCAACCAAAACAAACTTCCCATCACCGGAACATCGAGTACAAAGACCGAAAGCAGCAGAATCGTTATCAGATTGACAAATGACAAAACAAAATAAGGTACAGCTTTTGCCAAAATAATGAATAATGGCTTCACGGGCGAAACCAACAGCACCTCCATCGTACCCGTTTCTTTCTCGCGAACAATAGAAATAGAAGTCATCATGGCACAAATCAGCATCAGAATCAGTCCCATCACTCCGGGCACAAAATTATAAGCGCTCTTCATCTGAGGATTATACAGCAGTTTGATATCAGGAGTCAGGCGGGCAGCCGAAACATCCGGTGGCAACATCTCCTGCCCCACCATAGAAATAATCCCGGTCGCATAATTTACCTGCGAAGTCGACATATTCGGATCCGTCGCATCTACAATCAACTGCACACGGGCATCGCCCGCATAAAGCCCGTCCATAAAACGCTCACCGAAAACGATTGCCATATCGACCTCACTTTTCAGAAAAGCAGCCTCCATCTCCTGCGGCGAATGAAAACGGGCGGTAACAGTAAAGTACTCACTGGCATCCAGGCGATCAATGATTTTCCGTGTCACCATATCATTCGAAGGATCGAGCACCGCCAACCGTACATTCCTGACTTCCGTGCTGATGGCGAAACCAAACAAGATAATCTGTACCACGGGCATCCCCAACAGAATCAGCATCGTTCGTCGGTCACGAAAAATATGATAAAACTCTTTCTTTACAAAAGCAATAAACTGTCTCATAATCAATCTGCTTTACGCACCGCATCGCGGGCTAATTTTTGGAAAACATCATCCATCGTTTCCACTCCGAACTGCTGCTTCAGACGAACAGGTGTATCAAGCGCTTTAATCTGCCCGTCCACCATGATAGAAATCCGGTTGCAGTATTCCGCTTCATCCATATAATGCGTAGTCACAAATACCGTGATTCCCTGGTCGGCAGCCTGATAAATCAACTCCCAAAACTGCCTTCGCGTAGCAGGATCCACTCCACCGGTAGGTTCATCCAGAAAGACGATTCTTGGTTCGTGAAAGATTGAAACCGAAAAAGCCAGTTTCTGTTTCCACCCCAAAGGCAGGCTTTTCACTAAAGTATCCCGTTCATCAGAGAACCCCAAACGTTCCAACAGTTCTTCAGTCTTTCGTTCTATCTCCTGTTCTTCCATTCCATAGATTCCGGCAAACAGGCGGATATTCTCCCAGACTTTCAAATCTTCATATAAAGAGAACTTCTGACTCATGTATCCGATATGCTTCTTCACCTGTTCAGCTTCCCGGAAAATGTCATATCCCGCAACTTTCCCTACACCCGATGTCGGCTTGCTCAATCCGCAAAGCATACGCATAGCAGTTGTCTTCCCTGCTCCGTTAGCACCCAGAAAGCCAAAGATTTCTCCGCGGTTCACCTGAAAGGATATATGGTCTACTGCCGTAAAGTTCCCGAAACATTTTGTCAGCTGGTCTACTTCAATCACAGGCATCGCCTCATGCCGTACTTCCTCCCGTTCCAACGAAGGCGGACAAAGGATAGAAGCGAATCGTCGGAGAATACGTTCAGGTGTGTCAATGCCATGAATCTGTCCATGATTGATGAAAGCAATCCGGTCACACTGACGGGCTTCGTCCATAATAGGAGTCGAAACGATAATCGTAATTCCCTGCTGCCTTAAATTCCTGAGCATTTGCCAGAACTCTTTACGCGACACAGGATCTACACCGGTAGTAGGTTCATCCAAAAATAAAATATCCGGTTTATGAATCAACGCGCAACTTAATGCCAGTTTCTGTTTCATACCACCCGACAAAGCTCCTGCCCTTCTCTTCTTGAACGGTTCTATCTGCTGATAAATATCCTTGATTAAATCA
This sequence comes from uncultured Bacteroides sp., assembly GCA_948847595.1. Taxonomy (GTDB): domain Bacteria; phylum Bacteroidota; class Bacteroidia; order Bacteroidales; family Bacteroidaceae; genus Bacteroides. The sequence continues at coordinate 112,276 of CAQOGY010000005.1, forward strand.
TAATTTTCCTGAATAGTCGTATGGAATACCGTAGCGAAAAACTCCAGATTTTCTTCCACCGAGAGATCCTGATAGAGCGAAAAGCGACCGGGCATATATCCTACCCGCGTACGAATCTGCTTGTAGTCCGAAGCGACATCCAGTCCGCCGACAGTTGCCGTACCCTTATCAGCCAGCAATAGAGTAGTCAGGATACGAAACAAGGTACTCTTTCCCGCACCGTCAGGCCCAATCAGCCCGAAAATTTCTCCCTGCTCCACTGCAAAAGAAACTCCTTTCAGCGCTTCCACCTTTCCATAACTTTTGCTGACTTTTTCCACCACCACTATGGGTTCTCTTCCATCCGCCCCTTTCATCTGAATTTCCTCTTTTTAATTCCCACCTTTCATTTTCACTCCACCATACATGCCTATCTTCAGCGCTCCGTCATTCTTCACAGCTATCTTCACCGCATAGACCAAATTAGCACGTTCATTTTTTGTCAGAATAGTCTTGGGGGTAAATTCCGAACGGTCGGAAATCCAAGTAATCACACCCGGATAGGCCTTCTGCTCCGAATTTCCATAATCGGCATAAACAGTCACCTTATCTCCCAACTTCACCTGTGACAACTGTTCGGAAGTGATATAAGCCCGCAGGTACATTCCATCCGTGTCCGCCACCTTGAACAACGGTCTGCCGACAGATGCCAGTTCACCGGCTTCCGCATATTTTGCCAGCACCGTACCTTCAATAGGCGACTGGATGTGGCATTTATCCAACTGGTCTTCCACCTGCGCCACTTGTATGGCTACTGAATTTCCCTGTTCCGTCAGACTGTTCGTACTGTTCAGCAATGATGATTCCTGTGCTGCAAGCTGTCTTTCGAGCAATTTGACTTGTGCATCCCAGTCGTCCAACTGTTTCTGATTGGCCGCACCCGCAGCAAGCAAGTTCTCCACCCGCTTCTTTTCACGTTCGGCCGTAGCAATCTGCTGTTTGGTAGCGGCAATCTGTTTGGCAAGATCCGGACGCTGACTTTCCACAGATTTCATACTAGCTTCCAGTTGCAACTTCTTCAGATATAACTGTACCGTATCGACCAATCCCACTTCCTCACCTGCTTTTAGTCTTGTCCCCTCCTCTATATCCAGTTTCAGCAATTTTCCCGCAACTTCGGCAGAAACAATGACTTCCGTAGCTTCAAACGTACCGGTGGCATCATAATCAGGCGTTCCGTTTCCACAGGCGGATAACATTACCAATGCCATCCCCCACATTCCTATCTTTGTTATTCCTTTCATATCCTGAGAAGTTATTTTAATAATTCGTAGTATATTTCAATTGATAAATACCCATCAACCGCTGAATCTCATGCAGGGCTTTCGACTGACGTGCCAGGCTTTCATTAGTCAGTTCCCGAAGCATCTCGGTCACGGTCAATGTACCATTAACCACTTTTGCCTCAGCCGCTTTGCGGATATTGGTACGCAAACGGATAATTTCATTATCATCCTGCATCTGTTTCTCCAACGAACGGATTGCCTGATCCTGCTGTGTCATTTGTAACCGCGTATTGAAAAGAAACACATCCCGGTTATTGTCCAATTGCTGACGCTTGTTCTCAATCACCCGCCGGTCATTCTTCAACGTATACAAGCTACCGAAATTCCACGAAAGCCGTACACCTGCAATATAATAAGGAGAAAATTCGTTTTTCAACATATTCAACCCCGGATTCCCATAAGCCCCCTGCACGAACAATCCGAATTGCGGAAGATGGCGTACATTGAGCGCTTTCTCCTGTACTTGCAATCCGGCTCCCTGTGCATCAAACAAAGACAGTTCCGGCCGGCGTATTTCACTGACTGCCGAAACCTCATTCTGTGGAACAGGTTTCTCCAATGTAGTCTCCTGCGACAATTCTTCTCCCACCAACAGCGAAAGCATTTTCAAATACGCGGCGCGCGATGAAACGAGATCCACCCTCTTCTGACGGGTATTCAGTTGCTCCACTTTCACTGCATCCAAATCCGCCTGATTGGCTATTCCATTTTCTACATAAGCAGTAATCTGACGATAATTCCGTTCCAGTTCATCCTGTAACAATTCATTTTGTCGCAACTGCTCATCCAGCAACAGGATTCCGAAATACAAATCATTCACACGACTGTTCAGTGCATACATATCCACATTCAGTCTTTCCTTCTCTATTTCAGCCTCCGCCGTTGTCTGCTTCTTCTGCATACGGATTCCGCCACCATCCCAGATTTTCTGTTGCAATTCCAACACAACCTGATACTGGTCTCTGGGCAAACCTTTTATATCCACTCCAGAAAGCTTCACAGGGATTTCCGTCACTTCACTCTGATAAGAAGCTTTGGCCGAAAGAGCCAATTGAGGTAAATATCCTCTGGCCGCATTTTCCAGACTATATTCCTTTGTTTTCTCCACCAAGCCATATTGATGTACCAGCGGATAATTCTCCTGCGTTTTCCGTTGACATTCTTCCAACGTAATTTGCGCATACATACCCGATACGAACAACAAAAAGGAGAAACTGAAAATCATTCTTTTCATACGCATCATTACTTTAAATTCTTCGATTTCTTCGAAAGGCAAAGATAGGTCTTTCAAAGATACATTCACATTCTATAAGTTGGCAAATATGTTCCGATTGTTCGATTTATCAGAAAAAGGATGATGTATATAAGGCTTTTTATTACCTTTGCCGGAAAAGAATGAAAGATATGGAACAGAAAGACCCTATGGAATTAGGACTTAGAACACTAGAGAATCTGAAAGTCGTCCGCAACAACGAATTCCGCTTTATCTCTTCCGAATTCGGATTCGTCAATAGTTTCAGAAAGATGGAAGCCACCTTGTTCTCTATCGGTCAGCCATACCGAATCCAAGAAGGACGTATCATATTTGTCAATCAAGGCTCCGCAAGAGTTCTAATTAATCTGATAGAATATACTATCCGGCAAACACACTTTTCGGTAATCACTCCTAATTCTATCGTTCAGATCATAGAAATATCACCTGATTTCGACATGCAGATGATGGCAATGAATCAGGATTTCCTTCCAATATCCGGGAAGGAAGATTTTTTCTCTTATCTTCTCCATCATCAAAAAAATATCTTATTGCTATTGTCTCCGCAAGAGGTACTGCAAACGGAATATTATTTTACCTTGATGTGGAATATACTGCAAGAACCGACATTCCGCAGAGAAGCTATCCGCCATCTTCTGGCCAGTCTTCTTTATTATATAGAATATATCGCCCAAAGCAACATGCTGATGAACCCTGTCCGGCTGACACGGCAGGAAGACATTTTCCAACGTTTCATCTCCCTTGTGAATGCTTGCAGCAAGAAAGAGCGGAACGTCAACTTTTACGCAGACAAGCTATGCCTCACCCCACGTTACCTGAACACGGTCGTCAGGCAAGCCAGCCAACAAACAGTAATGGACTGGATAAACCAGTCCATTATACTAGAAGCCAAAATATTGCTAAAACATGGCAACCGGCTTGTTTATCAGATTTCCGATGAGTTGAATTTTCCTAATCCGTCTTTTTTCTGCAAGTTTTTCAAACGGATGACGGGAATGACACCCCATGAATACCAAAACTCGAAATAACTTTATTTCGAGAATTCCTTGATACGTTGTTCCTCTTCCAATTTGCAAATTAGCAACGTATTATCTTTTTCGGCAATAATGTATCCGTCCAGTCCTTGCACTACCACCCGTTTTTCTTCACTGGCGTGCACAATGCAGTTCTTACTGTCATACAGACGGATATCTGTCCCTACCGTAGCATTTCCCGATTTATCCTGTGGCAAGAGTCCGCGCAAAGCTCCCCATGTACCCAAATCCGACCAACCGAATGAAGCGGGCAGTACATAGATTTCCTGCGCTTTCTCCATCACTGCGTAGTCAATAGAAATGCTTTCGCAAGTCGGGAACAGTTTCTTTATCGTTTCACTTTCTTTCTCCGTATAGAAATCCGGGAAGATACGGTCGAAAATCTGTGCAATGCCCGGAGCATATACACGCATCACTGAAGTGATGGTACGTACATTCCACACAAAGATTCCGGCATTCCAAAAGAAATTACCTTCTGCCAAGTACTTCTCCGCAGTTTCTTTATCCGGTTTTTCCTTGAATGCATTCACCGTAAAAATCTCCTTGTCCGTCATTATCTGATCTCCGGCAGCGATATATCCATATCCGGTTTCCGGACGAGTCGGTCTGATACCTAATGTAACAATAGCACTGCTATCATTCGTAAAACGAAGCGCCTTCTCTACCACCCGACGGAATTCCCCCGTATCAATAACTAATGCATCCGAAGGAGTCACCACGATATTTGCATTCGGATGTTTCTTTTTAATTTTCCAGCAGGCATAAGCAATGCAAGGCGCCGTGTTCCGTGCACAAGGTTCCGCCAAAATATTACTCTCCGGCATCTCCGGCAACTGCTCCCGAACAATATCTATATATTTTTCAGAAGTTACCACCCACATATTTTCCTTCGGGCAAACACCGTCAAAACGGTCGGCAGTCAACTGAATCAGCGACCGTCCACACCCCATTACATCAATAAATTGTTTCGGACATTCCGGTGTACTCATCGGCCAAAAACGGCTGCCAATGCCACCAGCCATTATTACGACATGATTATCCATACCTGTTATTCTCCAATTTTTTAAATAATTGCGCAATTTACTCCAAAATGTCCAATTTCGCAAGGAAAATAAAAGAAACTAACTAAAGTTTATTCATTCAGTTTCTTATTATTGTGGTTAAAAGTGAACGATAGGTACAATTAGGTACACCGCATACTTTTCTCACATGGATGCACGTACATCCATACATAAATCGCATATGGTGCTTTATAAGATTCCTTTTTATTCAAACTTTATATTCTTTTCCTTGTTATAAACAAAAATATCAACGATCTTCACAGACAGTTGATATTAAAGGAAATCACACCGGCTTTTACGCCGACATGAGGGCGTTGATCAGGAACATACCGCTGTACATTTCCTGACCTACAAAATGTAGGGTTCTTCATGTGTGTATCATGAAGTTAGGGACCTACATATTTCATCTCACTTTGGGTTAAAATAGTAAGTAGTATACCACTATTTAGTTATTCTTTATCGTTAGATTGTTCTCCATAGCCATAACCATAACGTTTAGCATAGCCATAATATTTACCATATTTACCATAACCATAATAGTAACCATACTTTTTCTTATTCATATCAAGTCCATTGATGACTGTACAAATATTGGGCAGTTTTTCTCCTTCAGCCAATTCATTAATCAGTGTATACTCTGCTTTATGGGTATAGTCTGCACGGCATACATAAACGGATAAATCAGCCGCACGTCCTACAAGTAATGTATCTGTTACCATGCCAACAGGAGCTGTATCCAATATTACATAATCAAACTTCTGACGCAATATTTCGATAGCTTTATCCAAACCGTCACGTGCAAGCAATTCAGTCGGATTAGGTGGTACAGTCCCACCTGGAAGAATAAACAAATTCTTATTTATATCTGACTGCTGCACTAAATCCATTAAATTTATAGTTGTATTAGTCAGATATTGAGTAATACCATGTTCTTTTTTAGGAATATTGAATACTTTATTCAAGCCCGGCTTACGAATATCAAGTCCTACAATCACAACTTTTTTCCCTAACAAAGAAAGACTGATCGCAAGATTTCCTGAAACAAAGGATTTACCTTCACCACTAATCGTTGAGGTCACCAAAATAACATTCTTACCATTCTCAAGCATAAACTGAAGATTAGTACGAATGCTCCGGAAAGTTTCACTCATCAGATTGTTCTTATTCTCAAACACAGCGATAGAACCTTGCTTTTCAGAAGTTAACGGAATATCACCGACAATTGGAAGCGAAGTCAACCTTTCTACATCCACTCTACCCTCAATCTTTAATTTTGTGAGTCCAATCAAATAAATGATACCTATAGGAAGTCCCATGCCTGCTACCAAAGCAGCCAGATAAATAATCATCCTCTTTGGCGAAACAGGATTATCATCAGGTAGTGCTTCATCAATAGTTTTAGCATTATTCGCAGTAGCTGCCAAGGTAATTGCATTCTCCTCACGTTTCTGGAGCAACATCAAATAAAGACCGGCTTTGATTTCCTGTTGACGGGCTATACTAACAAATTGACGTTCCTGAGTCGGTGCATCACTAATACGACGCAAATAACGGTTTGCTTCGCGAGCCAAATCATCTTTTGTAATCTGCAATCCTTTTAATGTAGCATCTAATGTAGCTTGTACATTACTTTGCATTGCCCGGATACTGGTATCCAAGTTCACTATAGTCGGATTATTTTCCGTTGATGTCCGCAACAAGCGTTTTCTCTCTACCAACATCTCATTATATCGATCTATAGCACCGGCCAATGCTGCATCTTGTAGTCCGACATTACTTGGCAACACCTCATATTCATTACCTTTCATATAGCGATATAAATCCATCACCAAGTTAATTTGTGTCTGATTCTCAACACGTTTTTTCTCATATTCAGCATTTCCTGTCAACGCAATCTGAGCTTCACTTGTCAAGTCTGTAATACCGGCACTACGTTTAAAATTTTCCAAATCTTGTTCTGTACTACCAAGCTCTTTCGAGATAATGCCAATACGTTCATTAATAAATTCTGCTGTTTTCTGAGCTACCTCATTTTTATCATTGTTGGCATTGATGTTATACATCATCAGCAACTGATTGATAAAATCCACACCACGCCGCCTATTTGAATTTTTCAATGATACAATAACAACAGAAGTAGTCTTTGACGTAGGAGCAATTGATAAAGCATTAGTATATCCTTTAGCTACAGCCATCGGCCTATTTATAAAGGCGGTAATATGCCGTTCTTCGCCTTCTTCTTCCGGTTGGATTACCGCCAACGTATCCTTGTTTTCAAAAAAAGCTACCGTTCCTTCATCAGTAGGAAATACCGCCGGCAACTTGTCAAATTGCTTGCTGTATTCTTTATCATCCACTATAATTTGCACATTCATAGCCCCTGTTGATAGTAAAGTCATTCCCACTTCCATAGTTTTCGGAAGTTTCTCAGCTTCCTGTGGTGTCATACTTACCAATACAGGAGAAGTTCGGTATAGCTCCTTTGCAGGAAATGCATCACCATCCCTGTAAGTCACATATAAGTTCAACTGATTCACCACCTCACGAGCTAATGACTTGGAACGTAGTACTTCTATTTCATTATCCACATTCTTCGATGAAGACATAAAACCATCTAGTCCCATTTTCTCCAATTCCGATCCCATACTGGCTCCTCCTCCTTTTTCGTCATCTTTTATCAAGACAGTAGCAGATATATTATATATCGGAGTAGTTGTAAACAAATAAACCCATGCGCCAACCATACAAATGATAACCGAAGCTACAAACCACGGCCAATGAATCAAATAGCGGAAAATAATCTGTTGAATATTTATCTGTTCTTCATCCGCCTGGTTAGTTCTTTCTTTTTTTTCCTCAATCATAATATTTTATTATTTCAAAATAGTTACTAGCAGGCTTGCCAATGATACTACTATAGAAGTAGCCGAGAACCAAAGACTTGTGCTATTACCAATATCCGAGTTGCGTGCCTTCGCTTTATTTGGAGTCACATAGACTATATCATTTTGTTGTAACCAATAATAAGGAGACAAAATAGTTTCAGCCTTATTGAGATCAAGCGTTATGATCTGTTGTTTGCCATTGTAATCTTCACGAATCAACTTTACGTTGTCGCGAAGTCCATATACTGTCATATCGCCTGCCATTGCCAACGCTTCCAGCAAATTAACCTTTTCATTATTAATAGTGAATGTACCCGGGCGGGCAACTTCGCCAATGACAGAAATTTTGTAATTCACCATACGCACTGTAACAATTGGAGTCTCCTTTATATAAGGTTTCAGCTTTTCTACAATCATTTGCTCTGCCTGTTTCTTCGTCAATCCACCTAACTTCAGTTCTCCTAATACAGGAAAATCAATAGTGCCTTCATTACTTACCAAATAGGTTTGCAATGTAGGTTGAGCTGTTGTATATTTACTCATTTCATTAACATTCACCTGGCTTGCAATGGTAAGATTAAACGGCATAGCCAATTCCGGACTAGTACATGACACAACAATAGTTAGCAAGTCTTTCGGCATAATCTTCGCATCATACATTTTATCCTGTTGCGCTGTCTGTTCTATGACCTCAACATCCTGTAGATATGGTACTTTTTTATACGATTGACATGCAACCAAAAGAAAAGGTAACATCAACCAAAATAATTGTCTATTTAATCTGTTCATAAATTTATTTTATTTAAATATTAAATCTTACCCATTCTCACCAATTGAAGAAAGCGTATTAAATGAATCTGACGCTTTATTCGTGATGGCTGTTTAACTAATCTATATGCAAACTCTAAATTATGATCTACCCACCATTTAGGCGCACGTTTCACATTTCCCGTATATACATCGAAACTACCTCCCAATCCTTGGTAAATAGCCATATGTTGTTGAAACATTTCCTCCATTAGCAATTCTTGTTTTGGAGATCCCATTGCCACAAATACCACATCCGGTTTCCTTATTGCAATATCAGCAATCAATTCTTGTTTTTCCATGTCCGTCTTGATATAGCCATTTCGATAGTTAGCAATGTTAATGCCTGGAAATTCCTGTTGCAATTTCCCTACCGTACTTTCAATCACTTCCTGCCTACCACCTACTAAGTAAAAACTTTTCCTCTCTTTATATAAAGAAGCTATAATCTTCAACCACAGTTCACACCCCGGGATCTTAACAGCATCTTTATACCCATGTTTTTTCAAAGCCATCACAGCACCAATCCCATCACAGTAACCAATGTTTCGGTTGATAATATCCCGTGTCTGATTGGTAGCATGCAGAATCTTTTCAGCATTGATAGCTACCAAAATACCTTTACGCCCTTTCACATATTCCAATAGCTCTGAAAAAGCTTTGAACGGATGCACTTTTACACCGTTCAATATTACTCTGTTGTCTTGCATCGCGATAATATATAATAACTTAAAGCATTAAACATAAATGCATTGCTCCAACGCATATAAGAAATCTTCGAGCTTATTCCTTTTTTAAGCTGATAATAGAAATATCCTCTTTCATCTTGCATATTCTTTATTGTCCAGTTCAGTACTTTCTCAGCCATTTCCTGATTTTCATTAAACTGATGCAAACGATGTAGAGTTATGAATAATTGTCCCGGACAATGAATATCTATCGGATACATCCGATTATGATAATACTTAGGAGCACCATCCTTTTCAAAAAAATGTCTGATATAGAAATTAAATCCTTTTTCAATATGCGAATGATATGATTTATCTCCTGTCTGTTCCTCATATGCTATCAAACCGTCCAGATTATATCCTGTATGGAAACTATCAATCCATGATTGCACGGGCAGCATTCCATATACCCACGAACCATCTTCTCTTTGCTCATTACAACAAGCAATCACAGATTTTCTTGCAGTTTCTTTATATAAATCGTTTCCTGTATAGTGATAGCAATAGCTTAATAGTTTACTCCCTAACAATGAGGCATTGAATACTGTATCATTTCCTTTCAGTGGACTATATGAGAATAAAAAGCCATCATTGCAATCAAACCGGTGTAAGTCATTCATTACAAAGTTTGCTGCAGAAAGTGCCACATCCAAGAAATTCTTTTCCCTTGTCACCTCATAAGCTTCCATAAGAGCAGTAGCACAAAAGTTTGTTGCCACTACCGTAGGTGTATACTTAGGAAATAAAAACAATCTCCGTGCTTGCCAGTCAAAATTATATCCCCAACAAGCACCTGCATAACCTTTCGATTGAAGTGAGACTAATAGCTCTGCCAACTCTCTTATTTGTTTCAATAGCATACTCTTGGTTCCCAATTCCGTTTCTAACTCTGGAGATTTGCAAACCACCGCATATAAATTACAATATCCTTGTAGAAATAATCCTATTCCCTTTGCATTATATTCTTTAGGAACGAGCGCAACAGGACGCAAATTAATAGGACATCTTTTAAACCCCTGAATGATGATTAATCTGCATAAAGCAAAATTCTTCAAAAAAGGAAGTACGTGAAAAAGTCTCGAATTCAATCCATCGTAAGGATCCCATCCCTTAAAATGCTGTGATTCACAATATAATTTAAGTTTCAGTAGTGCTTTAACACTCTCATTCTTTAATGTCATTTCTATATATTTCCGTTATTGTTTGATATTTAAAACAACTGTTTGTTTCAGACAATAAATATTCAAGTCCCCCGCTTGAAACAAAACTTTTAGGATGACCAACGAGTACAAATATATTTCTATCTTGTAAAGCAATCAACGATAAATATTTTCTATGCATCATAGATGAGAAAAGACAATAGTCCCAAGTTTGATATTCCTTTTCAAAAAAATATTTAACCTTATCAAGCTTTCCTTTATGAATTCCGCTCGTTTTTGCTTCAAAAGCATCTTTAGCTGACTTCCGGTTCTGAAATAACGATTTAATTCTTTCGATTGAAAGATATTTAGTCCAACGGATTATTGGAAAAGCAACAATTGGTAATTCCCATATCTTTTTATTTCCGCTTTGTTCCAACGTATTCCCTACTTGCCAATATTCTAAATCTGTAGGTATATTTGAATAATCATAATTTGAAAGAAAACCTATTTCTCTTCCACCAGGATATATAGACGAATCAATCACTAATTCAGTTTGTCCCATTGCACTAACTATATTTTCGGAAGGTTGAATATTATATCCACCAGCACGCAAAGCAATACATTTGTATGTCGGATCAATCTGTTGAATTAGCCCTTCAATAGTGTTTTTTCCTTTCTTCAAGAGATTTACTAAAGAATATTCTCCATCACGTTCATAACTGCCCAACCTCCATTCTTTCAAATTAATGTTCCATTTATTCTTATCCCAATATGCATCAACCCATTGAGGATGAAGGTGTAATTGTATATCATGTCCTGCTTTGTAGGCATCTAACAGTTGCTTTTCAATCGCCTCAATAGGATTATTCTTATATCCCATTGTATTACCTTTAGTCCATTCCTCTTTCAATTTCCAGTATTCTATCACCTCAAAGAAGAAAGTAAAACGTACATTATATTGTTCCGCAATATCTAACAAATGTTTAGTTGGTTCAATCATGTGCTGGAAAACATCTCCAGAACCATTACCATATAGTTCATAATCAAGAGTTAAAAGAAATGATTTCATCTTTTGAATCGAGTAATATTTTGTTCATATTCCATCTTTACTTTATTATAAAGGTCTGTATTATCAATTATGTATATAAAAGAAAAACCAAAATTTACCCTTTTATAAGTTTCGCAATAAAGTGATGCGACATAATCACCTGCACTAATAGCAGAATCCATCAATTTGCCATTGTGAACGTATGTTCTCACCTCTTTCTCATCTCCATTCTCTAACTTCACTTTCAAAAAAAACTTATCAGGTAGATAACATTCAGTTTTGTCTTTTGATAAAATATCTTCTAATGCATGAAAAATAGGAATATTCTTTACTCCCAAACCTAAAGATTTACATCCCTCTTTTAGTAATTTTCCATAAGGAGAGTCCCAATAAAATGGAGTTTGACTAGTTTCATGTCCTTCTGTTAGAATTTCAGCATCCTTTCCCCACACACAAACAGCTTTTGTAGGATGAACACTTTTATAAACACCCGGCATTTTAGAAAAAACATTCGTCAAAATTCCCATACCAGATTTAGTGTTCTTCATATCAAATACATGATTCCCTTTAGCCCATTCGTCAGAATTCATTGGAGGGTAATAAGCCATCATTATCACGCCATTTTTTGTCACGATTGACTGAAGCAATTTTATTACCTCTTGGGGAGAATAGTTAGCATTCAGATTACCAAAGCCTGAAGACACTATAATTTTATCGCCTGATCGTAAACCCAAATCATTAATTAACACTTCCTTCAATTCATCAAGAGATGTCGGAGGAATGTTTCCTTTCATCCGTTCTTTAAGATGACGTTTGAGTCTTTTCAAATGATTTCTTAGCTTAGGAGGTAAAACTCCTTTCAAAAAAAATTTCAGATTTGCCGTCACTTTCAATAACTAATATTATTAATCAATACTTTAACCCGCGCATCCCACGATATCTCATTTTCGGCAATCTGCCTATTGTATTTTCCCATTGTGGATAATTTATAATCCTCATCAAGTATGGATTTTAACTTTTCACAAATATCCTGTTCATCATTACGGTTTACTCTTATAAATCCTTCTTCATGCGATTCTACAAATGATACCAAATCTCCATATGGATCAATCATTACAGGCCGTCCATAACTTAAATAATCTCCTAATTTATTAGGCCATCCCATAGAGCCTATTAGTAAGTCCTTACGCATTAATAAGAATATATCAACTTCACTTATCTTATTTTGTCCTTTTATAACATCGACCCAACCATGCTCTACTATAATATCTCGCAATCCATATTTCTCTATTATTGAGTCTGAAACTTTTTTTCCAAATAAGAAAATCTTAAAATCCGAAGGATAGATTTTTTTTATACATAAAAGTATAGGTAAAATACCCTTTAATTCCTCATCATCAATTCCTATATAGCCGAGCCTAACTTCTCTATTTAAAGAATTTGGTAATTCTTTAAACGATATTTTATCCGGTAAAGAGCCGCCAGGAACCAGTATGATTTTTTCTGGCACTATTTTCATTTCTTCAATAACATAGTTTCTCATTACTTCGGATAATACTAATACATAATCCGATGTTTGTCTAAAATAAGATATTGCCCACAAGAAATACCTTCCAAATAAAATTCTATACAAATGAGATTTTGAGTCATAATATCCGCCCTTCCCTAATAAATCTCCATATTCTGATAAATATTTAGATTTATATATAAACTGATTTATTTTACACGGCCAACCCGAGCAAGGAGTCTCTCCACAATCCGAGTATACCAAGTCACATTTATGGAATAAAGCATATAAGGCTCTCATCATGAAATTTAAGGTAAAAAGCCCTATAGGCAACTTTCTTATGCGATAAGGAATTATAGCATTATAACAGATTATTGTAACTCCGTCAATATATCTTTTGTGCCACAATTTTAAACTTTTCCTTTTTTCCGAAACCAACAAAACAACTTCCAATCCATTATGCGCTAAAGCTCGTGCTAATGGAAAAGTTCTTCCCCAACGTATACCTTCATAATCAGAAGAGCTTATACATAGAATACTTTTATTCATCCTATTTTAATAAATCAATATCTTGAAAAGGAATATACGGTCCCTTTTTAATTTCTAAAATTAAGGTATCAGGTTCTAATACTCTGAGTGAATGCCATTCGCCAGGCATTATTTCACAAATAATATTGCCACTTTCACCACTCATTAAATGGCGTTCCACAATATTCTTATTATCATCGTATTGTAAAACTTCTATTGCCCCCTGTAGCAAAACAAATGTTTCTTTTTTAGGTGGGTGTAGATGACGATGAATAGGCATAAATGTTTCAGGTTGCAAAGAGTTTAAAAGTTTATGAATATCTTCGTCTAAAGATTCATGAATATTATAATTCATACGTAATCGTTCTGATATTCTCGATTTTTCATGTACTTCTGCAACAATAGATTTCCCGATAATTTTCATAACAAATCCATTTTATTAAAGATCCTTTATTTTCAATGTTTTCGCCAAACAACCCTATCCACTACCCCTGTATAGCTTTGAATCAAGTTTACAACTTTAGTCGAAACATTTTCTTCTACATAATCCGGCACAGGAAGACCATAATCACCATTTACATTCATTGTAATAGCCATATCCACAGCTTGCAACAACGATTTTGAGTCAATCCCGGCTAAGATAAAGCAAGCTTTATCCAGTGCCTCGGGGCGTTCCGTACTTGTGCGGATACATATAGCCGGAAACGGACGCTTTATGGAAGTAAAGAAAGAGCTCTCTTCAGGTAATGTACCACTATCGGATATCACAGCAGCGGCATTCATCTGAAGGCAGTTATAATCATGAAAACCCAGTGGTTCATGCTGTATGACATTTGCATTCAACTTAAATCCATTCTGCTCCAAACGTTTTTTTGAACGAGGGTGGCAAGAATAAAGAATGGGCATATTATATTTCTCTGCAATGGCATTGATAGCATTAAACAAAGAAAGGAAATTTTTCTCTGTATCAATATTCTCCTCACGATGAGCGGAAAGTAACATATATCGTTTTTTCTCTAATCCCAACCGCTCCAAAATATCTGAAGCTTCAATGTCGCAAAGATTGGCATGAATTACTTCTGCCATAGGTGAACCTGTCACATAAGTTCGCTCTTTTGGAAGCCCATTCTCATCCAAATAACGACGGGCGTGTTCACTATAACACATATTGACATCTGAAATAATATCCACAATACGCCGGTTCGTCTCTTCAGGTAAACACTCATCCTTACAACGATTACCCGCTTCCATATGAAAAATCGGAATATGAAGACGTTTGGCAGATATAGCAGATAAGCAAGAATTTGTATCACCCAAGATTAACAATGCATCCGGACGTGTCTGCGTCATTAACTTATAACTACAATTAATGATATTACCTACCGTGGCTCCCAAATCGTCTCCTACTGTGTCCATATAGACCTCAGGATCTTTCAGTTTCAAATCCTTGAAGAAAACGCCATTTAAGTTATAATCATAATTCTGACCGGTATGTGCCAAAATACAGTCAAAATATTGACGACATTTGTTAATCACTGCGGCAAGACGAATAATTTCAGGACGAGTTCCGACAATAATCAAAAGCTTCAACTTCCCATTATCCTGAAATCTGATATTTGAATAGTTCATAATCCAAACATTTTTTAACGCATTAATGACCAATACACTGACTCTTGAGTTTATTCAATTATCCATTGAAAATACTCTATCAGTATATTGGCCGAATTAGTATATTACACTTTTTCGAAATAAGTATCCGGATTCTGAGGATCAAAACACTCGTTACACCAAATGAATGTAATCATATCTGTATCTCCCAAGTTCTCTATGTTATGTGTATAGCCCGTAGGAATATCAATAACTTCCATCTTGTCACCTGAAACATAATACTCAATAACCCGGCTATCAGGATTTCTCATATCACGGAAACGAATTACCCCCTTACCACTGACCGTGAGAAACTTTTCATTTTTTGTGTGATGCCAATGTTGCCCTTTTATAATTCCCGGTTTTACAATGTTGACCGAGAACTGTCCACGTTCGGGAGTACGGATAATTTCCGTAAAACTACCACGTTCATCAACATTCATTTTTAGCGGATAACCGAATTTGTCTATCGGCAGATAAGACAAATAAGTAGAATAGAGTTTCTTTGTGAAAGCATCGCCCATATCAGGTACGTTCCAATTATTCCGGCTCTCTTTAAAGTTATAAAGCAAGTCAACGATAGCACCTAAAGTAATGGTATGTACCACAGGCACTGTACAATAATCGCCATCATAATGTTCCATTCCACTTAAAGCAGCAATCAGTTCATTCACCACATCATCTACATACACGAGATTCATCACTACACTAGGATCATTCAGTTGAATAGGTAAATCATTGGCAATGTTATTACAAAATGTGGCTATTGCACTGTTGTAATTAGGACGACACCATTTTCCAAATACATTAGGAAAACGGTACACCAGTACCTTTGCCCCTGTTTCTCCGGCATAATCAAACATTAACTCTTCTCCCGCCAGTTTTGACTCTCCATAAGGATTATTCAGAATAGCCTGCGACGATGATGAAATCATCACAGGACATTTGTTCCCATATTTTTTTAACGTATCCAACAGTACAGAAGCGAAACCAAAATTTCCCTTCATAAACTCTGATTGCTCTTTCGGCCGGTTCACTCCTGCAAGGTTAAACACAAAGTCGGCATTTTTGCAATAGATATCCAACTCGGCAGGATCACTATCAATATCATATTCAAAGATTTTCAATTCTTCACCTGATATAACATAGTTTTTAGCCTTACCACTCTGAATATTATGCAATTGAGATATTAAATTTCGTCCGACGAAGCCTTTGGCACCGGTAACTAATATATTCATACTAATTTTATTGTTAAAACTCAACTTGCTTTTTTATTAGAGATTACTTTCAGGAAAGAGGAATAGTGAAACAATACAAGTTGAGTAAAAGGTTTTAATAAAAATCTCACAAAATATATTTGCTCAAAAGCATAAAGTTATTCACTTCTGATTTCTTTAGCTTTAGCATGCTCTATCAATCCCAAGTCTTCCTGGATGAAACGCAAACGCATCAACTGCTCTTTCATGCCTTCCACATCAAGACGACGAGTGTTATGACTATGATAATCCTCAATTCGGGAAACATCTTCATTCCCTTCAGTAAAGAATTTGTCATAGTTCAAATCACGATTATCACAAGGAATACGATAGTAATCTCCCATATCTATCGCTTTAGCCATTTCTTCACGAGTAACAAGAGTTTCATACAGTTTCTCGCCATGACGGGTACCGATTACTTTCACTTCCGTTTCTCCGTATTTAGGTTCCACCTTTACATAAATCTGTTTCAAAGCTTCGGCCAATGTAGAAAGAGTCGCGGCAGGCGCTTTCTGCACAAAAAGATCTCCATTATGTCCATGTGTAAAGGCATACACAACTAAATCCACAGCATCATCCAACGTCATCATAAAACGAGTCATATTAGGATCGGTGATGGTAATAGGATTACCTTCTATTATCTGTTCGACCCACAGAGGTATCACTGAACCACGGCTTGCCATTACATTACCGTAACGTGTACAGCAAATAACAGTTTGTGCGTCTTCACCAAGTTCACGTCCCTTTGATATGGCAACTTTTTCCATCAAAGCTTTACTAATTCCCATTGCATTAATCGGATAAGCAGCCTTGTCTGTTGAAAGAACTACAACGTTCTTTACACCATGTTCAATAGCAGAAAGCAATACATTTTCCGTACCTAATACATTAGTATGGGTAGCCTCCATTGGAAAAAACTCGCAGCTCGGTACCTGTTTCAGAGCAGCAGCAGAAAACACATAGTCTACTCCCCGCATAGCAACGTCTACAGATGCTTTATTCCGCACATTGCCTATGTAAAACTTCACTTTCGGATTCTGTAAACGATGACGCATATCATCCTGCTTCTTCTCGTCACGACTAAAAATACGGATTTCCTTGATATCCGAATCTAAAAAACGACGAAGAACAGCGTTTCCAAATGAACCGGTACCGCCTGTTATTAACAGGACTTTGTCTTTAAATACTGACATAATTATAACGATTTTATAAAGTTAAATATTATATTTCCCGCCTGATAATGCGAATAATTATTCATAATCTTTTGTTTGCCGGCCTCCCCAACCAGTAAGGCTTCTTTATAGTTATCAAAAATATAGCTCAATTTATCAGCAAAATCTTCTGGAGATCCGGGCATAGCCAAATAAACTTCTTTCTTGTTTACGAAATACTCTGCTATCTCTCCTACTTCAGTACATAAGACAGGTTTTGCCGTCATCAAATATTCACCCAATTTCGTTGGAAATCCACCGGCAGCTCTAACCGTATCTGGTTGGGATGAGACTAAAACGTCAGCTTCATTCAATATGGTGGGAACCTCTGTATAAGAAACATAATCAAATGTCACATAATCAGATAATTCATTCGATTTGATTATATGTAAAAGTTCATTTCTATTTGCTCTTGATGGATTGCCATATAAAAATAAATGAAAGCTATACCTGCCTTTTAAATAGTTCAATGATAATAAGATGTTATCCACATTATCCTTCGATAGCTCCATGTTTCCCATATATACAATCTTAAATGTTGCTGGTTGTATAGTTACTTTAGCAGGTAGTTTTTCAAATCTTGAAATATCTGTGATAGATGAAACTATTACTCCTTTATGGAAAGATATGTTCTGATAATACTTTAATAGAGTATCGGTCATTGAAATATATCCTGAGTAAAAATGAAGAATGAACGAATATGCTTTCCTTTTCCATGCAGGAATTGCTTTTTTTAGTTTTGCTCGGATAGGAATGGGGAATTCATCAAATATAAATAACAATCTCGTCCGAAGCATTATATTGACAAATGCCATATAGCATAATATCACCAGATTGTCCGAACTAACAATTATCGCATCATATTTGGATTTCCCGCCATTCTTAATCAAATATCTCATGAGTAGTAACAATGACCAAAGGACTTCAAAAGGTCTAATGATTCTATTCCTAGTTCTCTTGCGCCGGAAAGCATATCTATATTTCACGCCACCCAATTCTCCATTATCATCCTCCAAGTTATCTATACCTGTCCCCGATGGCATATATGAAATAACCTCGACATCAGTCCCTAAGGCAACCAATCCTTTTGAATAAGAAAGAATACGTGTTGTTGCAGCCATTCCATAAGGTAACGGATAACTACATATGATGGCTATTTTCATAAACGGGAATAAAGAAAATCCAATAAATCCTTTGACACTGATTTGTAATCGAAATTATTCAATAAATATTCTTTCGCAGTAGATGCTACATTCAATGCTTCTGAATAGTTTGAAAGAATAAAGTCCAATTTATTAGCATACGCCACGTGATTCTCAGGCTCTACAATATAAACGTGAACACCATCCTGTACGTATTTAGTTATTTCGCCTACATCAGTCAGAATAGCCGGAACACCTGTTGCCATATACTCCCCAAGTTTAGTAGGAAATCCGCCTTCAGCACGTTTCGAATCAGGTTGAGATGAAACTAATAAATAAGCATTTTTTAGAATTACGGGTACTTCCAAACTGCTCACCCTTCCTTTAATAAAGACTCTGTCTGAAAGATTGCATTCTTCAATTACAGATATTATTATATTGTAATCTTTTGGTGAAGGAGCTCCGTACAGATAGAAATCTATATCAGGATATTTATTTGCAATAACAGAAAAAGCACGTATGATATTATCTACATTATCTTTTGATAATTCCATATTACCCATATAGCACATATATTTCTTTTGAACATTGCTATCCGCATCTACATTGAACCGGGAAGTATCTGTGATAGTAGGTAAAATATGATAAGGCTTATTCAATTTACGATTGAAAAAGACATTCAATTTTTCCGTCATAAAAATGAAAGAATCCTCATATTTCAAAATAAAATTATAGAATCTTTTCTTCCAATTTGGAATATCTTTTTTCAAATGAACTCTTATAGGTTCCGGATATTCATCTGTAATAAAAACTGGTTTAATTCCTAATATCTTAGCCCATAAAGTGAATAAGAACAGCACATTCAGAAAATCATTACTGATTAATAAGAAATCTATTTTCCCAGCTTTATTTTCCTTCCAGATATTATAGCATGTCACTCCCCAATAATAATATCTCCCAATGAACCTGCAAATCTTGTATTTAGAATAAACACGGGTATTGGGGTATTTATAATTTATACCTTCATAAGTCCCATGGGCGGGATAAGAGGAAGGATTCGTATATAAATCCGTTGGCCTATAGATAAAAACATCTGTTTTAGCACCATGCTGATGAAGTCCTTTCATATAAGAAATAATCCTCGCCGATGCTGCCAATCCTTCAGGAAAGGAAAATGTACAAACTACTGAAACTCTCATTTTATTATTTTTGAATTCGACAAAATGGCATTAAATAGACAAAAAACAAGGGACTGCGTTCTATAGGATTCGAAAAAAAGACAATCAATAACATCAATACGAACAACCAGGAAAAAGACGTTCCCCCATACATTTTTTTTAAAGTCTTATAAATTCCAATCAGCATAAAAGATATTCCTGCTATTCCCCACATACGGGCGAAAGTCGCTATACCATTAACGCCTACGAAATTATAACCGAAATCATCCTTTATATTATAAACACCATATCCCAATGGATAATAAAGAAGGCGTTCCATATTTAACCTAAAGACAGTAAACCTGTCATATTCTATGGTATCCAATCGCTCATTGGTATTTCCATAAACATTGGAATTATATAAATAATCGTTCAATTTTTCACCGATAAATTCTAATTGAAATACAAAAGGAATGGCACAAATAAAAAGTAATAAGAACAAAATCGTTTTGATACGGCCTTCACTATTTCTGATATAAAATAGAAGGTACAATACCAATGCCAAGTATCCGGCAGTCGACATTGTTGTCAAAACTGCTATTACATAGATAATTAAATATTTATCTGTTTTTACTCCATAAACTATGGAACGATAAATTATGGCAATAATGCAGATCATAGCAAAAGCACCGGGTTCCCACATAAAACCTGAATTACGGACATATGCCAATCCGGCTATCGGAGAGTAAGTATAAACAAATACATACCATGCAGTCGGACGAGCTTCAGTATAAAAATCAGCTATAAAATTTCCCAATATGGGAGACAAACGTTCAAATATGAATGGAAACAATAACTGCATAGCATAGAATACCAAAGAGATTACGGTTAAAACAAAGACCCATTTTTCAAAACGATGCCAGAATGAACTGCCTATTATTTTAAATCCCAAGTATGATATAGTCAGAGGTATTAAACCACCCAATACTTTATTAAAAACCCAAGATTCATTAAATACATTAGAATATAAGAAATTGATAAAGAACCAATATATGCCTATCCCCACAATAAACGGATCGATCCGTCTCTTTTTCAATAAAAAAAACGTACAAAACAAACCTATCAAAACAAAAGAAAATGTCTGTTCAAAACAAATTGAAGCAGTATTCGAGATATAAATAAAGAGGAAGAACAGTACTATATTGTCTATAACCTTTTTAGGTATCAGACTATTTGTACCATATACTGTTTGACTTATTCTCATTAGATATAATTTTATAATATTGAATAGGATATATGATCGCATATATAAGCATCATTATTATACCCGATATTACTACTCCATATATCCCCACACTTTTCCCCATAACTATTGCCAGAGGGACATAAATAAAAGGAAGTAAAATTGAAATGTAAAACTGGAGCTTAATTTTACCAATACCATTAATTATACTCAAAAATATATTTGAATACATTTGCAATAATAAAAACACGGACAAGAGTATCACAAGATATGTACTTATTTCCATTTTATCACCAAGCCATATATTGAAAAAGAGCGGTGAAATTATTATCATGACTATAGCTAACAGTACAAATCCACAATAAATCCGAACCAATTTTGATTTTACATTTTTAATCCAAGCTATATCTTTCTTTGTATAGGCATCTGTTACTGCTGACCAGAAAGGAGTCGTTATTATAGTAAAAGCGAAAAGTAATATTGAAAGATACTTATTCACTATATAATATTCGGGAACAGCTTCAGGCCCAATAATGTTAGAAATTATAATATTATTACTTTGAAACAGAAATAGGTTCGATATTTGAATGATAAAAAAGGCAGCCCCTAATGTCAATATCTGTCTCACCATTTTCTTCTCAAAAAATCGTAAAGACGGTAATACCCTTTTAAATCTTCCTCTAAAATATTTGAAGGTATAGAAAACATATACTAATACAGGAATGATAACCAAGATAGATCCTATTCCTATTAAAGAAGATATTTTTCCACTCAAATAAAAAATAAAAATAGTCAGCAACGAAATGGATTGAATGGCCAAATTCATATTGGATGTAACATCTGGCATCTGATAAGCTAATAAAACAGACTTAAATATACCCAGAATAAAATTCATACACATCATCAGCACAACTATCAGGATCAAAGTATTAATTTCTGAAGCCATATCTACAGGCGCATTGAAAATCTTGTACCAATTAATAAAAGGATATATGAATACAAATATCACCATAATGAAAGCAAAAATTAAAATCATGGCAACATACGCTGTACTAACTACTTTTTTTGCCTCAATATAATTTTCTTCAGCAAGAGACTTTGCTAAAAGATTCCTTAATCCTTGTCCAATGCCAATATCAAAAAAACCAATCCAGTTTACTAAAGACATTATTGTAACCCATATACCATACCGTGTCTTATCCAGACATTCCAAAAACAAAGGAACATACAGCATACTTAAAAACAAGCTTGTTCCTTTATTAAGAAACATTCTTGTGATAGCTTTTTTAGCTCTGACTGTACGTCCATTACCTGAATTTAGATAATGCAAGGCTCCCTTTATCAAATTCATCCTTATATGCTATGACAAAAAGTTCACGATTCTTCCACATGCCAGTCCATCTCCATAAGGATTGACTGCCATACTCATCTTTTTATAAATTTCTGCGTTATCCAATAAAATCGAAACTTCATCTACAATCTTATTATAGTCTGTTCCTACCAATTTTACCGTCCCTGCATCCAATGCTTCCGGACGCTCTGTAGTATCACGCATTACTAATACCGGCTTACCCAGTCCAGGCGCTTCTTCCTGAATTCCTCCACTGTCAGTCAATACAATCGTTGATTTCTCCATTAAATAAACGAAGCTCAAATATTCAAGAGGTTCTATGAAAAACATATTTTTCAGACTGGACAGATCTTCACCAAATACTTCATGTATAGGTTTACGCACATTAGGATTAAGATGCATCGGATAGACAAAATCAACATCAGTATACTTCCTGGCAAGGTCTTTTATGGCTGTACACATCTGAATGAAGCCATCCCCAAAATTCTCCCGACGATGTCCCGTAATCAGCACCAGTTTCCTGCCATCTCTTAAACGGCCTATATCGTATCCACTTTTTTTCAGCACCTTCTCCAATTCAGTACTAAGGCTAGTATCCTTCTTGATTTTCGTAACGACTTGATGCAAAGCGTCAATAACGGTATTCCCCGTCACGACAATTGAATCAGGATTTATGTTCTCCTTTAAAAGGTTGCTTTTACTTAGTAAAGTAGGTGCAAAATTATATGTAGCAATACGTCCCGTTATCTGCCGGTTCATTTCTTCAGGCCATGGGCTATAAATATTGTGCGTACGAAGTCCCGCTTCTACGTGTCCTACAGGTATTTGTTGATAAAAAGCTGCAAGAGCGGCAGTTGTGCTTGTAGTAGTATCTCCATGCACCAATACCACATCAGGTTTCGCCTCTTTCAAAATATCACGCATACCTGTCAATACCCTTGCCGTCACATCGTAAAGGTCTTGTCCCTGTTTCATTATATTAAGATCGAAATCAGGTGTTATTTCAAACAAGTCAAGTACTTGGTCAAGCATTTGTCTATGTTGTCCGGTGACACAAACAATGGTTTGAAAGTTTTCCGGACACTTCTGAAATTCTTTTACCAATGGTGCCATTTTAATAGCTTCGGGACGAGTCCCGAAGACCAACATTACTTTTTTCATTTTGTCTGTCTATTTTTTAAAGATACCGCAGAAATCGAGAATCACCTTATCTTCCCGATATTCAAGAGCTTTGAATGGATCATGCGCAGTCAGGAAAACGATAATATCAGCTTTCTCATAAGCATCTCTATAGTCTGTGAGTTTAAATACATTATGCTCTTTGACATTGGGCTCTACTACCAAAATATTAGCATTGTTGCAACTTTGCATAACCTTTGTGACAATGTATTTAGCCGGTGATTCACGCAAATCATCAATATTTGGCTTAAAGGCGAGTCCCATCATAGCTACACAAGGTTTATAATGATGTTCAAGCTCAAATTTCAACATTTCGTTCTGCACTTTTTCAGCGCACCAGAATGATTTATAATTATTAATCTCACGAGCCTGCCCTATGATTTTAGATTCCATTGGGAACTCAGCTGTAATAAAATACGGATCTACAGCAATACAATGTCCGCCCACGCCACATCCCGGTTGAAGAATATTGACACGCGGATGCATATTAGCCAAACATATCAGTTCCCATACATTAATACCGGC
This sequence comes from uncultured Bacteroides sp., assembly GCA_948847595.1. Lineage (GTDB taxonomy): Bacteria > Bacteroidota > Bacteroidia > Bacteroidales > Bacteroidaceae > Bacteroides. Next base: position 136,325 of record CAQOGY010000005.1, read on the forward strand.
TTTATCACAAATAAGTGAAAGTTCATTGGCAAAAGCTATTTGTACATCACGACTTGAATTTTCAGTCAGCTTACACATTTCAGCAGTCTTGCTGTTAGTACTATGAAGCGTACCTTTTACAAACTGGTTATAGAAAGCGATAGCTTTATCTGTAGACTTGTCATTTATTCCACCAATAACGCGATCATTGTGTACTAACTCGTAAATGACATTACCCGGCAACACGCGCTCGGGACAATAAGCTATATATATTTTATCTATCAATTCGGGACGCACTGAAAAAATAAGATCTTTCATTTTATCAGTAGTACCCACAGGCGAAGTAGATTCTATAACATACAAATCACCCTCTTTCAACAAAGGAAGTACAGCGCGAGTTGCCGATTCTACATATGAAATATCAGGCTCGTGATTTCCCTTAAATGGTGTAGGAACCACCATAAAATAGGCATCGCTTACTTCGGGAACAGTGGCAGCCTTCAAGCTACCCGTTTTTACCACTTCTTGCAACATCTCCTCCATACCCGGTTCTATGATATGCAATTTGCCCTGGTTGGTCATTTCAACGACTTTCGGATTAATATCAACTCCGACTACTTGAACACCGTTTTTAGCGGCAATAATGGCTGTAGGCAGGCCAATATAGCCTAACCCCATAAAACAAGCTTTCATGATTATTTTATTTTGAATATAATTGAACTTACTTATTGGACGGTACGTGGATATAAGTCTTATACCACTTCCTTCCGGTTAATTTTTCGTGCTTTACGATGGCTCGATTAATTACAAGATGTGAAGTACACCAAAATATCAAGTCGAAAAGAAGCATGAAAGTTGCATTGATATAAAAAGACAACACAAAATTAGCAGCTACCAAGAATAATGATAACAATAATAATGTAATCATCACAGTCCTTATCCTCATGCCTGTACGTAACAATTTATGATGAATATGATTCTTGTCCGGCAAAAATGGGTTACGCCCACTCCTAACACGAGAATAAAATACACGGATAACATCAAGTAGCGGAATAAATAATGTAGAAATAGTCACCATGTTCAAATTCAGCCTGAACGGATTCCAATACTCCTGTTGCATCCAAAAATGAAGAATCAAAAAACTAAGAATATATCCGAGAGTCAAACTTCCGGCATCCCCCATAAATAGTTTTCGACCTGATATACTGAATACATTATAATAATAGAAAGTAGCGACCACTCCCAAAGTAGCGGAAGCTAAAAGAGCATGAGTCCACTGCCCTACAAATGCACAGACTATGATTAACAATCCCAATGCAATACAAGTAAGCCCCGAAGCCAAACCATCAATTCCGTCTATCAAATTAATAGCATTCGTAATATAGACTACAAGAAAAACAGTCAGAGGCATACCTATAAATGCAGGGATGGCATGAAGCCCTAATAATCCGCCCAAATCGTTAATCCAAAGACCGGAAAGTGGAAGAAAAGAGGCGGAAAGAATCTGCACTACAAATTTATACCGATACCCTACTCCCACCAAGTCATCCGCTACTCCAACAAGATACAGCATTGTCGTGCCGGCAACGAGGAAAAGATAACGTATGAATAAACAAGACGACCATACGGGAGCAACAGGTTCATTCATATAATAACGGATTCCTGTAATAACACACAAAGATATTAGTATAACAGGCAGAAAAGCCAGACCACCCAAACGAGGAACGGGAGTTTTATGTACTTTACGGGCATCAGGAACGTCAAAGAGACGTTTCTTATAAGAAATAAATATTATTCTTGGAATAACAATAGTAGCTAACAGTACTGAAAGTAAAAAAGTACCTCCAATATAAATATACATCATAACAAATTATCGTATTTTAGGCTTAATTCTTTTCTCCAATCGGTTCTACGTATCCTACGGGCATATCCGCACAAGCACATCCTAACATGTTTAGCCGGACAGCTATTTTACTTTTTCCATCCACCATTACAAGTTCCCCTACAAGCCCTGTCAAAGGACCTTTGACTACACGCACTTTTTCTCCGCGTGCCAAAGGAGCGCTATTCATACAAATTGCTTCATCCGAGTAGTCGAGCATAAAGCGAAAACGAGCCATTTGTTCATCAGGTATTACAGTCGGACTACTCTCACCACGCATTACCATATATCGGCTTACTGTAGAAAAGGAAAGAACTTCTTTACGTTCTTTCGGATCTGCATGCACAAATACCATCATTGGAAGCAACACAGATTCAACCACTTTACGGCGGTCGCTCCATTGATGTATTTCCTGTTGGACTGGTACGAAATTTTCAATCCCCATCTTTGCCAAACGTTCTGCTACCTTCTTCTCATGGTGCATACGCACGAGAGCTACATACCAGCGTTTAGAGTGTGCTACGCCTTCCCCTGTCCCAATATTAGGCCCAGCAATTAAAGTTCCTTCTTTTCTTAGAATCATACTTTTTTACCCCTTATATTTCCGTTACTTCTTAGGTAACGGAAATACAGGGAACCAATAACCTACAATAGTAATAAGAAGAAATGCATACAAATAGGGAAGTTTGGGAGTTTTCTGCCTGATTTACAGAGGAAAATCGTTCAGTGCAGACAATAGAAATCATTGAACATGAAGCGATAAAGTTTCATGTTCGGATACATTTTTACTATATATTTAAATAAAAAGAGAAAAAAAAGGAAATTTGCTTGTACGCTATTAACAATTTTGTCTATATTTGCACCGAATAATTTCCGTTACCTAAGAAGTAATAACCGTGCAATTTAGCTGAATATCAAATCTTTAATGTATTTTTCACAGAATCCCCCTATAATTCCTCACGTAAGAATAATTCAGTCGATTTACTTTTGTACGTTCGTTCAGGTCAAAGCCTTTCAAATAGATTTGTGTTGTCTTAATAGATTTGTGCCCTAATGACTCACTTATCATTTCAATGGGAACTCCCCGATATTTAGCGGTAGTAGCCCAAGAATGCCTAAATGTATAAGAAGTGACGGCTGAACGAATATGTAGCTTTCTGGCTAAACTCTTCAGGTCATTATTAAAACGCCGCAAGGTGGATTGATATTCTTTATAGGCAGCCTCTTCATCCCGCTTATTCTTCCCGCTTAATATATAAAAAAGATAATCGGGATGTTCGGGAAGAACTGAGGAATGGAAATTACGAAGTCGGGAAACAATATCTGATGCCGATTCTAATATTTCCACACTCATGGGAGTTCCTGTCTTGGTGCGATTATATTTCAAGATATTCCCCTCCAAATTCGATTTCTCCAAATGAGCCAAATCGACAAAAGGCATTCCACAGAACGAAAACAATAAATTGGCAATGGCCTGCGTCCTACGTAACTTTTCAGACTGCGGATCTGTGTAAAGTAACGTATGCAGTTCGTTTACCGGAATAGCTTTCTTCTGACGAGTATCCACTCCGGTAAATACATCACGAAACAAACGATGCACATAAGGAGTCTGATGAGCATCTACCCCTTTATTATATATACAGCGTAACATCCGCATATAAGTAGAGATAGTGTTAAGCTTCAAGCGGCAAGCCGACAGGTAGTTGCTGTACCGTCTTAAATTCTCACGGGTGATTTGTCTGAATGACACACACGGAGTTCCACAAAATACTGTAAAAGAACGTAGTGCATTCTCATAAACATGTGCTGTAGCATAGCGCCCCTCACGGCGCAAGCACTCCACATGCTTGTTTGCACATACGGTAAATCCGTCTTTTCTCATAATTCACTATTTTATTAATTTATAAAATCAGTATGATATTACGAGAAATAGAACGAATTTCCAATAAAAAGGGTAATTAACTAAGGTTTTCTTATAAAGTTTTTAAAAACCTATACGATTTAATACTTAAAATAGGGAGAGCAGTCAAAAAACAAACACAGAAAAGGCCGCTCCCGAATAACAGGAACGACCTTCTATTTCTACATATCAGCATGACACCGTCATACTATCGAAAGCATGACATCACGTTACTTATATTCCGCCCAACTCTTGATAGCAATATCATCAATGCTCATCGTACAGAAAGCATTAATAAAAGCACTGGCCAGACGGGCATTCGTAATCAGCGGAATATTCAAGTCGATGGCAGCGCGACGGATTTTGTATCCGTTGCTCAATTCTCCGGCTGTCAGGTTCTTCGGAATATTGACTACCATATCTATCTCCTTACTGTGAAGCATTTCCAATGCTTGCGGATGTCCCTCTTCACTCGGCCAATAGACATGGGTACTTTCGATACCATTTTCAGCAAGTGTCCTATGCGTACCTCCGGTTGCGAAGAGTTTGTATCCTTTGTTCACCAGCATACGGGCAGCGTCCATCATATCGGCTTTCTGCTTCATCGTACCTGTTGAAAGCAGGATGTTCTTCTTCGGAATGCGATAGCCTACGGCAAGCATTGCTTTTAGAACGGCACAAGAGGTATCCATACCGATACACCCTACTTCACCGGTAGAAGCCATATCTACGCCCAGGACAGGGTCGGCTTTCTGTAAGCGGTTGAAGGAGAATTGAGAAGCTTTGATTCCCACATAATCCAGTTCGAAAAGGTTCTTCTCCGGTTTCTCAACAGGCAGACCGAGCATGACTTTCGTTGCCAGTTCAATAAAGTTTATCTTTAATACTTTGCTGACAAACGGGAAAGAACGACTGGCACGCAGGTTACATTCAATCACCTTGATATCATTGTCTTTTGCCAGGTATTGAATATTGAACGGGCCGGAGATATTTAATGCTTTGGCAATCTCACGGCTGATACGTTTGATACGACGCACTGTTTCCACATAGAGTTTTTGCGGCGGAAACTGGATAGTAGCGTCACCGGAGTGCACGCCCGCAAACTCGATATGTTCACTGATAGCGTATGCTACGATTTCTCCATTCTGGGCTACGGCATCCAGTTCCACTTCCTTGGCATGTTCGATAAACTGGCTTACCACTACCGGATGCTTCTTCGATACGTTAGCTGCCAGTTTCAGGAAACGTTCAAGTTCTTCCTGATTGGAGCAGACATTCATCGCGGCACCTGAAAGTACATATGACGGACGGACAAGTACAGGGAAGCCTACTTCATCGACAAACTCATTAATGTCGTCCATAGAAGTCAACTCACGCCAACGCGGTTGGTCTACACCGATACGGTCAAGCATGGCAGAGAACTTTTCGCGGTCTTCGGCATTGTCAATGCTCTTCGCACTTGTGCCGAGGATATTGATATTCTGTGCATCCAGACGCAAGGCGAGATTATTCGGAATTTGCCCACCGGTAGATACAATGACACCATGCGGATTTTCGAGTTCAAGAATATCCATGACGCGTTCGAAAGTCAGTTCGTCGAAGTACAGGCGGTCGCACATGTCATAGTCCGTAGACACAGTTTCGGGATTATAGTTAATCATGACACTGCGCCATCCTTCCTTACGGATGGTATTCAATGCCTGAACACCGCACCAGTCGAATTCTACGGAAGAACCGATACGATAAGCACCGGAACCGAGTACGACAATGGATTTATGGTCGCCCAGATAATGCACGTCATTAGCTACACCGCTATAAGTGAGGTACAGATAGTTGGTCTGTGCCGGATATTCAGCCGCCAGGGTATCAATCTGTTTCACTACCGGAAGGATACCCGCATTCTTACGATGATTGCGGACATAGAGGATACCGTCTTCCATATCGCCCTCGTAGCCGATGGCACGGGCAATTTGGAAATCGGAGAAGCCTTGCACTTTCGCTTTACGAAGCAAATCGTTCGGCAGGTCGGCAATCTGTTTGTGATTGTTTCCCCAACTATGCAGTTCTTCCGAAGTTTTCATAATGTTCATCAACTTCTGAAGGAACCATTTGTCAATCTTCGTCAGTTCATGTACCTGGTCGATAGTATATCCGGCACGAAAAGCCTTTGAGATAACGAAGATACGTTTATCGGTCGGTTCGCGCAGAGCTTTATCAATATCAGAAATAACCAGTTCCTTGTTTTCCACAAATCCGTGCATTCCCTGTCCAATCATACGAAGACCTTTTTGGATAGCTTCTTCGAAGGTGCGGCCGATAGCCATTACCTCACCGACAGATTTCATGGAAGAACCGAGTTCCTTATCTACGCCGTGGAATTTGCCTAAGTCCCAACGGGGTATTTTACATACCACATAGTCCAGTGCCGGTTCGAAGAAAGCGGAAGTCGTTTTTGTTACAGAGTTCTTCAAGTCGAAGAGTCCGTAACCCAATCCCAACTTGGCAGCAACAAAAGCCAATGGATAACCGGTCGCTTTGGATGCCAGAGCCGATGAACGGGAAAGGCGGGCGTTTACTTCAATCACACGGTAATCTTCGGATTCAGGGTCGAATGCATATTGCACGTTACATTCACCCACAATACCGACATGGCGGATAATACGGATGGCAAGTTCACGAAGTTTATGATATTCCTTGTTAGTCAGTGTTTGAGACGGAGCGATAACGATAGACTCACCCGTATGGATACCCAGCGGGTCGAAGTTTTCCATATTACAAACGGTGATACAGTTATCGAAGCGGTCACGTACTACCTCATATTCCACTTCTTTCCAACCACGGAGTGATTTCTCTACCAACACCTGCGGGGAGAAAGCGAATGCTTTTTCTACTAAAACATCCAGTTGCTCTTCATTGTCACAGAAACCTGAACCCAGGCCACCTAATGCGTAGGCAGCACGGACAATCACCGGATAGCCCAGTTCTTTCGCTGCACGGCGGGCGTCTGCCGCATTTTCTACGGCTTCGCTTTTGATGGTCTTTACATTGATTTCATTCAGTTTCTGAACGAAAAGTTCGCGGTCTTCGGTATCCATAATAGCCTGTACCGGAGTACCGAGCACCTTGACGTTATATTTTTCAAGAATGCCTTCCTTGTACAAGGCGACACCGCAGTTCAGAGCTGTCTGACCGCCAAATGCCAACATGATACCTTCGGGCTTCTCTTTCTGAATCACCTTTTCTACGAAATACGGAGTCACGGGAAGGAAGTAGATTTGGTCTGCCACTCCCTCTGAAGTCTGTACCGTAGCAATATTCGGATTGATGAGAACCGTTTCAATCCCTTCTTCTTTCAAGGCTTTGAGTGCCTGCGAACCGGAATAGTCGAACTCGCCGGCTTCACCGATTTTCAGGGCACCGGAACCCAGCAGTAATACTTTCTTTATATTTTCTTTCATAATGGTCGGTTATTTAAGCAGGTTTACAAATTCGTCGAACAGGAATTCCGTATCCGTAGGCCCACTGGCTGCTTCCGGATGGAACTGCGCAGAGAACCAAGGATTCTTTTTGTGTTTGATTCCTTCGTTGGAGCCATCATTCATATTGATGAACAACGGTTCCCAATCTGCTGTTAACGTATTGTTGTCTACGGCATAACCGTGGTTTTGTGAAGTAATGAAGCAACGTTCCGTACCTACCATGCGTACCGGTTGGTTATGGCTGCGGTGTCCGTATTTCAGTTTATAAATCCGCGCTCCGCCTGCTTTTGAAAGTAGCTGGTTACCCATACAGATTCCGAAGATAGGGAGTTTTTCGTTCTTCATCGCTTTGCGGATATTCTGGACGGCAGCATCACAAGTGTCCGGGTCACCCGGGCCGTTGGAAATAAACAGTCCGTCAAATTCGAGTCCGTTATAGTCATAATCCCAAGGCACGCGAATCACTTCGACATCACGTTTCAGCAGGCAACGGATAATATTCGTCTTCACACCGCAATCCACCAGGACTACTTTCTTCTTATCAACTCCTTCATTATAACGAATCACTTCCTTGCAGCTTACCTTGTCTACATAGTTGATGCCTGCGTACTTTGCTTCGGGCACATTGTCCGGTTCATCATCAAAGATAATCTTTCCCATCATCACTCCATGTTCGCGAAGTACTTTTGTCAGTTCGCGGGTATCAATACCTGTGATGCCGGGAACTTGTTCGCGTTTCAACCAGTCGCCCAGGCTTTCCACTGCATTCCAGTGACTGTATTCATAAGAATAGTCACTTACAATAATCGCTTCCGCATGAATCTTTTCGCTTTCCATGAAAGTAGCCAGTCCATTCGGTTCGATTGTAAAAGGAGGAACACCATAGTTACCCACCAAAGGATAGGTAAGAGTCATCAACTGTCCGGCATATGAAGGGTCAGTGAGGCTCTCCGGATACCCGGTCATGGCGGTATTAAAAACTACTTCGCCCGCCACCGGCTTCTCGTAGCCAAACGACTTGCCGGAAAACCGGCTCCCGTCGTCAAGGATTAATGTCACATTTCTCATTCTTTTTATTGAATCGTTGTATGGTTGTTAGAATTGATACATCTGCTCGATGTAGTCGATGAATGCCTTATTCACCAGTTTCACACCGCCCGGTGTAGGATAATTGCCGCTAAAGTACCAGTCGCCCGTATGATTCGGGCAAGCCTCGTGAAGTCCTTCCAACGGTTGATAGACGATTTCGACTTTGGCTTTCGTTCCTTTCGGTGTCAGCAGCTCCACCATTTTGGCAGAGATTTCTTCGTCGGTGAAAGGCGCATAGATATCTTTTACGTAGTTCACCATTTGCTCTTTCGGCAGTCCCACCTGGTCTTTGGATTTACGATAAGCAGCCGCAATCACGTCTTTCATATCGCGTTCTTTCAGAAGTTCGACAGCCGCCCTGAAAGCGATAAATTCGCTCATCTTTGCCATATCTATACCATAATAATCGGGATAGCGCACTTGCGGGGAAGAGGATACGATGACAATCTTCTTCGGCCCGAGACGGTCGAGAATACCGATAATGCTTTGTTTCAAAGTGGTGCCACGCACAATGCTGTCGTCGATAATCACCAGGTTGTCAACGCCGGGGACAAGACTTCCATAAGTAATGTCGTACACATGGGCTGCCAGGTCATTGCGGCTATTTCCTTCGGCGATGAAAGTACGGAGTTTGATATCCTTGATGGCCACCTTTTCGCTACGGATACGGCGGGAAAGAATCACTTCCAGTTCTTCCAGATTCGGATTATGCCCCAATGCGGCGATTTGCCGTACTTTCTCTTCGTTGAGATAATCATCCAGTCCCTGCAACATTCCGTAGAAAGCGACTTCTGCGGTGTTGGGGATGAAAGAGAAAACCGTATGGTCAATGTCGTTATTGATAGCTTTCAGTATTCTCGGGACTAGTTTCCCGCCCAGGTGTTTCCTTTCCTTATAAATATCGACATCACTGCCACGGGAGAAGTAGATACGCTCGAAAGAGCAAGCGTGTTTCTCACGCGGTTTGATGATTTGCGAAGTGCGGATTTTGCCCTCTTTGCTAATCAGTAAGGCTTGTCCCGGTTGCAGTTCCTTGATTTCTTCGAATGGAACATTCAAGGCAGTCTGAATCACCGGACGCTCGGAAGCCAATACGGCAATCTCATCATCCTGATACCAAAATGCGGGACGAATCCCCCACGGGTCACGGATAGCGAAAGATTCACCGCTTCCGGTCAGACCGCAGATAACGTATCCCCCATCCCATTCACGACTGGAAGTACGCAGGACATTGGCAAGGTCGATATGATCTTCTATATAGTTAGTGATGCCCATGCCTGTAAGCCCGTCCGCTTCGGCAAGATTGAAGACACGTTCCACTTCACGGTCGAGACGATGTCCCATTTGTTCCAACATGATATATGTATCGGCATATTTACGGGGATGCTGACCGATGGCAGTGATGCGGGCAAATATCTCGTCCACATTCGTCATATTGAAGTTTCCGCAGAGAGCCAGGTTCTTGGCACGCCAGTTGTTCCTTCTCAAAAACGGGTGTACGTAGGAGATTCCCGATTTTCCTGTGGTTGAATAACGGAGATGTCCCATATATGCTTCGCCGGCAAAAGGCAAAGTACGTTTGGCATACTCCGCGTCATGCAGTTGTTCGGAAGTAAGGTCTTTGAAATTGCTCTGGACATTCTCAAAAATTTCCGTGATGGCTCCCGAACCCAAGGCACGTTCACGAAACATATATTCTTCACCCGGATTCACTTCCAGTTTCACACACGCCAATCCTGCACCTTCCTGTCCGCGGTTATGCTGTTTTTCCATCAACAGGTAGAGTTTATTAAGACCGTACATCCATGTCCCGTACTTCTTCTCGTAATACTCCAACGGTTTGAGCAGGCGTATCATGGCAACGCCACATTCATGTTTCAATTGTTCCATCTATATAATTACCAGTTATAAATTGCAAGGCTCTATTCTACTGTCACCGACTTTGCCAGGTTTCTTGGTTGGTCTACATCCATTCCCTTGCATACGGCAATATGATACGCAAGTAATTGGAGAGGTACCGTAGTGATTAACGGATTAAGGCACTCTATTGTTTCGGGAAGCTCGATACTGCAATCGGCAATCTTGCTGATAACCGTATCGCCTTTTGTCACAAAGGCAATCACCCGTCCTTTCCGCGCCTTGATTTCCTGTATATTGCTCAGTACTTTTTCATACAGACCGTTTTGGGTGGCAATCACCACTACCGGCATTTCAGCGTCAATCAAGGCAATCGGCCCGTGCTTCATCTCCGCAGCCGGATAACCTTCGGCGTGAATATACGAAATTTCTTTCAATTTCAACGCACCTTCGAGAGCTACGGGATAACTATATCCGCGTCCCAAATAAATAAAGTTATGCGCATAGGTGAAAGTTATCGAGAGTTCCGCCAGTTTATCATTCAGCTTCAAGACTTCCTTCATCTTCTCCGGAATATGGTTTAATTCCCTCACGACTGAAAGATAATAGGATTCGTCAATGGTTCCTTTCGCTTTGGCAAGTGTCAATGCCAACATGGCGAGCACAGTGACCTGTCCCGTAAACGCTTTGGTGGAAGCCACGCCGATTTCCGGGCCTACGTGGATATACGAACCGGTATGAGTGGCACGCGGAATGGATGATCCGATGGCATTACAAATTCCATATATAAATGCCCCGCGGCTCTTTGCCAATTCCACGGCAGCCAGCGTATCGGCAGTCTCGCCGCTTTGCGAGATAGCAATTACGACATCTTCTTCGTTAATCACAGGGTCGCGGTAACGGAATTCGGAAGCATATTCTACTTCTACCGGTATGCGGCAGAAACTTTCAATCAGTTGTTTGCCGATAAGTCCGGCGTGCCAGGAAGTTCCGCAAGCCACGATAATAAACCGTTTGGCATTCAGCAGTCTTTCCTTATTATCAATCACAGCCGAAAGCACCACATTGTCCGCTTCTACATTAATACGCCCGCGCATACAGTCATGGATACAATCCGGCTGCTCGAAAATCTCTTTCAGCATAAAGTGGGAATAGCCGCCTTTCTCCAACTGACCGAGTTTCAATTCCACCTTCTTCACTTCGGGAGTCGTTTCGACATTATTCAGGTCGACGACCTTTAATTCTTCCTCCCTGTTTATAACGGCAATCTCACCGTCTTCCAGATAAACCACCTTATCCGTGTATTCTACAATCGGAGTGGCATCCGAAGCCAGAAAGAATTCATCTTCGCCAATCCCCACTACCAGCGGACTGCTTTTGCGTGCCGCAATAATCTCATCCGGATGCTCTTTATCAAGAATCGCAATCGCATAAGCACCAATCACCTCTCCCAGCGCCAACTGAACGGCTGCCAGTAGACTGACCTGATTGGTAACTTTCATGTATTCTATTAATTGAACGAGAACTTCGGTATCTGTACTGCTTTTGAAGAGGTAGCCTTTGGCTTGAAGTTTTTCTTTGAGAACAGCGTAGTTTTCAATGATACCGTTGTGAATGAGAGCGAGTTTTTCGGAAGAAGAGTAATGAGGATGAGCGTTAGCGGAACAAGGTTCCCCGTGAGTAGCCCAGCGGGTATGGGCAATTCCGATTGTACCGGAAATATCTTTCTGTGTGACGAAATTTTCGAGTTCGGAGACTTTTCCTTTCGTCTTGTACACATTTAACTGTTGGTTATCACTAATTAATGCTACCCCTGCGCTGTCATATCCTCGATACTCCAGTCGCTTCAGCCCTTTGATAAGGATAGGGTAGGCTTTTCTTTTACCAATATAGCCTACTATTCCACACATATTATGATATTTTTATTTCGGCTGCAAATATACATATTAGAAATAACATAAAGACAACAAAAACAATATTTATTTGACACAAGAGCACAAAAAAGTTATAAACACATCAAAAAGTTAAATAATATATTATTTTTAGCTCAAAAAGAAACAAATTACAATTAGAATGGAATCATCCCGTATCAAATAACAGATTAAAAGCAAATTCAATGTTTTCATTTACAAATTAAAAGAAGAAAGAACTTAGTTATTATTTCGTGTCACAGAAAAGCAATATTTTACTATCATTATGAAATTAAATATTTAATTTTGCCGAACAAATTGACACATCAAATAGGTATTATCATACAATAAAGCTAGTAAGAATGAAAAAACAAGAACTTTTTAACAACGAAACAAAAGGATTCCCTTACCAACGACAGCCCCGACAAGCGGGCTTGTACGATGCGGCATACGAACACGATGCCTGCGGTGTTGGTATGCTGGTCAACATTCACGGAGAAAAGTCACACGATGTTGTTGAGTCGGCTTTAAAGGTATTGGAAAACATGCGCCATCGCGGTGCTGAAGGTGCGGATAACAAGACCGGGGACGGCGCAGGTATCCTGCTGCAAATTCCGCATGAGTTCATCTTATTGCAAGGTATTCCCGTCCCGGAAAAGGGTCGGTATGGTACCGGCCTGCTCTTTCTTCCGAAAAATGATAAAGACCAAGGAGCTATTTTAAGTATCATTATTGAGGAAATTGAAAAAGAAGGACTTACATTGATGCATCTGCGCAACGTGCCCACTTGTCCTGAAATTCTGGGAGAAGCTGCCTTAGCCAATGAGCCGGACATCAAGCAGGTGTTTATCACCGGATTTACGGAGACGGAAACGGCTGACCGGAAATTGTATCTCATCCGTAAAAGAATTGAGAATAAAGTCAGATTGTCATCCATTCCGGCAAAAGATGATTTTTATGTCGTTTCTCTCTCTACAAAAAGTATTATATATAAAGGTATGCTTTCGTCGTTGCAACTGCGCAACTACTACCCCGACCTGACGAACAGTTATTTTACCAGCGGACTGGCACTGGTACACTCCCGTTTCAGTACCAACACGTTTCCTACATGGGGATTGGCACAGCCTTTCCGTCTCCTGGCTCATAATGGTGAAATCAATACCATCCGTGGCAACCGCGGATGGATGGAAGCTCGTGAAAGCGTACTCTCCAGTCCAACTTTGGGAGACATCAAGGAGATTCGGCCGATTATACAACCGGGTATGAGTGACAGCGCTTCATTGGATAATGTACTGGAATTTCTCGTAATGTCGGGATTGAGTTTACCGCACGCAATGGCGATGCTTGTGCCGGAATCATTTAATGAGAAGAATCCCATCAGCGAAGAACTGAAGGCATTCTATGAATACCACTCCATCCTGATGGAACCGTGGGACGGGCCGGCTGCCCTGCTTTTCAGCGACGGACGTTTTGCCGGTGGTATGCTCGACCGTAACGGTCTTCGTCCCGCCCGCTATCTAATTACGAAAAACGATATGATGGTAGTGGCATCCGAAGTGGGCGTGATGGATTTCGAACCGGGGGATATCAGGGAGAAAGGCCGTTTGCAGCCCGGCAAGATTTTACTGGTGGATACGGAGAAGGGTGAAATCTATTATGACGGCGAATTGAAAAGACAATTGGCCGAAGCCAAACCGTATCGTACGTGGTTATCTACCAACCGCATCGAACTGGATGAATTGAAAAGCGGACGTAAAGTGCCTCATCATATAGAGAATTATAACCGGATGCTGCGCACTTTCGGTTACTCGAAAGAAGATATTGAACGACTGATTATGCCCATGGCAAGTACCGGCGCAGAACCGATTCAATCAATGGGTAACGATACTCCTTTGGCTGTTCTTTCAGACAAACCGCAATTGCTATACAATTATTTCCGCCAGCAGTTTGCGCAGGTTACCAATCCGCCGATTGACCCGTTGCGTGAAGAACTGGTCATGTCACTGACTGAGTATATCGGAGCCGTAGGGATGAATATTCTCACTCCAAGCGAAAGCCATTGCAAAATGGTACGTTTGAATCATCCGATTCTAAGCAATACTCAATTGGATATTTTATGTAATATCCGTTATAAGGGTTTCAAGACAGTCAAACTTCCGATGCTCTTTGAGGTAGCGAAAGGGAAAGCCGGATTGCAGGAAGCATTGGGCAGTCTTTGCAAAATGGCGGAAGAATCCGTGACGGAAGGTGTGAACTATATCATCCTGAGCGACCGTGACGTGGATGCCGGGCATGCAGTAATTCCATCTCTTCTGGCGGTAAGTGCTGTTCATCATCACTTGATTTCGGTAGGCAAACGTGTTCAGACCGCACTGGTAGTAGAAAGCGGTGAAATACGCGAAGTGATGCACGCGGCATTATTACTCGGTTTCGGGGCAAGCGCACTGAATCCGTATATGGCATTTGCCGTTCTTGACAAATTGGTGAAAGACAGAGATATCCAGTTAGACTATGCTACGGCAGAGAAGAATTATATGAAGTCCATCTGCAAAGGTCTGTTCAAGATTATGAGTAAGATGGGTATTTCTACCATCCGTTCCTATCGGGGTGCAAAGATTTTCGAAGCGGTCGGTTTGAGCGAAGAGTTGAGCAAGGCTTACTTCGGTGGACTCGGTTCACCGATTGGGGGTATCCGTCTGGAAGAGATTGCCAGAGATGCCATTGCTTTCCATGAAGAAGGGTTTGCAAAGGAAGTCGATGGATTACTGCCGAACAAAGGGTTGTATGCTTTCCGGAAAGACGGAGAAAAACACGCGTGGAATCCGGAAACGATCAGTACGCTGCAATTGGCTACCCGGTTGGGTAGTTATAAGAAATTCAAAGAGTACACGCACTTGGTAGATGAAAAGGAGAAACCTATCTTCTTGCGTGATTTCTTAGGATTCCGTCGCAATCCGATTTCTATTGACCGGGTAGAACCGGTAGAGAATATTCTGCATCGGTTTGTTACGGGCGCCATGTCTTTCGGTTCCATCAGTAAGGAAGCGCACGAGGCAATGGCTATCGCTATGAATAAGATTCACGGACGCAGTAATACCGGTGAGGGTGGCGAAGATGCTTCGCGTTTTCAGCCGCTGCCGGATGGCAGTTCCCTGCGAAGTGCCATCAAGCAGGTGGCTTCGGGGCGTTTTGGTGTGACGGCGGAATATTTGGTGAATGCGGATGAGATTCAGATTAAAGTGGCACAGGGTGCGAAACCGGGTGAAGGGGGACAACTTCCGGGATTCAAGGTGAACGATGTGATTGCCAAGACACGTCATTCCATTCCGGGAATTTCTCTGATTTCTCCCCCGCCCCATCACGATATTTATTCGATTGAGGATTTGGCTCAATTGATTTTCGATTTGAAGAATGTGAATCCGCAGGCTAAAATCAGTGTGAAGTTAGTTGCGGAAAGTGGCGTAGGTACGATTGCCGCAGGTGTGGCAAAGGCGAAGGCGGACTTGATTGTTATTTCCGGTGCCGAAGGGGGCACGGGGGCTTCTCCCGCTTCTTCTATCCGCTATGCGGGTATCTCTCCCGAACTGGGCTTGAGCGAGACACAACAGACATTGGTTCTAAACGGGCTTCGCGGCCAGGTAGTTCTGCAAGTTGACGGACAATTGAAAACCGGACGGGACATTATCTTAATGGCATTGATGGGAGCAGAAGAATATGGTTTTGCTACCTCTGCACTGATTGTATTGGGTTGCGTGATGATGCGCAAATGTCATCAGAATACTTGTCCGGTGGGAGTTGCCACACAGGATGAGGAATTGCGCAAACGTTTCCACGGACGCAGCGAATATTTAGTCAACTTTTTCACGTTCCTCGCACAGGAAGTCCGTGAGCATTTGGCTGAAATGGGATTCACCCGAATGGATGATATTATCGGGCGTACGGATTTGATTGAACGTAAGTCTGTTGAACTTAAATCCGTTGGACATATGTCCGTTGAGCATAAATCCGAAGCCCATATTCCGAATCCGAAACATGCGTTAATTGATTTCACGAAGATGCTGGCACGCATTGACAACAGTGCCGCTATCCGTCACGTCATCGACCAGGATCATGGAATTTCTACTGTTAAAGATGTAGCTATCATTGATGCTGCCCGGGATGCCATCGAACACGAGAAAGAAATTTCGTTGGAATATACGATTGCGAATACAGACCGGGCAATAGGCGCTATGCTTTCAGGAGTGATTGCGAAAAAGCAGGGCGCCAGGGGATTACCGGAACATACGCTAAACGTGAAGTTCAAAGGTTCGGCAGGTCAGTCTTTCGGTGCGTTCCTTGTGCCGGGTGTCAACTTTAAACTGGAAGGTGAAGCGAACGATTATCTGGGTAAAGGTTTGAGTGGCGGACGTATCGCCGTACTGCCCCCGATCCGCAGTAACTTCGAAGCTGACAAGAACACAATAGCAGGTAACACCTTGCTTTACGGCGCTACAAGCGGGGAAGTATATATCAATGGCCGTGTAGGTGAACGTTTTGCCGTGCGCAACTCGGGTGCTGTCGCCGTAGTAGAAGGTGTAGGCGACCACTGTTGCGAATACATGACCGGTGGCCGTGTAGTAGTTCTCGGACAAACCGGACGTAACTTCGCAGCCGGCATGAGTGGTGGTGTAGCGTATGTATGGAACAAAGACGGGAACTTCGATTATTTCTGTAATATGGAAATGGTAGAATTATCTCTTATCGAAGAAGCCGGCTACCGGAAAGAATTACACGAACTGATTCGTCAACACTACCTGTACACAGGTTCCAAACTGGCACGAACCATGCTCGATGACTGGAATCACTACGTAGACCAATTCATCCAAGTAGTACCCATCGAATACAAAAAGGTATTGCAGGAAGAACAAATGAGAAAGCTACAACAAAAAATCGCAGACATGCAAAGAGACTATTAGGTAGTGATTAACGGTTTAGTGATTAGTGATTAATGAAGGGAAGCTATAAAGATGCACTAATCACTAAACATTAATCACCAACCGTTAATCACTAATCATTAATCACTAATCACTAAAATTATGGGAGATCCTAAAGCATTTCTAAATATACCTCGACAAGAGGCGGGATACCGTCCTGTGAGCGAGCGAATCACTGACTATAGTCAGGTGGAACAGACATTGAATACGAATAGCCGTAAGTTGCAGGCTTCGCGCTGCATGGATTGCGGTGTACCTTTCTGTCACTGGGCGTGTCCGATAGGGAATAAACAACCTGAATGGCAGGATGCGTTGTACAGGGGCAAATGGAGGGAAGCGTATGAAGTGTTATCGTCTACTTGCGATTTTCCGGAATTTACGGGGCGTATCTGCCCGGCTCTTTGCGAGAAATCATGCGTGTTGAAACTTTCGTGTGACCAACCGGTGACTATCCGTGAGAATGAAGCGGCGATTGTGGAAGCTGCTTTCCGTGAAGGATATATACATATACAAACTCCCGAAAGAAATGGAAAGAAAGTTGCAGTAATTGGTGCAGGCCCTGCCGGATTGGTCGTAGCCAACCAGTTGAACCTGAAAGGATATAGCGTCACATTATTTGATAAAGACGAAGCACCCGGCGGATTGCTGCGCTTCGGTATTCCCAACTTCAAACTGGATAAAAACGTAATCGACCGACGCATGAAAATATTGGCGGCAGAGGGTATTCAGTTTGAGATGGGTGTGGAAATAGATGTCAATCATTTGCCGGAAGGTTTCGACGCTTACTGCATCTGTACGGGAACACCGACAGCACGGGATTTGAGTATTCCGGGACGGGAACTGAAAGGCATTCACTTCGCCCTAGAAATGTTGGCTCAACAAAACAGGATTTTGGAAGGTCAGACTTTCCCTAAAGACAAGTTAGTGAATGCCAAAGGAAAGAAAGTACTTGTGATTGGCGGTGGTGATACCGGTTCTGACTGTATCGGAACCAGTGTGCGTCAAGGAGCTGCCAGTGTCACTCAAATTGAAATCATGCCGAAACCACCCGTTGGCTACAATCCCGCTACCCCGTGGCCGCAATGGCCGGTAGTCTTCAAGACGACTTCAAGCCATGAAGAAGGTTGCACACGCCATTGGTGCCTGGCTTCCAATCAATTCCTCGGAAAGAACGGAAAGGTGACAGGTGTAGAGGTGGAAGAGGTAGAATGGATTCCGGCAACAGACGGCGGGCGCCCGACAATGAAACCTACCGGAAAAAAAGAGGTAATCGAGGCGGATATGGTATTGCTGGCTATGGGATTCTTGAAACCGGAACAACCGCAATTTGCCGATAATGTATTCCTTGCCGGAGATGCAGCTACCGGAGCCAGTTTGGTAGTACGTGCCATGGCAGGCGGACGGAAAGCGGCTGCGGAAATAGATGCTTATTTAACAACCAAAAATTAAAGTTATGTGTGGAATAGCAGGTATACTCAATATAAAAGTTCAGACCAAAGAGCTAAGGGATAAAGCACTGAAAATGGCCCAGAAAATCCGTCATCGCGGACCGGACTGGAGCGGAATCTATGTAGGCGGAAGTGCCATCCTAGCACACGAACGTCTTTCCATTGTCGACCCGCAAAGTGGCGGTCAACCCTTATATTCGCCCGACCGGAAACAGGTGCTCGCCGTAAACGGTGAAATCTACAACCACCGTGATATTCGTGCAAAGTACGCCGGGAGATATGATTTTCAGACAGGCAGTGATTGTGAGATCATTCTTGCCCTTTATAAAGATAAAGGTATTCATTTTCTGGAAGACATCAGTGGTATCTTTGCCTTTGTCCTTTATGACGAAGAGAAAGATGAGTTCCTGATTGCCCGTGACCCTATCGGCGTTATACCTTTATATATAGGTAAGGACAAAGAGGGAAAAGTCTACTTCGGCAGCGAACTGAAAGCGCTTGAAGGATTTTGTGACGAATACGAAGTATTCCTTCCCGGACATTACTATTACAGTAAAGAAGGAAAGATGAAACGCTGGTATTCGCGTGACTGGACAGAATATGAAACTGTAAAAGATAACAATGCCCGTACCGCTGATGTAAAAACAGCGTTAGAAGATGCCGTTCATCGCCAGTTGATGAGTGATGTACCTTACGGAGTACTTCTTTCCGGTGGCCTGGACAGTTCCGTCATTTCCGCTATCGCCAAGAAATATGCAGCCAAACGTATAGAAACAGACGGAGCAAGCGATGCCTGGTGGCCGCAGCTTCACTCTTTTGCCATCGGTCTGAAGGGTGCGCCCGATTTGATAAAGGCTCGTGAGGTTGCCGAATATATCGGAACGGTGCATCATGAAATAAACTACACCGTGCAGGAAGGACTGGATGCGATTCGTGACGTTATCTATTTCATCGAGACGTATGATGTAACTACTGTGCGGGCTTCCACTCCCATGTATTTGCTGGCACGTGTCATCAAGTCCATGGGTATCAAAATGGTGTTGAGTGGTGAAGGTGCTGATGAAGTTTTCGGCGGTTATCTCTATTTTCACAAAGCCCCTACTCCACAGGCGTTCCACGAAGAAACAGTACGCAAACTTTCAAAATTACATATGTATGACTGTCTCCGGGCTAATAAGAGTTTATCTGCCTGGGGAGTAGAAGGACGTGTCCCCTTCCTTGATAAAGAGTTTCTTGATGTGGCAATGACGCTGAATCCGAAAGCCAAAATGTGCCCCGGAAAGGATATTGAAAAAAGAATCGTACGTGAGGCTTTCGCCGATATGCTGCCGGAAAGCGTGGCATGGAGACAGAAAGAGCAGTTCAGTGACGGTGTGGGATATTCCTGGATTGATACATTGAAAGAAATAACAACCGCTGCCGTAAGTGACGAACAAATGGCACATGCAGCCGAACGTTTCCCCATCAATATTCCGCAAAACAAGGAAGAATATTATTACCGCAGCATCTTTGAAGAACATTTCCCCAGTGAAAGTGCGGCTCGCAGCGTACCGAGTGTTCCCAGCGTAGCCTGCTCTACGGCAGAAGCGCTGGCATGGGATATTTCTTTCAGAAACCTGAACGAACCAAGCGGACGCGCAGTAAAAGGAATACATGAAGAAGCCTATACTTAATTTGTCGAAAAGTAATAGAATGGATTATTTCTGTTATTCTTTTGTAGCATTTCTATTCTAAAATCCCTAAGATTAACGCAGATTAGCATATTATTGTCTGATTTGCGTTTTCTTTTTTATACTTTTGAAGCCAAACCCAATTAAATCTATTAAACCTTTTAAAGACCAGACAAATGAATTTAAAGAAAATGATGATGGCTTCTGCCCTTTTAGTAACTGCTTGCTGTATGCAGGCACAGACAAAAGTAATTGCCCACCGTGGTTATTGGAAAACCCCGGGTTCATCACAAAACAGTATTACCGCGCTTCAAAAAGCAGATTCCATCGGGTGCTACGGTTCAGAATTTGATGTATGGATTGCCAAAGATAACAAACTGGTTGTCAATCATGATCCCGTTTATAAAATGCGACCGATGGAATATTCCAAAGGGGATGCACTGACCGGGCTGAAACTCTCCAACGGAGAAAACCTGCCTAGTTTAAAACAATATTTGGAAGCAGGAAAAAAATGCAATGCCCAATTAATACTCGAACTCAAAGCACACAGTACCAAGAAGCGTGAGACAAAAGCTGTGCAGGAAATTGTGGCTATGGTAAAAAGTATGGGATTGGAAAGCCGCATGGAATATATCACTTTCTCTCTGCACGCCATGAAAGAATTTATCCGCCTGGCACCAGCCGGAACCCCGGTATTCTATCTGAATGGCGACTTATCTCCGAAAGAATTAAAAGAGCTCGGTGCTGCGGGACTTGACTATCACTTCGGCGTAATAAAAAAACATCCCGAATGGATTAAGGAAGCGCATGACCTTGGCTTGAAAGTCAATGTGTGGACAGTGGATGAGGCAGAAGACATGAAATGGCTGATTGAGAATAAAGCAGACTTTATTACTACCAATGAGCCGGTTATATTGCAGAAAGAGCTTAAGCAACAATAAATCAAGACATATTTAATCATTTAGTATCCGAGCTTAAAGCAACGGAGCATTCCTTTTAAAGGAAGAGGGCATTCCTCGGTGTGCAACGGGTGGTTCCTTTTAAAGGAACCACCCGTTGCTTTAAAAGAAAAAACAGCTATTCATAATACATTAATAATCAAATATTTGCCAAATCATTCATTTGACATTGGAGAGAACATCCGTATTTCCACAAACACCAATAAAATATTACAGCCAATTCATCTGAAATCATCCAGCACCTCTTTCAACTCTTCCACCGTCAATTCTCCTACTTGCCGCCAAAGTTCATTTCTTTTATGCAATAAGAGGAATGCCGGAACAGTATCTATATTGTGCGCATCGGCGATTGCTTTATTCTCTCCAACATTTACCTTTACTAATTCAATCGTCCTCTTTTCATAAGTACGAAGTATCGGTCCTATCCATTCGTAATGAGGCGACCAGTCGGCATAAAACACAAGCAACACCAAATGATTGGTCCTTACTGCCGTTTCTAATTGTTTTTCTATATTCATATTTCTGCATTTTTATGTTAAGTATAGTGCTAAAACAACGGATATAGGAAAAGGTTCTTCGGATTATCCAGGCTAAATATTCTTTATATATTATGAAAGAATATGCAAAACCGCTCACCCAAATAACAATTTATCAATATACAGATGTGTATAATTTCAATTTATAAGCATATATAGCTACATACTAAGCGATTGAAAGTTCATTAAAAATAAATAGATATTAGATATACTTTTCAACAAAACATAAAACAAAAAGTCATACCTTTGCATCGTAATAAAACAAAAGGATACAACAACCAATAAATATAAATCAAAATGACAAACAGGATTAAGTTCACCAAAATGCATGGAGCGGGAAATGACTACATATATGTAGACACTACCCAATATCCGATAGAAGAGCCTGAAAAGAAAGCAATCGAATGGAGCAAGTTTCATACAGGAATTGGGAGTGACGGACTTATATTGATTGGAAGTTCTGATAAGGCTGATTTCAGCATGCGTATTTTCAATGCTGACGGTTCGGAAGCGATGATGTGCGGAAACGGTAGCCGTTGCGTAGGCAAATACGTATATGAATACGGTTTGACCGATAAAACTGAAATCACACTGGAAACGCTGTCAGGTATTAAAATACTGAAACTTCACGTAGAAGGAAAAACAGTTACAGCAGTGACAGTAGATATGGGCAGTCCGCTGGAAACGGAAGAAGTACATTGGGAAGGGAAATATCCTTTCCGGTCAACTAAAGTATCCATGGGAAATCCTCATCTAGTTACTTTTGTGGATGATATAACCCGGATTAACTTACCGGAAATCGGTCCTGAATTAGAAAACGACCCTCTTTTTCCTGACAGAACAAATGTGGAGTTTGCACAAATTGTCGGCAAAGATACCATACGGATGAGAGTCTGGGAAAGAGGTTCGGGAATTACCCAAGCTTGCGGAACAGGTGCTTGCGCTACAGCAGTAGCTGCCTTCATCAACGGACTTGCAGGAAGAAAAAGCAATATAATAATGGACGGCGGCACAGTCATCATTGAATGGAACGAAGCCTCAGGACATATATGGATGACAGGACCGGCAACCAAAGTTTTCGATGGGGAAATTGAAGAAGTTGAGAGGTGAGAATGGAGAGATGAGAACAGCGAATTGAGAATGAATACGGATAGAAACTTAAAACAATCACAATATGGCATTAGTAAACGAACATTTTTTGAAATTGCCGGGAAGTTACTTGTTCTCGGATATAGCGAAAAAGGTAAATACTTTCAGGATAACGCATCCCAAACAGGACATCATCCGGCTAGGTATCGGCGATGTTACTCAGCCGCTTCCCAAAGCCTGTACCGAAGCAATGCACAAAGCGGTAGAAGAACTTGCCAATAAAGATACATTCCGCGGATATGGTCCTGAACAGGGATATGATTTTTTGATTGAAGCAATTATAAAGAATGATTTCGCCCCACGCGGGATTCACTTTTCCGCTTCCGAAATATTTGTCAGCGACGGAGCTAAAAGCGATACCGGGAATATAGGTGATATTCTTCGCCATGACAATAGCGTAGGCGTTACAGACCCTATTTATCCGGTATATATTGACAGTAACGTCATGTGCGGACGTGCCGGAGTACTGGAAGAGGAAACGGGTAAATGGAGCAATGTCACATATATGCCCTGTACGAGTGAAAACAACTTCATTCCTGAAATCCCGGACAAACGGATAGATATTGTTTATCTCTGCTATCCGAACAACCCGACCGGCACAACACTGACCAAACCGGAACTGAAGAAATGGGTGGACTATGCTTTGTCTAACGACACGTTAATCCTGTTTGATGCCGCATACGAAGCGTATATCCAGGACGAAAACGTCCCCCACTCTATTTACGAAATTAAAGGGGCGAAGAAATGCGCCATTGAATTCCGTAGTTTCTCAAAGACAGCAGGATTCACCGGAGTACGTTGTGGATACACGGTAGTACCGAAAGAGCTTACTGCCGCAACGTTGGAAGGTGACCGCATCCCGCTCAACAGATTATGGAACCGCCGCCAATGCACCAAGTTCAACGGCACTTCCTACATCACCCAACGGGCTGCAGAAGCTGTTTACAGTGCGGAAGGCAAGGCACAGATTAAAGAAACGATAAATTATTATATGACCAACGCAAAAATCATGAAGGAAGGGCTGGAAGCTACCGGATTGAAAGTTTACGGCGGAGTGAACGCTCCCTATTTATGGGTGAAAACTCCGAATGGCCTATCCTCATGGCGATTCTTTGAACAGATGTTGTATGAAGCCAATGTTGTCGGTACTCCCGGTGTGGGCTTCGGGCCAAGTGGCGAGGGATATATCCGTCTGACCGCTTTCGGCGAACGCAACGACTGCATTGAAGCTATGAGAAGAATAAAAAACTGGCTTTAAGAATTCGGAATGACTTCCCCCGGCTCATTCACAACCAGTAATTCTTAATTTATTTGATAGTATTTCGCGCGCTACTATATACATGGACCGTACATCCACATTTTTCTAACTTTTAAAGGTAAAAAGACGATGAAAACGACGATTAACAAAAACAAGGGGGTAATAACAGTAGCATTATTACTGTCAGGGCTCGTACCATCCGCAACGATGGCACAAGACAAACTAGAAGCTTCGGTAGGAGCAGACTTGGTAAGCGGTTACATCTGGCGTGGCCAGGATTTGGGCGGAGTCAGCATCCAACCTTCACTGGGGATTACTTACAAAGGTTTCTCACTCGGAGCATGGGGTTCTGTAGGGTTCGAACCGGCAGACACGAAAGAGTTTGATTTGACTCTCGGTTACTCAATAGGTGGTTTTAGCGTTTCGGTAACAGATTATTGGTTTAATACCCAGGTAGCGACAGGTATAGACGATGAGGGAGAAACGGTTTATTCAACCAACAAGTATTTTAAGTATGGAGCCCATTCTACGGCTCATGTATTTGAAGCACAAGTGGGATATGATTTCGGTCTGCTGTCCGTCAACTGGTACACGAACTTTGCTGGTGCTGACGGTGTGAAAGAAAACGGCAAAAGAGCTTATTCTTCCTATCTCGCACTCAGCGCACCGTTCAAATTGGGTGGTCTTGACTGGACAGTAGATTTGGGCGTGGTACCTTGGGAAACGACTTTCTATAATGGCTATACAAGCGGGTTCTGTGTTTCCGATGTCAGCCTCGGAGCTTCCAAGGACATCAAGATTACCGATTCCTTCTCCGTACCGGTATTCGCCAAGGTATCAGTCAATCCACGCACGGAAGGAGCTTATTTCACATTCGGACTAAGTTTTTAAGAGAGAGAGAATTTAAAATATCAAAAGGAGTGTATAGGGAAGGTAGTTAGAGTTTAGATTTTATCGGTTTGTTGTATGGTAACCTGCTATGGCTACCACTGCCCTATACCTCTTTCTTTTACTGGTCAACACTAATAATTTAAGGTATATGAAAAAGATTGAAGCTATTATCCGTAAAACCAAATTCGAGGACGTGAAAGACGCCCTTCTCGAAGCGGACATCGAATGGTTCTCTTACTATGACGTAAGAGGTATTGGGAAAGCTCGCCAGGGACGTATCTATCGTGGCGTAGTCTATGACACCAGCACCATCGAACGAATACTTATCTCTATTGTCGTACGCGACAAAAATGCAGAAAAGACGGTACAAGCCATTATCAAGGCTGCACAAACCGGAGAAATCGGCGATGGACGTATCTTCGTCATCCCCATCGAGGATGCCATCCGCATCCGCACTGCCGAACGGGGCGACATAGCGCTCTATAACGCCGAACAAGAACGCTAGCGACAAGGTGCCGCACCCAGGTTTTCTTGCGGATTATAACTAATTTATAAAGGTATTAAATAAGATAATTATTATGGATACAAAATATAAAAGTCATGGCTTCGTAAAGCCATGGATAGCCACTACTATGTTCATGGTATGCTGTTTTGCTATGGATTTGTCAGCGCAAGACACAGCCGCTACCGATACTGTTGCAGCAATAACAGAGACAATAACTGAACTTTCAGCACTCCCAGCCGAATCTACGGCAGAAGCCCCGGATACTATCGGTGAACTGGCTTTAGGATTAAATACGGTTTGGATGTTACTTGCAGCTATGCTCGTATTCTTCATGCAGCCGGGATTTGCCTTAGTAGAAGCAGGTTTCACCAGAGTGAAGAATACTGCCAATATTCTGATGAAGAACTTTGTAGATTTCATGTTCGGTTCTTTGCTTTACTGGTTTATCGGTTTCGGACTGATGTTCGGCGCAGGCGGATTCATCGGGATGCCCCACTTCTTCGACCTGTCTTTCATGGATAACGGGCTGCCTAAAGAAGGATTCCTTATTTTCCAGACCGTATTCTGTGCCACTGCCGCTACCATCGTATCAGGAGCAATGGCAGAACGCACCAAATTCTCCATGTATTTGATTTATACAATCTTCATCAGTGTACTGATTTACCCGATTTCCGGTCATTGGACTTGGGGCGGCGGTTGGCTGATGAACAGTGAAGCAGGTTCTTTTATGATGAACCTTTTCGGAACGACCTTCCATGATTTTGCAGGTTCCACTGTTGTTCACTCGGTAGGTGGATGGATTGCTTTGGTAGGTGCCGCCATTCTAGGCCCACGTATCGGCAAATATGGAAAAGACGGTAAATCCAGAGCTATTCCGGGACATAACCTGACTATTGCCGCATTGGGTGTATTTATCCTTTGGTTCGGATGGTTCGGATTCAACCCCGGTTCCCAGTTGGCAGCAAGTACCGAAGCAGATGCAAACGCAATCTCACATGTATTCCTGACAACCAATCTTGCAGCTTGTGCGGGTGGTTTCTTCGCCTTGGTAATCAGTTGGATGAAATATGGAAAGCCCTCTTTGTCATTGACACTGAATGGTGTATTGGCAGGCTTGGTAGGTATCACCGCCGGATGCGATGTCGTATCTCCCGCAGGAGCCGTGCTGATTGGTGCTATCTGTGGCATTGTGATGATATTCTCGGTAGACTTTATTGATAAAGTCCTGAAAATCGACGACCCGGTAGGTGCTTCTTCCGTACATGGTGTTTGCGGTTTCTTAGGAACCATTCTCACAGGTTTCTTCTCCACCAGCGAAGGGTTGTTCTACGGATATGGTTTCGGATTTCTCGGAGCACAAATCTTCGGAGCACTTATAGTCGGAGCTTGGGCGGCAGGTATGGGATTCATCATCTTCAAGGCTCTCGATAAAATTCACGGTCTGCGCGTTCCGGCACGTATCGAGGAAGAAGGACTTGATATTTACGAACACGGGGAGTCAGCTTACAACTAAAAACGTCTTCTTGTAAACCAATAAAAACAGACTATATAGATTTAAAAACAGATTTCTATCCCGGGCGGGTTTGGTCGCCTTCCCGGGAACCATACAGAGAAAGATTATTTGCTCTAACATATTTAACAACAAATCAAATTAGGTATTATGTCAAAACTAAGATTCAGAGTAGTAGAAACTGCTTTCAAGAAGAAAGCGGTTGAGGTAGCAACCCCTGCCGAACGTCCGTCGGAGTATTTCGCCAAGTACGTATTCAACAAGGAGAAAATGTTCAAGTACCTTCCGAGTAAGGTGTACAATGCACTGATTGACGCTATTGACAATGGTGCTCCGCTAGACCGCAGCATTGCCGACGAGGTAGCGGCCGGCATGAAGAAATGGGCCATCGAAATGGGTGTCACTCATTACACACACTGGTTTGCACCGCTGACCGAAGGCACGGCAGAAAAGCATGACGCCTTTGTTGAACATGACGGCAAAGGCGGTATGATGGAAGAATTCACAGGCAAGCTGCTTGTACAGCAGGAGCCGGATGCTTCCTCTTTCCCGAACGGCGGTATCCGCAATACGTTCGAAGCCCGTGGATACAGTGCCTGGGATCCTTCATCTCCTGCATTTATCGTCGACGACACTCTTTGTATCCCGACCGTATTCATCGCATATACCGGTGAAGCCCTCGACTACAAAGCTCCCCTATTGAAAGCACTTCGTGCCGTAGATAAGGCAGCCGTAGACGTTTGCCACTATTTCAATCCGGAAGTGAAGAAAGTAGTCGCCTACCTGGGTTGGGAACAGGAATATTTCTTAGTGGACGAAGGTTTATACGCCGCACGCCCGGACTTGTTAATGACAGGCCGTACATTAATGGGGCACGACAGCGCCAAGAACCAGCAGTTGGAAGACCATTATTTCGGTGCTATTCCTACCCGTGTAGCAGCATTTATGAAAGACCTCGAAATTGAAGCCTTGAAATTGGGTATCCCTGTAAAGACCCGTCACAACGAGGTTGCACCCAACCAGTTTGAACTGGCTCCTATCTTCGAAGAATGTAACTTAGCCAATGACCATAACTTATTGATTATGTCGTTGATGCGCAAAGTAAGCCGTCGTCATGGTTTCCGTGTACTGCTTCATGAGAAGCCGTTCAAAGGTGTCAACGGTTCCGGCAAGCACAATAACTGGTCATTGGGAACTGACACAGGCATCTTATTAATGGGACCGGGCAAGACCCCTGAAGACAATCTGCGTTTCGTTACGTTTGTAGTAAACACATTGATGGCAGTTTATCATCATAACGGATTACTGAAAGCATCCATCTCCAGTGCCACCAACGCCCACCGTCTGGGAGCGAATGAAGCGCCGCCGGCAATCATTTCCTCTTTCCTGGGCAAACAGTTGTCTCAGGTATTGGATCATATAGAAAACAGTACAAAGGATGACCTAATCAGCCTCAGCGGCAAGCAAGGCATGAAGCTGGATATTCCGCAGATACCCGAATTGCTGATTGACAATACCGACCGTAACCGCACCTCTCCTTTCGCCTTCACCGGCAACCGTTTCGAGTTCCGTGCCGTAGGTTCCGAAGCAAACTGTGCTTCCGCCATGATTGCATTGAACTCTGCCGTAGCTCATCAGTTGTCGAAATTCAAGAAAGATGTAGACGCCCTGATTGAAAAAGGAGAACCGAAGATATCCGCCATCCTTGAGATTATCCGCGGATACATCAAAGAGTGCAAAGCCATCCACTTTGACGGCAACGGTTACAGTGACGAATGGAAAGAAGAAGCTGCCCGCCGCGGTCTGGATTGTGAAACGAGTGTTCCTGTCATCTTCGACAACTATCTGAAACCGGAAACGATTGCCATGTTCGAAGCTACCGGTGTAATGACAAAGAAAGAACTGGAAGCCCGTAACGAAGTGAAATGGGAAACTTACACGAAAAAGATTCAGATTGAAGCCCGTGTATTGGGTGACCTGGCAATGAACCATATCATCCCGGTAGCAACTCAGTATCAAACGGATTTGATTAATAACGTCTATAAGATGCAATCCCTGTTCCCGGCAGAAAAGGCAGCCAAGTTATCTGCCAAGAACCTGGAACTTATCGAAGAGATTGCCGACCGTACAGCCTTCATCAAAGAGCATGTGGACGCAATGGTGGAAGCCCGTAAAGTGGCGAACAAAATTGAAAGCGAACGTGAGAAAGCCATTGCCTACCATGACACCATCGCTCCGGCACTGGAAGAAATCCGTTACCACATCGACAAGTTGGAACTCATTGTCGACAATCAAATGTGGACGCTTCCGAAATACAGGGAACTATTATTCGTAAGATAAAAAAAGAAAATGCCCGATGAAGAAAAAATCATCGGGCATGGAATAGAGATTATCTATTTCTTTTGTTGGTTGTTTTAAGTTTGCAGTGGAGGGGTGCCGTGAGGCAGTCCTCTTCTTTTTATACCCTATACACTCAAGAAGATAATCAACAAGCGTATGTTCTCTTTTAAGAAACGCAGAGTGATAGTCATATTCTTTTCCACCGTCTTCTCTGAAATAGCAAGTTTCTCTGCGATTTCACGGTTGGTGCACCCTTCCTTACGGCTCAATCGGAATATTTCCTGTTGGCGGGGAGAAAGCTCCGCCAACAATTGTTCAATGTATTCTCCCAATTCATGCGCCTCTATCTCCTCTTGAATCCCATGCCAATCATTCTCATTGTCAGTGATAGTATCCAAAACGGTAAGTTTATAAGCGTTCTCATTAAAGCTTTTCCGCATATGGCTAAAGATAAGATTGCGGGTGGCTATAAAAAGAAATCCCTCAAAACTTTCATTTTCTTTTAAAGATTCACGATAATTCCAGAGTTTCAGAAATACCTGTTGGACAATATCTTCAATATCGGCATCCGAAGTAATATAAAGCCGTGAAAAGTTACAAACCTTCCCCCAATACCTTTTATAAATAATGGAAAACGCATCATTATCACCTTTTTTCAGTGCAGCTATCAATTCACGGTCTGTCATAAGATTTATTAATTACAGGCGCAAATATAAGTACTAATATTAAATATTAGTATATAAACGCTAAAATTATTATACGCCCATCCCCAATTATTCCTCTATACCATACCAAAAGTCCCCAATTCAAACATAAAATTCACCCTTCCGAAAAAAAAGTTCTTTTTAAGGGAGGGTTAAAATATAGTTGCGAGTATTTAATGTAGATAAGCAGAAAAAGAATGGAAAAAAAAGAGGTAAACAGATTAATTAAAGGCTTACTGACTGACCAACTCAGTTGGGAAGAAAAAGAAAAGCTGTCTCAACACAAATCGGTAGAAGAAAGGATGAAACGGCAATGGAGACATGCTGCGGAAAGTCCCGAAGACCGGGAAATGGGAGAACGGGTATGGAAACGTCTGGAAGAATGTAGAAAGCCGGCAAAACCACCCCGCTATCAACTCTCCTTCCAACGCTTTGTTGCTGCCGCTTCCATCATCTTGTTTGTTATAGCGGGAAGTTTATGGCTTTTAAAACAAAATTGGGAAAGTACAACCGAATATATCAGTTTCACTGCCGACAAAGCCCTGATGTATATGCTTCCTGACAGTTCGAAAGTATGGATGAAAACAGGCAGCAATATACGCTACGCACAAAACTTCGGAAGCCAAAGGGAAGTTTGGTTGGAAGGCGAAGCATTATTCGATGTTACCAAAGGAAAGAAACAGCATTTTATAGTACATATTCCTAAAGCATTTATTGAAGTAAAAGGCACTTCCTTCCAAATCAAAAAGAACAAGTACAATAAAAATGAAATAA
The DNA here is from genome assembly GCA_948847595.1 of uncultured Bacteroides sp. Lineage (GTDB taxonomy): Bacteria > Bacteroidota > Bacteroidia > Bacteroidales > Bacteroidaceae > Bacteroides. Next base: position 167,138 of record CAQOGY010000005.1, read on the forward strand.
CCCTGTTTGAAGGAGAAGTAGAATTCAATATCCAGTCCACCAACCAATGTATCGCCATGAATCCGTTGGATAAAATAATCTATGACCCGGAGACTGCAGACATAACAATGGAAAAAGTAGAACATATGAATTGGGAGAACGGACGGTATCTGTTTACGGACATCACACTGGCGCAATTAATAGAAATTATCAACGACAGATATGATTCGCAAATCACTCTTGGCAAAGATGTAAATAAGAAATATAAATATTCGGGAAGCCTCTACCATGATGAGCCTTTAGAAAATGTAATCAAGAAACTATGTTACAGCATGAGCTTGAAAGTCGAGAAAAAAGGAGAAGAAATTCTCATTTACTAATATCTTTTTTATTAATCATTTAAATAACTAAAAATCTAAAAGCATGGAGAACAAAACATTCTCAACCAAGCAACGGTACGTAAAATGTATCATCTTGGCACTGTTGCTTTATCCGATTACTTTGTTTGCCGCTTATGGGCAAATAGCAGTGAAAGGAGAATCCCTCAGTGTCAAAGAAGCAATTCAACAAATTGAAAGACACAGTAATTACGTCTTTTTCTACAACGCGACATTGCTCAAAGAAATGAGTAAAAAGAACATTGATTGTAAGGGTTCTATTGAGAAAGTCTTGAATGAAATATTCAAGAATACGAATGTAGAATATATGATTAATGGCAATGAAGTCGTTTTAAAAGTAAAAAGCGCTCCGGTAACACCTCAGCAAACCAAACAAAAGAAGCGTACTGTGACGGGTACAGTATTTGATGCGAATACAAAAGAAACCTTAGTCGGCGCAAACGTAAAAATAAAAGGAACCGATGTCGGTACTATCACTGACCTGGACGGTAATTTCAGTATCAGCGTCAACAGCAGTAAAGATGTGTTGGTAGTATCATATATGGGGTATAAGACAGTAGAACAAGCCGTTGAGGACATGGGAGTCATAAAAATCGAATTACCATCCGACAGCGAGTTACTGAATGAAGTAGTGGTCGTAGGATTCGGAACGCAGAAAAAGGTATCTGTAGTAGGCTCTATCACTAACATCAAGGCCGCTTCGCTGAAAGTTCCTACATCTTCGCTAACCAACTCTTTCGGCGGACGTCTGGCAGGTGTAATCGCCACTACTTCCAGTGGTGAACCTGGCAAAGACGCTTCACAGTTCTATATTCGCGGTATCGGAACATTTGGCGGACGTGCCACTCCATTAATTATGCTAGATGGAGTGGAAATCAGTTCCACAGACCTGAATTATATTCCTGCCGAAAACATTGAAAGCTTTTCTATTCTGAAAGATGCTTCCGCCACGGCAATCTATGGTGCACGCGGTGCAAACGGTGTAATGCTGGTGACGACAAAATCCGGAAAGGAAAACGAAAAGACCCGTATCAATGTCAGTGTGGAAAACTCATTCAATGTGCCTATGAGCTTCCCTGACTTTGTAGACGGAGTCACCTACATGGAAATGGCAAACGAAGCACGTTATACCCGTACCGGAACTTATGACGGCCTGCTTTACACACAGGAGCAGATTAACAACACCCGTGCCAACAAGAATCCGTACGTATATCCCAATGTCAACTGGAAAGACCTGATGTTCAAGAATATGTCTATGAGCCAACGGGCAAACATCAATGTCAGCGGCGGTGGTTCAAAGGCAAACTACTACTTGAGTTTGCAAGCAAACCACGACTCCGGTGTCTTAAATAACAAGAAACTTTATTCATTTGACAATAACGTAAACGTATGGAGTTATACTTTCCAAAGTAACGTGGATTATAAACTCACTCCTACTACAAAAATACAATTACGAATGAATGCTCAACTCCGCAATAGCGGCGGTCCGAAAACCAGTACAACCGATTTATTTGCAGAAATGTTATCGGCCAATCCTGTTAACTTCCCCGCTTACTATCCAAGCAGTGTCGCTCCTTCCGGAGTTGATCATATGTTATTCGGTAATGCATTCTATACAGGTGACTTGTTATACAAAAATCCATATGCAGACTTAATGACCACTTATGGAGAAGATTTTCAATCAACCATCCTAACCACAGTCAAAGCAGAACAGGAGTTGGACTTTATCACCAAAGGACTTAAGCTGACCGGATTAATTAGTTTTAAAAACTGGTCGAAGTCTTACTTCACCCGTACGATCGAACCTTATTATTACATGGCAAAACCAGGTTCTTATGATCCATATGACTCTGAAGCAGCAAACTATACCCTGGAACGTGTAGGTACTAGTGGAAAGGATTTCATCACTCAATCGGATCCAGAGAAATCTGCCGACCGTACTTTCCAGTTTCAGGCAGCCTTGGAGTGGTCACGCAATTTCAAAGGCATCCACGACTTATCAGCGATGTTACTCTACCTACAACGTGAATACCGCGTCAATCCATTGCCAACCCGTAATCAGGGAATATCCGGTCGTTTCACCTATGCTTATGACCAGCGTTACTTGTTCGAGGCTAATTTCGGTTATAACGGAACGGAACGTTTGGCTTCCGGTCACCGCTTCGAGATGTTCCCTTCCTTTGCAGCGGGCTGGGTCATCAGCAATGAAAAATTCTTCGAACCAATAAATAGAATTATCACAAACCTTAAAATCAGAGGTTCGTGGGGATTGGTTGGTAACGATGAAACGGGAACGAAAGATATACGTACCGGAGCTGAAGGTCCCCACTTCATTTATCTGACTAATGTAAACCTGAATGATGACAATCACCAATACACTACTGGAGTAGATATGAATGTTACTTACAAAGGTCCTGCCGTTACACAATATGGCGTAACGAATGCAACCTGGGAACGGGCGGAAAAACTAAACTTAGGTGTTGACCTCGAATTATTCAGCAAACTATCTTTGACTGTCGATATCTTTAAAGATAACAGAAGCAATATCCTGCTCCGTCGTGAACGTTTTCCTGAATATCTGGGATACGAAAACGCCAAACCATGGGCATCTATCGGTAAAGTGGAAAACAAAGGATTGGAACTTGCCATGAATTATGTACAAGAAATTGGTAAAAACTGGAGTTTCGACTTGAGGGGTACGTTTACATATAACCGTGCCACCCAGATATATTCTGATGAAGCATATCGTGCAGAAGAATATCGCCGCCATGACGGAAAATCTCTGAACGGCACATGGGGATACGTTGCCGAACGCCTTTTCGTTGACCAGGCAGATATTGATAACAGCCCGACACAAAAATTCGGTAACTCACCAATGCCGGGTGATATTAAATATAAGGACATGAATGGAGATGGAATGATAGACGGTTCCGACCAATGCGAACTTTCTCCTTATGGTTCTACTCCGGGCATCATGTATGGCTTCGGTTCCACCATACGCTACAAAAAATTCGACCTCGGTTTCTTCTTCCAGGGGGCGGCACAGCGGAAAATCATGATCAGCGGTATCCACCCGTTCGGAAACACCCGCAAGAATGTCCTGCAATTTATAGCGGATGATTATTGGAGCGAATCCAATCCCAATCCCGATGCAGCTTATCCCCGTCTCGAATACCGTGACGACGCAAACAATAACCGCCAAAACAGTAGCTACTGGTTGCGCGACGGCTCATATATGCGCCTTAAAAATGCCGAACTCGGTTATAATTTCAAGTACGGACGTATCTATCTGATTGGGAATAACCTGCTGACATTCAGTAAATTCAAATTATGGGATCCGGAATTGAGCTGGAACGCTTACCCGCTGTCACGTACCTTCAGCATAGGCATGCAACTCAATTTCTAAGAAAAGTTTTTCAAATAGTATAAAATATAAGTAATCTATATATGAAATCAAATATACTTTATAAATTCATTATCGGAGCAGCCGTAGTGACAACCAGCCTTACATCATGTAATTACCTGGATGTAGTGCCTGTAGAACAAGCTACCCTTGACGACGCTTACAAAAAGCCGGAACTTACATTAGCCTACCTATATTCTTGTTATAGCGGATTGAAAAAATGGAATCCGGTGGACTACTACAACGAAGATGTAGCATCCACCGACGAATATGTACTTCCGCCCAACTGGAACGGAGACGCCTATAATATACAAACCAACCAACGCTCGTCAGCTACCGGCGGCGGTTGGACCTGGCGTTATTGCGGATATGACCCTATCCGTACATGCCACTTATTTTTAGAAATAGTGGACAAAGCCCCCAACCTGACAGACGAACAACGCACCACATGGAGAGCGGAAGCGGAATTCCTTATAGGTTACTACCATTTTATGGTATTACGCAAATATGGCCCCTGCCCTATCATGGATCATGCATATCCGTCAGACGTGACGGGTGACGATATGCCGGGACGCTCGCACTATGACGCTGTGACGAAGTTCATTACCGACCAGATAGATAAGGCAATCCCTAACCTGCCCGACCGCTGGACAGGTGGAGACTGGGGACGTGTAGATAAAGTGGTGGCAAAAGCAATCAAAGCACGGGTACTTCTTTATGCAGCATCCCCTCAATGGAACGGAAATACACTGTACGAATCAGGACGGTTAAAATGGGAAAACACCCGTTGGGAAACTCCTGGGTATGGGAAACAGCTTGTCAGCCCTGTATACAGCGAGCAAAAATGGATAGACGCCAGAGACGCTTGCAAGGAAGCATTGGATTTCGCCCTGCGCCAGAATCTCGAACTCTACCAGGAATCCAATTTCGACGAACTGAAAAATGTAGATGCCAGCCAAAAGGACTTTATGAAATACGTATTCCGCATGCGTTATGCCTTGCTTTCACGTGCCAATGCTACCGGCAAATGCCAGGAAGTTGTCTGGGGGCTTGCCGACCAAAGCAGCATTGTCAATGGTTGTCTTCCACGCCGGATGTTTAAAAAGACAGATAACACATGGCAGGACGGATGGTCAGGAGTATCTCCGACACTTGAGGCTATCAAACAATTCTATACCAAAGATGGGTATCCCATTACCGACGAGAGCCGCTTCTATCCTCAGGACGAATGGTACGACGTTGCCGGACAAAGCATTATAAACAGTGAACCCTCTTACTCAGGAGAACTCAATGCCAATGAAATCATTAAGTTAAATACCCATCGCGAACCACGTTTCTACGCCTGGATGGCTTTCAGCGGCGGAGAATACGGAACCAAACTTGTAAAGAACGCGCCAATCATACTGAAAATGAGAGATTCGGAAGCACAAGGATATAATCCCAGCATCTCAAGCAGAGATTATTGCCGTACAGGTTTCCTTTGCCAAAAATGGGCTCATCCCGGACTTGCATATAGCGAAAACGGCTCGGACAACAACGGTTCGTTAACTGCCCCACGTCCCATTATCCGTATGGCAGAGCTATATCTGAACCTGGCAGAGTGTTATGCAGCCTTAGGAGAAGAAGATAAATTCTTAGAAGCAATCAATCCGGTACGTACCCGCGCAGGTATCAATGCCTTAAAAACAAGTGATGTAACCAAGGGCAAAGACGACATGACAGAGTGGGTACGCAGGGAACGATTCGTTGAGTTCTATGGCGAAGGTATCCGTTTCTACGATATGAGACGCTGGTTGAAAGGCAAGGAAATTATGGGCAAGGGACTTCACGGATTGAATATGGTAGGCTATGTAGGGCCGACTTTTACACAATTCAACCAAGAGACAGTAATGCCCGAATACACAGAAGTATCATGGGACGACCGTTTGTACCTAATGCCTCTTTATTATGAAGAAGCAGATAAAAGCGAGAACCTGATACAAGCACCGGGATATTAATCTTTAAACGATTTAGATGAAAAGAAAATCAGTTATGAAAAAATACATTTATATGACCGCTTTGGCTTTATCCTGTCTGGGAATATTGTCAATAGCCAGCTGTTCTGACGATGATTTCAAGAACAAACCTCAGACAATCGACATCAACGACATCGCACTCACTCCTATCAACGGCGGATGCGAAGTGGAATGGACCCCTGACCCGGAAGACAATAACTTTGTCTTCCTGCACATAGAGTTTACAGACCATGATAACAAACCCCGTTCTTACAACGTCAGCCGTTACGGAAGCGAACTGGTTACTCCATTCGTAAAAGACGAAGACGGAAACCCGGTTCTCAACGAAAATGGCGAATCGGTAAAGATGGTTATCAAAGATTTAGTAAACCAGGAATATACATTGCATTTCTATGCTTACAATAATGACAATAACCGCATTGTTCTGGGAAGCCGTTCAATTACTCCATTGGATTACAAGCAATGTACTCCCGATTCTATTTTTGCAGTGAGCATATCTGCAAAAGGCGGACGTAAAGTGATACTGGAATGGAAAGAGCCTCAGGTCAAAACCAGTTCCACTTCCGACAAGGTCTTTTTCAGATTCAAATTCGGAGAGGATATTGTGGAAACCAAAAACATTGATTTGGGAATACGTCATGCAGAATTTATCTTGGAAAATTCCGGTGAATGTACCGTAGAATATGGTACGGTATCAGTTATCGGAAAAGAATGGGTAAAAAAGTATAACGGTACTCTCAATGTGGTCAAGTTCTACACTCAGGAGTTGTGGGAAGCCAAGGATAAAGAGGGCTGGACAGCCACTTGCGAATCCGTACAAGAAAGTGAAGGTCCTGTCAACTCATTGATAGACGGGAATATTAATACTTTCTGGGCATGTAGCTGGAATCCCGCAATCTTCCTCGATAAATACATAATTGACATCACACTACCGGAAGAGCAAGATATGGTAGGAGTAATCCTACAACAAAGACAAAGCAATTCTATGGGTTATTGGCGCTTGGTTCAGCACTTTTCTATTGAAGTGAAAACAGAAGGTTCCGAAGAATATACAATGGTCATTCCGGAAGGAACTTTAACGAATGAAGGAGCAACAGATAAAGATAATTTAGGAACTGCTTATCTGGCAAAACAGAACTTCGATCTTGAACAGATTTACCGCACCAGACAAATTCGTTTATGCCTATGGGATCCGCTGAACAGGGAATTTACAGAAAATCCACAAAATCTTTGCATGGGCGAATTTGGTATCCTCATAAAAGACCCTGCTAAAAACGATGAGTAACCTTGAATATTATAATAAACTAATTAATCAAAACACAATGAAGAAAATTTTATTCACTCTTTTATGCTCCCTCTTTCTTTTCACCGCCTGCTCCGATGACGATGAAAGAAGTGAAGCAGCCCCCTATCTCCGAATACCGGAGATAGCGCAATCGCTACATTACTTGAAAGACGTTCAAAGGGAAAACATAAAAATAGAAACGAACTGTGAAGACTGGACTATCACATCTGATAAAGACTGGTGCGATGCACACCGTATCAGCAGTAACCCGCAGATGTTCCGTTTGGCATTGGACGAAAACAATGAACTGAACCTGCGTGAAGCCAAACTTACCCTGAAAGCAAGCGGAATTACGGAAACGATTACAGTGAAGCAACTCGGAACCCAACCGGCTATCCTCGTGAGCCCCGAAAAACTGGACAATCTATCCGACACAAAAAATAATTATGAATTGGTAATCACTACTAATGTATCCAGTTTCAAATGGGATATTCCTGAAGAAGACAAAACCTGGCTTTCAATAAGTGAAGCACCGGTGGAAGACCTTACACGTGCCATGATAGACAGCAAGTACATACTTACTGTACAAAGTAATATCAAAATGAAAAAACGTTCTTCTACCATCATATTCACAGGTACAGGAAATGAAGAGGAACATCCTACGGCAGAGCTTCCCATTACTCAAAAGAAACGTTCTACAGATGCGGGCGACGTTGAAGTTGGAGAAGATATTAAAATCAGGCCAAACAATGGATGGGCAAGTTCGGAACAGACGGACCCTCAAGCAATCTCACATGCTTTCGATGGCTATACAGACGACAATCATTGCTACCATACCCAATGGGGTGCAAACGCTGAAAAGATCTTCCCTTTAAATCTGGAATTCTATTTTGATGGGACACAGGATATGGACTACGCCCTATTTTACCCTAACGGAAATGGCAAATTCGAAAATATAGATTTATATTACCTTGATGGTGGTTCACCTATCACTTTCAATCAAGATTCTCGGCCTGAAACCTGTCCGTCAACAGGCAGAACCTGGGTGAAAATCAAGTCATATAAGCTCCAAAACATATCAAGTGAGCAAAAAATAATGTTTCCCGAACGACTGACAAATGTACTTGGTATCCGATTTGTCGTAAATTCTACATACAGTGGTGATAAAGCTGCTTGTAATGAAATGGAATTCTGTCGTAGCAACGCCTCATTCCTTGATGCACAACTATTGGCCGTTTTCAAAGACATCACTTGTTGCGAGTTGAATGACAATGTTACAGACGATGACATCAACAGCCTGCCCGGATACTTTGCACAACTGGCTTTCCAAATCAAGGAAGGAACTTATACCGACTGGGAAAAGAAATTCCGCATCCAGGATTACAGTCCATACAGCGATGTATTCCAAACAGCCGATGCCATGTTAATAAAAAAATATGGTAACCAGGATAACATTACAGGCATACATGTAGAGGCGGGAGACAACATCATTGTATTGGTAGGCGATACACATAATAATGAAATCTCTCTTCAGGTACTTGGAGAAGAAACCGTCAATAGTGATAACGGAGCATATGTACAGACAGAATCGCCAACATCGGCTCAAACGATTCAACTGACCAAAGGAGTCAATAAGGTCGCAATAGATAAAGCAGGTATGCTCTTTATCTTATATACAGCCGATCCTACCAATGTACAAAACCAACCTATCCGTGTACATATCCCTTATGCAAGTGGAAAGGTCAGTGGATTCTTCGATTTGGAAACGGATAAAACAGACGCTAAATATACAGAACTACTTGATAAGGCAGATTACAAATACTTCGGTGTACGAGGAAAAGAAATCATATTCTACTTCCATACATCAGAACTAAGGAAAGTAGCACCTAACAATATTGTGGCAGCTATTAACCTATGGGACGATATTGTCGGTTGGGAGCATGAGATAATGGGCTTTAGCGGTGACTTACGCAAAAGATATAATAATCATATCTTTGCCATTTCACCCGAAGGCAGCTATATGTGGCAGTCTGAATACAGGGTAGGATTTGTATATACCTATCTCGAAAACATTCTGTTACCTGAAAACGTAAAAGCAAAAGAAGACAATGCCTGGGGACCTGCGCATGAAATCGGACATATCCATCAAAAAGCAATTAACTGGCCGGGATGTTCCGAATCATCCAACAACTTATTCTCCAATTATGTCATCCACAAAATGGGCCAATATCATTCACGGGGGTACGGACTTTGCCGTGTCGCAAAGACACGATTCGTAGACAATGATCCATGGGTTACATTCGGAGAAGCAACGCATCAAAATGAGGATACGGAAATACATATGCGTATGTACTGGCAATTATTCATCTATTACCATCTATGCAAAGACAATAAAAACTTCTGGCCTGAGGTATTTGCCAAGATGCGCGAGAAATATGCCGGAGTTTATACGGAAAACAATCCGGGTAAATCACAAATGATGTTTGTAGAAGCCGTATGTGAAACAGCTAAGGAAGACCTAACCGATTTCTTTGACTTTTGGGGATTCTTCACACCAGTAGATGATCTAAAAATCGAGCAGTATGGTACATTCACCTACACGGTTACAGAAAGTATGATAAGTACAACGAAATCGAGCATTTCCAAGTATAAGAAAGCGGCTCCCATCCAGTATATCGAAGACCGGAAGAAAGAGTGGTTCGAACCGGGTCCTAACGAATATCGTGATAAGGAATCTGGTGATGTCGGTTATTATACGCAGTTCCAGGGAACAAGCGCTACATTCAATAACGATGAGGTAACCGCTACTATATCAGGAAAGGAAATCACCGTAGCTTCAAATGTAGGAAGCAAAGCTGTGGCATTTGAGGCCAGAAAAGGAAACAGCAGTGATGGGGAACTCGTTTATTTCTCCAATGACTTCAAGTTCACTCTCCCCGACAATATTAAAACGAGTGAAGTGAGACTATGGGCTGTTCAGGCGGATGGTGCCCGAAAGAGTATTAAAGTGAATTAGAATACCCGACTAACACAAGACACTATTATATAAAGAAAAGGACTACTCCATTTAAAATATGGAATAGTCCTTTGTTTTTAAGCCTCTTTAGAATAATATCAAAATCATTCGATAATCTTTGCATCCTCAATATCGTCATCATGTGATATCGGAGTCTGTGGACGGCGACGTGCAAACTTAAACCAGTTTATCAACTCGGAAAGCGAATAAACCAAACTGCTGATACCGATAATAATAAAAGCAGTATTACGTGCTCCCGTCGGATTGAACAAAGCAACGATACCCGCAATAAGAATCAGGGAAGGAATCAGATAAAATGCTCCCGGAACAGGCATCCAACGACGAGCGGCAGACAGAGAAGCAATCTGTTGCACACCACCCATAATCAAGATAAATCCTAACAGGAACATCAGCACATCCGCAAAGAACTCCGGCATCATAATCAGCCAAAGCCCGAACAATAAACTACCGATTCCTTCAATCGGGAAACGGGGGGCGATTTCATCTTTCGTCCTTTTCCGCCCGAAAAAGCTGAAAAGACTGATAACACCAGGAATCAAAAAAGCGACTCCTACCGTGATAACGATATAACTGGCAGCCGCATTCGGCCAAATCACCAAGACCAAACCTATCACGAGTGCAAAGAGAATGCGAATAAGGGAATAATTCATTGTTTTCATAAATTCTATATTTTTTAACCAAGTCAGTTCCAATACTTTTGCGAATATAAGTGTTTCTACTGATATATAAAAATAACAAATAAACATTGTAATAAGTTCGTAACAAATCCGTTATAGCTATTACATCTCACTTAGATATTTTTGCAGAAAATTAAAAACAGATTCTTCATCATGAAATCAAGCGAAACAAAAAAGAAGTGTCCTTATGTTGAGCGTGACATCAGTTGGATGTATTTCAACCAACGTATCTTACTCGAAGCTGCCCGTACGGAAGTTCCTTTACTGGAACGACTGACTTTTCTTGGCATCTATTCAAACAATCTCGACGAGTTCTTCCGTGTCCGTGTCGCTACCTTAAACCGGATTATAGAGTACAACGATAAGAATATACAGAAAGAACAGGAAATCGCCGCACACACCCTGAAACAGATAGGCAAACTGCACAACCGTTACTACGAACAGTTTGAAGAAACGTTCGCCTCTATCATGGAAGAACTGAAAAAAGAAAATATTTACGTTATCAAAGAAACGGAAATGAACGATGAACAGAAAACATTCATCACTTCTTTCTATCGCAACAAGCTGAATGGTTCCACCACCCCGCTTTTCCTTAACGGTCCCCGCCAACTGGACGACCAGACAGATGAGGATATTTATCTCGCCATCCGCTTGCTCCGCAAAGATGAAACTGGAAAAATAAAAGAGAAGGATTATGCAGTCATCCAGTTGCCGGTCGGAGAATTCGGGCGCTTCATCCAACTGCCCGAATCGGAAGGAAAGACTTGTCTTATGTTTCTCGATGACGTCATCCGCTACTGCCTGCCTATGATTTTTGTCGGAATGAAATATACCGATTATGAAGCATACACCTTTAAGTTCACCAAAGATGCCGAAATGGAAATAGACAGTGATTTGCGGACGGGCGTACTTCAGAAAATCTCCAAAGGAGTGAAAAGTCGCAAGAAAGGTGAACCTCTCCGTTTTGTGTATGACGAGCAAATGCCCAGGGACTTGCTAAAAAGGCTGACTGACCGTCTGAATATAGGCAAGAACGATACCCGTGTAGCGGGTGGGCGTTATCATAATTTCAAAGATTTAATGAAATTTCCGGTCTGTGGTCACAGTCATCTGAAATATCCTGTTTGGGAACCTATTTTCAAGCCCGAGCTTAATGGTGCGGAAAGCCTGCTGACTCTGATTCGTCAGAAAGACCGCTCGCTGCATTATCCTTATCATAGTTTTGATACCTTCATCCGCATACTGCGCGAAGCTGCTATCAGCAAAGAAGTGAAAAGCATCAAGACAACACTTTACCGGCTGGCTAAAGACTCCAAAGTAATTAAGGCATTGATTTGTGCAGCAAAGAACGGCAAGAAGGTGACGGTAGTCATCGAATTACTGGCACGTTTTGACGAAGCTTCGAATATCAATTGGAGCAAAAGGATGCAGGATGCAGGAATCCATGTAATCTTCGGAGTGGAAGGGCTGAAAATTCACTCCAAACTCGTACACATCGAAACGCGCCACGGAGACATTGCCTGCATCAGTACGGGGAACTTCCACGAAGGAAACGCATGCATGTACACCGATTATACCATTATGACCGCCCACCGTCCCATTGTCCGGGAAGTAAATGCCGTATTTGACTTTATCGAGAAGCCATACACGCCCGTTAATTTCAAAGAGTTGCTCGTTTCTCCCAATGATATGCGTAAACGGTTGATTGCTCTTATCAATAAGGAGATAAAGAACAAGGAACAGGGAAAAGATGCCTATATCCTTGCCAAAGTAAATCACATAACGGACCGCGCACTCATCGAAAAGTTATACGAAGCCTCAGCAGCAGGAGTTAAGATAGAATTGGTTGTACGCGGCAACTGTTCTTTGGTACCGGCTGTTCCGGGCGTCAGTGAGAATATACATATCAATGGAATTATAGACCGTTATCTTGAACACTCACGCATTTTCATTTTCGCCAATGGCGGAGAAGAGAAATATTATATCGGTTCGGCAGACTGGATGCCACGAAACTTGGACAACCGCATTGAAGTGCTGGCTCCTGTGTATGATAAAGAGATACAGGCGGATTTAAAACGAATCGTCTGTTACGGATTTCAGGATACAGCCAAAGGACGCATAGTAGACGGGATGGGAACCAACCAGGCATGGAATTTTCCGTTCACTCCTCCACTAGACGAGAAAACGATATCACCTTTCCGTTCACAAGAAAAATTATATAACGAATACAAGAACACATTATGATAAATATGAAGAAAGTTAATTATGCAGCAATCGACATCGGTTCCAACGCTGTACGATTATTGATAAAATGCGTAAACGAAGAAAATGCGCCCGAACTTATGAGTAAGGTACAACTCATCCGTATCCCGTTGCGACTGGGAGAAGACGCTTTCACAACAGGTGTTATTTCGGCAGAAAAAGAGAAGAAGCTGGTACGGCTGATGAAAGCCTACAAGCAATTGATGAAAATATATGATGTAGTGGATTACCGCGCCTGCGCCACATCCGCTATGCGCGACGCCCGAAACGGCAAGGATATCGTCCGACAGATAGCGAGGAAAACAGGAATTCGCGTGAACATTATCGACGGACAGGAAGAAGCGCATATTGTATATGACAATCACATCGAACAACTGTTTGCATCCGGACAGAATTATCTATATGTAGATGTTGGCGGCGGTAGTACGGAAATTAACCTTATCAGTAACGGAGAATTGAAAAACTCCCGTTCATATAATATAGGTACAGTCCGTATGCTTAGCGGCATGGTGAAAGAAGAGGAAAAGGAAGCGCTACGTACCGACCTGATTGGTATTGCCACGGAATATGCGCCAGTCAGCATTATCGGTTCGGGCGGAAATATCAATAAACTCTTCCGTCTCGCTGAAAAAAAGGACAAAAAGGCTTCTCTCCTACCCGTTGAATCGCTGCGTAAAGTTTATACGGCTTTACAAGCCCTCCCTACCGAGCAGCGCATCAAGCAATACAAACTGAAACCGGATCGGGCAGATGTAATTGTTCCGGCAGCAGAGATATTTCTTGAAGTAGCGACTTATGTAAAAGCTACCAGTATCATTGTACCTACTATCGGATTGTCCGATGGTATCATTGATAGCCTATACACACAACATATGAATTTACCACCTGCTCCGCATAATTCTACGTCTCCGATTAAATGAATTTATCCCTTATATTACATACTCTTATTCGTCTGACAGTTGTCAAACTTCCGTCTGACAGTTGTGTTTCTTTCGTCTGACAGCTGTTAGACGAAAAAAATACAACTGTCAGACGAATAAAGTCTTGCATAATGAATATTAATTCTTCGCAACCTAAGGATTAGTTCATAGAGAAAACAGCCGGAAAATAGTTCATTCTCCGGCTGTCGACTTATATTAAAAAAGAAGATTAGTATTTTATTACCTTATCACTACTTAAAGGCGTACTATACCAATCGGTATTAGTACTCTGATCATGCGCCCAGTCCGCAAACTTAGCATAGGCGTCCGTTATCACAGTTCTTTCCATCGGATAAGCAAATTTATCGGGGACACAAAGAGCCCACGTGTTATTGACTGCCTTGATAACCTCAAGTACATTACTATCCGCCAACTGACCATTCGCTGTTGCCGAATTAAATTGGTTCAAATGAACCTCCGTTCTTTTTTCACCAATCCCCTGATAAGCTATGAAGAAATCCAAATTATTTGTTACACTGGGAATGGATACGGCATTTTTAAGTTTTACCGTCACTTCAAGAGTATATATATCCGTAAGAGATGTACTTGCATTTCCTGTATTCAACATAGGACGTTGTGCACCTGTATATCCATAGACATAATGCGCATCTCCAAACAAAGGTATGACAAGTTCACTGCCATTCGTTTCATAAGACGCATTTTCAAATATACGTGAAGCAGACAAAGAGCCGGCCCGTTGAGTTGCGCCTGCACCAAAGTCCACCACTTCCACATTGCTCTTATTTATTCCCAGTATTCTTAATCCGGCACCTAATTGCTTCACGGCACCAACAGCCCGAAGGTCAACTGTATATTTTAATTCTTTCACCTCATTGCCGGCAGCGGGTAAAGCCACATTCAATACAATATCATTGAAGTCATAGTCACCTGCTTTGGGGTAGTTATCTTCAAAAGCATATGAATATACGACTTTTCTAATCTCCACATCGTCGGGATTATCATCAGAGCCATAACCTTCTTTTATGCATCCATTTTCATCCTCATCAGCAGGAAGCAGAAAATCCGCTTTTCCCGGATTGCAATAGGTAGCGGAGTTTTGCAGTCCCTTATACACCAGCCAATCAAAAGCAGACCATTCCCACGGTGCCGTTCCATGAGAGGTCTGGTCTTTTATTTCGCAAATAATATTATTCGTTATTTTAAAATCTGAATATGGCAATTCTGAAACATTACCTATTATTTCATCAATCTTCAATAAAGCCTTCCCAACAGTAGGGCCAAAGATATATTTGCATAAATCAGCCTTCTCACAAACCAACATGGATTGTGCTTCCATCTCAATCTTGCCATTACTCCCATTTCTGCTCAGTTCCCCGCAGATAGCCTCAGAAATATGTCCCATCAGAAGTTCTCCAAACTGGAATCTATTTTCGACTTTGATGTGACAGCCATTTTTGATAGATGTATTATTGTTACCCTCTATGTCTTCAGCTTCAATAGTTCCATGATTCACCAGCACCATGCCATTGGTAGAAGCCATATACTTATCTAGTTCAAGTTCTCCATAATTATAAAATTCACCTACCCCTCCATTAAAATCTAAAACCGAACAATCAATCTTTCCCGCATTGTAGTTCTTGCATCCGGCAGATCCGTTTGTTATTCGAAGATCTCCATCACCTTTGATACTTCCACCTTTCAACACAGTTATATATGAAGCGGCAGTTAATATTAAACTTGCATCATCATCTATTTCTATTTTTCCTCCATCTTCTACTATAATCTCTGTGATATTATCAAACTGAACGGAATTATTAATTACCCATGTACTGCCATTGGGAATAATTACTTTCACTGCCTGAGCTCCCCCGCTAGTTCCGCTATTCTTAAATCCTGCCTTGAAAGTTTTCCCTTCCTCAATCTTAAACCAACGCTCACTCTGCCCGAAAACAGGGTGTTGCTTATAGTTATCACCCCATCCGGAGCTTGCACCAAGATCCCACCCTGATTGAATTTCAGTGGCAGTCTCCTTTTTACTACTAATAAACTCTGCTGTATAAGGAGCTTCCATAGTAGGTATTGTCCCCATTATTACACCGCGAGACGCAGAACGTGCAGATATATCCTTATCTCCAAAATATGCTCTTACCTCTCCATTTTGAATGGTTACCGGCTGCACAAGATAATGTCCTTCCGTATCTACACGCGCAACAAATACTTTATCGAGTGCAGTCGCACAGTCCATCACAACATCAAAAGAGGTACTTTGATTCACGCTACCTTCCGCTAACAGTTTGGCATTGCTTTCCGGATTTAACGGATTTGCATCAAATATCCGTATCGGATAATCTTTTCCCAAGTCAGCGTCCACCGCCACGTGTGCAGTTACACTGCGGGACATAGTCCAGTCTCCGTCAGGATCGATATTCTTTACAGGAAAAGTTTCTTCGTAAATCTGTCTCAGTTGGTCTGCGTTAAACAAGTTTTTCTCATTATCCACACAACTGGTAAAAACGGCAGAGGTTGCCAATAACGAAAAAGTTAGTGTTTTTGCAATGTTTTGTTTCATAATCCCTTAATTCTTTAGTTCGTTTTATTTATGCGAAAAAATCTATTACCCTTAATACGCTGGTAATCTGCTTGCAAAGATAGTCGTATTTGCAGATATTAAATAAAAAAAGGCTGTATTTTTCAATACAGCCTCCATCTTTTTTTCACGTTCGCATCAAAAAGGGAAAAGTAAAGGTAAAACGAAAATCATCACAATTCCCATAATAATCTGTAACGGCAATCCTACTTTGACATAATCCATAAAGGTATATTGCCCGGCAGGCATCACTAACGCGTTAGGTGGTGTAGAGAACGGAGAAGCAAAGCACATACTTGCTCCCACCGTCACAGCAAACAGGAAAGGAAGCGGACTAACCCCTATCTGTAGGGCACTTTGCAAAGCAATCGGCGCAAGCAGTACTGCCGTAGCGGTATTACTGATAAACATAGTCATCAATGAGGTTGTAAAATAGATACCTGCCATTAACGCTAGAGGACCATAAGAACCCAAACCGCTGACTAACGTATTGGATATATACTCCGAAGCCCCTGTTTTCTCCAAAGCCAAGGACATGGGAAGCATGGCGGCAATCAGCACGATACTTTCCCAATTAATTGTTTTATAAGCGGCTTCTACATTACGGAAGCATCCGGTTAGTACCATCAATATGCCTGCTATCATAACCGCAGTGACCGGAGCAACAGGAATAAAGTCGAATACCATCATTGCCACCATCAACACCATGATAGAGGCAGCTACCGGAGCCTTATAGTCTAAAGTAACTTTAGCCGCTTCTGCCAAAGGCTGTCCTAAAACAACCCAATCGGAATCTTCTTTGCTAAGGCGGGCTATGTTGTTCCATGTGCCCTGCACTAAAAGAACATCACCGCTATGAATCCGTTCATTGCCTAAATCCTGCAATAAATATTCTTTTTTACGACGAATACCTAATACATTTACGTTATACAAATCACGGAACCCTGTTTCTTTAATAGTCTGGTTTATCAGATTGGACGCCGGCATCAAGACTATTTCCGCAATTCCGATATCATAAAATTCAAGAGAATTAGCAGAGTTCTTCGTTTCCTCCGTTGCATGGTCGCCCAATATTTCCAGCAGGTATTCTTCGGCAAACAGTTGAACCTTCTCAAAATCGCCTGTTATATATAGAATATCTTCTGCTTGGAGTACTGTATCCGGTGCCGCAAACTTCTGTGTAATCGTTTTCAGAAAGCGATGTTGCGACGCATCCCCACGACGGACTTCTATAATATTCAGCCCATATTTGCGTCGGATATCCAAATCGATGATTGTTTTTCCCAAAAGGCGGGAATCCCCTATCACCTGCAAACGGAACAAATTGCTCGAAAGCCCATATTCATTTACCAATTGCTTCAGCGATTTGCCTGAGCGTGAATTGTCGTTTTTCTTTCCTTTCTTAGAAAGAAACCATTTGCTAAGCGGCATCAGCACCAACGTACCGACAGCTACACAAACAAGACCTACCGGCAAGAACGAAAAGAAAGAGAGTGGTTCAAGTCCTGCCGAAGTCAGTGTGTTTTGTATCACAAGGTTCGGCGGAGTACCGATTAAGGTCATCATACCACCCATGCTGCTTGCAAAAGCCAACGGCATCAACAGCCGGCTCGGATTCATTCCGGCGCTCATTGCTAAACTGACTACAATAGGAAGCATCAACGCCACCGTTCCGGTATTACTGACAAACGCACCGATGGCAGAAGTCACCAACATCACCAATAGAAACAGGCGGGTTTCACTCGTTCCCGCAAGTTTAAGAATACGGGAGCTTATCATTTTTGCCAGCCCTGTCTGGAAAATAGCCCCGCCTACCACAAACAATCCGATCATCATAATGACTACCGAATTGGAAAAACCGGAAAGGGCTTCATCAGGGGTTAATATCTGAAAAATAAGTAAGGCCACCAACGCACAAAGTGCCACAATATCCGAACGAATCTTGCCGTTCACGAAAAAGATAGCCGAAAGAACGAGAATAATAATGGTTATTAACATAAGTAATTAAATGATTGTTTTATTCTGACTTTATCAAAAATCAATTTGGATAGACAAAAATAGAAAATACTTCCACTCGATGAAAACAAATTAGATAAGTTTTTAGTTCGTAATACCAAACAAGAAAAAAACAACACCATAAGTAACGGAATTGCTGATATTATATTATTACAGCCATACAATATATCGCTGAACCATAATATATTTATGTATAATATTTTGAGAATTACGTAAGAATTCATATCTTTACAGCCTATTTATAACAAACATTTTATGGCAAACAATAGTTTATTAGTTTACTGGATTAGCGGTTCCCATTGGGGTCTTAATTATTTACTGATAATAATTTTACTCCTTATTATCTGCATCTTGTTACACAGAATTTACAAACTACGCAAAGCTATAGAAAAAACAAATCACTCTTATCGCTTCTCATTCGACATTCTCGATAATCTTCCCTTTCCCATCATAGTAAAAGACATTACAAATGATTTTCGATACTACTATTGGAACAAAGAGTCGAGTATCGAATCAGGAATCAGCAGTGAAGACGCTATAGGGCATACTGACTATGAAATATACGGAGAAGAACAGGGAGAAAGATACCGCAACATTGACAATGAGCTCGTAAAAGAAGGTAAAATTTATCGCGGAGAAGAGAAATATCTCACTCCGGACGGGATAGTACACGACACTATTGTCGTGAAATCAGTCATCTCGTGGGAAGGGGAGAAAAAGTGGTTGTTGGCAATCCGTTGGGACATTACCCAACTCAAGAATTACGAAAGAGAACTGGAGGCTGCCAAAGAGCAATTGGAGAAAGCATTGAGAAAGCAGAAACTTGCTCTGAAAAGTATCGACTTCGGGCTTATCTATATTGACAAAAATTACCGTGTGCAATGGGAAGAGACAACACAAATCACCAGTCTGGTAAAAGGAAGACGATATATTCCGGGAAAAATCTGCTACCAGACCAGTGCGCTCCGAAATGAACCTTGCGGGCAATGTGCTTTCAAAAAGGCAATTGAACAAGGAAAAATTATCCGGCATACAATCAGAGTGGACAATGTAGACTTTGAGGTAACGGCAACTCCCGTATTCAATGATAAAAACGCTACTGAAATCATCGGCGGATTACTCCGTTTCGAAAATATCACCGAGAAATTAAAAATAGACAGGATGCTGCAAGAGGCAAAAGAAAAAGCAGAGGAATCCAATCGGCTGAAATCAGCTTTCCTTGCCAACATGAGCCATGAAATACGTACACCACTGAACGCTATCGTCGGATTCTCTGAAATGATTTGCCAATCGCAGGAAGAGGAAGAAAAACAGGAATTCATGAAAATCATCTCCAGTAACAATATATTGCTATTGCAGTTGATTGATGATATTCTCGACCTGTCGAAAATTGAAGCGGGTACTATGGAGTTTACATTAGCCCCGACTGATATCAATGAATTGATGGACGGTATCTGCCGGCAAATGCAGGAAAAGAATCCCTCGCCGGACGTACAAATCATGTTTACGGAAAAGGCAGAACAGTGCATTCTCAACACTGACCGCGTTCGCTTATCGCAAGTGATTATAAACTTCACCAACAATGCCATGAAGTTTACCCCGAAGGGAAGTATCCAAATGGGATACCGGATTGAAGAGGAAAAAGGTGATATATATTTTTATGTAAAAGATACAGGAATCGGAATTCCTGCTGATAAGACAGACAAGGTATTTGAACGCTTTGTCAAATTGAACTCTTTCATAAAAGGAACGGGACTCGGATTGGCTATCTGCCGTATTATTGTGGAACGATTGGGCGGAGTGATCGGCGTAGATTCCAAAGAAGGGGAAGGTTCTTGTTTTTGGTTCAGGATTCCGATACGGGAGATTATTGTGAAATAATAAAACTGTCCTGCACTTTTCTTATGAAACTTGCAGGACAGTCATTTATTCTCTTAACAGACAGGGAAGGCGATTAAAGTGCAGTCTCCAATATCTCACGGGCAACAGTTCCCGTCACAGTTCCATTCTCTCCATATTTAACGCCACGTTCATTGAAGCGGCGTTCAATTTCGAGGATAGTCTCCTGCCCTATGTTTTCTTCATGTAGGCGGGTAGTCAATCCCAATGAACGGAAGAAGTCTTCCGTACAACAAATCGCTTTGTCAATACGTTCTTCTCTCGTGCCGGAAGTGATTCCCCATACTCTTTCACCGTATTGTACCAACTTATCGCCTTTTGCTTCACGAAGCACTTGCAGGGTAGCAGGAAGAACGATTGCCAGTGTATGACCATGTGTCAGTCCGTGCAATGCGGTGATTTCGTGACCAATCATATGAGTCGCCCAATCCTCCGATACTCCCATGGCAATAAATCCATTCAGTGCCATTGTAGCCGAAAGCATAAAGTCTGCCATCAGTTGATAATCATGCTGATTCTCACGGATTTTGGGAGCAATCTCTACCAATGTTTGCAGGATACCTTCTGCCCAGCGATCCATGATACGGCTCTGTCCGGGAGTAGTCATATATTGTTCCATCACATGAACAAAGGTGTCTGACAGTCCGCATGCTACCTGATGGGGTGGCAGCGTAAAAGTTACTTCCGGGTCAAGGATGGAGAATACCGGGTAATTGGCATAGAAAGGATATTTCTCCTTTGTTTCACGACGGGAAATCACTGCTCCGTTATTCATTTCGGAGCCGGTAGCAGGAAGAGTCAATACAGTAGCAAGCGGCACTGTATGAGTGGCAGGACGTCCGGCAAGCACCAAGTCCCAGGCATCACCGTCATACAGGATACCTGCAGAAATCAATTTCGTACCGTCAATCACGGAACCGCCGCCAACAGCCAATAAATAATCTACTTTCTCTTCTTTGCCCAAAGCAATCGCCTTACGGAGCGTTTCAATGGCAGGATTGGGTTCAATCCCCCAAAACTCTACGGTAAAATGATTCTTCAATGCTTCCTTTACCTGGTCGTACACACCATTTTTCTTCACGCTCCCGCCACCGAAAGTAATCATAATACGTTTGTCGGACGGAATTTCTTTAGCCAACCGGGCAATCATCCCATGACCCACCATCAGTTTCACGGGATTTTGAAAAATAAAATTTTCCATATCTTGTCTCTTGTTCTTATTTGGTTTTATCAGTTACTATCCTTGCAAAGATACTCGAATTATCCGAAACCTTTCAGAATCAAGCTACAAATTGTTGCGCAATGGAAGGAACCATAGCCGACAGCCAAGGTTTCATATCCTCTGCCACTAGTAACCAATAAAGCAATAATATAACAAAAATGGCAATAGCGATGCCTACTAAGACTTTTCTCTGTTTCATACTTGTTTTTGTTTAAAAATTCAATATTTATAAGAACAGTTCAGGCTTGAAATTGTTTCTATAATCAGAAAAATGAAGGCAAAAGAGAAAAAAAGTAATATTTTGTTTGCAGTTTCAAACAAAGTGTCTATATTTGTCCCCATAAAATAACAAAAGACAATGAGAACAATGTTAGTAAATACATATTGGTGGTGGCGCCCGTTACAACTCCGACAGTCGTAAGGGAGCAGTGCTCGTATGTATATACCTCATTAAAGATATAACAGATTTGAAAGAGCCCTGTCGCAGCTTGCGACAGGGCTCTTTTTATTTGCCCGTCTTCGAACAAAATCAAATAGTAACATAAAAATAGATAGGATTATGAAAAGTTTTTTAGTTGACCAGGATGGCTATTACGGAGAATTCGGTGGTGCTTACGTACCGGAGATTCTCCACAAATGTGTAGAGGAACTGAAGAATAAGTACCTCGAAGTAATTGAAAGTGAAGACTTCAAGAAAGAATTCGACCAGTTGCTGTGTGACTACGTAGGACGCCCTTCCCCACTCTATCCGGCGAAACGCCTTTCTGAAAAATATGGTTGCAAACTGTATCTGAAACGGGAAGACCTGAACCATACGGGCGCTCACAAAATCAACAATACAATCGGGCAGATTCTGTTGGCGCGTCGCATGGGAAAGAAACGTATCATCGCCGAAACAGGAGCCGGGCAACATGGTGTGGCAACCGCTACCGTATGTGCGCTAATGGATATGGAATGTATCGTTTATATGGGAAAACTGGACATAGAACGCCAGCACGTCAACGTAGAGAAAATGAAGATGTTGGGAGCAACCGTGATTCCCGTCACTTCAGGAAACATGACTCTGAAAGATGCCACGAACGAAGCTATCCGCGACTGGTGTTGTCATCCCGCTGACACTTATTACATCATCGGCTCTACCGTCGGTCCTCATCCTTACCCTGATATGGTGGCACGCCTGCAATCTGTTATCAGCGAAGAAATCAAAAAGCAACTGCAAGAAAAGGAAGGACGCGATTTTCCCGACTATCTGATAGCCTGTGTAGGCGGCGGAAGCAATGCTGCCGGAACGATCTATCACTATATCAATGACGAACGGGTAGGCATCATCCTGGCGGAAGCCGGAGGTAAGGGGATAGAGACAGGAATGACTGCCGCCACCATCCAACTCGGAAAAATGGGAATCATCCACGGTGCACGTACTTACGTCATTCAAAACGAGGACGGACAGATTGAAGAGCCATATTCCATTTCTGCCGGACTGGATTATCCGGGAATCGGGCCGATACATGCCAACCTTGCCGCACAAAGACGCGCCAACGTGTTGGCCATCAACGATGACGAAGCCATAGAAGCCGCCTACGAACTGACGAAACTGGAAGGAATTATCCCCGCACTGGAATCGGCACACGCACTAGGCGCTTTGAAGAAACTGAAGTTTAAACCGGAAGATGTGGTTGTACTCACGGTTTCGGGACGAGGTGACAAAGACATCGAGACGTATTTATCTTTCAACGAAGAGCAATAGGAGAACCAGCCAAATCGAATTTATAACTTGTAATTAATAAAAGCAGAGATGAAAACATTTAATTATACTACCCATAGCAAACAGGTGCTCGGAGATATGCATACTCCCGTCAGCATCTACCTGAAAGTGCGCGATATGTATCCGCAATCTGCATTAATGGAAAGTTCCGATTATCATGCCGGAGAGAACTCTCTATCATTTATCGCCCTTTGTCCGTTGGCAAATATCGGCGTGAATTGCGGTATCGTTACAGCTAATTACCCGGACGGCAGCCGTACAGAAGAGCCGCTGACTAAAACATTCACCGTGGAAAAAGCCATGAACCGCTTTATCAGCCAGTTCCAAGTGAGTGGAGAAAACAAAAATGTATGCGGGCTTTATGGATATACCACTTTCAACGCCGTGAAGTATTTCGAGCATATCCCGGTGAAAGAAAGTCACGATGAAGAGAACGACGCACCGGATTTGCTATACATATTATATAAGTATATCATCGTCTTCAACCATTTCAAGAATGAATTGACATTAGTAGAGATGTCGGCCGAGGGAGAAGAAAGCGGTCTGTCGGAACTGGAAGCAGCCATCGAAAACAGGAATTACGCTTCTTACAATTTCTCAGTGACAGGCCCTGTCACCAGTCCCATCACAGACGAAGAGCATAAGGCGAATGTCCGTAAAGGAATCGCACACTGTATGCGTGGCGATGTTTTCCAAATCGTACTTTCCAGAAGATTTATCCAGCCATACGCCGGAGATGATTTTAAAGTTTACCGCGCGCTCCGCAGCATTAACCCCTCTCCTTATCTTTTCTATTTCGACTTCGGCGGATACCGCATCTTTGGTTCTTCACCTGAAACACACTGCAAGATTGAAGAAGGCAGGGCGTATATCGACCCGATCGCAGGAACTACCCGCCGTACCGGAGATGTCGTAAAAGACCGTGAACTGACTGAAGCGTTACTTGCCGACCCGAAAGAGAATGCGGAACACGTGATGCTGGTAGATCTCGCAAGAAACGACCTTTCCCGCAATTGCCATGATGTACGGGTGGTATTCTACAAAGAGCCGCAATATTACAGTCATGTCATCCATTTGGTAAGCCGTGTCAGCGGCGCACTGAACGAGGGAGCGGATAAAATAAAAACATTTATCGACACGTTCCCTGCCGGCACATTAAGCGGCGCACCGAAAGTCCGCGCCATGCAACTAATCAGCGAAATCGAACCCCACAACCGTGGAGCGTATGGCGGGTGTATCGGTTTTATCGGCTTGAACGGTGAATTGAATCAAGCTATCACTATCCGTACATTTGTAAGCCGCAACAATGAATTATGGTTCCAGGCCGGGGGTGGTATTGTGGCACGCAGTCAGGATGAATACGAATTGCAAGAGGTGAATAACAAGTTGGGAGCGTTGAAAAAGGCTATTGATTTGGCTGTAAAATTAAAAAATTAAGTGAAAGACAAAGGAAACGATTTGAGCAACAATTTTACAAAGACTAGAAAAAAATGAAAATATTACTTTTAGATAACTATGACTCTTTCACCTACAACTTGCTGCACGCAGTGAAAGAACTGGGAGCTACGGATGTAGAAGTAGTCCGCAATGACCAAATAGAGCTTGACGAAGTAGAACGGTTCGATAAAATCATCCTGTCTCCCGGCCCGGGCATACCCGAAGAAGCAGGATTGCTGTTACCTATTATCAAAAGGTATGCTCCGACAAAAAGCATTCTGGGCGTTTGTCTGGGACATCAGGCTATCGGCGAAGCTTTCGGGGCACATTTGGAAAACCTGACAGAAGTATATCACGGGGTACAGACTCCGGTCAGCATCCTCTGCCCGGATATACTTTTTGAGGGATTGGGGAAGGAAATTCCCGTCGGACGATATCATTCCTGGGTAGTGAGTCGGGAAGGTTTTCCCGATTGCCTGGAAATAACGGCAGAAAGTAAGGAAGGGCAAATCATGGCACTACGCCATAAAACTTATGACGTACATGGCATCCAGTTCCATCCCGAATCGGTATTGACTCCTCAGGGAAAAGAAATTATCAAGAACTTCTTAAACGATTAAAGTTATGAAACAGATTCTATATAAGCTTTTTGAGCATCAGTATTTGGGACGCGATGAAGCCCGTACTATCTTACAAAACATCGCACAAGGAAAATATAATGATGTACAGGTGGCTTCGCTAATCACGGTTTTCCTGATGCGCAATATTTCCGTTGAAGAATTATGCGGTTTCCGCGATGCATTGCTTGAGATGCGCGTTCCGGTAGATTTGAGCGAGTTTGCTCCGATAGATATCGTAGGAACAGGCGGTGACGGGAAAAATACATTCAACATTTCTACGGCTTCTTGTTTCACTGTTGCCGGAGCAGGCTTTCCGGTGGTGAAGCATGGTAATTATGGAGCAACGTCAGTCAGTGGTGCCAGCAATGTGATGGAACAGCATGGCGTGAAGTTTACCAGTGATGTAGACCAATTGCGTCGCAGTATGGAGCAGTGTAATATTGCTTATTTGCATGCTCCTTTGTTCAATCCGGCTTTGAAGGCGGTCGCTCCGGTGCGTAAGGGACTGGCAGTGCGTACTTTCTTCAATATGCTCGGCCCGTTGGTGAATCCGGTATTGCCGGCTTATCAGCTTTTAGGAGTTTATAATCTTCCGCTGCTGCGTCTTTATACCTATACTTATCAGGAAAGTAAAACGAAGTTTGCCGTCGTTCATAGCCTGGACGGATATGATGAAATCTCCCTGACCAACGAATTTAAAGTAGCAACCAGTGACCACGAAAAGATTTATACTCCTGAAAGTCTCGGATTCTCCCGCTATAAAGACACCGATTTGGATGGTGGGCAAACACCCGAAGATGCCGCGAAAATCTTTGATAACATCATGAATAATACAGCGACTGAAGCCCAGAAGAATGTGGTGGTTATCAACTCGGCTTTCGCCATCCATGTAGTTTGTCCGGAGAAAACGATTGAAGAGTGTATTGCCATGGCTAAAGAGTCGCTGGAAAGCGGACGGGCATTAACAACTTTGAAGAAATTCATTGAATTAAACAGTTAAAATATGAAAGATATATTATCCGAAATTATAGCCAACAAACGATTTGAAGTAGACCTGCAAAAGCAGGCTATTTCTATCGAACAGTTGCAGGAAGGTATCAGCGAGGCTCCGGTTATTCGCTCCATGAAACAGGCATTGGCTTCTTCAAAGTCGGGCGTGATTGCAGAATTCAAACGACGTTCTCCGTCTAAAGGATGGATAAAGCAAGACGCCCGTCCGGAAGAAATTGTTCTCTCCTATGCGACAGCAGGTGCTTCCGCCCTTTCTATCCTCACCGATGAGAAGTTTTTCGGGGGAAGCCTGAAAGATATTCGTATCGCACGCCCTTTGGTAGAGATTCCTATTCTAAGAAAGGATTTCATCATTGACGAATATCAGCTTTATCAGGCAAAAATTGTCGGTGCGGATGCAGTGCTTCTTATCGCAGCCGCGCTTGAACAGGAAAGATGTAATGAACTTACAGAGAAGGCACATTCTTTGGGACTGGAAGTTCTGCTGGAAATCCACAGTCCGGAAGAGTTGTCGTATATTAATGAAAAGATAGATATGGTAGGAATCAACAATCGTAACTTGGGAACTTTCTTCACCGATGTGGAAAACTCGTTCCGGTTGGCCGGACAACTTCCCCAAGACGCGGTATTGGTATCCGAAAGCGGTATCTCCGATCCCGAAATCGTAAAACGTCTCCGGACAGCCGGATTCCGCGGATTCCTGATCGGTGAAACATTTATGAAAACTGAGCAACCGGGAGAAACTTTACAGAATTTCCTGCAAGCCATACAATAAACTAATTATTCAAAACGGACAGCCCTATGATCAACGGAAAAATTATCAAAGTATGTGGAATGTGTGAAGCTGAAAACATACGGGATGTAGAATCACTTGAAGGCATTGATATGCTGGGATTTATCTTTTATCCCAAATCTCCCCGATATGTCTACGAGCTTCCGGCTTATCTCCCTATCTACACCCGACGTGTCGGAGTTTTTGTGAATGAAGACAAGCAGATAGTCAGCATGTATGCCGATCGTTTCGGACTGAACTATGTGCAACTGCACGGAACCGAATCACCGGAATACTGCCGGTCATTGCATATGGCGGGATTGAAAATCATCAAAGCCTTTTCAATAGCCCGTCCCAAGGATTTGGCAAAGGTATATGAGTATGAAAAGGTCTGCGACTTGTTCCTGTTCGATACGAAATGCGAACAGTATGGTGGTTCGGGCAATCAGTTCGACTGGAGTATCCTGCACACGTACAACGGGCAGGTACCTTTCTTATTAAGCGGTGGCATCAATCCTTACAGTGTCAATGCGCTGAAAGAATTCAAGCATCCCCGACTGGCCGGATATGATCTCAACAGCCGTTTTGAACTAAAACCGGGAAAGAAGGATACGGAACGTATCCGGACATTCCTGAATGAACTAAAATCATCATTTTAAATTTCCAATAATCATGAATAGAATTAATCAACTTTTCAACAGCAATAAGAAAGATATACTTTCCATTTATTTCTGCGCAGGTGATCCGACATTGGACGGTACTGCCGATGTAATCCGTACACTCGAAAAGCACGGAGTCAGTATGATTGAAATCGGGATTCCCTTCAGTGATCCGATGGCGGATGGCATTGTTATTCAAAATGCCGCTACCCGGGCACTACGTAACGGCATGTCCCTGAAACTCCTTTTCGAACAATTGCGTGATATTCGCAAGGATGTGAAAATACCACTTGTATTTATGGGTTACCTGAATCCGATCATGCAGTTCGGATTTGAGAACTTCTGTCGCCAATGCATGGAATGTGGTATCGACGGAGTGATTATTCCCGACCTTCCCTTCCGAGATTATCAGGAACAATACCGCATCATCGCCGAACGTTATAACATCAGAGTTATCATGCTTATCACACCGGAAACCAGCGAAGAGCGTATACGTGAAATCGACGCACATACAGACGGCTTCATCTACATGGTTTCATCCGCAGCAACCACCGGAGCACAACAGGACTTCAACGATCAGAAGCGGTCTTACTTCAAAAAGATAGAAGATATGCATCTGAACAATCCATTGATGGTAGGATTCGGTATCTCGAACAAAGCGACTTTCAAGGCGGCCTGCGAACATGCTTCGGGAGCAATCATCGGTAGCAAATTTGTCACTCTGCTCGAAGAAGAAAAAGATCCGGAGAAAGCCATTCTCAAATTGAAAGAAGCACTGAAATAAATAAGGATAATCAACAGCAAGCAGTTAAAGTAACCGGAACGGATATGTTCGCACAGCCATCCGGTCTTTAACTACTTACTTTTAAAGACACAGGCGCTTTTTCTTTTAAATCATCGGATAAGTCCGTATAAATATTCAGGTTTAAAACATTTCAATCTAATCTACAAACAAATTCATCATTTACTATTCATAATATCCAATTAATCGGTATCTTTGTCAGCGTTTTAACAGAAATTCAACGGTTATGAAAGTAGATACTCCCTCTGTTTTGTTAATTTATACGGGTGGAACTATCGGAATGATAGAAAATCCTGAAACTGGTGCTTTAGAGAATTTCAATTTCGACCATCTGCTCAAGCATGTTCCCGAACTGAAAAGATTCAACTATCGTATCTCTTCCTATCAATTCGAACCACCTCTCGACTCTTCGGATATGGAGCCTGCTTATTGGGCAAAACTGGTGAAGATTATCAATTATAACTACGATTATTTTGATGGTTTTGTTATCCTTCATGGAACGGACACCATGGCTTACACTGCTTCTGCCTTAAGCTTTATGCTCGAGAACCTAAGCAAACCCGTTATTCTCACCGGCTCGCAACTTCCTATCGGAACTTTACGGACGGATGGAAAAGAAAATCTCATCACCGCTATTGAAATCGCCGCTGCCAGGAACCCGGACGGCACTGCCATCGTTCCCGAAGTATGCATATTCTTCGAGAATCACTTGATGCGTGGTAACCGTACTACCAAAATAAACGCGGAAAACTTTAATGCGTTCCGGTCTTTTAATTACCCGCCACTGGCACGGGTAGGTATTCATATTAAATATGAGCCTAACCTTATCCGTAAGCCCGACCTTACCAAGCCTTTAAAACCGCATTATCTATTTGACACAAATGTGGTTATACTGACACTTTTTCCCGGTATCCAAGAGAGTATCGTAACTTCTCTCCTACATGTTCCCGGATTGAAAGCGGTGGTAATGAAAACTTTCGGGTCAGGAAACGCGCCACAAAAAGAGTGGTTTATCCGCCAACTGAAGGAAGCTACCGAACGGGGGATTATTATCGTGAACATCACCCAATGTGCTTCAGGAGCGGTAGAGATGGGACGCTATGAGACAGGGATGCATCTGTTGGAAGCGGGTGTCATCAGTGGATACGATAGTACCCCTGAATGTGCCATAACCAAGCTCATGTTTTTATTGGGACACGGATTATCCAACCAAGACATCCGATACAAAATGAACTCCTGTCTAATAGGTGAAATCACCAAGCCCTAAGAAATAAACAGATTTAGTACAATCCTCTAACTTTCGTTTTACAGGTTCCTGTAAAAGAGAATGTTAGGGGATTTCTTTTGTATTCATACAGAGCCTTAAACAATCCTAATGTAGCCAAAGTGAAACCAAAACGGAAGTAGAGTTGTTTTCATTACATAAAATAGAGAAAAACACATCTTTAATATAAGATATGCGACTATTTTTGTATAAGATTTGGTTACAAACAATCAAGCAATATTACAGTATGATGAAAAAAACAATTCAATTTGTGCCAATCATTGCTATTGCAATGCAAGGTTTCACATATGACGGTAATTTGGCCATTGAATCTGATAACCATGTAGAAAAGAACCCATGGTGGGATAATTTCTACATACAGAACGGTGCATATATCACTAAAACAGGAGAATCCAAAACCGTAATCGAAGTTTGTACAGGTACTAAGAATAACGGAAACGAAGGTGAAGAACCTAAAGACCCTGACTATCCGATCATAGTAGATGACACTCGTAACTATGCATATTTATTTGAAGACCAATGGCCGCTATACGGAGATTATGATATGAATGACGTGGTTCTGATTATCAAAGAAAGAAAGATTTCGATTAATAAAGATAATAAGGCGCAGGAGTTTAAACTAAGTATTGACTTATCGGCTGCCGGAGCAACCAAGAGTATCGGAGCTGCCATCATGCTGAACGGCGTTCCTGCCAGTGCCATCACACAACCGGTAGAGTTCAGCGACAATTCTCTTATCCAAAACTTCAATGTGAATAATAACCGGATTGAAAATGGGCAGGATTATGCGGTGATTCCGTTGTTTGACGATGCACATAAGACATTAGGGCTTAATCGCTACGAACAAATTAATACCATCAAAAACAGTTCAAACAATAAAAGTCCAAAGAATATTAGTTTCACGATTAAATTCAGTAATCCGATTTCTGTTGACGAGCTCAACATTAACAAGTTGAATGTTTTCATCTTTGTAGAAGGAAACAGAAACAACCGTAAAGAAATTCACGTTGCCGGTTATCAGCCAACCAAACTGGCGAATACTGATTTGTTCGGTGGAAACAACGATGACAGCTCTACTTCACGCAAGAGATATTACATCAGTAAAGAGAATCTGGCATGGGGAATTATGGTTCCGACCGAATTCCAATGGCCTTTGGAATATACGAACATCAAGAACGCCTACTCCCTGTTTGAAAGTTGGGTGACAAGTGGCGGTAGCAAGAATCAAGATTGGTGGAAAACTTTCGATTCCTCCAAAGTATACAAATAAAAACTAAACATGATTTGTTGACACGGATTTCATAAATAGTGGAGTCCGTGTCTTTCATTAAATTCCCGCCGATTTGCATTTTATAGAGAAAATTATACATATCATGAATTTTAGCTCCCTATATTGAGAGATTATTCTAAAATAATATCTATATTTGCAC
The DNA here is from genome assembly GCA_948847595.1 of uncultured Bacteroides sp. GTDB lineage: Bacteria > Bacteroidota > Bacteroidia > Bacteroidales > Bacteroidaceae > Bacteroides. The sequence goes on from CAQOGY010000005.1 coordinate 198,640, forward strand.
AGCGTCACAAATTTAATGTGACAGCAAACAAATCTATAAATCAATAACAAAGCAAGCGATAGAAAGGTCTATTCGTATGAAGAAAAAAATATTACTAGTCGACGATAAGGCGACAATTGGGAAAGTAGCAGGGGTTTATTTAGGAAAAGATTATGATTTTACCTATTTGGAAGATCCTATTAAAGCTATAGAATGGCTTAATGAGGGTAATATGCCCGATCTTATTATTTCGGACATTCGTATGCCCCTCATGATGGGAGATGAATTTTTAAAATACATGAAGAATAATGAGTTATTCAAGTCAATTCCTATCGTTATGCTGTCTAGCGAAGAAAGTACAACAGAAAGAATCAGATTACTGGAAGAGGGAGCTGAAGACTACATCCTGAAGCCATTCAATCCTTTGGAACTTAAAATCCGAATAAAAAAGATTATCGACTAATACCGGAGCTTCCACATGCAATATTTTGTTTACATAGGCAAAGATGGTAAAACAATCGAGCTGTTCTCTAAACTAAGTATAGGGGTATTCTATGCGGCATCGAATTGCAATAAAGCTATCAAAGTACTGGATAAGATACGGGAAAAATATGACGCTGCCCTATTTTTTGAGCAGGTAAACCTGTCTAAAGATATTGCTGATATACGCTATATGCGCAAAAAATATCCGGGGCTTTATATGGTACTCGTCATTGATTCTTTATCCAAAGAGGAAGCGTCAGAGTATCTCAAAGCCGGAATCAACAATACCATCAAATACGAAACCACACACGAAGCTCTGACTGACTTGTCAACCTTCCTCAAGCGCAGGAAAGAGCAAAAAATAAAAGCTCTTCAACTCAAAGCGCAAAATATAAACGCTTTCAAGCTGCCATTATGGAAAAGAGCTTTTGACATATTCTTTTCGGGAATGGCAATACTGTGTCTTTCTCCCCTTTTGATATTTACGGCATTAGCCATCCGGATAGAGAGTAAAGGCCCGATTATCTACAAATCCAAACGTGTAGGAAGTAATTATCAGATATTCGACTTCCTCAAGTTCCGCTCGATGTACACCGATGCCGACAAGCATCTGAAAGACTTCAACGCTCTCAACCAATATCAGGAAGAAGAGCAGGACATTTGGGGAGAGGAAGAAGAACCGGAAGCAGAACTTAATGAAAATGCCGACGAAGAAGAAATCCTCCTGATATCTGACGACTTCGTTATCACCGAAGAAGATTATATTCACAAGAAATCCAAAGAAAAGAGTAATGCGTTCGTGAAACTGGAGAATGACCCCAGAATCACGAAAATCGGACGGTTCATTCGTAAATATAGCATTGACGAGTTGCCACAGCTCATTAATATATTAAAGGGGGATATGTCGATAGTAGGCAACCGCCCTCTCCCACTCTACGAAGCTGAATTGCTGACCAGCGATGAGCATATCGACCGTTTTATGGGACCGGCAGGGCTAACCGGACTCTGGCAGGTGGAGAAAAGAGGGGAAGCCGGAAAGCTTTCCGCCGAAGAGCGCAAGCAACTGGACATCACCTACGCAAAAACATTCTCTTTTTGGCTGGACATAAAAATCATCCTGAAGACAGTCACTGCATTTGTTCAAAAAGAGAACGTATAATTCCCCTTTCGGACAATGGACTCTTATATCTACATACTAGATGATTTGGTATTCTTCTTCACAGGAGTTTTATTTCTATATCTTTTTATATTGGCAGTGGCGTCGCATTTCAAGCATATCATCTATTCAAAAACCAAGAAGAAGTACCATTGTGCGATTCTTATCCCGGAAGGTAGTCCACTTATAACCATCTATAAAGAAGAGCCTTACGAGTTTATCACCTATAATGACTTGTACCAACGTATCAACAGTTTGGACAAAGAACAGTATGACCTGGTACTTATTCTGTCTGATACAGCCTGTGCCTTGTCACCACGATTGATGGACAAGATATACGATGCCTACGATTCAGGCATACAGGCAATCCAATTACATTCAATTACCGAAAACCGCCAAGGCTTTCGAAACCGTTTTCGCATCCTGTGTGATGAAATAAAAAACAGTATTTGCAGGGCAGGAAACACTCAGTTTGGATTGTCATCCAATTTACTCGGAACCAATATGGCTATTGATTTGGAATGGCTGCAAAAGAATTTGAAAAGTTCCAAAACCAACATTGAGCGGAAGTTACTCCGACAGAATATTTATATAGATTACCTACCGGACGCAATCGTTTACTGCCAGTCCTCCCCTGTCTGCCCTTATCGGAAACGTATCCGGAAGATGGCTTCCTATCTGCTTCCTTCTTTATTAGAAGGAAACTGGAGTTTCTTTAACCGGATTATACAGCAATTGATACCTTCTCCACTAAAATTGTGTATCTTCGTAGGCATTTGGGCTTTATTGATTACAGGATACGACTGGACTTCATCATTTAGTTGGTGGATTCTGCTTTTCGGTTTACTAATCACATACAGTTTGGCAATTCCTGATTATTTGGTAGAAGATAAGAAGAAGAAAAAACATTCAATATGGAGAAAAAGACACTTAAACAGCGAATTAAAGGAAATCCCGGCTTAAAGCAAGCTATTCATCGTTTCATCATGCATCCCGTCAAGACACGCCCTAACTGGTGGATACGTCTTTTCGATTTCATCTATCTGAAACGCGGAAAAGGTTCTGTTATCTACCGAAGTGTACGCAAAGACCTTCCTCCTTTCAATCGATTCTCTTTAGGAAGATATTCGGTGGTGGAAGACTTCTCCTGTCTTAACAATGCTGTCGGAGATTTGGCAATCGGGGATTATACCCGTATCGGACTAAGAAATACAATCATAGGTCCCGTTACTATTGGTAATCATGTCAACCTGGCTCAAAATGTAACTGTCACCGGACTCAACCACAATTATCAGGATGCGGAAAAGATGATTGACGAACAGGGGGTGAGTACACAACCCGTTGTTATCGAGGATGATGTATGGGTAGGCGCCAATTCGGTGATTCTTCCGGGCGTCACTTTAGGTAAACATTGCGTAGTGGCTGCCGGAAGTGTAGTCAGTCATTCCGTTCCTCCCTATTCCATATGTGCGGGATGCCCTGCTAGAATCATCAAAGCGTACAATTTTGAAACAAAAGAATGGGAGAAAGTAGAGAAAACACCTACTAGTAACCATAAATAATGAGAATAGCTGCGTAATATACCTTATATAGGTGATTGTGACACATGCTGAAACGCACTATCTTTGCAGTATCAGAATTGAATTAATTAGTCATAATTTTATTACGTAGCCACATTTAAGTAAAAATGAAATAGAATCCCGCCGAAGCGATTTCGTCGGGATTTTGTTTTTAAATGATATTTTATAATCCCAACAAGACCAAGATATGTATACGCAGGTTTATTTCAAAATAAAAAAACGAGTTAATTCCTCTATGGAACCACCCGCCTCACATCAGAAAAGCCTTAAAGGCTTTTCTTTTCCTTACCTCTTTTTTCCTGAAAACTAATCTTCTTTTTACCCTAAAACTTCTTACCTATTGTTATCCTTTTACCTTCTATTAAAAACTTTCCTACTGAACTAAAAACTTTAATACCTTAAATTTATTGTCTAATCTAATACCTTCATATTTTCTTTTACCTTATAAACTAATAGCAATTTCCCAACTGCACTGCAAAGGTACGAATAATTTCCGTGTGCGCAAACGGTTTTATATTTAATAACATTTCATTAGACTATAAATCTTTCACATCACTCAGCGCAACCAGCTTATTTACAATAGCATAGATAGTCAGACCGGCAGCACTGTGTATTTGCAATTTTTTGCTAATATTTCTCCTGTGAGTGATGACTGTGTGAATGGACAAAAACAGTTTTTCCGCAATTTCCTTATTCGTCATTCCTTTCACCACACAGATTACAATTTCTCTCTCCCGTTGGCTGAGTGCATCCTGACTATCAGTTTCTTCTTCCTCAGAAGCCATATTCAGCAAACCTGCAATCTTCTTGGAAAGAATTTCCAAGTCATCAAAGATAGAAATAGACTCATCGTACTTGCTCAACAAAGAAGCGTCTACAAAGGAAGTAACCAAAGCTATCACACGTATTCTTTTGCCGGATGTTTCTTCCCGGAACTTACCCACATCAAAATAATCACCAAAAGCCGGATTGACAATCAGCATATCAGGATACTGCGTCCGGACACAATCATTTAATGCCTCAACAGAAAGCAATTCAATGGGCTGTACTTTTACATTAGAAAGACGTTTCAAAGCGGCAGTCAATCCGCCACGAATAATCACAGATGTTTCGGCAATCGCAATTCGGATAACTTCATTATTTTTCATTTTCTCTAATCCTCCTTTCCAAGTTCAGAATAGCAGGAACAAAAATATAATCTTCTACCTTACAATGAGATTCCAAACCGGCCTCGCAAGCATAAATATCGAAAAGAGCGGCATTTAAAAGATTCTCATTGGCCTTGGCAGGACAATATTTAATAATAATATTCTTCAGTTCCGTCAACTTCTCTCCTACCTGGTCATGATGCTTGGAGAATGTACTGATTTGATAATTCTTCGGAGCATTCCCCGCAATCAACGCATCGACATACTTGAATACGGTTTTCTCTTCATAATCCATGTGCTTACGTACTTCACGTGTATATTCATCGAAAAACCTCAGAATAAGAAAAGCGACGTCATCCTGTGAGCAGTCGATAGCCTCAATCAGCTTACGCCGTATGGCAGGAAGAGAAAAATCAAGGAAGTAACTATGCGCTTGTCGCAGGTAGTCTATCAATCCCGGTATGGAAATATTATCCTTATCACCATTCAGCCGTGAAAAGCCTTCAGCTATGAAATTGACCACAATTAAAAAAGTCTGGCAGTCTACTCCGTTCTGTTCACAGACCTCTTTTACTGTTTTATCTCCGAAACCTAATGACAGCCCGAAGCGGCTCATCACTTGCAATAAAGAATAGTCGTCACTGATAAGATCAATCATCTTGTCAGTTGATTTATATTTTTGTAAATTATCCATCGATACCTACTTTATATTAGAGACTGCAAAGAAACGGAATATTTCACGGATATACAATCATCATTTATAGGTATTTTGATTCTTTACAAATTGCTAAATACCAATTATATGCTACTATTTTGTGTCCCAAGTATAGGCGAGCATCTCTTTTTTTAGTAATTTTGTCGCTATCAATTTGTAATTAATAACTCGTAATAATTAATAAAATGGCAAACGAACTCGAATTGAAATACGGCTGCAACCCTAACCAAAAGCCTGCCCGTATCTTCATGAAAGAAGGCGAACTCCCTATCGAAGTACTGAACGGACGTCCCGGTTACATCAATCTGCTGGATGCATTCAACAGTTGGCAGTTAGTAAAAGAACTGAAAGAAGCTACCGGACTACCGGCTGCCGCTTCCTTCAAGCATGTCAGTCCGGCCGGCGCTGCCGTTGCAGTGGAAATGAGCGATACACTGAAAAAGATTTATTTCGTGGATGACGTGAAACTGTCGCCATTGGCAACAGCATACGCACGTGCACGTGGCGCAGACCGAATGTCGTCTTACGGGGATTTTATCGCATTGTCCGATACTTGTGATGAAGAAACAGCACGTATCATCAACCGTGAAGTGTCTGACGGTGTTATTGCACCGGATTATACTCCCGAAGCCTTGGAAATTCTGAAGAATAAAAGAAAAGGCACCTATAATGTTATCAAGATGAATCCTGCTTATTGTCCTGCTCCTATCGAACACAAAGATGTTTTCGGCGTGACTTTCGAACAGGGAAGAAACGAACTGAAAATTGATGAAAGTCTTCTGAAAGAGATGCCCACAGCCAACAAAGAAATTCCGGCTGATGCCAAACGTGATTTGATTATTGCCTTAATCACTTTGAAATATACGCAGTCCAACTCCGTTTGCTATGCAAAAGACGGACAGGCAATCGGTATCGGCGCAGGTCAGCAATCCCGTATTCATTGCACGCGTCTGGCGGGCAACAAAGCTGATATCTGGTATTTACGCCAACACCCGAAAGTGATGAACCTGCCATGGATTGACAAAATCCGTCGTGCCGACCGTGACAATACCATCGACGTATATATTTCAGAAGACCATGAAGACGTATTGGCAGACGGTATTTGGCAACAGTTCTTTACTGAAAAGCCGGAAGTCCTGACTCACGAAGAAAAACGCGCCTGGTTGGATACCATGACTGGGGTAGCTTTAGGCTCGGATGCTTTCTTCCCGTTTGGAGATAATATAGAGAGAGCACACAAAAGCGGTGTCAGTTACATTGCGCAACCGGGCGGTTCTGTTCGTGACGACCATGTTATCAGCACTTGCGACAAGTATAATATGGCAATGGCATTTACGGGTATCCGCTTGTTCCACCATTAAAAAAGCATCCCCTATAAAAGTGAAGATTTACAGTTGTTAATCCCAACTTTTACCAATGTTAAAGTTAACTTCTTATTTTACATATCCCCATTTATAATGAGTATGAGACTGTTATTCCATTATAAATGGGGATTTCCTATTTCTAAAGGACACCCTATCTTTGCGGCATTACATTTAAAACAAAATCAAGATGAATAAAATTGGAGTATTTTACGGTTCCACTACCGGAACAACAGAAGACCTTGCCCGTCGAATTGCAGAGAAATTGGATGTTTCTTCGGAACATGTATTTGATGTATCCAAACTTACAGAAGCATTAGTAAATGAATATGATGTGTTAGTACTTGGTTCTTCCACATGGGGAGCAGGCGAACTTCAGGACGACTGGTATGACGGTGTGAAAGTTTTAAAGAAATGTGATTTGTCTCACAAATATGTAGCCTTGTTCGGTTGCGGTGATTCGGATTCTTATGCAGATACATTCTGTGACGCAATAGGAATTCTTTATGAAGATTTGAAAGATACCCGTTGCAAGTTCTGCGGTTCGGTAGATACGGCAGGATATACGTTCGACGCTTCCATCGCTGTTGTGGACGGTAAGTTCGCAGGGCTTCCGCTTGATGAAGTTAACGAAGACAACCTGACAGACGAGCGTATCAGTGCATGGGCAGAACAAGTGAAACAAGAAATCAGTTAACTTTACCTTTATATATTAAAGAATACTTTGCATCATGGCTACTGAAAGAATCATTCCCGGTGAAATCAGGATTTTCCTTAATCACATTTATGAGTTTAAGAAAGGCGTACGCAATATGGTACTTTATACAATGAGCAGAGAGCACGAAGAGTTTGCCATCCGCCGGTTGAAAAATCAAAAAATCAGTTATATGATACAAGAAGTAGGTACCAATAAAATCAACCTATTTTTTGGAAAGCCCGAATGTATGGAAGCTATGCGGCATATCATCATTCGCCCTTTGAATCAGCTGACCGCCGAAGAAGATTTTATTTTGGGAGCCATGCTGGGATATGACCTTTGCCAGCAATGCAAACGGTATTGCAGTAAAAAAGAAGGTATAAAGATTGCAGTGTAAGCGATAACCTTAACATAAGTTTAGCTTTGTTTGTATGTGGTTTGTCTTGAGTGGAATCGTTTCTTTAAAAAAACAGGTATCCATCAGAACATTTTCCAATGGAAACTTGTTATACAAGAAACGATTCCCTCAATTACAACCAAATCAAACATTGCAATGAAGCAACAACAAGAACAACTCACCGCCTACACACTGGCCGGTATTTTCACCCTTTCGTTACGACTTATTGTCGGCTGGACTTATTTTTCAGCCTTTTGGCGAAGACTTGTCCTCGAAAACAAACTCATCCCGGATTCTGCCGGATACATCGGAGAAAAGTTTAATCACTTCCTTTCTAACTCACTAGGAATCAAACCTATCATTGAATATCTTGTCAGCACTCCCGATTTACTTTGGTGGGCAATGATCATCTTCACCATCGTCGAAGGTATAGTCGGATTATTGTATATGTTCGGCTTCTTTACAAGATTGATGAGCATTGGTGTATTCAGCCTTGCATTCGGCATCCTGTTAGGCTCCGGCTGGTTGGGAACTACCTGTCTCGATGAATGGCAAATAGGTATTTTAGGCGTATCGGCGGGATTTACTATCTTCCTTTCCGGTGGCAGCAAATATTCTTTGGATTATCTGTTACAATCCAAGTTGCCCAAAAACAAATGGTTGGTATGGATCACTTCCGGTGAACTTCCGTTGTCTATCAAACGATTTAGTAAAGTGGCAATCAGCGGTGCAGTCGTATTGTTCATACTTGCGCTATACACCAATCAGGCTTTTCATAATGGTGTATGGGGGCCGTTACATAACAAATCCGTAAAACCCAAAATCGAACTCTCGGATGCAAAGATTGATAATGGGACTCTCTCCTTTAAAGTATATCGTGTAGAAGGTGCCGACGTATACGGTTCTTTCCTTATAGGTATTACGCTAAAAGATGCCAATGCCAAAGTCGTGATTCAAAAGAATGGAGAAGAACTGTCACAATTCCCGCTTACCGATATAAAGAATGATTATGTAGCCAAAGTGGCTCCGGGCAAGCACAGTCTTATTATTCCACTAGGCAGCAAAGCAACTCTAAACATCACAGACAATATGCTGAAGAACTTGCCTGAAGGTCAGTATGAACTAATTTTGACTGACATCAGTGGAACTGTATGGAAGCAAGATATGATTGTCAACTAAATCAAAACAAACGATTTTAATAATAGAACGGCGCATATTAGATGAAAATAGCAGACTAATATGTGCCGTTATTCATTGTATGAACTTCCTTTTATATTCAATTCAACAGCTTTCCTCATAGTTCTGAAGGCTATCTTTTTGATTTAGAATGAATTTATATATTCTTTGCAACTCTAAATATCGTCTTATACCCTTCAGACCATTTTTTATCGGACAACCAATCCAAAAAGTTCAAGTCATGATTGTGTTTCTCAAAAACATATACAGTCAAGTTTGTTTTATTACATACATCGAACCGTGCTTACAAATCCAACACACTTTCTACAGGAACATTAGCATCATCTTTCCCATGAAACACATATATAGGAATATTTATTCTTAAAAGTCTAGTCTTGTTAGGTTCCAGACAGAAATGCTCCTTAAACCATTGAGACATAACATTAAAGTAGTTACTTTTTATCCATGCCCAATTATTTTCTGTTACACATTTCATTAAATAATCATGAAAAGGAGCTCGCATTCTCCTAATGTCACGAATATCAATAAGACTATCTTTTACAACATCCAACGATTCGAACGGTGCATTCTGAAATAGCTGTGATTTACAGGCAAGCACTTGTTTATCCGTATTCTCATATTCTTCGAAACTAATTGCCTTATCCCCATTCCGGTCAAAAACAGCATTAACCATGTTCATTACTCCATATCCTTCATTCTGCCATTTTATAATATCAAACATATTGTCATGTGCATAACCATGCAATAGCAAGGCATCAATTTTGACATTTCCTCTTTCAACCACGATTGGAGCAATTATAGTCCCTTCACTTATTCCATATAGTATTATCTTACATTTCTTAAATCTCCGGTCTTTAAAAAGTGACAAAATCATCACTTCTATATCTTCTGCTTCCTACAACGGTCCATATTTAGCATATTTCACCGAATCCACTTCTACAAAGAACGGCGGCTTCTCTCCGGTTTTACACCCGCGTCTGTCATAAGTAAAAAAAGCAAGTCCCTGTTCACAAAAGCCCTTAGCCAATTCGTCATTATAATTAAACGTCGGACGTTTTGTCAAATAGGTACTCGGCCCTGTCCCCGAAATACAAAAAACAATAGTTGCGACGTCGTTGTCTGGCAAACAGATACGGGTATTGATTACTTCACCGTCTTCAAGTTTGACAGTTTTCACTTCAGATGTAAATGCCATAAGATTGAAACTCATCAAACTTATCAACATCAGGAATAATATTCGTTTCATAACATATTGTATTAAATTAGTTTATAGATATTAATGTCGACAGAACAAACAGAAAATTCAGCTACGCACTCTCCATTTTCTATATATGTCGACATTTAAACTTATTTATTACAAACAAGACGAAAAAATTTACGATTGATCATATACCTACAAATTACAATATTTACTGATTTTACTTTATGCAGTAAACATCCTTAATAAGAGTCTCAAAAAATGTATAAATACCAAAGGCTAACCTGCATACCTCAAATATATGCTTACTGATATGCACCTTTGTTAATTTTCTTTCCCATTCATTCCCTAAATCCACCCGTTTTAGCTTAAAATTACCTACATATATTGAATTTAAGAAACAACTATGCCTACTAATAGGTATTGCCACATTTTTTAACACCACCTAACTTTGCAGTCAATAAAATTATTAAAAAGATGAGAAAAATAACTGCAATCGTTATTCTTTGTTTCCTCTCTTCTCTCACACTTTCAGCGCAGGAAACAACAGATAATTCTAAAGACAGTAAATCTTCTTCTACGGAAGAATATACTAAATTCCGCTTTGGGGGATATGGTGAAATGGTCGCAAACTTCAAAGACTACGGTATCAACCGCTTTTATGGCGGCAACGACGGTAATCCTAAGAAAAACAGGAACACAATCTCCATTCCCCGTTTTGTTGTAGCCTTTGATTACAAATTCAATTCCAAATGGATACTCGGTGCTGAGATTGAGTTTGAATCCGGTGGAACAGGTACTGCTTTCGAATTGGAAAATACAGAAAATGGTGAATACGAAACCGAAGTAGAAAAAGGTGGTGAAGTGGCTATTGAACAATTTCACATCACACGCCTGATTCATCGGTCTATCAATGTACGTGCCGGACATATCATCGTCCCGGTGGGCTTGACCAATGCCCACCATGAGCCGGTTAATTTCTTCGGAACTTCGCGCCCGGAAGGTGAAACCACCCTCCTGCCCTCTACCTGGCATGAGAACGGACTTGAAATCTTCGGTTCCTTCGGAAAAGGTTATGCAAGTTTCGATTATCAGGCTATGGTCGTAGCGGGTCTGAATCCCAACGGCTTCGACCGTAACACATGGGTAGGCAGTGGTAAACAGGGAATCTTTGAAGAAGACAACTTTACTTCTCCCGCCTATGTATTCCGTTTGGATTATAAAGGAGTTCCGGGATTGCGTGTAGGCGCATCCTTCTATTATTGCGCAGATGCAGGTTCCAATTCAGACAAGGAACAGACTTATTCAAGCTACGGAAAGATTCCGGTGCGTATCTATACGGCAGACGCACAGTATCGCAATAAATACGTAATAGCACGCGGTAACGTTGTGTATGGGAATTTAGGAAACTCTTCAGGAGTAAGCCAGGCAAATGTCAAGTTATCGAATAAATCGCCTTACAGCCGTTTGGCTCCGGTAGCTAAGAATGCGATAAGTTATGCAGCTGAAGCCGGTATCAATATCCGTTCAGTATTCGGTGGCAGCAAGAAAATTCCGGTAATCTATCCATTTGCCCGTTACGAATACTATAATCCACAAGAAAAGGGAGAAAAAGGTCAGACAATGGAAAAACGCTGTCAGGTAAGTATGTGGACAGCAGGTTTGAACTGGTATGCTTTGCCCAATCTGGTAGTAAAGGCGGACTATGCGACACGTCAAATCGGAACAAACAAGATTTTCGGCGTATCCAAAGCCTACAACAGTGAAAACGAATTTTCTATCGGAATAGCCTATATAGGATGGTTTATCAAGAAATAACAAATAATTAATTATTTAATTTAGATAAGATGAAAACAAAATTCTTTTATGTTGCAGCCCTGATAGCGGGACTGGCATTTACAGCAACTTCTTGTAGTAGTGATGATGACAATCCGATAGTGGATCCTGCAAATATCGACTACACCTCTGAAAATGCTTCAAGCTGGCATAATTACATGAGAAACGTTGCAGCTCTCCTGAAAACAGATGCAACCAATCTTTATGATGCATGGAATTCAAGTTATAAAGGCGGAACAAGCTATGCCGATCTTTTCAAAGCACATAATAGTTCAGCTTATGCAAGCGCTCTGAGTTGCGTAGAAGAAATCGTAGACAAATGCGCGGAAATTGCCAACGAGGTAGGTACTGCCAAGATCGGTGATCCATACAACTTGTACAAAGCCGGAAACACAGAAGAAGCATTATATGCTGTAGAGTCCTGGTATAGCTGGCACTCTCGTGATGACTATACCAATAACATCTATTCGATCCGAAATGCTTATTATGGTTCTTTGGACGGTAGTATCAATACCAACTCTCTGGCAACAGTGATTGCTGGTGTTAACCCGACACTAGACACCAAAATAAAAAATGCTATAAAAGCAGCCGCAGAAGCCATTCAAGATATTCCGCAGCCTTTCCGTAATCACATTGCCAGTGATGAAACAGTAGTGGCAATGAATGCTTGCGCAGATTTGGAAAGCGTATTGAAAAATGACTTGAAGTCCTATATTTCGAATAATAATAACGGTATCAACAGCGATGCAGTACTTAATCCTGTAGTAACACGCTATGTCGATGCAGTAGTAGTACCGACTTACAAAAATCTGAAAGAAAAAAATGATGCATTATACAATGCAGTGATAGCACTTGCAGACAATCCATCGAACAAAGCATTTGAAACTGCTTGTGCTGCCTGGATCACCGCACGTGAACCTTGGGAAAAAAGCGAAGCATTCCTGTTCGGTCCGGTAGACGAAATGGGACTTGACCCCAACATGGATAGCTGGCCTTTGGACCAAAATGCAATCGTACAGATTCTGAACTCTCAAAGTTGGAGCGATCTGGAATGGAGCGATGATGATGACGATGCTGCCGTTGAATCAGCTCAGAACGTACGTGGTTTCCATACACTGGAGTTCTTACTCTACAAAAACGGTGTACCTCGTAAAGTACAGTAAAGATTTATCTTACTAAGATAGTATTGAGAAGTAAAGGCGGGATACCGAAATCTCCCTTTACTTCTTTGGTATGTTAAAAACATATTATTGAAATTAAGTCAATAAACAATGAATCACTTTCTAAAATATTCATTTTCTATCTTTTGTCTGCTGACGTGTGCGGCCTGCGACGACGACGGAATTGATGTACTGGATATAGAAATCCCGGAAGGATATGCCCTATCCGCCGGTACATCCACTATTTTCCTAAGCTCATCCGTAGCCTATGATACTCCCGCAGACTGGATAACAGGAGCTTATGACATCCGTTTCACCCGCGGAGACAGGCTTTATGATGACGTGCGTACAAGTAACAACGGTCATGGCGGCGGACTGGGTCCCGTCTATGCCGGCTATTCGTGTGGTAGTTGTCACCGGAATGCCGGACGTACCAAACCATCCCTATGGACGGAAGGCGGTTCGGGAAGTTATGGATTCTCTTCCATGCTCATCTACATATCCCGTAAAAACGGAGCTTTCTTCCAAGACTATGGGCGTGTACTTCACGATCAGGCAATCTACGGAGTACAACCGGAAGGTAAACTATCCGTAGAATACACCTACGAGGACTTTTCTTTCCCTGACGGTGAAACGTACACACTCTGCAAACCGAATTATACTATCTCCGAATGGTATGCCGAAGAAATCAAACCGGAAGATTTGTTCTGTACCGTACGTATCCCCCTACGCCACGTAGGCATGGGGCAGATGATGGCTTTAGACCCTATCGAGATTGAAGCACTCGCAGCAAGAAGCAATTATCCCGAATATGGAATCAGCGGACGATGCAACTATATCATGGAGCGCGGGGTCAAATGTCTGGGACTGTCCGGAAATAAGGCCCAACATGCCGACTTGACGGTAGAGTTAGGCTTCTCCAGTGATATGGGAATAACGAACAGCCGCTACCCAGAAGAAATCTGCGAAGGACAAATACAAGTCAACCAAGGCAGTATGATGGGACTTTCTTACGATCAACTGGATGTCAGTACGGAAGAAATGGAGAATGTAGACCTCTACATGCAGAGTCTTGGCGTTCCTGCCCGGCGTAATGTAAATGACCCGCATGTAATCAAAGGGGAACAAAACTTCTATAAAGCCAAATGCCATCTTTGCCATGTAAGCACCCTTCACACAAAGAAGCGCGGCACTGTCTTATTGAACAATACCCAACTCCCGTGGCTGGGCGGTCAGACGATTCATCCCTATTCCGATTATCTGTTGCACGACATGGGTTCCGAGATTATGGGAGTCGGCCTGAATGACAACTATGTAAGCGGTCTGGCTCGTGGAAACGAATGGCGTACCACTCCGCTTTGGGGAATCGGTCTGCAAGAAAAGGTGAACGGACATACTTATTTCCTGCACGACGGACGTGCCCGCAATCTGACGGAAGCCATCATGTGGCATGGCGGAGAAGGAGAAGCATCAAAGAACCTGTTCAAGAACATGAGTAAAGAGGATCGCGACGCATTACTCGCATTTTTAAATTCACTTTAAAGTAAAAAGTAGTATATACCAAATAATTATGAAGAGATTTATAATCATTGCCATGTTGTTTGCCATGATGCCTTTAGTTGCTATGGCACAACATGAAGAAGATACGGAAAATGGTGTAGTATCATTGGCTGGAAGAGAAGGATTCACTATCGGAACCAAGAAAGGCGATTTCGTTTTCAAACCTTATCTGCTTGTGCAGACTTGTGGAAACTTCAACTGGTATGACGATGAAGGACTGGACAAGGCATACAATCAGGACAACATAGCCAATTCCGGCTTCTCCGTTCCTTATGCCGTACTCGGTTTCACAGGAAAAGCTTTCGACAAAGTAACTTTCAACCTTTCCATCAATGCCGCAGCCAGTGGCGGAGCATTGCTCCAACAAGCCTGGTTTGATGTCCAACTGAAGAAACAGTTTGCCATCCGGGTAGGTAAGTTTAAGACGCCTTTCTCACACGCTTACCTGACAACATTGGGAGAAACAATGATGCCTAGTTTGCCTGTATCACTGACTGCCCCCGTCATTCTTCCCTATTCCTTGAATGCGGTAACACCGAATATTGGTACCGGATTCGACTTGGGTGTAGAAATTCACGGTCTGATAGCCGACAAGTTCGGATACGAAATCGGCTTGTTCAACGGTACGGGAGCTTCGGTGAATACAGCTACAAAAACATTCAGTGACGACTGGCACATTCCGTCTTTGCTATATGCCGGACGTTTCACATATATGCCAAAAGGCGTGATGCCTGCTACGCAGGGAAATCCGAACCGATTGAATGAAGATAAAATCATGTTCGGTATTTCTACATCTATCAATATGGAGAGTGAAAACGAAAGTACCAATGACTACCGCGCCGGACTGGAGTTCGCGATGCTGAAGAACAAACTTTACCTGGGAGCTGAAATGTATTACATGAATGTAGGTTTCACCAAAAGACAGAAGATTTCCGAATCATACAATTACCTGGGCGGTTACGTACAAGGCGGTTACTTTGTAGCTCCACGCTTGCAGGCTGCTGCACGTTATGATTTCTTCAACCGTAACGGAATGGACACCAACGGTTTCCTGAATATGCCCGCCGTAGGTATGAATTATTTCTTCAGAAATTGCAATCTGAAATTACAGGCTATGTACCAGTATATCGCCCGCAAAGGACATGATACCCAACTCGACCGTGACAACGACGATTTGGGCCTGGCTACACATTCCGCCACCATCTTACTTCAGTACACATTCTAAATAGAACAGGAAAGGATTTGTTTATGAAAAAATATATTCTTTTGGGGACTTGTCTACTGTTATTCGCAGGGCTTTCTTCTTGTGACGACGGACCTGTTTACGAAAAGACAGGTATTATATCAGAAGAGGGACGCACGCTGAAGATGAGTGGAATAATCAACGGTATCAGTAAATGGCCCGATAGTTATAGTATAGTAGTGGCAGGCTTCGGCGATGAGAGTGAGTATGCCGTTGTCACAAAAACAATCCCGGTTCCGGCTATCGAAGGTGATAAGATTCAGGTAACTATGACAGGCATCAGTGATGAGGTGAGTACTGTCGAATTATGCATTATCAATAAATTGAGAAAGCGGATTATCAGTTTCCAGTCGATGGACGACCTTACAGCAATCGACGATACCATACGTATGGATGCAGGTACCGTGAATGTAAGCATGTACAACGCTATCCAGCAAAATGTTTTCGATAAAGGCTGTATAGGCTGTCACGGAATAGCAACCAGTGCCGCAGCAGGATTGAGCTTATTGGAAGGAAACAGTTATCAGAATTTAGTAGGGCACTCTTCGTCGGTAGTAACCGGACTGCTGCGGGTGAAAGCCGGCAGCGCAGAAGAAAGTGTACTGCATCAAATCCTGAATACGACAGGTTGGAAAACCAATCATTCCAATATGATAACCGAGCCGAACATTCTGACTCTTATCGACGACTGGATTGACAACGGTGCACAAGAATAAATAGTTATTTATAAAATGAATATGAACAACAAAGAACAACAGAACATTCAGTCTGAAAAGACTCTAACTGAAATTTTCAAATATAAGGCAGCAGAAGGCCCTTCGGAGTATCACATCATGATTCATTCCACCCAACCGGAAGATACATACGAAAACCAACTCAACGCTGTACTGAATACTTACGATGATTTACTTGCAAAAGAACTGAAAGGAGCAGTTGCCATTTTCAAACGTTACTTCCTGAGCGATGCCGCCAACCAGACAGACACGCTACTGGCAGTAACGACCGAAGGTTCGGGCTACGCACTCTCTATTGTGGAGCAACCGCCATTGGACGGAACAAAAATCGCGTTATGGGTTTACCTGCTGACCGACGTACAGACACAAGTCCTGCACAACGGTCTTTTTGAAGTGAAACACAGTACCTACCGCCACTTTTGGGGCGGCAGCGCATTCAATCGTGCAGCTAATCCGGAATATCAAACCCGCCTGCTGCTGAACGATTATGTGATGCAACTGATGGAACAAGGCTGCACATTGGCAGAACATTGTATCCGCACATGGTTCTTCGTTCAAAATGTAGACGTAAACTATGCCGGAGTAGTGAAAGCACGCAATGAAGTTTTCGTCACCCAAAACCTGACGGAAAAGACACATTATATCTCCAGCACAGGTATCGGCGGTCGCCATGCCGATCCGAAAGTACTCGTACAGATGGATACATACGCAGTGTCCGGAGTAAAACCGGAACAGATTCATTTCCTCTATGCCCCTACCCACCTCAATCCTACCTATGAATACGGTGTCAGCTTTGAGCGTGGTACGTATGTGGATTATGCCGACCGTCGCCAGGTATTTATCTCCGGGACGGCAAGCATCAATAATAAAGGCGAGGTAGTACATCCCGGCGACATCCGCAAACAAACGGAACGGATGTGGGAAAATGTAGAAACACTGCTGAACGAAGCGGACTGCACCTTCGACGACGTGGGACATATGATTGTATATCTGCGTGATATTGCAGACTATACTATCGTCAAAGGAATGTATGACAAACGTTTCCCATATATACCTAAAGTCTTTGTTCATGCTCCGGTATGCCGTCCCGGATGGTTGATAGAGATGGAGTGCATGGGAGTGAAAGACTGTAAGAACAAGGAGTACGCTCCATTTTAATATCATTAAAAGATTGTACTGTTGAAAAAGTTACTTATCATTTTATACATCTGCCTGGTGGGACTACTCGCTGTAGCTACTTTTATAGAACAGGCGAATGGGACAAATTTTGTAGAAAGAAATATATATCATACAAGTTGGTTTTGTTGTTTATGGGGAGTAATAGCTGTAATAGCACTCGTTGCTCTCATCCGACGCGCTTTGTGGCGACGGTTTCCCATATTGTTGTTTCATGGCTCCCTTCTCGTTATCTTGGTGGGAGCCATGATTACATTTATGAGCAGCGAAAAGGGATATATACATTTAGTTCCCGGCACAACAGTGAACAGTTTCCAAGAGCCGGAAAGCGGAAGAAATATAGACTTGCCATTCAGCATGCAACTGGACAGCTTCCGTATCGAATATTATCCGGGGACGGAAGCTCCGTCAGATTATGTCAGCTATATCACCTACTCCACTACCGGTCAAAAGAACTTTTCATCACACGAACGGATTTCAATGAACCGGATATTCACCGCACAAGGCTTCCGCTTCTATCAGTCTTCTTTCGATGAAGACCAACAGGGAAGCTGGTTGAGTGTGAATTACGATCCATGGGGCACAGGTGTGACGTATGCAGGGTATATTTTACTGGGAATCTCCATGCTTTGGCTACTATTTTCCCGCAGCGGTGAATTCCGCCACCTGCTGAATCATCCTTTATTAAGGAAAGGAAGTGTATTCATCTTGTTTCTTCTCTGTCTTACAGGCACAACGCGGGCACAAACACAAGCGCCCCCAAAGCTGCTTCCTGCATTAAAGCGGGTGCAAGCCGATAGCCTGGCACGGGAACAAGTGATTTATCATGACCGGGTAGTACCTTTCAATACATTAGCCCGTGACTTTATTCAGAAACTGACAGGGGAAACCTCATACAAAGGACTGACACCCGAACAGATTATAGGCGGCTGGCTGCTCTATCCCGAAGTGTGGAGAAACGAACCGTTAATCTACATAAAAAACGCGGAACTACGGCATCTGCTCAACCTGCCAACATCCTATGCGCGCTTAACCGATTTGTTTGACGGTTCCGTCTACCGCTTGCAGAAACACTGGCAACATGAACAGGGAAAACAAAGTAAACTGGCGAAAGCCATTCAGGAAACAGATGAAAAAGCAGGCTTGATTCTTATGCTGGAAAAAGGAACATTCATTCATCCGTTGCCTGTGGACGGCAGTGTACAACCTCTTTCTGAACGGCAAGTGAAAGCCGAACTGCTCTACAATCATATTCCGTTCAGCAAGATTCTCTTTATGGTGAATCTGACAGCAGGAATATTGGCTTTTCTGCTTTTACTTTATAACAGCCTGCGGAAAAATACGCTTTCACCGAAAGCACAGAAAGTTTCACGGATAGCAAAGACTTCCTTTTCTATTGTGCTCTATGCTGCCTTTATCTTTCATCTGGCAGGATATTGCCTGCGTTGGTATATCGGCGGACGAATCCCGCTCAGCAACGGTTATGAGACCATGCAGTTTATGGCACTTTGTATTCTCCTGCTAGCCTGTCTGCTCCACCGGAAATTCCCGTTTATGCTTCCATTCGGATTCCTGCTTTCCGGCTTCGCCCTATTGGTTTCTTACCTAGGGCAAATGAATCCCCAAATAACCCCTTTGATGCCGGTACTTGTCTCCCCGTGGTTAAGCATCCATGTTTCATTGATTATGATGTCCTATGCGCTGTTTGCTTTCATCATGCTGAATGGAATATTGGCCTTATGTCATCACAGGCAAGATGAACGGGTGGAACAGTTGACTATACTCAGCCGCCTGTTGCTCTACCCTGCCGTGTTCTTCCTAGGTGCGGGAATCTTCCTCGGAGCAGTTTGGGCAAATGTATCCTGGGGACGCTATTGGGCATGGGATCCGAAAGAAGTATGGGCATTAATAACTTTCCTTGTGTATGGAGCTGCTTTCCACTCACAAAGCCTTCGTTTCTTCCGCAAACCTTTATTCTTCCATATCTATATGATAATAGCTTTCCTCACAGTCCTGATGACTTATTTTGGAGTGAACTATGTCTTAGGTGGAATGCATAGTTACGCAAATGGCTGACTTGCATCCAGTTTTTTTCCGGGAATAAAGCTGCCCCCCTATATATAGTTACTAATTCCTATTAGAATACCCACTTCAGGGGATTGCGGGAGCAACGGAAAGCCCCTATCTTTGCAGTATCAGAATTGAATTAATTAGTCATAATTATATTACGTAGCCACATTAAAAATACATAGGAATCGGCCGAAGTGATTCACCCGCATTTCTTCTATTTGGTTGTTAAGTTGAAAAAACCATATAATGTATTCATTTTGGGATATGAATAGATGACATATTCTAAAAGAGGCAAAAACGTCCGGCTTGTGAAAGCCGGACGTTTTGTTATACTTGCAGTCCATCTCCTGAATCCGACAGACTGCAAACAGAATATGCCCGGACTGTGTATCAGCCCACGAGGTACTTACTGCCCGGCAGATAAGACAACAACTTCGCTAAAATACAGCATCCGCAGAATGTACTTGTACCCACCAACAGAATCGTGACCGGAGTAGAAAAGTATCCTTCCAGCAGTTTATAACTAAAACCGAGAATGAATATATGCATCAGATAAATACCATAGCTCAACTTGGATAGTTGAAGGATAAAATTGTATATCCGCCCCTTTTCAAAAGAAATCTTTTTTATAATGACAAAAGCACCATAAGTCATAAAGACCACATTGAAAGAACAGAAACGCCAGCTCAACTCCAGTTCCTGCAACTGAGTAGCAGTAAAAGTACGGTGATAATATACAATAGCGGTAAACAGATAACCGATAAGGAACAGGCTGACACCGACAAGCAAACTTTTCTTCAATGACCAATTAATATAGGTACGTATGTAATGCGCCAGTACCAAATAACCAATGAACCCGGAGAAATACCAGAAAGTATGGAATTCATTCCAATAACATTCACCATATACATCGCCTACCAACAGTTTTCCATAATGCCAGAAAGTAGTGAGAAACCATACAAGCAAAAAGACCTGTTCGCCACGCTTGGACGTCTCTTTCAACCAGGGAGATAGAACGGGCATAAACATATAGAGTCCGATAAGCATATAGATAAACCAAAGATGACCGCTCGCACCATTAAAATTCCATAGCAGTTGCAACAAGTTAGCCTGCACGTCGGTATAGGTAATATCTCCCCACGACCAAGGCAGGATGGCATACAGCAAAGACCATACTGCAAAAGGAACGACAACCCGGATAAAACGTCGTTTGAAAAAGTTCTGCGAACTGCCCCTCATAGGTAAAAGCAAGTAAGAAGAAGCCATCACGAAGAGAGGAACAGAAGAACGGAAAGCACTGTCAATCACACTCACCCAAAAGCCATCGGATACCGAACGTATCCCGATGGAATCACCATCAATAAAGAAGAACTCACAGGAATGGACCATAATAACCATAAAGCAAGCAATCACACGGAGATAGTCCAAAAATACAATCCGTTCAGCTTGACTCGAATCTTTTATTTGCATAGTAGTAGCTAATTAATTAAATTTGCGCAAAGATAGAAACCGGATAATTACGGTGCAATACTGATATATAACCATACCCCACACACATGGACGTATTAAAAACAGAACTTGAAGAAGCATTCGCTACGCAGCATTTCGACTATACGCGACTCAACCAGGCTACGGTAGACGAGTGCCACACGCTAATACGTTCTCTTACAAAAGTGAATAATGGCTGTGCCGTCCTTTCCGACCTGGCTGCCGATAAAAGCTATTTCTCCATAGGATCATTCGGCGACTTCCTCGGACTATCTGCCGAAGATTTATCACAGGAAATCATTGATTCGGTAGACGAAGACTGTATATATCATCATATCCACCCGGAAGACTTAGTGGATAAACGGATGCTGGAATTAAAGTTCTTCCGTTTCTTATGTGAACTTCCCGTAGACGAGAGATTGAAATACCGTTCCAGTTGCTGCATACGAATGATAAACGGAAAGGGTGAATACAAGTATATAGCCAATCAGACACAAATCTTACAGAACTCGCCTTGCGGAAATATGTGGTTGGCATTATGCCAATACGACTTGTCGCCGGAACAGAGCGAACGCTCAGGGATACAGGCAAGAATCACTAATAATGAGACAGGCGAAGTGATGGTTCTTTCCTTATCCGAAGAACGCTACGCGCTTCTTTCTGTCCGTGAAAGAGAAATACTGCATTTGATTAAAGAAGGTTTTATCAGCAAGGAGATTTCGGTCAGACTGGGTATCAGTATTCATACGGTAAACCGCCATCGGCAGAATATTCTGGAAAAACTAAGTGTGGACAATTCATTGGAAGCAATCCGTACAGCGGAAATAATGAAGCTATTGTAAAATCCATCTATCCCTCATAGAACAAAGCGGATAAAAGTATCACTACTTTCACCCGCTTCTGACCTAACCTAAACTTGACCTAAATATTACAATCCTAATGAAAACTGATTTTAATAGAGAACGTTTATTCATGTTTCAACCATTCTTTTGGTAGAACTTCCTTTTCACCTTTATCATTTACTAATTCCAGTTGCAGCACACCGCCGTTACAATCGAAGTAACGCACTTCCATCGGATGCAATCCGGCTTTCAATGCTTTCTGCACGATAATTTCTACCGGAGAATGTGCGCCATCGTTGTCTCCCAGCAGTTCACCGTCAAGCATCAATGTGCTACCATCGTCCGAGAGAAGGGCAAATGTATAAATACCGTCAGCGGGAACTTCCAGATAACCGGTTATTACCAGTCCGATATCCCCTTTCACTTCTTCGGGGATGGATACGGATTCTACGACATACTCTCCTCTTACGGGAGCAGCGTCAATATCCACACAGAGATTTCCACGGAAGTTGTGCCATACAGCCTTCAGTCCGGGCTGCAAAGAAGCCGGAGCAGTGACTGCTTCCGCATAAGGAGCTTTGACGTATCTCGTACGTGCTACATCCGAAGGAGAACCATCCGGACGGAAAGTACGGAAAGCAAAGTCTGTCGTTTCCTTTATTTTCAGTGAACCATTGTATAGAGACGATTTTCTGGTAGGCATACTTCCATCCGTCGTATAGCGGATTTCAGTGCCGGGCAACGGACAAGTTAAATTCACCGTAGCATCATCAATAAACGCGTTCACCTTATAGAATCCCTGCAAATCGGGGATACGGTAATTCACTCTCATGATATCCATACGCTTGAATTGCGGAACGAGCTGACGGTAAAATTCATCAAGTTCCGGTTTCGCTGCCGGTTCCGCCCATGCTATTTCACTCAATGCAATCATGCGGGGAACAATCAGATATTCAATGCGCTTCATTGTCGGAATCCATTCCGCCCAAAGATTGGCCTGCACACCCCAAATATATTCCTTCTGTTCCTGCGACAGTCTGTCGTCCGCATAGGGGTCGAATGCCAATATCTTCTTTACCGAATTTTGGTCTTGCGCATAGTCGAAATAAAAATATTCATTCGGACAAGCAATCACTTTTTGCTTTTGCGCCGTTGCCGTAGGCAGCGCTTCTTTCGCCCAACTTCTCCACCAGGTAATGGCAGCGTCCGAAGATAATCCGTCCTTCACCACTTCATCCCAGCCTACGAGTTTCTTTCCGTTGGCCTGGAAGAATTTCTCCATATCACGTACGAACCATGCCTGAAGTTCTTCCACCGAACCCAGTCCCTCGGTGCGGATACGTTTCTGGCAACGGGGACATTTCTTCCAGTTGTTCTTTTCCACTTCGTCTCCACCCATATGTACATATTCATAAGGGAAAAGTTCGAAAACTTCCTTGAATACATTCTGACAGAATTCCAAAGTCGCGTCTTTGCCCGGGCAGATGGGAGAAGAGAATGTCTCTCCCCATCCGATTAATCCGTCACAGGCTAAATCAGGATACTGGCTGATAGCTGCCAGGAAATGCCCCGGCATATCAACTTCGGGTATTACATCAATCCCTCTCTGCGCAGCGTAAGCTACTATCTCTTTGATATCATCATGTGTGTAATAACCGCCATACAACGTGTCACCTTCCACAATCCGTATCTTATTTTCAGGAATCAGGAAATCAGTGTTATCTTCCTCTATCGCACGTGCCATGCAAGTACGGTCGTGCGTATTGAATTTTCTCCATGCTCCTTTTTCAGTCAGCAACGGATATTTTTCAATCTCTATGCGCCAGCCCTGGTCGTCCGTGAGATGCCAGTGGAATTTGTTCAGTTTGTACAGGGACATCAAGTCCAACACGTGCTTCACTTCGTCTTTATTCCAAAAATGGCGGGAAGCGTCCAGCATAAATCCGCGCCACTCAAAACGGGGAGCATCTTCTATCTGTACGGCGGGAATGGAATAAGTCTGCTTCACACCCTGTATTTCTATTTCGGCGGGAAGTAACTGGCGGATAGTGGTAATGGCGGAAATAATGCCCGAATAGTCATTGGCTTCCACCTGAATAAATTCGGGTGTAGACTGGAGCTTGTAAGAGCCGGGCTTCCCATCGGTATTCCCCAATTGAAAATAGACATCTACCTGATTTTTATCAGCAGTGACTTCCACAGAAGACGACACTACATTTCGAAGAATCTCTTGCAGGTATCCGACTGCCGGAAATAGCGACTGGTCGGAAACTCCTATCTTCATTTCATCCTTAAAAACGAAAGCGCCTGACTGCTCGGTCAGACTTACGGGAGTAGGTAAAATTGCGATTTCTTGCTTGACGGCAGGCGTGCAAGCAGAAAATACACAAGCTGATACAATCAGTAGAGAGGTACTTAGTTGTTTGAACATGAGGTTAACTATTTAATAAATTAATTGTCCTGTTTTTAATTGACTATCTATATATAATACAACTAAAACAGGCAAACTACTAAAAGGGAATGAAAAGTTTTTTGTGTCTTGGGTTCACAAATTGCTATAAATGATTATCTTTGAACCCAATTATCACTACAAATAAGGATAAAGACCCGCTTAAATGTCAAGAGAGAATATTTTAATCAAAACCTCATGGATTAGCACCATTGGCAACGCAATCCTGTCCGCATCAAAAATCATTATCGGTTTGTTGGCCGGAAGTCTGGCCGTAGTTGGAGATGGTATCGACTCGGCGACGGATGTCATTATCTCTGTCGTTATGATATTTACGGCACGTGTCATCAGCCGTCCGCCTTCAAAGAAGTATGTATTCGGCTATGACAAGGCTGAGGGTATCGCAACCAAGATTCTATCGCTTGTGATATTCTATGCCGGTATGCAGATGTTACTGTCATCTATTCAAAGCATCTTTTCGGATGAAGTGAAAGAAATACCATCCGCCATTGCCATTTATGTGACTATATTCTCTATTGTCGGTAAACTCTTACTGGCTTGGTACCAGTACAAGCAGGGAAAGAAAATAGACAGTTCCATGCTGACGGCGAACGCGATTAATATGCGTAATGATGTTGTTATTTCGGCAGGGGTCTTGATTGGTTTGCTCTTTACTTTTATATTCAAATTACCTATACTCGACTCGATAACAGGATTAATAATCAGTCTCTTTATTATAAAATCTTCCATCGGAATCTTTATTGATTCGAATGTGGAACTTATGGATGGCGTTAAGGATGTCAATGTATATAATAAGATATTCGAAGCTGTCGAGAAAGTGCCGGGGGCAAGTAATCCGCATCGGGTCAGGTCGCGGATGATAGGAAACCGGTATATAATTACACTTGATATAGAGGTGAATCCGCAGATAACCATCACGCAGGCACATGAGATTGCCGGAGCGGTGGAGAAAAGTATCGAAAGCTCCGTAGATAATGTTTATGATATTCTGGTGCATGTGGAACCTGCGGGGGAATGTCAGACGGATGAGAAATTCGGTATAGATAAAGATATGGTCTGAATTGCCGGAAGTTGCACTATCCGGTAATCCTTTTATTATGGATTGATAAATCTTCGGCAGCAAGGAAAGCTATTCCGCTTCTTTTTCTTAACTTTGCGTTCATCGTTTACACTATAATAAAGATTTGATATGGAAGAAACATTCAGGCGCTATCCTATCGGGATACAGGATTTTGAACAGTTGCGCAACAACAACTATATATATGTTGATAAAACAGCATTGGTCTATCAACTGGCTAATACAAACACGGTTTATTTCCTGAGCCGTCCCCGCCGTTTCGGAAAGAGCCTGCTCGTCTCTACGCTCGAAGCCTATTTTCTGGGAAAGAAAGAGCTTTTCAACGGACTTGCCATGGAGCAGTTGGAACAGGACTGGACGGTGTATCCGGTGCTGCACATCGACTTCAGCGGCAGTAAATATATGGAAGCAGAGTCACTCCGCGCATCTATCAATGTACAATTACTGCTTTGGGAAAACGTCTACGGACGCCAGGAAGGCGAAGACACATTCAGTTTGCGTCTTGAAGGCATCATCCGACGCGCTTATGAGCAAACCGGACAGCAGGTTGTCGTATTGGTAGACGAATATGATGCCCCGATGTTGGACACTAACAGTGATCATGAGTTGCAACGTGAGATTCGCGGTATCATGCGAGACTTCTTCAGCCCCTTGAAAAAGTCAGGCAAATATCTTCGTTTCCTCTTCCTTACGGGTATCAGCAAATTCAGTCAAATGAGTATATTCAGCGAACTGAACAATCTTCAGAACGTCAGTATGAGCGACAATTATGCCGCTATCTGCGGTATCACCGAGCAAGAACTACTGACGCAGATGAAAATAGACATCGAACAAATGGCTCAAGCCAATGATGAGACGTATGAAGAGGCATGCGCCCACTTAAAGAAACAGTATGACGGATATCATTTCAGTAAATCCTGTGTGGATGTGTACAATCCTTTCAGCCTGATTAATGCTTTTGCACAAAAAAGCTATGAGAACTACTGGTTTTCTACCGGTACCCCCACCTTCCTGATAGAACTCCTGCAACAGATGGACTTCGACATCCGTCTGCTCGACCGTATGGACGCCAAGCCGGAAGATTTCGACAAGGCCACGGATTGTCTTACCGACCCCATTCCGGTGCTTTATCAAAGCGGCTATCTCACCATCAAGTCTTACGACGCCTTCTTCCGCACCTATACATTGGGCTATCCCAACGAAGAGGTTCGAATCGGCTTTATCGAATCGCTTATTCCTTCTTATCTTTACCAGCCAACGCGCGAAAGCAACTTTTACGTAGTGTCTTTCGTACGCGATTTGATGAAAGGAAACCTCGAATCTTGTCTCGAACGTACCCGCTCTTTTTTCGCCTCTATCCCGAACGACCTGAACAACAAAGAAGAAAAGCATTATCAGACTATTTTCTATCTCCTGTTCCGCCTGATGGGGCAGTATGTGGATACCGAAGTAAAAAGCGCCGTCGGACGGGCGGACGTGGTTATTAAAATGCAGGATGCCATTTATGTACTTGAATTCAAAATGGACGGTACGGCAGAAGAAGCTTTGGCGCAGATAAACAGTAAAGGATACGCCATTCCATACGCGGCCGACCACCGGAAAGTAGTGAAAGCCGGCATCAACTTCGACAGCTCCACGCGGACAATCGGAGACTGGAAAATAGAAGAATAACCTATTATTGACGCATCCCGCCATCTCTTGACAGGCTTCACCATATAAATGAAAAGGCAGTAACTCCTCCCATTGATAAGAAGCTACTGCCTTCTCTTTTAAAATGCGGACTTTTGTTGAAAGCCTGCAAAATCGTATAGAAACAACCTAATAGCTAATTTTCACTCCGGCAAAGAAACTTCTCGGCAAGGAAGGGCCGTAGATATATCCCGAATCACGGTCGGCACCTTTATCGAAATCATTCTGATAGGCGTTGAAGATATTCTGTATTCCGGCATTCACCTGCAAGTTCACCGACTTATAAAGTTTGAAGTCATAGGCAGCTTTCAGACCGATGTCGAAAAAGTCTTTCGTATTTACCGTTATCGGATTTTCAAGGAACCCCGGAACGGGTTCGTGAGGGACTAGCATCGAACCGGTATAGGTGCCCGAAAGGGCGATGGATAACGGTTTTATCGGGGTATAAGTTGCTGTAAAATAGCCGTAAGTATTCGGTGTACGCATCATTTTCTTCACAGCCGGAGCATCTTCGTTCCATGTATGCGGTTCGCTGTAATGACTCTGTTGCAAAGTAACTCCTGCCTGAAGTTGGAATTTGTTCAAGTAAGCCATTTTTCCTTCCAGTGTCAATCCCATTACCCGTGCGCCCGCCGCATTATGGCGTGTACGTGTCAGAATCCCATCAACTACTTCCCCATCGGTAAGAGCAAAAACATCGGATAATTTGGTATAAAACCCTTCAACGAGAAAGTTGACCTGAAATGCGCCAAAACGATGGTAGATATCTGCCGATGCACTCAGGCTTTGTGACCTTTCTTCTTTCAAATCATCAGCAAGCTTCACCATTGCCACATTACCACCTACATTCTCCACATGCAAATCTTCATCAAAAGCCTGCGGAGCGCGGAAACCGGATGAATAACTCAAACGGAGATTGATATTCTCTGTCGGGTTGTAGCGCAGATTGGCACGCGGGCTGAAAATAATGTGGCCTATCAAGTTGTGCTTGTCCAGACGACCACCGATAAGGAATCCCCAGTGTTCATTCTTCCACTCATTCTGAAGGAATGCACTACCGATATTTACTTTTTGGTCTACCGTACGGTTGTATCCCCACATGTTATCTTCCAGTTTGTCCTGATTGAATTCTATTCCTGCTGTCAGGTCGGAAGGCATGAAGATGCATTTGCCGAAGCTGTAAACATACTGTGAGCCTGCCATCCAGTTGAGGTCAGTGGTTTTTCCATATGCATCTAAAGGGTCTCTGTCGCCCGGACCATAGTAACTGTCACGATTGATATGCTGTGCGGAAGCGAATACATTGAAACGATGCTTCTCATTAGGTGAGAAATAATCGAACTTCACACCACCGCCATTGATGGAATGTTCGGTCTGTTCGGCCACATTCGCTTCGTGGGGCGGACGGTTCAACAAGTCTCCTCCTCTGCGGAATTCTTCCATATGGTGATATTCAAAAGTCAGTTTGGAGTAAGTGCTTGTTTTCAGGAAAGAACGGAAGCCGACTGTCTGCCCATGTATTTTGGGGATTTCAGAGTATCCGTCTCCGTCGTGGTCGTAAGCGGAACGGTGGCGGTTCTGCCCGAAGATATATAGTCCGGCACGTTGGTCGTCCGTCACTAATGAGGCATTCAGGGAAGTACTGTTGTCGAAAGCGTCTCCGTCACCGATTCCCGTTATCGTATGAGACAACATGCCTGAATTGCGGATTGGTTCTTTAGTAATGATATTGATTGTACCCGCAATGGCAGACGAACCGAACAATGCCGAGCCACCGCCACGCATCACTTCTACCCGCTCTATCATACTGGCGGGAATCTGTTCGATACCATATACACCGGAGAGTGCACTGAAGATAGGACGTGAATCCAGCAGGATTTGTGTATAAGGGCCATCCAGTCCGTTGATACGCACCTGTTGGAAACCGCAATTCTGGCAGTTGGACTCAACACGTACTCCGGGCTGAAAGCTCAGTCCTTGAGCCAAAGTCGTAGAGTTCGTATTCTCAAAGATTTTCAAATCAACGACATTGACCAGTGTCGGAGCCAAACGGCGGGCCGTTTCATTACGGTTGGCAGATACAACGACACCATCCAGGGCAACCGCGTCTTCTTCTATTTCAAAGTCTTCTTCCAAAGTGCGTCCTTTTTTCAACGTCACGTTGCGCCTTATGGTTTTATAACCGACAGAACTTACTTCGAGCACAAAATTTCCTTCGGGAAGATTCTTCAGGAAGTAGTGTCCCGTAGCATCGGTGACAGTACCGATGGTAGTACCTTTCAGTGCCACTGTGATATATGGCAGATGTTCTTTCGTGTTTTTATCAAGGATATGACCGATAATATTGGCATCCGACTTACGTAATTCGGGATGATTGGGATGTTCGTAGGCTTGTCCTCCGATGGCAGGCAACAGTGCACAGCACAAGCAGACAAGCGAAAATATGTATTTCTTCATTTTTCGTTTGTAATTCGTTCTTCGTTAAGTATTCACGTGAGAAAACAGATAATACCCTGCCTGATTACTAAAAGGCAGAATGTCATCATTCAAATAACGGAAAAACGAATGGCAGGCGGAGCGCGGAGTGCTGTCACTCCATGATAAGGAGCATGAAAATGTGTATGCTGCGGACGTTTGAGCAACAGGCACAATAAAAATGGGATGAAAAGGGAAAGAGCAAAAACAACAGCCGCACCGTCCACTGTCAGATGAGACAGGAAGTGGATATGTATCAGTTCGACTGTTGAATGTTTATGTGCCGCCCCTTTCTTGAACGGGTGTGAATGGACGATTGTCACGCCATTGACCACATGCACGTGGGCAAAGAATGTAAGACTTGCCAAATACGACACAAAGAGTATCGGCAAGAAATAGCGTGTAATATTCAATAACAATCGTTTCACCTCATTTTTGCTTTGGGACGGCAAAGATACAAATATTTCTTTTAACAATCAATGTTCAGACAGAATACTGTTAATATACGGCTGAAGCTATCACTTGTATAAATAGAATCAGAAATACCATAGCAATCGGATAAACGGTTGCATAGGCCACACTGGGGATATTACTGTCCACCATCGAATCGGCAGCAGCCAGACCGGGCGTACTTGTCATACCGCCGGTAATAGTTCCCAGCAAATCGAGCAAACTGATTTTAAACACCAGACGTCCTACAAGGGTTGCAATGAGCATCGGCGCCAAAGTGATGGCTGCCCCTACTCCGAACATCAGCAATCCGCTTTCCTGAAAAGTGGCTACGAGGTTCTTTCCGGCAGAAGTTCCTACTTCAGCAAGGAAAAGAAGCAGTCCCAACTGACGCAGCAACTGATTGGCAGGCCCTGACATTGACCAAATGACGGGCCCTGTCTTACCGACAGCACTCAATACAAGAGCTACCATCAGAACTCCCCCGGTCAATCCCGGCGAGAATGACAGGCTTTCAGAGAAAGAGATATTTATTTTGCCGAACAACACTCCCAGTACAATACCCATTGCAATCGGAAAGAAATCCGTATCGGATAGTTTCTTCGCGTTATTTCCCAGCAGACGGGCCACGCCTTTAAGTCCTTCTTTCTCGCCGACTACCATCAGTTTATCACCGAACTTCAAAGCTAAATCGGGAGATGGAGACAAGTCGATACCGCTTCGACGGACACGGGTCACTGTACAACTGAAGTTTTTCTGTAAATTCAAGTCACCCAGTTGCTTGTTTATCATATCTTTTTTAGTCAGCAGCAGAGACTCGATTTCTTGTGTTTTGTCCAGAGGAAGCTCTCCTTCTTCACGTTTGCCTACCAACACTGCGAGTTGGTTCAGCGATTCTTCGCTGCCTACCGCCTGTATATAGTCTCCTTCATGTAGTACGGTAGAAGCGGTAGGAATGGATATTTCTTCCTTATGTTTCAGTCGTGAAATGACAGCTCCCGTCATACCACGTGCATTAATCTGCATCAGGCTGCGGTCGAATACATTCGCATTGGTGACACGATAGATACAGGTAGTCAACTCCGGGAATTGGCTGCGGCGTTCTATCTCCAGACGGCGTGCTTCTTTATCCAAGTCCACCCGCATTATTTTAGGCAACAGTTTGACAAACAAAATCACCCCGATCACTCCAAACGGATATGCGATACCGTAAGCAATGGATGCCAAAGGTGAATGTGTGCTGTCGATAGCGACTGCCAAACCCGGCGTACTGGTTAGCGCCCCGGCAATCAGGCCAACCACACTGGGTGTGTCGATATCGAACGCGTACTTCAGTCCTACTGCCGTGAGACAAGCGGAACTGATGATGAGAATGGTAATGATAATCAACGTCTTTCCCTTGCTACGGAAAGAATCGAAGAATCCGGGCCCTGCTTGAATACCGATGGTAAAAATAAAAAGTACCAAACCGAAATTTCCCAATTCTTTGGGAATGATGACGCCATAATGCCCGAAAAGAAGTGCGATAAAGATTACCGCAGACACATCAAGAGATAACCCCTTAATCTTAATTCTTCCCAGCATAAATCCCAACGCGACAATCAGGAAAATGGAGAAATAAGAGGAGTGTAATAAGTCAGTAAACATAAAAATAAAGGTTAGTTTGTTTTAAGGGCGCAAAGGTACGGATTTTATTTTAATCCGCACAACATTCCATCTTACAAGTGCCTTTCTCATTTTCAAATTCCAAAGTGGCATGATGAATACCTGCTTCCTCAAGCGCTTCTTTTATGTGATGTTTTATTTCTTCCATTTGTGTGATGTCATCAACCACAATATGGGCAGTCAACGCAGTTTCTGTTGTGCTCAACGCCCATATATGTAAATGATGGCAGTTTTCTACGCCGGGTTGTCCCATTATCAGTTGCTGAATCTTTTGTGCATCTATGCCTACCGGAACACCATCCAATGACAAGCGAAGACTATCGTGAAGCAATCCCCAGGTAGAAATAATAATGACAACGGCTATCGCGAGCCCGATTATCGGGTCGATAATGCTCCATCCCGTATGCATGATGATAATCCCGGAGACACCTACGCCGACAGATACCAGCGCGTCGGCTGCCATATGCAGGTAAGCTCCTTTCACATTCAGATCTTTATCTTTGTCCTTCATAAAAAGCCAGGCAGTGAGCGCATTGATTATCACCCCTACTCCCGCCGTCCAAGCTATGGCAGACCCATCGACGGAAACCGGATGAAACAGTTTGTCTATGCTCTCGGCAATGATAATGCCGACAGCAACTAATAGTATGACTGCATTCAATAAAGAGACAAGTACGGTACTTTTCTTATACCCATAAGTATAACGGCTATTAGGATGAACTCTTTCCAGCCGGAAAGCCAGCATGGCGAGTACAAGACTTGCCACATCGCCCAGATTATGTCCGGCATCGGAAAGCAAACCAAGAGAATTATAATAAAAACCGACTCCGAATTCTACGATAACGAAAGCTATATTCAGAGCGATACCTATAATAAAGGCTTTATTGAGCGATGTCAACCGATGATTATGTTCGTGATGATGATGAGGTTCCATATTATACAGCTATTATTCTTTATATATAAGAAACATCTACAGAAATAATTAGTTCAAAAGTACCCATTATGATTAATGACTTGATTCTTTTTTTCATATCCTATAGGCATTAACATAAAACAAGCCACCGGAATGAGTCGCTCATTCCGATGGCTTATCCCCTTTAAACACCTTTAAACAAAATGAAAATATGCCTCATTTACTAACTAAACTAACTAACCCTTCGAGGCATATTTTAAAGAGACTGTCGCATCAGCCCCCCTTTCTTATATAGATGGCTTTCGCCCTCTAGTCTTATTTACGAGCTTCAGCGATATAGCCGAGCGCTTCTTCGCATTTTGCAGTTACATAAGCCCAGTCTTCTGCTGCTACCTTATCTTTCGGGAACAGTTTAGAACCCATACCTACGCAGAATACGCCGGCTTTAATCCATGCAGTCAGGTTTTCCTTAGTAGGTTCCACCCCACCGGTCACCATCAGCTTAGACCATGGCATCGGAGCCATCAGGCCTTTTACGAAGTTAGTTCCATAAACGTCACCCGGGAATACTTTGCAAAGGTCGCAACCTACTTCCTGAGCGAACCCGACTTCGGATACAGAACCACAACCTGGAGTATAAGCTACCGAACGACGGTTACATACCTTAGCTATTTCAGGATTGAACAACGGGCCTACTACGAAGTTAGCACCCAGTTGCAAGTACATGGCAGCAGTAGCCGGGTCAACAATAGAACCAATACCGATTGCCATTTCAGGACATTCCTTTGCTGCGAATTTTACGATTTCAGCAAATACTTCCTGCGCGAAGTCACCACGGTTTGTGAATTCGAAAGCACGAACACCACCATCATAACAAGCCTTTACTACTTTCTTTGCAACTTCTGCGTCTTTGTGATAGAATACAGGAACCATTCCTGTAGAGCCGATTTTATTCAATACGGCTATTTTATCAAATTTTGCCATTTTATTATTTACTATTTTAAATGAATTGATTTTTCAAACTCTCAACTCTCCATTTTCAACTCTCAACTTATCTCCTTATCTCTGTACGCGACCGCTTGCGTCACCACCAGCCAATGCTTCAACTTCCTCTACGGAAACAAGGTTGAAGTCACCATTGATAGTATGTTTCAAAGCAGATGCGGCAACAGCAAATTCAAGAGCTTCGCCCTGATTAGGCTTAGTCATCAAACCATGGATGATACCACCTGAGAATGAGTCACCACCACCTACACGGTCGATAATCGGGTCAATATCATAACGCTTTGAAGTATAGAACTCTTCTCCGTTGTAAATCATAGCTTTCCAACCATTGTGAGTAGCAGAGAAAGATTCGCGCAATGTAGAAACGACATATTTGAATCCGAATTCTTTCATCATCTGTTGGAAGATTCCTTTGTAACCTTCAGCATCCGTGTGACCTGCCTCAACGTCAGCATCCGGTTTGAATCCCAAGCATAATTCTGCGTCTTCTTCGTTACCGATACATACGTCTACAAACTGCATCAACGGTTTCATGATAGACTGCGCTTTTTCTTTAGTCCACAGTTTCTTACGGAAGTTCAAGTCAACAGAAACAGTTACACCGTGACGTTTTGCAGCTTCGCAAGCCAGACGGGTCAGTTCGGCAGCCTTGTCAGAGATAGCCGGAGTGATACCAGACCAGTGGAACCAGTCAGCACCTTCCATGATAGCGTCAAAGTCGAAGTCAGCAGCATCGGCTTCGGCAATTGCAGAATGAGCGCGGTCATAAATA
This sequence comes from uncultured Bacteroides sp., assembly GCA_948847595.1. Classification (GTDB taxonomy): domain Bacteria; phylum Bacteroidota; class Bacteroidia; order Bacteroidales; family Bacteroidaceae; genus Bacteroides. The sequence continues at coordinate 233,177 of CAQOGY010000005.1, forward strand.
ACCTTGCTAGGACGCATAGAAGCACCTGTTTCCAAATAGTAGATACCTACGCGGTCGCCCCCACGAGCAATAAAGTCTGTCTTCACACCATATTTACGCAATGCGTTAACAGCAGACTGTCCGATTTCGTGCTTCGGCAATTTAGTTACGAAATAAGCTTCATGTCCGTAGTTGGCACAGCTCACTGCAACGTTCGCTTCTCCACCACCATATACTACATCAAAAGAGTCAGATTGAACAAAACGAGTATTACCCGGAGTTGATAATCTAAGCATGATTTCGCCTAACGTAACGACTTTCTTTCCCATAATTTTATGTTTTAATTTCTAAGTTATTAATATTATGAACTTTCAATTTATCATTTTAGCCCTATTTTTAGGGTTAACACACTGATAACATGATTATTAAACCATCAAAAGGTTAACACTGCATACCTTTCGTGTGCGGGCACAAAGATACAACAATTTTCGTAATTACAAAAATTGTTATATATTTGTATCGAAAATATTAAGATTATTATTGTGTGCGAGCACATATACCTATATAAATAAGGTTATCGTATGAATAAATTGCCCGAAAGGATTAGAATCAAAGACATCGCCCGCTTGGCGGATGTATCAGTGGGAACGGTAGACCGCGTCATTCACGGACGCAGCGGAGTATCGGAAGCAAGCAAAAAACGCGTGGAGGAAATCCTGAAGCAACTCGACTATCAGCCCAACATGTACGCCAGCGCCCTGGCATCCAACAAGAAATATACGTTTATCTGTCTTTTGCCGGAACACCTGGAAGGCGAATACTGGACAGCCGTTGAGTCGGGTATCCATGAAGCTATCGCCACCTATTCGGATTTCAACACTTCGGTGAAAATCAACTATTACGACCCATACGACTATCATTCGTTTGTCGATGCCAGTGAAGCGATTCTGAAGCTTCAGCCGGACGGAGTCATGGTAGCTCCTACCGCTCCCCAATATACAAAGGGATTCACGGATCAGTTGCAGGCACTGGATATACCTTATATATATATAGACTCAAATATCAAAGATGTTCCTCCCCTCGCCTTCTTCGGTCAGAACTCACGCCAAAGCGGATACTTTGCCGCACGGATGATGATGCTACTGGCACGGGACGAGAAGGAAATCGTCATTTTCCGTAAAATACATGAAGGTATTGTAGGTTCCAATCAGCAAGAGAACAGAGAAATCGGTTTCAGGCAGTACATGGAAGAGCATCATCCGTCTTGTAATATACTGGAGCTCGACTTGCATGCCGAACGCAACGACGAAGACAACGAGATGCTGGATGAATTCTTCCGTACCCACCCGACGGTGAAGAACGGAATCACCTTCAACTCCAAAGTCTACATCGTCGGCGAATACCTGCAAAGTCGCGGAAAGAAAGATTTCAATCTGATAGGCTATGACCTTCTGGAACGGAATGTCACCTGCCTGAAAGAAGGAAATGTCTCCTTCCTCATTGCCCAGCAACCGGAACTACAAGGCGCCAACGGTATAAAAGCTCTTTGCGACCACCTCATCTTCAAAAAAGAGGTCACTTGCATCAACTATATGCCTATCGACTTGTTGACAGTAGAAACAATTGACTATTACCATAGCAAATAACAACGAAATACAACTTTACAAGTACATTACATGGAAACAAAGTATTTAAGAATTAATCCTGCCGACAACGTTGCCGTTGCCATTGTTAACCTCCCGGCAGGAGAGCATCTCTCTGTAGATGGCATTGAGATTACATTGAACGAAGACATTCCCGCCGGACACAAATTCGCATTGAAGAATTTTGCAGAGGGTGAAAATGTAATCAAGTACGGTTACCCCATCGGTCATGCCTTGATGGCCAGACAACAGGGTGACTGGATGAACGAAACGAACATCAAGACCAACCTCGCCGGATTGTTGGAATATACCTACAACCCGGTTCAGGTTTCTTTGGATATCGCCCGCAAAGACCTTACCTTCAAAGGGTATCGCCGCAAAAACGGTGACGTAGGTATTAGAAACGAAATATGGATTATCCCGACTGTGGGTTGCGTGAACGGCATCATCGGACAATTGGCCGAAGGGCTGCGCCGCGAAACGGAAGGCAAAGGCGTGGATGCCATTGTCGCTTTCCCGCACAACTACGGTTGCTCGCAACTCGGTGACGACCACGAGAATACGAAGAAGATTCTTCGTGACATGGTGCTTCATCCTAATGCGGGTGCAGTGTTGATAGTGGGTCTGGGATGCGAGAACAATCAGCCGGATGTATTCCGCGAATTTCTGGGCGAGTATGATGAAGACCGCGTGAAGTTCATGGTCACTCAGAAAGTAGGCGACGAATACGAAGAAGGAATGGAAATCCTGCGTGATTTATATGCGAAAGCATCTAAAGACGAGCGTACCGATGTTCCTTTGTCCGAACTTCGTGTAGGCCTGAAATGTGGTGGTTCCGATGGTTTCTCCGGTATTACGGCAAACCCGTTGCTCGGCATGTTCTCCGATTTCCTGATTGCACAGGGTGGCACAAGCGTATTGACGGAAGTTCCCGAAATGTTCGGTGCGGAAACAATCCTGATGAACCGTTGCGAAAACAAAGACTTGTTCGAGCAGACTGTACATCTGATTAATGACTTCAAGGAATACTTCCTGTCACATGGAGAGCCTGTCGGCGAAAACCCGTCTCCGGGAAACAAAGCCGGTGGTATCTCTACATTGGAAGAAAAAGCGTTGGGATGTACGCAGAAATGCGGAAAGAGTTATGTATCCGGCGTAATGCCTTACGGCGAACGTTTGCAAAAGAAAGGGCTTAACCTGCTTTCTGCTCCGGGCAATGACCTGGTTGCAGCCACTACTCTTGCGGCAAGCGGATGCCACATGGTACTTTTCACAACCGGACGCGGAACGCCATTCGGCACTTTTGTCCCGACCATGAAGATTTCCACCAACTCGACTTTGGCTAAAAACAAACCGGGATGGATTGACTTCAATGCAGGGGTTATCGTTGAGAACGAACCGATGGAGAAGACTTGCGAGCACTTCATTGATTACGTTATCAAAGTGGCAAGCGGTGAGTTCGTTAATAACGAAAAGAAAGGGTATCGCGAAATTGCTATCTTCAAGACAGGCGTAACTTTATAAATCGCCTTTTATTCCGTATTCTGATAAAAAGAATAGATTGTTAGAATTATAATACGAGTTGCTATCCCTCACTCAATGACAAATTGAACGGGATAGCAATTTTTTTTTAGATTTATGACTATTCCAATGCAGCCGAATAGAGAAATATCTATCCAACTTCTTTTTTGAACCTGTTTATTGAAATAATCAGATAAAATCTTGTTCATCTTAAATGTTTTATTTTACTTTGCACTACAAAGTACTTTTAATATGAATAAAGATAAAGCATTAGAATCGGTTTTTGAGATAAAAGAGTTGATGGAAAAGTCCTCAAAGTTTATCTCTGTCAGCGGGCTCGCCGCAATCCTGGCAGGCATTTACGCACTGGCCGGCGCGTACATCGCGACACAAGTTATCACACCGGACACGTATTTAATCGTCGCATTGGAATTAATGGCTATCATAGCCCTGTCGGTACTGATAGCCGCCGCCATCACTGCCGGAATACTGTCCTATTGTAAATCAAAAAAGACAGGACAGAAGTTTTTCAGCCGGCTCACCTATCGGGCATTATGGAATTTTTCCCTTCCGATGTTGGCCGGTGGCATTGTATGTATTTCTATCCTGATGCACGAGTATTACGATATTCTGGCATCCATCATGCTTCTATTTTATGGACTGGCGTTGGTCAATGTATCCAAATTTACCTATTCCAGCGTGGCATGGTTGGGCTATGCTTTCATCTGCCTGGGTGCCGCCGACTGTTTTTGGACAGGTCATTCACTGCTATTCTGGACGATAGGCTTCGGTGGTTTCCATATCCTCTATGGCATATTGTTCTATTTACATTACGAAAGAAAGAAATCATAAATGATAGAATCATTCCAATATATTAATAAAGCATTCGAAAGCAAGGTACGACTGGGTATCATGGCTGTTCTGATGGTAAATGAGGAAGCTGATTTCAATTTTCTGAAAGAACAGCTTGCATTGACCGACGGTAACCTTGCCAGCCATACCCGTGCGCTGGAAGAACTGGGATACATCGTATGCAACAAAAGTTTTGTCGGACGAAAGCCGCGGACTGCCTTTCAAGCAACTCCGCAAGGCAGAGAAGCTTTCAAATCTCATATTGAAGCTCTGGAGCAATTTCTAAAATCAAAATAATTCATTCATCTAAACACTATCAGCTTATGGACGGTTTCAATGAAAATTCAAACGAGCAACAGGCACAGCAACCTATGGGATGCCTTCACCGTTTCTCCAAAACAATCAAGGTGGTCATTATCGGGGGATTAATCCTTCTCCTGATGATTCCTATGTTCATGATTGAAAATCTTATTTCCGAACGGGGACGCACGCAGGAAGAAGCAATCAATGAGGTAAGCGAGAAATGGAGTCTCGCACAGACCGTCACCGGCCCTTATCTGAATATCCAATACCCGATGGTCACAGAGAACAACGGAGAAAAGAAGGTGTCAATCAAAGACCTGATACTCTTTCCCGACGAGCTTTTGATTAACGGACAACTAAAGACGGAAATCCTGAAAAGAAGTCTCTACGAAGTCAATGTGTACCAATCGGAACTGACCCTGAAAGGTTCTTTCAGTTCGGAAGAACTGCTAAAGAGCAGAATAGATATGGGTCAGCTGCAATTCGACAGAGCCGCCATTTGTCTGAACCTGACCGATATGCGTGGTATCAGCGAACAGATTAGTATCACCCTCGGAGATTCCGTCTATGTATTTGAACCGGGAATGGATAACAGAGGGATTGATAATACAGGTGTACACGCCATTGCGGATTTATCGGAACTGAAGAACAACACGAAACTGCCTTACGAAGTAAAAATCAAACTGAAAGGCTCGCAATCCATAAACTTCATCCCACTGGGTAAGACAACCCGCGTCGACTTGAAAGCCAATTGGAATACACCGAGCTTTACAGGAAGCTATTTACCCAATAACCGGGATATTACCGAGAAAGAATTCTCGGCACAATGGCAAGTCCTGAACTTAAACCGGAACTACTCACAAGTAATGATTGACTATACCAGTTCCAATATCAAAGATATAGATAATTCCAGTTTCGGCGTTAACTTCAAGATTCCGGTAGAGCAGTATCAGCAATCCATGCGTTCCGCCAAGTATGCTATCCTGATTATCCTGTTGACATTCGGAGTTATCTTCTTCACTGAAATTATGAATAAAACCCGTATTCATGCTTTACAGTATTTGTTAGTGGGATTGGCACTCTGCCTATTTTACAGTCTGCTCCTCTCCTTCTCCGAACACATCGGTTTCAACCCTGCTTATCTGTTATCTGCCGCACTGACTATCATACTGACAGGTGGATATATGTTCGGCATCACCAAGAGAAAGAAGCCGTCATTAATCATGTCCGGATTATTGGGAGTGCTCTATCTTTATATATTTGTCCTTATCCAATTAGAGACTTTCGCTCTGTTGGCAGGCAGCTTGGGATTATTTATTATCCTGGCAATGGTAATGTATTTCTCCAAGAAAATTGATTGGTTCAATGAATAATCCGCTTTTCTTTTGAAACACTTGACAAACGACTTTTTATTTTGTATCTTTGAAGAAATAAAAGTGATAAACAGCATGAGTAATATAAGAAAAATAGATACATAAACAGCATTTAAACTGATATATTTTAGTATCAGAACAAATATGGTATAGGGTAATAGTCTAACGATTATTACCCTATTTTGTTTACATTTTTACTTAAACAATTTAATCTATCCCCGAAAAACGCAGAAAATAGTTTTTAATAAACTCTGATACCGTTTATAATAAACTATCCAAAAGTTTATTATAAACAGAAATCAAGTTTATTAATAGTGGAGCATTCAGTTGTAAGAATAAAACAACCTAATTTTACAGAATAGAAGTGCATTGATAAGCACGCCAGTCTATATGATAATATAAACTAACACATCTTTCTTTTTACCCAAATATACGGATAGTTCAAGACTCTTTTTTATGATAGTATCAAAATGTTCTTTTCAGATATACCATATCCGTCAACAGCTCACCTTCTTCATAAATCGGATGGTCATAATTGTCGGTAAAGAAATTTTCTATACGATGGGAAATTGTGAAACCGCAATGTTCATAGAAAGATATGGCAGAAGGCACATCTCCCGTACCAACTAACATTTCAGTACACTTGTCCTGATAGTACTCGAATAGAAATTCAACCAAACGTTTCCCGTATCCCTGACGTTGGAAAAAAGGAACAGTAGCAATATTCTTGATTTCATAAATGCCTTCCCCTTCACGAGTTACCACACAGGCAGCTTTCAATCCATCGTCATACAGGACGAACATATCGCCACGCTCCAAATACCGGTCTATCATATCCTCTTGTTCATCAGCCAAGAGTAACAGTTCGAGGAATTCTTTCTTATCTGAAATTACTTTTTTTATCTCCATATTATCTAGTTTGCCATAAAGATATAAAAAACTAAAATACCAGACTCTACTTTAACGAAACTTATCCTGATATTTGGAATAAATAGATTATCTTTGTCTACGGAAATGTGATACACTAATAATAATAGAATTATGAAAGAAGAAAAGAAAATACCAGAAGAAAAGAAAGTCAAAGTGCAGAGGTCGAAGAAAAAGAAAGTAAATAAGACATGGGAAGCACTTGGCAAACTAAAGGGAAGCCTCATAGTAAACGACCCTAAATTCTTACTATAAATGAGATATTTGATAGATACTAATATCTTTGTTTATGCAGTGATTGACAGAGACTCGTTAGACCGTGATGTAACAGCTATACTACAGGAGCCTGACACGGTACTTTATATGAGTGCAGAATCTGTCCGCGAATTAATTGTAGGATACCGAAATAAAGGTTTATGTTCCAAACGCTGGAAATCAGTAGAAGCAATGGTCACTTCAATTGAAAAGGAGCTCTACATCAAAATACTTCCCTCTGAAGAAAGAACATATGCAGACTTATGCACGATTAGAAATTAATGAAATACAAGGACATAAAGACCCATCCGACCACGTTATTATCGCCCATGCCATCACCGAGCATTTACCACTCATTTCAAGTGATACCCGATTTGAATTTTATCGTTCCCAAGGACTTGATTTGATATTCAATAAAAAATAATGAACGCTATACATCTATTTGCCGATGTTCTAAAATAGTATCCATATTCTCCAAGGCCCATCCAACCAATCCTTCAATATGAGGAATCAGAGTTCCTCCCGTATCCGTCAAGCTATATTCCACCCGAGGAGGTACTTCCGCATACACTTTCCGCTCTACCAATCCGTCGGACTCGAGCGTACGGAGAGTTACCGTCAACATTCTCTGAGAAACATCTCCTATCGTTTTATGAATATCGCTGAAACGCATAGTTCCGTTTGCGTTCAAAGTAATAAGCACCAGCATCGACCACTTGTCTCCCAAGCGGCTGAGTACATCTCTTACGGGACAATTTCCTGTCGGGTGAAAGTTTTTCATCTTTTAACGTTTTGTATTTAACTGACTTACAGCAATAGTTACTTCCATGTAACTTCCTTATTCAGAGGTGCGTTCTTGCATTTCTCCACAAAGGAAGATACATTTGCATCACAAAAGTAATAAACTTACTAATAATAACTATTGTTTCATTTAAATAATTATGATTATGGCAAAGAAAGTAGCAGTTTTAGCAGTGAATCCGGTAAACGGTTGTGGATTATTCCAATACTTGGAAGCGTTTTTCGAAAATGGCATTTCATATAAAGTATTTGCCGTATCGGATACGAAAGAGATTAAAACAAATTCGGGAATCAGCTTGACAACAGATGATGTGATTGCCAATCTGAAGGGGCACGAAGATGAATTTGACGCGCTCGTTTTCTCTTGTGGAGACGCCGTACCTGTATTTCAACAAAATGCGGACAAACCTTATAATATAGATTTAATGGAAGTAATCAAAACCTTTGGGGATAAGGGGAAAATAATGATTGGACACTGTGCAGGCGCAATGATGTTTGACTTTACAGGCATATCGAAAGGTAAGAAAGTGGCAGTTCACCCGTTAGCCAAACCGGCTATCCAGAACGGAACAGCTACCGATGAAAAATCAGAGATAGACGGCAACTTCTATACCGCACAAGATGAAAATACCATTTGGACAATGTTGCCGCAAGTTATAGAAGCATTAAAGTAAGGTAAGACAAAGCAAGTACGAAGCAGAAAAATATAGACATAAATTAGTATTTTATAAACTCTGCCTATGGAGTGATGCGTTCCTTTAAAAGAAACGATGTCTTCCTCGGTGTGCAACGGGTCGTTCCTTTAAAAGGAATGACCCGTTGGTTTTAAAGGAAAATCAAAGAATATATCCCACTAATAATCAATTACTTAAAAATCGATATCCAGAAAGTGAACATTACAGTGCAATCATAAATAATATTCAACAAAAAAACATTCAAAGAACCATCAGCTACTTGGAATATATCCGCCTTTCCAATCTTATCTTCAACTTACTCTTCCCTTTTCGTGCCAAAATAAAGAAGAACAAGACATCATAAAATATCGAAATAAAAAATCTGGCAGTCTAAAAGTGTGTATATTAGCAGCTTGAAGTTTTATGAAAAAAGTGGGACGTTCAACTAGGGTAATTCAAATTAATGGCGTTAAAAAAAATATATGATTAAAGAGAAAGAGGGTTTTAATGCATTTTTACTTCATTTTTTAGAAAGATTGAACGGCTGTGAATCCATAGAGAAGAAAGTCACTGAATCTCTGACAGATATTTGCAATTACTACGGGTTCAAAAGAGGATTCGTGTATCAGACAGACGGATTCCGTTATTTCTATTTGAAGGAAACGATTGGAAATGAGAATAATATCCTAAAGACTCGTTTTGAAACAAACGAGATGACCAGACAACATATCAACTATACAAAGAACAGAAATACTCCTTTTTATAGCAATAGAAATACGGATACTTCTCCGGATGACATTGCCATTATGGACTTCTATAATGCCGAGTCATTGTTAGTGCGGCAGTTTAAAGATTCGGAAGGAAAAATCATCGGATTTGTCGGATTTGCAGACAGAAAAGAAACAAATCCGTTCACGGATGAAGAGTTGCAAATGATTCATCTTCTGCTAGATTCTCTGTCTAAGGAAATTGCTGTCCGCGAATATAAAGAAAGAGAAGTGAGGGCGAGCAAGACTTTAGGCAGTATCATGAACAATATGGGAGTCGATATTTATGTCAACTCTTTCGATTCTCATGACATGCTATATGTCAATGAATCTATGGCCGCCCCTTATGGCGGCATTAAACATTTCGAAGGCAAGAAGTGTTGGGAAGCTCTTTATACCGACAAAAAAGGAGAATGTGAGTTCTGCCCTAAAAAACATTTGATAGATGAAAACGGCCTGCCTACCAAAGTTTACTCCTGGGATTATCAACGCCCGTTTGACAAATGTTGGTTTCGTGTGTTCAGTGCCGCATTTGCCTGGATAGACGGACAGATGGCACACGTTATCACCAGTGTCGATATTGACCATCAGAAGACGATAGAAGAAGAATTGAGAATAGCCAAGGAAAGAGCTGAAAACCTGGACAGGCTGAAATCTGCGTTTCTTGCCAATATGAGTCACGAAATCCGCACTCCGTTAAACGCGATTGTCGGCTTCGCCAGCCTTTTGGTCGAATCGGATAATAAAGAAGAACGGCAGGAGTACGTGAATATCATGCAAGAGAATACGGATTTGCTCTTGCAACTGATATCCGACATTCTCGACTTGTCAAAGATAGAAGCGGGTACACTCGATTTCACAATGGATCATTTGGACATCAAGAGCTTCTGCGAAGATATTATGCGCAATTATGACATAAAAGAGGATAAGCCCGTCCCTGTCCTGCTGGCTCCCGACTTGCCTGAATATTATATTCATACAGACAAGAAGCGTCTGATGCAGGTGATTACGAACTTCATAAACAACGCACTCAAATTTACGGAGAAAGGACAGATTATTCTTGAATATCATTTCAAGGAAGATACGGGGGAAATAGAATTCTCCGTCACAGATACAGGTATGGGCATTGCTCCCCAAAAAGTAGACAAGGTATTCGACCGTTTCGTCAAGCTCAATTCTTTTTCAAAGGGTACAGGACTTGGATTGTCCATTTGCAGAAGTATTATCGAACATCTTGGCGGCACTATCGGTGTCGAATCCGAATTGGGAACCGGCAGCCGCTTTTGGTTTACCCATCCCTATACAGCCGGATAAAAAAGATATGCTAATACTCGCAGAAAGCGGGTTTAGCATAAAAAAGGGATAAAATAACCACTAAAACAAGCATTCCGGCAAAATTAATCATAGAAATAGTTTTTCAATCCGTTTTTTCACTACATTTGTACTGCTAAAATAAAAACCATAAAATAAAGATATCACAAACAAACATTTCTCATGGATATAAGAAAATGCCTATGGCTCTTTTTGCTATGCTTCTTGTCTGCGCCGTCCCTTCCAGCCCAAAGAAACTATATAGATATTCCGAATTACATTTTGTGTATTAATTCTTATGCAGAATCTGCACCGTGGAGCAGTCGCACGATTTCTACCATATCGGAATACGTCCAGAAAGACTCTCAACTGGCAATGTATGCGGAACATATGAACACACTAATGACGGACAACGATTCTATTCTGGAAGATTTTAAAAATATGATTTCTCAAAAATACTCACAGCCACGTCCCCGGTTATTGGTGTTATTGGGAAGTCCCGCATTCACACTGAGAGATGAATACAGAAAATTCTGGGGTGACATCCCTGTCATTCTCTGCTCGGAAGAAGATTTTCTAGGCCCACAAAAATCCTATTTCAGGAAACAGGCGATTGCACCGGCCGACCGTATTCCGATGTCTCAGTTCGCCGACCCGTACAATATGGTTTTCCTGTATTCCAATCTCTATCTCCGCGAAAATGTACAGCTAATCAATCACATAAATCCCAACCTCAAGAAATTTATCTTTATTGGCGACGAACGGGAAATCAATCTAAGCAATAATCTGGATATAGAGGACGAATTAAAGACCTCCCATCCGCATATCGAATATCAGTTTATAACACCCAAGAAAATGACGACCAATCAATTGCTGGACTCGCTATATCGTATAGACTCTAAAACGACAGGTATATTATTCGCGTCCTGGTTTTATAAAACGACATTTGCCGGCAATTCATCATTAGTAGCCAACGACCACAAACTTATCGTGACAACGACCGCCCCTCTATTCACTCTGAACATGACAGATATTACCGAAGAAAACGGTGGAATGATAGGCGGCTATACCTACAACCAGAAGAAATTCAACCAGGAATTAGTCAACGCCATTTCAGCCATTCTCCAAGGAAAACAAGCGAGGGAACTTCCTTTCTACCTACCGTCGGACGGTGGTCCCATCATCAATTATACAGCACTACTCCGCAAAGGGTTCTCTCCGTCCATGTGTCCTTCAAACACCCGTTTTCTGCATAAGCCACTTTCATTTTGGGAGCAAAACCAATACTTCATCATAGGCTCCTTATCTTTCATCTTTATACTTGCCGTGCTTTTCTTCTATCGTATCCATAGCCTGAATATCATAAAGAAAATGCAACAAAAGGAAATAGACGCCATGGGTAATTACAAAAACCTGGTAAACAATATGCCTATCCTCTATATGCAGGAAGAACTGATTACGGATGAAAAAGGCATGCCTGTCGAACTGATTTATCGGAAAGTTAATGCTCATTTCGAAAAAAATTTCCTTCGCAAAGAAGAAATAATCGGCAAGAAGGCAAGTGAAATTTTCCCGGAATCAATGCCGGAGTTTTTGTATTTCATAAAGAAAGCGCTTGACGAAAACAAGGCTATAACTTTCCCTTATTACTTCAAGGAAATCGACACTTTCTATGACGTAATACTCAAAGGGACACAGTACAGCAATATTATCGACGTATTTTGCCTGGACAGTACAGAGTTGCACAGGGCACAGCAGAAGCTAAGCACTATCAACAATAAGCTTTCCATGTCCCTCGAAGTGGCTAATATCGTGCCGTGGAAATGGGATCTGCAAAGCCACACAATCTTATGCGACATCAATAAACCGATAGAGCTCAGTACACTCGGGAAAGATATATCCGAAGAGCAACTGGCAGTGCCCGACAGCCAATATTTCTCCAAGATATTCAAAGAAGACCGTACACGGGTAGAACAGGCTTACAAAGACTTGATAGAAGGACGTTCGAACAAGGTAAAAGAAGAATACCGCATAGTGAATGTTCACAAGGGACTTCACAGAATAGACTGGGTAGAAGCCCAGGCAGCAGTCGAAACCCGGAACGATAAAGGAGAACCGCTGACTTTGGTAGGTTCTTCACTGGTCATTACCGAACGAAAGAAGATGGAGCAGGAACTGGTGAACGCCAAAAACCGTGCAGAAGAATCGAACCGTCTGAAATCTGCTTTCCTCGCAAATATGAGCCATGAGATACGCACCCCTCTCAATGCCATTGTCGGCTTCTCCGGCATATTGGCTTCTACCCAAGAGGAAGAGGAAAAACAAGAATACGTGAGCATCATTGAAAGCAATAATACTTTATTGTTGCAACTTATCAGTGATATTCTGGATTTATCCAAGATAGAAGCAGGCACACTTGACTTCCATTATTCCAATGTCAAGATTAACGATTTAATGAGTGATTTGGAAAGCAGTTGCCAGTTAAAGCTCAAATCGGATAAGGTAAAACTGGAATTTATAGCTCCCCCAGAGCCTTGTTGCGCGCATATAGAGAAAAACAGATTGTCCCAGCTAATCATCAATCTCATAACAAATGCCATCAAATTCACCGAGCAGGGCAGCATCCGTTTCGGATACAAACGGCAAAATGACGAATTATATTTTTATGTCACAGATACCGGTTGTGGTATCCCGCAGGATAAACAGGACAGCATCTTCGGACGCTTTGTCAAGTTGAACTCATTTGCGCAAGGTACAGGGCTGGGACTTTCAATCTGCCGTACTCTTGTTGATAATATGGGTGGTAAAATCGGCGTAGAGTCAGAGATAGGAAAAGGCTCTACATTTTGGTTTACACTACCCTACCAACAGGCGGAGATTGTAGAAAAAGCACCGGAAAAGGAAATACAGGCCATCAGTATCGAGAAAGACAAACTGGTGATTCTGATTGCCGAGGACAACGAAAGCAATTATAAACTGTTCGAGTCTATTCTAAAATATGATTATCACCTGATACATGCCTGGGACGGAATGGAAGCCATCAATCTGTTTAAGGAGCACAATCCGCAAATCGTATTGATGGACATCAATATGCCTGTCATGGATGGATATGAGGCCACTAAGGAGATTCGCAAATATTCTGCCAAAGTACCGATTATAGCCATCACAGCCTTTGCTTTTGCTTCGGATGAGCAACGGGTGATGGAGAGCGGCTTTGACGGTTATATGCCCAAGCCTATCAACGCACGTTTGCTGAAAGCGCAACTGACTGACATCATGCAGAAGCGCATTATTTTGTTGTAAAACGGATAGCAGTGTTTCCGCTTCCGCCACTTTCACCCATACAAGTTCATCTGCCTAAAGATAAAAGACATTTGTTTCAAAAATATCCGAAACGGAAAAAGAAAGGATGAAATTTTGAGCCTTTTATCGTACTTATGTGTTTCCTTACTATCTTTGCAGCTCGAATTATTTCTACAATATCCATTTATGACTGAAGAAAAAATACATAAAGACCGTACCGGAAGCTGGTGGGCGCTAAGTCCGTTGCTCGTATTCTTATGCCTTTACCTGGTTACTTCCATCCTTGTCAACGACTTTTATAAAGTACCCATCACGGTTGCTTTCCTCGTCTCTTCCTGCTACGCCATCGCCATCACCAAAGGATTGAAACTAGACCAACGTATCTATCAGTTCTCCGTGGGAGCCGCCAATAAGAACATTCTCCTGATGATATGGATATTTATTCTTGCCGGAGCTTTCGCGCATAGCGCCAAGCAGATGGGAGCTATCGACGCGACCGTCAACCTGACACTACATATTCTTCCTGACAACTTGCTGCTGGCAGGTATATTTATCGCCGCCTGTTTTATCTCCCTGTCCATCGGAACGAGTGTAGGCACCATCGTTGCCCTCACCCCTGTTGCTGTCGGACTGGCGGAAAAGACAGAAATAGCCCTGCCTTTTATGGTAGCTGTCGTGGTCGGCGGCTCTTTTTTCGGAGATAACCTGTCGTTTATTTCAGATACCACCATCGCTTCTACGAAAACACAGGAATGCGTCATGCGTGACAAGTTCCGCGTAAACTCCATGATAGTAGTTCCGGCAGCCATCATTGTATTGGGCATCTATATCTTTCAGGGATTATCCATTACCGCTCCCGCACAAATGCAGACAATCGAATGGATAAAAGTTATACCTTATATAATAGTATTAGGAACAGCCGTTGCCGGCATGAATGTGATGCTCGTATTAATTATAGGTATACTGACAAGCGGTATTATCGGTATCGCTACCGGAAGTTTCGGAGTATTCGACTGGTTTGGAGCCATGGGAACCGGAATAACGGGAATGGGAGAATTAATTATCATTACCCTGTTGGCAGGAGGTATGTTGGAAACTATCCGCTACAACGGCGGCATCGACTTTATAATCAGGAAACTTACCCGTCACGTCAACAGCAAGCGAGGGGCGGAATTGAGTATTGCCGCCTTGGTAAGCATTGCCAATCTGTGTACTGCCAACAACACCATCGCCATTATCACAACAGGGCCGATAGCCAAGGATATTGCCCAAAAGTTTCATCTCGACCGCAGAAAAACCGCCAGCATCCTCGATACATTCTCCTGCCTGATACAAGGAATTATTCCTTATGGAGCGCAGATGCTGATTGCGGCGGGACTTGCCAATATCTCCCCTATCAGTATCATCGGTAACCTTTATTATCCTTTTACGATGGGAGCTTGTGCATTGCTCGCTATCCTGTTCCGTTATCCGAGGCGATATTCGTAAAAAAGAAGTGAAATGTTTGTCAATCAAAAGAAAAGCCGTATCTTTGTGCCCGCTATTACGAGATAATGGCATAATTCAAATCAATCATTAAAAACAATTATTTAAAATGGCAACTAGAATCAGATTGCAGAGACACGGACGTAAAAGTTACGCGTTCTATTCAATTGTAATTGCAGACAGCAGAGCACCACGTGATGGTAAATTTATTGAGAAGATTGGTACTTACAACCCTAACACCAATCCTGCTACAGTAGATTTGAATTTCGACGCTGCATTGGCATGGGTACTGAAAGGTGCACAACCAAGCGACACTGTACGTAACATCCTTTCCCGTGAAGGAGTTTACATGAAGAAACATCTTATGGGCGGTGTAGCAAAAGGCGCATTCGGAGAAGCAGAAGCAGATGCTAAATTCGAAGCTTGGAAAAACAACAAACAGTCAGGTCTGGCTGCTTTGAAGGCTAAACAAGACGAAGCAAAGAAAGCTGAAGCTAAAGCACGTCTGGAAGCAGAAAAGAAAATCAACGAAGTGAAAGCAAAAGCACTCGCTGAAAAGAAAGCTGCTGAAGCTGCTGAAAAAGCTGCTGCTGAAGCACCCGCAGAAGAAGTTGCAGCTCCGGCTGAAGAAGCTCCTGCAACAGAAGCTGCTGCTGAATAATTTTCGGCAGGTTCCGAATAAGAAATCAGGAAAAAGCTATAAATCCTCTCCGGTTCGCCGGAGGGGATTTTTTCATTTTATGCTATAAAACATAGTAAATAATTAGTTTCATTCAGAATAAAATGCCTTTCTTTGCATCAGCATAGTTCAGCACAGTTATCTTTATAAAAACTAATATGAAACGAACTGATAGGAAAGCAACATTCGGACAGCAGTCTAGCAAGGTTACGCAGTTGGCGGACACACTTAGCCAGGCTATTTCCAGGAAAGAATTTCTTGAAGGAGATTCTTTGCCTTCTATCAATCAGCTGAGTGCACAATACGGGGTATCGCGCGATACGGTATTCAAGGCCTTCCTTGATTTACGCGAACGGGGACTGATTGACTCCACCCCCGGGAAAGGATACTATGTGACGAGTCAGGTAACAAATGTTTTACTGCTCCTCGACCAATACACCCCGTTTAAAGAAGCATTATACAACAGTTTCGTCAAGCATCTGCCTATCAATTATAAGGTAGACCTGCTGTTCCATCAATACAATGAACGGTTGTTTAATACCATCATCCGTGAATCCATAGGAAAGTACAATAAATATATAGTGATGAATTTCGATAATGAGAAATTCAGCACGGCATTAAACAAGATCAATCCTGCCAGACTATTACTACTTGACTTCGGCAAATTCCAGAAAAACAAGTATTTTTATATCTGCCAGGACTTCGATGAATCATTCTATCAGGCATTATTGACACTGAAAGAAAGGATGCACAAGTACCGCCAAATTGTTTTCCTGTTCTCCAAAGGACTGAAGCACCCGCAAAGCAGCAAAGATTATTTCATCCGCTTTTGCAAAGAACAAGGATTCTTATATGAGATACAGGAAGATATTGAAAATTTGGTGGTACGAAAAGAAACTGCCTACATTGCCATCAAACAACAAGATGTGGTAAAGGCAGTGAAACAAGGAAGATTGGAAGGACTGAAATGCGGAAAAGATTTCGGCCTGCTGGCATACAATGATATTCCTTCTTACGAAGTTATTGATGAAGGAATCACCTCATTGAGTATCGACTGGGAAATGATGGGAAACGAAGCCGCAAACTTCGTCCTTAATGATACGCCTATACAGAAGTACCTGCCTACTGAAGTCAGACTTCGAAAGTCACTCTAATTTTTTTTGCCAACCAATCAGCACAGTTCAGCACAGATATTAATTAACTATATAATTAAAAAGAAACCATGAAAAAGTATCCGAAAATCGGGATTCGTCCCACTATCGACGGTCGCCAGGGTGGCGTTCGTGAAAGCCTTGAAGAAAAGACAATGAATCTGGCTAAAGCAGTAGCCGAATTAATCAGCAGCAATCTGAGAAACGGTGACGGAAGTCCCGTGGAATGTGTTATTGCCGACAGTACTATCGGTCGTGTGGCCGAAAGCGCGGCTTGTGCTGAAAAGTTCGAAAGAGAAGGTGTAGGCTCTACTATCACTGTCACTTCCTGCTGGTGTTATGGCACTGAAACGATGGACATGAACCCTCATTACCCGAAAGCCGTTTGGGGATTCAACGGAACAGAACGTCCGGGCGCTGTATATTTGGCAGCCGTATTGGCAGGACACGCACAAAAAGGTCTTCCTGCATTCGGCATCTACGGACATGACGTTCAAGATTTGGATGACAACACCATTCCTGAAGATGTAGCGGAAAAGATTCTTCGTTTTGCACGCGCCGCACAGGCAGTAGCCACCATGAGAGGTAAATCCTACTTGTCTATGGGTAGCGTATCTATGGGTATCGCCGGTTCAATCGTTAATCCTGATTTCTTCCAGGAATATCTGGGTATGCGTAACGAATCCATCGACCTTACAGAAATCATCCGCCGTATGGACGAAGGCATCTACGACCACGAAGAATATGCGAAAGCAATGGCATGGACAGAGAAAAACTGCAAGGCAAACGAGGGAGATGACTTCAAGAACCGCCCTGAAAAGCGCAAAAGCCGTGAACAGAAAGATGCTGACTGGGAATTTATCGTGAAAATGACAATTATCATGCGCGACCTGATGATTGGCAACCCCAAACTGAAAGAGATGGGATTCAAAGAAGAAGCTTTGGGACACAATGCCATCGCAGCCGGCTTCCAGGGACAACGCCAATGGACAGACTTCTATCCGAACGGTGACTATCCCGAAGCTCTGCTCAATACTTCTTTCGATTGGAACGGTATCCGCGAAGCATTCGTTGTAGCTACCGAAAACGATGCTTGCAACGGTGTAGCTATGCTGTTCGGACACCTGCTGACCAACCGTGCACAGATATTCTCCGACGTACGTACTTACTGGAGCCCTGAAGCCGTAAAACGTGTGACCGGCAAAGAATTGACAGGTCTGGCAGCCAATGGTATCATCCACCTTATCAACTCTGGTGCAACCACTCTTGATGGCTCCGGTCAATCATCTGACGCAGAAGGCAATCCGGTAATGAAAGAGCCATGGAACCTGACTGATGCAGATGTAGAAAACTGCCTGAAAGCAACTACCTGGTATCCGGCAGACCGTGACTACTTCCGAGGCGGCGGTTTCTCGTCCAACTTCCTGTCAAAAGGCGGCATGCCTGTCACGATGATGCGTCTGAACCTGATTAAAGGTCTTGGCCCCGTCCTGCAAATCGCAGAAGGATGGACTGTTGAAATCGACCCTGAAATCCATCAGAAACTGAATATGCGTACCGACCCGACATGGCCTACCACTTGGTTTGTTCCCCGTCTGTGCGACAAATCAGCTTTCAAAGATGTATATTCAGTAATGAATAACTGGGGAGCTAATCACGGTGCTATCAGCTACGGACATATCGGTCAGGACTTGATCACTCTTGCTTCCATGCTCCGCATTCCGGTATGCATGCACAACGTGGAAGACAACGAAATCTTCCGCCCGGCTGCATGGAATGCATTCGGTATGGACAAGGAAGGAGCGGATTACAGAGCTTGTACCACTTACGGCCCTATCTACAAATAATCTTAATTCAGACAAAAGAACATAAGGACAAAAGATGAAACAACTTCAATAAACGGCTATAAATAACTTTATTAGCACAGACCTTATGTTCTTTTGTTCTTATGTCTAAATAAAAACAATTTCGACCACCTAATTATATTTTTTTATCTTTGCAATTATGATTACCAACGAACATATCGAACTGTTCATCGAACAAGCACATCGCTACGGAAACGCAAAACTGATGCTTTGCAGTAGCGGCAACCTGTCCTGGCGAATCGGCGAAGAAGCTCTGATTTCCGGCACTGGTTCCTGGGTTCCTACCCTTTACAAAGAGAAAGTTTCCATCTGCAATATCGCAAGCGGAACACCGACTAATGGTGTAAAACCTTCCATGGAAAGCACCTTTCACCTGGGTATTCTCCGCGAACGCCCTGACGTCAATGTGGTTCTCCACTTCCAGTCGGAATATGCGACAGCTATCTCCTGCATGAAAAACAAGCCGACTAATTTCAACGTAACAGCAGAAATTCCCTGTCATGTAGGTTCGGAGATTCCTATCATTCCTTACTACCGTCCGGGTTCCCCCGAACTGGCCAAGGCAGTAGTGGAAGCGATGTTAAACCACAACTCCGTCTTACTGACCAACCACGGACAAGTGGTATGCGGAAAAGACTTCGACCAAGTCTATGAACGTGCCACCTTCTTCGAAATGGCTTGCCGCATTATCGTCCAGTCCGGCGGTGATTATTCAGTACTGACACCGGCTGAAATAGAAGACCTGGAGATCTACGTGTTAGGAAAGAAAACAAAATAGTATCCGGGAATACATACCATGAAAAATATCTGTAAAAACACATATCTGGCAGCAGACTTTGGCGGAGGAAGCGGACGAATTATCGCCGGCTTTCTTCACCAAGGAAAGCTGGAACTGGAAGAAGTCCACCGTTTCCCGAACCGTCAGGTTAAACTCGGAAATCATATTTACTGGGACTTCCCTGCCCTCTTCGAGGACATGAAAACCGGATTAAAACTAGCCGTGCAAAAGGGATATGCCGTCAAAGGAATCGGTATTGACACTTGGGGAGTAGACTTCGGACTGATTGACAAACACGGAAATCTACTGGGAAATCCGGTTTGTTACCGGGATGCACGGACAGACGGAATACCGGCAGAAGTCTTCAAGACTTTAGACGAACAACAACACTATGCCGACACCGGAATACAGGTGATGGCTATCAACACGCTGTTCCAACTATACAGTATGAAACTGAATCAAGAGGTGCAACTGGACGTTGCCCGTCAGCTCTTATTCATGCCCGACCTTTTCAGCTATTTCCTGACAGGAGTAGCCAACAACGAATATTGCATCGCCTCTACATCCGAATTGCTTGATGCACGCCGGCGAAACTGGTCTACATCTACCATCCGCACTCTCGGACTTCCTGAACATCTGTTCGGAGAAATCATCTTCCCGGGAACAATCAGAGGAACACTCAAAGAGGATATTGCCCGGGAAACTGGATTAGGTTCTGTAGATGTCATTGCGGTAGGTTCCCATGACACAGCAAGCGCTGTGGCAGCCGTTCCTGCTACGGAATATCCCATCGCATTCCTAAGTTCCGGCACCTGGTCACTGTTAGGAGTCGAAGTAGACGAACCTATATTGACAGAAGAAGCACGCCAGGCTCAATTCACCAATGAAGGCGGTGTGGGAGGACGTATCCGGTTCTTGCAAAATATCACGGGATTGTGGATTCTGCAACGCCTGATGAATGAATGGAAAGCGCGTGGCGAAGAACAAGACTACGATATCATCATTCCGCAAGCCGCTGAAGCAGAAATCGACACTATCATCCCGGTAGATGACGCAGTATTTATGAACCCTGAAAATATGGAGACTGCCCTCACCGATTATTGTCGGGAACATAAACTTCAGATTCCCCGGCATAAGGCAGAAATGGTGAAATGTGTGCTCCAATCATTAGCCTTCAAATATCGACAGGCAGTAGAACAGCTTAACCGTTGTCTCCCCTCCCCGATCCGCCAACTGAACATCATCGGCGGTGGTTCGCAAAATAAACTTCTCAATCAACTGACAGCCGACGAACTCGGTATTCCCGTATATGCCGGCCCGGTAGAAGCTACTGCGATAGGAAACATCCTGACGCAAGCCATGGCAAAAGGTGAGATTGCCGATCTTCGTGAATTAAGAGAAATTGTCACTCACAGCGTTACACCGCAAGTATATTATCCTAAAAAATAGAAGCATATGGAAACATCCAAAACCGGTTATCAGGTTCAATCTTACAACGTTCCCGTCAAACGTTACTGCCAAACGCTCGATTTGCGCGATTCCCCGGAATTAATAGCTGAATATCGCAAAAGGCACAGCGAAACGGAAGCGTGGCCTGAAATCCTTGCCGGCATCCGGGAAGTAGGCATCCTCGAAATGGAAATCTACATTCTCGGCACCCGCCTGTTTATGATTGTCGAAACTCCCGTCGACTTTGACTGGGACACGGCAATGGCACGTCTGAACACTCTTCCCCGCCAACAGGAATGGGAAGAATACATGGCTATATTCCAGCAAGCCGATCCCGGAATGAGTTCCGCGGAAAAATGGAAACCGATGGAAAGAATGTTCCACTTATATAATACCTAAAAAATATCAAGAACGACCATGAAACACACTAAGCAGTCCATTATCTCAAAAGATGGCATCAGTTATCTTATACCCTTTATTCTCATTACCTCTTGTTTTGCGTTATGGGGATTTGCAAACGATATTACCAATCCGATGGTGAAGGCATTTTCTAAAATCTTCCGAATGAGCGCTACCGATGGTGCATTGGTACAGGTAGCTTTCTATGGCGGATATTTTGCGATGGCTTTTCCTGCCGCCATGTTCATCCGCAAATATTCTTATAAAGCCGGTGTTCTTTTAGGACTTGGCTTGTATGCTTTCGGAGCCTTCTTATTCTTCCCCGCTAAAATGACGGGAGAATATTACCCGTTTCTGATAGCCTACTTTATCCTTACCTGCGGACTCTCCTTCCTGGAAACGAGCTGTAATCCGTATATCCTCTCTATGGGAACGGAAGAGACTGCCACCCGCCGCCTGAACCTCGCGCAGTCCTTCAATCCGATGGGTTCGCTCCTCGGAATGTATGTAGCCATGCAATTTATCCAAGCCAAGCTGCACCCGATGGATACCGCCGACCGCGCCCTGCTCAACGACAGTGAATTTCAAGCTATCAAGGAAAGCGACCTCGCCGTCCTGATTGCCCCTTATCTTATTATCGGGCTGGTCATCGTAGCCATGTTACTCCTGATCCGGTTTATCAAAATGCCGAAGAACGGAGATCAGAATCACAAAATAGACTTCTTCCCGACATTAAAACGTATCTTCACCGAAACACGTTATCGCGAAGGGGTGATTGCCCAATTCTTCTATGTAGGCGCGCAAATCATGTGCTGGACTTTCATTATCCAATACGGCACACGCCTGTTTATGTCACCGGAATTCGGAATGGATGAGAAGAGCGCTGAAGTCCTCTCGCAGCAATATAACATCATAGCCATGGTTATCTTCTGTATCAGCCGCTTCATCTGTACCTTCATCCTGCGTTATCTCAATGCCGGAAAGTTACTGATGATACTTGCCATCTTCGGTGGTATGTTCACATTAGGTACCATCTTCCTTCAGAATATCTTCGGGCTCTACTGCCTGGTTGCAGTTTCCGCCTGTATGTCACTAATGTTCCCCACCATTTACGGCATTGCGCTGAAAGGCATGGGAGACGACGCCAAATTCGGTGCAGCCGGCCTTATCATGGCCATTCTTGGCGGTTCTATTCTTCCCCCGCTGCAAGCATGCATCATTGACATGAAAGAAATCGGATGTCTGCCTGCCGTCAATGTTTCATTCATTTTGCCCTTTATCTGCTTCCTTGTGATTAGCGGTTACGGTTATCGTACACTGAAAAGAAACTGGTAAAAAACAGACTTAAAAATAGTGACGCTATCCACTCGTGATACCGTCACTATCCCACTCATATAGTGACGCCATCCGCAGCGGATAGCGTCACTATTTTATTTTCCCTTTTTTAAGAAACAATTCTTTTTTTCTTTGTATCTCAATTTATTTCTCTACATTTGTCATTCAGTTTCCAACAATTTGTTAACCCAATGACCCAGAAACAAAACGACATACTTTTAGCACATCAATTCGAAACAATATTCTCCGGATACTATTCGGCGGTGAAATACTTCGCCCTTATGCTCCTGAAATCCGAAGCGGACGCGGAAGATATTACTCAGGACGTTTTCACAAAATTATGGACACAACCGCAAATATGGACCGACCGGGATAGCGCAGAGATATCCAATTATATCTTTGCCATGACCAAACACATTACCATCAACTTCATCAAACACAAGAGAATAGTAGAAGAATATCAAGAAAGTGTAATCGAGAAAAGCCTCATCGAGGAACTTTTCCAAACAGATGACACACTCGAACCCATCTATTATAAGGAAGCGGAATTATTGGTACGCCTTGTCCTGAGCCGCCTTCCCGAACGCCGGAGAGAAATCTTCGTGTTAAGCCGCTTTAAGAATATGAGCAATCAGGAGATTGCCGAAAAACTGAACATTTCCGTCCGTACAGTAGAGCATCAGATATACCGTACCATGCTCGAATTAAAAAAAATCATTTTTATTGCATTTTTTTTCCATTTCGTGTAAGTAGTTCGTCCGCTTCAAGTGTGCTATTTATGTAACACCCTAATAAATAGCATAAATGAAGAATTATTTTCAGAAAATACTGACCTTATTTACCGGACATGAATATCCGGAATCTACCGGGCAAGAATTCTACAGATGGTTGGTAGACAAGGAACATCTTTCCGAAAAAGACGAGGCATTACAAAACCTTTGGGAAGAAGCCTTAAAGCAGGAACCTGCTCCAAACATACACCGTTCATACGAGCAATTAAGAAAGAATGCAGGCATTCCTTCCGTACGGAAAGAACGCAGAATCCGCCCCATCCATATTTGGCAGGCAGCCGCAGCCGTATTCTTTATAGCAGCTGCTTCTTCCGTTTATCTTTCCACCATAGGAAAAGATGCGGAACCCAATTTACTACAGCAATACATCCCGACAGCAGAAATGCGGTCTCTCACCTTGCCCGACGGTACCAAAGTGCAACTGAATTCACAAAGCACCCTATTATATCCGCAGGAATTTACAGGCAAAGACCGTAGTGTATTCCTGATCGGTGAAGCCAATTTCAAAGTGAAGCCGGACAAGAAACACCCGTTTATCGTCAAGTCGAACGACTTTCAGGTAACAGCATTGGGAACAGAATTCAATGTAGCCGCATACCCCGAGAATCCGATAGTAGCGGCAACCTTGATTTCGGGAAGTGTGCTCGTGGAATATAACGAGCTAAACTCTCAAATGATTCTGAAGCCAAACGAACAGTTGGCATATAACAAGCACACCCGCCACTACAGTCTGAGCAATCCCGATATGAAAGACGTAACAGCCTGGCAACATGGCGAGCTTGTATTCAGGGAAATGAGTGTAAAAGACATCATCACGGTGCTCGAACGAAAATACCCATATACATTTGAGTATCAGCTTAAGAGTTTGAAAGAAGACAAGTATAGTTTCCGTTTTAAAGACCAGGCAACGCTATCGGAAGTAATGGATGTGATAGTTAATGTAGTCGGTCAGATGGACTACAAAATAAAAGAGGGTCGCTGTTACCTGATTCCCAAATAACAAATAACTCCGGAATCAAAATACAGTAAAAACAAACAACAATAATAGGCTAACCTTTTTAACCCTTTACAGACATGCAAAAAAGTATCCGGAACAGAGCCCGAACTCTATCCCGGATATGAAATCAAGATTCTCAATATTAGAGTTTTACTCTAACTAGTGTGATTTAAATTAGTTTAATAACCTAATACTAAGAAAATGCTACAAATTTATGAATTTATAGTAAACCAAACAGCAAAGGGAAGAAGTTTTATACTTTTTTTCTGTTTGTTACTGATGCAGACATCCACCTTTGCGCAAAGCAGTGCCAAGATTACGATTCAAAAGAAAAACATATCTATAATAGAGGCACTAAAAGAAGTAGAAAGACAATCCGACTACTCTGTCGGATTCAACGATTCCCAATTAAAAAACAAGCCGGTCTTAAATCTCGACCTACGAATTGCAACAATAGAGAACGCCCTTGCACAAATACTCAAAGGTAGCGGGTTCACTTATCAGTTCAAAGGAAAATATATTATGATTATTCAGGACAACAACTCAAAAGTGTCTCCTGTCAAAAAAGTGACAGGAAAGGTTGTTGACGAGAGCAATGAACCGTTAATCGGAGTAAACATCAAAGTGGTAGGTAGTTCTGAAGGAGCAATCACTGACATTGATGGTAACTTCACAATCTCAGCATCTCAAGGCAACACATTAAGTTTCACTTATGTGGGATATACATCTCAAACAGTGAAAATAACAGATAAGAATGCTTATGAGGTAAAATTGCAGAGTGACACCAAGCAATTAAATGAAGTAGTGGTAACGGCACTCGGTATCAAACGCGAACAGAAGGCATTAAGTTATAATGTCCAGCAAGTAAATGCCGACCAATTGACAGAAATCAAAGATGCCAATTTCGTCAATAGCCTTAACGGTAAAGTGGCCGGCGTTACTATTAACAGTAGCTCTTCCGGTGTAGGTGGAGCCAGTAAAGTGGTGATGCGTGGTACAAAGTCCATCGAACAGAGCAGTAATGCGCTGTATGTCATCGACGGTATTCCGATGTTCAATTTCGGAGGCGGCGGTTCTACCGAATTCGGTTCGAAAGGTGAAACGGAAGCAATAGCCGACATCAATCCCGAAGACATCGAGAGCATATCCGTACTGACGGGTGCGGCAGCAGCAGCTTTATACGGCAGTAACGCCGCTAATGGAGCTATCGTAGTCACCACTAAAAAAGGAAAAATCGGCAAGTTGCAAGCCAGTGTATCCAGCGGCATCGACTGGATGAAACCTTTTATCATGCCTGAGTTCCAGAACCGCTATGGTACGGGTAGTCATGGCAAAGCCAACGGTTCGTCAACGCTCAGTTGGGGTCCCCTGCTAAATCAAGCCAGCCGTACAGGTTATGAACCCGTTGATTTCTTCGAGACTGGAGCAGTATATACCAACTCGGTAACCCTCTCTACAGGAACGGATAAGAATCAGACATTTTTCTCGGCAGCGGCAACCAACTCGGAAGGAATGGTTCCCAACAATAGGTATAACAGATATAATTTCACTTTCCGAAACACAACCAGCTTCCTCGACGACCGTATGAAACTCGATGTCGGAGCAAGCTACATTATCCAGAATGACCGTAACATGACCAATCAGGGAGTATATTCCAATCCGATTGTGCCGGTTTACCTGTTCCCTCGCAGCGATGATTTTTCACTTACTAAAATATTTGAGCGTTGGAACGATGCACGCAAAATCAACCTGCCTTACTGGCCGCAAGATGAAGGAAATCTCCGTATGCAGAACCCCTACTGGATTGCCTACCGCAACCTGCGCGAAAATAACAAAAAACGCTATATGTTATCCACCGGACTTACGTACAACGTACTCGACTGGTTGAGTTTGTCAGGACGTATCCGCGTAGACAACTCCAACAACACCTATGAACAGATGCTATATGCCGGCACCATCGCCACCCTGACCGATGGCGGTACTCAGGGACATTATACCATCGAGAAAACCGAAACGACGCAAACCTACGCTGACTTTCTGGCAAATGTCAACAAACGTATAAATGATTTCACTCTCGTAGTCAACCTGGGTGCCAGCTTAAGCCGCAACACCAGTTATGCATTAGGTTACGGCGGCCCTATACAAGACAACGGAATCCCTAACGTATTCAATGTGTACGACCTCGACAACGTGAAGAAACGCGCCACACAGGTAGCTTGGGAAGAATTGACACAATCCATATTCGCCAGCGCGGAAGTAGGTTGGAAAAGCATGCTTTATCTTACCCTGACAGGACGCAACGACTGGGCTTCACAGATTTACGGAACTACCCAACCCTCTTTCTTCTATCCGTCTGTAGGTCTGTCGGCAGTCATCACGGAAATGGCAAAATTGCCCGAATGGGTCACTTATCTTAAAGTGCGTGGTTCATACAGTTCCGTAGGCTCGCCCTATCCGCGCTATCTGACCATTCCGACTCATCCCTACGATGCCACCACACAGCAATGGAAAGAAAAATCCAATTATCCCATCGGAACCCTCTATCCCGAACGTACCAATTCCTGGGAAGTGGGTGTGGATGCAACCTTGCTGCGTGATTTCAAGTTGAGCGCCTCGTTTTACTATTCCAACACGTACAACCAGACATTCGACCCGCAGATTCCTGTATCTTCCGGCTATGACAAGCTATATGTACAAACCGGATTCGTACGCAATGTAGGTATCGAGGGAATGTTAAGCTACGGACACACCTGGAACGATTTCAGATGGGACAGCGGATTTACTTTCTCATCCAACAAGAACAAGCTTATCGAGTTGGTAAAGGACTACGTACATCCCGAAACAGGTGCTATTATCAATAAAGACCGTCTTGAACTGAAACCGTCGGACGGACGAGGTCTGGCACAAGCTAAGTTCATACTGAAAGAAGGAGGTTCCTTGGGCGACTTGTACACCCAGTCGGACTTGGTGCGTGACGACAAAGGCATGATACAAGTAGACAACAACGGCAATATTGCTAAAGCCGACAATATGAATGACATCAAGTTGGGCTGCGTATTTCCAAGAGCCAATCTGGCGTGGAATAACACTTTCTCTTATAAAGGCATTCAGGTAGCATTCCTCGTTTCCGCCCGTATCGGAGGTATCGTATATTCTGCTACCCAAGCCGCAATGGACGAATACGGAGTATCCGAGAGAACAGCGGTAGCCCGCGATGCCGGAGGAATTATGATTAACGGGCGCAGCCTGATAGACTCACAGAAATGGTTCGAAACGATTGCCACTTCCAGCGGCCTGCCCCAGTACTATACCTACAGCGCAACGAACGTCCGCTTGCAGGAAGCACGTATCGGCTACACCATTCCCCGCCGGTGGCTGAACAATATATGTGATATCAACCTGTCACTGGTAGGCAGGAATCTCTGGATGATATACAACAAGGCGCCATTCGACCCCGAAGCTGTGGCAAGCACAGGTAATTTCTATCAAGGGATAGATTATTTTATGATGCCGAGCAGCCGGAACATCGGATTTAACATTAAGATAAACTTCTAAAACGATGAAAGACATGAAATATTCGAAAGGTATAACCCGTGTAGCGGTTGCCCTGACTGCACTATTCAGCTTGGGCGGCTGTATGGACAACTACATCAACCGGAATCCATTTGAAACGACGCTGGAGGAGATGGGACGTGACAACTACGTGGTCGGTTCCAATCTAAAAACGCTTGAAGCCCAGGTAGTCCCTACGCAGGAACATCTCTACCAGTTTATGGAAGCCATGTGCGGCGGCGCGTATGGCGGGTACTTCTGTGAGACACGAACGGGATGGGGAGAAAAGTATTCTACC
The DNA here is from genome assembly GCA_948847595.1 of uncultured Bacteroides sp. Lineage (GTDB taxonomy): Bacteria > Bacteroidota > Bacteroidia > Bacteroidales > Bacteroidaceae > Bacteroides. Next base: position 261,665 of record CAQOGY010000005.1, read on the forward strand.
TACAATCCCAAGTCGGACTGGCTGAAAGGAGCCTACTCCACCCCGATTATCAATACTTACCCCAGTTACCGGAAACTGATGAAACTGGAAGACATCCCTGTCCCCCAAGCCATCGCTAAAGTGTTGCGTGTGGCCATCATGCACCGTACCACCGATATGTTCGGCCCCATCCCCTACAGCAACATCATTGCACAGAACGAGACAGCCGACGAACTGAGCGCAAAATATGATTCGCAAAAGGAGGTCTACCTGCAGATGTTCAAAGAACTGGAGGAAGCCGACAAAGTGCTGGAAGAAAACAGCACGCTTGATGCCGACGCTTTAAAAAAGCAGGACGACGTATATTACGGTGACATAAGTAAATGGCGCAAATACCTTCATTCACTCCAACTACGCATGGCAATACGTCTATCGTATGTCACAGAGATGAAAACGGAAGTACAACGGATTGCCGAGACTGCCGTATCGGCGGGCGTAATAGAAAACAATAACGACAACGCCATGATGCATGTAGAAGAAAACCGTTCCGCACTCTGCTTCAACAACTGGAACGACCATCGCATCGGTGCGGACATCGTCTGCTACATGAACGGGTATAACGACCCGCGCCGCCCCAAATACTTCACCCAAGGAGCAGGAGAAGACACGCCGGGTTATTATGGAATACGAATCGGTATCCAACCGTCCAAAATCACTGACGAACAATTGGTCAACACCTATTCCAACCGCCTGATGACCGAGAAAGACCCGTACTTATGGATGACTGCCGCTGAAGTGGCTTTCCTTCGTGCGGAAGGTGCTTTACGCGGATGGGCTATGGGCGATAATGCCCAAAACCTCTATGAGAAAGGGATAACACTCTCATTCGAGCAACATGGTGTTGCAGCGGAAGCCGATGCTTATATCAGCAATACAAGTTTAACTCCCGATGCATATAACGACCCACTGGGAGAATACAGTACCAACAGCCCGTCGACTATCACCATCGCTTGGAACGCAGACACGGGAAGCGACCATTTCGAAGAGAATCTCGAACGCATTATCACCCAGAAGTGGATTGCCATCTATCCGCTCGGCATCGAGGCGTGGTGTGAATATCGCCGCACCGGCTATCCCAAAAGACTGCCGATTGTTAACAATAACAGTAAATTTCCCGCACTTACCGATATGGGTATCCGCCGCCTGAGGTATCCGGCAGAAGAATATAGTCTGGACGGCGGACATGTGAAAGAAGCCGTACAGATGTTGGGCGGAGACGAAATCAACATCCGCCTGTGGTGGGACTGCAATCCCAATATAATAAAATAGAGAAATTGAACCCTAAAAAGAAAAGCCATGAATAAGAAAACCTCAATCAAGAAGTTATTCACCGGATTATTCCTGTTGCTGGCTCTCGCCATGACTGCCTCGTGTAGTGACTGGAACGACATAGAGACAGTCGGCATTGACAATCAGCATGCCCAAGACCAGAATCCGGAACTGTGGGCACGCTATTTGGAATCGCTGCGTGTCTACAAAAAGGAACGTCCGCATTACATTACTTATGCAAGCTTCGCCAACGGAATCAAATCACCCGTGGATGAAGGCGATTTCCTTCGCTCACTACCCGACTCACTGGATATTGTCACACTCGCAAATGCGGAAAATATGACTTCTTTCGACCGTGAGGACATCCCGATGTTGCAGGAAAAAAGCACCCGTGTGCTCTATCTGGTGGATTATGCCCAAAAGCAACCCGAACTGACTGATGCCGCTTCACTGAATGCCTGGTTGGACAAAGCGGTGGCTACTGCAACCGAACTCAACATGGACGGTTTTGCCTTCAACGGGATACTCAATTATGGAGGCTCGGAAGCCGAACAGGCTGCACAAAAGGAAGCTGCCAAGCAAATTGTCTCCAAACTGTCGGCTACGGGCAAGTTACTTGTATTCGAGGGCGATCCTGCATTTGTAGATGCTGCCGATCTAAGCAAACTGAATTATCTCGTACTGAACACAGCCGATATAGAAGATGCCGTAAGATTGAAACTACACGTCACGGCGATTATAACTACTTATGCCTTACCTAAAGAAAAAGTAATATTAGCAGCTAAAATAGGCTTAGTGCTGGACGATGAAAACCTGGAACCGCAGGATGCCGTGTTGGAAATGACCAATCGCGTAGTATCTCTCGGTCCTCTTTGCGGACTCGCCATATATGCTATAGGAGACGATTACTATCATGCACAAATGGATTATCAGGTTAGCCGTACAGCTATACAAACAATGAATCCGTCCATGTAAGACAAACCTGAAAATGATTAATATTTAACAAACTCAAACTTATGAATAACTCAATAAAATACTTCGCTTTTTCGATGCTGCTGGCTGCAATGGCAAGCTGCACGGAGAGTGACATTATTCAAACCGTCGGCTCACTGCCGGACGAAACGCCAATGAACAATGTAGGAAGCCGGTTATATAGTACAAAGACTTTCTCCAACATGATTACCATTCTCATGTATGAGGATGACGAACCGGCTACCGATGAAATAGGCTATACACTGACAAAGCCCGCCACTGCGAATGTTACGGTGAAAGCCACCGCATCTCCTGAACTGGTAGCTGCCTACAATACTGACCACAATACGGAAATGAAGGAATTTCCCGCTGCCAATGTCACCTTTGAAGGTGACGGTTCACTTACCATACCTGCGGGAAAGAAAACTGCCGAGAATATCAGGGTCACTTTTTCTCCCGAAGGGCTGGAACATGAAACAATTTATTTACTGGCTATCACGTTGACACAAAATCCTGCGGGAGTGGAAGCCGCAACAGGCAAACAAACAATCTATTACAGAATAAGCTATCGGGAGAAGATTACCACTTGCGAACCCGAAACAGGCGGTACCATAACAGAAATCCCGCCTCTACTCCCTAATGTGACTTCGGTATTCTATGTAAATACCGAGTTCTATCAACCCGCGATTGTTGCGGGATGGGGAATCTACGCAGATGACATGATGACCTTCCCTACCCCTCTATATAGTATAGGAAATATTATAAACTTGAAAAGGGCAACAATTGATTATGATGCTTCCAGCCAGCGTGCGTTGCTGCAATTAGGGAGCGACCTATCTTATGTGTTAGAACATAGAGATAAATATGTCCGCCACCTTCAGGAATATGAACGCAAGGTTTGTATATGTATTGAAAATGGCGGCAAAGGCATTGGTTTCTGCAATATGAACGAAACACAGATAACAGACTTTGCGCGACAGGTGAAAGATGTGGTAGAACGTTACCATCTAGACGGGGTAAACCTATGGGATGAAGATAGTAAATACGGTAAAGCAGGAATGCCGGAAAGGAATACGACTTCATATCCTCGACTGATAAAAGCACTGCGCGAAGTATTACCCTCCGAGAAACTAGTGACATTGGTAGATAAAGGGGATGCTACAGAATATTTCTACGACGTCAATAAATGTGGCGGTATTGAAGTGGGCAGATACCTTGATTATGTATGGCACGGTTATTTTTCACCAACACAAGAATTGCAAATCATTAACCCCAATTCAGATGGAAGCCCCCAAAAATACAGCCAATATACACGTAGGTCTATTGCCGGACTGGATGCTTCTTCTTACGGGAGCGTAAATATACCACGTTATCCTAACACTCATTCTGAGGAAATGGGTACACCTGCAGCAGAAATTATCGCTCAATGGAAATCAGCAGGAAATAAAAAAAGTAACATTCTGGTTTTCGGAGATGACCTTATCGGTCAAGAATATGGTGATAGAGAGGGAGCGGTTAAGTATATGTTGGATTCGTATGGATTTATGCAATTTATGGATGATGGTGATGGATGGGACTTTACTATGGATAATATTTCTTGGGGGCTTGTAATGTATTATGGAGGGTATTTGAACTCGGCTCTAGGTACGGGTGCTGATAACAATCCCTACTTAAAAGATTGGTAAATTAACAATAATCACTTGCAAAATATAGAAAAACTAACAAAACAGTTTAAGCTGCAACAGACTGCGTTACTAAGTTCTAATTATACAGCTAGGAGGAGTATTACAATAAAACAGAAAGTACGTGGCAGCCAAGAACTGATAATTATTAATCTTAAAAAATAAAAATTATGAAGACTTTTTTTAAGCTTTTTGCAACTTTGTTTTTGGGTTTGTTCATTGCTAATTGCAGCAATGACGTGGACATGGAAGTAGCATCGCAAGACGCTCAAACTCCCGTTACTCGTGGTGTATCAGCTAAAACGCCAAAGCTGACAACGTACATTGAAACCAACGACATCAACCCGTTGAACATGGGTGAGTATTACTTCACCGGTACAGATCCGAAAGACTACGTTGTAGATCATGTGATTCTGTTCGCATCAAACATTCGCGGTACGAAAACAACTGTAGAGTTGTATCACAACAACAACCAAAGTCATATTTTGGCTAATGTAAACACATTGGTACGTCCGTTGCAAGACAAAGGCATCAAGGTGTTGCTTGGTCTATTGGGAGACCATACAGGTATTGGTTTTGCTAATCTGACTTCCGCTCAGATTGACTCGTTCGCACAGCAGCTAGCAGATTGCGTTGCCACTTATGGACTTGACGGTGTAGACTTTGATGATGAGTATGCCGAATATGGAAAAATATCCGGCACTCCGGGACAAAGTGGCACTATCTTTAGCCAGTTGGTTGTACGCTTACGCGAATTGATGCCCAATAAACTGATTACGGCTTTCCGCTTTGGTAATGCTGTTGGCTTCAATCAAGATGCTTTGGATGCTCTCGACTATATGTGGCCGGACTTTAGCTTCAATCAGCCTGCTCCTGCCGGATTCCCCAATAGCAAGTGGGCAAGAATGTCAATACATTATACAGACAACAGACCTGCCGACAGATACATCCAAAGTTGTGCACAAAACTATGGTGACGCCGGTGCAATCATGATGTTCAATGTACGCAACACAGATGCTTCCGCAAAGATGAATCTCTTTGCTTCACGTGTATGGGGCGGAAAGACAGTTAGCTGGACAGGGACTTCTCATCCGAAAGACTATTAATGTCATGCGCTAACTAAATCCAATGCAACGGTTCAGTCTTAGGACGACCGTTGCATCGGATAGAAAAGAAAAATGTTTGAAGGTGCTGTCTTTGCAGAGAGCATTCTTAAAAGATGGCACTTTCAAAATAATCTGTCCGAAAGAACAAAACTCAGAAACAACCATTCATAATCATCTATTGATGTACAGACCGGTTACCTTATATCTCAAAGGCTAGTAAACAACATACTTTGTAAACCTTGAAAATAATGCAATGAAATCATGAAAGAAGGATTGAAAACAAAGTCGGTGGATAGCGCAAATGCCACCTACCATAAAGAAGATTATAATCCGCTTTACTTAAAGCGTCAATATAAAAAAATTAGTAATCACCTGTTAATAATAAACTTTTAAAAACCAAGAATCGCATGAAAACAAAAAGTATTATTCGAGGCATCTTATCATTCGCCTCATTTGCGAGTGTCACCGTGGGCACGCTGACAGCACTTGCCGGTTGTGATAACAAAGACTACAGCAACGCTTCGCCTTTCGACAACGTGGTCTATCTGGATGCCGCCGAGCTAAAGGATGTATCGAACTTTACCTTCAACCGTACTATCGAGACGGGACAGAGGGAAATCTCCGCACTGTTGGCACGTCCCGCAGGCGAGGATATCAATGTGGGTATTAATGTAGAACCTTCGTTGGTTGATACCTACAACGCCCGATTGGGGACTAATTATACTATACTCGATGCCAAGCACTACAAACTATCGGCACAGCAAACGGTCATTCCGAAAGGTAAAACCAGTTCCAAACCTGTCACCATCGACTTTAACGAGCTGACAGGGCTTGAAATTGATGCCAGCTACCTGCTTCCCGTCACCATCAGTCAGGTGTCCGGCGGCATGAATACTCTGGGTGGTTCGAAAACCATCTGCTACGTCATCCGCCGTTCAAGCGCCATCACTACGGCAGTCAACTTGAAAAGTAATTTCTTTGAAGTGCCGGGCTTCGACAAAGACAGCCCAACCGCCGATGTGGTAAACAATATGACGCAACTCACCTTTGAAGCTATCATCCGTGTGAACGACTTCAAGAATGGTGCTGACCCAAGGGAAATCACCACCATCATGGGTATCGAGCAATACTGCCTCTTCCGCATAGGCGATGCTAACTTCCCCGCACAGCAGTTGCAGTTCTCGTGTAATGAGATAAAATTCCCGCTCGCCGACTACAACAAGCTGTTGCAGGCAGGCGAATGGTATCACGTAGCAGTGACCTTCGATACGGAACAGAAAGTGGCAGTCATCTATGTAGACGGACGTGAGCAAAGCCGCATAGAAGATTATGGCAAAGGAGAACCCATCAATCTGGGTATGCAAAAAGAAAAGGACTTCAAATTCAAGATTGGTCATTCTTATGGTGAACCGGAAGATATGTCCCGCCAACTCGACGGCGAAATCTGTGAAGTGCGCGTATGGAACGTTGTCCGTTCCCAGCAAGAAATCTTCGATAATATGTATAACATAGAAGACCCCGTGAACACACCCGGGCTGCAAGCTTATTGGAAGTTCAACGAGGGTCAAGGGGATATCGCCAAAGACTATACCGGACATGGAAACGATGCGAAAGCACACGCCAAAGCTGTATGGCCGACCGGCATCGAAGTGACGCAGAAAAACAAAGAATAATCAAGTATGGAGAATTCCGGGCACTATCCCATTAAAGAACCAAGCCCCTCTTCTCCTATTTAACCAATCATCCTTCGGAAGCTACTAACTCTTCCAACGCTCATAGAATTAACTGGAGAGAAAGTTTCGAGTGAAAACAAGAGTAGTAGCAACCGAAGATTCTTGAGCTTTAAGCGCCGTGACATTTTTGTTCTTATTTTAAGTATTATACGGGAAGAAACAAAAATGTCACAGCGCTTATAATCAACATCTTAAGCCTTAAATGCCCCTCTATTTTATATAAGTTTACAAAAATCATCTATAGGCTTTTCGCTTTTATCAGAAGAAAACTGCACTTTTTACTAGAAGTTTGGTAAATGGAATGCTCGCCAAATAAATTTACACAATAAACTCACTTTGATAGAAGGTAGTCTTTTTCACTATCTATGGGATATATTATTGTCAAAGAGTAGCTATTATCTAAAAAAAGTCGTAGCTTTGCAATAACCTAAAAATAAATTGAAATGGAACAACAAGATAAATATATACGCTTTGACTGGGCTGTGAAGAGACTTCTCCGCCAAAAAGCAAATTTCGGCGTATTGGAAGGTTTCCTGACCGTTCTTCTCGGTGAAAACGTGAAAATCATAGAGATATTGGAAAGTGAAAGTAACCAACAAACAATCGATGATAAATTCAACCGGGTAGACATCAAAGCCAAAAACAGCAAGGATGAAATCATTATTGTAGAGATCCAAAATACACGGGAACTCTATTATCTGGAACGTATCTTATACGGAGTGGCTAAAGCAATCACAGAACATATTTCTTTAGGCGAACGTTACTATGCAGTGAAAAAGATTTACTCCATCAGCATTCTGTACTTTGATATCGGCAAGGGAGAAGATTATTTGTATCACGGCCAAAACCATTTTATCGGAGTACACACAGGAGACAGACTGGAAGTGACCACCAAAGAAAAGGACGCCATCGTTCATAAAATTCCAGCAGAAATCTTTCCAGAGTATTTCCTGATTCGCGTGAATGAATTTGATAAAGTAGCCGTCACTCCATTGGAAGAGTGGATTGAATACTTGAAAACCGGTTGCATTCGACCCGACACCAAAGCTCCCGGATTGGAAGAAGCACGCCGGAAACTTATTTATTACAATATGTCCAAAGAAGAACGGCATGCCTACGACGAACATCTAAGTGCCATCATGATACAAAACGACGTATTGGATGGAGCAAAGCTGGAAGGTAGAATGGAAGGACGTATGGAAGGACGTATGGAAGGACGTATGGAAGGTAGAATGGAAGGTAGAATGGAAGAAAGACTAGAAATTGCTAATAATTTAAAGTCATTAGGATTAGACATAGCAGCCATTCATAAAGCTACCGGACTATCGCTGGAGGAAATAGAGAAGTTATAAACAATCAAAGCCTATAAGAATATTGAATTATAAACAAGAGTCATATAAGAGTTACCTTTGTCAAAGATATCTCCTACCTTATACTGTAGATGGCAGACGGCTAGTAAAAATCGGTATCGTTTTCGATGCCGAAAAACGAAATTTGGGAGAATGGATGATTGGATGATGCAGACTGCAATATTATTTATATACAATTGAGAGGTGTCTGCAACATCCAGATACCTCTCTTTATTTTAATATTTTTCGCCACAAATCCATCTTCTGTAATTATAGATATTTTACACTATATTTTAACACATGAAAATATTCAAAAATTGAGCCCCATCATAACCTGCCTTTTTCAATAAAGACAGAAAATATAACATTACAAAGCAATTATACAACTTTTACTTACAATCTCCTATTAACCACCCACATTTTTTATAATACCCCAACAAATTACACACTCTTAATATTACAAATATTAGACAAATCATTACATTTACTTCGTAAAGATAATTTCTTATCTATTGCAAAGAAAAATAGTATTGTAGTTGTTAATTTGTATATGATAAATCAAACACAAACAGCTATTGGCAGACAATCCAATAGTAAACCCTTTAAATCCAGGTCGCCTCCTTTCTCTGTCTCCACTTAACAGGCTAATTATATAATGCCGAAAACAAAAATAAAAAAATAAACAAAACATCATTACTTGGGAGGAGGTGCTTTTTTTCCTTGACAAATTAAAACATTAATATTTAGACTTTGAATATAGAACTTGATTCTGAATATTGACCTCCCACATAACGAACAATTAAGAGATCATATTATTTGAGTTTGTAGTCATATACAGCTATGCTTTCATAGTTGTAGGACATATTTGTGTTTTTCTATAAAAGGAAAAAGGCTATTCAAGCAAGTAGCGTCACTAAAAATATAATAACATGAATCTTTTAAAAAGAACATTGATTTCTATCTCAACGATAAAAGCAATAATTATTTCATTATACTCATACATACCCCATTTATTAACATTAAAGAGAGAAAACGATCTTCTAAAAGAAGAAATTCAATATCTGATTAATTCTTTTCCTAACGTACATCACCCGCTTACATTACCCCACACTTCTTTGCAAAATATCGGTAACAATGATAACACATCACCAACTTTACCAGCCTCTGTTAAAGTTCTAAATGAAAATGATTACAACCTTATTAACAAAGTGAAAAATTTGGTGTTGGAAAGCCTGACCGATATAGATAAGATAACAATAAAAAAAATATCCAAAGATGTTGGTATGAGCCGAACCAAATTTTACGAATTATGGGTGTCCATCACAGGTGAAGCTCCAAATTTTTTTATTCATCGAATCCGTATGGAAAAAGCATGGGAATTATTGACTAGTGGAAAATATGCTGTAAATGAAATACCTAATTTGATTGGATTAAAGGACGAAAAAAACTTCCGGGAACGTTTCAAGAAACACTTTGGGATAACACCGAGTGAAGCCATCAAAAGGGTTGGAAAATCATCCATTTAACGGTCAGTCCGTATAATATTGGAAAAATCGTAAGTTGCCCGTCATTGATAAATTAGAGGTCAATGGCGAGCTTCTTGTCAAGAGAAAACAACAAGGAAGTTACACTTGTGCATCTATACAGACAGACTTGTGCAGCAAGCTTGACACACTTGTGTATCCCCAAAGTTACTCAACAGCAACAGACTAAATCATCCGTATGAAATAGCTAATAGAAAGCCGGAATTTATTAATTCATGCTATAGAATACTTTAAATTAACCTGATGATTCTGGTAAAGTATGCATATTACCAACAAATCACAATATAACTATACCATTTCACGCACTCTTAACACCATACAGCAACAAATCAGTATTCAAGACTGACAACAGTATCTACTTATTAGAACTTATCATTATTTTTACTTCGTAAAAATAGACCAATCATCCCTTCTTATAAAAACCTAATCTCCATCATCTTTTCAGTTGATATATGAGGAAATACATACGCTCCCCTACGCATCTAAAGTAGCCCAAACAATATTCAACCAATAAAACTGATTAATAATTGTTACTTAGAGGATATTCACCGTTTCTTTCAAAAAAATGATTCAAAATATCAAGATAGTGAATTTCCTCTTTTTTCCTCAAACGAAAGCAACGGGTTTATTTCATCTGAGTGACGTCACTAAAAAATATAATATGAAATACTTATTACAAACGTCGCCCCTCGTTTCCAGTGCCATGACAGTACTTATTCTTTATCAATTTAATTTCACCTCCATACTTCTGGCAGGAGGAATCTCTATTTATTGGATTATAACGCGTATCATTACGATACAGAAAGAAAAAAATCTTCTCAAAGAAGGAAGCCAGTACTTTATAGACTCCTTCGAGAACATCCGTGCCCCGCTTACACTGGTTCATACCCCATTGAAAATAGCATGTAATGATATTTGCCCCGAAAATATCAGGAAAGAGTTATCAGTAGCTATCCAAAACATAGATTACCTCAACATACATTTAACGAGGTTGATGAATTTAAAGCAATTGTTCGCAAACTCTGAAAAGTTGGATTCCTCAGAATATGAACTGGGAATATTTATCAAAAGCCGAGTCACTTCTTTGAAGGCACATGCTGCCAACAACATGGTTGGGCTGGACATAAAAACTGACTTTAATTACGCCAGTGCGTGGTTCGACCCAAGCAAAATATCTCCAGTCATTGATAAATTCATAAAAAATGCCATAGACCATACCGGACAAAAAAAAACAATAACCCTGTTAATCACCTCAAATTCCCAAAACTGGCAAATAAAAATTACTGGTTTCGAAAATAAAAAGTTACTTCAATGCTATAAATGTAAAAAGTGGCAGCTATTCCAACGGAAAAAAGAAGTCGAATACAATTTTGCCAAAAATATATTCTGCAAAAGGCTGATAAAAATGTGTAATGGAAAGATTCTGATTAACCATTCCAACCGCACTATTATCCTAAAATTCCCTTCAAAAGATTCGACGGGAAATGTTCGCCACCATAGCAGCATGAATATCTCGGCAAACTTGACAGAAGAAAGAATAGATGCCTTGTCCGGCAAGGATACACAAAAGAGAAATTCCGCCAAGCCGTTGGTCGTACTTGCTGACAGCAACAAAGAATTCAGGTTGTATCTGGAAGAACGTTTATCAAAGGATTTTATTATAAGAAGCTTCGCAAACGGTTTGGACGCTTTGGAATGTATAAAAGAAGAATACCCGGATTTAGTAATTTGCGACATTATGCTTCATGGGATGTACGGCAACGAACTGTCGTCGAGACTAAAAACATCAGTAGAAACATCCGTCATCCCCATTATCCTCTACGGTTCACATATGGATATAGGACAACGCAGCAAAAGAGAAAGTTCCCTGGCTGACACATTCTTATATATGCCCTTTCATATCGAAGATTTAAAGATAGAAATGAATGTCCTTATCAGGAACAACCGTTTCCTCAGAAAATCATTCCTGCAAAAAATATTCGGGAAGCAATTTCTGGAAGTTGAGGAAGAGGAAAACCCAAATGAGGATAAGTACGTATTTATCAACCAAGTAAAAGAATTTATTCAAAGGAATATAGACAAGGAAAATCTGACAATAGACGAAATCGCCTCAGAACTATATATGAGCAGAACTGCTTTTTTTAATAAATGGAAAGTACTGACAGGAGAAGCACCCAAGTACTTCATTTACCGGATCCGTATGGAAAAAGCGCGTGAACTATTGGAAAGCGGAAAATACTCTGTCAATGTTCTTCCGGAAATGATCGGGTTGAAGAGCCTCAAAAACTTCCGTCATAAATACAAAGAGTATTTTGGAATAACGCCAAGCGAGTCTATCATGAAAAAACAATAAGACAAGAACAAACTTATATATCCGAAGATCCCATGAACAGGGGTCTACATCATAGTACTCATATGAAGGATTCTCTCTTTATTTTATTTCTTCATGCAGTATTTTATTAATCGTAGCATTTACACTATGTACGTACACCTTAATTTTGAAATTAATAATCTAATTTTTTAAACAGTATGAAAACTTTAACTAAAATGAAAAAAGTTTGTTGTTTTAACCGCTTTGTCTTATTCGCAATGGCATTGAGCATGGTAACTTCTTTTACTGCGTGTAGCAGTGACGACGATTCGGACATTCCTGTATATTCCCTTAAAGATGTTGATGGTAATTACTCCGGTACAATGCTGACGGAGTCCGTAGCCGTCAATCCTCAGGAAAATGCTGAAGAGGGAGAAGAACCGACAGGAGCTCAAGTTACTGCCGAAGTAAAAGACAATCAGATTATGATTAAGAAACTTCCGGTTGATGACCTGATTAAAAGCATTGTCGGTGAAGAAAATGCCGGAGTCATTATCGAAAATATAGGCGATATTAACTACAATATCCCTTATACACCGACTTTTGATGAAAATAAAGCAAATATCCTGCTTCAACTAAAACCTGAACCTTTAGAAATCAAACTCACTATCCCGACCCAAGTACAAGAAGAAGGGCAAGACCCTGAAATGCTTATCAAAGTGACTATCGAAGCTGAAAAGAACGGTGTCTACGTTTATGAAGGCAAAAAACTGGCATTCGTTATCAAAGCAACAGGAGTAAAAATCGGAGAAGCAGATTTCCCTGATTTCCCGGTTACAACATTTACTTTCGACATGGTCAAGAAGTAATACAAACCTATTATTGAAAGAAAAAGCTAAAATGGAGTATGCCTGTGCGCAAGGCATGCTCTTTTTTTATACCTTTGTGAAATAACCCAACTATAACAAAATGACTACAACGGAAAACATTCGAAAAGAATTGCAGACTTTAGTAGATTCCAAGTATCAGGAATTTCATTCCGCCTTAGTCCCCGGAACCGAAAATATTCTCGGTGTACGTATTCCGCAACTACGGATACTGGCAAAAGAAATCGCTAAGAGAGAAGATTGGCGTATATTTGTGGAAGCAACCGATACCAAGTTTTATGAGGAAACAATGCTTCAGGGAATGGTCATCGGATTAGCCAAAATGGAACTTGACGAACGACTGAAATACGTCAGCATGTTCGTTCCCCGCATTGATAACTGGGCTGTATGCGACATCTTTTGCGGAGAACTGAAGACTGCTGCAAAAAAAGGAAAAGAAGTTGTATGGCAATTCATTCAGCCTTATCTGACATCCCCCAAAGAATTTGAAATACGATTCGGTATTGTGATGCTTTTCCATTATGTGGATAAAGACCATATCGACTCATTGCTGACATACGCAGACTCATTCTGCCATGATGCTTATTATGCACGTATGGCTATGGCTTGGATGATATCCATCTGCTTCATCAAGTTCCCCGAAAAGACAATGGAATATCTGAAACAGAGTAAACTGGATAACTGGACTTATAATAAATCATTGCAGAAAACAATCGAATCGCTTCGCGTAGATAAAGAAACTAAAGACGTACTCCGAAACATGAAACGGCGATAATGACAATATAAAAATAGCCCGATGAACATTCTGCTATCAACATTCTGTTCACCGGGCTATTTCATTTTCAATATATATCCGAAGGAATTAACGTTGATTCCTCTTTACCTTTTTTCTTCTGCTTCTGCGGTTCTGTTGCTTCTGACGACTGTAACGTTGCCATCTCTTATATATCATCCAACCGCTCATCAAAGCAACGACAACGAAAATAAGAATAGTTATACCCACTCCCAAATTATCTCCCTTAATACGTGACCAAATATCAAGCACTTCTTTCGTCTTGTCGCCAAAATCACGGATCATAGCACATCGTTCCACCACTTTGCGGTCGGGGTATTGTATCTTATCAATCTGTATGCTATCGGCACCCGGCCCGAAAAAATAGCTCAAATCGGCAAAATAGGCAAGTGTCGTATCGGTCTTCTCTTCCAAAATCTCGGGAGTAGCAATCGAACTTACATATCCGCAGAAATCCATATTTCTCAAAGCGATATCCGGGCGACACATGAAATTGATAAAGTAACTGGCAGCTTTCGGGTTCTTCGCATATTTCGGAATGACCCAACCGTCATACCATATATTGCTTCCTTCTTTAGGAACTTCATAATCCAAGTCCACTCCTACCGCATTAGCTTCTTCAATCGCCCATATCGCATCACCGCTCCAGGTCATATTCAGCCAAGCCTTATTCTTCGTCATCATCTCCTTACCGAAGTCAGCTTCCCAACCTGCTATATTCGGCTTCAACGCTTTCAGATACTTTTCCGCCAGTTCCATCGCACGTGGAGAATAGTCGTTCATCAGTTCTTCCACTGTCACTGTCCCCTCTTCCAATTCCTTGGCATGCGCATAGATAATAGCCGTACCGTAAGCATCGCGATAACTATCTTTCATCAGGATTTTTCCGGCATACTTCTTATTCCAGAGACAATCCCAGGATGCCGCAACCGAATCGGGAACATAAGCACGATTGTACAGAAGCCCTGCCGTTCCCCACATATAGCACACCGCATAGCGGCTCGCTTCCTCTCCCGGTTGGCTCAATTTATTGATTTGCTCACGAATAAACGGAGACACATTATTCATATAATTGGGAGAATGGGCAAAATTCGTGTCAATAGGCAGAAGCAAATGCTTCTTCAACATACGCTCAATGATATATTCCGAAGGACAAACCACATCAAAATCTTCATGCCCTTTCTCGATCTTCGTCAGCATAATCTCGTTGATGTCGAATGTCTGATAAACAATGCGGATATTTTCGCCCGTCTGCTCCTTATAATACGCCTGAAAATCTTCGAGTACACTATCTCCGATATAATCCGCCCAGTTATAGATTTTGAGAACCCGCTCACGGGGTTCGCCGGAGTTATAACATCCGGCCAGACTCAACAATAACAGGATAACAGGAATTATTCTTTTCATATTATTTACGTAGTAGCACATTTAGTAATCCATTAATCTTTTTTCTTCGCTTTCCCTGCACGGTAATTGATCGCGATAAGCAACGCCAGCACTACTACAAAAATAATAGCGGAAAGCGGGCGAAGTTCCGGTGTCAGACCACCTTTGCGGGCATCAGCGTAAATATAAGTGGAAAGCGTCTCCAAACCTTGATTACCGATAGTAAACACAGTTACGGCAAAATCGTCAATAGACAGTGTCAACGCAAGCATGAAACCGCTAATCATTCCCGGACGAATCTCCGGTACAATGACTTTCCACAAGGCTTGCATGGGAGTTGCTCCCAAATCGAGGGCAGCTTCATAAATATTCGGATTCATCTGCTTCAGACGCGGCAGGACACTTAACACAACGTAAGGCGTACAAAATGTGATGTGCGCAAGCACTACAGTTGTATATCCTTGTGTGATTCCCAAAGAAACAAATAGAAGAAAAAGCGAAATACCCGTAATAATATCTCCATTCAGAATAGGAATACTATTCACAAAACTAATCGCTTTGCGCGAACGGGATTTCAAATTAAAGATGCCGATAGCAGCTACGCTCCCCAACAAGGTAGAAGCAGTTGCAGCCAACAGGGCAATAGTGATCGTATTAATCAGTGCATTCATCAAGGAATGATGCGTGCCTGTGGTGAAAAGCGAAGTATAAAGTTTGGTAGAAAAACCTGTCCAGTTGCCCAACACTTTCGCTTCGGTGAAGGAATAGATGATGATAATCACGATAGGAGAATAAAGCAACAACAGCAATATCCACAAGTAAGCCTGCGCAAATATTTTCTTTACCATAGCCCACCTCCTTCGTTAGAGT
This sequence comes from uncultured Bacteroides sp., assembly GCA_948847595.1. Classification (GTDB taxonomy): domain Bacteria; phylum Bacteroidota; class Bacteroidia; order Bacteroidales; family Bacteroidaceae; genus Bacteroides. Next base: position 277,606 of record CAQOGY010000005.1, read on the forward strand.
TGTCTTTATCGTCAGTGCTAAACAAAGAAGTAGCGGCTATCAGCAGTAACATGATAAGCGAAAGCGCCGCTCCATAATTCCACATACTGTTATTGATGTTCTCCTGAATCGTCGTACCGAACAGCTTGATATTGTTCATCGTCAACAGCTCGGCAATAGCAAAAGTCGATATAGTCGGCATAAACACCATCATAATGCCACTCATCACCCCCGGCATGGAAAGCGGAAGAACTGCTTTCAGAAAGACCTGTACGGGGTTGGCGCCCAAATCCTGCGCAGCTTCGATATAACTATGATCCATCTTCTGCAACGTGTTATAGATAGGATAAATCATAAAGGGGATAAAGTTGTACACCATACCGAATATCAAAGCCCCCTCACCCAACGGTACACTGAAAAAGTCGAATAAAGCGACCGTAGCCAAAGTACGCACCAGGATATTCACCCACATTGGAAGAATAAACAGGACGACCATCGTCTTGGAACGGTTCAACTTACTGTTGCTTAGTATCCAGGCAGCAGGATAACCCAGCAAAAGACAAACAAGGGTGGTAATAATAGCAATGCCTATCGAATAGACAAAGGTATTGATTGCTTCGGGATGTTCGAAGAACTTCTGAAAATTGGCGAGTGTCAAATGACCGTTATCGTCAGTAAACGCATACACAACAATCAAGAACAACGGTATGACCACAAAGATCGCCGAAAAAATAATGTAAGGGAGAGTCCAACTCTTACGTGATGACAAAAAGACCAAAAACCTCTTATTCACTTCCTTTCCTGTTAATCGGTTATTTTAATTACACGAATTGCATCCGGGGGGATGGTAATACCTACACGGTCGCCGTCGTCCCACACGTCATTCGTATCTACAAACACATTCTCGTCCCAGTCGGAGAACACCGTCAAATGATAATGGTCACCCTTATAAAGGATAAACTTCACTTCACCCGTCAATGTTCCGTCTTCTTCATTATCCTGAAGAATTACCTTGTCGAAATCCACTTCCACTTTGACATTCGTTTCGGGTTCAATACCTTCCACCGAAGCACATTCAAAGTTACAACCGAGGAATTCCACATGAGTGGCATCCAGTAACTTTCCTTCAAAAGTATTGCAGACACGCTCTTTCTTCATAATATGGATATCGAACGGCTTCACCAACAGACCGACTTCCGCTCCGACCTCAAAATGATGGTAATCCTGCACAAGGAATTCATAGCCGCCGCAAAGCACGGTCATCTCATAATGCACACCTTTGAATATGGAAGTCTGCACCACTCCTGTCAACTGTGCCATATCCGAAACCGGGAAAATATATAAATCTTCCGGACGAATCACCACATCAACCGATGTATTCTCACCAAATCCTTCGTCCACACATTCAAACTCCGTATCGCAGAAGCGTACCAGTTTGTCATGAATCATCGTACCATTCAAGATGTTACTTTCTCCGATAAAGTCCGCGACAAAAGAATTGATAGGCTCGTTATAAATATCAATCGGCGTACCGATCTGCTGAATCTTTCCCTCACTCATCACGACAATAGTATCACTCAGCGTAAGCGCCTCTTCCTGGTCATGAGTGACATAGACAAATGTGATTCCCAAAGATTTATGCATTTCTTTGAGTTCCATCTGCATATCCTTACGCATTTTCAGGTCAAGTGCTGCCAGCGGTTCATCCAGAAGCAACACTTCCGGCTCGTTGACAATGGCACGGGCGATGGCTACACGCTGTTGCTGCCCCCCGGAGAGAGAATCGACATCACGATATTCATAATCCGTCATGCCTACCATTTTCAGAGCAGCTTTCACTTTCTTCCCAATGGTCTGCTTCGGTGTCTTTTTCAGTTTCAGACCGAAAGCGATATTGTCGTAAACATTCAAGTGCGGAAACAGGGCATATTTCTGGAATACCGTATTTACCGGACGCTTGTGGGGCGGAGTTTGTGTGATTTCCATCCCCGAAATTCTGATTTCGCCTTCCGAAGCTGTCTGAAAACCGGCTATGAGACGCAACAACGTGGTTTTTCCGCAACCGGAAGGTCCGAGTATCGTGACAAACTCGCCCTTTTTCACGTTCAGTGTCACATCATCCAATGCTGTTTTCTCGCCGAAAAACTTCGAGACATGGCTTACCTCAATGATGGATTTATCTTCTTGCATATTCATACTAAAGTTTGGGCTGCAAAGGTACACATTTCTGCGGTTTTCACCTACGTGTTAATCTAATATAACAGTGTTTTTCGATGCTCGAGAGAAAAATAATCTATCTTTGCATAAATATTTATTCACTAATCTTACAAAAGCATGAAAAAATTAACTTATTTAGTTATCGCAACAGCCGCCCTGGGTATGGTAGCTTGTACCGGTAACAAAGCTGGTTACGTTGTTACAGGTACAGTAGAGGGCGCAGCCGATGGTGACACCGTTTATCTTCAGGAAGCTACAGGTCGAAATTTGACTAAACTCGATACTGCTGTTATCAAAAAAGGTACTTTTACCTTTGAAGGTACACAAGATTCTGTTGTCAGCCGTTATGTCACTTGTGAAGTAAACGGAACACCGTTGATGGTTGATTTCTTCCTCGAAAACGGAAAAATCAATGTCACGTTAGGCAAAGATGATGATTCTGTTACCGGTACTGCCAACAACGACGCTTACCAGGAACTCAGAGCCAAAATCAATGACATCAGCAAGAAAATGAATGGCATCTATGAATCAATGGGTGACACTACCTTGAGCGACGAACAGAAAGAAGCCAAGCAAAAAGAAGGAGCAGAGTTGCAGGAACAGTACGAAAACGCAATTAAGGAAGCTGTACAGAAAAACATCACCAACCCGGTCGGCGTATTCTTGTTCAAACAGACTTTCTACAATAACTCAACTGCCGAAAACGAAGCATTACTACAACAGGTTCCGGCTAACTTGCAAAACGATGAAGCAATCGTAAAAATCAAAGAGCTGACCGAAAAGCAGAAAAAGACTGCCGTAGGTACCAAGTTCATTGATTTCGAAATGCAGACTCCTGACGGAAAAGCTGTGAAACTGTCTGATTACGTAGGTAAAGGCAAAGTGGTATTGGTAGACTTCTGGGCTAGCTGGTGCGGTCCTTGCCGTCGCGAAATGCCTAACCTGGTAGAAGCTTACGCTAAATACAAAGGCAAAAACTTTGAAATTGTAGGTGTATCTCTCGACCAAGACGGTGCTGCGTGGAAAGAATCTATCAAGAAACTGAACATGACTTGGCCGCAAATGTCCGACTTGAAATTCTGGCAAAGTGAAGGTGCACAACTTTACGCTATAAACAGCATCCCTCACACAGTGTTGATCGACGGTGACGGTACGATTATCGCTCGCGGCCTGCACGGAGAAGAGCTTCAAGCTAAAATAGCAGAAGCAGTAAAATAAAAGAAGCAAAGACTGTTTCGTTCTGGAGACAGTCTCTTGATGATAAAAATTTAGCCCCTGCATTCTTTAAGATTGCAGGGGCTAATTTTATCTATGAAAGCAGCAGGGAGATTTACTCTCCCTACTTTATTCTCAATTAATCAGACAAACCAACGCACGTAGCAGAAGTCCTGACGATGCGGAAGATCCGGGTTCTTCGGGAACATACGATAAGCCACCTTGAAGCTACCTGCATTCGACAAGCTATGTTTAACCTGGAATGTGTACAAATCGCCTTCTTTCTTGATTACGTTGAACGGCTCTACTGAGTAAACATGTTGTTTACCGTCGGCAGTCGTATATGTCGTTACCAGTTCAAGTCCTACTGCATCATTCAAGCCTTTCTCATCGATTACGTAAGTGATAGTATATTCTTTTCCGCTTTCGATGTCGCCTTTCTTCAGTTCTTCCACTGTATCTGAAGACACGATTTCGATAGAATCCCATTTAGCAACCACTTCTTCTTTCCAAGCTGCGATTTCTTTTGCTTTTGCATTGTTATCGGCAGACAAAGACGCAAAGCGTTTTGCCTGTTTGCAATAGAATTTGCTAAAGTAGTCATCCAACTGACGTTTCATTGTATAGTGAGGAGCAATCTGCGCGATAGAATTCTTCACAACCTTGATCCAGCCTTCCGAATATCCCTTTTTGTTGCGGGCATAGTACAACGGCATGATTTCTGTCTCAAGAATACTGTAAATAGTAGCAGCATCTAATTGATCCTGGTGTTCTTGATTCTGGTAAGTACGTTTTTCAGTCAACGCCCAACCTGCACCTTCGCGGTAACCTTCCAGCCACCATCCGTCCAATACGGAGAAGTTGACAACACCGTTCATTAATGCCTTTTCGCCAGATGTACCGGATGCTTCCAACGGACGGGTCGGAGTATTCAACCAAATATCAACACCTGAAACCAGACGACGAGCCAACTGCATATCGTAGTTTTCGAGGAAGATAATCTTACCCAGGAATTCAGGACGACGGGAGATTTCGATGATACGTTTAATCAAGCCCTGTCCTGCTCCATCGTGCGGGTGAGCCTTACCTGTAAACAGGAACTGTACCGGATAGTCAGGATTGTTCACAATCTTGGAAAGACGTTCCAAGTCAGTAAACAACAGGTGCGCACGTTTGTAAGTAGCAAAACGACGGCCGAAACCGATCAGCAATGCGTTCGGATTGATTTTATCCATCAGCGAAACAATGCGTGAAGGATCTCCCTGATTCTTCAACCAAGTATCGCGGAATGACTTGCGGATATAGTCAACCAACTTATTCTTCATCGTCATACGAGTCTTCCAAATCTCTTCATCGGGCACATTGTAGATAGCTTCCCAAATTTTAGGATTAGACTGGTCAAACCAGAAGTTTTCGTTGAAATATTTAAAGTACAGTTCTTTCCATTCCGTAGCGCTCCAAGTCGGGAAGTGAACACCGTTCGTCACATATCCTACGTGGCTTTCTTCGGGGAAATAACCTTTCCAGATAGAAGAGAACATTTCCTGAGAGACTTTTCCGTGCAGCCAGCTTACACCGTTCACTTCCTGAGAAGTGTTGCAAGCAAAGACAGACATACAGAAACGTTCGCCCTTATCACCCGGATTGTTACGTCCGAGATCCATCAAGTCGTCCCAAGTGATACCCATTCTTGCAGGATAGCCACTCATATATTTACCGAACAAGCCTTCATCAAAATAGTCGTGTCCTGCCGGAACCGGTGTATGAACCGTATAAAGAGAAGAAGCACGAACCAGTTCGATAGCCTGATCGTATGTCAATCCGGTAGCTACGTAGTCACAGATACGCTGAACATTAATCAATGCAGCATGTCCTTCATTACAGTGATAAATATCTTTCTTGATACCCAATGCCTTCAGCGTCAGGATACCACCGATACCCAACAGGATTTCCTGTTTCAGTCGGTTTTCCCAGTCGCCACCATAAAGTTGGTGAGTGATAGGACGGTCGAACTCACTGTTCATTTCATTGTCCGTATCCAACAGATACAAAGAAATACGTCCTACATTAACACGCCATACGTTAGCGTGAACATAATAATCCAAGTAAGGAACGTCTACTACCAACGGCTTGCCGTCTGCGTCCATTACGCGGTCGATAGGAAGCTGACCGAAGTTCTGTGCTTCGTAGTTTGCGATCTGCTGTCCGTCCATGGACAACGTTTGGGTAAAGTAACCGTAACGGTACAAGAAACCTACCGCACACAAATCCACATTGCTGTCGGAAGCTTCTTTCAAATAGTCACCGGCCAACACACCCAAACCACCGGAATATATTTTCAGGACGCTGCTCAAGCCATATTCCATGCTGAAATAGGCTACAGACGGACGCTGTTCATCCGGCTTCACATCCATGTAATCTCTGAATTTCGTATAAACTTCATTCATTCTTCTCAGAATCACCTTGTCTTTTGCCAGAGCTTCCAGCTTTTCATAGCTCATACGTTCCAACAACAGTACAGGATTCTGTCCACATTCTTTCCAAAGTTCCGGATCTAGATCTCTAAACAGTTCAGTCGCTTCAAAATTCCATGCCCACCAAATGTTGCGTGCGATTTCAGACAACTTCTCCAACTCTTCCGGTATACGTGATTTTACAGTAACCTCTTTCCAGTTGGGAGTATTCACATTACTAACTTTAATTTTCATAATGTTTTTATTTACTTATTGATGAATAAATTTTACCTTAACTCAATTGACGCTTCATAGCATTGCGCAGGGCAATGTCGTAAGCCTCATAGTAATATTGTATAAAGTGTTTCCACAAAGCTTGTTCCGCCACTTCAGCGGCATGCTTGCGAATTTCCTTCACTTCTTTTTCAGTCTTGTCCGCAAACAGCGTAATCGTATCTTTGATACCATCCGCTACTTCCGAGTCATTGTAGTCCGAACGATGAAGCACCTCTACCCCATCATTGATACCATGCTGGTTTTTCAGGCTATTCACCCAAAGTCCGAATCCGGCCAGATCGGTAGTGATTGTCGGCACATGGAATGCTACGCTTTCCAATGGGGTATATCCCCAAGGTTCATAATAGGAAGCATAGACACTCAAATCCTGTCCCAGTAATATATCATAATACTCCTTGTTCATGATACCGTCGCGGCCGTCCAGATAGCAAGGTACGAAAATAACTTTCACCTTATCTTCCGGACGATTTCCCATTCCTAGATATTTCAGCATATCCAACACCTGGTCATGCGTCATATTATGCAGCCAATGGGTAATGAACGGCACTTCAAGCGGAGTATCGAACTTATCCTTGCTCTTCAGACGTTCCTGCAAATCTTCACGGGGATCGCCTACCCAACCGGGCACATTGATAAATGCCAATACATTCTTATGCAGGTTCTTATCCCTGTTCAAGCGGTTCAATGATTCCAGAAATACATCGATTCCCTTGTTCTTGAACTCATATCGTCCACTGGTTCCGACAATTAACGTATCGTCACCCAGATTTGTTCCCAGTAATTTATTCGCTACATTCAGCATCAGGGAACGCGCACGTTTACGTTTTCCGGTGAATGTACTTCCTTTCGGCACAAAATCATCCTCAAAACCGTTCATAAGGACTACATCCGCCGGCTTGTCCAGCAGTTCCTTACATTCGTTGTTGGTGATTTCGCTGACCGTGGTGAAGCAATCCACATAATGTGCTGTCTGTTTTTCAATCGAGTGTTTCGATTGCATATTCAGTTCCTGAGCCATCTGATCGCCGTTATAGGCAAACAAATAGTCATACAACGGCTTATGATTACCTGCAATCGACCGACCGATGGAAGTAGCATGGGTCGTAAAAATAGTCGCCACCTCGGGCACAGCTTCTTGTACATAAAGTGCTCCCATTCCTGTCATCCATTCATGAGCCTGATATACCACCTTATCCGTTTCTGTCAGGTTGTAGTGATAGAAACTCTCCACCACTCTGCCCGCAGCATACGAAAACATGGAAGCTTCGTCGTAATCGCCATAAGCGTGCAACGAATCTACTTGAAAACGATTCCACATTTCTGTGTATATATCGTCTTTTTTCTCAAAAAAAGGTTGGAAATCGACTAGAATGACTATGGGTTCACCGGGGATGTTCCATCGTCCTACACGGACGGAAAGTTCGTCATTTTCAAGTGCATGCTTTTTCCAGGCAGCACATAGGTTATCCGACTCGATGAATAGAGGGTTCTCTTTTCCTTGCCACACATCAGGACCTATGAAAAAAATTCTGTCACGGAACTTTTCCTGCAATGTATTTGCCCGTGTCGACAAGACGGTGTATATCCCTCCCACTTTATTACATACTTCCCAGCTGGACTCGAAGATATAATCGGGGGTTAATAAATCTTTTACCATATAATATATTAAAACTCTTTTTAGTATGCGAGTGCAAAAGTACGCATTATTCTTTGAAAAATAATACTTTATACAAAAAATATGATTTAAGAAGAGGAAAGAAACGTTCGTTTGCAGTAAGAAAAGAATATCCCCTTGCCAATGCAAAGCTGCATTAGCAAGGGGATTGAATGTTTTTTTAACGGGAATAATCCCGCAGAAAAAATTATGCGAGAGCGCTACCAATCAAGAAGGTTGCCGCCAAAGCTACGATAGCATAAAGTTCCGGGAATACGGCAAGAATCAATGTATTGCTAAATACGTTGTGTCCCTGACCGATAGCAGCGATACCGTTGGCACAAACCTGTCCCTGGCGGATAGCTGAGAACAAGGCAACCAAACCCAAAGCGATACCTGCGCCAAGCACGGCCGATGCCTGGATAGCTGTAATCTCAGGAGTCAGGATACCGAAAATAGTCTGGAACATAAAGTAACCGGCAAAACCGTAAAGTCCCTGTGTACCCGGAAGGGCTGTCAATACCAGGAAGTTACCGAATGCACTATCATTCTTCTTCAATGCTCCGATAGCAGCGTTACCTGCAATAGTTACTCCGTAAGCACTACCAATGCCTGACAAACCAACCATAACCGCGATGCCAATGTAGGCAATAAACAAATTCATTTCCATAATCTTATTCTATTTTTTATTGTTTAATTCTTACTTTAATTTTAATCTTCAAATTCTAATTTCTAAAAGGTTTGTACTCCTTGCCACCGCCTTCGTATCCGGAGTTCTTGAAGAACTCGACAAACGTCAGACGCATCGGGTGAACCATGGCACCGAGCACATTCATAAAGATATTGATTGCATGACCGATAACGAAAATCAGCACCATCACGATAGGCCCTGCTATTGCATTATCCGGGCTCATACCTACTGCCAGGCTGTTGAATACTCCCGCCAGAATACCGCCGGAAAGACCGAGGGCAAACAGACGAACGTATGACAGGACATCTCCAAGCAAACCGGTAGCCATGTTGTATGAATCCCATAATCCCAGTCCGATATTCATGAAAATATTCTTTCCCGGACTGTTATAAAGGAATATCATAGCGGCCGAAATACCCAGAATAACGAGATGTACCGTGCCTCCCATCGGTAATACTTTCGGCAACAGAGCCGAAACAGCCAGTGAAACCAGCAGAAGAATCCATCCGATTGTTGCCACCGCATATTTGAAACCAAACTGAATCGTCTGATTCACTGCTTTCAGCACCATACCGAACAGAATCTGAACAACTCCCAATATCAACGACAACTGGAACATATCATTGTTATCCATCAGGACAGCATGTTTCAGACGTTGAACGATAGGCCAGTCCAAATCATAGATGTTCGCTCCGAAGAACGTACCTGTCAGCAGACCGCAGAAGAAAGTTGAAACCGCCAAAACTTGTATCAATGATATAATCGACTTCGCTGACGGAGTTACCTTCTTTGCCAGTAAGCGATATGCCGTAGCTCCCAGGAACAGGAAAAGTCCGTATCCCGAGTCTCCCAGACAGAGTCCGAAGAATACCATAAAGAACGGAGCAAAGAACGGAGTCAAGTCCAGTTCATTATACTTCGGAAGCATATACAACTTGCAAATCGGCTCGAACCAGGCAAAGAATCCCTTATTGTTCAATCGAATAGGAACATCGTCACCCGGCATCGGATCGGTAATCTCATAATATACATGTGCGTCATTCAGATAAGCTTCTATCTCTACCTTACTATAAGCAGGTGCCCATCCTTCAATCAGCATCAGTTTATCACCGGCAGCCTGTTCAGAACTTAATACGACTTTGGAGAATTCAATCTGACTCTGCAACTCTTTCAAAGCCGCCTTCAGAGAAGGAACATCCGCTTCGGAAAGTGCAACGAGTTTCTTTTCGTTCTCTTCAATCGCCTGTTCGGTCGTATCATAAAGCGCTTCAAGACGCGACAGAGAGTATGCGGGAAGTTTCGCCTGCTCCACATCCAAGTCCACCTCTTGTCCGGCCTTCGTTACGGTCACAAAAAACACTTTGGAAGAAATGCGGTTTACAATCATTGCATTGTATTCCGTCTCCCACTCTTCTTTATAGTTACCTTCCGAACAGCTATAGAAACCAATCACATAACCGGCCTCTTTCAGTTTTCGAATACCGTCCGGCTCAAAGTTACCCCAAGCTTCCAGTGCTTCTTTCTCTTTCGCATAGCTTTGTAGCTGCTGGGACAACTTTCCGTGTTCCGTCTGCAAAGCGTCCACTTCGTCCAGTACTTGCATACCGCGGGCAGCCGTTCCACCTTCCGTAGCAATCACGGCATTCTTTTCGTGCTTCTGATTCTGAAGCAATTTCAAAGTAGCTGCCAAACGGTTGGAAAGACGGATATTCTCTTGCAGCTCCGAGTTATCGGCAACGCCTTGCTGCTTCTCCACAATGTGAACCACACCAAGTTCGCGCAGGCTGTTCAGGAATCCTTCGTGCTCCTTGTGATAAACCAGGAATGTGAGTTTCTTCATTTTTGTAATCATGCCTCTACCTCCTTCCTTTTTTCTTGATGGGACTTCATGATCTTTTGCGAAGATTTCGACAGGTTTTCTTCATCTTCCATAAATCGCTTGATCTTTCGCAATGCATCCTGATAGCCCGGTATCTGCACCTTCTCAAAAAGATTCACTTTCTGAGTGGTCTTTTTTCTTGCATGTTCTAACAAATTCAGCTTGGCGAGCATGAATTCACGTTCAATAGCCGTATGAGCAAGCTCTTCTAAAAGGTGGATACCATCGGCATACCACTTGGGAGCGTTAAACATACTGTACGGACGTATCTCGAATTCTACATTTTCGAGCAACGGTACACGTACACCGGCAATTTTCTTCACGCCAAGATGAACATCATTTACCTTTATTAATGAAGCGTCAAACTCATTCCAAAGGGCGAACATGGCTTCATAGGCTTGAATCTGTTGCTCGAGCCTATCCTCCAAATCAGCAGCTTCCGTTTTGCAGCGCTTCACTTCCATGCGGAGAGCACTTTCCTTATTCTTGATGATAGGAAGCGTACGCACCCGCACTTTCAGTTGCTTTTCGAGCTGCTGAAGAGAGGTCTTGTTATATTGAAACTTTATAGCCACGTTGTTAATTACTAATTATAAATTATTAATTACAAGTTTATTATTATTCGCCTTTTGGCCAGTATTGATCTACCAAGTCTTTCTTGATATTTACTTCTTCCGGACGGAAGTATCTGCCCAACAAGCCCCAAGCCACATCGAGCATTTCAGTAGTATCCAGATTGACATCAATAGCCAATAACTGATTAGAATAATCTTTCGCAAAAGCCAACGTACGTTCGTCGTAGTTAGTCAGGTCAAAACCATTTTCCATCTTCGTCTTGGCGTTAGCGGCATCGGCGTACAGACGTACAGCGGCATTCATCACCTGCGGATGGTCTTTGCGTGTCTTTTTACCGGTAACCAACTGTTTCAGACGGGACAACGAGCGAAACGGGTCAACAATAACCTTACCGATATCGCTATCACGACGCAGGAACAACTGACCTTCAGTGATATAACCCGTATTATCAGGCACAGCGTGTGTAATATCACCACCGGACAGTGTAGTCACGGCAATAATTGTGATTGAACCGCCTGAAGGGAACTGTACCGCCTTCTCGTAAATCTTCGCCAAATCCGAATAAAGTGAACCCGGCATTGAGTCTTTAGAAGGAATCTGGTCCATACGGTTGGACACGATGGCCAACGCATCGGCGTAGCTGGTCATATCCGTCAACAGTACCAGGACTTTCTCATTATTATTTACAGCGAAATATTCGGCAGCCGTCAGTGCCATATCCGGAATCAGCAGACGTTCCACCGGCGGATTTTCAGTCGTATTCATGAAACTCACGATACGGTCGAGCGCACCTGCATTAGAGAACACATTCTTAAAGTACAGGTAGTCATCATTCGTCATACCCATACCGCCCAGGATAATCTTATCCGTTTCGGCACGCAGCGCCACGTTTGCCATAACCTGGTTGAAAGGCTGATCCGGGTCGGCGAAGAACGGAATCTTCTGACCGGATACCAGTGTATTGTTCAAGTCGATACCTGCAATACCGGTTGCAATCAGTTCCGACGGTTGTTTGCGTCGAACCGGATTCACGGAAGGTCCGCCGATTTCCACTTCCTGTCCTTCAATCTCAGGGCCACCGTCAATCGGGTCACCGAAAGCATTGAAAAAACGTCCAGCCAACTGCTCGCTTACTTTCAATGTAGGCGATTTGCCAAGGAACACCACCTCAGCATTGGTAGGAATACCTTCCGTACCTTCAAATACCTGCAAAGTGACATCGTCACCGGCAATCTTCACCACCTGTGCCAGTTTACCGTCCACGGTGGCAAGCTCGTCATACCCTACCCCTGTCGCTTTCAGCGAACAAGTAGCCTTGGTAATCTGAGTAATCTTGGTATATATCTTTTGAAAAGCTTTTGTTGCCATCTATATATTTACTATTTAGCTAGTTACTATTTACTATTTGACACTTCTTTCGGCAATCAATTCCTTCAGTTGCTGCTGGAATCCTTCATACTCCTCAGATTTGAACTTCGAATAGTTCATCTGCTTGCATACGTTAATCATCTTCTTGAAGTAATCCATTACATCATTGAAGTTATCAAACTCAAATTCCGTATGGCAGATGTCGATAATCATATTCAGAATATCTTCCTGACGTTCCATCGGAGTTACCGCGTCGATTTCGTCGAAAGCATCCTGCTGCAGGATAACGAAGTCGATCAATTCTGATTTCCAGAAAGTAACATGGTATTCTACCGGCACACCGTCGTCACCAAGGATATTAATCTGTTCGGCAATTTCCTTACCACGCTGCAAGCGTGTTTTCAGTTCATTTACCTTACCAATCCATTCACCATTGATATGACTTTTGATATATTCCTCAAATTCCGGATATTCGATATATTTAGAATAAGAATCAATCGGGTTCACAGCCGGATAACGTTTCTTATCGGCACGATCCTGTTCCAAAGCATAGAAACAACGGGCTACTTTCTTCGTATTTTCAGTTACCGGTTCTTTCAAGTTACCACCGGCGGGAGATACCGTACCGATGAACGTAATAGAGCCTGTTTCGCCATTGCTTAGTTTTACGTATCCTGCACGACCGTAGAAGTTGGAGATGATAGCCGAAATATCCATCGGGAAAGCATCCGGTCCGGGCAACTCCTCCATACGGTTGGACATTTCACGCAAAGCCTGTGCCCAACGGGAAGTAGAGTCGGCCATCAACAGAACCTTCAATCCCATTGAACGGTAATATTCTGCCAAAGTCATTGCCGTATATACAGATGCTTCACGGGCAGCTACCGGCATGTTTGAAGTATTGGCGATAATGATGGTACGTTCCATCAACTTACGCCCTGTGTGCGGGTCGACCAGTTCGGGGAACTCCGTAAAGATTTCCACAACCTCGTTTGCACGTTCACCACAAGCGGCGATAATAACGATGTCCGCTTCCGCCTGTTTGGAGATGGCGTGCTGAAGCACTGTCTTACCCGTACCGAACGGGCCAGGAATAAAGCCAGTACCACCTTCCACAATCGGGTTCAGCGTGTCGATTACACGTACACCTGTTTCCAACAATTTGAAAGGACGCGGTTTTTCCTTGTAGTTCGTCATGGCACGTTTCACCGGCCATCTCTGAATCATAGTCACAGGGATATCGTTTCCTTCTTCATCCGTCAGGATAGCAATCGTGTCTTCTATTCTATAGTCACCTTCCGGCATGATTGTTTTAACGGTAGCCGTTCCGTCCATTGTGAACGGAGCCATTATCTTCAATGGCTGGAAGTTCTCATCTACCTGTCCCAACCATGCAGAAGCCTGCACTTTGTCGCCGACATTTGCCAATGGAACGAAATGCCACATACGTTCCTTATCCAACGGATACGTATATTCTCCTCTTTTCAGGAAAACTCCGTCCATCTTGTCGAGGTCATTCTGCAGACCATCATAGTTTTTCGATAACATACCCGGACCTAATGTCACTTCGAGCATGTGTCCTGTAAATTCGGCTTCGGCGCCCACCTTCAGTCCGCGGGTGCTTTCAAACACCTGGACATATACATGTGAACCTACAACCTTAATCACCTCCGCCATCAACTTATCGCCACCGGTCGAGATATAACAAATCTCATTCTGAGCTACCGGGCCGTCAACGACGAGGGTCACCATGTTGGCAATAACGCCACTAACAGTTCCTTTTGTTGCCATATATTTTTAATAATTTATTATCTGAATTCTGCAGGGATCTGCACTTCGTTCTTCAACGATTCGATGATGCTTCTGAACAACTGATTTCCTCTCTCCTTATCCAATGAGATCCACCGTTCAATCATTTCCAACTTCAACAAGAAAGCGAAAATGCGTTCGATGGTGAAATAATCAAAGAAGATGGCATCTTCCATCCAGTTCCATCGCAAAGCGTCGAGTTTCTTCTCACGTTCCACCAATTCCGTAATCTCACTGATTTTCACCAACGATTCAAAAACTTCCACCTCACCGGACAATCCGAAGTCGCGGGCACTCGACGTACGCAAAGCTTCGCATACTTCCGTGTTACCTACGACATTGGAAGCGATATCCCATTTGAATTTACGGCTTGTAAATGCGACAAGGATATTATTAATGTTGAGGTTGAATTCAAACCAGGCAGAAACAAACTTATTTCCACACTTCATGGCATATTCGTAATACAATGCAGCCAGATGGTCTTCGTGCAAAGCCGTGCTTTCAGCAGGCGTATTCAAATAATCGATGATAAATGTAGAGAGATAAGCCGGAAATTCTTTGGGGCTGATTTCTCCGCCTTCCCTCAGAATAGAAATATATTCGGTGAGTTCCGCAGCAGAGTAGTTTCCCCGTTTGTCGATTTCGGCTTCTTTATCTTTGAGAAGTTTCAGCACATTCGCATTATCAAACTTCAGATAAAACAAGTCAATCAACTTCTGGTCTGAAGCAGACAATCCCGGGTAGATTTCAGTTTTAAAATCGGCTACTGTATAGCTCAGTTTGCTGTCTTCCAGCGAAAGTTCCGGCAAACCTGCTACCAAGTAATAGTACTTACTACTCATAGTCGCTTCTTTTAAAATAGCATTTCTACTAATTGAGGACGCAAGAACGCTTTGAAGTAATTCATGAATTCTTCTTCTCCGAAGTTCACCTTATAGGAACCGTCCGCCGGAGAAACAGTGAATAAAGTTTTGATACCGTTTACTTGCTGTATAGTCACTCCCTTATCCAACAAAGCTTTTGCATGAGCAGCAAAATACTTTTTCAGTGATTCCGCGTCGGCTGTCGAGATGACGATAGGTTCGTCTATACTCCACTTAGAAGCCAATGCAACGATAAACGCATTCAGATAATCTTTATCTTGTGCGAAATCCTTCACAGAAGTAGTTACTAACTTGTCAGTTACCATAGTAGCGACCTCAGACTTGAGTGCATTAACAGCCTGACCGGCAAACAGTTTTAACTCTGATTTTGTATTTTCCACCAATTCATCGGCGGATTTACGAGAGGAATTTACAATTGATTCTGCTTCTTTGCGAGCATCCTCAATGATTTTTTTTGCTTCTTCCTGAGCATTCGCGATAAGTTTCTGCGCTTCTTCGTTTCCTTTTTCCACGCCTTCACGATAAATCTTATCGGTCAACTCTTGAATTTTGTTTTCCATATCAACAGGAGTATTTAGTATTATTACTGTATTAATTGTGTACCTTTCTTAGATTCTCGCCAAATTTACAAAAATCAATTTGATAAAAAAGAGAAAGATGAAAAGAAAAATATTCCCTTGCGAAAAAATCACAGTTATACACTGTTTTTATTCCGTTTTTCCCCCTTTCTTATAACGAAATGACACTTTTCTGATTTTATCTGGCGAGAAAGCAAATATAGGAAATCTAAAAGACATCTGAAAACGGGCAAATACCGAAAGCGACAAATGGGATACTAAAACGGATATATTAAAGACTAAATAATAAAATAAGAAATTTAGGTAAAAAAGATGAGGGGGCATGTAGAAAACAGTAGCAAAAAAGAAAATATAGGGTAAACAACAAAAGTGCATAGAGCAAAATACGAGGTATATAGAGCAAACCATGAGATATATAAAAACAGAAAGCCCCTTGATTCTTTCGTTGAATCAAGGGGCTTCTTAAAAA
>CAQOGY010000006.1 GCA_948847595.1 uncultured Bacteroides sp.
GCAAAGTAAGCACTTTTATCCGTATAAAACAAGGATTTCTTAAAATAATTCACTTATAAGTAGCTATTTTTCTTTATTTGAGTAAATCCCGAAGCATTAGCAGCGCATTATTGCCCGCCCGTTCAATATTCATGGCCCTTCCACGATTTGTTTCCTGCTTGTAAGTACGAATTTCGTTTTTATAACCAGCGGCTATCCAGACAGTCCCTACAGGTTTTTCCGGTGTGCCTCCGCCCGGGCCGGCTATTCCCGATGTAGCAACCGCACAGTCAGTTTTCAATGCTTTCATCGCGCCTTTCACCATTTCAATCACAGTCTGCTCACTTACAGCGCCATAGCGTTCCAAGGTTTCGGTAGAAACGTGTAAAAGTCCCATTTTTACGTCATTGGAGTAAGCCACCACACTACCGTTAAAGTATTCCGAGCTTCCGGCGATGGATGTTAATCGTGCGGCAATACTTCCTCCGGTACAACTTTCTGCGGTGGAAACGGTCAATTTCTTCTTTCTCAAGAGTTCGCCCACAATAATTTCCAATGGCACATCTTCTTCACTGAAGATGTCATCATCTAATATTTTCTCTAGTTTTACTTTTTCGCAGTCAAGAAGTTTTTTTACTTCTTCTTCTCTCTGTCCGCGTCCGGTTAATCTCAGGCGGATTATCCCAAGTTTGGGCAGGTATGCTAATTTGATACATTCAGGTAAAGCACTTTCCCAAGGTTCTAATTTTTCAGCCAATACCGATTCCGGATAATGTTGTACAAGAAAAGTCTGATGGATGATTACATCCGTTTGGAACCTTTCGTGCAACTTAGGTAATACGCTTCCGGTCATTACGGCAGTCATTTCCTGCGGGACTCCGGGCATAGATACAAGTACTTTCCCATCCTTTTCAAACCAACTGACAGAAGCGCTCCCTACAGGATTATTGATTACCGTGCAATTTTCAGGAACCATTGCCTGGCTTTTATTCAGCGCATTCATTGGGATTTTTCCTGCTAACACCCGTTTTACATTCTCGAATACTTCTTCACTGAATACCAGTTGCGTGTGGAAGTATTTACAAAGAGTCTGTTTGGTTATATCATCCTTAGTAGGGCCAAGTCCTCCGGTCACTAAAACAATATTTACCCTTTCCATCGCATTATCAATCGCTTCCAGAATCTCTTCCTCACGGTCACGGACTGAAACAACACGAAGAACTTCAATACCTATTTTGTTTAACTCCTGCCCCATCCAGGCGGAGTTAGTATCGATAACCTGCCCTATCAGCAGTTCATCGCCAATGGTTATAATCTCGGCAAACATATTTCCCTGCTTTATTTTAATTATATATAGGTACGCGAAAGCAACTTATAATGTCACGCGGGAATAAGCCGGAAGATCAATGGAGCAGAAGTCTTTATCCAGATACTTAAAATATCCGGTAATGGCAATCATTGCCGCATTGTCGGTCGTATAGCTGAATTTAGGAATAAATATATTCCAGCCATATTTTTCGGCGTGTTCACGGAACGCATTACGTAGTCCGTTATTTGCGGAAACGCCACCTGCTACGGCTACTTCCTTAATTTTATATTCTTTCGCTGCTTTCCGCAGTTTATCCATTAAGATATCTACGACCGTTGCTTCCAGTGACGCAGCTAAATCCACCTTATGATGTTCGATGAAATCAGGATCTTCCTTCATCCAATCACGCAATGAATACAGGAATGACGTTTTCAACCCGCTAAAGCTGTAATCCAACCCCGGAATATGCGGTTTGCTGAAAGTAAATGCTTTCGGATTTCCCTGACGTGCCAATTTGTCAATAATCGGGCCACCCGGATAACCTAATCCCATGACTTTCGAACATTTATCTATTGCTTCACCTGCTGCGTCATCAATCGTTTGCCCGAGAATCTCCATGTCATTATATGCTTTTACCAATATAATTTGGGAATTTCCCCCGGAAACCAACAGGCAAAGGAAAGGAAATTGCGGTTGCTTATTCTCTTCTCCTTCTGCTTTAATAAAATGTGCTAAAACATGCCCTGTCAAATGGTTAACATCAATCAAAGGAATATTTAAAGAACGAGCGAACCCTTTTGCGAAAGAAACACCGACAAGCAAAGACCCCATTAATCCCGGGCCACGGGTGAAAGCCACCGCACTTAATTCTTCTTTGGTAATGCCGGCGCGTTTCAATGCTTCATGTACTACCGGTACGATGTTTTGTTGGTGTGCCCGTGAAGCCAGTTCGGGTACTACTCCACCGTATGCTTCATGTACGGCCTGACTTGATACCACATTTGACAGCAAATAACCATCCTTGATTACGGCTGCCGACGTATCATCACAAGAAGATTCTATTCCTAATATTATTGCACTCATAAGTATTTAAACTATTAAACGGTGCAAAAGTAATCATAAAACTACGATTCATAACGAACTATTTTATATTTTTGTTCGCAAAATAAAAGTAATCGCATATCAGAACGCTGAAAAAGACTGTACGCTGGGTAGTCGGCATTGTACTGGGAGTATATATCGGGGCTATTATCTTGTTGAATATACCAAGTATTCAACGAGCTATGAGTTCATTTGTTGCCGGAGAACTTTCCGAGGTCTTGAATACAAAAGTCATGATCGGCAGAATCAATATCGGATTATTGAACCGCATTATTATCGACGATGTATTGCTAGACGATCAAAAGGGACAGGAAATGCTCAAAGTTACCCGTCTGTCCGCCAAATTTGATATAATGCCTTTCTTTAAAGGAAAGATTTCTATCAGCAGTGTCCAACTTTTCGGTTTTAATATCAATCTTCAGAAGGATACACCGGATTCTCCGCCAAATTTTAAGTTTGTTTTGGATGCCTTCGCGTCAAAGGACACTGTGAAGAAAGAGAATTCACTCGATTTACGTATCAATTCCATTTTGATTCGTCGGGGTCGGATGGCCTATCATGTACTTTCGGAAGAGGATACACCGGGGAAATTCAATGCCAAGCATATTCAGCTCCAAAATATCATTGCTAATATTTCTTTGAAAGCATTGAGCAAGGATTCTGTGAATTTAGGAATCAAGCGATTGAGTCTAGACGAAAAGGTATCAGGATTTTCTTTGAAGAAAATGAGTTTAAAGTTGGTAGCCAATAGTAAGCGGACGAATATTGATAACTTTGCCATCGAACTGCCGGAGACTTCTCTGAAAATGGATACCATACACTTGGTATATGATAGCTTGGAAGCTTTCAATCATTTTACAGAGAAAGTTCATTTTTCTTTCCGTACATTACCGTCACAAGTTACTTTAAAAGATATTTCACCTTTTGTACCTGTCCTGTCACATTTCAAAGAACCTGTTACGCTGGATATGGAAGTGAAAGGTACAGTCGACCAATTGAATTGTTCGCATTTGGAGATTACAGCGGACGACCGGCAGTTTCGTCTTAGAGGAGACGTGTCGCTTCAGGATTTGTCGCACCCACAAGATGCATATGTATATGGTACTCTTTCTGAACTCTCAGCCAATACTCGTGGTGTCGGCTTCTTAGTACGCAATTTGAGTCATAATTACAATGGAGTTCCTCCCGTCCTCGAACGTTTGGGAGATGTCAGCTTCCGGGGAGAAATTTCCGGATATTTCACGGATTTGGTTACATACGGACAATTGCATACCAGTTTGGGAAATGTAAAGACTGACTTGAAGTTAAGTTCGGATAAAAGTAAAGGGCTGTTTGCTTACTCCGGTGCTGTGAAAACGGAAGATTTCAAGCTTGGTGAACTATTAGCCAATGAACAGTTGGGAGAAATCACTTTCAATCTCGATGTACATGGGAGACATATCACAGATCGGCTTCCGATAGTGGAATTAAAAGGATTGATTGCTTCTATAGATTATAGCAGATATAGATATGAGAATATAACGTTGGACGGCGAATATAAACAAGGCGGCTTTAATGGTAAAGTGGCATTGGATGATCCGAATGGCTCTATCTATTTGAATGGAGATGTCAACGTCACTTCCAGGATTCCGACTTTTAATTTTCTTGCTGTGGTTGACAAGGTACGGCCCAATGATTTGAATCTCACCACCAAGTATCCGGACGCGGAATTCTCTCTAAAATTGAAAGCTAATTTTACAGGCGGGTCTGTGGATGAAATGATTGGAGAAATCAATGTAGATAGCCTGAAGTTTACAGCGCCGGATAAAGAATATTTCATGAATAATATGAATATCCGGGCTACAAAGCAGAATAACGAGAATCAATTAAGGCTGACTTCCGAGTTTCTGACAGCAAGCGTAGAGGGCAAGTTCCAATATCACACGTTGCCTGCCAGTATTTTGAATATTATGAGGAAATATGTCCCATCTTTGATATTACCTCCTAAAAAGCCAATTGAAACACATAATAATTTCCTGTTTGATATACATATATATAATACGGACATCTTATCTACAATTTTTGATATTCCGCTGACCGTATATACTCATTCAACTTTGAAGGGATATTTCAATGATCCTATGCAACGTTTGCGCGTAGAAGGTTATTTCCCTCGTTTGCAATATAAGAATAACTATATAGAGTCCGGTTTGATTCTTTGTGAGAATCCGGCAGATCATATTCGCGCACGGGTTCGTTTAATCAGTTTGAAAAAGAAGGGAGCAGTAAATCTTTCCCTGGACGCACAAGCGAAAGATGATAATGTCAGTACGACATTAAACTGGGGAAATAGTGCGGCAGTAACGTATAGCGGGCAATTGGCTGCCGTGGCCAAGTTTTTACGTACCGAGGGAGAAAAGCCATTATTGAAGGCAATGGTAGATGTGAAGCCTACGGATATTATTTTGAATGATACTCTCTGGAAGATACACCCTTCGCAGGTTGTGGTAGATTCGGGGAAAGTAGATGTGAATAACTTCTATTTCAGCCATCAAGACCGTTATGTACGCATTAACGGACGTCTCTCTGATAATCCCAACGACACGGTTAAAGTCGATTTGAAGGATATTAATATGGGATATGTATTTGATATTGCAAGTATCTCTGATGATGTCAACTTTGAAGGTGATGCAACGGGAACAGCTTATGCAAGCGGTGTGCTGAAAAAGCCTGTGATGAATACCCGTTTGTTCGTAAAGAATTTCTCGCTTAACGAAGGACGTTTGGGCGATCTGGACATATACGGTGAGTGGGATAATGAAAACAGGGGTATCCGTCTCGACGCATCTATTCAAGATATAGCTTCTGCCCCATCACGCGTCACGGGTATTATCTATCCATTAAAACCGGAAAGCGGACTTGACTTGAATATCGAAGCTCATGGATTGAACCTGAAGTTTCTTGAGCATTATATGAAGTCCATTGCTACCGATATAAAAGGCCGGGGAACAGGAAATGTGCATTTCTATGGAAAATTCAAGGGATTGAACTTGGATGGTGCCGTCATGACGGACGCTTCTATGAAATTTGATATATTGAATACTCATTTTGCCGTTAAGGATACAATCCGCCTTGCTCCTACAGGGTTGACATTTAATAATATGTATATTTCCGATATGGAGGGACATACCGGAAGAATTAATGGATATTTGCATTTCCAGCATTTTAAGAACTTAAACTACCGCTTTGAGATACAAGCTAATAATATGCTTGTGATGAATACAAAGGAGTCGGCAGATATGCCTTTCTATGGTACGGTATATGGTACGGGAAATGTGTTACTTTCCGGAAATGCAGTGCAAGGATTGGAAGTTAATGCCGCTATGACCACCAACCGGAATACAGTCTTCACCTATATTAATGGTAGTGTAGCATCAGCCACCAGTAATCAGTTTATTAAGTTTGTGGACAAAACACCCCGTCGCACTATTCAGGATTCTGTTCAAATCATCTCTTACTATGACCAGATACAGCAAAAACGTCAAGCGAAGACAGAGGAACAAAAGACGGATATTCGCTTGAATATTCTGGTAGATGCAACGCCTGACGCTACTATGCGGATTATCATGGATCCGGTTGCCGGAGACTATATCAGTGGAAAAGGTACAGGAAATATCCGAACGGAATTCTATAATAAAGGTGATGTGAAGATGTTTGGTAATTATCGAATTACACAAGGGGTATATAAGTTCAGCTTGCAGGAAGTCATTCGCAAGGATTTTGTGATCAAGGATGGAAGTACGATTACTTTCAATGGTGCGCCTTTGGATGCTAATATGGACATACAAGCTTCGTATACGGTAAATTCTGCCTCGTTGAATGATTTGATACCCGACGCTTCAGCTATTATACAACAGCCTAATGTGCGGGTAAATTGTATTATGAATTTGAGTGGGATGCTGGTACGCCCGACTATAAAATTGGGTATTGATCTTCCCAATGAAAGAGATGAGGTGCAGACATTGGTACGCAACTATATCAGTACGGAAGAACAAATGAATATGCAGATTCTTTATTTGTTGGGTATCGGCAAGTTTTATACAGAAGATGCCCGGAATAACAATCAGAATTCTAATGTGATGTCATCGGTACTCTCTTCTACCCTTTCTGGTCAGCTGAATAACGCACTATCACAAGTTTTTGAAACAAACAACTGGAACATTGGAACAAATTTGAGTACAGGTGATAAAGGTTGGACAGATATGGAAGTGGAAGGCATCTTGTCCGGCCAACTATTGAATAACAGACTGTTGATTAATGGAAACTTCGGTTATCGGGATAATCCGATGGCAAATACCAACTTTGTGGGAGACTTTGAAGCGGAATGGCTGATTAACCGTTCAGGCGATATTCGTTTGAAAGCCTACAATGAAACGAATGACCGCTATTATACAAAAACGAACCTGACCACGCAAGGTGTGGGTATTATGTACAAAAAAGATTTCAATAAATGGAGTGACCTGTTCTTTTGGAATAAGTGGAAGTTACGTAATAAGCGGAAACAGGAAGAAAAGACCAAACAAAAGACAGATAGTATCATCGAAAATGACAGTACAGCAAAGTCTGTATTGAAAAGGCAACGCGATACACACTGATAAATGTTCATTTTCTCTGAAATTCCGTAGTGTAAAACAAGATAAAACATTTCTGAGAACAACCTTGTAGCAAATACTCGTAGATTCTTTTTTGATTTATATTTGCTTCATTATAAATCAAAAAAAACTTATTTTATGAAAACAGGTAATCGAAACATCTACAAAGTTTTAATCATTTTTGCTTTATTGTTTTCCTTCTATGGATGCTCATCAGACGAAGATGAGCCACAAGAAAGCCAACTCCCGACTTTTAAATCATCTTCAAATTCTTTATTTCCTTCGATAACTTCTGGAGAATATGTAGATGGTGTATGGCATAATATAGCTGCATGTTCTGCTACTATATTGGATAATGGCGGAACTCCAATTATCGAATACGGCTTTTGTTGGGTAAAAAACACGACAGACACTCCTTCCTTAGAAAAAGGAGAGAAAATTATAGTAGGAACCGATGACTTTGTAGGAGTCTATAATGCAAAATTATTAGTCGAGTTGTATAAAAATTATAATGTACGAGCTTATGCCATTAATTCATCCGGAGTAAGTTATGATGATATGAAACGTGCCTATGGCGGCTCGATAAGTCCAAGATAAAGTGGTTCAGCAAATTGAATAGATTCCTATTCCTTGATAGGTATAGATAAAAATCCATAAGTAATTAAAAAGCCCTTAATATCATTATTGATAAAAGGGCTTTTTAAATTAATCTTATTCAACTAATATAAAGTAAGCCCATTTCTGAGGGTCATTCCTATATTTGCCTATCATTTCCCGTTGTGTTTTTGTGAAAGCCTCTGGTTTGCTCATTCCTTGCTGCCAATACCGATAAAATCCGGTCATAAATTCTACAGTTTCCCTATCAGGTATTTCAGACAGACTAATAATCATAGAACGTACTCCTGCCAAGCGGAAAGCACGTTGTAATCCAAAACTCCCCTCGCCTTCATGAATTTCTCCTTGTGCAGAATGGCAAGTGGAAAGTACAGCAAGCTCAATGCCTGTAAGATTCATAGCTGATATTTCCAATGCTGTAAGAATCCCGTCATTTTCGCCATTTAATGGTAACTCTTCAACCCAGTTTTTATTAGCACCGGTTAAAATAAAGCCCGTACGCATGAGCGGTTCTTTATAACCACTTTCTCCTTTATGGTTAATGGCAGTACTTTGTATCGAATCATTGTATTCTAGATTGAAACCATGAGTTGCCACATGAAGAACTGCTCCCGACATAGATTGATTGGAAAGTTGTTTGAATGAAGCTTCATTTGCCTCCTCTCCAATATATTTGTGGATTTTCCATTGATTGGAAAGCAGTTGGCTTATACTATTGATTTCCTTTACTGTGCCTGGCAGATAAGCAAATCCTTGTCCACGCAGTTTTTCCTGATCATCATTTTCTGGCTGTATATTGAATTTTGCTCCTCCAAAAAAGAAAATATCTCTATGCGCATGCTCCAAGTTATCTCTCTGCGATTTTATGAAAGGAATATCTCCGGTATATAATAAATGATGAAGAATGTATTTTTCGGATATATACTGTTGCCCATTATGTAAGTCAGCAAAGGGTATTTGGCTTAAATCACCATCTAATGACAGATAAATATGCTCGCATCCTGATATTGCTTTTTCAATCGGTTGCCAGAATCGGGAATATAGTTTATTATGAACAAACAATTGGTGCAAACTTAATTTTGTGGTCAGAGGGATTAAATGAGGAAGTGTATCTTTGGCAGTAAATGCAATAGCTATGTATATTCTATCAAAATAATTATAGGATATAGGTAAACTGACTATGTCCACTACCGCTTCCTTCGGAGAAAGTGATGCCGCTATTTCTTTCCATTCGTGATGCCATGAATATTTGACCGGATATTTCTTTTTCAGATAATCAGTGAGTACAAATTCCATATTGCGTACAGTGATTTCGTTTTCTAATTTTTGAATATAATTCTTCTGTGAAGGATTTCTAAACGCCTTTTCACTAAAACGTAATTTTTCTATCTGTTGTTGCAGTTGAAACACATAACTATCTTGTACAGTGGATATCGTTTCTTGAAGCTTATAGGATACGGTGGTAAATAATTCTTTTTTCAGCAGTTGGCTCTCATATAGAAGTTCTGCTATTTCTTCCCATGTCCCGCATATCATATTGTCACACATGAAGAATTCCATTTCTTCGTAATAGGGTTTTAAAATATCCCATAAATTACTACGTTCAGCCGGCAGTAAATAGGGCAAATCCTTTTCTATATTCGATGTAAGCAATTCCAGTATTCGATGATAAACGTCAGACGTTTTTTGAAGATTTCCTTCCATTTCATATTTCCGTGCAGCATTCTTGAACATCTTAAAATAATCCGGTAATCTTTGGTTATAAAAGATTTCTGCAAGAGATATCGGGTGATACATTTGCTCGGCAATTTTCAGATACTGATCTCCTGTTGAAGAAGAATCTGCTAATAAAGTCAACGCTTTCAATCTGTTTTCAATCAATGTACGCTCTTTTTCGCTTCTTTTAGATTTCAGTGCCTGGGTTAGATAATAAATGGCTTCTTTGAAATTCCCGGCTTCCCAGCAGTATAAACTTGCTCTGTCCCAGTTGTCAGATATACTCGCGTACAAGTCTTCAGCTTCTTTTAATAAAGAATTGTTTCCGGTCTCAATTCCTTTTTGGGTTAATTCCAAGACTCTTATGACTATTGATTGAGTGTAGTTCACGACTGAAACTAATTCAATCATTCCACCAGGAATCAAGTTTCCTTTATGCCCCAGTTTATTGTTTCCTACAAATGTATATATATTTATTAAATCTTTATAAAGCTGAATGTTTTCAGTTTCCTGTTGTGTTGTTGCTAATTTAGCTTCTAATATCTGAATAGCTAACTGAGATAACTCTTCTCCTTGCTTGTACATATTTCTATGCTGGCAATATTGAGCAAGCGAGAATAATTCGCGCGCATATTGTAAACTGTCTTTAGCTGATTCTTCTAATCGCCGGATATGTTCCAGTCCTTCTTTTATTACAGGTTCACTCCATATAGACTTTTGAGCAGTTACATTGTAGGCAACTGCGA
Source organism: uncultured Bacteroides sp. (assembly GCA_948847595.1). GTDB lineage: Bacteria > Bacteroidota > Bacteroidia > Bacteroidales > Bacteroidaceae > Bacteroides. The sequence goes on from CAQOGY010000006.1 coordinate 10,098, forward strand.
GGAAACATAAGCATCCGATGAAACGTTTGATTAAAACCATTTCTTCTTTTTTAAGTCAGTTTTTATTCGGGCAGCAGCACTGGCGAATGCTCCTTTCTCTGCCTGTATCTTACCAGCAAGTTCTCCGGCTTCTTTTCGTTGATTTGTCTTTAAATAACAGCAAAGCAGTAACCACTCTGTTTCTTCTTGATAATCGGTACTTTTTGTATGCAAAAGAATAGTCGTTGCATCCTCTGCTTTCTCTTGTTCCAACAAGGCGACAGCTATAAATAATGAGGTGTAATCGGGCAACGCGTCAATAGTCTTTTCTTGTCGGTTACGATTATACCAGTCGGTAATATCTTTATATTTGCCTTGTTCGTACCATTCGGTCAATAACGCATTCGTGACAGCGTTTTCTTTAGTCAATTCATTGCCACCGCGTGCACGTTCGAGCACAGGTATAGAATGATAAATTAAGTAAAGTTCTTGCGGGCTATACAAAGGCTGGTTACCAAGCCATCCCCCCATTCCCAACAAAAGAATGATACAGGCTGCCGCAATCCAACGAATTCTTTTTCTATTGTTCGTATGCGCAATGTTGGTAAGTGCCATTCGGGCTTTTTTTTCATTGCTTATTAATGTACCTTCCAACAATAAGTACCGGATGGCAACTTGTTCTTTCAGTTCTTTGTCCTTTCTCATGGAAAGGACGAATTGTTCCCGTTCGTCAGTTGTCATTTCGTTTTGTATGAAACGATCTATTTGTTGTTCTGATATTGTTCTGTCCATAACTTTTCTTTTAACGTTTCCAATTAATACCTTTTTCCGCCAATCTTCTTTTAAGTTCGAAAGCGAATCGGCGCAAACATGAGCTTTTTTTATTCTTGGCAACCTGTTCGGTTTTATAGTTCATTTGTTTGGCAATATCTACCATTTTCAGACGTTCCCAATAATAAAGTTTCAAAACTTGTCCACAGTCATCTTCCGCTTTTTCAATCAGTTGACTGACTACCTCTTGTGCTTCTGCCCACTCTTCCATGTAATCATTTTGTTCGAACCATTCGGAAGATAGATTTTCGATAGGCATATATTCAATGTGGTGTTTATTCAGATATTTGCATATCTGATGCTTTCCGATTTCGAACAGATAAGTTTTTAAGGAGCTTCCTTTCTCAACATATTTTCCATCCTGAACATTTTGGCACATACTCATGAAGCTTTCTTGATATATATCAGCAGCCGTTTCCTCTCCAATCGGATAATTTTTCAAAGCAAATGAGATGAAAGACGGCTTATACAAATTATATAGGTAATCTATTTCCCTGTTATGTTTGAATAGTCCGGTCAGCCAATATATTTTCTTCATTTTTCATCTTTTATTTTATCGGTATATTTGAAATGGGATGTTTTCGTCACTACATTCCATATATACAGTTTGTTTTCTGCTTTTATGGAATCCGGTCAGTTGATTCACCTTCTTTTGCAATGCTTCCATAAATCCTGCAACAGAACTGAAGTTTTCGGGAGAGCGGAGTAATGTATAAAAAGCATATGTCAGCATACCGTAAAATTGCTTTTGTGTTTGGCTATAATATTCGTAATTGATTTCATTTGCCAGACAAGCGCTAAAAACAAAAGCGGGAGAAAGACCCTTAATCGGTTTTAGTTTCAGGCTCAATTCCTGATGAATGCCGGGTTTAGGAGTATATCCTTCGGGGGCAAAAATAGCGGATGCTCCACGGATATAATCATTTACTCCGTTATCACGGTTCCCTGTTCCGCTGTGGCAGGCATCCAGTACCACTGTTACCTGTCCTTTGTCGCCTGCTTTTTTTCTTAGTTTGTTTATCCATATACCCAATTCGTCGTCTCGCAAGTGATTCTCGCCTTCATACTTTCCCGGAATATACCAATAACCGGCATCATATAGAACGAGTGACTCGTCTAATCCGTCTTCTTCATCTCCGTTGTCATCCATCATTTGTTGTCCATGACAAGAAAAGTGCAAATAAATGAAGTCACCATAAACTGTCTGTTCCCAGCATTGTTGAAAAGCAGCGGTTACAGCTTTCTTGGTAGCTTGCGCGTTTGATAGTACTTTAATATTGCGGGATTGATATTGATTATTCAATAGCAGTTCAGTCACTAACCCTTTGTCATTGTCAGCATGTATTTTTTCCCAACCACTGATAATCGGATATGTTCCTATACTTATTATCAAGGCTCTGTTTGTTTGTGCCAATACGAAGGCAGATATAGTCAAACAATATAAAAACAGTCTATATCTCATAGTTCTTTTTGTAATATCTATGCAAAAATAGATTATTTTTTTTAATTCCTGCCTGTTGCCTTTCCACTTTTTCCAGTATAAAGAGAAAAAAGCAAACTTGTTTTTTGCGAGATGTGTAATTAACAAGATAAAACTAATCGCTATCTACATAGCAAAAAAACATCTATCATATCTATCATGATTTCCGGTAATTTATTGTATTTCAGATTAATAGGCATGATGGACAAGTCATAAAAAAGGTATCTATCATCATTGCGCCATCAAAAATAGGGTATCTATCATACCATAAATCCCTGAAATAAGGGCTGATTCACCATAAAAAGGCGCACTTTTGTTGCAATGAAGCAGATAAATCCATCTATTCATGCCTGAATTATCCTGTTAGGATAACGGAACATCTTGAGCCCGCATATGTGGGCTCTATATCCCACGTATGCGGGATGTGCGGCACACACTTGTGGGCTATATAGCACACAGATGTGGGATATAAAAATATCTTCGCCCTAAATGGATTATTAAGGTATCAAATACTGATTATCATGCAAATAAACTTGCATTCACCTACCATTTAATGCTTGATTTTCCTATAGGATACAGTAAAACAGCCTGGGATAGGTATGATAGATGCATTGTTTTAATGGTAAAATCATGATAGATACCTTTTTTAGAACTTATCTATCATGATTATCTATCTAATAAACAGTGAATTATGAGAAACAATGAAAGTATGATAGATATTTTTTTTCACTATGTAAAAGATGGAAATGTTTTTGGCAATTCAATATGATTACGTGTACCAAGCAATTTTTTTCATTCTCCTCTGTTACCTTTTCCCTTTTTCTTGTATAAAGAGAAAAAACAAACCTTGTTTTGGCAGGGTGCGTAATTAATAGTTGTGATGATGTTTCGAAACAAGGTTCATTGATTTTCATCAACAACCTTGTGCCGGATAGCGCACAACTGTTATTTAACTTATTTTTGTCCGACATAAGTACATAAAACATGAGTGATAAACTAAGTATATCTTATCATACAGCAAAAAGAATCTTATTGGAGCTATTGGAAAATAATGATTTTTCAACGGATGAGGATATTTTGAAGATTTTAGGTTCGGTAGTACAAAAAGAGATTAATAATGAAACAAACAATGATAAGGAAGAAATGAGCCGGATTATTATAGACAAGAACGGGCACATATTTTTGCCTGACTACTCTCCTATGGAAGTAAAGATGCCATATCTGCCGAAAACCGTATTTCTTTTTTTCTTAATACATAAAGAAGGTGTCGAATTTAAAAGTATGTACAACTATATGCATGAATTGTATGAAATCTATCAAATAGTAGCACTAGAGAAAAATACGGAAGCCGGCAAGATAAGGCGCAGTCTTGAAAATTTGGTGGAACCTGTCAATAATAGAATCTACGAAACATGCTCCATCATCCGTCGAAGTCTTGCGAACGTAGTTCCTGAATCATTGATGGAAATATATTGTATTACGGGGAGACGAGGGGAAAAGCATCAGATCAATGTCGACCGCTCATTAATAAAAGTGGAGAATGGAAAACTAAAAGAGATGTTTGATATGAAAAATGATTTATAATGCGGAATAAACTAAATGTTACACTAAAAATAATAACAATGAAAACATTGGATAAACTGTTTGTAAAAGGCAAAATCAGCCATAAGAAAGCAACCCTTCTTTTAGGAGTAGTTTGCGGTACTTTATTAGTATCTTCCTGTGGTGGAAGCATGATCAAGAAAGAAAAAGGAAATGATTGGACAGTAATGAAACTTAAAGGTCAAGTAAAAAAAATGACAGAAAAGAAATCGTCCTTTGATATTTCTTCACTTTATACCTTTAATGAAAAAGGTTATTTTAATGAGAAGGGACAAATTTCAACTTGGCCCGCTAATAAAACTGTAATAACAGAACGGTATGAATATGATGCTGATGGCAAACTCTCTTGCATTAGTTTTTTTAGTAATATGTCAGGTGATTTGCAGAGTAAACAGATCTACAAAGATGGTTTACTTACAGAAGAGCAGAAGTATGCTGCCGATTATCCAGAGAGTAAACTTAGTAGCACAAAATATTATGCTTATGACAAAAAAGGTTTACTTTCTAAAAGTTGGACAGATCAAAATGAACAGAATCGTGCAGAATATGAATGTGACCGGGCGGGAAATATTATAAAGCTCATTGGTTATTCGATGGATAAGGTATATGAAACTTGTAAGACGGGCTATGAATACGATAATCACGGAAATATAACAAAACATGAGATATATTATCGGGAAAGGAAAGATGATCCGGGAGAAAAAGATGGTATGCTTGATTATGTTGAAGAATATAAATACGATGATAATAGCCGTTTATTGGAACGGAACAATATCATTTATCGATATAATAGCGGAAAAAAAGAAAATGAAATCAGTCAAAAACAATCTTATACATATAAGTATGATGAACAAGATAATGTAGTAGAAATGTCATGCCTGACGTATGGCTATAGGGACGGAAAAGAACAGGAACCCGGTTCTCCGGCAATTACTACTTACATATATACTTATGATAAACATGGAAACTGGACTTCACGGGAGACACAATATAACGGAAGAAAACAAGATATGGTATCCCGTACGTATACGTATTATGGAGAAGCTGAGCCTAAATTTACAATGGAAGATTTGGTCGGTGCATGGGACTATTATTCCGAACCTACGAACAAAATTGAAATGGTGTTCAAAAGGGACGGAACACTGATTGACTATATTGATTTTCATTCCACAGGAACTTATAAATTCAATCCGGAAGGTACAGTAATAACAATGCAATTTACATATGATGATGGAGAAGAATCACAGACTTCCAAGCCTATGGATTTTCAGATTCAAGAATATACCGGAGATCGATTGATACTAAAAAGTGGTGAAACTCTTCTTTATTATGACAGAAAAACAAAAAGCGAAAATTATAATGGTAAATACTAACAATTTAACAACTATAGTGATGAAAACAACAAAAAATTATTTGATTTTCGGAGTGTTAACCTTATGCTCCTTGTTCTTTTTGGCAGGATGTGATTCTGATGGAAAACTGCGTGAAAGTTTGAATGAATATGTTAATATGAATCATAGTCAGTTCTTTCTTACCGGAAAGTTTGTCTTCGACGAAAATGTTACAGATATGAATCTTGGTAAAATTACTATTGATATGTTAAGCAGCCTACGGGATGAAGGACTTATCACATATACAGTTTTGGAAAGTCAAGGTTCAATTCATGAAGTTGATGTAAAATTAACAGAAGAAGGGATGAAATATGCAGAAAAAGCAGAAGGAAATGTATATTCAGTACGTTTACATACAGAGAAAGTCGATAAGATATTGGAAAAAGAATTCAATGAAGACACAGGTACAGGAATATGCTATTATTCTACCGTATATGATAAAGTTACTCCTTTTGGAAAAATCATGATGGGAACTAAATCCGGCGATGTATCCCAGAAGAAAATCGATAGAAGAGTAAAGAAGATTGATGGAGTATGGCAAGCTGAATGGCCATCTTGGAAAGCACCGAAAGAGAAAAAGTAAATATATAGAATAATATGAAGAAAATATTCTTTTTATTTTTGATGATAGCTACCTTGTTGAAAGTACAAGCACAGGGAAGCTCTCCTGTAGGGGTATATGAAGGAAAAGATAAAGTGTTAGGAATGACTCGTTTGGGGTATCTTGAAATTAATCTTGATGAGCCTTTGGTGCCAGACTTTTCACAACAATTTGTGAAGGGTCAGAATCATAAGTTTATGCTTCTACCTGATAATTACCAAAAAAAGCCTTCTACCCATTTTAAAGGACAAAAGGCTACAGGGTTTATAAAATTTCAGAATAGAATGTTACTTGTCAATTCCGAGGTTTGTAAATTAAGTAATCCTTCTGAAGGTGATAACTGTTGGACATTAGACTGGGAAAACGAAATGGGACAAAAAGGAAAATGTACTTTATATGCTCCTACTGACTCTACGTTGCTTTTTATTGGACTAGGTTCATTTGATAAGTCAATAGGCCCTGACAGTTTACTGTTTGCCCTCAACAAAGAAGAGAGTTCGGTAGCCGGTAAAAGGTCATATCTCACCCGCAAACCTCGTCCTCAAAAAGAGGAAGAATCCGGTAATCCCTCTAATTCTCCTGAGGCTTCTGATTCTTCCAGGCCATCTTCCCAAATACCCGATAATGTACCTGAAGCATTACGGAAGTATAAACCTTCCGTGCCGACAACTAAAAAAGTTCCGGCTACCAATTCGGGCTATATTAAAGGCACATGGGTAGGAAAACTTACCGATGGAAGCGTTATTTCCATCACATTGAATTCTGCTGCCAAAAGCATCAGCTATTATGGACATAAATACTATGGACTTATTAAAACGGATGGGCCGACTTTCATAGAGGAAGGGGTAGTTGCTGTTCAGAAAATAGGAGATGCTATGTATGGACTATACACTCGTCCATTAAGTACAGATGTATCTGATATTCATTATTCCATTGTGGCTGGTTATCTGAAAGATATACTGTTTTTCCCGACTTCTGCTACTCCGGCAAAAAATGTAATGGGTCGTCCGGCACCTATGCCGGTGTCGATATACTGTATGCCGCCATTGCCGCATTTTATTCCGATGTGTTCAACGGGAAAAGAAGTGAAAAATTTCCCTCTAAACTTTTATCAGAAGGGATATTATAAAAACAGAGAAGGGGAAGCTGTATTATGTTATGGAATTATATTTACTTCCTTTAATATGGGAAGCCGTACAGATGAAGATATTATTCTGGAAGCCTATCCTGACATACATGGTGTTGATAAAAAGAATGTCAGAATAAAATATAAGTGTGGCAGAACGGATAATGTTTATACGGCGGTCTTGGTATATAATCATCAAAAAACAGAATATAAGGTTACTCAAGTGAAGATGGTAAAATCAGAAAGTAAATACCCCGATGCAAATGACTGTTATTTACAGAATGGTATCATTGGATGCGTGGGACTTTTGGAAGTAGTGATAGAATATAAACGATAATATAAAAATATATAGACATGAAACGTATTAATAAATTCTTGCAGTTACAATTCTGTATGCTGTTGTTGTTACTGACAGTTTTACCTGAGTTTAATTTACTCAGTGCACTTTTGGGTTTTAATTTTGACATTCCTAAATTCTGTTGTAAAGTACTTGGACTTGTTGGTGGAGGTATGGCTTTTTATTATTTTTATAAAGAGGCACAATCGAAATCTCAGCAACTTCCTACTTCTTTCTTAGCCACTGCCATAAGCGGTATGGCTCTTGTCCTGCTAGCCATGATTCCGGGAGTACCTTCTTGGTTGGATTATATTGCACTTATAGCTTTGTTTGTTGCAATTTACCTTTGCAAGAATAGCCTAGGTGTTGAGTGGAAAAATAGAGGATCGCAAGGAGCCTATTTTATATTATTGGCCATTTTGCTACATGTATATAATGGTATTGGTGACACAATGATAACCGGTGTTGCAGCTCTAATCGGTTTAATAATCTACTGGATGGGGCTTGGGCGAATTAGGACAGCTTTGGATTCTATAGGTGAGCAAGGAGTATCCAAATTGAAAATAGCCGTTATATTGGGACTGGTAGGAGTAATTATCGGATGGATTCCATTAATTGGTGGTATCATAGGCGGTATTCTTGCTATATTGGCTTTCGTGTTTGAATTTATGGGATATGGACTATTAAAAAGCTCAAATGCCATCGGTAACGAAGGACAGATAGGTGCAGGAAAGTTGCGTACAAGTATGATTATTCTTTTAATAGCCACTGTTATCGGTTTTATTCCCGGATTAGGAATAGTCGAAAAATCACTCTCATTAGTCTCTTTATGGTTTGTATTTCAAGGTTGGAACCAAATTTTATTGGGTATGGAAATGAAATCGGGAAGAGCGGAAGTCGAGCTTCAAGAAAGTTAAACTATAATATATAATAAGGGTCAAATAAACGATGACATCATCCGCCAGGAATCATGTCATCGTTTATCTTATATATGATGTAACTATTACTACTTCAGAATATTATCATCACAAGTCATTAGCCAAGTATCTGTCCGTCAGCCGATATCTTCACATTTTTTTCGCTGTTTTCTATATCTATCAAGTAGTATGTGTCACCTGTTGCTTCTTCCACATATTCAGCGTCGTCATCATCAACTTGGCCGGGGTATGTGGTATTAATCGTATTTTTTACAGCTTGTGGCAGTGCATCATACGGAATATCCGTTTCCGTCATCTGCCACTTCCCATCTTGAGTGAACCATGCAGACGCTTCGTATCCATCATAGAAATCTGCTACATAATATCCTGACTTGCTCTCCCATTTCACATTGGCCGCGTTCGGATATTTGGATGAAAAGGCATTTTGCAATTCAGCAGGAACAGCTATGGAATCATCGTCATTATTGTCACAGCTTTGCAAGCTCCATGCAGCGCCTAACGCTAATATAAGTGTATAAATTTTCAGTTTCATCATTGTCTGAATTTTGAGGGTTTAGTTATCAATATCAATCAAGTTGAATTTCAAGTCAAACTTCAATTCCGTACGATTGGAAAGTTTTACTTCATACTCCTTTTTATCGCGTTCTATTTTCAGAACCTTTACGTCAGGATAGTTGGTCGTTACATATTGCCGGATAGCCGTGGGGATCGTTGCTGTGGGAACGACCGTATGTTTGCAGTCTATTTCCGTCCACTCTCCCTTCTTGTCAAATTCTACTTTATTACCATTCGTGAAAATCACTTCATAACTTTTATAGAAGAATTCACTCTCCATCTTTGCCAAAGCCACTTTGCTGTCAGCAAAATGCTGTTTGATAAACTGCTGTGCCGCTTGTGGCATTTGAGTAACCTGAATGGGCTTGTCATCATCTGCACGTGCCACAGTTTGCAAAGTAAATAAGCATACTAATAAGAATACTAACTTTTTCATAATCGTTGTTTTTTTAATTGGTTTTACTATTATCATTTAATTTATACTGCAAAGATGAGAGCAGAATCTGAAAAGATTTGGGAATTTTGAGAAATTTCGCAAAAAAACTCATCGAAAATTATAGTGACGCTATACCGTCGTCATGGCGTCACTATGTTTATGGGATACCGTCACTATCCCATGAAGATAGCGTCACTATAATTTCACCACAGAATTAGATTCTTTATAATTCTTTTAGTAGCAATTAATAAACACATCACTTATTTTTGCAGCCATAGATTTGGCAATATTCATATTAAATAACCATAAGAACTTTTGTATGACTATGAGAACAAATTATCTCTTATTATTAGCTATTCTACTGGGACTGATTCCCATGAACTACACACGCGCAAATGATTCGATTTCTAAAAGCGTGGTATTGTACACACCTTACACAAAAATCTCCGTATCACCCGGAGCATCAATTGATTACAGCATTGACCTTATTAACAACACTGACGAATTGACGAATGCAACCCTTTCCGTCAGCGGGCTAGGCAGCAGTTGGAAACATGAAATGAAATCCGGTGGATGGAGTCTGAGTCAGTTATCCGTGCTTCCTAAAGAGAAAAAGACTTTTAATTTAAAAGTCGAAGTTCCATTGAAAGTAAATAAAGGAAATTACCACTTCGTTGTGTATGCCGGAGAAACGAAACTTCCATTGGACATTGTTGTTGCCCAGAAAGGTACTTATCAGACTGAGTTTACTACTGACCAGCCTAATATGCAGGGAAATTCCAAATCCACTTTTACTTTTAGCGCTACTTTGAAGAACCAAACGGCCGATCAGCAATTATATGCATTGATGGCTAATGCGCCAAGAGGATGGAATGTTATTTTTAAACCCAATTACAAACAAGCCACTTCAGCTCAGGTAGAAGCAAACAGCACTCAAAACGTAAGTATAGATGTTACTCCGCCTGCCAATGTCGAAGCCGGCAGTTATAAGATTCCGGTACGTGCGGCCACGGGGACTACTTCGGCAGAATTAGAATTGGAAGTCGTTGTTACCGGCTCTTATCAAATGGAGCTGACTACTCCACGTGGACTGTTAAGTACAGACGTTACAGCCGGTGATGTGAAGAAAATAGAGTTGGAAGTCAAGAATACAGGATCTTCATTGCTGAAAGATATCCAATTATCCGCCAATAAGCCGGCAGACTGGGAAGTGACCTTCGAACCTTCCAAGATTGATGCGTTAAAAGCCGGAGAAACATCAACTGTGACGGCTACATTGAAAGCTTCTAAAAAAGCACTTCCCGGCGATTATGTGACTACCATGATGGCCAAGACACCTGAAGTAAACGCGGATGCACAATTCAGGATAGCTGTAAAGACTCCAATGATATGGGGATGGGTAGGTGTACTTATTATTATTGCCACCATAGGTGTTGTCTACTATCTGTTCCGTAAATATGGAAGGAGGTAAATATGGGCGAACAAGTGATCGTACTTACCGATTTAACCAAACAATATGGTAACTTTACTGCTGTAGATCATATTCGCCTGAATATTCAGAAAGGAGAAATTTTCGGATTATTAGGCCCGAACGGTGCCGGAAAGTCAACGACTATCTTGATGATGTTGGGATTAACAGAACCCACATCGGGAACGGTCGAAATTTGTGGAATAAATTCCACTACACATCCTATCGAGGTGAAAAGGAAAATCGGGTATCTTCCCGAAGATGTAGGATTCTATGATGATATGACAGGCCCGGAAAATCTGATCTATACAGCCCGGTTGAATGGTATTCCTGATGGGGAAGCAAAAGAAAAAGCAATGGAGTTGATGAAGCGTGTAGGCCTTGAAGACCAGTTGAAGAAAAAGACCGGAAAATATTCCCGGGGAATGAGACAGCGTCTGGGGCTTGCCGACGTACTAATAAAGAATCCGGAAATTATTATTTTGGACGAGCCGACTTCAGGTATTGACCCTGCGGGTGTTCAGGAGTTTATCGAATTGATTCATTGGTTAAGCAAAAAAGAGGGCTTGACTGTGCTGTTTTCGTCCCATCATTTGGATCAGGTACAGAAAGTTTGTGACCGGGTGGGGTTGTTCAGCAACGGCAAATTGCTGGCTTTGATTGATATGGCAGAACTGAAAGAAAAGAAACAGGAATTGTCTGATATTTATAACCATTATTTTGAGGAAGGAGGAGAAAGACATGAATAAAGTCAATCATCCTTTTTGGGTTATCGTCAACAAAGAAATTGCCGATCATGTCAAGAGTTGGCGTTTCATTATCTTGATTGGTATTATAGCACTCACTTGTATGGGGTCGTTATATACGGCGCTCACCAATATAGGTGCAGCCATAAAACCTAATGATCCGGACGGTTCATTCCTATTCCTGAAGTTATTCACGGCATCGGACGGGACTCTCCCCTCTTTTGTGTTGTTTATCAACTTCCTGGGGCCATTGTTGGGAATTGCTTTAGGTTTTGATGCTGTTAATTCCGAGCAGAATAAGGGAACATTAAGCCGTATGCTCTCCCAGCCTATTCATCGTGATTGTATTATTAATGCCAAGTTCGTGGCTGCTTTGATAGTCATTGGTATCATGCTGTTTGTACTGGGCTTTTTAGTAATGGGATTCGGACTGGTTGCCATTGGTATTCCGCCTACGGCAGAAGAATTCTGGAGAATTGTTTTCTTCATTATAACAAGCATTTTCTATGTTGCCTTCTGGTTGAATCTGGCTATTCTGTTTTCGCTTCGTTTCCGTCAGGCTGCTACTTCAGCACTGGCATCGGTAGCCGTATGGCTATTTTTCAGCATATTCTATACGATGATTGTGAATTTGGTGGCAAAAGGACTGAGTCCGTCAGAAATGGCATCGCCTTATCAGATAATCAGTTATCAGAAGTTTATTCTTGGTTTGATGCGTCTGGCACCGAGCGAACTGTTTAATGAAGCTACTACGACATTGTTGATGCCTTCTGTCAGAAGTCTCGGCCCACTGACTATGGAACAGGTACAGGGAGCTATTCCAAGTCCTCTACCTTTAGGACAAAGCCTTTTGGTCGTTTGGCCGCAACTGACCGGATTGATTGCAGCGACTGTTATCTGTTTTGCAATTTCGTATAGTATGTTTATGAGAAGGGAAATCCGTTCCCGATAACTATCGTACAATTTAATTCTAATAAAATTCCCCTTGTTTAAATCACGCTTATTTGCAATATGATTTAAATAAGGGGATTCTTTTATGGGGAAAATCAAGTCCTATTTAGAAATCTCAAAGCAATGTTCTCCCTGTTCGTAGTAATACCGTAGAGTAAGATGCTGCAAGCGACAGATGGATTCGGCTATTGCCAATCCCAATCCGGTAGAACCTTCCTTCTTGGCACCTTGATAGAAACGTTCGAAGATATGTTCCTTGTCCAACGGATGCTCTACTCCTGTATTCCGGAAAGTTATATTGTTTTTAGTCACAACTATTCGGATATGTCCCCTATCTACGTTATGCACAAAAGCATTCTTTAGAAGATTTGTCAGTAAAGCCACCGCCAGGGATTCATTCATTGTAACATTGAAAATATCTTGTTCTTCAATGCAAGTTTCTATATTGCGATAGTTATACACTTCTTTATAGTCTTGCAAGTACTGTTTGAGAAGTATATTAAATTCCAACTGTTTAGCATCGGTAAACTGACCATTATCTATCTTAGTAAGTAATAGCAGGGATTTATTCAGTTTGGTAATGTACTCCAAGGTCTGATGTGTTTTTATCAATTCTTCCAGTTGCTTTTCTGATAATGAATCATCTTCCATCAGCATTTCCAATCGGTTGCGGCAGATGGCAAGCGGAGTCTGTATCTCATGCGAAGCATTCCCTATAAACTGTTTTTGCTGTTCAAACATCTGTTCTGTACGTTCTACATAACGGGTAGCGGCATCATTCAATTTTCTGAATTCCGTAATTTGGGTATTATTGTTCAACGGTTCATTTTTTTTCCCGGTTTGATAATTGTCCAGCCAATGAAGAAGTACATACAGCGGGCGCATATTCCGGTAGAATACCCATACCGAAATTATGATAATACAGAATAGTAAAGCCACATACAGAAAAATAATCCATACCTGAATAGCATCTTTCAAATCATCTTTTTCGATACTGGGAGTAGAGACTGTCAGTTCATGGTATCGTCCTTCATCATCCTGAAAGATTGTGGTAAGAATGCGTGCCGGTTCGGTTTCTCCTTTTTCTTCAATATATACCATGGAGTCCTTGTACTGAATATCTTCCTGACTTTCCGCATATTCCTTACTTACTTCCGTCATATAATACTGATTGTTGGAACCGTTAGTCTTGGAGGGTAGTTCCTCGCCTGCCAACGCACGGATAATAATTGTTTCCGAATAGTCTTCCAAGGCATCATCCACTTCATCATTCACTTCGTCAATCATCGTGACATAAAAGAAAACAGCCCAGACAGTCAAGATAAGAGTCAGAGCAAGAGTGATGCGGAGAATGATGTAATATATTAATCTCATGGATGATAGTCTCTTTTTATTCAACAATCAATTTATATCCGAATCCGTAGACTGCTTTTATTTCAAGGGTTGCGTCCGAATCTTTGAGCTTTTTGCGTAGATTCTTGATTTGGGCATATATGAAGTCGAAATTATCTACCTGATCAATATGATCTCCCCACACAGATTCGGCCAATGTATTTTTATTGATTAATCTTCCGGGACGGTTAATGAAGTATAGCAGAATATCATATTCCTTTCTGTTCAATTCCAGTTCGCGGTCATTAACGAATACACGGAATTTATCCGGTTCTATCCGGACATTTCCCTGACGAATATCAATCTCTCCATCCTGTTGATGACGACGGATCACGCTTTTTATCCGGGCATTCAGTTCCACCAAATGAAATGGTTTCGGTAAGTAATCATCCGCTCCGAGCTCAAGCCCCAAGACTTTATCTTCTAAAGAATCCTTTGCAGAAATGATAATCACGTTTTCCCGTTTATGGAGAGTTTTCAATCGTTCGAGAAGGTCAAGCCCGCTTCCATCCGGCAGCATAATATCCAGCAAGATACAATCATAGTCGTAATCCTCAATTTTACGTAACGCTGAATTGAAGTCACCCGCTGTTTCCACAACATAACGTTCTTTTTCAAGTGAACATTGGATCAGTTCCCTTAACGACGGCTCGTCTTCTACAATCAATATCTTCATTGTTCTTTCTCCTTTCTTTATAAATGCATTACAAAGAAAAGGGATATTTCTGAAATAAAACTGAAATGGGCATAAAAAAAGTCGGAAACCATTACTGATTCCCGACTTTTGATTCTATCAGATTTACTTTCTATAAGCTTAATAAGAACGTGCAAATACTACACGGCAAGCAGAAGGTTTACCTGTAACCATACATTTACCCGGTTCCTTGTCACCCGGAACAAAGGAGTCGAACGGGATACAACGGATAGTAGCTTTTGTATCTTCTTTAATCTTTTCTTCTGTTTCGGTAGTTCCGTCCCAGTGAGCAAGAATAAATCCGCCTTCTTCGATTTTTTCTTTGAATTCGTCGTAGGTATCTACTGTCGTAATCTTGGAGTTACGATAGTCTAATGCTTTCTTGTAGATATTTGCCTGCATTTCTTCAAGCAAGTTCTGAACGTATGTCTCGATACCGTCGCACGTAATAGTTTCTTTTTCCAGCGTATCGCGGCGCATCACTTCCATCGTATTGTTCTCGAGGTCACGGCCACCCATTACCAAACGAACAGGAACACCCTTCAATTCATAATCCGCGAATTTGAAGCCCGGACGTTTATTGTCTGCATTATCATATTTCACTGAGATGCCCAATGCTTTCAATTTAGCGACAATACCTTCTACTTTAGCGTCAATCTGTTTCAATTGGTCGTCGTTCTTATAGATAGGAACGATGACTACCTGAATCGGAGCCAAATGAGGCGGTAATACCAAACCGTTATCGTCAGAGTGAGTCATAATCAATGCACCCATCAAACGAGTGGAAACGCCCCATGAAGTAGCCCAAACATACTCCAACTTGTTTTCTTTATTAACAAACTGAACGTCGAATGCTTTTGCGAAGTTCTGTCCCAAGAAGTGGGAAGTACCACTTTGCAATGCTTTTCCATCCTGCATCATCGCTTCGATTGTGTAAGTATCAAGTGCGCCGGCAAAACGTTCGTTAGCTGATTTTACACCTTTTACTACCGGAACGGCCATATACTTTTCAGCAAAGTCACCATACACATTCAACATTCTGATAGCTTCTTCTTCCGCTTCTTCACGGGTAGCGTGAGCGGTATGTCCTTCCTGCCACAAGAATTCAGCAGTACGCAGGAACAAACGGGTACGCATCTCCCAACGGAAAACGTTCGCCCATTGATTGCAAAGGATGGGCAGGTCACGGTATGACTGAATCCAGTTCTTATAAGTGTTCCAAATGATCGTTTCCGATGTCGGACGGATAATTAATTCTTCTTCTAATTTAGCAGCAGGGTCTACTACTACGCCCGAACCATCTTCCGCATTTTTCAGACGATAGTGTGTTACTACGGCACACTCTTTTGCGAAGCCTTCCACATGCTCTGCTTCGCGGCTCAGGAATGATTTCGGGATTAATAACGGGAAATATGCGTTTACGTGTCCTGTCTCTTTGAACATGTCATCCAGTTGACGTTGCATTTTCTCCCAAATAGCGTATCCGTAAGGCTTAATCACCATACATCCGCGTACGGCAGACTGCTCTGCCAAATCAGCTTTTACCACCAAATCGTTGTACCACTGTGAGTAGTTTTCACTACGTTTGGTAAGGTCTTTCAGTTCTTTTGCCATTATATTCTTCTATTTAAATTTTTTCGGGTGTTAAAACAGGGTGCAAAAATACGAAAAATGAGCGAACTGCGCTCATTCTTCATACATTATTTTCTTTATATCTCAACTGTATATTATAATAAACAAAAAATCAGACAGTATGCATAAGTTAACTGCCTGATTTTCAAACGAGCGGTAAACGAGGCTCGAACTCGCGACCCCCAGCTTGGGAAGCTAGTGCTCTACCAACTGAGCTATTACCGCATTGTTACGTTTCTCTGCAAAAAGCTTTCTGAAACGGTGATGCAAAGGTAAACATAATTTTTATATCTCAAATAAAATCTTTGAAATTTTAATGCAGGAAAAAGTATCTTTCATATTTGTTTTGCTGATGAAATAATCTCTGTGTCTTGTGAAATGAACAAACCTGTCTTTTTATCTGTTAGAATAGCTCAAAAATAGATATAACCTAACCAGTATGAAAAAAAATAAGTTACTTTTTGTACTATTGACTTTGTGTTTTTCCATTATTCGGGTAGATGCACAGACACCATTAAGTTTCGAAGAATCGTTGCGTCTTCTTAATCAGGGAAATCAGAGTCTGAAGATTGCTGACAAAGAGATTGAGATAGCCAAGGCAGAACGTGATAAACTGAATGCTTTTTGGTATCCCAGTCTTCAGTCTACGGGAGCATTTGTACATATGTCCGAGAAGATTGAAGTAAAACAACCGTTATCGCAGTTTACAGACCCGGCTAAAGACTTTGTACATTCCATTATCCCGGATGACCAAATTATTTCATCCATATTGGATAAGATAGGAGCAAATACGCTTGTTTTTCCTTTGACCCCGAGAAACCTGACTACTGTCGATTTATCTGCGGAATGGGTATTATTCTCCGGTGGTAAGCGTTTCCGTGCTACTAATATAGGTCGGACAATGGTGGACCTGGCACGGGAAAACCGGGCACAAGTATCCGCCGGGCAACAGAATTTATTGGCCGAGAGCTATTATGGATTACGATTGGCGCAACAAATCGTGACTGTTCGCGAAGAAACCTACAACGGACTGAAGAAGCATTATGAGAATGCCTTGAAACTTGAAGCGGCCGGAATGATTGACAAAGCAGGACGACTTTTTGCGCAAGTGAATATGGATGAAGCAAAACGGGCATTGGAAGCCGCACGTAAGGAAGAAACCGTAGTGCAAAGCGCGCTCAAAGTTTTATTGAATAAAAAGGATACCGATGAGAACATCATTCCCACCTCTCCCCTTTTCATGAATGATACCATCCCGCCCAAGATGCTTTTTGACCTCTCCGTAAATAGTGGAAACTATGTGCTCAACCAACTACAATTGCAACAGCATATTGCCAAACAAGAGGTGCGGATTGCTCAAAGCGGTTATCTGCCGAATATAGCCCTTTTTGGAAAACAAACCCTATATTCGCATGGCATTCAGAGCAATCTATTGCCACGTACCATGATAGGAATTGGCTTTACGTGGAATCTCTTTGACGGGTTAGACCGTGAGAAGAAAGTACGGCAGTCCAAACTGACAGAGCAGACGTTGGCCTTGGGACAGATGAAAGCCCGTGATGATCTTGCCGTTGGGGTAGACAAGCTCTACACACAATTGCAAAAGGCGCAGGATAATGTAAAAGCATTGAATGCAACGATTGCTTTAAGTGAAGAACTAGTGCGCATCCGAAAGAAATCTTTCACAGAAGGGATGGCGACCTCTACCGAAGTTATTGATGCTGAAACCATGCTTGCTAATGTAAAAGTGGCTCGCCTGGCAGCATATTATGAATATGATGTGGCACTGATGAATTTACTTTCACTTTGTGGCACACCGGAACAATTTGCAAACTATCAACCTAAACCGTAACAAACAATGAAACTAGCCAGTAGAACCCTGTCATGGGCTTTTGTGATTATAATGTTGGCTGTGGGTATCTTCACAGCCCTTGGAATCATATTTATGCATAAGCAACCGATGATCCTTCAAGGACAGGCGGAAGCAACAGAAATCCGTATTAGCGGGAAACTCCCCGGACGTATAGATACATTTTTCGTTCAGGAAGGAGACTGGGTGCGCCAAGGCGATACACTTGTCGTCATCAATAGCCCTGAGGTGCATGCCAAATATCAGCAAGTGAATGCTTTGGAACAGGTTGCCGTGCAACAAAACAAGAAAATAGATGCAGGAACCCGCCGTCAGATTGTAGCTACCGCATTGCAACTATGGAACAAAACAAAAAGTGACCTCGGTCTCGCTGAAACGACTTATAACCGTATTCTTACCTTATATAAAGATAGCGTGGTCACTTCGCAGAGAAAAGATGAAGTGGAAGCGATGTACAAAGCGGCTGTCGCTGCCGAGCGTGCAGCCTATGAACAATACCAGATGGCTGTAGACGGTGCACAGCAGGAAGATAAAGCGTCTGCCGCCAGTATGGTAGATGCCGCCCGAAGTACAGTAGACGAAGTCTCCGCTTTATTGGTCGATGCCCGGCTGACAGCCCCCGAAGACGGGCAAATAGCGACCATCTTTCCAAAACGCGGAGAGTTAGTCGCTCCGGGAACTCCAATTATGAATCTGGTAGTGATGGATGATGTACATGTCGTGCTCAATGTGCGCGAAGACCTGATGCCACAATTCAGGATGGGAGAAACATTTGTCGCAGACGTACCTGCCATCGGCAAAAAGAATATTGAATTTAAAATCTATTATATTAGTCCACTGGGCAGCTTTGCTACCTGGAAGTCGACAAAACAGACCGGAAGCTATGACTTGCGTACTTTCGAGATTCACGCCCGTCCCACTCAAAAGGTGGACGATTTGCGCCCCGGTATGTCTGTGTTATTGACACTTGATTAATGAATGTAGCAAAATCAATCATAGAATGGATTCATCACACAGATATTCACCTTTTCGTTCCGTACTGCTCAGGGAGTGGAGGCGAATGACTTCACGGCGTCTGTATTTCGGCGTCTGTATCATTTTGCCGTTGTTTACCCTCTTCTTTATGGCTACAATCTTCGGCAACGGGCAGATGGAGAATATTCCTGTCGGCATTGTCGATCAGGATAATACCGCCACTTCCCGGGCTATCGCCCGGAATATCTCTGCCGTGCCTACTTTTAAAGTGACGAAGCATTATATAAATGAAGCGGCTGCCCGCGAAGCCGTGCAAAGGAAAGAAATATACGGCTATCTTTCCATTCCCCCGAAATTTGAGCAGGATGCCACCACCGGAAAAAATGCGACCCTCTCCTACTATTATCATTACGCTTTGCTATCGGTAGGCGGTGAGCTGATGGCAGCTTTTGAAACATCATTGGCCCCCGTGTCCCTTTCGCCTATTGTGATGGAAGCCGTATCTTTGGGAGTGGAACAACAGCAGATTACCACATTCCTACTGCCTGTACAAGCCAGCAATCATCCGATATACAATCCCAGTCTGGATTATTCGGTTTATCTGAGCCAGCCTTTTTTCTTTGTCCTGTTTCAGGTCTTGATTCTGCTGACTACCGTATATGCAGCCGGCATTGAAATCAAATTCCGCACGGCGGCCGACTGGCTGGCTACCGCCAAAGGCAATATGGTGACCGCCATTTTGGGTAAGTTGCTCCCCTATACCATTATATATATACTGATAGGATGGTTTGCCAATTATGTCATGTTCGGTATCCTGCACATTCCTTTTCAAGGGAGTTGGTGGTTTATGAATATGATAACTGCGCTCTTTGTTGTCGCGACGCAGGCGCTCGGGTTATTTTTATTTTCCTTGTTTCCGGCGGTATCACTGGTTATCAGCGTCGTTTCCATGGTCGGTTCTTTAGGGGCTACCTTGTCCGGAGTTACTTTTCCGGTTCCCAATATGTATCCGCTGGTGAGAGATGCTTCTTATCTTTTTCCTGTCCGTCATTTTACGGAAATAATGCAAACGATACTTTATGGGGGTGGCGGGTTCGTCCATCTTTGGCAGTCGGCAGTGATACTATGTATTTTCCCGCTGCTGGCCTTGTCGCTGCTTCCCCATTTAAAACGAGCTATAGAAAGTCATAAATATGAAAACATTAAATAGAATCCAGCAACTATCGTTCATTATCCGCCGGGAGTTTCTCGCCATAAGCACTAGTTATGCCGTTCTGTTAGTGCTGATGGGCGGAATCTTCATGTATGGGTTACTCTATAATTATATGTATGCCCCCAATATTGTAACAGATGTGCCTGTTGCCGTAGTGGATAATTCGCATAGTGAACTAAGCCGTAATTTCATCCGTTGGCTGGATGCCACCCCGCAGGCGGAAATATACAATCAGGCAATAGATTATCACGAAGCCAAAGAATGGATGAAAGAGGGTAAGGTGCAAGGAATAGTCTATCTGCCCCATGATTTTGAAGAACGGGTATTTCGTGGGGAAGAATCCGTATTCTCTCTATATGCGACGACCGACGCGTTTTTGTATTTTGAAGCATTGCAAGGAGCCTCTTCGCGTGTCATGTTGGCAATTAATGACAAATACCGACCGGATGGA
The DNA here is from genome assembly GCA_948847595.1 of uncultured Bacteroides sp. Taxonomy (GTDB): domain Bacteria; phylum Bacteroidota; class Bacteroidia; order Bacteroidales; family Bacteroidaceae; genus Bacteroides. The sequence goes on from CAQOGY010000006.1 coordinate 30,766, forward strand.
ACAGTGTTTCTTCCGCCGCAGGGATTATTGGCGGTAGCTATGGCAAAACCGGTGAACGTAGCAGGGACTGCACTCTATAATTATACGGAAGGATATGGTTCCTATCTGATTCCGGCAGTTATGATGATTATTATTTTCCAGACTTTGCTGATGGTTATCGGCATGGTGACCGGAGACGAACATACCAATCGGGGAATTCGTACCTATACGCCTTTCGGACAGGGATGGGGAGTCGCAATTCGCATTGTGGCAGGAAAAACGTCCGTATATTGTACTCTGTATGCTGTTTTTTCTTTCTTTTTGCTAGGCTTGCTTCCCTACTTTTTCAGTATCCCTAATATCGGAAACGGATTGTATATTATATTATTGCTGATTCCTTATCTGATGGCAACTTCTTTTCTGGGACTGGCAGCTTCCCGATATTTTACAGATTCAGAAGCTCCGTTACTCATGATTGCCTTTTTTTCAGTCGGATTGATTTTCCTTTCCGGAGTTTCTTATCCGATGGAATTGATGCCTTGGTACTGGAAAGCCGCACATTATATTCTTCCCGCCGCACCGGGCACACTTGCCTTTGTAAAACTGAATTCTATGGGAGCCGATATGGCGGATATAAAACCGGAATACCTAACCCTGTGGATTCAGGTTATCGTTTATTTCATATTAAGTGTATGGGTATATAAAAAGAAATTGGATATAAAGCCTGATTGATTAAATTAACCAAACAAACAAAATGCGAATTATGTATATATATGAAAGAATATTTCTCAGATAAGTCAAGTTCTTTGAGTAAATAATCAACTTTGGAAATAAAAAACTTTCCAAATGAAATTTTTTAAAAAGAATATCTCCTGTTTCTTTGTTTCTTTCATTGGTTTTGTATAATTTCGTTGACTGTTATCACTAGAAGTAGTATAAAACAAATACTGACATGAAATACATTATCTATATTCTCTTCTTTTTTCCTGTTTGGGTCACTGCACAAACATACAAATATATAGGGACTGAAGATGGATTGAGCAACCGGAGAATATTCAGTATCCAAAAAGACGATCAGGGATATATGTGGTTTCTTACCGATGAAGGTATGGATCGCTATAACGGTAAGGACATAAAGCATTACAAACTAAATAAGGATGACAGTACGCTTGAAGCTCCCATCCATTTGGGGTGGATATATACCAGGCCTCATATAGGGACATGGGTCATTGGCAAGCAGGGACGGATTTTCCAATATGAATTAAAGTATGACGACTTTAAAATGGTGTATAAGTTGCCGAATAGCTTGGAAACGATTAGTTATGGCTATATGGACAACAATGATAATATATGGTTATGCCGTAAGCATTCCATATTGCTTTATAATGCCGGAGACGCCCGGATAGTCCAATTCCCCAATATACTGCATAGCAATATAACAGCAATAACACAAGTGGACGAGCACCATTTCTTTATAGCGACAGAAACGGGAATCCGATATGCCAGGCTGGAAAACGGTGAACTGGAAATTATTCCTGTTGAAACGCTTGACTATTTTCATGCGCAAGTGAACGAACTGTATTACCATCAAGCATTAAAAAGATTGTTTATCGGTTCATTTGAGAGAGGAATGTTCGTATATGATATGAATAGCCGGGAAATAATAAAACCCGAAGCCGATTTAAGTGATGTAAATATAACTTGTATCTTTCCATTGGACGAGTCGCAGCTATTAATATCAACAGAAGGAATGGGGGTATATAAGATCGACATAAACACTTGTAAGCTGGAACATTACATTGTGGCAAACTATCAAAGTTATAATGAAATGAATGGTAATAATATCAATGATATCTTTGTTGATGAAGAAGAGCGGATATGGCTTGCCAATTACCCGACCGGCATTACGATAATAGATTATCGATATGAAAATTACCATTGGTTGAAGCATGCCATGGGGAATAAACAGTCATTAATCAATGATCAGGTACATGCCGTGATTGAAGACAGTGAGGGCGATTTATGGTTTGGCACCAGTAACGGCATCAGTCTTTATAATTCAACAACAGGGCAGTGGCATTCATTCCTGAGCTCTTTTAACGAACAATTGAAAGATAAAAATCATATCTTTATTACTTTGTGCGAAGTATCTCCCGGCATTATCTGGGCAGGTGGCTACACTTCGGGTATTTATAAAATAAACAAGCATACATTATCTGTCGAATACTTCTCCCCTTACCTGCTCACTTCTATCAATATGCGTCCGGACAAATATATTCGTGATATGATAAAGGACTCGAAAGGTAACATATGGTCGGGCGGATATTATAACTTGAAATGTTTTGATCTGGAAACCAAAAAGGTGCGTTTGTATCCCGGAGTGAGTTCTATCACTTCTATTGTGGAGCATGACAAGGAACATATGTGGATTGGCACGGCTACCGGATTGTATTTGTTGAATAGAAATTCCGGCCAATACCAGTATATTGAAGCAGAGATGGGAGCGGCTTATATCAATTCGCTTTATCAGGCTGACAACGGCTCGTTATATATAGGAACAAATGGCTCAGGAGTGTTTGTGTACAATATACAGAACCATACTCTTGAACACTACTATACGGATAATTCGGCATTAGTCTCCAACCGGATATTCACGATATTGCCGGAAGTGGACGGACGTATCATGATGAGTACGGAGAATGGGGTCACATGTTTCTTCACCAAAGAAAAGAACTTTCATAACTGGACTAGAGGAGAAGGATTACTACCTGCTTATTTTAATGCCTCTTCGGGTACATTACGCAAAAATAGAAGTTTTGTTTTCGGTAGTACGGACGGGGTTATCGAAATTCCTGAAAATGCCAGATTCCCCCGTTATAAGTTTTCAAAGATGATATTCAGCGACTTTCATATTTCTTATCTACCTGTCTATCCGGATAGTGAGGACTCCCCTTTGCAGGAATGTATAAACGACACAGAAGTGTTGAAGTTGAAATATGATCAAAACACTTTTTCTCTCAATGTCTCTACTATCAATTATGACTCTCCTGACAATACGCTTTATTCTTGGAAATTAGAAGGATTCTATGAGAAATGGACACAGCCGGGAACAACAAATCTGATTCGTTTCACCAATCTGCCGCCAGGAAAATATACGCTTCGTGTGCGTGCCGTATCCAGAGAGGAACATGATGTTGTCTTTGAGGAGCGTGCGATGAAGATCATTATCACGCAGCCTTTCTGGTCTAGTTGGTGGGCTATCTTGTGCTATGTCTTGTTTATAATATGGGGAATCTCTTTCATTATACGTACGATGAACCTGAGAAAACAAAAGAAAATATCAGATGAAAAAACGCAATTTTTTATCAATACAGCCCATGACATACGTACTCCGCTGACTTTGATAAAGGCGCCTTTGGAAGAATTGCTCGAAGAGGAGACTCTTACAGAGGTTGGGGTAACCCGTACAAAAACTGCGTTGAGGAATGTAGATTCTCTTTTGAGACTGACTAGTAACCTTATTAATTTTGAACGTGCTGACGTATATTCTTCCGAGTTGTATATATCCGAATATGAGCTGAATACTTATATGAAAGAGGTGTGTGCCGCATTTACCAATTATGCCAGTATCAAACATATAGACTTTACTTACGAAAGCACTTTCAATTATATGAATGTATGGTTCGATAAAGAAAAGATGGATTCTATTCTGAAAAATATAATATCGAACTCGTTAAAATATACGCCGGAAAACGGAAAAGTCAGTGTCTTTGTCTCTGATACGAATGACTCGTGGAAAGTGGTGATAAGTGACACCGGCATCGGGATTCCTTCTGCTGAACAAAATAAGTTGTTCAAATTGCATTTTCGTGCCAGCAATGCCATTAACTCCAAAGTTACGGGTAGTGGCATAGGGTTGATGCTGGTGAATAGGTTGGTTCGTCTTCATAATGGAAAAATCAATATAGAAAGTACCGAATATCAGGGGACTACTGTCAAGATTGTTTTTCAGAAAGACAATAGGGCTCTTCAGAAGCCGAATCAGAAACCCGCCCCTGAACCTGCATTGGAAACGCCGGAACTGACTGCTCCGGCCACGTTCAAAAGTATCGCCAATGCAGCCAATAATGCGGATTTACAGCGTATCCTTGTTGTAGAGGATAATGATGAGTTACGTTCCTACCTGGTTAATTTACTTTCTCCTTTGTATAATGTACAGACTTGTGCCAATGGTAAGGAAGCACTGATTATCATAAAAGAATTTTGGCCGGAACTTGTCCTTACTGATGTGATGATGCCTGAAATGCGAGGTGATGAGCTATGTGTCGCTATAAAGAATGATATTGAGACTTCACATATTCCAGTATTGCTGCTTACGGCATTGGGAGAAGAAAAAGATATTCTTGAAGGACTGTCGATTGGGGCGGACGAATATATAATCAAGCCTTTCAATGTGACAATATTGAGAGAGAGTATCAAGAATCTATTGACCAACCGGGCATTGCTACGTAGCAGATATGCGAGCCTGGAAACGGATATGCAGTCAATGATTCCATCAGCTAAAGGAACAAATAGCCTTGACTGGAAATTCATATCGGATGTAAAGAAACATATTATGGATAATATTGACAATACAGAACTCAGTGTGGTTATGCTCTGTGAACTGCAATGCATGGGGCGTACAAGTTTATATAACAAGCTGAAAACATTAACCGGATATACCCCAAATGGTTTTATTCAACTTACTCGTGTGAAACGCGCTGCAGTGCTCTTAAAAGAAGGACAGCATAATATCAATGAAATTTCTGACATGACCGGATTCTCCGATAGCAAATATTTCCGGGAAGTATTTAAGAAACACTATAAGATGAGTCCGAGCCAATATGCAAAATGTGGGGGAAACATCTCTCCTGTTACTTTGGAAGAGGATGAAGACGAAACGGATGACGCAAACGAATAATATTTTTTTCAAGCTTGTGATATGACAATATCAAATATATATGAATAATGTAACGATATAGGAAATGATACTTTCACTAAGTGATTAAATGGAAACATATAAATTCAAAAAGAGTCTGGCATCAACCGATACCAGACTCTTTTTACTTAATCAGACTTATATTGAACTGACGTTATATTGTTATTTACGAATCAGGTATTTAATGAATAAATAACCGCCGAATACTTGCAGGCACATTCCGGGAATACCGATACGGAAATCCTGAACAGCTTTATAAAAGTTGCCGATGTAAGCCCATTCTCCTAATGTCCCTATGGATTGGTATGTAAGTACTACACCTGCCAGAAGAAGGATGGAGATATGTCCAGAACGTTGTGCAGTCCATCCGGCAGCAACAGCCAGCAATACGGATTTCAATAAGATGGCAGGCAATGCGGACGGCATTGGCATTCCGAAGAGTACAGAGTTTATAACGGGCGAAAGGATAGCGGTCAGCAGTCCTACTTTCCAACCATATTTATACGCACCGATTAGCGTAAAGAAATAGATTGGTAGCCAGGTTATTCCTCCTTGTGGGATGAGATGAAAGAGTTGGGGAAAAAGCATATTACCAATGACAAATAACGAAGCTGCCAAATAGGTATTTACGTTGTTGTAGTTCAGTGAATAGAGTTTTACAGTAGTTGATTCCATATTCATTTTATTATTTAAAAGTTCAAATTAATACCACCCATAAATGTAGCTTTCGGCATAGGATAGCCGGCATTTATCTCATAACGTTGCGCAAGCAGGTTCTCCCCTTTCACAAAGAGATTGGCGAAACGGCACACACGATAATTCCCCCGAAGATTCCATAAAACAAAGTCTTCTTGTTGTTCACGCCCTTTGGTGACAGAGGTATAAAGCCCTTTTACATATTGCAATCCGGTCGATACGCTCCAACGTCCCGAAGAATAATTGGCTCCCGCATACAACTTATGTCCGGGAGCGGCAAGAACCGGATTCTCCATGTACAGCCAACTATAATTGGCATTGATATTCCAATGCGAATTAATGTGATAATTGATATTGGCTTCGACACCCCAGTTCTCGATTTCCCCAGAATTGATATTCAATGGCGGAACCAGTCCGTTTGACATTATTATATTATCACCATTGATATAGTAAAGATTCACTCCATAAGATAATGCCCCGTCCAGTAAACGCTGCGAATAGGAAAGTTCATAACTCATCAGTTTTTCCGGTTGCAGTTCAGGGTTGGCAGGGGCGAACATATACATTTCACGAATCGTCGGGTTACGGTATCCTTTGCTGACCATTGCTTTGAGTTCCGCGCTTTTCGGCAGATGAAATGCTAATCCTCCTTGTGGTATCCATTCTGTGCCTACATGAGAATGGTGGTCTACACGGATACCAGCATCCAATGAAAACCAATTGTTTATGTCCTGACGGAAATCAACATATCCTGCAAATTCATCCAGTTGTTTGTCAACTCCCGGCTTACGTTCGCCCGTAGCTACCACTTTATTCCACGATTCACCACCGAAATGCTGATAATCAAACCCTGCCGTAATACGATTGCCGGCAAAGAAAGTCGCACTCTGATACCACGATACGCCCAGCATCTTGTCTTTAGAATTGAAATGCGCTGTCTGCGGTTCTTTTCCCGACTGATAACCATCGTTTATCTTGTGCCGTCCCCAGTTATAGAAAAAGCTCAATGCTCCCGATGTATTGTTATAATGATTTTCCAATGCGAATGAAGTCATTCCACGAGTGATACGCGAATCATTATCGATAAGTGGAACCTGAATTGTTCCGGGGTTGGAAGCATTGAAATGAGTGACGTTGACATCTCCCGATAGTTTCCAAAAAGAGCTTATCTCATAACCCAGTTTTGCATATCCGCCGTATTGTTCGAATTCCATATCAGGACGATGCCCGTCCGTCCGGTTGTAAGAACCGGTTACGATGCTGCTGAAACGTCCCTTTTTTACACGGTTGGAAAACTCGGTCTGCAATGTATTATATGAACCATATCCTACTTGCATATTGGTATTTATCCCCTCTTCCTCTTGCTTGCGGGTGACGATATTGATAACTCCTCCCATAGCATTTGAACCGTAAAGCACGGATGCAGGGCCGCGCAAAACCTCTACCCTTTCCGTCATCATGGATTGGTAAGCATCTGCTATCGGATGCCCCATCAGTCCCATATACTGCGGGTGACCGTCTATTAAAACTAACAATCCTGCCGTAGGACTGCCACCGACACCCCGCAGGCTCATGCCTCCCGCCGCTCCGGTGGAGACGCCATATCCCATGATACCGCGACTGGTAGTGAACAATCCCGGAACCTGTTCCGTCAGCAACGGTAAAAGAGAGGGTTCGTACCTTTTCTCAATCTGTTGTCGCCCTACTACGGAGATAGTCATCGGAAGATGGCGTACATCCGTCTCATTCCGTGTTCCCGTGACTACTACCTCGTCAATGACGTAGTTTCTTCGGAACTGTGTACTGTCTTTTTTATTCTGTGCCACTCCCGGAACAGAAAGCAGACCGGCGAGCAGAAACAGACAAGTTGTATCTTTTCTCATATTTTATTCCGTGTATCTGATTCTTTCTTTTACTTCTTGCTTCTGACTTTCTCAAGAAAGTCACGAATCATCGGTAAAATAGCTTCAGCAGATTCTTCTTCACTACACATCGTTTCTACAGGACACCATCCCGTGCGGTCGCGATTCCAGATAAAAGGTACTTCCTGCCCGAAACCGACTTTTACATCCGATGTCCGAAACAAGTCCATAGCTTTAGAACTGATAATATCCGTGTACAGTTCTTTTATACCACCTGAAATCATCAGGGCTGCCGCCCCTTTCCCGACAACCTTATCGGCAATCAAAGCTCCTTTCAGGAAATCCGGTTCCTGAGTCAGCAAATCATATAAGTCAGCCACCCCGCGTTGGGTAAAAGTACGTACCTTTCCTTCGTTGGCAATCACGCAGGAATATTCTCCGCTATGTAATAAATTGATTAATTCTTCCATTATAAAGTTCCTTGTTTCAGTTGTTCGACAAATTGGTCTATCCTATGCAACTCTTTGGGTATATCTATGTTTTGCGGACAATGTGCCACACACTGGTTGCATCCGATACAATGGCTTGCCTGACGAAGTTTCGGCACGCTGCGGTCATAACCGACGAGGAATGCGCGACGGGCTTTGGCATAGTTTTCATCCTGTCCGTTCTTGGGCACATTCCCTTCGTTGACACAACGGTTATAATGCAGGAGAACAGCCGGAATATCCAGTCCGTACGGGCAAGGCATACAATACTTGCAGTCATTGCAGGGAATGGTAGGATATTTCAGCATCAACTGTGCCGTTTCTTCGAGGAAGTCCATTTCTTCATCCGTCAACGGTTCCAAGGGAGAATAAGTACGGAGATTATCCTGCAGATGTTCCATATAAGTCATGCCGCTTAATACAGTCAGTATATCCGGGAATGAGCCGGCAAAACGGAACGCCCATGAAGCGACACTGTTTTCGGGACGGCGTTGCTTGAGACGTGCCACCAAGTTGTCATTCAACTTAGACAAACGCCCACCCAGAAGCGGTTCCATAATAATAGACGGAATCCCTCTCTTGTGCAGTTCGCCATACAGATATTCGGCATCGGTATTTCGGGCGTTAGTTGCTTTCGCATGCTTCCAGTCTACATAATTGAGCTGTATCTGCACGAAGTCCCATTTAATTTCATCATGCCGTGAAAGCAGATAATCATATACTTCAATATCTCCATGATAAGAGAATCCGAGATTACGGATACGCCCTGCTTCGCGTTCCTTTATCAGGAAATCGAGTATGCCGTTATCCAGATACCGTCCTTTGAGGGCATCCATCCCGCCCATGCCAATGCCGTGAAGCAACATATAGTCGATGTAGTCAACCTGAAGTTCGGCGAATGACTTGTGATACATTTTAAGTGATGCTTCACGCGACCATGTGTCCGGAGAAAAGTTGGACAGTTTGGTAGCGATAAAATATTTATCTCGGGGATGGCGGCTCAACGCAATACCCGTTGCTCTCTCGGAAAAACCTTGTACATAAGCCGGAGATGTATCGAAATAATTCACTCCATGGGCAATCGCATAATCGACCAATCCGTTAACGGCATCCTGGTCAATGACTTCTCCGTTACCGTCCGGAGCGGGTTTGAGCGGCCAGCGCATACAACCATATCCCAAAAGTGAAACACGGTCACCGGTAGTTGGAGATGTCCGGTAAGTCATTTTATCAGTCGGTATCTCCCCTTCTCCCGTGGCACTGCCCGAAGCGGAGTTGTTTTTTGAAGAACATCCGTATAGTAAGCCTGTCGACGTGGCAGCACTAATACCTACAATCTTAATGAAATCTCTTCTATTTATATCTTTTTTCTTTTTTTCTTCCATAATCTTATACTGATTTATTAAATCAAATAATTCTGTGCATTTGATGTCCTGTCACGTAGATAGCACTGAACGGACGAGAAGGACAAAGATTCTCACAAGCTCCGCAGCCGATACACTTCTCTACGTTCACTACCGGAATCTTTGGAGAATCCGACTTTTCAGAATCGGACGCCACCATCTGAATAGCTCCAGTAGGACAATGGCGAGCACAGTTGCCACACTCCATACCATCGGTCAATGGCACACAATTCTCCTTTATCCATACAGCGTGGCCGATTTGAATAGCTGATTTTTCAGCCAAACTGGTCAAGTGAATGGCATCTGTCGGGCATACTTCCGCACATTTCGCACATTCTGGACGACAATATCCACGCTCATATGACATTTCGGGTTGCATCAAGGTCATCAGATTATCAGAAGGACGCAACACTTGGTTGGGGCATACGGAAACACACAATTGGCAGGCAGTACAATGCTGCGCAAAATTACGGGCACTTAATGCCCCCGGCGGATAAATAGGATTCTCCCGACTGGGAATCTTCTTGTCTTCAATAGCAGCCAATCCCCCATCCACTTTCTTTTCCTGGGCTTTCAATACGGAAATCGTAGCAAAGATTGCCGATGCTGAAAGAAAACTACGCCGGGCATTATCTACCTGTTCCGCAGTAACAGAGTGCGCTTTGACTGTTTCTGCCACAGACGTATCTTTTGTAGCAGTCCGTCTCGTGTACTTGATAGCTCCACGTTTACACTTATCCAGGCAATCCATACAAGCTACACACCGGCTGTAATCAATCTCATGTTTTTTTGAATGAATACATGACGCCTTGCAGTTGCGGGCACATAAGCCACAGCCATTACATTTGGAAGCATCAATCACGGGTTTGAATATCGCATACTTGGAAATGAATCCCAATACAGTACCCACCGGACATATCGTATTACAATACGTACGCCCGTTGCGCCACGCTAAAACGCCGAGAACTATAAAGGTAACCACAGCGATAAGAAGCGTTGAAAGACTTTTCATCCACACATCCACCTCGTAAAAGGCATAACTGTCCATTCGCTCGGCAAAATATGCTAACAGGTTATTTCCCCATTGCCATACCGGTGCAAAGAGACTGGAAGCTATCCGGCCATACGCACTATAAGGTGCTATCAGAATAGCCAGGAAATTCAACCCTGCAACCATCATAATAATGAATACTCCTAAAACACCATATCGCAACCATTTCATTGCAGGTGAATAGCGAAAGTGGTTCTTCTTTTGCTTGCCTGATACCCAGGAGATAATATCCTGAAATACCCCCAACGGACAAATAACCGAGCAGTACACACGCCCGAAAAGGAAAGTAAGCACAACAAGAAACAATACGACACCTATATTCAAGGCTAATAGAGCCGGCAGAAATTGAATTTTCGCCAACCATCCGAACCAGGTGTGCAAGGTACCCGTGAAGTCAAGAAACAACAGGGTAATAAGCGTGAAGCACACGATGGCGGCTGTAAGTCTGATAGTACGTAGCATAAATTTATTAATTTTCAAATTATAGTAGTTATATCTCAATATCCGAAACAATCAAGACAGATGAATCTTTCATTTTTCTAATGGCACGACCTCTCCGATTTCAGGAATCAACACATTCAGAGAGTCCTTATTCTTCATATCTTCCGCATTCTTCAGAGGCTCGTCCCAACGATGTTTAGCCAACGCATATTTAGAATGATGCACGGTCAAAATTTTCTTTGCCTTCAAATCCCTGGCTGTCTGTGCCATATATTGCGGCATCAAATGAATTAAACTCCACTCTTCATTGTATTGCCCATTTTCAAGAATGGCAAGGTCAATGTTAGCGAAACGATTACCGATTTCTTCATAATGAGTATCATATCCCCCATCTCCGCCGATGTAGATTTTCTGTGCAGGAGCTTCCAATAAGAAAGAGGCCCAAAGCGACTGATTGGCGGAAAGTCCGCGACCGGAAAAATGACGGGCAGGCAGACAATAGATTTTAAAACCGTCAGTCAGGTTTGCATCTTCGTTCCAATCAAGTTCGACAATACGTTCCTTATCGAATCCCCAGTACTCGAAATGCTCGCCGACACCTAACGGGCAAATCACTGTTCCAATCCGGTTTTTTAACTTCTTGACCGTATTATAATCCAAATGATCCCAATGGTCGTGACTGATTATCAGATAATCAATGTCCGGCATATCTTCTGGCTGATAAATATCTGTTCCTTTGAATGGCTTATTGACGAAAGAAACGGGAGAAGCCATGCAAAATACCGGGTCGACCAATACCCGCTTTCCGCCCATCTGAATGAGATAAGAGGAATGCCCGAACCAAACTAACACTTCCTTATCTCTGTCTATCTTCCGTAAGTCAGTCTTTATTACCTTGACAGGCTGGTCGGGGCGCAGCCCGTCTATCTTTCTGAAAATAAATTCCCAAATACCTTCGAAACGTCCTCTGTCTGAAGTCATTAATTTCGTTTTATGCTGATTCTGAAATGCTCCGTTTCTGTAATTGGGGGATTTCTGAACTCTTTCCAACCGTTCGCCACGGGGCGTCCGGCCAAAACTGGGCTGATTGATAAAAACAAAGACTGACACAGCCAGCAACGCCATTATAGTTAATATACATCCTATGATCATACGTGCTCTAAGTTTCTTGAATATAATACGCATATAATTAAGTAGCTAAATTATTTCACGCAGCAAATATACAGGAATTTAGAAAAGTGAGTAGTATATATATTACAGATTATCATACCATAATTACTGAAACGCGTTATGGACATTAAATTTATTACTATCATGTATTTCTGAAATATTAATGATATTAGAAGTATTTATTCTATTTTTGCAAGAACCGTATAGTGAAAAGAGAAACAAACTAATAATGTGAATATGGAAAAGAAAAGTTCAACTCTCCGTTTTATTTATCCTCAATGGCAAGGGGGAATTGTAGCTCATTGGATGTCCGATATTCCGGCTGAAGATTCATCCAGGGGGTATTACCTGGGAGCGCAGTTATTGAATTATCTGGCTCCGCAAACGAATCAAAAGACCGTTGAAGTCCCTGTTTCACTGGATATAAATGACAGAGCCATAGAAAAAGGTATCAGTGCGCGTGGTGTACTATTGAAACAAACTAAAGCAGCACTTGAGCTACTGAAAGAGAATAATCCCGACAGGATTGTTACTTTAGGGGGAGAATGTTCTGTGAGTGTAGTTCCGTTTACATATTTGATTGGTAAATATCCGGACGATGTCGCTATCATTTGGATAGACGCGCATCCCGATATAAACCTGCCATATGATGATTACAAAGGTTATCATGCCATGGCACTCACAGCCTGTATGGGGATGGGTGATGAAGAAATTATGGGCTTACTGCCCGGAAAGGTGGATACTTCCAAAACATTACTCGTCGGACTTCGTTCCTGGGATGAAGGCATGAAGGAAAGACAACAAGAATTGGGTGTAAAAGGATTGTCGCCGAAGGAAGTTGCTAATGACAGCTCAAAAATCATGGAATGGCTGAAAAACACAGGCGTATCAAAAGTCGTTATCCATTTTGATATGGATGCGTTGGATCCGGCAGAAATCATCGCTGCCGTGGGCGTTGAACCCGACGGCATGAAGATTAAAGAAGCAGTCCGTGTCATTAATGACATTTCATCTGAGTATGATTTAGTAGGGCTGACCGTTGCCGAACCTATGCCGCGGATAGCAATCAAACTTAGAAATATGCTCAATCAGTTACCTTTATTGAAGGATTAAGTTTTGTTTATTGAAAAATTAAAGTTTGCTTTGATTGGGACGATAAAGTATGCCGAATATATTCAGCAAGTATCCGAGTAAGCATAATACGGGTGCTACACTTATACGGGACTTACTGAATATATCGGGATTATAGGCGGCAAGGGTACTCCCCTCGCCGCTCATTACTATATAACCCGCAATAATTAATATGGAACCGACCGTCAGAATAATATAATTTCTTTTGCCAAAGACAGTTCCCGGTTCTTTTTCTTTCATTATTTTCGACTTCATATTCTTTGAGTTTAGTTTTTGGATTTCATTAGTTGGGTAAATACAGTGTATTTCTGTTCAAAGCGTTGGTCACTCTGCTTGTAAAGTTCTTCATCTGTATTCTTCAGTAATTCATTGCACTGATTCCATTGCCAAAACTTATACATACAATCCCGCTGAACCATCTCTATCCGATTGATTCCCAACGAGAAAGCCCAGTTGATATAATCTTCCGATTCAGCTATCAGATGATTCAATAAAGTAGTTGCTTTCGCTTTCTCTCCTGTCGAAGCATAAGCTACGGCTATCTCATACGAACCACTCTCATAGACTTCGGGAACATTATATGCCGGAATAGCCTGTTCGGCGTATGCAAGCACGTGCTTTGCACGGATACTATCACCTTGCTTTACCAATTCTTTGGCAAGCTGCGCAAAAAGCCGTCGGTGAGAATAGCAGATACGCAGTGTTGTTTCATCCAAATAAAGGCCGGGAGTATCCAGACCGCCATATTTGTATCTGTTCATCACATTCTCATAGAGTTTTTCCGTATCTATCGCATAACCACTTTCTCCTTCCACATCTCCCCATTTCTTATAATCGAAAGGTGTGAAACGGAATGCCAGTCCTTCCTGCACAAAGTAATTGTCGAACTTTAGTTTAGTGGCTTCGCCTACGGAGATAGCCATATACAGCGGACGTTCCCAATTACAATTTGCCAGTATTTCAAGGATGAGCAGATCTACTTTAGTCAGCATACGTATATCCTTCAGGGAGATAGAGAGCTTGTCCGGTATCGCATTTTTCAGTTCTTCCCCTTTCAAATGACGGATTGATTTGGGAAGCATGATGCCCGAATGGAGTACAGCATCCTTATCTATGCGGATATTTATCGTATCGGTAGGAATCACGTGAAATTCCTTCTTCTCTGAAAATACCCAGTATTTCAGGATATTCTTCACTTCAAACGGGTCGTCTCCGAAGCTGTCACGGGCTTCTTCGGGATGCTTCTGATATAAATCTTCTATCTGTTTCTTCAGTTCCGGACGTACAACTACATATTCATTCTTGCCTTCCTGATATTGATTCTGATTCCAGCTTATCGGCAAACCGGGGGCGTCATATAAAGGACATTGCTGCTGATAAATATACCAATCGGTCTGGGCATAACTAAGGTTGCAGATACGTGCATCCCTACGCACTTCTTCCGTGTCCTGATTATACCATAAAGGGAAAGTATCATTGTCTCCATTGCAGAATATAATAGGATTTCCCGCATCGGGAAGTGTCATCAGATAGTTGGCTCCAAAGTCACGGCAGGTATAGCGGTTGCTCCAGTCGTGGTCATCCCAGGTCTGGCTTGCCATCTGTATCGGAATTAACAGGCAAAGAAACATTAACACGCTGATTTGAACGACTGTTCCCTTCTTTTTGCGGAGCGTGTCACACAACCCCGCAGCGCCTATTCCTATCCAAATGGCAAAGGCATAGAATGAGCCTGCGTAAGCATAATCCCGTTCACGAGGTTGTCCGGGGACTTGATTCAGATAGAGTACAATAGCCAGTCCTGTCATGAAGAACAGGAAAAATACGACACTGAATTGTTGCTTCCCTTTCTTCCCCCGTGCCCACTGCCAATAAATACCAATCAGTCCCAATAATAAAGGCAAGCCATAAAAAACATTGTGACCTTTATTCTGACGTAAAGATTCGGGCAAAAGCTCCTGATTTCCCAAACGCAGGTTGTCAAGCCATGAAATCCCCGTAATCCAATTCCCGTGTTCCGGTTCTCCGCTTCCTTGAATATCATTCTGCCGTCCGACAAAATTCCACAGGAAGTAACGCCAGTACATATAATTGAGCTGATATGAAATGAAGTAAGTCAGATTCTCTTTTTGTGTGGGAGCACTATCTGTTCCTCCCGACCATCCCTTGTAAGAAGAAGTCAGCCGGTCATTCCACATGCGGGGGAACAGCATATTCTGAGTATAGCATACGTCTTCTTTATAACGGATAATTTTATATTTCCCCTCTTCCTTATCGGGACGATATACCGCACCGCCTTTTTTTGTTTTTACCTTATAATATTCTCCTTCAGGTATATACTCCGGTTCGGAAGCATAAGTTCTTCCGTAAAGTAAAGGGGCACTTTCATACTGTTCACGATTCAAATAGCTTTTGAGCGTGAAAATATTGTCCGGCGCATTTTCATTGAGTGGTGTATTGGCGTTGGCACGAATCAATATCACTGCATAAGTGGTATATCCTACTGTGAGCATAAGCAAGCACCATAAAGCAGTATGTATCATTCGCTTTCTGAATCGGTAGATAGCTCCTGCCAATAGACCAAATATTAAAAACAGGAAAATTATCAATCCCGATTGGAAAGGAAAACCTAATACATTGACAAAGAATAGTTCGAACCACCCTCCTATATCGGCCATACCGGGAATGTAGATAAAGAGAATCAGTACAATAAGAAGACCGGACAGGGTAATCGCGCCAATCACTCCTTTAAGGGATATTACCTGATATTTCCGATAATAGAACACCAATACAATTGCCGGAATACAAAGGAGATTGAGCAAATGCACTCCGATTGACAGTCCGATGACATAAGCTATCAGGATAATCCATCGGTCGCCGGATACGGAATCCGCTTCGTCCTGCCAACGAAGAATCATCCAAAAGACCAAAGCTGTGAGAAAAGAAGAAAAAGCATACACTTCACCCTCTACCGCACTGAACCAAAAGGTATCACTAAAGGTATAAACCAATGCTCCTACAACTCCGGAGCCTAAAATGATAATGAAGTCTGTAACTGACAACTTCTCTTTGTCACTCGTAATCAAAGACCTCACCAAGCGGGTAATGCTCCAGAAAAGAAACAAAATACAACCGGCACTTAACAATGCGTTCAGGAAGTTAACCGTGTATGATACGTACTTCGCGTCAGAAGCAAACTGGGTAAACAGATTCCCGACAAGCATATAAAAAGGTGCGCCAGGCGGATGACCAACCTGTAACTTCTCGGCACATGAAATAAATTCAGGACAGTCCCAAAAACTGGCAGTAGGCTCAATAGTCATTCCATAAACCAATGCTGCTATAAGAAAGACCATCCAACCGCTAAAATCGTTCCATCTTTTAAATAATAAGTTGCTCATTGTTCCGTAACTTTTTTGTTTGCAAAGTTAGGGAACACGCAACTAAAAATGGCCTTTTTTGTCGGACGGATACGGACAAGGGAAGTCTATAAAATATTGATATTCAAAGATGTTAATCAAGAGCAACAGACAAATACAGACTGGGACATCAGACGTGTACAAAAGTCCTTAATTAGGGTTTCAGTATGACAGGAATCAAGTAAAGGAAGAACTTACTTTTTTTAAGAATAAGGATTATCTTTGAGAAGCTCTGACGGCATTGTTGGTTCCCCGTAAGGAAACGCCAGTATCCTCGTAGAGAAACGGTCGTATCCTCGGTGGGAAACGACCGTTCCCTCGGTGAGATACGACAGTTTCCTGTGCAGGAAACGACAGGAAACTATAATTGATTAATTAATAGATGTATAGCTATCTTTATTAAAAGTCAGCGAAGAGCAGTTCTTCCAACTTAAATGGAGAACTTCACAATGACTTCACAATATCTTCCAGTGATTCTTTAGAGTTTGACAGCATCAGTTTCTCCGTCTTTATTCGGGAGATTCGCCGGGTTAGTGTTTCCGTTGTCAGTTTCATTAAATCCGCAAAACAAGCCGGCTGAACTCCTTCCCGTAGAAAGGCGCATACCCTTAAATCCTCTTCTGTGAGTTTAGGACTCATGCCTTTTAATTTGGATACGAGTCCATAGACATTTTCCTGAAGCCGGAGTAATTCAGTCCAGTCCTTTTCGGAGAAAGAAGGGATTTTGGTAGATAATGCCGTTCTTTCCTTGAACTGGCGGACTTTGGAAATGACAGGAGAAGTTTCGTAAATATCTTGTTGGAGAGATTGGTATTTCTCCTCGAGATAATTGCATTGCAGCATCAGTCTATCCGATTCGACGTTTTTCTTCTGCATTTCTTCTTTGAAGGTGCTCAGTTGGGAATATACATACTGGTTCTTTTTCCAAAGCAATCCGAGTAATAGAGACATGACACCGAACACACCCAATGCCGAAGATAAAATGACAGATGAATTATTTTTGCTATCATTCAGCATCAATTGACTGGCGTAAGCCTTTCTCTCCATTTCCAGTGCTTCGTCAAAGTTGCCGTATTTCTGATAATAGAGGCTGCATCGTTTGCAAATCTTTGCCATATAATCATATTCTTCGGTCAGTGCTGCGAGTTTTATTGCTTCCTTAAAGTGGATTTCGGCATTGTCTCTTTGTTCCAAATCACTTTCTACGCAAGCGAGGTAGTAATATGCTCTTGATTTCTGATACTCATTGCCATGCATCTCATAGTAAGATGCCGCCTGCCTGATTTGCGCATCGGAAGAATGGGGGATATTCTTGTCTTCGTTGACCTGCGTGCACAGCAAATTATACTCCGCAAGTTGGGCTTCATTCATTTGGTTCACCTGAATGTTTTCAAGAATAATAGATGCCGTATCCGGGTCTTGCTCCATTAATTGTGCGGCTTTGTCTAATCCTTGTTTCACATTTGTGCCTTCCGGATGACATGCAGCCAGGGAAAGGACAACCATATACAATAAAATTCGAAGATTATTCATAACTCTACTTTTACTTTGCCTACAAATGATTGGATTTGCAAATATAAATAATAATCAGGATAGCGCCACTATGTTTTTTTGACAAATATCAAGCCGTTCTGAACAATTAATTAAGAAGATAAGCCGTATCTTTGTAGCAAACATAAATTATATATCATGATTAAAAACATTGTATTTGATTTTGGGGGAGTGATTGTAGATATTAGTCGTGACAAAGCGGTACAGGCGTTTATCAAACTGGGATTGGCTGATGCGGATACCCGCCTTGACAAATATCACCAAACCGGAATCTTTCAGGAACTCGAGGAAGGTAAAATCAGCGCGGATGAGTTCCGCAAGCAACTGGGTGATTTATGCGGGCGTGAACTGACTATGGAAGAAACGAAGCAAGCATGGTTGGGCTTTTTCTACGAAGTGAATTTAGACAAACTCGACTATATACAGGAATTAAGGAAAAACTATCATGTATATCTCTTGAGCAACACCAATCCTTTTGTCATGTCATGGGCTTGCAGCCCGGATTTTTCTTCAAGAAAACTTCCATTGAATGATTATTGTGACAAGCTATACTTATCTTATCAGGTAGGCCACACAAAACCCGCACCGGAAATCTTCGATTTTATGATAAAGGATTGTAATATCATCCCTTCCGAAACTTTATTTGTGGACGATGGCGCTTCCAATATCGAAATAGGAAAGGCGCTTGGATTTGAAACATTCCAACCGGAGAATGGAGCGGACTGGCGGGAAGAACTGACAAGTATATTGAATAAGTAAGTATTGCCGTAACTATTACGTTCGCAAATAGAAAGATATGCAGTCACAGATTATTCTTATCACCGGAGCGTCTTCCGGCTTTGGAAAGTTCACAGCTCAAATGTTATCGGAACAAGGACACATCGTTTACGGAACAAGCCGGAAACCTTCCGAAAATATGAACAATGTAAAAATGCTTGTTGTCGATGTCACCAGTCCTCTTTCTATCCGCCAGGCTGTGGGACAGATTATATCGGAACAGGGACGGATTGATGTATTGATTAATAATGCCGGCATAGGTATCGGCGGTGCTCTCGAACTTGCTACGGAAGACGAGGTAAACAAGCAGATGAATACCAATTTCTTCGGTGTAGTGAATATGTGCAGGGAAGTATTGCCTCTCATGCGTAAGGCACGGAAAGGAAAGATTATCAATATCAGTTCCATCGGTGGAGTGATGGGTATCCCCTATCAGGGATTTTATTCGGCTTCAAAGTTTGCCGTAGAAGGATATAGTGAGGCCTTAGCACTGGAAGTGCACCCGTTTCATATTAAAGTATGCCTGGTAGAACCGGGAGATTTCAATACCGGATTCACGGATAACCGGAATATATCCGAGCAGACAAGGCTGAATGCCGATTACAGAGAAAGTTTCTTGAAATCATTGGAGATTATAGAAAAGGAAGAACGTAACGGATGCCATCCGCGGAAATTGGCTGCTGCAATCTGTAAGATAGTAGCCCGCAAAAATCCTTCTTTCCGAACTAAAGTAGGCCCGTTGGTGCAAGTCCTGTTTGCAAAAAGCAAAAGATGGTTGCCTGACTCGGTCATGCAATATGCCCTTCGGATATTTTACGCAATAAAATAACAATTCAGGCACGGATTACGCGGATTTCACGGTAGCTAATTTGCGATGTAATTAGCAAAAAACGTGAAATCCGCGTAATCCGTGCCTGAACTTTTGCTTTGCTTCTGATTAGTTCTTCGGAACTAATTCCAAAAACATCGTTGTAGTCAGTAATATAGCCAGTCCGACACAAACGGTAATCAACAGCCAGTTAATGTATTTCGCTTTCGGCTTGGTATCAGCATGCAGATTATTCAGGAAGTACTCTCTGAAGAAAAGATACAGGCCGGGAATCGTGGCACTTGCCAGTAGAAAATCTTCGGGAATCTGAAAGAAATAAGTTTTGGACAATCCTATCAATGACCAATGGCAAAGGAAAAGTACCAGGAACATATTTACTTTGTGGGCAAACAGCAGTAATAATCCGATAGTAAACACCACTACGGAGCAAGGCATTACCGGAGAAGTCATTTCCGGGAAAGAAAGTCCGCGTGCCAAAGATACCAAGGGATATATGAAAGGCATTGCCAACAGGATATAGGACAATATGTCATACTTATGGGTACGTTCAAAGGTGGTGTAGCCCGTAATCGCGTCCCATATCCAAATGATAGCCATTACTCCCCAAAACATCGCCATCACTCCATTATAACTGCGTTCTTCGCAATAGATATAATAGTAAATGATAGAAATCCATGCATAAAGTCCTATCATATAGAACTTCATGGCCATCTTCACCCACGGACGCGGTTTGCTGATAAGCAATCCGGTCAAAGCCACACCAATCAGGATGATAAATATCTGTAAAATCCAGGTAGCCGAATTATAATAGGCAATTGTTCTCCAAAAAATCTCCATAAAAGTAATTTTAGTGTCTTGTTAACGAAAAAGCTCTATGTGGGAACAGGAACATCGGGAATGTAGCTCCTACTGCCAGCATGAAAATAACCGTGCTTGCTATCATCGTGTTGGAGAAGAACATGGACATGAACTTATCCAGTTTTTCCGGCTCATTCACATTCTGCAAACACATGATGAGTGAAAATACCATGTTGTACGCAAACTTACCCGGAATCATGGGAAGCAATGCCGGAATGTAAAGTACCGTCATCGGGCAATATACCTTTTTTCCTAACCATAAGCTGCCGAAACCGATTACCAATCCGGCAAACAAGGAAGCCGTAGCAATATCCACGCCTAAATAAGTCATCAGGCAAAAGCGGCAGGCGTGTCCCAGTGCCGCCAATATGGCAATCATTTTGAATGCACGCAAAGGCGGGTCGGAAATCGCACCAAATCCTATACCTGCTACTGCAGCAAAAAATCCATCAGTAAGAATATCAAGTGCTATCATATCAAATTAAACTGTTTTTTACCATTAATAATGTGAAGGAAAGTCCGATAGCGATGCTGACAATCAGCAGAGAGGCTTCCGTCAGACGAGCAAATCCTGTCAGAACGTATCCTTCGACTACATCAATCACGCCGTTAATCAAGGGAACGCCGGGAACAAGATAAAGTACACTGGTCGCCATGGCTATTTCGGATGTCGTATCGAAAATAAGGGCGGTAGAAGCACAAAGGGAAGCAACGAAAGCCGAGACTATGAATACGACGTAGTGGTTCATTTTCTTCTTCTGCATCTGCTGCTTCAGATAGAATCCCGTGATAGTGGCCGAGAAGACAATTCCCATGGAAATCAAGTCGCCGCCGAATAGTTTGCAGAAAGATGCATTGGCGAATCCTACCAGCAGCAGGACGAAAAGAGGATGTATCATCGGGGCGGAAACAATTTTCCTGTATTTCGCAGTCAGTTCTTCCAGCGACAGATGATTGTCCACTGCTTCCCAGCTTAATGCGCTTAACTCTGAATTGTGCTCGAAGCTGATAGGATGCGCGGGAATATCTATTACTTCATTACAGGCTTCGTTTGTTTCCTTGTCTATAATTGTAAGAATGATATTTTTATGAAATACGCCTAATTTTACATCTAAACCAAAAGCTTCTCCGATACGTTTGGAGTTACGCACTACTCGTGAAGTATGCACTCCGGCCCCCATTAAATGGGCTGAATATTCCGCTATGAACTTACCTATGGATAATAAAGATTCGCTTGTCTTCATGAATGTGATATTTTTAAATCGGGCGCAAAAGTACGAAAAAGAGTTATAGGAGCAAGCCTTATTCCTGAATATTTTCCCATTAAATATCCGGAAACAAAAAAACGCAGTCTTTCATAGAGTTCCCCAATGAAACTTCTATGAAAGACTGCGTCAATCTTTTAATGCCTTAACTAACCTAACTAACTTTATCTAACCTAACTACAAAATACCCGAAAAATCTTTTATACTACTAACAATCCTATCTTTTAATATCTTATTTTCAACTATTGAGAAATCGCAGGCAACGTCTGCCGGTGCTAATAATACAGCTTTAGCTTCTTCTGCATCTGCCATCTCTTCCGGATGCTCTCTGAAATAAGTTTCCCATCGGGAAGCTAATTGTGGAGTTACACCCAGCACATAGTTGATGAGATCATCGTCCGTCAAAAAATCCTTTACCTTAGAGCACATATCGCATCCTTTTTTAAGCGTTTTACATAAATAGGACGACATTATCCTGTATATGTACTCAACAAAATAACCTTTTTACTAATATTAACTTGCCAGCATGCGTAACTTGGACAATCCGCGGTGCATCAAATTGCGTACGGACTGATAATTCATGTTCATAATCTCGCAAATATCTTCGTATTTCTTTTCTTCTATATAATATAAGGTAAGTGCTTCACGCTGGCGGGGTGATAATTGGTCTAGTAAACGCCTTACCAATGAAAACTCGTTCTTGCGTTGCTCATTTTCCATATAGTCGTCTTCTACATCTGTTGGGGTCGGTATAACCACTTCTTCTATAGATGTATCAGAGGTGTACATGCGTCTGCGAAGTTCGTCGCAGAGTTTATTCTTTAATGAGATGAATAAATAGGATCTGACATTATCAATGACTCCTAATTCATCTCTCTTAGTATAGAGTTTCACGAAGACGTCATGGATGCAGTCTTGGAGTAACTCTTTATCAATAGTCAACTTTAATCCATAATTAAAAAGGACGTTGATGTGCAAATTATACAGTTGAGAAAACGCTGCCATATTTCCCGCTTGAAAAGAAGCGAACAAAGTTTCGGTTGAATTATTAGTCTGTTCCATCATAGCATTAATTCGATTGATTTGATGTTGCAAAACTAAGCAGTATTGACCGCAACCTTAGGTAAAATCTGGTTTGTGGATTGAAAAAACAAGTATCATGTTTTATAACACTCTTTTACTAGATATTACTGATAAAAAAGAAAAATCCCGCTGATTTGTCGTCAGCGGGATTTTCTGTTTTACAGCTTATGGAACCAATAAATACCTTCTTTCTTATCAGGCACCTTCAGGTTGTATAATCCATTTATTTTCAGTGATTTACTAATTATATCAATCTTTCCGGTAGCAGGATGAATGTACTTTAATGCATATTTTCCGGACGATAATTGAATAGGAATATCTGTTCCCGACTTGGAATAAATGATACTTCCAATATCAGATTTTACCAATTTCCTGTATTCATCGGTATTTGTTTCTTCCACTTCCATTGCCGCAGCATCCTTCAGGAATACCTTGTCCGTGCACGGAATTACAGGACATGAACCACCCGCCATAAATATTGCCCAACCCATAGCCGGATAATTCTGCGCGTAGAATGTCACTGCTTTTTGGGGATATTTCCGGCGATACTCATTTACTGCCTTATAAGCTTCATTGAAAGTAACCTTCCCGACTTTCATCTTACGCATATGCTGGCGGGGAGCCATATTCTTGCCGCCTTCAGGCGCAAAGATTCCGTCCGTCTTATAATGCCAGTAGCGAATGTCGATAATATCTACTATGGCAGCCCGCTTGGAATCTGCAAGAATCGCATCCTGCACATCTTTTGTTGTACTCAGCGCTACTTTGGCTTTTTTACCGGTTTCTGCTTCCCATTCGGCAATGACATCCAGCCAAAACTGCACGAAGTGCAACGGGCCTGTAAATTCTGCGCTTGTCAGTTGGATAACATTCGAATTATCAGCAAAGTTATTCAGGCATTGACGGATATATTGCCTGTGCAGTTCGCGGCGTACCGGATGGGTAACGTCATAGAACATATCTGCCACGAAGATTCGTTTGTCTCCGGCAAACGGAACTGGTTCCGGGAATCCGGTCTGGTTGATATTATTGCTGCTTCTCCACGGACTATCCACCCAGTGAGCTCCGGCTTCTATGATATTATGTTGGAAATAGTTTTCATGGAACAGCAGCAACCCGTCTTCACTCCCTTTTTCTGCAAATTCTTTCAATCGTGACCAATACCATGCGTTGGGACGGTTCAAATCATATTTACTCAATCCTTCCCAAGCTGTTCCCTGACCGCTGCGTCCGAAAGGTTGTTCGTAGAAAGGCCCCCATACGTCTCCATCCCGACGTCGGATACGTTCATGGTCGTCACGGCGGCGGTCGTACCACAGTCCATAGTTCTGGTCGAAAACAAGAATGTTCTTCTGTTTCATAAAGTTGACGACAGAGTCGATACGGTCTGTCAATCCTAATCCTTCACGTCCCGGAACAAAGCGGGTAATGGCAGGACTTGCCTTTTTCAGGAAACTGGTTTTAAGTCTGCCGTTCCACCACGGAGTGGTATGACTGCCACCTACCAACAAAGCACCGTCCATTTGGATACGTCCGTTGGTAATGGTTACTTCCGGTTGAGTCGAGAACGTCCTTGAGTTTGAAAGAGTCTTTTTCTCTTTGATGTCCTCTATTGATTTCACTCCGGCGGATGCTACTGAAGGAGCAAATTTGTTTTCTTCAATCCAACGCTCCAGTGTCAAGCGAGGAATATAAGCTTCTTTTGCCAATTCCATAGCCACTTCTACGGTCGGACTACTGGTTGCGCTTGTATTTCGGGGCAGGATGCGGGCGCGTTCAGCACATTCCTTTTGCAGCCGTTCGGCTAATTGTGCGTAAAAGATGCTGCGAGGCTGTACGTGATTATTGGATTGTGCCCACTCACCGTCTCCCGAGAACTGTGCCCAACAACCGTATGCACGGTTTTTAGCGTCTTCAGTCGGGGCATAACACTCGATTTCCGCGGCGGTACACTGCCAAAACAAACTGTTTGCCGTGTTCCATCCGGCTCCGTTCTTATCTTGTCCCAAGTTCTTGAAAGTGAGATTATGTCCGTCGATATTGACTACATCAAACAGCAACCCGCATGCCCAGGCGTCGATAGAACCGCTGAATCCTAAAGATTCATACGAGTCGCATTGTACGAAAGCATTAGGCCCGGCAGCGCAGAATCCGGCGGCAAAGTCATGAATCCCATGTTCGGAATAGCAACGTTGAAACAAAGTCTGCTGTCCCAAAGTGTGGAATGTACAACGACGCATTCCGCCAATTTCAGAAATGGGTTCCCTCGAAATACAATCTTCGACAGTAATCTTTGAACCTGTACGTTGAACGATAACGGCACTTCCTGCAAAATGCCTGAAATTAACCTGTCTTACCCAACTGTTTTCCGCATCTTCGATAGAGATGCCCGTCCAACAATGGTCTTCATCTTTGGGATAACGTCTGTCGTAGTCGGAAACCAATGTCATGTTTTCTACTCCACAGTTATTAATACGCCCGTTCCATTGGTAAGTCATAATCGTCGAAGTGCCGTATCGGGCATCCAAAGCTACGGTCAATGGTGCATCTAGTGTAATTTGATTTCCATTCACTTCGCTGACTGTCCTGTCCCAAACCAAATCCGTATCCCCCACTTTCCATCCCAAAGCACTGATGCCGCCGCCAAAGATGTCACAGCCCAGTGAAGCAATCCATTCCTTACCGGAAGGGCGGGTTATCATTATCCGGTCACCTTTCTTCAGGGAAGTTCCCGAAGCGACTTCCAATGTTTTCGTATTTACCGGAACGTACTTGGAAAGCACCTGCAATGTATCCTGTATATTCAGGTCATTCCTTCCTTCCATGTAGATAAGCGAACCTCTGTCTACTCCTTTCTTCAGCAATACTGTCTTCTCCTTATCCATCCCCCGCAGTACGATTCCTGAAGCAGTAATACGGATACTGCCGGATAAGGAAAATTCTCCCTTGTCTAACAAAACAGCTCCACGAAAACCAGAAGCATCGGGAGTTTGTGAAGCTACGTAGTCGATGGCACGCTGAATCCGTGCCGTGTTGTCTCCTACTTTCCATGGTACAAACACCACATTCCGAATGGAAGGAATATCTTGTTCGGATGCCTGATAACCGCAAGTCGAGAAATCGAGAATCCGGTTTCCCTGCCCGTCGGTCAGATAAGTAATCTGGTTATCCTTTACTTGCAAAGCAAAGGTTTGCGCATGACTCTGCGCAAACCCGATACTCAATACTCCCAAAAGGATAGTTCTTATTCGTATATTCATTACAATAAACTTTAGTATCTATTTATTCGGCTAAAATAAACTTTTCCGTTTAGATAGTGTATCATGGTTGTTCTTTAAATCAGTCCAATCCACCTTTTTCTTTGTGTCTATACCATGGATGAATTTCTCAATATTGGTATAGCCGTCCCCATTGCAATCTTTCACGGCATCTGACGGGTCATTCGGGTTCAAGCCGTTAGCTATTTCCCAAGCGTCCGGCATACCGTCACCATCTGTATCGACATACGGTTCTCCCTTATATTCAGGAAGTCCTCCAACCTGACGGATATCTGTAATAATTCCCTGTTTATATGAATCAGCGGGTAAGCGCCTTTTTACATAAGGAGAAACAAATTCGGGCGCATCTTTTACGTAGATGGCTTTTCCGGTTTGTACAGTCTTGATGACACGGGTATCTACGGCATCACGTTTCGGGAAATTGGCTCCTACATTATCCAATACAAAATTATACGCTTTTTTTGTTTCCATAATGGTTACAGGAGACATTTTGAACGGTTTGTCCACCTTTATTTGTGGCAGGAATTTTCCGGCATCTACTTCATTCGCCAGTTGCACGCCGCCATCCCAGTTATTTTTTGTCACCTTGGAGTTGTCATGAACGATGTTCCCGTTCACATAAGCTTTTCCAAAAGACAAAGGCCGGCTTTTATCGCGTCCGGCTTCCGGTTTGAGGATACGGTACGAAATCGGTTTATCCAACGGAGTGATGGGACCCGGCTTGAAGTAATTATTAATCATGTTGTAGAAACTCTTGTTATCTCCCCCGTCTACGGAACGATTCCACCAGTTGAAAACAACATTGTTGACGAAGTTAAAGTCTCCGTCCATACCTACCGAACTGTTACGGCTGATGTTGGAAGCGAAGAGATTGCGGCAGAACATGCTGTTATGCCCGCCGATAGTAGCACCGAACGCATGGTTGTAAGCATCCAATGCTTCGGAGAATACGGAATTCTGAATGGTGATATTTACAGTCGGAAGTTTCAATCCATGTCCGTCTGTCCCCCTGTTATATACATGGCGGTAGATAGACATATTCTCATCCAGTCCCCAACTTGCCGAACAGTGGTCAATCATAATATTTCCTACTGCATTTCCGCCCACCGCATCATCACGGAAAGCGACATCTTGCGCGCCACGGCGGAAACGCATATGGCGGATAACAACATCATGCGTATCAATCAGGAAAGACTGGCCTGTCACACAAATACCGTCTCCGGGTGCTGTCTGACCGGCAATCGTCACATAAGGAGCACGCACGCTAATCGGGCTTTTCAAACGAATCACACCCGACACATTGAAAACAATGATACGTGCGCCACCGGTTTCGCAGGCTTCCCGAAGGGTTCCGGGGCCTGAATCTTCGAGGGAAGTGACTACAATCACTTTTCCACCACGACCTCCGGGAGTGTACATGCCACCACCTTCCGCACCGGGGAAAGCAGGAATATTGCTCTTTATCAAATCTTCCGGTTTTGAAGCCCACGGCTTATAGGGGCGTCCTTTTTGTGCTTCTTCCAAAACTGTCGGCAGGGCTTTTTCCCATGCCGCATCTGATTTCCGTTCGAACTCCGCTTCTTGTTTTGCTCCTCTAGCCTTTACCGAGTCCGGAATCACAGGATACTGTGCTGCCGCAGGTAGTACGCAGGCAACCAGCATCCATGCTGATAATACTTTCTTGATGTTGTTCATTCTTTCGAATCTTAATAGGTTTACTAAAAAGACGATTAAGAAAGCATTTTGTAATCGGTTATCTCTCTCCTTTCCGCCATTCATTCATATATTCACGGGGAGTCTGGTTATATTTCTTCCGGAAACACTTGCTGTAATATCCGGAATCTTTGAATCCGACAGCAAAAGCAACTTCTGAAACGCTTAAATCCGTGTTCTTTATCAGTTCGATGGATTTATTCAGACGGATCTCTTTTACTAGGTCTACGGGTGCCAGTCCGGTAAGGCTCTTCAACTTTTTGAAGAATGCCGAACGGCTCAAGCCGATGCCGGAAGCTATCGTATCTATATTGAAATCACTGTCGTCCATGTTTTCCTCAATCACCTGATGAATCTTTTCGAGGAATTGCACGTCTTTCTTTACCAGATATTGTTCGTAGCTGTCTTCTTCCGTCGTTGTCTGATTCTCCATTTGCTGACGGATACGTTCACGGAATATTTTCCGTTCGGCGAGCAACTGGTCGATACGTGCCAGCAGATATTCTTTGCTGAATGGTTTGGTTATATAAGCATTCGCACCTAACGTAATCGCTTTTGTCTTGGCGCCTTCATCGTTCTTTGCGGTCAGGATAATCACAGGAATATGACTGATTTGGAAGTCTTTACGGATAGCCTGCAACATTTCCAAACCGCCCATTTCGGGCATCATCTGATCGGTCACTACGATGTCAGGATGATATAGATGCACTTTCTTCAAGCCTTCCACTCCATTATTGGCTACGTGAATATTGAATTTATCTTCGAGCTGAAGTTTTATCAACTGACAAAGGTCTTTATTGTCTTCCACCAACAAGAGAGTAGGCAACGAAGCGTCAATTTCCAGTTCTGCTTCCATTCCTTCCGATGAAGAAATAGTCTCAGCCGATTCTTCTTCGGAAGCGGTCGGAGCAACTTCTGTATCGCTGACATAGTAGTCAACTTCGGACGGACGGTAATGTTCCTTATCCATCAGAAGTTCTACGGTAAATACAGCGCCCTGTCCTTCGGGACTTTCGGCACGAATCACCCCGTGGTGCAGATTGACTATCTCTTTGGAAAGTGCCAGACCGATACCTGTACCTTGATAATACGGATTCTTTGTATTCTCCCCTTGTGAAAAACGTTCGAATATCTCGGTCAGTTTGTTTTGCGGAATCCCCTCTCCATTATCTTCCACCCGCACATAACAACGTTTTCCGTCGTCCGTCAGGCCGGCAGTGACATGGATACTTCCACCGGCATGGGTAAACTTGAATGCGTTTGATATGATATTACGGATCACAATACTCAATTTATCTTTGTCCGCCCATACCATAATTGATTCATCCGGCAACTGAAAAGTAAAGCTGATTTCATTCTCTTCCGAGAGTACCCGGAATTCTTTTTGGAAAGAGGCAATCATTTCATTGAAATCAATCAAGGAAACATGCAAGCGCATCTTGCCGTTCTGAATCTTGCGGAAATCTAGTATCTGATTGACTAACTGCAACATCTGATTGGTATTCTTCTCCATCAATTCTACATATTGCAATCCTTTCGGAGATAGTTGCTCGCGTTCTTTCAATTCTTGTATCGGGCCTTTAATCAATGTCAAAGGTGTGCGGAGTTCATGGGAAATATTGGTAAAGAACTTGATTTTCAGTTCCGAAACCTTTTGCTCGATATAGATGTCATTCTTCATCTTAATCATAAAGAAAGCCAGTCTTAGGGCAAAATAGAGAGCTGCCAGCCCAAGAATAACGTAGATAAGCGTCGCCCACCAACTCAACCACCAAGGTGGAAGAATGGTAACGGCTAACGTACGACTGGAAACAAGTTCGGGACTGGCTTCATCTATCGTTTCCACACGGAACGTATAGCTGCCGGGGGGCACGTTGGTATAAGAAGCAATACGGTTCTTACCATTATAATGCCATTCTTTTTCGTATCCTTCGAGTATATAGCGGTATGTCACCCTGTTCTGATTGTAGAAATTCAAGGCGGCAAATTCTATCGTGAACATGGACTGGTTATAGTTCAGTTGAATCGCATCTGTGTACGTAATGGATTCTTTTAGAATCGGGCAATCCTGGAAACTACGCAAATCCCGGTTGGAAACCTTAAAATCGACAATACGTGTATCATACTTTGTATGTTGCGTTTCCAACTTGTCAGGGGAAAATGCCAGAATCCCCTGACGGGTACCGATCCACAAATCCCCGTTCAATGTGCGGAGCGCGCTGCCCTCTTCCATTTCCACATTCAGAAATCCGTCATATTTGTCATAGTTACGGAACTGTTCGGTAGTCTTATTGAAACAGGACAGACCGATTTCGGTAGTAAACCACAGATTCCCATTCTTGTCTTCTACAATTGACTTGACTACATCGTTGTTCATACCTTCACGTATGCCGTAGGATTTGAAAACCGGTTCATGTTTTTCCTTGTCATATTGAACTAATTTGTTCAGTCCTCCACCAAATACACTTACCCATATTTGCGAATCAGCATCTTTATATAGCACATAGATATCATTGTCCGCCACGTTGGAACGGTCGCTAACCTGACGGTAGGTTTCAAACTGAATTTGTTCGGGCGTTGTAAAATGTCCGTCAAAAGACATCAGGCCATCCATTGTTCCCACCCAAATACGTCCGTCTTCATCTTCCGTCATTGTACGCACTTCCATATAAAGCCCGTAAGGCGGATATTGTTTCAACCCGTTGTACTTATGTATAAAGCCAACTTCCCCGTTTTCTTCGGAAAGCAGGTTCAATCCCCCGCCTAATAATCCTACCCAAATGCGTCCCTGACTATCCTGATAGGTAAAATACACATCATTATTACTGATAGAGTTCGGATTTTTAGGGTCATTCTTGTAACGGGTAAAACGTAGGCCATGAGGTGAATTCATATCCGGCTCGGCTTTGACAAGTCCGTTTCCTTTGGTAGAGAACCACAGATTTCCGTCCTTATCTTCCATTATATGATAGACTGCCCCCAACAGATAGTTCTTGTCTGAGAAAATCTGCTTCACCTGTCCGTTACGATCCAGACGATACAAAGTCTGCCAGCGGGTTCCCACCCAAATATCTCCGTTCTTCGCCTGGAAAAGGGCACGTATCCCCTGATTCCAGGAAGTAGGTCTTTCGGTGGTAACGGGAACAGGAGATACTTCGGTCAACAACTGGAATTGTTTTTTAGGGAAATTCACTCTATACACTCCGCTACTTGTAGATGCCAGCCACAGAATACCATCCTTATCCAAAAGAAGATGGAAGAAAAGTTGGTCGGGAATGTCATCAGAGAACGGTTTCATTTGGTTGATACGGGTCATCTCCAGTTTATCCCTGTCGAACAAAAGGATTTCTCCGCTTGGAGTCAGGAAAAACATGCCTTGCTCGCCGGCATCCTGCATTTCAAAGTTTCCGATAGAATTCTGGACGGGGAATGTAAAACGGCGGCTGCTTCTGTTCAGAGGATCATAATATATCAATGCATGATTCCCTTCCTGAAACCATATCTTGTCATATTTATCATAGAAGATCATTCCGGCATCTTTTCCGGAGATGGTAAACGGAAGTTTAGTGAGTTGCTTGTAACCGATATTGTATTCATAACTTCCTTCATTAGTGGTAATATACATCAAACCGGATTCTGTAACCAATAAATTGGAGATTGGCTGCTTGATTTCCGGTATTTCATAACGGTTCACTACTCCGTTCTGAGGGTCGATACTATAAATATGCCCGTCCCTATCCCCTAGCCACAGGAACTTGGAACTATAAGCAGCACAAGTGAATTGTTCGGGATTGGCAGAAATCTTTTTCTGTATGAAGTCACCCGGTTTATCTTTCAGGGCATCTCCTTTTCTAAGGGATAAAATCTGATAATCCATGCCAATCCAGTTGATGAACTCGGCTGTTTCACAGAATACGTTGTGTTTCAGCCGCATATCATAGACGTTCACGTTGGGGCGTGAATCGTGCAACTGCTTCATTGTGATTTTTCCATCCTTATCGGTATAGGCACGCAGAAGGCTCTTATCCTTGGTCAGCAGCAGGACGTCCCCGTCTTCCGTTGTCTGGATTTTGATAATCTGAATGTTTTCGGAGTATTCTTTTACGTCGTCATAGACTGCATGGAAACTTTCATGGCGTTTGTCGAACAGGTAAAGTTTGCGGTCGATGGTCTTAATCCATAGAAAACCGTTCTTGTCCTCCACGATGCGCTGAATCTTGCGGGGCGGAATATCTGCGGAATAAAAACCGTCGCGGTTATCGTACGAACGGAATTTTGTACCGTCAAAGCTACATAGCCCATACCATGTGCCGAACCAGACAAAGCCATCCTTTCCTTTTAAAGTACAATTGACGATATTATTAGACAAGCCGCGCTCGGCTGTGTAGTGTTCAACAATCATATTCGGATAGGCAAAAACACAAGCGCCCATCATTGACAGTAATAGTATTAGAATATTCCGTTTTCTCATTTATGGTCATCATTGGAATTAAAATGTAGTCAAAGATACAATTTTTTTTGAAGATAGTGACCGGAATCACTATCTTCTTATCTTTTATCGTTCTATTTTTCTGTTCCAAATTCAGTCTGCTGACGTTCCACCTCGTCCAATACCCGTTGACGCTCTTCTTCTGTCAGTTGTACTTTTCCTTCGGATTTACTGTTTATAAAACCTGTTTTAACTGTTGGTGAAGTGACAGCCTGTTCCACATAACAGAAAGGAAGTTCTGCCGGAATACTTTCAAATTCCAGTTCGGCGGCTGTCGGAGCTTGTGTGCCCTCAAACTGAACGTGTGCTTTTACTTTTATCTTACCGGCTTTCCGTGTAGAACGGATCAGCACAGGAGCCGTTCCGAATTCCACGGCACGGGGATTGGCATTGATTGTGGCATCTCCAATAATCTCCCCCTCACCTTCTACCGTAAATACGATATTTTCTTTTGCCAGACGGCGTACGTTTCCACTATCGTCGGTCACTTCGGCAACTACTACAATGAAATCGGAGCCGTCTGCCACCAGGTTGACTTTTTGCGTATCCACATGCATACGCAGTTTGGTAGAACGACGGGAAGGCATTTTCTTTTGTGTGCATACCACTTTCCCGTTGATAATACCTTCGGCAACCATATTGACCTTCTGCCAGTTCTTTTGGGTATAGCTGTATCCACGCGCTTCCCAAAAATCCCATACATCATCGAAAATAACGGGTGCGTTCGGCATATGCCCTTTCGCGTGAACCACAGGCTTCGTCCATGTTTTTGTTCCGTCATAAATAGAAAGACGCACAGAATCACAATTACTGAACACTACTACGTCTTTATCTGAGAATTGCGACATTTCGTGAGCAATAAATATCATCGGCCCGCATTCAGCTATAGGATGTTCGAGATTGGCAGGTGACTGGCTACGAAACATTTCATAAGCGTATTTCTTCTGACGGAAAGCATCGTAGACACCACCCCAATAAGGGTCAGGGTGATAACCGCGCTGATGGTCAAACGGATGCCATTGGGCACCGCCGATAAACAGACCTGTGGTGCGGTACATTTCATCATAGCTTTTTGCTAGGGATAATGCCTGTACAAGCAGCGGTCGTTCTCCCCAACTACGGCTTGCACGGTTGTTATTATTGTGTGCGTACCAATCGTCCACGTTTTCTCCAAATTCACGGGTAAAGATACACTGTTCCGGCCTGTCCGCTTTTTCATCATCGCCCGGCCAGCCGTAGACTACATCATAATGCTCTTTCACACCTGCCGAATGAACGTCGGCAGCCGCTACCGGACGTCCCGGATAAGGATATTCTTCTTTGGTTATTTCCAGAGCTTTCAAAGCAAAGTCAAGCGGATAGCGGGTTTCATTCAATATCGGTTCCCACATCAGGACAGACGGATGATTTCGGTCACGACGAATCATTTCACGGGTGTTTTGATGAACCAGTTCCCCGAATTCCGGATCTTTATTCCAATATTGCCATCCGGGAGTAGCTACAATGACAAACATTCCGAGTTCGTCACAGGCATCCATAAAGGCAGGGTCTTGCGGATAATGAGCTACACGAATAATAGTACATCCTGCATCCCGCAGACGCTTTGCGTCACGCCATTGCTGTGAGTTGGGCAAAGCATTGCCTACATACGCGAAATCCTGATGGCGGTTAGCTCCCACCAATTGTCCGAAAGGCTTTCCATTCAGCCAAAAGCCGTCTTTTCCACGAAACTCGGCAAGACGGATGCCTGCACGGGTAATTCCTCCGTCAATAGTTTGATTGCCTTTCTTTATCCGTGATTGTATCCTATATAAATAAGGTGTATCCGGTGACCATAGTTTCGGATTCTTCACTTCCATTTGTTGCCCGATAGATTTCTTTTCTCCGGGTTTCAGGGAAAGTTTGCCGGAAGTACGTTTGATGACTTTTCCGTCTGCATCGGTCAGGGTGGTTTCTACGGTGACAGTTTCCTGATGTCGTGCATCATTCTGTAACTCAGTCTTTACACAGACTTGCGCGCTCTTATCGCTGATTTTATCGAAATGTACGAATACTCCGCCACCGGCAACGGTTTGGGAATCAAGAGCGTCGGTAATAGCAACAGGTGATTTGGCAATCATCCATACATCACGGTAGATCCCGCCGTGATAGGCAAAGTCCAAAGTATACTGGCGTTTACCGGGGGGATAAGATTTGTCATCGCTGTTGTCTGTTAAGACAGCAAGCAGACAAGAGTCACCTGCCTGTACGCCATTGGCGGTTAAGTCTAACGTGAATGGCAGATAGCCACCGATATGATCTTGAACACGCTTCCCGTTCAAGTAGATAATCTGCTTGCCCATGGCTGCTTCAAAATGAATAGTCACCCGTTGTCCTTTGGTTTCGGAAGGAAGCACAAAATGCTTGCGATACCATGCCGGGCCTTGATAATTACGGCATCCACTGGCTTCGGCAGGCATCAGTTCCACTGTATGCGGGGTAGATACTATTTCCCAGGAGCGGTCGTCAAAGTCCACGGCTTCCGCCCCACGAATATCTCCTTTAAAGAATCGCCATCCCGGATTGAAATTATACACTTGTCGCCCACTACCGGGAAGCTGGATAAATCCGGCGACCGATGTCTCGGGACGGTAAGTTTCTGTCGCTTGTCCTTTCTCTGTCAATGAGAACAGCAACAAAAAAGCTGATAAGATTAAAAACGGTCTTTTATTCATAATTCCTTTATTTCTTAATCATTATAATAATGTCTTTCTTTCTACTTTCCGGTAAAACTTTCAAATCCTTCACCTTTCCGTCTTTCAGAGTAACTTCTACTGTAGTCTTGTCCGGCGCATGCAGTTTAAAATGCACATTCCATTCTTTCGGCCATGCGGGGAAAAGAAGAATTTGTTCTCCATTGGTCTGCAAGAGCATCTCCTGAAGACCTATCATTCCGCTACCTCCCCAGTTATGGTCGGGAGTCCAATCGTATCCCGGCCCCCAAAAAGCAGGAAAGCGGTGCGTACCATCAGACAGTTTGGCAAGGGATAGTCTCTTCGCTTCTTCGGTTAATCCCAGACAGGCAGCCCAAATGTTATCTTGTTTCCATCCGGTATGTGAACGGAATTTGATTGCGTCCGGGTCATAGAAATATGTATTACGGGCTACTTCCAGTTTTTCCTTTCCTACTCCATAGATGCGCCATGGAAATACAGGATAAAGCTGCGGGGTTTCTATGTTGTTGATACGTTCCCAGCTTACAGCGGGAGAAATCGTCTGTCTTAGTTCCGGGGTAGATGCAGGATTCAGGGAATCATTCACCTCTATATATCGCAACGGAATCGGGGGGATTGTTTTCAACATCTCCTTTTTCTTACCATACGTTTCGAGCACAGTCCGCAAGGCTGCTATGGTACTACTGGCATTATTCGTCATCTTATAGGTTTCACAGGCAGAACCCGGAAAAAGAATCAGATGCCCGTCACCGTCCAGTGCTTTCCGTCCGCGACGGGATGCAAGCATACGATAGTGTTCGTCAAAGAATGTGAGTGAGCTTTCTATCAAAGGAAGATAAGGAGTAATGTCGGCATCCGCATAGTTCTTTGTTTCCAGTATCATCTGGCAAAATTCGAGCACCGTATCCCACTCATATTCGAGCCACGCATTATATTCCAATCCCTTGTCAAACCAATCAGGACGCTTGAAACCATATTCCGCAGGGTTAGGCAAACCGAAGTTCTCAATCTGCTCACTGAAGCAAGCTCCATCATGCTGCCAGTATATACGGCTACGAAGCTCTGCATTTTTCAGCATCCGGTTGTAGAAATCAAATTGGGCGGACATCATGTCATAATCCCCGCTTTTCAGCATCGGCCAATATACCAAACGTTGGTTCTGTGCGGTCATTGTGCCACCTCCCCATTTCCGGTAATCGGGGGTAAACGATTGTTTTTCGTCTACATGGCAAGGATCGAAAGTAAACAGTCCGCCGTTAAATTTCGTCGGTACGCTACTGTAAGCATTGCAGCCCAACATATAGCGGAATAGTGTGTAGTTCCGCGTAATTTCCTGTGCTTCTCCTTCCGCTACGATAAAACTGCGTTGCCAAAAAGAGTGCCACCATGAACGGGTTTGTTTTTTATCTTGTACTATGGTCTTTGCGGAGTTTTTGCCTTTCGGGGCAATTCGTTCTAAAGCAGTTTGCAGACCTTGTTCCCATTGTGGCGTGGTTTCTGTCTGTTCCGTATGTAGTACAATATAAAACTGTTCCTTGCGGGTAGCTTTGGAAGAACGAAAATTCCAGGCACGATAATCCGTTCCGGCATATATGGCATCCGTAGTATTTGTAAATTCCAGGTTCTCTCCGAAAAGAGTTCCGCCGAAAGTCAGATTCTTCAAGGGATTCATCATTTGTGATTTCACTTCGCCCATCCCTTGTTGGGCTACGACAACATCAAAGACTGTCTGTTCGGGGTTGCGATGATAAAATACAAGTTGGTTCTTCCTGCCGGATGCATTATCTTTCAGAGATACGAAGTCGGCACTTGTAACCGTTCCTTTCGGGGGAGCCCATTTGTAAGAACACTGTTGTCCCTCTCCTTTCCGGATAGGACGTTCCTGATAACGCCAGTTTTCATAAGAGACTTCTGTATGCAAAGGCTGTGAATTCGCTATTTCGACATGAATAACCGGATGGAAGACATCTACCCAAAACTGTATTTGCGTACCTCCGGATTCAACCTCGACATAGCCGTCTTTCAATTTCAATTCCTGACGGAAGTTTCGGGTTTCTTTGAAAGGATTGGGTGACAGGCGAAGCCGGAAACGACCTTGTTTCAGTTGGCAGTTATTTTCATCGAACGTACCACTCCGGCTTACATAAAACAAGATGTCGCCATCTTCCACCCATATATTCATACCAATATCACCGCCACCGCAAGGCATGGATTCGGAAGAATTACGGCTGGGGGTATTCCAAACGACATTGGCATGTTGGCTCCAAAGTGCCGACACGCCAATAAGCAGTATGGTTGTAATCAGATAAAATCTTTTCATGTTTTTATATTACCAATTATCCGAACGGAAAGACCCTAAAGGTAAACCGTCACAATAAACATCTCCTTCCACATAGTTTTTGAATCCATACCGGACGGCTACCGGATGCGGAACTTTCTCACTTTTCACGAGCATCTTACTACGCTCAATCCAAGCTTTCGCAGGATAGAACACTTTATCTTCACCTGCTACTTCAAAGTTTTCCGACTCGAAACAGTTCTTGCCGCTAATCCACATTCCGGCACGTTCAAAGCTTACGACTACCGTGTCATTCTTTATTTCAATACTTTTATAATAAGGGCTTTCCCCATTTACTCCTTCCACTCCATAGGTCTTGGTCAGGGCAAGAAGCGCCAGACGTTCTCCGGCAACCTGTTTCTTTGCCGGATGAATTCCTTTCTCCATTCCTGCGTCCAACAATACCGCCATGCCACTGTTTGCCACACGATGTTCAACTTTCGACTGCGCCTCCCGAAGATAGGCGGAATTTATTACTTCTTTTCCTTTTTCCGTGATGATTCCATAATCATATGGGGCTATCTGACAATAGTAAAAAGGAAAATCCCCTTGTTTCCATTCGGCACGCCATCCGTTAATCAAGGTCGTAAACATATCTGCATATGTATGTGCACGATTCCAGTTATCTTCGCCCTGATACCATATCACTCCTTTCATTGTCATACCAATAAGTGGATGCAACATACCATTGTAAAGCACTGTCGGAGTGCGGTTTTTCGATTTAATGTCCGCTTCCGACTGGGGAATTTTTGCGTCGGGAAAAGCTTTCAGCCAGTCGGCTGTCATCCATGCTTCGCACGCTGAACCACCCCATGCTGCCACCACCAGACCTACCGGAACATCTAATATTTCATTAACCAGTCTGCCGAAATAGTAAGCTGTTGCACTGAAATCACGGACACTGGCCGGTGCTGCTTCTTTCCATGAACCGACTACATCATTTTGCGGAGTAAACGTAGAAGTACGTTTGACCGTAAACAAGCGAATTTCAGGATTCTTACTGTGAAGAATATCCATGTTGGCATTCTCCACCGGCTGGTTCTTGAATCCTTTCATCGGCATTTCCATATTGCTCTGTCCGGAACATAACCATAACTCACCTATCAATATATTATTCAGTGTTTTTTTACTTCCATCATCAAAGGTGACAGTATAGGGGCCTCCTGCTTCGGGGGTAGCAACCGTAAGTTTCCACGCACCATTCTTGTCGGCAGTTGCTACATACTGTTTCATATTCCAACTCGTCGTTACTGTTACTTTTCTATTGGGAGTAGCAGTTCCCCAAAGATTGGCATTTGTCTGTTGCTGCATCACCATTCCGTCGGAAAAGATTGCAGGCAATTTTACTTCAGCATGTGTTGGCAGGCAGGCAGCAAGTAGAAAACTTGCCAATATTGTACCTGTTTTAATCATTGAACTTTTCATACTTTAACTGTATTATAATGAATCAGGCACGGATTACGCTGTTGTTTTTACGTAACACGATTCTCATGAGCCGTGTAATCCGTGCCTTAAAATCTTAATCTGTGATAGAAAACCCCAAAGAACCAAGCAATCCTGCCGGAAGCAACGTTCTCTCTGCCCGGCGATATTTAGCGTTCGTCCAAATCCCGTCAAACGGTGCTTTTCCTTCATCGGCTCCTTGCAATGCATTCGCCCACGTGTTCGTCACTTCTATTTCAAGTTCATTCATTCCTTTTTTCAAGGCTGCGGTTATATCAGCCCGATATGGAGCCGTCCAAACAGTGCCACAATCTATTCCATTCACACGAACTGTTGCTATATCGCATATCTTTCCCAAGTTCAACCAGACTTTTCGGTCTTTCTTCAGCTTATTCTTCCAACGGAACATGGTTTTATAAATCGCAGTTCCTGAATAATAGCGGATTTGTTCGTCATCCTCTTTACTCCAGTCAAACAGTGTTTTCCGGGTTATTTCTTTCCCATTGTTCAGGAAAGTGACTTTATACTCTTCCGGTTCAAAAGCTACTTCCTCAATCTTTCCAGTGGAGTTCTTTTTTCCTTTCCACAGTTTTTGCGTATCACTATTATGACCATTACGAGCTTCTTCCGTGGAAAAGACAACGAATACCGACTCATTGGGAGCCAATGTCAAAGTTACTTCCGTGCGGTTATCTTTCAGTTCGTAAAGGGGATTCGTTTTAATCTCACCCGTCACGGGATTCCAACACTCCGGTTGGCTTCCGGTGATACGCATACTTGCGGTGAACGTACGTGTTTCTTCTCTCTGATTGGCAATAAAATAAATATCTCCCAATTCACCGTGACGATGTGTCCAGGCAATGTCTTCCGGCACAATCAAATCACGTTCCAGTCCATATGCAGAGAAGTCGTCCTCCATATAAGGAATGGCAGGAATCAGCACACCTGCTTTTTTCAGTTCATTGACCTTTTGTTTCACTTCCGGCGAAAGCTCTACCGGTTCAGGATTCATCGGACGGGCATTCGGCAGTACCAAAACCTTATAACTGGCTCCGCCCGGCAATATCATTCTGCCATTTTCTACTTTTGCCAAACGTAATAGTGCATCCTTGTTAAAGCTGTCATAAGCATATCCCCGAAGCGGATTCACCCATTCTTCAGGGTCAGCCATATTCGTGGAATGAGTAACGCCTACCGGACGTACACGCAAAGGCTGTCCCTCATTCGCCAAACGAACGCGTTCGCTTTCCACACGTTCCGCACCGAAAATCCCCGGAAGGGACGGAACCAGTCGCTCAGGTAATACCGAACGTCTCGGCACTTCCTCACCTGTGAATACTGCGATATCTGTCACCGGATGCCCGTACTGCAATAACGACTGGCAACGGGCAGCATATTCGGAAAAGGCTTTAGCGCCCTTATCCCACCAAGTCTGGTCACGCTGGAAGAAAAGCCCGATGCCATCCAGTGTCATGCCGGGTTTGCGCTCTAGCCAGGGATTATGTACATATACATGGTAGAAGAGACGATTGATTCCTAATGCGTAATTACGATCCAACAATGCTTTCAACATTCCGGGATATTCATTCCATGTGCCACGCACTTCGGTGAATCCTTCCGCCTGAATGATATTCTTTCCGTAGATATGGGCACCGCTGATGGCATCGAGCATATCATTCGGTTTA
This sequence comes from uncultured Bacteroides sp., assembly GCA_948847595.1. Lineage (GTDB taxonomy): Bacteria > Bacteroidota > Bacteroidia > Bacteroidales > Bacteroidaceae > Bacteroides. Next base: position 71,407 of record CAQOGY010000006.1, read on the forward strand.
TCATGGGTAGGACTGTTCAGCCAAAATTCTCCCATAGGAAGATCTACCTTTTGGTAATGCAGCAAGCCGTCACTCACCATTGTCGGTGCTACACACTCCGCTGAAAACTGACAATCATACTCTTTGGCACAGTCTGCCAGTACCTGATAGAAAACATCGACTACCAGTTCGGCAATCGTTGTACGTACATCCCGCAGGATCTTTTCGCTCCGTTCGGCACTTTCCATGGGAATACCTGCCAATAGGGGTAAATAAGGTATCAGGTCATAGCCGTGGCGTTTCTTGAATTCAGTTGCGAAATTATGATTCCAGTTCTGACTTCCGCATTCCCAACTGTCCACATGCATATATTTCAGTACACGCCGTGCCACTTCCGGATTCGTTTTTACAAATGCTTGCGCAAACCAGTTATCAAACTGTTTTCTTACTGTTGCCGGATCGAACTTATCACATTCCAGTCCCTTTCCGCCACCGGCTGTCGCATTGGTATGTCCGGTAGCAGTATGCCCCATGCGGAGTAATTTCCATTTACCTTCAGGGAGAATGGCAGTCAATGTTTTCTTTTTAGAATGACTGGCAGGGATATTATTGTATTGTTCCGTCAGATTAATAATCTGTGAAAGTGAATAACAATCCTTTTTCCCTATTTCTCTTTCCTTAGTGGATTCAGCTACACGCCATACCAGTCCGGCTTTTCCTTCCCACTGATTCAGACGGGCTTCCCGATGCAGGCGCAGTTGTTTTATTTTCAAATTGGGCTTCCATTTCGCGGCATCCATATCTTCACTTCCCGGTTCACTCCCTTCGGGTGTCCAATAGAAACGGAAATAACGGGCAGTAGTTGCGGGAATACTATGCGTGGAGTTTTCATCTGTATTCTGCCATCCCTGACGGGCAGGAACCAATTGTTTTACGAAACGGTAATTGACACCGTCATCACTTGCCATCACTTTCAAGCGATGTGCCTGATAATTATTGCCATTCAAGACTATTTCTATGTTCCGGCAGGTAAAAGGTTGTCCGTATTCGTATTGGATATAGCATGGATACGAAGAGCGGATAACTCCTGCTGCATCCATATTCACTGTTTGGGCGGGCTTTATATTATCCGTTATCGCCAAGTTTACGCATGTGATTTTGGCAGGCATTTCATCTACTTCATCTTCTACCGGTAAAGCAAACAATGCAATATCTTCATAATAATTCTCATAAACTTCCGGTTGTGGCAGACGCAATGCATCAAGTTTTCCGCCATTAACAATCGTATCGCTCCAAACGACTTTCTGCATGGATTCTTTGGGGGTGATCCAAGGCCCTCCCGCCAATGCAAAACCGTCACAGATATGCATTCCCAGTTTCAGCCCTAACCGGTCGGCTTCTTCCATGCTGAAACGAACCATTTCCCACCATTCGGGGGTTAACTGTTGTGCTTTGCCATTATATTGGGAACCTTCATTTATACCTTTAATCGGCATCAGGTACGTACCTCCGAGTCCTGCATGTTTCATTGCTTCCAAATCGGCGGTAATCCCCTCTTTGGACACAGCGCCATACATCCAGTACCAAAATGTCCAAGGTTTCGCTTCATCGGACGGGTTCTGAAATTGGTCGCGAAGTGAGCGTGTTTGTTGCGCATCGGCAGAACAGAAAGCAGTCCATGCCAATAAAGAGATTGCAAATATTCGCTGTTTCAGTCGGCTTTTCATTTTAATATCTATATTTTACTATTAAAAAAGACGAAAAAGGAAATATTTTGTACTCACTATTTGTTGAAAATATTAGAGAGACGTAAACTTTAATTATAAAAAGTGCACCTCCTTTCCCACTGGAAAAAAGGTGCACACACAAACAAAACAAACAATAGACGACCTTCACAGGCAGTATTCGTATTTTATTTTTCTAAATGCCGCTATTCGATACAATCCAGGACATAAATTCTCTCCCTATATTCTGAGGGTGTCATGCCGGTATGTTCACGAAAGAATCTTGTCATAACGGAATTTGACTGGAAGTGTGTTCGCGAAGCCACTTCTTTTATCTCGAGATTAGTGTCCTTCAATAGTGCTTTTATTTCAAGAATGGAATATTCTATAATCCAGTCTTTTGCTGAACGACCGCTCATATCGGTTATTACCATTGTCAGATGTTTAGCGGACACGCACATCTTTTCCGCGTAAAAAGCGACATCCCTACATACCGTATGAAACTCTATCACCAAACAAAAGAAATCGAATACAATTTTTTCCTTACGGGTATATTTTACTAATTCGGCCACTTCCGGTTTTCTTTTATAAGCCGCATAGATATCCCAATAGAAAACACGTAACAGTTGCATGATAGACTCCCGTCTGAATAAGTCCTGGGGTAAGTCAATACGGTAAGTCAATATCTGGCAAAAATGAATGAAACGTTGACATTCTTCATCGTATAGCGAAGTGCTGAAATTCTTTCGCATATAGAAAAAGAAGTCAAGGGTAGGCATACATATACCGCTTATCGTATCTATAAACAGGCTTTTGGATACTTTTAGGAATGTCATTGAAAAATCATCACTAATTTCCGTGACAGATGCCAACTGGAAAGGAAAAATAATGACCAAATCATTGGGGACAATACGCCGTTTATTACCGAAAACATTAAAGAGCGCACTTCCTCCCGTACATATCCCGTTTATCCCCTCTTCAAGATACGTCGGATTTTCATCAAGAGGTAAATGGGCAATTGTAGTATATACGTTAAACTCTTCAGATTTCAATAATTTGTCAACTACTTTATCAGGACTATATGGCATATTCATTTTCATTGAATGTTATTAATGCTATTTTTACAACTCATACTTCGTTCATAATTCATTTCGACGGAATATCCTGAATACAGCGGAGAAAATATTTAGTACTTTTGGAACCGCTAGAGGATGCATATTTCACTTTTGTTGCGTCAGGATAGAATTTCATATACCATGCATAAGTAGAAGAACCGGAATGTTCTGTTGCCAACCAATAAGCGGTACCGTTTGTAGACAATGCGAATTTATTAAAACCAGTTCGCACATTTGTTTCCTCCAATTTTCTATAAAAAATCATTATCAGGCTACCTTCCCGAAAGGTAGGAACCCGCCATGTTCCCGGTGCGTCTTTTCCATATTTTCCACGGTACATGGCACATCCTTTAGGAACGGCATAACTTGCAACATCATATTTATTTTGGTTTGCTGTAGCAAGATATCCGTTTGCAGTAGCCCAGTCCATTGTTGTCGTAGTTGTACTTGCACCATCACTGTCAATCGCATCCGGAGATATAATAAATCCCTTGGAGACTTTCATATCATTGTTGCCACTATTTATAGCATTATTATGCCGACTTACACGATGAACATAAACTAAATTTCCATTGCTATCTTTGACAGGGTTCGTGTTTTGACCGTTTGAAGTCCATTCATAGAGTTGAATATTCGTATAAAACGTTGAATTTTCACTTCTATTCTCCACTCTACTTTCGGGTAAACCTGTCGAATATATAACTGCATATTGATTTCCTTCCTCATCCGTATATATACCCGTTATCTGAGAATATCCCTTTACATGCATGAAGAGAGACGCGGAAATTATAATAATCATTCGTTTCATTTTATTCTTGTTTTTGTTTATTTCGCTTTAAAATTGCATTTGCTTGATACTTATATCTCTTACGCACCTTGAGCCACCATCAGTTTTATAGTAAGAATTCAGTCCGTTATACCATCTTTTGACACTACCATTTCCATCTTCCGTAGTTGTATTTCCGCTGGTAATATTCAATGAACTACCTATATAAATACCAATCAGTTGATTGGATGCAGGCATATACCACTTTAATTCATCACCTTCTATTCGTCCGTTTCCATCTTCATCTCTGTTTTTATCATAACAGACTCTTGCGGAAAAGGTACTGGCCGGATATTGGTATTGATATAATAGTACATGACCGTTTGCATCTTTCTGCGGAACAGGTATATCACCTGTCCAAGAAAGGTTATGTATATTTTCAGCTAGATTAATCGTTGCTGTTTTTCCGCAATTTATATCATCTGTCCCATATGATTGTGCTGCTGTTTCAACATTGTTATAACCATATTGTATTTTTCCCATGGTGGTTATGCCCACCAGATATTTATTTGTGCTACGCACAGATAATCTGTCATGCACTAATCCCATCGTATAATTCCCATCCGTATCTTTTACTCCTCCGAAACGTCCGGCATATATTGCCGGTCGCTGATCCATTCTGAATATATGTGAAGCTTGCAATATTTCTCCATCTCCCTCGGTTGTGGTAGTAACTTTGATAAATAAGGAACGCTTTCCTTCCGCATCGCTTTCACCACCAGAATCGACCAGATTACCGTTTTCATCATATATGTACTCATCATTATAAAGATAAAATTTTATTTGTGTGGGAAGTATGGTACTTGCTTTGATATATGTATTCAGCGGCTCCTTGACATTATTATATGCATTGGTATAATTAGATGAAGAAGACAAACGAAGCCAACTGTTATCGGGAGCTTTCTGTGTACATTCTTTATTGGTATATATCTCCACTTCCACTGTTCTTCCCTGAGTTTGTACAACTATCGGTCGAACATCATAAGCTGCATCAAGGTCATAATCTTTACCTGATTTATTGTAGAGGTTCTTAAAAGTATCAAATGATGCCCCTCCACTAACAGCTACATTATAACTAGCATGAAACTCTACATATTGACTGGCAATGTACGCTCTAATCCGTTCATCGTTTTTTGCAGAATTTATGTCTGCGTTAATGGTAGTACGTAGATTATAAAAATGATTGGGTTCCACATCAAAATTGTTAGTATTGTTGTTCCCGACATACATTTGGTAAATTGCATATTCGTCTGTTACAGTAGAATATGCCCATGCTTCTATCTGTGTACCCAACACTGGTGCAGCCCCAGAAGGTACTTTATTGACTATTTTGTAGTAACGTTGGTTTTCACTCATAATACTACCTACAGTTCCCTGACAATTCTGTGCAACATACCATGTTGCCGAATAAAAGCCGTTTGTATCCGGTTCGCCCAATTTATCTACTTCAAACGTGGCATAAGTATCTTCATCACTATTCTTTTCAGGATTGGTGAGCCGAATCGTACTGTTTACATTCAATAATTTCAAACCCTGCAATTTGTAATTTTCCACTTCAAATTTATAGCGTAATGTAATGCGTGCCATCAGCTTTCTTATTTCGATACCTCCAACAAAACCGACAGGCTTGTTATATTCGACCAATCCCCGGTTACCTCCGTCAATATCTACGACAGTAACACCCGGCACTTCTCCGGCCAATGGTACTTCGTCGTCAGCGGTGATAAGTGACTGGGTATGACCTTCTATATTAGTCAAGTATTCAAAACTCCATTTTTTAAGTTCATCGAGATAACTTACCTTACTCATGTCATAATTTAGCTTGGGACCCAGCACCAGCAGATATAAAGTTTGATTCTCCGCCACCACAAGAGGAACATCTATTGTTGCTAGATCATTAATAGCTGTCGTAGTATCACTCAGTTTATGAGGTTTTCCATTAATGGAGCCATCTTCCTTAAACTGGAATAGCCATAGGTTGTGTAGTTTGGTTGTCCCATCGGAAGCACGGGTAGTTATGGTATGCGGTTCCTGCTTTCCTTCCAAAACCACAGTAAACGGAGAGTCAGAACAAGTTTCTTTCCTAAAAAATGACTTTGTAGCTGTATAACCACTCGCGAATGTCGGTTCTACAGCAGCAGGAAGACTGACATTCAGGCTGACCATGACCGTTTTACCTGAAGTATTTCCCGGATTAAACTCATCCAGTTTGTCATTTGTGCAACCCAAGTATAACAGTGACAGCAAGGTTGTGCAGACTGTCCGGAAATACTTTCCATATCTAATTCTTATTCTCATATCATATCTATTTATCACCAAGCTTCATGCCGGTTCTTATTGATAACCATTTTGTGAAATAATCGGATTTCCAAGGGAAACTGTTAATCCGGACTCTCTTGCCAATAATATCTCAACCGTAAGATTAATGGCACTCGGACTATCATTTTCCGGGATTTCTATTGAGACAGGATACTCATATCTATGTGATTCAGTATTTACTTCGGTGCTGACACACTTTGTGGCACCTGCATAGCTGATTCTCAAATACAATTTTCCGGCAGGCATGGTTACATCTGTGGGGGTAAGTTGAATGGTTGTCTCGTAAGTTCCTCCCTTCTGAGGTATATTACCAGAACTGCCCAATCCTGTTTTGGCACGTAAATCATATCCGCTTTGTGAAACAGTGAGTAAGAGACTCTCTGTCCGCCCGTCCAAACCGATGCCTGCCACTCTCACTCTAAATGAACGTGGCGAAGCACTTTCCTTACGTTTGACATATACAGAGATATTCTGAGTGTTACTGCCGTGGGTAGTATGTATGCTGCCACCTCCGGGCTCAAATGAAAAATCGTTGGGAGATGCTGTTCCCATTTCCGAACCTGATGTTACAAGTGTTGCCGTCCAATAAGGAATATTTGATATAATGCCGAAGTAAGAGTTTCCACTATTCTCGGTACCCTGATAAGTGGGACTGACAATATTACCTATCTTCATCTGGCTTTCCGGTATCTCATTGCGCACACAACGGATCATATATGCATTTTGTCTGTTTATACCATTTTGAAGTCCAGCTTCCTGTGATTGACCGGAGAAATTGAATACTGAGGCATCATTTGCCCAATACCATCCATTGGAACGATCTCCCTTGGAAATGCCGTCCGTATCCCTATACCGGTTATGTGGAGAAAGCAACCAATGGAAAGAAGGGTAACCGTATGAATTATTTTCATTATCAGTTGCCATTATCAGAATGTTATTCTCATCCGAAGTAGCCATATGCCACTGTCCGTTATCCACAATTCCCAAAGTCTTGATTTGAGCTTCAGATAGTCCGGCAAGTTTGCAAGGATCTCCCAATCCTTTCGCAATCTGGACTGCCGTATTATTTTCAGGTATTTCACCAGTATCCTGATAAGGAATGTCCGCCCATCCCTTGATAGTTAAAGGGGCGTATGAGCCCGGATACCAAAGTACATCGTTCAGTTCATTAGCATTGTCGGGTGCTGCAAATGTTTTCCCTTCTTCCGATGCGCTGTGTATAGCTATCAGGCTGCCGTACTTGAACAGGACATCTTTGTATCCCGTCTCCGAATGATATGCTTTCAGTACACCTGAATAGATGGTAAAGTCATTCCATATATTCACATTTTTGGATGTATCGGCTGTGGCGTCATAATCTGCCGCCTTGTCACTCACTATTACCAGTCCGTCAATAGGCTTCCAGTTGATTGTGATATCATGTTCCTCCATTGCCACTATTTCCGCATAAAGTCCCATTGCACCCATACCGGTAATGGTGGCGTATATCTGATAATGGTTATTTCGTGTCAGGTTATGGTTTTCAGGGGGATTCTGCCCGATATCTAGTAAATAGATGCAGTTTAGTACCTGCGTACTTCCATTTTTAAGTATGCATTGTGCGTCAATCTTGAGATAGGTTGCTTGTGAAGCATTTTTAGGTTCGGATAACAAGTGCTCGGGGATATAAGTGGCGGGAATTGTTATGAAATCTACGTTATCAGGAATGGTGTATTTATTTCCATTTATTATATATGTACCGTTATTATCGAGTTCGCCTGTTCCTGATATAGTAAGGTCATCCGACCAAATATTTTTCGTATATGCCTGTCCTTCTCCTATGGTAGTGGCGGCTGGCATACGACATACCTTGATTGACAGTTTGGTTACCTTAAAATCCTCATCCAGATTGGTTATATTTTTAATTGCTGTAAAGCTAAGACGGGATACCATACGGGTTACTTTAACCGGTAGTTCCGTCATTTTAACATTATTAATTGTGACTGTGGCATTTTTCCCGTCACTGCGGGATTCTACATAGGCATGCTGCACATTTCCATACATGGGTGGCGGAGCAATGATACCTACTGCGGAGAATGTCACATTTTCTATTTCATTCTCCCGTGTAATGGCGTTGAGTTTTTCCGTAAGTTCCTCTGTTTCATTACAAATGATATAAATGTTGTTGTATCCCCGTGCCGCCCTTATTGGAGCGGTATATGTGTCATCATCATTTATGGAAGTGTCCGAAACACCATTATACACCAGTTCATCCTTGTCATTAAAAACAATCGCACGTACGGAACTTATGACTTTATCATTATCGGTAGTAGTATTGCGTGTCCCCATAGTAATACTTAGAGGTATTCTTTCTCCTTCGTAAATACGTGCACCTGTCGGTTCATTCTCGTTTACACAAGAATCAAGCAACAAGGCAAACGTCGTCAAAAGCAAGACAACTGCCGGAAATTTTATGTTTATAGTTATATTCATCCTTAATCGTGCCAAAATTTTGTTTCAAAAAACGGCTTACATATCCGTTGGCTGAAACCAATACGTCCAATTGTTGACGGTTATGCTCAATGCAATGTAACCGTTCTCTTCCTTGTCTCCAATACGGATATTGATGTCCCACTGATATCTGCGGTCAAGATATTCCTGCTCATCCATCATTTCCGGTTTACTCATCAACAGGTAATCAATGAGGTTTATTGTTGTTTTACCTCCGATATCTATTGCTTTTCCTGAAGATTTTTCTGTGATGGAAAAAGTCATATCGCTATCTTTGACAAGCCTGAGCGTATGAATCCGGGTGTGGAAAGATACTCTACTGTCCTCCTCTTCAGGACAAGGATAATAAGTTATGTTCTTGTTTTTCTCTCCAAAATTATTTTTATAGTCATAAGAACTGTTTGCTGCTATCAGTTGTATATCATATTTTGAAACATCAACAGGGTTGCTGCTCTGTGTAATACCTATCGTTATATCGTTGGTATTGCGCACCAAGCTGACCGTTTCCGTATTGCCGCTATTCTCTAACGAAAACATTTGCAGAGAACTGCTATGCCATAACGCATCGAGATGATTGTTGCTTATGTCATTTTCAGGTTCATATTTCAATGTCAATTTATCTATCGGAGTGCCTGCGGTCATTATCGGTAATGAATAAAAACTGTCTGTTTTTCCTGCCCACACAACAGCCGTACAGCCTTTCAGACGATAAGGTATCAGCATACGATAGTCCGGACTTTTCAGCAGACTGCCATTTTCGGTGAATGTCTGTATATAGCTCCCTTCTGCATCAAACACAAAGACCTTTACTTCTTCCACTTGATCGGCAAACCAGTTTTCGTTTGCCATGTTATAGTCATACCGGAACTTCAGAAAAAGATCACACTGTTCGAGGTCGTCATGAAGGACATCGCAACCGGTAATCCCTGCCGCCATAAAAGCGGCAAGGATTATTATGTATTTCTTTATGTATCTCTTGATTTCCATCTATTAATGCAAATCAACACCTTGTGTCCAGAAAGTCCATGGATTGATAGTGATTTCAACAGATAGATAAGCGTCTGCTTCATCATCATCGGTATCCGGTGGTGTAGGATTATTTGGATCAGGGTCGGACGGATCGGGAATCCACGGTGTTCCAGGGCCGCTCACACTCTGAAGCTCAAGGTGATACCAGTTGTTGCGTACTACACCATATCTACCTAAAGCCATTTTGGTTGTGACATTTTGGTCGTGACGGATTAAAACGTCATAGTAGCATACTGATGCGTGATAGTAACGTACAGCGCAGAAACGTCCGATAATACCGGTTTTCTCATTGAAGTCGTCAACAGTAAGATCTGCAATCGCCTTATCTATGTCTGCAACACCCTCTTCCACGACGCCTGCTTTTTTCAAGAATATAGGCAAATCTGTTTTCAGTCCGCCGCCAGTGGTTTCTTTGTATGCTTTTTGAAGCCCTTCTAGTGTATAATAATTACCTTTCCAAGAGAAGTAACTGGTATTTACAGTCAAATCTTTAGGAGTATACCGAGCTTTTACCACCACCTTGGTAGTAAATCCCAATTGCTGCGCTGCCGCATCCATAGTGTTTTCAAGACAATACAAACTTGTTCCATCCGTCTGCTTCACTTCAGGCATAGTTTCCGCTGTATTATTGATGTTTTTCAGATAATTGAAAGCTGCATCCATGTTAGCTTCCATATTTTCACTAATATCAGGCTGTTCGCTCAGCAGATAGTTCTTATCCCGACGATAAACAGCCCCTTCTGTAGCATTGTCATAAGGAATAAGATCACTATATAATTTTACACTCTTATTGGTAACACTTAATTCCCAACCACCAAAAGTAAAATTGGAACCATCTGGTTTTGTAAAGTCTGGTGACTTAACCGCAACCTCAACTTTGGCACTCAACCGGTCTACATTGATTTTAGCAGGAGTATTTTTGGCGTTAGTCTTTGCCTGATTCTCTGCTTCCGGGGTATATTCAGTCGGTTTAAACACATTCGACTTTACATCTGTTAATGCTCCAGCATCAGTGGTACCTGCACTCGCCATCATAAAATTCTGGTCGCCCGTAACATTGGTAATAGTCGCATCAATAGCAGCATTAATCGTGTTCCAAGGTTTACCCTTTACGGCATCTTTAGATAAATCCCACCCAGCACTATAAGGGTTGATAACCACAAATACTTTCTCAGTTTTTTCCGGCACTAATTTAGCTTCACTGGCTGCAGCAGACGGATTCCCTTCTCCTCCGCTGTTTCCAACAGTAGCACCACTAAAGTCAACCACATCAAGGCATACATCATCCTTGTCAAATAATAGAACAGTTACAGTCCCCGCTTTACTTTCCCCTGAAGTACCCGGTTTTGTTGTTGCTCTTGTAGTAGCTATATGACTTTTAAGCGAAAGCGACAGATACGCTTTGCCATTCAGGTCATCACCCAGAATGTTGTTTTCCCCTGCTTCCTCACTACTACAACCGGCAAGCATAAAAGCTGCCAACGTTGATAATAGAAAACTTCTTGTTTTCATCTTTTTAAATGTTTAAATGTTGTAAATGAAATGATAATTATAAATGATAGTAAAAATAAATCAATAGTCTTGTTTGTTTATTGTCCGGATATTGTCTTTACCTTTAGCCAATTCCTCGAGATTGAGACGTGCTTGTCTCAATCCAGATTCGGCAGCTTTATTGAGATATGCTTCTGCTTGCTCATATTCCCCTTTCAATAAGTGTAACACTCCCACTGTGTTTTCATACTCCGGTACGGAAATCTTTGTTTTCCTAAGATATTCTTCTGCTAATACTGTATCTCCATGTGAAAGTGCAGCCGAAGCGGCATTTAAATTGGCAACCTCATCGTTAGGAAAGATTCTGACGGCTGTTTCAAATAGTTCTATAAATTCCGGTGAACCTTTTTCGTAAGTAAGAGCTACTTGATAGATTTCATTCAGGCTCAAATCTTGAGGTCGACTATGAAGCAGTATTTTTGCCTGTTCTATATTAAAATTCTGAACATTATATTCTATCTTACATATTGCTTTACGTAAATGTGGATAATACTCGTTGAGCATATATCGATATGGCTCACCATGTTTATATAGCATCAATGATTTTTTACGACTAGTATTTGTATGATAATTTATAGCAGCCGGTGTATTATCAATGATATGAAGAATATCCTCTTTCTCCATCATATCAGATTCTGCAACCATCTTGCGTAATCCATCCCAATTTTCACCGCCATATTCCACCTTGTATAATTCTTTAGAAAAAGAGAAATGAGGGAGCAGGTAATTGACAAGTGCTTTCGCACGTCCTTCGGAAAGTTGCCTGTTAAAAAGGAAAGAGCCTTCCGGTGAAGCATAACCGATGACCGATATCTCACGAATCGTTATAGTTGTATCATTTTTCACTTCAGCAAGCATGGAGGCTATCTTTTCCAACTCTACCGGATTGTTCATATAATCCGGCTTTATGTCGGTTTTAGAGACGACAAAGTCCAAAAACGCTTCGCATGACATCTCACGATTTTTAACATGTTCCACTTGTGGTTGAATGTAGCTGATATGTGGAATAACTTGATACGGAATAGCAAGTTGTTCCAAAGCAACAGTACTAAAAAGAGGAATTGTCGATAGTAACTTGCCCGGTCGGCAACAACCTGTCACTTCCTTTTTGATATCCAAACGCGCATCTTTCATCCATGGTTCGAATGGAATGACCAATGAATACCGGATTTGTTCTTTTCCGGTTGTTCCATATCCTTTTACAACACGATATGGAGCTTCCGACTGGTAAAAATCACGTTCCTGTATATTCATTAAAGCCAATTTACGTTTCAGACTTTGGTAATTACTACGGCCTTTGACAGAGATTTCCGGTAATTCCATTTGGTGGCTTGTAGTAACTAATACCGGTATCAGTTCTATTGAATGATTGGAACTGACTTTTATTTTATCGAAGTCGTAAAGCATTTGAATATGTAAAGAATCTCCCACTTGTTGTAGTTTAAGAGCTTCTGGGTGCATAGTTCCTTTATACCATTTGTCTGACAGGTTTTCTCCATATAGTAAAGGAGAAAAGAGCAGTGACAGAGTCAGTAACCATAAAATTGATTTAGCTTTTATCATGTTTTTATTATTTTATATGAAATATAAGTGAGACTGCGGCTTTAGTCGGTCCGAAATAGTTGCGTTTTTCCGTTCCGGTTTTTTCACCACAAGTCTCGCACCTGAACTTGTCGTAATGAAGCCGGACATATCCCATGCCTATATTCGCTTCGAGACTCCAACGATTGCTTAGGAGAAAATGGTAGCCATACGAAAATCCTCCGCCTATCCCCCATCCTTCATAACGATGGCGTCTGGAATCATCTCCGAATAGAAGTGGCAAATGATGACCAGCTATGTTGTACTGTCCTCCTAATATATGTATTCCCCAAAAATGTCCGCTGAATCTTTCACACGTCCAATAACGATATTCCGCAGAACCGAGCCAGTGTACCAGTTTCTTGTTTGAGGATGATTTGCCGGATGTAAACCAGTTAAAGCCGCCACCCAGTTCTACTGTACTACGTGGTGAAAGTCCGAACTCGACTCCAAGATTAGGTGAATTTGAATAAATCCCGTAGAACAGATTTGTTTTTACCGCTACTTTTTGAGCTGAACAATGCCCTATGCTTCCCAAAAACATCAAAAGTAGAATTATTATGTCATGTATCTTCATCAAATGTATATAATAGAGTGTTTTTTGTTTATGCTTATAATTAATATTTGCTGCAAATATACAAAAGAAATATAGATTAAAATAAAACGTTCTGAAATTGCACACGGATTCCGAAATTTCGTTCAAAACAACTTCAGATTCATTCAAAATGAGAAACTAATCTCTCTCATAAAAGGCGTATTCGGTAAACATTGTTAAATCATTACCTATCTATCCGGTTAACTTCTGTGACACACAAAGTATATCTATGAAATGGTGGAACTGATGCAGGAAGAAAGTCTAATAAGGGTATTTCAAAGGTGGGGAAAGTTGGCAAAAGAAGAGAAAACAATGATGAATGAATATTGAGTTTACTTTAATATTCACTAGTGTATATAAGATACCATACAGAATCATTGGAAAAAAGAAGGAACTTTTCTACCTTTGCTATATTAATCATAGGACAATTATGATAAGAAAGGAGAAAATAGTATGACCCTTAAAGAAAAACAATTGGAGTTCATCATATATTGTGTCGAAAATACTGCTGAACGGTTGGGACGTTATAGTCCGGAGGTTTTTAATAAACTAAAGGAATTAGGCGCACTAGATAGTTATATCAAGACTTTTTATGATACTTTGCACACGCAAGGAAAAGCGTATATTGTTGATTCTTTATTGGAATATATCTATCATCGTGATCCACAATGGTTACCTAAAGATTATAGACCTTTTCAAATGTCTACAAATGAAGGAGGTAAATCATGTTAATCACTATCATGGTTCTACTTGTCGTGTAGAGCAGCCATTGGCAGGGTATGCCGACCAAATCTTGATTTTGTCGTATCCTGTAGACAAGGAGGTACTATGTGGAAAGATTATGATATCATAAAAGGTGGTATAGCAGATGATCGTGTGATACGTACTATTTACCTCTATATGCGTGGTGATTATACCCGTGAAGAAGCTTTATCGCGTCTGGTTCATCAAGATCCTAACAATCAAATTTGTATCACAAACCAAAAAGTGATTGATGAACATTTACATTTTATAGATGCTATTTCCATACCTATACCATCTCCAACAAAAGAAGTTGCTAATGCTGATATTGTAATGCAAGGCAAATATTATGGTATTATGGAGCAACTTGCTGCCCGTCTGCACATTTCAGATATGCAAGCATTAGAAATATTTTATAATAGCGACAGTTATCAGCGTATTATTCATCGATTCGGGGATTTATACCTCATGAGTGATGCATATATTAAAACAGTGTAATAATAGTCCTGCTTCAAAATCTCCGACATTCAAATCATGTCTGATACCATAATCACGCATATGATAATATCCACTCTCTAATTGTATCCCGTAAGACATAAAATAATATAATTCACCTAATAAATATTCTTTTTCCTGAAAATAAATAGTATATTTGTGATAAGTTCTCAAATAAATCGATTAAAATATGATTATTCAATTTACAATAGGAAATTTTCTATCTTTCAAAGAGCAATCTACATTGTCATTAGTAGCGTCGGCTTTGAAAGAAATACAGATTCCGGCTGAAGATATAATCTTTGGTGTAGGGACTGCCGGATTATCATTGATGAAGAGTGCGGTTGTTTATGGTGCTAATGCATCCGGCAAATCTAATTTCATTAAGGCATTTGAGTTCTTTAAATGGTATGTGATAAATTCGTCGAAGGATATTCAGGCAGGGGAACGTGTTAATATAGAAAGTTTCCGGTTAAATTCGCTTACAGCGAGTGAGCCAAGTTATTTTGAAGCGATATTCTGTGATGAAGATAATCAATACCGTTATGGATTTGAAGCTGATAATTCATTAGTACATTCGGAATGGCTTTATCAAAAAGCCAATAAAAAGAGGGCTAAGGAAGTAGAATTATTTTATCGGGGAAAAGATAGTTTTGATATTCATACTAAGTTTGTCGTTGGCAAAGAACTTGCAGGTAAACGAATGGTGAGAGCAAATGCATTATTGCTTTCTGTTGCGGCGCAATTCAATGACCCCACAGCGGTAGAGATAATGCAATGGCTGAATGAGACTACTATTATTTCAGGTTCTAACGATGAAAAGATATGGAATACGGCAGCCATCCAATTGGATGATAGCAAAATGAAACAGAGAATTATTGAATTTTCCCGTTATGCTGATTTAGGCATTGAAAGTATTGAAAAAATTGATAATGCTATCGTGAGTACACACACGCAATATGATGAGAAAGGTAATGAAGTCAAAACTATTACTTTCCCATTCAGGAAAAATGAATCGGAAGGCACAATAAAGTATTTTTCGCTGGCATACCCTATCATTGATGCTTTGGATAATGGAAAGCGTCTTATTATAGATGAATTTGATTCAAAAATGCATCCGCTTCTCACATGTAGAATTATTGCCTTGTTCAATTCAAAAGAAACAAATCCGCGAAATGCCCAATTAATTTTCACTACTCACGATACAAACTTGTTAAGTGCTGACATATTCCGGAGGGATCAGATTTGGTTTACACAAAAAGACCGTTATGGTGCAACTGAACTTTATTCGTTGGCAGAGTATAAAGTACGTAATGATGCTTCATTTGAAAAAGATTATTTATCAGGAAAATATGGAGCAATTCCAATTGTTGGAGATTTAACCCGTTTGTTTAATACTCAAGAAAATTAAGCTATGGCGGCTAAAAGGAAAAATATAAATCCGCGTATCGAAAGAAAGATAACACGTATCAGCGGCGTACGTGAAGTAAAACAAACATTTCTGATTATTTGCGAAGGAGTTAATACTGAACCGGACTATTTTAATGCTTTTCGTTTGACCTCTGCCAATGTGAAAGCCCTCGGGCAAGGTATGGGAACATTAGCATTAGTACAAAAGGCTATCAATATAAAAGAGCAAGAAAAGCTAAAGGGACGGACATATAATCAGAATTGGGTGGTTTTTGATAAAGATGACTTTCCAGAAAATGATTTTAACTCTGCAATCTTATTGGCACAACAAAATGGTTTTGAAGTGGCCTACAGTAACCAAGCTTTTGAATTTTGGTTTTTATTACATTTTAATCTGTACCAAGGGGCTTTACATCGTTCCAGGTATGAAAAAATGCTGAGTACTCTGCTCGGATTTGCTTATACAAAAAAATCGGGTGTAAGTTCTAAAATGTTCAATGTTTTGTTTACTAAACAAGAACAAGCTATTAATCACGCTAAAACTATCATGAAACAATTTGACGGGAATAACCCGGCACAACACGAATCTTCTACTACTGTTCATTTGTTGGTAAAAGAGTTAAATAGATTTCTATAATGTGGTATCAACAGGAAGAATATCCTGCTAATACCACATTAATTGATTGTCAATTTTTCAGTAAACCTACTATTATTATAGCCAACGTACAAACTTCCTGATATACCAATTCTTAATAACTTGCGTCAAGATACAATAAGAAAGCAGAATACCTATCAGCCAGGGGAAATAGCTTAATGGAAGAGCCTGCAATCCAATGGAACGTCCGAAAGACGTGAAGGGTATAAGAATTCCTACTGCCATGATTAATAGCGTCATTCCCATTACAGGCCATGTTGCCCGGCTTTGTATAAATGGAATCTTTCGTGTGCGTATCATATGGACAATCAAAGTCTGTGACAAAAGCCCTTCAACGAACCATCCGGTCTGAAACAAGGTCTGATGCTCGGGACTGTTACAGCTAAAGACATACCACATGACCAAATAGGTGGCAATATCAAAGATAGAACTGATAGGACCGATATAAATCATAAAACGGCTTAAATCAGACGCATCCCATTTACGCGGCTTCTTCAGAAATTCCGGATCCATACGGTCAAACGGAATGGTTGTCTGCGAAATGTCATACAGCAAATTCTGAATAAGCAGATGTATCGGCATCATCGGAAGAAAAGGCAGGAATGCGCTTGCAAATATCACGCTGAACATATTCCCGAAGTTTGAACTGGCTGTCATCTTAATGTATTTATTAATGTTGCCAAAGGTCTTTCGTCCCTCCAGTACACCATCTTCCAACACTAGCAAATCTTTCTCCAACAAGATAATGTCGGCACTCTCTTTCGCTATATCTACCGCCGAATCCACAGAAATTCCAATATCTGATTGCCGCAGAGCACCGGCATCGTTAATGCCGTCGCCCAAGAAGCCAACCGTATTTTCCTGCTCTTGCAAAAGAGAGATTATTTGTGTCTTTTGCAACGGGGTCAGTTTAGAAAATAGCGTAGTGCTCCTTACCGCTTCTTTCATTGCCGGTTCATCCATATTCTCGATATCCATCCCCGTAAGAGAACGGGTAGTGTCGATGCCTACCTGACGGGCAATCGCCTTCACTACGATGTCATTATCTCCTGATAATATCTTGACCTCCACTCCATGTACATACAATTGCTCTATCGCTTCGGCGGCAGACGGTTTAGGCGGGTCAAGAAAAGCAAGATAACCTATCAATACCATTTCTTTTTCATCTTCGACTGCAAAGTTTCCGTTCTTTTCGATAAAACTCTTTTGGGAAACCGCCAGTACTCTCATTCCCTGCCGGTTCATTTCTTCACTTATCTTTTGTGCCTTGACTTTCAAGTCGTCAGTCAAAGGATGAATCTGTCCGTCGAATTCCGCATATGTACATACATCGAGAATTTCTTCCACCGCCCCCTTAGTGATAATCTGCCGTTTGCCCAAACGGTCTTCTATAACTACGGACATTCTCCGGCGTGTAAAATCAAAGGGAATTTCATCTACCTTCGTATAATCATCCTTCAAATGCTCCAAATTCAGTTCTCTTACGTGGGAGAGAATCGCTTTATCCATCAGATTCCTTAATCCGGTCTGAAAATAGCTGTTGAAATAGGCATGGCGAAGAATACGTTTACTATTGTCACCGCTTCCATCTGCATTTATATATTTCTCCAACACTATTTTGTCACAAGTCAGTGTCCCTGTCTTGTCCGTACAGAGTATATTCATGGCGCCGAAGTTCTGAATCGCGTTCAGGTTCTTCACGATTGTTTTCTTTTTCGACATGGCTAGCGCACCTTTGGAAAGATTGGCGGTGACAATCATCGGAAGCATTTCCGGTGTAAGCCCTACGGCAACGGAAATGGCAAAGATGAAAGCCTGAAACCAGTCTCCCTTTGTGAAACCGTTGACCAGAAACACAAAAGGAACCATGACCAACATAAAGCGAATCAACAAAAAACTAACTTTACTGATTCCTTTATCGAAAGCAGTGGTAGCCCTATGCCCCACCAGACTTCTGGCAATAGTGCCCAGATAAGTCTTATTTCCCGTCTCAAAGACGATTCCTTTTGCAGCACCACTAATCACATTGGAACCCATATAACAGATATTATCCAATTCTACCACGCTCCCACTGCGGTATTGCTTTCCCCTGACTTCCGGCAATTTCTCAATAGGTTCTGATTCTCCGGTCAGTGATGCCTGACTGATGAACAGGTCTTTTGACTCGATAATGCGGATATCAGCCGGAACCATATCTCCGGCAGCCAGATAGACAATGTCTCCGGGAACAAGTTCTGTAATATCCAACTCTTCTTCCTGAGCCCCCGCCCGTTTTACCAAACACGTATTCTTTACCATCTTCATCAAAGAGTCGGTAGCTTCGCTTGCTCTCCACTCCTGCCAGAAACGCAGAATGGCACTGAACACGACCATAGACGCAATAATGATGACACCCGTCCACTCCTGCTCTCCCGGTGAAGCCATGAGTACATCCAAAATCAGGGATACAATAGCCAGTCCGGTGAGAACTCCGATAAACGGATTTATAAATGTCTTGATAAACAGGATAAAGGGATTCTTTCTCTGCTCGTGAACTACTTCATTCTTTCCATAGGTGGATTGACGTTGTTCCACTTCTCCTTTTGTCAGTCCGAGCCGGGTGGCCTGCAAATATGAATAGGCAGATTTGCCCGGTTGGGTAGCAACCAGAAAAACTTTTTCTGAATTGAATGAGTACTGCGGTTGGCGCAATTTCTTCTTCCACATCATAATCTCTTATTTTTAAAGTTACGAATTGCATTTTTTCAATCACGATGCAAAGGTAAGGACAGCTCCACCGGGAAGCTGTTAGAGATATATTAGAGTGGTATTAGAAAATCATTAGAATATTATCAGGGAGTGTCAGATATGAGGGAGCTTTACCACAAAAGTAGTGCCCTCGCCCTGATGGGAAGATACGGTCAGTTCTCCTTTATGTAAATGAATGATTTTTTGAGTCAAGGTCATACCGATGCCATGCCCGGAAGCAAAAGCTTTGTTTTCCCCACGATAGAATAGCCGGAATAGGTTCTCCTTGTCCTTGTCGGAGATTCCCACGCCATTGTCCGACAGGCGGATGACAGCCGATTGTTCCCAAAAGGAAATCAGCACGAATGAGCTCCGGTTGGAAGAATACTTGCAGTTGTTCTCTATCAGGTTCACGAATGCGGTAGTCAGCAGATAATTGTTCCCGACAACAGTCAGGACATTGTCGTTTTCAGCTTCCTGATCGAATACGAGTTCGACATGATATTCCGGATGAGCTTTCAACACTAACTCCCGTGCGTCCAACAGCAATTCATCCAGACGGACCTCCTCCATCTTGATTTGTTCCGATTGGTAATCCGCCTTGGCAAGGTTCAGTAGTCCGTCAATCAGCTTGATGATTCGATGGGCGTCCTGCAAAGCATTGTCGATAGCTGACTGATACTGTTCCGCGGTACGCTCTTTCAGCAATGCCAGATCCAGTTCCGCCGTAAGCGAAGCCATAGGAGTACGGAGTTCGTGGGAGACATTGCTTACAAACATTTTTTGTGAGTTGAACGATTTCTCCAAACGTTCCAACAGGTTATTGAACGCAATACAGAGTTCTCCTAATTCATCCTGTTCGTTTTTTACGGGAAGCCTTTTGTCGATATGGGATGCGGTGATATTTTCCGCTTCCTTCACAATGCTGCGTATCGGCTTCAGGGTACTTTTAGCAAGGATATAGCCTACAACTGCCAGTATTGTCAGTCCACCGATAAATAACAGGATTAACATATTCCTCAAAGCATCCCGATTGGCATACCCATAGCCGTCATAGGCGGCAGCGGTAACGATATATTCTTTCCCTTCAAAGGTATAGACAAGTCCTACCGCCTGATATTCATTGACATAGAAATTGATAGCCTTTCGTTTCAAGATGCGGGTGACCATTTCAGGAGTTTCCTTGATTATATCATTTTGGAGAGCGTCATGGTATAATATCCGGAAGTCCGGGGTATAGACAGCTACTTCCACCTCATTGATAAACTGCCGATTGTTCAAATAAATAGATTGCATCGTTGCAGCATCCACCTGATTATTCAGAAAAAGATGCGCCTTTGTTATCGCTTCACTTTGCAGATTCCGAAAAAAGGCATTGCTGCGTGAATGTTCACTCACGTAGTAGACAGCTATAACGAATACAAGAAATACCGCTGCGGTCAGTCCTGCATATTGCAGGGTCAGCATTGTCCTGATTTTCATAATTTGTCGGTTAGTATGAAACCCATTCCGGCTTTGGTGTGGATGAGTTTCGGTTCAAAATTCCGGTCTATCTTTTTGCGAAGGTAGTTGATATATACGTCAATGAAGTTAGTTCCCGTATCAAAATGGGTATTCCATACTTTTTCGGCTATTTCAATCCGACTCAATACTCTTTCGGCATTCTCTACCATATAGAGCAACAGGTTATATTCTTTTGGGGAAAGTTTGATAGATATACCGTTCCGTTCTACATTCTTGCCTTGCAAATCGATACGTAAATCTGCATAGGAAAGTTCATGCGGCAAATCCTTTTTATCACTATTTCCCCGTTTCAACAATACTTTTATCCTTGCATTCAGTTCCCTGAAATCGAAAGGTTTCACCATATAATCATCCGCACCGGCATCAAACCCGTCCAACTTATCGTCAGTAGCCCCCAGTGCCGTCAACATCAGTATAGGAATACAAGAATTTACTTTGCGTATTTCCTTGCATAACTCAAATCCGTTCATTTTCGGCAGGACAATATCGGAAATGACCAGATCGAATGAATGTGCCTGAAAAAGCCGGAGTCCCATCAGACCATCATATGCCACCATTACCTGATAGCCATTCTCTTCCAGACCGTTCATCAGCAGATTAGCTACCCGGGGTTCATCTTCTATAATCAATATTGTGTACATAGGAATAATGCGTGAATGATATATATCGGCAAAAATAGTAAAAACCTGCCAAAGCCGGCCCATATACAGAAAAATATGCCAAAAGAAAGTAGCATTCTCTCTTCTGGCATATTCGTTCAGTTGTATTTGAGTACTTTTATTCTTATTCTGTAAACCGGAAAACGATTCGTCCCGTTTGCGGACCATTCACCCACTTGGGTTGTGAAGAAGGGCCGCACAAGTCTGTTGAGTTTACTTTGTTACGTACGGGCGGAATCACGTTCAGTACGGAGATTCCACTTTCGGGAAGCGTGTAAAGCAAACGGTCACGACCGTCACGGGGTTGATATATTCCGATGTAAGTGCCGGGTGTTTCGTTTGTCAGGCTGATTGTACCCTCTTTCGTGCGGATATTCATCCAGGAAACATCTCCGAAGTAACCTTTGAACTCAGGATAAGTAAAGGTTTCACCCGGAATAGGGTCGTTATAGTCATTTTCCCAAATATCGTATTGTGCACCATGAATACGATTTTGCCATACACGATAAGGACCTGCTCCTAACCAGCGTTTACTGATTACTTGTTCTTCAGGATAGTCGAAACAGATTCCCATCAGGTCTACTACACCGGAGAAGTTATAAGTATAGTCGAGTGTAACAATTCCGCTCGGGTTGATTGTCCATTGGGCTTTATCCAAGTTTCCTAATTTATAATTAGCGGTGATAATTAGGTTTCCACCGTCTTCCCTTACATCAAGTTTGGTAAATACGGCTGCATCGGGAAATTCGCTGTAAGTGCGGTCTTTTTCCTTAGCCTTTTCGTCATCGTGATTATAGAACTGATCCAGTGAACGGTCTGCGCGACGGGCACCGATGAAACGGGGACCGTTGGCAAAACTGATTTTGCGTTTGTTTACAGATACACCTTTCAACTGACCGTCTTTCTTTGAGAAGACAAAAGTGCGATTGTTCGCTTTTACTGTAAGGTCATTATCTGTTTCGGTGTAAGTTGCTTTGCCGGATAACGGAGAAAGTTCCTCTTTTACCTGATTCAATTTATCTATCGGGAATGTCCAACGCCAAAGTTCATGACCGTATTTGTCGACAGCCGTCACAAAGAGAGCGTCCGCATCAGGGAGAATGGTTGTTTTAAGATCTAATATGCCTGCTGAATGAGCGGCAATATCACTACCTTGCACTTCACCTTGTTTTACAACTTTAGTGCCGGCATTGGGAACATCTGTCGCCAAAGGGAATTTCACTTGTTTCCAGAGGAAACGGCAGGTGTTCAGATTCAGGTAATCATAGCGGTTTTCTACGGATAACTTGCCGTCGAATTGCCTGTCAACAGAAGTGTCCATTATTTGTACAGGACTCCATAACTGCTTGATAGTGTAATAACTGCCTTCCTTTTCGTGATGCGGGCCTACAATACCGTCAGCGCCAAAGTTACCTTGGTTATCAATGAAGCCGTCCATATCTACCCGTTTCACCCCTTCGTCTGCCAGTACCCATAAGAAGCCGCCGATACAACGGGGATGCTTGCGCATCATTTCCCAATAATCATACAATCCGGCACCGTGCCCGCCATCATACAAGCCGTGAAGAAATTCAGTGGGCATAAAGATTTCCGGCAGACGCATATAGTTCTGACTTTCCCCATAGGAACGATAATGCATGGTTTCAAAACCGGAGAAGTTACCTTGCGGATGAATGACCGGGCGTTTCTGCGGGTCATATTTATGGAATTCTCCGTCCAGTTCCGTGTTCCATCCTTTTTCATTGCCATTGCTCCACCAAATAATGGAAGGATGATTCACGTCACGCTCTATCATACCTTCAATCAGGCGAACTCCGGTCGGAGTATCATATTTGCCATGCCAGCCACCCAGTTCGTCCATCACATATAATCCGAGAGAATCACACGCTTCCAGGAATTCAGGGTCAGCCGGATAATGGCTCAGACGAACAGAGTTCATATTCATGTCCTTCATTAAAAGGACATCTTCGATATTCTTCGCTTTGCTCAATGTACGCCCACTTTCCGGACGGAAGCTATGGCGGTTGACACCACGCACATTGATACGTACCCCATTGACATAAAGCCCGTCACTTTCGCGTACTTCGATAGTGCGGAAGCCGAATGTTTCCGTTTCGTTATGCAATACTTTGCCGTTCTTGTCCAGTAATGAGAACTGTGCCTTATAGAGATTCGGTGTTTCCGCTGTCCACAGGGCGGGATTAGAGACGTTCAGTTGGATAGAAGTCCAGTCTCCACCGGCTTTTACCGGAACAGTTGTTTCGGCCAGTTTCTTGCCTTTGCTATCTGAAATCTGTGCACGGACACTCATTCCGTCATTCGATATATTCGTATAGCAATTCGCGCGGAACGAGCCATCCATTTGCGCGTCAATGACAATGTGACGCAGATTGACGGCAGGCTTCACTTCCAGAAATACAGGACGGAAGATACCGCCGAAGTTCCAATAGTCGGCACGGCGTTCGGCAAGGTTCACACTCGCGTTCTCACTTTCTTTGGATACTGTTACTTCCAACAGGTTCTTTTTACCATATTTCAAGAAGTCCGTAACATTATACGAGAAACGGTAGAAAGCTCCCTGATGTTTCGATCCGACCTTTCGCCCGTTCACTTTCACTTCCGTATCTGTCATGGAAGCTTCAAAGACAAGATTCACTTGCTGTCCGCGAAACTTTTCGGGAACTTCAAATTCGTACTTATACATGCCCTTCTCGTCGGCGATCCCTTCGGGAAAAGCTTTACCGTAAAAGGTGATTCCGTACTGATAAGTACCAAAGCCTTGCAATTCCCAACAGGACGGAACGCCAATCTTCGTCCATTTGCCGGAGTTGCGTCCGTCGGTACAGAAGAAGTCCCATTCTACCATGTCATCGCATCCGCGGCCGGAAAGGTATTGCCGTTCCGTCTGTGGAAGATTCTGAGCAGCCAGGGTAGTTGCCAATGCCAAGGTTGATAATAAAGTGGTTACTTTTTTCATTCTTACTTTTATTATTGTGTTAGTTATTTAATAATTCATTTTTTGGTTATACGTATATGTAAGGTATGTTCCTTCTTCCCGATGGCATATTTCTTCAAGACGCCCGGACCGCAACTGCTATTCCCTAACCCGAGTACGGCGGTATCCAAGCTGAGAATAACCTCGGCACGTGGTTTTAAATAACAATCATGTGTCTCTTTGTACAAGTCCTGCGCGGTATAGTGCAAGGCAGATGCTGAGAATACCTCTTCCACCGCATCTATACGGATGCCTTTATTTTGTTTGTCCGTCAGCGTCAGATAATGCACTTCCTCTTTATTCCCACTATCCTGCGGACGGGGATAATGCACATACTGCTCATCTACCGTTCCTTTCCACAGCCCTGTGGCGGCAGAAGTTTTACGATCAGGATAGTTGTCCTGTGGCCCTCTTCCATACCATATAAACGTATCATAAGACGGAGAAAGACAGAACGCAATCCCCAATCGGGGCAGTTCGGGAAGTACTCCTTGCGGCAGGAAAGTTGTTTTCAGGTCAATCGTTCCGTCAGAACAGATAGTATAAACTGATGTAGTCGTTATCTTGCCTTCTTTATATACATTATTTGTCCGGACTTGAACAATCACAGCTCCATCTTCGCGCAACTGATGGTCGAAAGATTCCAGACTAATCTGCGGATTATCCATCCCATGCAATTTCCAGTCTTTCGCCAACCAGTTTCCAAAACTCTTATCATTATCGGTCGGAGCACGGAAAGCCTGTGTTACGGGTTGAACCGGAAAATCATCGGAGTGCGCCAACATCTCTTTACCATTATAAATAAGGGAAGTCATGCTTCCGGTCACTGTCTTCTTCCATTGTACGGAAAAGCCGCGTCCGCTGACTTGCAGAGTTTTATCATCCTCTTTTATTTGTAATTGTCCTTTATTAGCTAAACCGGCTGATAACAAATCGCCTTTTTGCAAACAGAATTGTTCCCAAGCTACTTCATGTCCCGCTTTTGCCCAAAGAGCGTCTGATTTCAGGACGATACTCACTTTAAGCTGACAATCAGCAGCAGGCTTTACAACATCTTTTCCTTTATTCCTTTTGTTGGAAGAGCTTTTGTCTGATAATGAACGGAAATCAGGTAAAGTCATTGTTCCTGTTTTTCCCGGAGCAACTTCGGGCAATATCAATTCCCCATGTTCTTTCTCCTTACCATCCACAGATAATGTCCACAGACAACGATACGATGATAAATCAATATGATGATTCCGGTTGGTCACTTTCAAGGCTCCATTCTCCATTCCCAGCAGAACCGGAGCATATACTTTCTTCACTTCCCAATATTTGGGCGTAGTTTCACGGTCGCTCATCAACAATCCGTTAAAGCAGAAGGCTTTCAAATTAGGCTTGTCACCGAAGTCACCGCCATAAGCCACCATAGTACGCCCGTCGGGTAATGTTTTATAAATCCCCTGATCCACCCAATCCCAGATAAATCCGCCCAACATGCGCGGATTACTGTATATCTCGTCCCAATATTCCTTGAAATTACCTAATGCATTCCCCATTGAATGGGCATATTCACTGGTCATTACCGGACGATTATCATTAGTACGTTCCGCAATCTCCAGTAACCGTTCCCAACGTGCATTTTCCGCCCGTTCCTTGTCTACCCCTTCAGCAATACCCGGATTCAGATATTCCTGTTTCACCCGTGTATAAAAACGGCTGATTACGTCCACAGTCTTCGGGTCAGGATTACCGTCCGTTCCTTGCGCACCTTCATAATGCACAGGACGGGTAGGGTCAAAATCATGCAACCATGCCGAGATAGCCGCAAAGTTAGGGCCATAACCACTTTCATTTCCCATACTCCACATTACGATACTTGGATAATTCTTATCACGTTCAGCCATACGGACAGCGCGATCCATAAATGCAGCATGCCAATCGGGAGTACTCGCCAGTGTCCCCCGCAATCCATGCTCTTCAATATCCGCTTCGTCCATCACATAAAGCCCTATGCTGTCACAGAGTTCATACCAACGGCTTACATTCGGATAATGACTGGTACGCACGGCATTGATATTAGCCTGTTTCATCAAGAGAATATCCTGAAGCATACGTTCGTCCGTCATGACACGGGCTGTGCGAGGATCATGTTCATGGCGGTTTACGCCCCGAAAACGAACAGGATTGCCATTTACCAGCAGTTGCCCGTTCTCTATTTTAACAGAGCGGAAACCTACCGGCTGCTCTACTTGTTCTATCACTTTCCCGCCAGAATCTTGCAGTGTAAGATACAGCCTATATAAATAAGGTGTTTCCGCCGTCCACCTGTGAGGGGATTTGACAACAGCCGACAGACGTCCCGTTTTGCGGGGACCGCGTTGCGGATACCACTCGTTCATCCGGCTTGCCTTATGCTCCAAATCGAGTATATCTTCCACGTCTCCTTGCAAAGTTACCACATCTTTTCCCGAAGCATCTTTCAAAACTCCCTGTATAGTATAACCTTTACCTGTGAATCCTCTATAAACACTGAATTGCGGGTCTACCTGAAAAATAAAGTCCTGATAATTGTTCGTTGACAAGGGCAGTGTACGTACCGCATAATCACGAATACGGATGTCCGGCGTATGCATCAGATGGATACTGCGATGAATGCCGCCGAAGCGCCAAAAGTCCTGATCTTCGAGATAAGAACCGTCACTATAACGGTAGACTTCCAATGCTATCTGATTTTCTCCGGAGTACAGATACTTTGTGATATTGAACTCACTCGGTTCCATACTCCCTTGGCTATACCCTACCCGTTCACCATTTATCCAAACATAGAAAGCACTCATAACACCTTCGAAGCGAAGGAATGTCTGTCCTTTTGCCGTCCAATCAGCAGGCAGAACAAAAGTACGGCGATACTGCCCCACCGGATTCCTCTCCTTATAAGTAGTGTAATCCGCTTTCGGTTCACCCATCACACGGGGCGGGTCAATCTTGAACGGATATCCCGCCGATACATAGATAGGTGTGCCATATCCGTTTATTTCCCAATTGGCGGGAACCGGAAAGTCTGTCCAGTCCCTGTCATCAAAGTCCGCCCGATAGAAATCAATGATTTTTTGGTCAGGAACAGGAGTCCACCGGAATTTCCACATTCCATCCAGACACAGGGAGCAGTCCCCCTTTTGTTCAGTAAATGGCGTAAATGCCGCCCGTGCCGGTTCCCGGTTGATTTGCAGGACATGATGATTTTCCCAGTCATGTACTGTTTGTGCCTGTATCGGACAAGCTATCAATGTCCCAAGCAATAAAGTATATATTTTCATTCGTTCTTTTTTCTTCATATCAAATAGACGAACAAAACCTCATTTTGTACTCTAAAAAAAGACTGATTAAAATATGAGAATCGAATCTTAAAAAAAGAACATCATATTAACATTCAATATGTTGCGAATTAAAATAGCCGTATAAACAGGCACAAAAAGGCTTGTCAAAATAGTGTTATCTTCCGGGAAATGGCTTTCTTTGTCATGAATTTAATTATTATCCTGTACATTGAACGAAAAATAACAAAACATGGAAGCAAACGAACAAACACTCTACAATGATGAATTGCTGAATATTCTGCCTGACGGAGTCATCATATTGGATATAAACGGAGAAGTCATACAACTGAACCAGCAAGCTCTTACGGAACTTCATGTACATTCGTCAGCCAACGCGATGATGCCTCTTCCGACCAACAGGATATTCAAGCTGTTAAATAAGAAAGAAGATATACTTTCGACCATTCTGGATGAAATCCGTCAGGGCAAAAAAACATATTCGCTGCCTGAGCATACATTTATGCAGGAACAAGTTGACTATACACAATTCCCGATAAGAGGAGAATTTGCTACAATGGAAAATGAAGAGGGTGAAAAAAACATCTTATTCTTCTTCCGTAACATTACTGTGGAACTGACACAAGAGTATATATTAAACACAGCCTTGCAAAGTACCAGAATATATCCCTGGTATTATGACATAAGCCGTAGTGAGTTTACTCTTGACGACCGTTATTTCGAACATTTGGGGATTCCGGCAGGCGAAAATAATACCTTGACAATGGAAGAATACGTAAATATGATTCATCCGGACGACCGGCAAGCTATGGCCGACGCCTTTGCCATACAACTCGGCGGGAATACAACATTCGACAAGACCGTACCGTTTCGCTTGCGTCGTGGAGACGGTACTTGGGAGTGGTTTGAGGGACAATCCACTTATATCGCCAATATATCCGGCCATCCGTACCGGTTGGTGGGAATTTGTTTAAGTATCCAGGAATACAAAGACATCGAAAACACACTGATTGAAGCCCGGAAGAAAGCAGAAGAAAGCGACCGGCTTAAAATGGCATTCCTGGCGAATATGAGTCATGAAATCCGAACTCCATTGAACGCGATAGTAGGTTTCTCGGATGTGATAGCTTCCACATATAATGAATTAAGCGATGAAGAACGGAGCGATTTTGTAAGGTTAATCAGCATCAATAGCGAACATCTGGTAAGGCTGATTGACGACATACTTGACTTGTCCAAAATCGAATCGAACACTATCAAATTCACTTACTCCAACTATTCCCTCAAATCCATAATGAAGGACATAGAGAAAGAGCAGGCAATGAAACATATGCCGGGAATTGAAATAAAAGCAATTTTACCCGATGATGATATTTATATTACTACTGACGCTACGCGCTTGAAACAAGTAATATGTAATTTCATAAACAATGCCCGGAAATTTACAGAAGAGGGACACATTCATTTCGGCTTTATGGCTGATTCGGGAAACAGTGATTCGGTTTGCTTGTATGTTGAAGATACAGGAGAAGGCATTCCTCAAGAATGCCAAAAAGAAATATTCGACCGTTTCTATAAAGTCAATACCTTCAAGCAGGGTACGGGACTGGGGCTTTCTATCTGCAAGACGATTGTAGAACATCTGCAAGGGAGTATTTCCGTTGCGTCGGAAGTAGGAAGAGGCAGCCGTTTTACCGTTACATTACCGCTCAAAAAACAGCCGGTAGAAGTTTAATGCCCCCTGTATTCCTGCGGAGTAACACCCGTATGTTGCTTAAAGAACTTATTGAAGAAAGAGATATTATTAAATCCCAAAGATAAGGCTATATTCTTCACCGGCTCGTTGGTTGACTTCAGCCGGGATTTGGCATCCATCAGAATGACGGATGCTATGACTTCCAGGGGCGTGTTTCCCGCCACCTTTTTTATTGTTGAACAGAAATGCGGCAGACTAAGCCCTAAATGTTCGGCATAAAATGAAGTTCCGTGATGAATTGTATAATATTTCATGACCAACTTCAAGAATTCCTGATAAATCTCATATTTCCTCGACTGAGAAGATAAATACAGGTTGTTTTGCATTTTATAGATTTCAGTGGCTCCCTGAAGATACATGGTAAGAACCGCCTTTACTATCTCCCTGTTTGCCAATGTCTTTGGAGAAGCATACGAAAGAATTGATGATTCATAAAACATCTTGTAGCTGCAAGCCTGCAATGGAGATAATCTTATTATCGGATTCTCCATAATAACAGGGAGAAGATGTTCCGTAGACTTCATCAAGTTTATACCTTCT
This sequence comes from uncultured Bacteroides sp., assembly GCA_948847595.1. Taxonomy (GTDB): domain Bacteria; phylum Bacteroidota; class Bacteroidia; order Bacteroidales; family Bacteroidaceae; genus Bacteroides. Next base: position 101,435 of record CAQOGY010000006.1, read on the forward strand.
ATGAATCCGGATGAGAAGCCGGCATAATAAATATGAATATCCGGCGAGAAATCAAGAATTTCCATAAAATATCCCGGCGGTAAGGTTATCAAGTCATTCTCACCGATAGTATATAGATTCCCGTTGATTGTTGTTTGTATTATCCCTTTTATACAGAGGATGAAAAAACCAGCCTCTATCCTGCATGGAAAGTTCTTATACCGTCTTAATAAATCTATCTCATATCCTTCTCCAACAACATAATCAACCGGTAAATCAAAACTAGGTATATCGCTCTCCATTGTGTTATTTTGTTTTTGATTTCAAATATAGAGATTATTTGAAATTTCTCCCTCGAATAATTAAAATCGGAATATCGAATATTAAAATAATAACATTTATATCTTATTCATAAGAAAGGATCAGGATATGAAAAGCGGGACACCGGAAGTATATTCAAACTTCTTTGTGCCCCGCTTCTATTTATTACTGCTTATATGCCTGACTTCCGGAAAGCCTTACTGAATATCCAATGCGTCGAACGCCAGACCATCCATATTCTCTGCCGAAAGCAGCACCTTATAATGTCCGGCATTAATATATGTGCCGGTTGTGGTACTCATCATTTTCCACTTGTCCGGTGTTTCCGGGAACGTAAGGATATCCTCTTTCAGCACTACACCTTTCGCGTCGATGAACTTCATCAATACAGGTATCGGTTTTCCGCTTGTATTCATATATTTAAAACGCAGGGCATAGACTTGCGCCAATCCGGTGGAGACATTCCATTCGATACTGTTACCCTTTCCTTTGCTGAAAAACACCCCTGTCTGTTTACGGTGTTCTTTCTTTTGAAATTTACCTTTCAACGTAGCGGCTTCCGCTTCGTAGGCCACGCTGACACGGGCGTTCTTATCTTCAGGAAGAAGTTCTTTGGGCGTTTTTTCCATCACTTCCTTACTTGCTTTTTCCCAACTCCAATCGGACGCGGAAAATTGCGCCGGCTTCAAATCCGTATTTGTGGAAGCGATAGCAATACCTGAAACCAAAGCCTGTCCTGCTTTCACTTCCGGGAAGTGTATCCTCAATGTTCCACCTCTTACTGTCGCATACACCACTTTCTTACACACTCCGTCGTGCCCGCTTTCCGCCCATATATCCAAATCGTCTAACACGACAGAATCATTCACGGCAACATCGAAAATACGTAATCCTTCACAATCAGTGGAAGCACTTCCACCTGTTCCATGCCAAGGTTCCGTGAAATATAACTCAATGCGATAGGTACCATCTGATACCGGAAAACGGTATTCCAGTTGATGGCGTCCGAAACGGAAATGTTGGAACAATGCCCAATCATGAGTACCGCGAATCGGGTCGTTGGTAATACGTTGGCTTGCAAGATAAGGATTCAGTCCCTTAAAGTTTTCTGCCCACGAACGGGAATAATTCGTATTGTCCTGCAACCATGATTGACCGAAACTGTCTGTATAGTTATCGCCACCGCAGTTGATACGATAAATATAATTGTATCCTGCTTCCCCTTTCAATACAGGCTTTTCTTCCTGATAAAGAACTTCGAAATCAGGGGCTTGCTCCAGTCCGTCAAGTACTAACAGGTCTTCCACAACAGGTTTTCCTTTGTAGTAACCTACGGCACGAAGGACATTGTAACGGATGTCCCGGTTTTCCCACATAAAATGAGTACCTGTTCCGTTGTTCTTTTTACGTCCGAGAAAAGTGGATTTTTCATCAGTCACACCGTTATATAGCAATACTGAGTCACAGTTACTATAAGCCTCGATAGTGGCACGACGGCGTCCTTTCTCAAAACGGTTTGTCCATGTATGGGATACCAGATAGACCATCGGGTCTTTTGCTGCCGGAACGTAATTCGCACGATACATATAATAGACGTCCAACGGCTCTTCCCAAGGGGTAACCAGTCCTTTATAATTGAACGGCCCTACTTTATCTATTTTACGATATGCTTCATCCGGCTGTCGGCGTCCGGGATTGTCATGGCTGCTATATATCCACTGGAACTGTCCGCATACACTGTCCTTAGCCTGTTCAGCCAAGCGAATCTTAGTTTCCATCAACTGGCACATACGGCTTTCGCTCCATACTCCATTGACTTCAAATGCTCCGGGCTCCGTATGCAAATCTATACTTCTCCATGCTCCATATTCTCCATTCAACAACTGATTGGGTTGAGAGAGTTCACGACCATACTTGGTCACATCTCCACCATATGTACCACTCCAATTCTGAACCACATTCCAGTCTGTACCTTCCCCGCCATTGCAAGTGGTGATGATACGCATCGTACGTGCAGTCGGATCCATTTCACGAATGATTTCACTGCACTCTTGCGCGAACTCACGAGGTAGTGTACTCTCATTCTGTAATCCCCACATCACTACCGATGGAGAATTACGGCGTTCTTTTACCCATCGGCGGAGCAATCCCTTGAAGTTCTCACGAAATTCCGGTGTGTCATACCACACATGGGCAGAAAATTGCGTCCAGAACAAGACACCCTCTTCATCCCAATACTTCTGATAATCGAGGTGATGCGGTTGATGGGCGTCACGGAAAGCATTGAAACCTGCCGCACGCATTTGTTTTACTCTTGCGGCTACCTGTTCCTTGCTGAAAGCATGGCTTTGCCCGAACTGGTGTTCATATTCGCATACACCATTAATAAATACCGGTTTTCCATTCAAATAGAAACGTCCGTCTCCGTCATTGCGTTTCACCGGCCAACTTATAGTACGGATACCGAACGGCGTAAAAATCTCATCCGTCGTTTTCGTGTCACGCTTAATCATACTGGCAAGTTTATAGAGATATGGATTCTCCGTATCCCATAAAACGGGTTTCCCGACAGGAGACTGCTGACGAATCACTTTCATTTCTCCCGGAGCCAACGTTACTTTCTCCACCAGACGGAAAACCTGTTTGCCATCCGCATTACTCAGTTTATTGACCAACTCTACAGTTTCAGTTGTCTTGCCATAATTCTTAACTTCTGTCTCTACAAAAACATTCGCTGCCTTTTCATCATTCCAAATATGTACGCCGAAAGGCTCGATACGAATCTCGTCCGTTGCTTCAAGCACCACAGGGCGGAAGATACCCAACGGTTGGGAGCCTTCACTAAATCCCCATTCCGAGGAACAGCCGCCGCATACCCAAGGCATATCCGCTATCATTTCCGGATGCCCGGCCTTTACTTCCAACCGGTTGGTTCCTTGTTTCAAGGCATCGGTAACATCCAATGTCAATGTAGTACGTCCCACAGGATGGCGACCGAAATCCTGCCCGTTCACTTTAATGGTAGCATATGTACCCACTCCTTCAAAACGGAGAAAATATCGCTTCCCTGCTTTCTTATCTGTAGTGAAATCCTTCACATACATGGCAGTTCCGTGCATATTTCCATGCGTTAACTGACGGTATCCGTAATAGTCATCCCAATTATGGGGAATATTCACTGTTTTCGCAGGCATCATGAAATTGCCCTTTAAATGGGTAGCTTCTGTAATCCAGGTTTTCCAGCCCTCATTCAATTCTGTGATAAGTCTGCGGTTCTTTGTTTCCGCTTTGGGGAAACGAACAGCCGAGCGTCCCATCGGCTTGCTTGTAGCAATAGCGATGCCGCGCTGTTCTGCGTTATTGACCGCACAATAGAAATGATAGACTACTCCGTCATGTTTCACCACATAACTTTTATGTGCAAACAGTTCATCATAGTTCTTGGAAGGAATAATCAAATCCGCTCCCTTCCAGTCCGTCCAGTTCACCAAGTCATAGCTGGCGGCAAACGTATTGAATGCCTTGTATTTTCGTGAAGGCTCAAAAGCGGAGAAATAGAACATCACATACAGATCCCCCATCTTTTGGATATGCGCGTCTCCTGTAATCGTTCCATCCGCTTCATGTGCAAAGACCGGATTTCCTGCGTACCGCTTCCATCTTTTCATATCCTTGGAGAGTGCGATTCCTACACGTTCCCCTTTCAAATCCGTTTCGGGATGACGGCCGCCCGCATTGTAGAACATCACAAACGGTGCTCCCAATGTTTTGTCTTTATCCCAATAAACAGTGCTTTTATATTGAGTCAGTTTTTCCCACCATTGCGCATCCTTATCATGGATACTCAAAATCGGTTTATCCAATGACTCCCATTCATGTGCGGTGGAAATGTCTCCTTTCGTAGATGCCAGACCGACAAAAAGCGGAGCTTTCACAGCTTCGTAACCAGTGCCCTCACCACCTATATAAGTCATCCAATGACGACCTTTATACGTTTGCAGTTCATAGCTTCCACCCCACTCCATATCCGGCAATGCGGGAAAACCGCCGCGCTGGTTGCAATCCCATTTACCATCCCGATAAGAAAGGATGCGCCCCAAAGTGCGCCATTCGAGCAGGTTTTCACTTTCCGCTATCCATGTCTCGTATCCACGGCCGTCCGTACCGCTCTTGCCATTATAAACGACATAAGTCATTAACCACTTGTCACCCTGACGAAAAACGGTGGGACAGTCAATCTTATGATAATTATCTGCTGGAGCGACAGCAAGCCCGTATTTATACGGTGTCTTCACTTCCTCGTAAATCTGTTCCATCCGTTCCTGCGGAACTTCATGTTGCGCAGGAACGGACAGGGCAGTTACCATACAGGAGATTGTCAGTAATAATCTTTTCATTATCCAATATTAATAGAACAGCCAATCCATTGTTTCTTCGTCTCCGGCAAGTCCGGCATTACGGGCTTTCGTATCCGCAGCAGTGAATCCCAACACTTGAAGATACCCTTTGGGCAACATCAAGGTATGCTTTCCTGGCGTGAAACTATATGCGTGTACATTTGCCAGAGGCATTCCGTTGATACGAACCGCGTTTGTCAATACCGGTTCCGCCTGTCCGTAATCATTGGCGGAAGCGTCAATTTCCAATTTCGGAGCTTTCGCATATTTCTTTTGGTCGTCCTTGAAGTAAGCTACCATTAATTTTACCGGAGCGTCCGTCTCAAAAGTAATGCTTGTTCCCTTTTCGCGTTGCTCACTTCCATTGAAGCGGAATGCCTGCATACCTTTCAGTTCGGGAGCTACCGCTTCTATTTTGCCGGAAATATCAGTAAACAGGGAAATACTCTCATCTACTTTCACTGTCGGATAATTCGACATAAGTTTTACTGCGGCAGGAGCCCAGGCAGCGATTTCCACAGTTTCAGCGACAGCGTTTCCGTTCTGCTTTTCTTTCAACAGGGCGAGATTGGCTTTGAAGTTCTCCAATTCCTTTTCATAATGTACCAGCAATTCTTTCCAAGTCTTATTCTTGCCATCATCTCCACCGATAGGAATACGGCGTTGTGCAGTCTGCATACTGTTCGCATACAAATAATGCCCGTCTGTCAGTTCCACCAGTTTGCGATAATGCTCCAAGCTTTGTTCCATCAACGGAATCGCTTCTTCCAGATTCTTGATATCCTTTCCCCATTGATAATCCAATACCAGTTTCGCAGCTTTCACCTTCAGGTTGAATGCATACGCAAATTCACGATAACAATGCATATCATTCTGTAAACGTGCAAATTCATCCTTATTGGATGATACGGAAGCGGCTGCCTTGTCAATGGCCGCTACCGCCTTGTCTCCATGCTCTATTACCTGAGCTATAATATCCAATGGCATTTCACCCACATGAGGTTGCTTCTTCCATTCTTTCTCTACATATTCAATCAGCTTCTCGCCTTCCGGCCCGCAGCTTTCATAGAATCCCGGATAAATAGTATATTTATAAGGATTGACAAGCTGACTCATAAACATACCCAGCAATAATGTCTGGCGGTTTCCTTCCGTAATACCAAAACGACGGAGCAGTTTCGGAGCAATCTCCCCGCTTTCTTCATAAGCAACGCGGATATTACCCGCATTTTCGTCAGATGTTCCGTAGAACTTGCCTAACTGCCGGTTCCAGTAACCTACCTCGTCCGTACGGTCACGATGACAATTCCATGCATAGCGTCCCCATGTCTGATACCAAATCCAGTCGCGGTCTAATTGGAACTCACGTTCGCCATCCGGCAGTTTGTCGGCAGTATATGGCCAGTCCCAATAAGAAGCCTGCGGATAAAGATGCAGGGCATTGGCGCCATGTACATTGTGCATGGCCTGCACCGCTTTTTGGACGAAATCAGGAGAACCCCATCGGAACGGTTCCAGATTTGCCAGGATATGTACATTGCTGATATGGATAGAACCCAGAGAACTCAAATCCGTATGAATCTTCGACCAGGGGCCGCGTGGCTCATACGTTGTCAGAGACTCACCGTTGTACTTATGCATGGTATAAAGATTCTTATATATCGGCAGTGCGGCATCCATCACCAGTTTGCAGTCCGTATCATGTGCACGCAACAAGAGAGGCGGCTCGTCCGTACGCCCCAATGCCTGCAATCCGTCCTTTACTCCCGGAATGATTGTTTTCGTAAACCATTCCACATCATCTTCTACCGTACACATCGCTTCACCCAAGCAGACAAGTAATCCTACATTCGGATACTTCTCAATAAAGGCGGCAATGCTCTTGCGTGTATAATCGGCAATCACCGGAGTGATGGGACGGTTACGATCCTGAGTTTTCAGTCCGTAATGTTCAGCAAACGGTTTCGAGAGAATGATATTATAGAACATCTGAATAACGAAAATACCACGCTTGTCCGCTTCTTCCGTAAGGAAAGAAAACATCTCTTCATTCTTCTTGAATGTTTCCTCGTCCACTTCCAGTGCAAACGGATAATCTTCCAGTTTCACCAATGACGCAAACGGGTGTCCGTTCCAGAGATACAGGGAATTCATACGGTTGGCAACCAACATATCCAAGTATTTAATCCATTGTTCCTTATCATAGAACCACGGGAAACTCTCGGGCGTATAGGGATATTCATAAACACCGTGTCCCGGCAGATAAGTCATTTTCTGCAAACCGACACAAGCACCACGAAGCACCATTTCCGGCCCGTCCTTCAGTTCTTCCGGAAAGTTCAGTTTGCCTTCCGAATCGTTCACACAGTCTATCAGTTCACGGCATCCGTAGATTACGCCGCTGCCGTCCCTGCCAGAAACTCTGGTAAGATTGCCGGCAGTCGTAATATGAAAACCCTCTTTCTTCAAAGTGGTATCATTCACTTCCGTCAGCAGAATTGTCTTTATTTCCGGATCGGAGAATGTGGTGTCTCCCTGTTGCATCATTACCTGATAGCCTGCTTTATCCAAGGTAGTCTGTAACTGCTCCGCACCGAACAGGACACGGTTGGACGCATCCGGCGGAGTCATAATTTTCACGGTTTGCTTGCCACACGCTGTCAATAGAAGTGCGCATGCCGCAAACATGAATAATTTGGTATTCTTCATTCTTCTGATATATATTATTAATTATATAAATTCAGTTCTTATCTAAGAGGAAGACGAAATAATCCTCTGTTTGTACTCATTCTACCATTTTGCCACTATTCGATACCGTAGTTCCACTTTTCGCTTTGCGCAAGTATGCAATCCCCTCATTATTTAAAAGTTATACTTATCTTTGCAAGCTAATTTCTCAAACAGTAAACAATAAACAAGGAACAAACAATATGAATGAACAATCAAAATTTGACTATGAAAAATACCTTCAGATAGCTCAAATGGCCAAAATGGGATGGTGGGAGTCAGATTTGAAAAATAAAGAATATATCTGCTCCGACTTTATTGTAGACTTGCTCGGTCTTAACAGTAACCGTATCAGTTTCACGGATTTTCATCAAAGAATACGGGAAGACCATCGGTTGCGGCTTAAAAACGAATTCCTGTCCCTCTCAAATCTGGAAATCTACGAACAGATGTTTCCCATGCAAGCCAAAGACGAAGAGATTTGGGTGTATTCCAAAATCAACTTTCAGAAGCCGGACAAAGAGGGCTATAGAAATATGGTCGGTTACCTACAATGTATAGACAAGCCTTTCGATAACTCGAACGAAAATATAGATTTTCTTCAAGTCAACAGCCTGCTTTATCAGCAAAACAGTATTTCATATTCATTGCTTGCTTTTCTGCAAAGCGATGATACGCAACAGGTAATTGACCGGATATTAGGAGACATTCTCAAGCAGTTCAAAGGAGACCGCACCTATATCGTTGAAATAGATAGAGAGAGACAGGTACAGAACTGCACATATGAAGCGGTCGCAGAAGGGGTGTCTGAAGAACGGGACAATTTACAGAATATATTTTGGGATGATTCTTTTTGGTGGAACCGCCAAATTACGGACAGGAAATCCATTATCCTGAATACATTAAACGACATGCCTACGGAAGCTCAGGAATATCGCACCTTGCTGGAAGCACAGGACATCAAGTCATTGATGGCAGTCCCGTTGGTAGCCAAAGACGAGGTTTGGGGATATATGGGCATTGACATGGTCAATACTTACCGCAGTTGGAGCAATGTCGACCTTCAGTGGTTCTCTTCCCTTGCCAACATTATCAGTATCTGCATAGAGCTACGGAAATCGGAACTTCAGGCAAAAGAGGATCGCCGCGCTTTGGATCATAGTGAAAAGATTCTGAGAAATATCTATAAGAATCTGCCCGCAGGCATCGAACTGTATGATAAGGACGGGTATCTGGTGGACATCAATGATAAGGAACTTGAGATATTCGGCTTGGCTGACAAGAACGGAGCATTAGGAATCAACCTTTTCAATAACCCTAATATTCCCTTAGAAGTAAAAGAAAAGCTGAAAGCTAAGGAAGATGTGAATTTCTCAATCAATTATGATTTCTCGAAAATAAAACAATATGTGAAAACCCACAGAACGGGAGTTATCAACCTTACAACCAAGGTTACTACTCTCTATGATTCGCAAAATCAATTTATCAACTATCTGTTCATCAATATTAGATACGACAGAAACGACCAATGCATATACCAAAATACAGGAGTTTGAAAACTTGTTTCTTCTGATCGGTGATTATGCCAATGTGGGATTCGCCCATTTCAATGTGATGACAAGAGACGGATATGCACAGGATACATGGTACAGGAATCTGGGAGAACAAGAAGGGATTCCCATGCCGCAGGTTATCGGGGTATATTCTCATGTAGTTCCCGAAGACCAGGCAGTCTTAAGGAACTTTGTACGTGAGGTCAGGGAAGGGAAATCGACCAGTCTACGCAAAGAAGTCCGCGTTTGCAGGGATAACGGCAAATATACATGGACAAGTATCAATGTGATGGTCAGGGATTATCGGCCGCAGGATGGAATTATTGACATGTTGTGTATCAATTATGATATTACGCCGCTGAAAGAGACTGAACAGAAATTGATTGTCGCCCGCGACAAAGCGGAAGAACTGGATCGCCTGAAATCTGCTTTCTTGGCTAATATGAGCCATGAAATACGTACTCCGCTCAATGCCATTGTCGGCTTTTCCAGTCTGATGGCGGAGACGGACAGCAGGGACGAACGGCAGGACTATATCAAAATCGTGCAGGAGAACAACGAGCTGCTCCTGCAACTTATCTCTGATATTCTCGACCTTTCGAAAATAGAAGCCGGCACATTCAATTTTGTATATACGAATGTGGATGTAAACGAGACTTGTTCAGAAATTATCAAGTCAATGGGTATGAAAGTGAGCGATAATGTAGAACTGATTCTTGAGAAAACAATGCCGGAATGTTACATCTACACGGATAAAAACAGATTCGTTCAAGTGATTAGTAACTTTATCAACAATGCACTGAAATTCACCCAACATGGAAGCATTACTTTAGGATATGAACAAGAATCACATCAAAAAATCAAGTTCTATGTGCGCGACACGGGCGTAGGCATACCGAAAGACAAGCAAGATAGTGTATTTGAGCGTTTTGTGAAGCTGGACAGTTTTGTTCAAGGCACGGGGCTCGGACTTTCCATCTGCAAAAGCATCGTTTCGCAAATGGATGGAGAGATTGGCGTTGAATCAACCGAAGGAGTTGGTTCCAGCTTTTGGTTCACGCATCCGTATCATGTTGCCGACTAAATCAAATATAAACGGAATCTTTAATCCCTTAAACAATAGTGTACTTTTCAGAATAAATTAAATCGTATATTTGCATAATTATTATTTTCACAATTATGCAAATATATATAGAAACGCCCCGCTTGATTCTCCGTGACTGGAAAGAGGAAGACATTCCGGCATTCGCACATATGAATGCCGACCCTCATGTCATGGAATTTTTTCTTAATCCGCTAACTGCGGAAGAGACATTTGCTTTTTATCAACGTATTCAAAATGAGTTTCATACCTGTGGCTTCGGACTATATGCCGTCGAGCGCAAAGAAGACCATGCTTTTATGGGATATACCGGATTACACCAGATTACATTTGATGTTGACTTTGCACCGGGAATAGAAATCGGTTGGCGACTGGGACATGAATATTGGGGACATGGCTACGCTCCTGAAGCAGCAAGCGCTTGTCTGGAATATGCCCACAATCATTTGGGTATTAAGGAACTGTATTCGTTCACATCTTTGCCAAATTTTCGTTCGGAACGTGTAATGCAAAAGATAGGCATGACACGCGTGAAAGAATTTAAGCATCCACTCGTTCCTAAGGAACATGCATTGTGTAAACACGTATTGTATCATATTAATTTGAAATAATATTATCAATAAGGAACTATTGACTTTTCCTTTTTTATTTCGTATATTTGCCATAACAAATCAGCCGAAATAAAAATGAAATATACAAAAATAAAGACATAAAGTAATAATTTGGAGACATGCCTGTGTATCCAAAAGAATATCAATGGGGTGAAATCTGCAACGATTCCACCCCGTTTTGTTTAATATATTCGGTATCGTTTAGTAAATTAGCCCGAATATTGTTTATTATAAACGTAAGACCCGTTTATAATAAACTGTTTCATTATTTATTAAAAACGCAAAATGAGTTTATTAGCATCTTGTATAATAAAAAGAAAACAGTTTAAGAGTAAGAATGGCACCAATACACTATTTACAAATATATCTATACATTTTAGGTAATAAATGAGCTTTACACTAATTTTCTTTCCCTCTTATTACTCATAGCAGCCAAGCTATAATCATAATTGAGTTACTGCCGCTCCACAGGGATATCTATACCTTTGTCCGATAAGCCCGGTCCGCCACCGCCTGTATATCCACCGCTTTCACCCGTCTGCCATTCGGAAATCCAAAATGAATATAAATCGGCCTTATTCAGATAAAACTTTAACCGGAGCGTTCTTCCCGCTAAAGGCTTCAGTTCCGGATGATTCTCCCATGAAATCATCTGTTTCGTCTTATCCGACTTCTTCATTAATATGCAGTCTCTTTTAGTGAATCCTTCTATTGGCTGCCCGTTATCACTCAGAACTTCTACCGCTAAAGTCCCTTTCACATCTGCGTTTACAAACAAATAGTTCCCATTTGCCGGAATCTGGGTTTTAATTTCCACATAACCTTCCTTTTTCCCCGCCCGCATCGAGACAAACCCGTCACGACGAAGCATCGCAAGCCCTGTGGCAAAGTTGGAATCATGTTTCGGCTTGCTATTATAGCGTCCACTGACATAAAAATAAAGGGAGTCTCCGACTATCAGAGGGTTGCCCGCAGTAGACTGTACATTACCCGCATTCCATGCATGAAAATCCTCACTGACAGGAAGAAAAGGTTTCTTGTTTTCCCGATTCCAATGGAAACCGTCTTTGCTCCAACCTATCAGGACTTCATTTCTTTTTTGAATATTCAGGCTGTCGCAAACATTGTTCTCCGGGCCCTGCCAAACGGTGAAGTAGCCTAACATATAGCCTTCATACGGCATTGCTTCATGATTGTATATCTGCGGACGCAACCTGGGGAATTGAGGATGACGCGGGTCATCCTCATCGGCATTAAACCAATAACGGATAAACTTATCCCTCTTATTGTCATATATCCTATGTGCAAGACTAACAAGCATTTCCGGGTCTTCATGTTCCAAATAATTGCGTGAACGCCTATACACTCCATTTATGGTTTTCAATGACAGGACGTATTTCTTGCGGAACGGGTCGTAATAGGCCGCACAACGGTCATACAACTCTCCCGAAAGAGCCTTCGGCGCACTCCAATGGATTCCGTCAGAAGAATATTTCAGTTTCATACTGACCGTGAAGCGATTGTTAAATTCTACAACAAACATTTTATAACGTTTTGTCCGGTCTTTCTCAAATTTGTCAAGCAATACGGAAACGCAATCATGTTCTAATGTATCTACGATATTGGTACCCGGCACAACGTCTAATTCCGGTTTTGTCCAGACTTTCCCGTCGGACGACTCTGCATAGCAAGTGACGAGACCCAATAACTTCCCGCCACCGGCAGAATACCACATCTTGAATTTATGCTCTTCTTCATCATACCATACGCCACCGCTGAAAGGAGCGGCATAAGGGTCGCCGTTTATATTCAATTCCCATTTCTTGTCAGCTTTCAAAACAGGATTGCCTGGATAATAGACAGGCGAATGATGTATCCGTTGCAGATTTGTTTTCTCAATTAATGTTGTATCAACAAAAAGGATACGTCCTGTTTGCCCGCATACGGAAACATTGCACATCAATAATAAGAAAACTGTCAATAATGAATATTTCTTCATAATCATCGGTCTTTCAAGATACTTACTTTTGTAAGCCCGTCCGTTGTGGATTCTGTCCTTTCATCGGCCACGCTGAATCTGCATAAGATGTAGCTCCGGATGAGATACATACCATATCAGACGCACCTGCAACAGCTTCTACACCGACATATAAATATCCTTTTGAATCCATTACCGGACTGGAAGTGCATTTTACTCCTAATTCAGCGGATGCAAGCAGACTACCGTCTTGTTTCACAATATAATAGATGGCTTTGTCCGAGATGATGTGGACATATCCTCTGTTATCAACGATTGGCACACAGTTGCTGACGTTCTCCGTTGTAGCATAATGCCATTTTAAAGAACCGTCCGGATTTAAAGCGATAACACCTGCCGAAGCTTCACCGGCAACAGCATTTCCACCGTTGGCATAAAGCGTTCCATCCGTACCAATCACAACACCACCGTTGACAATGGCGCCTGGAGTTTTATGTACCCATTTTTCCGTTCCGTCAGGATTCAAAGCTATAATAGCGCCACCTGATGTCAGTTCGGCTACGGTATAAATAGTTCCGTCCGCTCCTACTGTGTACGAGTTTCCTTTCAATGCCGTACCACCCAAATCTTTCTGATAAACAAACTTTTGAGTACCGGTAGCAAAATCATAACCAAAATATCCCGTATTCTTGGAAGAGCCGAAATAGACAGTTCCATCTTTCGACAGAGACATACCGGACAACACTTCCACATCTAAAGCTATTTCTTTGACTATATCACCGGCCGGACTTAATACGATAAGTTTCTTTCCCCGATGTCCGAAGTAGATATTACCGGATGCGTCAATAGCCGGAGTGACAGCATACAAATTGGAATCGGCGGCTTTGTACGCCCATTTCCTGCTGCCGTTGCTTCCTACGGCAAACAAGAATAATGCACGGGGATGTTCAGAAGTAGCCGGCTTCAAATCGCGAACCACAATATATACATCTCCATTCGGTCCCACTGCCGGACTTGCATATACCATGCTTGCCCCTCCGCCCGGATTCAGTTCATTCATATTGGCAGTTACGTCAAATGCCCATTTCAGTGTTCCGTTTTCCGTATCATAGGCAAAAAGTTTCACGTCGAATGCTCCTGTGGAAGTCTGGTCGGTAATCATATAAACCGTTTTACCGTCAGCCGACAATGCAGGTGAGACTGTACTTTCAATAGCTCCGCCCATTTCTTTCTGCCACATTACATTGATTGCTTTAGCGGGATCCAAGATGGTAAGGTCTTTCTTGGCTGTCGCGCTCAAACCGTTATTGTCGGTCACCGTCAGTTTAATGGTAAATGTACCGTCCGACGGATAAACGAAAGTTGGGTTCTGTTCCGTTGAGACAGATTTCTTTTCGTCTCCAAACTCCCATAACCATGCTATTATCCGATTCCCTTCATCGGGCACGGAAGCATCTTTAAAGACAGCAGCCTGTCCCAATTCATACATACTTTCACCAATGGTAAAGTCTGCCTTTGCCGCAGTGTTATAATATACCTTATCCTCTTCGCAAGAAGAAAATGCAAGAATACAAATCAATGATAATAAATAAGCTAATCTGTTCATAGTATTCATTTTTTAATTGGTTTTATCTATTCCGGAAATATTCAATCCGGGCCCTCCGCCAGCGGTGTAGCCCATACTTTCCCCGTTCACGGAAGGAGAAATCCAGAAAGCGAATATTTCACCGTTATCAATATAGAATTTCACTTTCAGTTGTTTGTCCTTTAAAGAGGCTAACGAAGCGTTTCCTGTCCATTCAATCCTCGCTTTTACATTATCCCCTTTAAAGGCTTTGCACTCGTCTTTTGAGAATCCTTCGATTACTTTATTGCCGGAATCCAAAAGTTCAACTTTCATTTCTCCCGTAACGTCGGCATTCACAAAGAAGTGAGAACCGTCAAATTTCAGTAAGGAAGTTTGCAACTCTCCTGTTCCTTTCATAGACGCAAATCCATCGCGGCGAAGCATGGCCAGTCCGGTAGTGGTAATCTCCTGTGTGCCTCTCAAACGACGGCCGCTCAGATAGAAATAGAGTTTGTCGCCTACTATTAACGGCGCTCCGGCTACGGATTGCAAATTACCTTGGTTCCATGCGTCCGGAGTTGTCGTATTTACGGCATGGAAAGGATTCATGTCCTCACGAAACCAACTGTAACCGTCGCGGCTATATCCCACCATGACTTGATTTCTCTTGATTACGTTGTCCGAAGCACAAACATCGTTTTCCGGCCCTTGCCAAACGGAGAAGAATCCCAACATAATACTTTCATAAGGGGTGGCATCCTGATTGTATATCGCAGGAGCGATGTCCGGATAGTCAGGATGACGCTGTTCATTCGCCCACGGACCGAACCAAAATGCACTCAATAATGCTTCCGCTTTTTTTGTGCCGGCTTGCGGGTCGGCATTTTCATTATAATCCCTTGCACGGACTAATTTGTTTGCGTCTATCCGGACATTGTGCCGCATACTATATACCCATACGTTTCTGAACGGATTCTTATAGACTGTGGAGCGGTCGGCAACCGGTTCCGATTGTGCGGCGGCACGCCAGACCTTGCCATCTGAAGAAGTTTTATAATTATATCTCCATTTTCCGGCTTCACGCGCCACTAAAAACATCTTGTATCTTTTCGATGCATTGCTTTCCTGTTTATCCATCCAAATAACGGATGCGTCACGTTCCGAGTTATAGTCAACGATATTTGTTCCGGCTACAACGGAAAGAGTCGGTTTCGTCCAGTTGATTCCGTCCGTTGATTCCGCATAGCAAGTCACTCCCGCCCCACTAGTTGCATAAGAGCCGCCACCTGCCATATACCACATCTTGTATTTTCCTTCCTTTTCGTCATACCATACCCCGTCGCTGAAAGGAGCGGCAAATGCCGCACCTTTTGTCCCGGTTTTCTCCCAATCCTGTTCCGGTGTCAGTATCGGATTGCCCGGATAATATTCAGGATAATGGAACGTACGTTTCAGATTGGTGGATTCTATCAGGAAATTGTCTACGAACAACTGGCGTCCTACCGAAATATTAATAACAGAAGGTTTATCCGACAGATAAAAAGGTGACATTCCCTTTTCCAGTTCAGACGAAGATGAACGTACCGGCGGCCACTGTTCGGGCAGACGAATCCCGTTGTACAATAGCCGTGAATCTACCGGCTCTTCGCCAGGCGGAACCACGACCGGGGGATTATTGTCTCCACCCGGAGTATCATCACTGCCACCGCAAGCTATCAGCATACAAGGCAGGAAGAATAGTAGTATATAAAATAAACGTTTCATAGTCATTTATCTTTTATTGGTTTGCAGGAACATCTATGCCGCTAGCTGACAGTCCTGGCCCGCCGCCGCTTGTATATCCGCGGCTTTCGCCCGTTTGCCACGGAGAAATCCAAAATGCGTATATATCAGCGTTATCCAGATAGAATTTCAGTCGGACAGCCTTCCCGACAAGTGATGCCATATCCCGGTGTTTCTTCCATGTGACCAATTGTTTTGTCTTATCCGTTTTCTTCATCGGCACACAGTCTTTCCGGGTAAACCCTTCCAATGGTTTCCCATCTTCATCCAGGATTTCTACGCTCAGGCTACCTTTTACATCTGCATTGATAAAAAGATGCTTGCCGTCAAAACGAATCTTCTCCGTCAGCAGATAACCGTCCTTATCTCCATGCATGGATACAAAACCATCCCTGCGTAAAGTAGCCAGTCCGGTAGATGTGTAGCTATCCCACATAATCTTGTTTCTTTGACGTCCGCTGGAATAGAAATAAAGTGAATCTCCTACTACCAGAGGCACTCCGTTGATAGACTGCATATTTCCCCAGTTCCATGCTCCTTCCGTCTCATTCACTGCCATAAAAGGCTTGAAAGAAGGACGGTAGAAATGGAAGCCGTCACGGCTATACCCTAGAAAGATTTCATTCTTTTTCTGAATCCCCAGTTTGGCGCAGACTCCATTCTCCGGTCCCTGCCATACACTGTAAAGTCCCAACATGATACTTTCGTAAGCAATGGCATCAAAATTGTAAATACCGGGGTCGACTTCCGGAAACTCCGGATGACGCGGCTCTTTATTGCTCGGAGTAAACCAGTAGACCATATTCTTGTCCGGCACTCCTTTTCGGATACGATGCGCGAAACTTACTGCCATTTCGGGGTCTTTATTTTCCAAATAGCTGCGTGAACGGGAAGAGACTTTTGTCCCATAACGCATGCTCAATGCCCACACATCACGGAACGGATTGTAGAATGCCGATGAACGGTCGTATAAATCACCGGACTGGGCCACTCCCTCTCCCCAATGAATCCCGTCTGACGAGTATTTCAAGATAAATTGCCATCTGCGGTCGGTGGGACGGCGTTCGACATTGAACATCTTATACCGTTTGGACGGGTCTTTCTCCTGTTTGTCCAACCAGATAGTGGCTGCGTCACGATTGCAGGTATCTACAATATTGGTCTGGTTCCAAATATCCAGTATAGGTTTTGTCCAGTGCTTACCGTCTTCCGATTCGGCATATCCAGTATAAAAGGTCTGATTGTCTCCTTTGTGAAGGACACCTGCACCGGCCAGGTACCACATTTTGAACTTCCGGTCTTTTTCGTCATACCATATCCCGTCACTGAAGGGGGCAGCGTAGAGCCCGCCTTCGGTTGTCTTTTCCCATTCCTTGTCAGGGCCGAGTACCGGATTCCCTTCGTAAAACCGGGGAGTATGGATGACTCTGTCCAGATTGGTTTCTGCAATCAGAAAGGAATCAACAAATAGTTGCCGCCCTATATTTACCGGGATTACTCCCGGCTTTTGTTTAAGATAGGGTATCGGCATATCTTGTGCTTTTTGTGGCTCCGCATAGCGGGGCGGCCATTGTTCAGGCAGGTGTATGCCATTGTAAAGTACTTCTGTCTGGGCAATAGTTATGCCCGGTACTACCAGACTGAACAGTAGTACCGCAATATTTTTCAAATTTATCATGCTAATTCTTTCTTAGTTAATATCCCGGATTATTTTCTGTGATATAAGGATTGGAATTCACTTCATTAATAGGAATCGGCAACCATTCGTGCTTGTTGGTGACGAATCCTTTAAAGTCATCTGCCGATATGAACTTCTTGAAGTTAGGATCAGATTCCTGCAACTCCGTAAAACGGCTGGCCAGCTTGCCCCAACGGAGCAAATCATAGAAACGATGCCCTTCCAAGGCAAATTCCAGGATTCTTTCATTCTGAATATCAGCCATGGTTACGGAAGGGAGTTCGCTCATGTTGGCACGTCCGCGTACTTTGTTTACTGCCTGCAAGGGAGTCATGTTCGATGCTTGTGCACCACCGCTGACGACAGCTTCCGCATACATCATCAACACATCGGCATAACGGATATATCGCCAGTTCACTCCATGGGCACGGGGCTGATTATACACATACTCCTTGACACCTGCACCTACACCGACCAGTTTAGGAGTCCCGTCCGCTTCCGTTTGTGTAGGCATGGAACAGTCAATCCCTTTCCTGATACCTGCCTTGAATGGGTGCGCCAAAGGATTGGATACAGTGGCGAATCCCTCTTTTTCATTCTTTGCGGGATAAAGTTCTTCCCATTTATATCCACCGGGGCCTTTCAGACGTATCGGGTTGCCACCTGCGTCATTTCTCAAATGAATGTCCGCATCCAAATCATTGAATATCATTGTGGAGAACATTCGGATATCAGTATAGCCGTCTTTGTCTATCGAATTCACAAACGCGTTATAAAGCCAGTTATGCACTACGCCTTCATAACCTACTCCCGCTCCCGGCAACATCAATCCACGTGAATCGAACGCTAGACCGGAAGTGGCAAGCCCCGGATTGAATCCTGCATTATCGACATCGCCCAAGAATTGAAACTCAAGGATTGATTCTTCATTATTTTCATGAGCGACATCAAAATTATCAGCATAATTTTTAGTCAGGTCATAAGTTCCGTATTTTCCGTCTATAATATCAGCAAATTCTTTGGCGGCTTCACTGTAAAATGTAGTCTTGTCTTCGCCATAATTTTGCTCGATTCCACTACGGTAGAGGTAAGCTTTTCCCAATAAGGCGGCTGCGGAAGCTTTTGTCACACGACCGGCATTCTTGCTGTCCCAATATCCCTTCACGGGCAACAGTTCTTTCGCGTGTGCCAGGTCTTCCTGAATAAAGTTCCATACAGCGGCAGGTTTCTCTAAGGGACGAACATAGTCATCGCCGTTTCTCGGCATCTGTCTGATGGGAGATATGTTCCGGAAATTAATCAACAGGTAATAGTGCGCAAAGGCTCTCCAGAAATAGGCTTCACCCATATATGCGTTCCGCAGTTCTTCATTGCCGCTAAAATCGACAGACGGGGCGGTTTCAATGATGTAGGATGCTTGGGATGCTGTGGTGTACATCAATGTATAAGGTTGCTCGATGGTGTAATAACTGGCATTCAAGTCGGCACCGAACATACCCGGCTTTCCATAATCCGAATTGGACGATGCTTCGTCGGAGCGGATTATCGTGGTCTTAGAGCCGGAAGCTCCCAGACAGCGTTGTGTAGACATATATCCGTACATGGTCATCACTGCGTCATTGACAGCGGACGGACTGGTGAAATAAGCTCCCATACTCGGCTGATTCGGATTGATAGCCAGGTCATCAAAGATACCGTTACATCCGTGTAATATCAAGCCGCTCGCCAAGATAAATGCGGCATATACTTTCTTATAGTTTTTCATATGAATCATATTTTAGTTATCAGAATGAAGCGTTAAAACCAAAAGTGAATGTTCGGGCATTGGGGTATGAACTGATGTCAATGCCACGTGAGAACAATACGTTAGAACTTACTTCGGGGTCATAACCGGAGTATTGGGTCAGTGTAAACAAATTCTGCACACCTGCATAAACACGCAGATTATTGAACCGGATTGCTTCCAGCCACTTTTTAGGCAGTGAATAGCCTAACTGAAGGTTCTTCAGACGTAAATAGGAACCGTCTTCAACATAAAATTCACTCGGCAGGGAGTTTCCGCCACTTGTGTTTTGGGTTTTCATGACAGGTATTCCCGTATTCTTATTTGTTTTCGTCCATCCATTCATAGCCTCTTTGACCACATTGTTGGAATAATCAAAATAATAGGTGTACTTTTTCTGATTGAATATATCATTTCCCTGCACTCCCTGGAAGAAAACAGTCAAATCAAAGTCCTTGTATGCCATGTTGATGTTCAAGCCGTATGTAAAGTCAGGGATAGGGCTGCCCAGAATGACTTTATCATTTGCATTGACTACTCCATTCTTGTCCGTATCCGCAAAGATGAAATTTCCTTCCGCATCAAAACCATCAATCTTATAGCCATAGAATGAACCGATAGCTTCTCCCGGCATGGTAATGGAAGCAGCATCATTAAAGTAGCTGGACATTGCGCCGGAAGTAATCGGCTGCACGTTTTCCCCCAATGATAATACTTTATTCTTCAACGTTGCGATATTGAATGTCGCATCTATATGGAAGTCTTTCGTCAATTGTTTCCTGTAATTCATCATAAACTCCCATCCTGTATTTTTTACGGAAGCTGTATTGACGTACGGTTTTTCACGTGAACTGTTGATTTCAAAGATTTGCCCGGAAGACAGGTTCAAGTCAATCTGCGCCAACAAATCTACGTTCTTTTTCACGAAATAGTCTAATGACAAGGTCAGGTCATTGTTGAAGAAGCCCAGTTCGATACCAATATCTGTGGTTTTTGCCGTTTCCCATTTCAGGTCTTTCGATTTCAGATAGGCTGCGCGTCCTGTCACATAGCGCTCTCCGCCTACTGTGTATGGAATAGGCCCATAAGCTATCGCGTCGAAATTATAGGGGTTGAGGAAGTTGGCTCCCAACTCACCGTAACTGGCTCTAATCTTCAATTTGCTCATTACAGGATTTTGGAACCATTTCTCCTGATGTACATTCCATCCGGCGGAGACAGAGGGGAAGTAACCTACCCTATTGTCTTTATGAAACTTGGAAGATTCGTCCCGGCGGATACTCAAGGACAGCAGATATTTATTATCATAATCGTAGTTCACACGGGCGAAGAAAGAAAGCAATGCCGCATTACTGTCGCCTGCCGAAATCTTGCCATCTTCATTTTGGAATCCGGTGATATCCGTTCCACCCAAGTCGTTAATGGTAGAGTTGGTCATGTAGCGATAGTATTCTCTCATCCAGCTTGTTCCTAGTAAAGCGTCTATTGAGTGACGGTTGAATGTCTTGTTGTAAGTCAGCAAGTTATCAATCGTATAAGTAAATTCTTCACCTCTTGTTTCCGATACGCTGTTGCGTGTATTGCCGTAATCTTTATCGGGAGTTCCATCTGAGTTCCATTTTGTGTAATACTCAGGTGTATGGGTATAATTATGCTTATTGCTATAATTTCCGCTTAACGATAATTTGTATTTTAAGCCGCCCCAAATATCCAGTTGGGCGTTCAAAGAGCCGATTAAATCCGTCACTTTATTGAACTGGTCAGTATAATGCAATGGGGCTATCTTATTCTGTGCCTTGCCATCTTCGGGGTTGATGTAATAATCAGGGCCACCCGAAGTAAACCGTCCTTGTTCATCATAAATAGGTAATGTCGGCAAAGCTATGTTGAAAGCTGTAGTAGGAGTTTTATCCTTATGGGTCAGTCCGAGGGTTTCGGAAAATGAGAAACGTCCTTTTTTATAAGAGGTATTCAGGCGGAAGTTATAACGTTTATAATCCGAATAAATCGTCATGCCGGTCTGGTCAAGATAACCGAGGCTTGTACTGAAAGTAGAGTTGTCTCCACCACCTGCGATACTGGCATTCAGGTTCCATACCGGGGCAAACTGTATCCATTCTTTTGACCAGTCGGTATTCAGGTTCGGATTGGTAGGATTATCATTCTCCGGTGCATGAGGCAAGCCACTGTTGTCTGCCACCATATTGGCAAATTCTCTCCATTCCGACGCATTGAGAAACTCCGGAATATTAGTCGTCTTCTGGAAAGCGAACGAACCGTCTATCTGAATGACGGGCTTGCCGGACTTTCCTTTCTTTGTAGTAATCAAAACGACGCCATTGGCGGCACGTGAGCCGTAGATAGCGGCAGCCGCACCATCTTTCAGTACTTCGATAGATTCAATGTCATTGGGATTCAATGAGCTTAATCCGGCATTACTGAATGCTCCGTCGATGACATACAGAGGTTCGGTAGCGCCAAAAGAAGCGGCACCGCGAATCACGATGTTGACATCTGCTCCCGCCACACCGGCTTGCTGTACGATGTCTACCCCCGGAGTACGTCCCTGTAAGGTTGAAGCGACATTGGAAGATACCTGTTTGCTGATTTCCTGGGAAGAGATGGAAGCGACTGCACCTGTCAGGCTTGATTTCTTCTGCACGCCGTAACCGACTACTACGACTTCATCCAGTACTTCCGTATCGTCCTGCAACTGGATAGAATATGAATTCTTATTCCCTACCTTTACTTCCTGTGTCTTATAACCGATATAGCTGACAGCCAAAAGTGCATCTGCCGGAGCATCCAATGTAAAGTTACCATCTACATCTGTCACAGTACCTGTCCCCGCTCCTTTCACCAATACACTGGCACCAATCACCGGTTCGCCTTTGGTATCTGTCACGGTTCCCGTTATTTTCTTTGTTTTCTGATTTCCTTGTGATGCAACGGGGGCTTCTTTTGCTCTGAGGTATATTTTCTTCTCCCCAATTTCATAAGCCACATTGGTACCCGCAAATAAGTCATCTAATACTTTGGAAAGGTCTTTGTCTTTTGCCTGAACGGAGACAATCCGTTCGGGGTTGACAATCGTACGGCTGTAAGCTACCGTAAGCCCTGTCTGTTTGGTAATGAGCGAAAATACTTTCTCCAACTTGACTTGTTGAAGATTCATTGTTATTTTCTGAGCCGATGCCGCAAGACTTACAGCAAAGCTCAATAACAATACAAGCAATACTCTGTTCTTCATACTTAGTTTGTTTAAAGTTATAAATAGGTTCTTAATCTCTTTGTATTTAGTGGACACACGAGATTAAGAAGCGGGTGAGGGAAAAAGCGTTTTTTTCTGAAGTTTTTTTATTTTCAATAAATATTCGCATGGTAATATATTAGTTTTCAGCAAGATACGGTTTATCTTTTATTTGTAGGAAAATGGAATATAAAAAGAAAAGTCCTTCCGGATTTTATTTTCAGAAGGACTTATATCAATAGATTCGGTTTCTTGATTATTCGTTAGAAACAGTCTTTTGGGATAGTGACGGTATCCTGTCCACATAGTGACGCTATACTTACCGGATACCGTCACTATCACGCAAGGATAGCGTCACTATATTTTTTTGCAATCTAGTAAAGTTCCTGATTCACCAATTCGTCAAAGAGCTTTGCATATTTCTCCGCGACTGCTTCTGCAAACTTTTTACCTTTTTCCGCAGAAGCTCCACGCGGGTCGCCGACACCGGTATCTTTGGATACTTTTCCCCAGTTTCTGGGAATCCACGCCACCTTTTCATTCAAAGACTGTATAGCAAAGGTTTTGTATTCTCCATTCCCTGCTTCTTCAAGATTGACCAGTTCGGGATGATAATGCATCATCACTGACGTCTCGACTTCATCCGCATGGTCGCCCGGATTTTCAAAATAGTCCTTTGCCTTTAATACGGTGTACCATTCACTTGATGCTATCAGGAAGTCAGGATAGTCTACCGACAAATCACGAATCATACTTTTAAAAGTATTGCCGCCATGCCCGTTGATTATTACCAATTTACGGATGCCTTGGGCATAAAGGGAAGAAACAATATCCGTCAATATGGCTTTCTGCGTTTCATAACGCGTATGGATACAGAAGGGTAATTCCCGTTGTCCCGGATTTTGTGACCCCATGCCGATGGGCGGCATGACCATGCAGTTCACGCCATATTCCTGTTTAGCTATCAATGCGGCATCAACCGCTACATCATGAGAAAGAATACAATCCGTCATATATGGCAAATGCAGATTATGAGGTTCGGTAGCTCCCCACGGCAATACCACAATATCATATTTCCTGTCTTTTACTTTTCCATAACAAGATATGGATAAATCAACTTCTTTATTCATATGCCTTATTTATTTCTAATGATTATATTATTTCATTTTTACTATCACTTCTTTCTTATCTTCATTGTACTCAAACTTCACCGGAGCGATTTTCTCTAAATCCATCAATACTTTCTCTAATAATGTATTGTCCGATGTCAATGTATAGACATACTTCAAAGCCTGCCCGTCTTCTACTTTAAAGTCCACATCATACCAGCGGTTCAATACCTTGATGACTTCCGGCAGC
Source organism: uncultured Bacteroides sp. (assembly GCA_948847595.1). Lineage (GTDB taxonomy): Bacteria > Bacteroidota > Bacteroidia > Bacteroidales > Bacteroidaceae > Bacteroides. Next base: position 125,522 of record CAQOGY010000006.1, read on the forward strand.
GGAGTATCTTTAAATACTATCACATTCTGTTTCCACATTGACAGGCGTTGCATATCATTCATTTTGGATATGGTGCACTGCTTGTTCTCTTTGTTATATACCAATCTTTCACCGGGTTGCACCGGGTATTTCTTTTCCGTAGGAAGGGTCATATTTATATTTCCTTCATCCAGACATACTACGATATCCTTGTTTTCCGGATAATCCTGTACATTGAAAGAAGTTCCCAATACGTGAATTGCCGGCCCGTTCAGGTTGACAATAAAAGGACGGTTCTTATTCTTGGCCACTACGAAATAGGCTTCTCCTTCAAGAAAAACTTCCCGGGTGTTTAAAGCAAACTTCTTGGGATATCTTAATTTCGAATCAGAATTGATATATACTTTTGTTCCGTCCTGAAACATGATTTGTATACGTTCGCCTTTATCTACAACTACTTCTTCATATTCGGAAGTGCCAAACAGGTCTACTTTTGAATTAAGTTGTATATAAAGTCCGACAATCAAGACAACAGGAATCAATACGGCTGCAACCCGGAAACAGATACGTTTCAACTTCTTCATACGAATGTTCTTCCGTATCTGCTCTTGTATTTTCTTTGAAGGGATATCATGGTTCACATACAAATCTGCGAACTCATTTTTTATAAGCTCGGAATCCCGTGTCATAGCAGCTTCCAGGTAGTCGCTACCCTCTTCCGTAGCAAACCACTCTGCCACATATTTTGCATTTTCCGGACTGGCAATTCCTGCCAGTACTTCTTCTATTTGTTTATCAGTAGGTCTGTTCATCTTTATCACTTTATTAAATGGACACTCAAGACGGTCATCAGAGTGGTGAATACAACAATTATTAACATCTTGCTTAAATGGATACGGAGAAGTTTCAGTGCTTCCGAATAATGTGTCTTGATAGTATTTATGGATAAGTTCATCCGTTCCGCTATCTCCTGATTCGTCAGTTCTTCCTGAACTTTCATCAGGCAGATGTCCCTTTTCTGAGCAGGAAGCATATCCACAGCTTTATAAAAACTGGACATCAACTCTTTCTTCTCCAAATTTTCTATCAGATTATCTTCGTAAGGTGAAGCGATTTGTGCCACCTCATAGTTCTTTGCAATAGCGCTGTTTTCATTGCGAATCAGGTTCAGGACATGATTTTTCGTCATTGTAAAGAGGTAGTTTTTCAGGCTGATTCCCACATGTAATTCCGAGCGGAATTCCCACAAACGAGTGAAGACGTGCTGCACTACATCTTCTGCCATATCGGAACTCATTAAATAACGGTAAGCTAATACATACAATAGTTTATGATATCTTTCATAAGCTTGGGTGAAAGCTCTTTCATCACCTTGTTCTATCAAGGCAAAGAGTTTTTCATCATCTGTATCAGTATATCGAGCTGTCTTGTCTAGCATCTCCTAGATTCTATTAGTTATTTTTCCAAAAAGATTAAAGGCTAATTTATCAAGTTACAAAGATGGATTCATCTGATTACAGACTATATACACAATTCTGATGGTCGTCTTCGTCTGTCTATAAATCATACGATATTTGGGATGTATTAGAAAACTTCTGTAAATTTTGGTAGAAGTACTCCTTTTTTTATCGAACATACCAATTTCCGGATGCAGACTTATATGATGAATTGCATTAAAAAAATCTTGTGTCACATTTATAGCTGCTTTTTGTCCTACATTACATGAATACCAGTTTACAATCTGCACAAACAACCGAAAAGCAGATTTATTCCATTTTACTTTGAGAGCATCCATTTGAAAAAAGCATTAACTTCCGCATCATCAACCAATCCACTGGCTTCGGAAGCCTTGATTCTATTATCTAATTCTTCGTCTGAAGTTACAATACCCGGCATAGGTGCATCTTTCAAACTGACATCGTTAATCAAAGACTCAAAATATGCTTCATTATATTCTGAATCTTCACCTAAAATTTCAAGACATTGCTCTATTTTTTCAGGATTTGTTTCTTTTTTTATCCGTTCAACAAGCTTCGCTTTCTTAGCCTTAAATACAGGTTTGGAATAATAAGTTGTTGAAGGTTCTTTTACTTTTGCCATAATCATAAATAGCTTGTTGTAGCAAAGATAGGAATTGTTTGGAGATTCTATAAATTAATAGGTCTATTTTTTCCAGTCAACAGATATTCTATACGAAAAAAGTCCCCGATTAACAATTCCCCTTTTCTAATGAGGAATTATCAATCAAGGACTCCATCCACTAACTAATTAACAAATAGATTACAAACGATAGGTAATAATTCTTTCTTCCGGCGAATCAATCCAAAGACGCCATGTATTCTCAGATACTTTTTCTGCTGTTCCTATGTTGGCTTTCGGTTGGCGGCTGCTCTTAATGGTAAGGTAGCCTTTGCCTTCCGTTGCCTTTACTTTGATTGTTTTCTTGTCCATATAGATATGGATGTCTCCATTCGGAGTGGGCACGGTGCCTTCCATCCATTTCAATCCTCCCAATACAGGAGCAATGGAGAATTCCTTATATCCTTCTTTTACAGGTTTTACTCCCAAGTAATATTTGCCTAACAAATAGATAGGACTAGCTCCCCAGGCATGACAGAGACTTTTTCCGTAAGGACGGCCATACATGGCAAGATGCTGCGTTCCGGTTTCTTCGGGGTTGTATTTCTCCCAAAAAGAGGTTGCACCTTCTTTCAACATTCCACCCCAATAGGCTTTCATTTCTTTCATTACTGCCTCTTGTTCACCAAGTGCGCAGAGGGCTTCCAGTTCGTAAAAGCGCATATAAGGGGTTGTTATTTTCAATATACTATCGTTCAGGAGAACAGAGTTTTTAATAGCTTGTTGCTTCTTAGCATCCAAGTATTGAAAGAATACGGAAAACATATTTGCATAGCGGGTCACTGCATCACTTTGCTGACCATTCACACAATTATGTACAAAGGCTTGTTTTTGGTCATTCCAAAAAGTTGGTTCCAACTTTGCTTTCAAAGCATCAGCCAGTTTTTCGTATTTCTGTTTACTATCTGCATCCCCGACCAGGTCTGCACACAAAGCCATTGTTTCAAGACTTCTGCAGAAAAGAACTTGTTCAAAGGAAAGTTCGCCCTTCTTATCCAAATAGCCGTCCGCCCAATCTACAAATACCCAGTCACCGGTCATTCCTTCCACCATGCCATTCTTATTGGTACGTCCCAGTACGTAGTCCATCATCGTCTGCATACGCGGATAGAGTTGGGTTACAAAATGACGGTCACCGCTATACATATAATAATCGTATACGCTAAGGAACCAATAGAATGTATAATCCATGATTGTATTACTATGGCTCGTCACGGGGTCTTTACCACGAAGCAGCCAAATAGTGCGTTTCACTGATTCGTTATCGAAGAAAAGATAGTAATTCATCAGATAACTTTGGATGGCATCACCGCTCCAGACCCAACGGTCGCGCTTGATACCGTCAATGAAAAACTCACGGGTAGTGAGATGCATCGTATAGGCTCCCACTTCCCAAATCCGGTTCAGTTCTTCATCATTACAACGGAAGCTGCCACGATATTCTTCGGGAAGATATTCATATTGCATGGAGACATCACCGATTGTCACTCCCGGTTCATGGGTGATATAGACATAACGGAAAGCCTTGCTATTCTCTAATGTATATCCATTATCAGAATCATTCAAGGGGGATGTACTGCGTATGGCAAGGTCGGTCATCCGCCCCTTTTCCAATAGAAACTTATCCAAGGTTTCGCAATAGGCTTTGTCTTTGGCCTCTTCCGGACTTTCACCATAATAGATTTCAATAGTGCCTTTTCCCGAAAGATTCTTCAGGGTGATATATCCGAAGGTTTCTTTTCCGAAGTCATACAGAATACCACCTTCGGGTTGCTCTGCCTTGGAGACAGGTTGATGCGGTTCACGCATTAATTTAAACTGTGAAGGACGTTGGGTGGCTCCGTCAAAATTCCAACATCCGGCATCCATGTAAATAGTGGCGGATGTGTCACTGGCTTTACCGCTTTCGTCAATCCATTCTTTATCCTCATAGGTCACCCGCCAAGAAGAATCAGAGTTGACTGTTTTTCCTTTTACATAGATTGCAGGTGGTGTAGACTGATTCCAAACCTTTATATTCAAGTTGTGCTTACCGGCAGGAAGAGTCATCGTTTCCGGCATACCGAACTGGAGTTTTCCATTCAGCTTGACACTGTATTTTCCCTCGACAGCAATGAATATTTCTTCCGGTTCGGCGAGGTTCAGTTGTTTGCTGAACTCTACGACTACATAGTGGATATCTGTTTTCCAAAAAGGGGGGAAAAATGCACCACGTTCCGTACGTCTGTTGTTCATTTGGTTGCCTAACCAAATTTCATAATCTCCCGGATACCATATCCAGGTTTGTGCAAATGTGCTGCTTGCCAAAGATAAGGCAGCCAGTAATATCTTATATTTCTTTTCCATTGTTCTTTCTACTGCTTTCTATCAATTCCTATCTAAGATTCAACAAATCCTTATATTCACTCTCCAACCCTGCACGTTCACGAATAGCAGTATCCACTTTCGAACCATTATTCTCCCATACATTGCCGGGGCCGTTAGCATTTTGCAAATATTTCTCTCCTTCTGTCCAGTTATCGCGAACAGTAATAAAAGAAGAACCTTCATCCGTATAAAGATAAAACCAATGATTCGGGTCGTGTACATAACTTGGTTTATAAATACTATGAACACAATTCTCCGTCACATAGCTTTTAGGTTGGGAACCAAGCGTATAAATCCCGGCTACATCATACATATGCTTTGCATAATGATGAATCAGATTAGCATGTACATGGTTATTGCGCATACAATTTACTGTCTGCGTCCATCCCCAACCAAGGCTGATACCACTATAAGGAACTTCACAAATCTCGTTATGCTCTATATGTATATCCCTCACGTATCCTGCCGCAATAGCGAGACATCCCCAGTCTTCATTACCAACTTCTGTAAAATAGCAATTATTGATTTGCTGATATGCGCATACTTCCCGACTGTCAGCAGGTTCATAAGGCAAATGTGTTTCATGGGCAGCCGGAGAAAAACTGCCGACTAACAAACCATTCCCCGCAATATCACGGAAAAGACAACCACGAACAACGCCACCCTGAACCGCTTCTTCATAATCCAGTCCCGTAGAACCTAAATGTTCAAAACGGCAACGCTCAAAATCAATCCGACTCGCAGCTATTACACTGACAGCCGCCGCAGGACGTCCCAGCCATCCTTGATTATCCAGTTGATGATTCAAATAATCCCGTTGCATCTTAGGGTCGATGCAATATCCATCCGTCAAGTACATACCTGCCTGAAGCGGCACATGCCCCTTTTCTGAAGGACGCATCCAAGTTGTGTACGAGAATGTAATTTTCTCAAAACGGATATTAGAGACAGGACGGTCTAGTGTACCTTCTATCTGCACCAATGTTTCAATGGCAGGTACTATCACTTCTGTATCTGCATCCTGCATCTTCTCCCCTTCCCGTGGATAATAATAAACCTTACGGGCTTCTATATCATGGTACCATTCTCCTGGCACATCCAACAGTTCCCAGGCATTTGTCAGATAGAAAGCGGAGTTATGCCCGTCCGTTGTCACCATCGGTCGTGGCCAGGGATGCTCGAACTGAATACGGCTTTCCGGCTGATGAAAACGTATCGCCGCACTATCTCCCTGCATTTCAACAGAACGAATACGGAGATTGGCAACACACCACATTTGATGAAGTACCATTTCAGCATATCTGGCCTTCAAATTCCCTTTGCTGTCTACGAGCTTGCGCATCGCAACCGCAGGAACATAAAGAATTTCGTTCTTCTCATCCACACTGCAAATGCGATTCATCTTCTCGAAATCTTTCACATCCCGTGCACGAACAGCCTTTTCTCCATTCACCCATAACTGACGGAAATCCAACGGTCGTCCATTAAATGCCGGAACATCTGCCACCCACACTTTTCCTTGTTTCTTCCAATCGTTAATACGGATACCACCGCTCAATATGACCTTTTTATCGGCTGCGGCACGAATTACTGTCGGAGACTCTTTCGTCCCACTATCTTCCGGCCGGATAAACACCGGCTCATATAGAGCATACGTTCCTTCTTCCATATAGATAGTGATTCCTCCCCGGACACGTTCATCTCCTGTCCTGCGCCACTCGCGTGCTTGTCGTAAAGCAGAAGTCAGAGTCGCTTTCGGAGATTGACGGGTACCGTCGTTCAAATCATTACCCTGTGCAGAAATCCATATCTCACCCGCTGACAACAGATAAGTGCACAACAGACATATAGTCGCTAAAAATAACTTTTTCATAGTTCTTCTTTCTTTTCTGTATAAGAGGATTATCTAGCCAATGGCATCCAAACAGTCATTTCTCCTTTTCCCCTGTTTCCCCAGGCATAATAGGGAATCAAACGAATATCCACTGTCTTTTCCACTTGAACGACCGGACGATAAAGCACGCCTTCCCAAGAAGGAGCAGACGCCAAACGTGCCGTCCCTTCAAGTGCGACAATCGGACTGCCTTCGATACTGATTTTCTTGGGCGTCAGTTTAATATCCGCAGGAATGAGGACATTATCAATCTTTTCTCCATCAGTTATATCCATACTTTCCAGACAGTAAACCAACGGGCCACGCTTCACTACTACCTGATTACGAATTTCCTCTGCCAACGGATGGGCTTCGAGCAAACGTACAGGCATATCCATTATTAACTCCACCACGTCTCCCTTCTTCCATGTACGATTCACTTCCGCGTATGTATTCGCTTTTGCATGTATCTGCATCGCCTGTCCGTTTACTGTAAGTGTGGCTTTCTCACACCATTCGGGAATACGCAGAAAAAGAGAGAAAGCGCCTGCCTTCCGCGGAACTTTATCCAATGTCACACGTACAGTCCCATCCCATGGATAATCTGTCTCCTGTGTCAAGGCAATTTCTCCTTTATCTTTCCAAGTTGTAGTCAATGTATTTGCACCGTACAGATTGCAATAGATTCCTTCAGTTCCCAATGTATAAGCATAATTCTGCGCCTGACAAAGTGTGCGCAATGTATTGGGCGGACAGCAGAAACAACTGATATATTCCGTCCGTTCTTTCGGCCAACGAAGTGTATAAGGCAGATCGGCACTGATACGCAACGGATTCGTATAGAAATACTTCTTACCATCCAGACTAATTCCGCTCAGCACACTATTATAAAGGCAAGTCTCTACCAGTTCAGCATATTTCGCATCTCCCGTCACTTCCAGCATACGCCAGTTGAACAGCATATTGCCGATATTGGCACATGTTTCATTATGCGCAGTACTATTGGGCAACTGGTAAGGACGCCCATAACTCTGGTGTACTTTCTGAATACTGTCCGGTTCATAACAAGTACCATCAGGTGAGGTACCATCATAAAGCGCTCCGCAGGCTCCGGTCACATACATTTTGCGGGTGACAATATCATTCCAAATGCTGGTCAGGTTTTTCATTAACTGCTGTTCGCCTGTCTCCGCATATACATCCGCTACACCTGCATACAGATAATTGGCACGTACGGCATGCCCCATCGCGCGATACTGCTCACGGAAAGGAATACGATCCTGATTATCATCCGTACCATTCTCCACCATACCGCGAATATCAATCAGGTTCTTTGAAAGTTCAAGATAACGGGGATTTCCGGTAGCGCGATACATTTCGACTACGCCCATATAATGAGAAGGGCAAATGGCATTACGAGCCAGTTCGGCAGAAGCCGTTTCGTAAAAGTGACAAAGGAAATCCGTTGCCTTTACAGCGGCATCGAAGAGAGTTGTTTTTCCGGTGGCACGACGATGGACGATACCCGCCATCATCAGGTGTCCCAAATTATAAGTTTCAAAGTTCAAGCGATTGGCAAAAGCCCCCTTCTCGTTTTCCGCACCTACTTTCGTACCAATCACAGTCTGCTTGTGCTGATCGTCCAATGCATGAGAATCAATCCCTTTATTCAGTTCCTCAATGATAACGGGCGTATGTATGTAACCATCTGCACGTTGGGCTTTTATGACGCAAGCAATAAAGTTATCCATTAATTTATCCAGCTCCGGATCTTTATTGACAGCATAGACAGAAGCAACTCCTTCCATCCATTTATACATATCTCCGTCGTGGAACGGTGGCCCCCAATGTTCCCCTTTGCACACACCGGCAGCAATCTCAAAATTACGGAAGCCATGAGAAACTTCCGGTGTATTCCAGGTGTTCCACATACTCTGCAAAGAAGTATGACTGAACACATTAAAACGATCTCCCCAAAATCCGTTTGTCCACTGCACTGCATCGACTCCGGTATTCGCCATTTTAGCAAAACGGCTCTGACTCATATCCGTCAGTCCGTTACTTTGCGCAAATGCTCCCGTAACGGTGGCGGAAGCTAAAAGAAATAACAGCTTTATCTGTTTCATTAATATGGATAATTTAAAATTTACACAACATCTTTATAAAAAGACGTGATTATCCACGTTTTGTACTCAACAAAACAAAAGCGAAGACTGTCCTGCCCGACAATCCCCGCTTTTCTTAAACTGTATCCGAAAAGAATGATCCGCTATTTTTCAGGAGTATAATTCAGTTCCGCCTTTCGTGCCTGCGAATGTTGAAACTGGCGGGCAACTTTATATTCGTGTCCGTCTTTCAGCAAATAACTGCCTGTCTGCTTGAACCAAAAGCCGACATTCGCTTCCACACACTGTCGTCGAATATCCAACACCCAGTCATAATCACACACACGGGCTTCTTTTCCCGATTCTCCTCCGGCAACGACTTGTTCCACCCAATCTCCCAGTTCTCCCCTAAAGTCAATCCGACTAAGAAGCGGCTCACAGATAATGATTTTATGTTTAATAGGAATTGCCTTATAAATAGGCAGACGATAATCCACTCTATCCTGATTCTCCATTGTGCAGCAAATCGTCACATTATCATACCCCTCTCCCCAATCGGCGGGCAGACATTGCTGTAATCTGTCAATTCGCTTGGTAATAAAAAGGAAACGGAGATCTTGTCGTATCCGCATCATCTCCCATGCTTCAGTGCGCCATTCGTCGGCATCCTCTATCAGAAAATCAGAAGTAAAACAAGTATAGACCAAATTACCTGACGGAATCTTATACGTCCCATTCTTTTTCTGTTGCAAAGGCAGATCAAACTTTTCCGTCTTTGTCACGACCGAACTATCCTTCCCATATTTACCATCCGTACGGTACACATAGCAATGACGGCACCCCTCACTCAGTTTGTGACAGCCATGCCAAAGATTCCACATTGATGCTTTTTCACCCATTCTCTTTTTTTCGCCAAATGTATGTTTTATCTGTCATATATCCATAAAAAAGAGTGCACCTTTTTTCTATAAAAGAAAAAGGTGCACAAAACACAAACAAAACAAACAATAGAGCGACCTTCACAGGCAGCCGGTCGGTTAAGACCATATCTTTAATCCGCCCATCTCGATGCAGGCAGTTTTTTCTTGCAGTATGCTTTCGTCCAGCTATAGGATTTTCTTTTCCTCAGATAAAGCGTATCTCCACAATGCTTCTTCGCTTCCCAGTCAAAGATAGAATGATGCCTGATCATCCTTTCCCACCAATAAAGAAAATGATATGTACACAAAGGTATTAACATAAACCACCATGAAAGCCACAAGGACAATCCCAAAGCCGGCAATAACGTGAGAAAGAAACACTCTGTATATTGTCTTAAATGAATCCGGTTTTCCATTTCTTCCCAGATTTCCAAATATTTATAGCGAGTAAAACAGAAACCAAATATCATAAAAGAATGTTTCTTCTTACCAAGAAAACACTTCGCCAAACGACTGTTATATAAAATCATTATCCCTAATACTGTTTGTAAGTTCCACTTTGCAAATGTCCATATAATCGCGAAGATGGCAAATTGTATTCATGTCTAAGAGAACAATATCTGTCCGCAAACATGACTAATAGCATAAACTTCAAATTCCAGGCTTCGAAATACATAAAACATTCATCCAAAGATGTACACTTTTGTGTTATTTGCATAATTCGAGGTGTCTACATTCCGATTATCACAACAGAGTAACCACCCCAGTTTAACTGGTCACCGATATCGGAACATATATAATGAATAATATAAGCCCGAACATCTTTAATATTTTCACAAAGATACTATATTTATATGTATTTTATATGAAATATAGATAAAAATCATTCAATGATGCATTAAAATAAAAAGTGCACCCTCTCTCCCACCGGAAAGAAGATGCACAAACAAAACAAACAATAGTCTACCTTCACAGGCAGTTAACGGGTTCACGAACCATCGGTCTGAATCTTCAGACAATGGCAGGGGCATGAACCTTCGGGGAAATGAGGTGCTTCACAGCAGCTCGTTTTGATTATACCTCTATGCAATCAGTCCTCCCACTCCGAAGGTGGAAGTCTCTTTTTTCCATACCACTTCTTCCAGGCACAGGATTTCCGTTTTCTCAAATAAAGGGTATCGCCGCAATGTTCCCGTGCTTCCCAGTCAAAGACGGAATGATTCCATAACACTCTTTCCAACCAATACAACAAGTGATAACTCATTAATGCAAGTAACATGAACCACCACGATAACCATACGGACAACACTAATGCCGGAAGCAGTGCCAACAACAAACATTCAAGATATTGTCTTTCATGTATCCGAAGTTCCATATACTCCCAAATCTCAAGATATTTGTATCGGGTGAAACAGCATCCGAAAAACATGAAATAATATTTTCTTCTACCTAAAAGTAATTTCGCTAATCTGCTATTATATACTATCATACTCGTTTAACAAATAATTGATAACTTCACTTATAGAAGAGGGTTCTTTCAATAATACCAGTTTGTCCTCATCTAATAAATATATCGAAGGAAGAGAACGTAAAGAATACAGTTCTCTTTCAACCAGTACTTTCCTCGCATCATAACCGTTTACCCACGCAGAAGGAAAAGACTGCTGATATTCTTTCCATGTACCCGTATCGCCTTCCGTGCAAATCGTAATAAGGGCGAGTTGCGGCAAAGCTAATCCGTTATGTGGCAAGCAAGCATTTATTATTGATGCCTCAGATAGTTCCTGTATTGATTTCCGGCAATGCATGCAATCCGGATCATAAAACAACAATAAAGTATATTTAGCAGGAATATTCCATAGATTCTGAAGTTCTCCGGTAGGAAGAATGAAATCAAAATCAGCCGCTTTAGTTCCTGCCCGATTCTTTTTAAGCATTTTCAATTGATATAAAGGACGTACACGCATCATTCCATTCAGAGATTCGGAAGCTAATGCCTCTTCCAATACTGAAATATAATAATTATCATTGCGTAGCGGTGAGTCAGGCTCGTACAAATGCCGTTCCATCTGCCGCAGAAACCAATGGTTGACCCTATCATTTACTTTAGTTTTCAACACCAGTTTTCTAAGGCTTTCACAAGCTTTGTTTTCTGTCAGCCCTGATAATCGGGAAAGATAATCCACCAACATTCTTTCTGTTGCAACCGACTTGTTTGCCCACCGGACGGTATCTGTAAAATCGTATGTATTCCAGAAACAATCTACTGATACGCTATCCTTTTGATGTACTGTCGCAGTATCCGGTTTACCTCTATTGGCGGAACAAGTACATAAAAACAAGAACATGCCCGAAATAGTATAAAACTGTAATCTTATTCTCCGCTTACTCATATTCTACTATTTGATATATTCATCCTCATATTTCCTTTCACTCTTGACACTAATTGAATTATCCTTCCTGACGTATCCGAAGTTCAAAATATCCATTTCTGCCAAACAGACGCACTTTTCCTTCACGCGCATTACCTGTATTATTTTCCTTTATATGGACAAAAATATAATCATTAGTAGAGTCTAACAGGGGGTAAAGAATGGCTCCTTCATGTCGCTGTTCAGCTATCCCAATCCAATCAGATAACCCAACGACTTCCCCATAATGCGTATATGGCATGGGGAGCACTGTATATGACTGGCCAATAGAGGGATAGCGTTCAACAGTCACCGTTTTTTGTAGGACTCCATATTGGATAATACTCGTAAAAGAGTATTCCGTACCTGCATTTTCACTCGATTCCGTGAAACATAAGTCCATCTCAACAGGGTTATCAGGAGTATCATTACAAACTGTTTCCCCTGTTATTTCTGTCCCGTTTGCTTTCACTGTTATCAATCTACGCTGAAGATTGGGATAATCCGGGTCAAACATGGTGTAACCTTCCAATGATTCATCCCGGATGCACCGGTAGAAATGACCTAACACAAAAGAGTTCAGGGTTTCATTGCTGTATATGCTCCAACGAGAATTTTCAAATCCCATCTGATAGCCATTCCTTAAATAATTCTCTTGATAATCATGGGTACCATCATACTCCAATAACATGAGTGCTTCCATATCATTAGTAAATCCATTCTTTTCCGCATTCTCGAACGAGTTAGCGCCAAATCCCGTGACACTCCGGATATTCAGTTTATAGTAATTATTGCCTACAATTGAAGTCAACGGAACTTTTTTTCCTGTAACATCATCTATTGTACATAAACGGAGTTTATAGTATCCTTCCCTTTCTGTCCCATCCGCTGCCGTATATTTTCCATGTACAACGATATGAAATCCCTTATGAGCATCCAAACCCATATTCCGAATCTGATACAGATAAATAGGAGTTGACAAAGGAGCAAGATTACTGACAGACAAAGTAGAAGGACTGATATAATCCACGTCTGCCAATACTGAAGCTGATACAGGACAACTCAACCAATCTATTGAAGTCAATTTAAAATTGCCGGCTGTCACTTCCACACTGAATTTCGCCACATTCCGTTTTAAACTGAAACCATTGCTGCCGTCACTTTCCATGGCATTACGAATAGTCATCATATTGAGTGATGAAAGAGCTATGCGTCTGGTAGCCATTACAAAAGGTGGTTTTACAAGTGCTTCCGTACTTGTGCATATCTTATTTTCCAACTCCTGCAAAGTACGTATTGTCCCTTCTTCCATCGGATAATTGGCTATCAGATACAATGTATGTTCTCCTGTGGCTGAAGATATGTTCACCGTCGTCTTATATTCATTCCCAGTCCATTCCAAATCAGGGTGCTGATGATAAACAACATCTCCCTTATGGTCGAATATCAGGAAGTCCATACTTTCCACCTTCGCTTTATCGGCAGGAACAACTGTCCCCCGCGTATGTATAACAGATTCTTGTTGTACGCTCAGCCTCAAAACCATTTGTTCCTGTACATCTCTCGGATCGTTACTCTCCGACATTTCATCACTATTGCAAGCTCCAAAAGAGAAAAGCAATACAAACAGAGCTAATTGAATATATTTCTTTTTTACTATCATATCTGTACTTTTTTATCAAAGAGAGGGATAACGTAGTTTCACACAACGTACCGTATGTTTCTGATTCCGCAGTTCATCACTCGTATCACTTCCATCCGGATCGCTCATAGTGGCTACTATAAATGTGCCATCATCATTCTTTCCCCAATAGCTGTCCGAGAAGAAATTATTGGGAAGTCCGTTGGTTCCGGCATTCAAGAAAACATAATTCATTTCTTTTCCTGTGGGCAACCGCCAAGCACCACCAGTTAAATTTGCACATACAGAAGATGCGTTTTCTTTCGTGACATTAGTAACATCTGTACTTGAAACAATAAAGTCTGAAAGTTCAGGGGGACGAACATCAAGAGTACAGTTATAGAGATATTTTTCCTCTTTATAATTGTCTATGAGGTTATAGGATCCGTAACTTATATACGCCTTTCTGGCAGGACTATTATCATTTTCTTCTATACACCATGATTCACCTGAATTAATCGCCCAATTTTCACGTATGGTAGCTAATCTCCAGCATCCTTTCCCCCTTGTTGCATGATTCTCACTCACCCCTTCAGGATAATATGCCCTACATCCAGTTTCCCGAGTGGCTCTTTTATAAAACTCATCATTATAAATGCCGACACGCATCCAATTCGCTTCAGACCAATACCCCATGGCTTCAGCCCAAGTAACAAGAGCATTGCCACTACGATACGTTTCCGAACTATAAAGTTGTAGATTAAGCTCAACAGACACAGTACCTGATTCCAATGTAGTCACATAGGTAATATCATTACCCGTATTCCAGTTTCCACGCCTAAACCCGACACGTCCGCTCTTCTTATTTGCATCATCATATTCTATTGTCATTTGCAGTTGATTACCGATTGTCACCTCATCAGGAAGTTTCACTTCGACCGGAGCATTACAGGCAAAACGCACGTATGAGTAAAAGCGTAGCGATTTTACTTCAACCGTCTTTTTGTTGACAGCAAGAAAACTAGCTCCCGTTATTTCAATTGGGACATTGATTTCCGACCATCCGGAAACGTTGGATTTCATCTCAAGAGACTCTTCCCCATAACCGGTTATTGCTTTAATATTCAAACTGTAATGCCTGTTGCGGGTTATATTCCATTCTGTAGAATGTGAATCAATAGAATTCATAGCGTCACCAATCGGTAGAGTATATACTCGGGTAATTCCTCTAGAGGTTCCTTTAATACGCAATACCATTCTATAATCTTTATCTGTCGGTAAATATTCCGGCAAATAGATTTCACCGGACGACCATGTGAAATGATTTTGTTCCGTGCTGCTATTTCTCAATGAAAACATACGGTTACCTAGAAAACCTTCTTCTATCTTGTACTTACCGGCAACCAAATAACTATATTTCGGGATACGAAGAAGCTCCATAGATTCAAAGTTGACATGTTCGCTCGTGGGATTCCCGTTTTCACAAATCTCCGTACTTAGGTCGAACTTAACACTTAGTTTGGCAATCACACGTTGCAACTTTATCTCCAGTTTAGATACAGGCACAGACACCCCCTCTGTATATATCTCATTTTTACTTCGCACATTCACATTAAGCAACTGCCGGAAAAACACAAATCTTGAAGCATTCAAGTTACTTTCCGAATTCATCCGAATACTTTTCAATTCTTCAGGGGTGTTTATTCCCGAAAGATCTACCGGTTCATTTCCTATCACATAAATATCATTGTATCCTATATAGGTAATGGCAACATAATCTTCATTTATATCTATCAATTGATTGCTGACTAAAACTTTAGGGCCATAAGGATTGGAAGTGCGTGTCGAAAAAATGATAACACGCAATTGTGATATCTCATTTTCATCCCCTGCAACAAGTTTCGGCATGATGCTGACAGGGATTTCCTTCCCTTCTCCCTGACCATTACCATCAGAAGATGCTTCTGTTCCGTCAGTACAAGCAGTGAGCAGATACAATAATGCCACAACAAAGCTATATATATAAACTAATTTCAGTCTCATTCTCCCATTCAATTATAAAGTGTCACATTTCCGTATCCTGCAATATGATTGTCCATCCGGCAACGGTTATAGCTGTTTGCATATGGGTATCCGTATTACCGTCCAAATCATCTATAAGTGATATTTCTACTTCATAAACATCCTCCCGGTCAAGTTCCGACTGGGTACGGCTATATGGATGCCTCCGGACAAGTTCAAGTAAATCGGAACGGTAGAGTTCCTTTATGGTGCCGTCCTGCATCAGGCGTTCTATTAATAGCGTCAATTTTTCTCCTTCTACCAAGCGCATTAACGAAAAGATACTTGTCAACTGGTTCCATGCATCATTATTGGTGCCCTGATATGGATAATATGTCAATTCGTTGCCCGAAGCAACTACAGAATTATCAAATTTATAAGTCGCCCCTTTAGGGTCAACCACACGGACACGCACGCCATCCGCACAGCGGTGAATACATGGTATTCCGCTTTTTTCAAACCACTTCACATTCAGATGCAAATGATTCTCATTCTTTATAAGTGAAAGAACTTCAGTGTGTTCCTTCACATCGTTTACTTCTACTTGTTTCATAGCATGAAAAACAGGAGTCAATTTATGGTTCACACCACGTTCTTCTGTTGCGTTGAGTGATAATAATGCCTGCTCAAGCGTAGTTTGTCCGGCAATAAAGACCGGTTGCAAAGTGACTTCATCAGTCAGGTTTCCCCATGCCACCAACGTATAGCTACCGGCAGAAAGTTCCGGATCAATCCGAAAATCTTTCGGGAAAGGCTCCCCTTTACGAGTTATGCATTTCAGAAAACATCCGGCTGCATCAAATACATACAAGTCTATTTGCTGTACGTCGATGTCGAAACGATCGGGGCAAGTATTGTCCGTGTGATGAACATATTCGAAAGCCACGTGGAAATTTCCCTGCGGACAACCGGAAAAATCTTCATTAACGCATCCGATAATCAGCCATAATAGCACCGATATGTATGCCATCATCCTTCCTTTCCTATACAATGTATTATTATCCTTGAAGTGCATGTTAAATTGTTCTTGAGAGGGATTTTAGACTCCTTTACCGGGATAACTTCCCGGCAAAGGAATCCGTTAAAATCTATTTTTAATGAACCGGCAAACTAACAATCATTACATTCCCAGTTCTGCATCTTGTTCAACTTTAGTCCATGGTTCCACCGTGATATGTGCCTGCATGTAAGTTTTCTGATTGATAGGATCTGTCGGATCAACAGTGACATCTTCGTCATCAGGATAACCGATTGAAGTAATTCTTGAGATATTTACATTATAGAAACGATTACGCATTACTGAATAGAACAGGTTGTTGGCTTCTGTCTTTCCGTCCATATTATCCTCAACATTCACGCGATAGTAACAAGTTCCTCCGGTGTACTGGAAAATACGTATTGTTCCTTCAACACTCTCCTGATAACCCGGTACTCCTCCATTCTTAGGATGCGAATATTTCTTAATGGTAACAATCGAATAAATACCCTCAGAAGTCGAAAATGAACTTCCATAATATACACTTACAGGATTTTCGATATCACCTTCGTCTACGGCACTATCTTCATCTACAGCATTTAGCCATTTCTGTTTTCCTGCTTTATTCAAATAAGTCTTTAAAATCATGTCCAAGCCATAGGTTGCCAAGTTTCCACCAAAGTCTGCAGGAGCCGTATAAATCTGATTTTCCCATTCCGGAACAATGAAGAATGGTGGAACCTCTTTTTCACCTATTGTATAATCAGTATCGTCAAATTGATTCTTGATAGTAAGATTTTCACTTGTCCCTTGCACAGTAACGTTATTAATCATGACATTGGCTGCCGGAGCAAATACACCTTTCACTAACACATAGGTAGTATTACCTCTTACCGGTGTCTGATTGGAGTTCTCCGGCAAATATATAGATCGGATAGCTTCTCCATCGGTACTTGCTTTCAAATCCAAATTCGGTTCATTAACTTCGTCATAATATTTAGCGAAATCTTCAAATGTAGAACTAGTGCCAGTCATTGTATAGAATGGTGTAAGGAAACCATTAGCTTGATTATGGAGAAACATATAACTCTGAACCGGCAGGTTACGAACGGTAAATGTCGGAGTAAGCAATTTGCCTAATGTTTTGCCTGTATTATCTTTCAGTGTCAAAGCGTCCGCATTTGCATAAGTAGCCTGCAATTTGGCTGCGGCACGGGATATGGAAACCTCTAAATGATTATTTTGCTCCATTTCCGCAGAACTTTCATACGACGGTTTCGAACAATTCTCTGCAGAAATTCCCGGATATAATGTATATTCGGTTGCAGCCAATACATTCGCCATGAGGAAACCATTAGCCGCCGCATCACTATTACCGGATATTTTATCAAAACTACCGACACGTGATACAGCTTCTGTCTTTTCTGTACCTTTGGTATGGGCAATACGTCCGGCTTTCGTACAATGTGTCAAAGCAATAGCTTCAAATTGGGCGGTTGTAGTGGTAGATGTAATCCACTCATCCTGCATATTGGCTACTACGTACACTTTCTTTTTACCGGAAGTTAACTTCAATGTGGTAGTATGCTCCACCCCATTTCCATCTACAGTAACACCATCTGTCTTTGCCTCAAAACTACCTGATTCACTGAAGATGTAAGCCCGTAGATTCTTAATACTTTTTTCTGCGACTGTACCTTCATGTTCGTCACCTGTTGCACGTGACTTACCACTGTCTTTGCCAAGCTTAAATATAAACTTCGCCCAAGTAGGCTCTCCCTCCACGACTTCGGTATTACCGTTGCCGTTGCTTCTTTCTTCGCCCAGCTTGTCCTCATTGCTACAAGCAGCAAACGTCATTGTTGCCAGTGCAAATACTCCGATTAGAAAATCATTCTTTCCCATTTCTTGTTTTACGATTAAAAAATTAATAAAAAAATAAATTATTATATGTTGAGACTTATATGTTTTCACTTTTCATCCGATAATACACCTTGATGTACCCGGCCCGGCGCAGTTGAGGGAAGAAGTGCTCTTTTAGAAAACGGTAGGGCACTCCCCTTTTCAAACGTTGCAACCGTTCCTCACGTCCTTTCATAATTGGAACAGAATCCATAATATCCAATACTTCCTTACGATATTCCATATCAGAGTGTTCCACTTTATAGCGCAATTCCTCCCATCCCTCATCACCATTCACAAGCACAAAACAACTATCCGGCAAAGCAATCCGACCGGTTATATATTGCTTCAACGCTTCAGCCCGTTTTCCCGATAATCGCTTATTGAAATCAAAAGCTCCTTCCGGTGAAGAAAGCCCCAGTAGCACCACACGAGCTATCTCTACTTCCGGATCTTCGCTGATACGGCGGGTAACGTCAATGATATGTTCCAGTACCTTCTCGTTGTCCAGATAATTATTATCTATCTCTGCCTTTGCAAGCTTGAAATAGACAATCTGCGCACCTTCCTGCTCACCTGTAAGAAGCCTTTTGCCCGCCAGGTAATTTTCTATCGGTTCTACAAATCTTTCTGTTTCAGCCAGCACTTCTGTGATACATTTATGGGGTAATATTTCCGGTATTTCCACTTTCTCTTTTATTTCCGGCTTGATAATAGAATATTCATCCGTCCGATTCCATGCAAATAGCTCCACCATATCCAGTTCTTTTTCCATGCAGCAACTTCTAAGCTGCCGCCGCAACAGTAACTTTGCCTGCCACACCCACAGTTTATTCGCTAACATCGGAGTTGAACAAGTTATTGTATTCCATTGTCGGTTGTCTACCGTATATATTGAGTCTTTCTGCGCTTTTGAAGGATGAAGCACTTCCTGCCTTCGAGCTACTCTCTCCCGTATTTTGCCATTTACACGTATGACAGGGAAAGTAAAAGACTGATTTCCCCTTATATCTACCAATATAGGTGTTAGTGACAATTCGTCATTTGCTTTTGTAATACCGGGAGCGACCAACATACGGAATCTCAAACTCACAGAATCACCTTGTACATTCTTCTCTATAGAAAAATCTTTTATCTTGATAGAATCAATATTTTGAGCGGATGCTGACATAGCCGTTATACTCAGAAAGAAGGAAGATATTATAATCTGAAAACTGTTCATTAGGGATATTATTTAAGTAAATATATGATGGATACAGCGGCACGTGTAGGCCCTAAATAATTACGGTTCTTTACACTTAACCGTTTACCGCACTCTTTACATGGATATTTGTTATAATGCAAGCGTGCGTAGCCAAGCCCTAGCGTCCCCTCCACACTCCAATGTGGTGAAAGAATCCACTGATACCCATAACTAAATCCGAATCCGGCAAGATTTCCCTGTCTTCTAAAGTCGCTTAATCCAAGATAACGGATACCACCTATATTATATTGTCCGTAAAATGTATGCACACCGAAAAAATGCCCGTTAAACGATTCACACAGCCAATATCGAAGTTCTGGTTGAACCACCCAATGCTTCATTTTTCTATTATTCGAACCTTTTCCGTTTTTACCCAGTGGAAACGGATTATAAGCTCCCCATAAATCAATAGTCAGTTTAGGGGAAATGCCCCACTCCATAGCTATATTGGGAGTTTGCATCATACCACCATATAACAAGTTCGTTTTCACAGCTATATCTTGCGCGTTTACCAGTAAGTGTCTTGTCAGGAAAAACATAAAGAAAAGCATGTATATTCTACTTTTTATATATCTATTCATATACTCTGTTTTGTTTTAGACTTTGCTTCATCTCTATTTCATGATAGAGATGAAAACAAATATATTCATCATAAACCATTAATTATAAATCAATTATGATATATGATGAATATATATTTGTTTCATTATTATATTTTTTTTGATAATGACTGAGTAAACTGAAAATAAAACTCTGGCATTTAATTCATTAAGAATATCAATACTGAAACAATGCTGAAACATACAAGCCAAACAATTTGAATAACTATATTTTATATGACGAAACTTATGCAAAACGAACTACTGTACATTGAGGAGCACCTATCATGCCAAAACTATATGGCAACTGTCAACACCGGATTTAAATACATTGAATTTTCTGAAGATGCTGAATTTGGAGAGGATAACGCAAATAAGAATTATTTGTTGTTTTTCCTCAAAGGAGATTTTACAATCAATTGTAATCAGTTCCATAACAGAATATTTCATGCCGGAGATATGATATTGATTCCACGCTCGGCACATTTCAAAGGGGTAATAAAAGGGAAAGCAAGTATATTATCAATGTTTTTCGATAGTCCCGAATGGTATTGTGACAAACTTGTATTCCAGTCACTGTCAACACTTTGTAATAATGAAGAATACGAATTTGAACCAGTTAAAATACGGTATCCGCTGACTCCTTTTTTAGAATTGCTGACTCACTGCATCAAAAATAAAATGAATTGTCCACATCTGCATGACCTGATGCAACGGGAATTCTTTTTCCTGCTTCGAGGGTTTTACCACAAACAGGAAATAGCTATGTTGTTTTATCCCATTATCGGAAAAGAAATGGACTTTAAGGATTTTGTAATGCGCAACTATACCAAGGTCAGCAATATCGAACAACTAATTTCGTTGTCCAATCTAGGAAGAAGCCGCTTCTTTACCAAATTCAACGAAGCATTTGGAATGACTGCCAAACAATGGATGCTGAAACAAAAGAACCAGCAGATTCTGGAGAAAATGACAGAACCCGGCATATATATTAAAGATGTCATCGAAGAACTGGGATTTGATTCACAGGTTTACTTCAGCCGTTATTGCAAACACCACTTCGGATGCACTCCAAGCCAATTAATGAAGCGTTGTCAGGCTGATAATGAAGCTATTCGACACACAAAATCCTGAATTGTACAAAATGAATAAATTATTGTACTTTTTGATAAATGCTATAATGAAAAAAAGGGCTTACTTTGCAGCAAATTAATCACTGAATAACAGAGTGCTTTAATTCCATCTCTATCATGAAATAGATTACAACGGTGCAAATATATATATAAAATTAATACTATATATTCTTTTTACAAATTATAATACAGAAAAAGCAAATAGCTAGAACAATTTAGTCACCATGCTATTTACTTTATCGAGCAAGGACACATCGAATTCTTTCAAATAAACACGTGTCATCTCTTCCGAAGTATGTCCCAAGCCGGCACTGATTACAGAAACCGGCGCACCGTAGTCACGGGCAAGGGTAGCCCAGGTATGGCGCGCGGTATAGGTAGTTAAAGGTACTTTAATATCTATCATGGCAGCTATTCTCCTAAGATGCCGGTTGATACGTCCTAATGCCAGGCGATATAACTTATATTCAGATGAGTCTTGTTTGTTGAGAATAGGAAATATATATTCCCCCCCAGTTTTATATTTATCCATTATCTCCTGCATTTGAGGGGTTACGGCAATACGGATCAGTTGCTTTGACTTGTGGCGGGAATAGGTCAGTATGCCGTTGCAGATACTGGATTTTTTCAAAAGTACAATATCGACAAAAGCCATTCCCTGAGCATAGAAACTGAATAAATATAAATCACGGGCAAATTCCAGTTCCGGAGTATCTTCTAACATAAGGTTTGCAAGAGATTGAAGATTTCCCCGGGTCAGGGCACGTTTCACTGTCTTGGCCGGGCGGGTTTGCGCCTTGACAAAAGGATATTCACCCAGAGAATGGCAGCCATCCAGCATAGCTTGATTGTACAGAATTCTAAAATTCCGTAAGTAATAACTTACCGTGTTACCGGTAACTCCGGTACTATACAAAAAATCCTCATAGCGCCGTACAAAGCGTAAATCAATTACCGGAATCCGAATATCCGAATTGTTCAGAAACTTGGCCAATGATGAACGTGTACTTTTGTATGCAGCAGCCATCCCTTCTTTCTTTAGAGTTTTTTTCCGTTCTATCTGTGTATCAATGTATCGCAACAAATAAAACTGCTGTCTGACATTTTTATGAACACACGGTACCAAAACATCTTCCACCGTAAAATAATCAGTGGTTCGTTCGAGCTGCCGGATTCTTGCGTTAATTGTACTTCTTATCTTCCTCAGTTCACGATTCATCTTCGTTATATCTGTAACAGAAAAAGCTGAATCCGTACCATTCGCAACAATCCTTTCTTCCTGCTCGTCAAAAGCTTCTTCTTTTATACGATAGCCCGTATATAGCAACTTCTTTCTTCTTTTATGTATCACCTGAAATACCAAAGGGTAACTGCCATTGTTCAATCTTCTAGCCTTATTCAACATGAGTTTTATTGATGTTATCATACCTTTATTTTTTTTGTTACTGTAAAATTACAAAGTTTACACGCAAAACAAGTGGTATATCGAAATGTTTAACTGCTGCACGAAGAAGCAATCATATTGGCAAAAGGCACATCTTATACCAATGCCTTTTGCCGATATTGATCCTATCTCTAGCCTACAATGGTCTTTATATAATCGGAAGGACAGATATTATAGAATTCCTTAAACTTTTTTCCAAAATATTTGGCGTCACAATACCCCAGCATAGTGGCTATTTCAGTATTGCTATATTGCTGGGAAGCCAAGAGCTTGCGCGCCTTATCCATTTTAAATGAATAGATATAATTCTCCGGTGATTTTCCGGTTAGTTCTCTCATCTTGCTATAAAATGCCGTGCGACTTTTGCCGATATCAGTACAAAGTTGCTTTATCAAATATCTTTCTGACAAATTTTCTTCGAGGATTGAATTCACCTTTTCCATGAATTCCTGATCTTCTTTCGTTGACTTTTCCTTTGGAGACATTAAAGGAGAAATTGCATCTGACAAAAATTGTTTTATTCGCTCCCGCAAGACTAAATGGTTTTCTATCAGCATACGTATATTTGCCCTGAATTTGCAGATACTTTCAGTTCGCAACTCCAACCGATCCGCTCCACTTCCCAAATGGGACATATAGCTTTCATTATCGAATGACCTTATCAAAAGTACAATCGGCATATTCCCCACTATCTTGTCCGCTTTGATTCGGAAACAAAGAGCATCTCCACTTACTCCATTTACATTATCATCAATAATAACGGCATCAGGATTCAGGTAGATAATGTTTTTTATTAACAGGTCCGGGTTATCAAGAACTGTAATCCGAAAATATCTCGACAAGTCCTTTTTCAAATAATCGCTAAATAACTTATCTCCCATAACTAACAGGATACAAGGCATATCCTTGATTTTAGAATATTGATTATCATCCTCCGGAATCTGAACTGAACTGTCGGAAGCACTTTTTGTTTCGGCTACTTTATGTTTTATAACGGGACATGACTGATTCCGGCAATAACTGTCTGTCGGAATAACAATCCGAAAACTGACTGCCTTACCATATCCGTAACCTGTTATTTTTCCGCCGTGCAAATGAATGATTTTTCTCACAGTCCGTAAATCACTATAACCATATATAGGGAACATAACAGGAATAAGAGGAATTATCATCTTATTCTTGCCTTTCTCCGCAATTCCACAATTACTTACATATAGCTCCCACGAATTTATCGCATGTGTTATCTTTATGGATATGCAACACCCCGGTGCAGAAGTCTGAATCATTTTGTTCAAAAGATGTTGCAATGCCGCTGTCATAATATTCTCATTAATCCTACAACTTACACAATCCGGACATTCATTGACTACCAAACGTATCTGACGGGATTTCGCATACGGTCGGCACTGATTCACAATGGAAGTGATATAGGTAAAAAGTTCAAAACTAATTGTGGATGTTTTGGGCTTGATTTTTCCATTCACTTTATCAAGTGTGGCAACATTGTGATTACAGTCTATTATACATTTAGTATACCCCAGTGCCTCTTCTATCTTTGGAGAAAGGGATTCCGGAAGATTATCGGTCCTAATATCTTCCAACTGGTTCTGTAATAATAGTAATGGCGTATGTACCGCATGAATCATATTCACTGTAAGCTTATATTTTTCATGTGACTGTAACCTTGAATTATAGTCCAACAAGAAATACACCAATAGACAAACAAACAGCCCAAGTCCAAGACTCTCCACAGGAACCACATACCCTAATAGAGACATATTGGGTAAAATTACATCAGCAGTTTGCTTACTATCTGCCAAATTGGCTCCGGCACTCAAAAAGAGTGAAGCCTGAAAATCTGATAACAAATTCAGGTAACAATTATTCATACTAGTATCGGATTAAATTAATTAATATTTTACACTTTCAACATAACACGCCTAATTCTTTTTATGCATGCCAAAAGTCGATGCAAGTGTAAACATTTTAACAGCCGCCGTACAGGTGGTTTCCGACATAATAAATGGGTGTTTTTTATCAAATGGTAACAAATTACGCTGTTACCTCAGAAATACAGGACTTAATCGCAATTTTACCAGTTCAGTATAGGCTACAGTCTCCATCCATTCAATCATAGGACTGCTGATATACCACTTTAGAAAAACCGATATGACAATTAATAATGGCAACAATTATAGAAAGACTTCATCATAGGAGGGAATATCTTTAGCATCATAAACATGAGCGACAGCAAATATATCTTCTTTTTTTATTAACAACCAGTCCTTCCCCTTCTCATCCATATTGGTACGTACAAGTGTAAATAATCCTTTGAGCTTATGCCCATGTAACTTAAACTCAAGTAGACCATGTTCGATAGCGGAAGATATGTCATGACTATTGCCGACATATGCGTATGTCCCACTATCCCATATCTCTACTTCACCCGCACCATAGTTACCCTCCGGTATCACTCCTTCAAAGTGGGCATAACTTAAAGGATGATCCTCCACTTGGATAGCCAACCTCTTGTCTTTAGGATTCATAGAAGGTCCCTTGGGCACCGCCCAGCTTTTCAATACTCCGTCTATTTCCAAACGAAAATCAAAATGAAGACGACTTGCCTCATGCTTTTGTACAACAAAAACAGGTATGCGGTTGGGAGTTTCCAACATCTCCGGTGACGGTTCCGAAGTCCTGCCAAATTGTCTTTTTTCCTGGTATTCTTTAAGACTCATATATTTTTAGATTTAAATGATTCAGCTCTATAACATTCCATAGACTTCTTTGTTTGCGGGTTTCATGCATTTTAATGGCTTTAAAAACGTATTTAATTTTACTAACTTAATAATTGCTTTCTTAAATCTGTCTTCTGGAAGTTTATTTGAATGTACTTAAATCAATAGAAATCACATAAACTAATTTCCCTTCAGATTTGTTTTTCAATGAAAAACAATTATTATGAAGAAGAATTTATCTGTTAATCAAGTAGTCATTGGCTGTCTGTTTGTATTCTTGTCTCCTTCTCTTGCAGAAGCCTGCACAGGCATTACTTTAAAAAGCAAAAATGATACTACTATCGTTGCAAGGACGATTGAATGGGGTGGAAGTGACATGAACAGCCAATATATCATTGTTCCAAGAGGGCATACCGAACAATCATTCACTCCGGATGGCATTGACGGAATGTTGTATGCCGCACGATACGGCTATGTAGGACTGGCTGTCGAACAAAAAGAATTCATAGCCGAAGGTCTGAACGAAGCCGGACTGTCAGCAGGATTGTTTTATTTTCCTCATTATGGTGAATATGAAAAATACAATCCGGCAGAGAAAGCAAAAAGTATTTCTGATTTACAACTCGTATCCTGGATTCTGGGAAAATGTAAAACTGTGGATGAAGTAAAAAAAGCAGTTCAGGAAGTACACGTGATTAATTTTATCCCACAAGCATCTACTGTTCATTGGCGTTTTACCGACACTTCCGGTCGCCAGCTGGTTTTGGAGATAGTTCAGGGCATCCCCCATTTTTATGAGAATAAATTGGGAGTACTGACAAATTCTCCCGGTTTTGAATGGCATCTGACGAATCTCAATAATTATGTCAACCTATACCCCGGATCAGCTCCGGCCAAACGTTTGGGTAATATAGAATTAAGTGCTTTCGGCTCCGGAAGCGGCTTTCTAGGTATTCCAGGTGATATAACTCCACCCTCCCGTTTTGTACGTGCCGCTTTTTATCAGGCAACGGCTCCCCAACAGGATACTGCCTTAAAGACCGTTCTTCAATGTTTCCAAATACTGAACAATTTCGATATACCGGAAGGGATAGAGTTTCCGGCAGGAGAAATTCCGGCAAATATTCCAAGCGCTACCCAATGGACTTCAGCGACAGACATAGCCAATCGAATCATTTATTTCCGTACGATGTATAATAGCGCTATACGCAGTATCGATTTACATTCGATTAATTTTTCTACTGTACGTTATCAAGCCGTACCGATGGATATTGTCAAACAACAGCCTGTTGAAAATATAAGAATAGAATAGAAAATACCGGAAGTATATCCACTATACATCTTTCTTTCATTGTTCTGTAGAATAATACTTGCATTTCCGAGGCAAGATGTTTCACAGAATATGGGTACAAAAATCGTCTCCAATCGTCCTTTTATAAAAGTATAAAAGCAATTGGACAGAAATGAATAAAAAGAGATTAATCGGATATCTGTTTGTAATGGTGTCTGTAAGTTGTATTCATGCACAGGAAAAGAGAGCAGCCATGCAGGAATACAAATTATGGTACGACCGTCCTGCACAGGTATGGACTGAGGCTTTACCCTTGGGGAACGGTCGCCTGGGAGCTATGGTATATGGTACACCGGGTACAGAACAAATACAGTTAAACGAAGAAACCATTTGGGCAGGACGCCCCAACAACAACGCAAACCCGAATGCACTGGAATTTATTCCGAAAGTACGCGAACTTGTTTTTGCCGGAAAGTATCTGGAAGCACAGACCCTTGCTACAGAGAAAGTGATGGCGAAAACAAATTCGGGAATGCCTTACCAAAGTTTCGGTGACCTGCGAATCGCTTTTCCCGGACATACCCGTTATTCCAATTACTACCGGGAATTAAGTCTGGATTCGGCACGTGCCATCGTCCGTTATGAAGTGGACGGAGTGCAGTATCAGCGTGAGACAATCACCTCATTTACCGACCAGGTGATAATGGTCAGACTGACAGCCAACCGTCCGGGGCAGATTACCTTCAACGCCCAATTGACTTCTCCCCATCAAGATGTTATGATTTCTTCCGAAGAAGGAAACTATGTCACGCTTTCAGGTGTGTCTTCCTGGCATGAGGGACTGAAAGGAAAAGTAGAATTTCAGGGACGGTTGAGCGCACAAAACAAGGGCGGGAAGCTAGCTTGTACTGACGGCATCCTTTCCGTTGAAGGGGCTGATGAAGCCATCGTATATGTATCTATCGCTACCAACTTCAATAATTATCTGGATATTACAGGCAATCAGATTGAAAGGGCTAAAGAATACCTGTCTAAAGCAATGATGCATTCTTATGCGGAAGCCAAGAGAAGTCATACCGATTTCTATCGCCGATATCTGACCAGAGTGTCTTTGAATTTAGGCGAAGACCAATATAAAAATGTAACAACCGACAAACGGGTAGAGAATTTCAAAGAAACGAATGATGCCCATTTGGTTGCCACATACTTTCAGTTCGGGCGTTATCTGCTGATTTGTTCCTCGCAACCGGGCGGACAGCCTGCCAACCTGCAAGGCATATGGAATGATAAGCTATTCCCTTCATGGGACAGCAAATACACCTGCAATATCAATTTGGAGATGAATTACTGGCCCTCGGAAGTTACGAACCTGAGCGAACTGAACGAACCACTTTTCCGGCTGATAAAGGAAGTAAGCGAAACAGGAAAGGAAACGGCTAAAATCATGTATGGAGCTGACGGTTGGGTATTGCATCACAACACAGACATATGGCGTGTCACAGGAGCTATTGACAAAGCTCCCTCAGGTATGTGGCCGAGTGGCGGAGCATGGCTCTGCCGTCATTTATGGGAACGTTATCTCTACACGGGAGATGTAGATTTCCTGCGTTCCGTTTATCCCATACTAAAAGAATCGGGACGTTTCTTTGATGAAATCATGGTCAAAGAACCTGTACACGGTTGGCTGGTAGTCTGTCCAAGCAATTCACCGGAGAATGTACACTCTGGCAGTAACGGCAAAGCAACCACAGCCGCCGGATGCACAATGGACAATCAATTGATTTTCGACCTTTGGACGGCTATTATTTCGGCGTCCGACATATTGGATATTGATAAAGAATTCGCCACTCACCTGTCACAACGCCTCAAGGAAATGGCTCCCATGCAGGTGGGACATTGGGGACAGTTACAAGAATGGATGTTCGATTGGGACGATCCGAATGACGTACACCGTCATGTATCCCATCTTTACGGACTATTCCCCAGTAACCAGATTTCCCCTTACCGCACTCCCGAATTATTCGATGCCGCACGCACTTCGCTCATTCATCGCGGAGATCCTTCGACCGGTTGGAGCATGGGATGGAAAGTCTGCCTTTGGGCACGTCTGCTTGACGGCGACCATGCCTACAAACTGATAACAGACCAGTTGACCCTTGTACGCAACGAGAAGAAAAAAGGCGGCACCTACCCTAACCTGTTCGATGCGCATCCGCCTTTCCAAATTGACGGAAACTTCGGTTGTGCGGCAGGAATCGCCGAAATGCTGATGCAAAGTTACGACGGTTTTATCTATCTGCTTCCTGCGCTTCCTTCTCTCTGGCAAGAGGGTTCTATCAAAGGAATTATCGCCCGTGGCGGTTTTGAACTCGACTTGAGTTGGAGCAACGGGAAAGTTAGCCGTTTGGTTATAAAATCCCATAAAGGTGGCAACTGTCGTCTGCGCTCGCTCAACCCGTTGACAGGCAGAGGACTGAAACGTGCCAAAGGGGAAAATCCGAATCCTCTCTATGCTGTTCCTACTATTCCCGAACCATTAATCAACGAAAAAGCCAACCTGAATAAGCTGGTGGTTACAGACACTTATATCTATGACCTGCCCACCAAAGCAGGACAGGAATATATATTGACCGGAAAATAATAACTCAACCGATATGAACAGAAACTTATCAAAACTGATTGTCGCTTGCGGAGCTGCTTGTTTTATCGCATGCACGGCACCTCAGAAAGCAGAAACAGAAAAATGGAGTGAACGTATGGCACGCTCCGAAATGAAACGTTTTCCCGAACCCTGGATGATTGAGAAAGCCAGGAAACCACGTTGGGGATATACCCACGGTCTTGTGGTTAAGTCCATGCTCGAAGAATGTAAACATACGGGCGACAGCACCTACTATGATTATGCAAAAATCTATGCTGACAGCCTGATTGATGCCGACGGACGTATCAAAACCATGAAATATCTTTCATTCAACATTGATAATGTCAACGGTGGCAAGATTCTTTTTGACCTTTACGCACAGACAGGAGACGAACGTTACAAGATTGCCATGGATACCTTACGCAAGCAAATGGCGGAACAACCCCGTACAAGCGAAGGCGGATTCTGGCATAAACTGAGATACCCGCACCAAATGTGGCTGGACGGAATCTTTATGGCTTCTCCGTACTTGGTTCAATATGGCGCCACTTTTGATGAGCCGGGCTTATTTGATGAAGCCGTGAAGCAGATTCTTCTCATAAACCAAAAGACTTATGATCCTGCAACCGGACTGTATTATCACGGTTGGGACGAAAGCCGTGACCAAAAATGGGCAAATCCCGAAACGGGCTGTTCTTCTAACTTCTGGAGCCGCAGTATCGGATGGTACGGAGCCGCCACTGTCGATGTACTCGATTATCTTCCACAGGAAACTGCCGGACGCGACAGTGTGATGCAGATTCTTCAGGGACTGGCCAAGACACTGGTGAAATATCAAGATCCTCAATCGGGTACCTGGTATCAAGTGACCGACCAGGGAGCACGCGAAGGGAATTATCTGGAATCTTCGGCAACTGCCTTATTTATTTATACACTTGCCAAAGCTATCAACAAAGGATATATCGGCAAAGAATATATTGAACCCACACAAAAAGCCTTCGAGGGTATGGTTAATACATTCACCCGCCTTGAAGAAGACGGCAGCTATACAATCACCAACTGCTGCGCAGTTGCCGGATTGGGTGGAGATTCTAAAAGATACCGTGACGGCTCATTCGAATATTATATCAGTGAGCCGATTATCGAAAACGATCCGAAATCGGTAGGTTCGTTTATTTTGGCTGCTATTGAATACGAGAAAATGATAGAGAAAAAATAATATTCAGGCACGGATTACACGAATTTCACGGTTTTTAGAAATATGATTGCATATAGCAACAGCGTAATCCGTGTAATCCGTGCCTGAATACGAGATCATTAGTACAATAAACTAAAAACGATAAAATACAATGAGAAAATTCAAGATTATTCCTCTTTTGTTGCTGCTATTGACACTGGCAACTTCGGCCGCAGCGCAGAAGAAAACACAAAAGACGTATATCCCCTGGGACAATGGCAAGCTCGTCGTTTCCGAAGAGGGACGCTATCTGAAACACGAAAACGGTACTCCTTTCTTCTGGCTCGGAGAAACAGGATGGCTGCTTCCCGAACGGTTGAACCGTGACGAAGCCGAATATTATCTGGAACAGTGCAAACGTCGCGGATACAATGTGATTCAAGTTCAGACGTTGAATAATGTACCATCCATGAACATCTACGGACAATATTCCATGATAGACGGATATAATTTCAAAAACATCAACCAGAAAGGTGTATATGGTTATTGGGATCATATGGATTATATCATCCGTACGGCTGCAAGAAAAGGTATGTACATCGGTATGGTTTGTATATGGGGAAGCCCTGTGAACCGTGGCGAAATGAATGTAGAACAGGCTAAGGCCTACGGCAAATTCCTCGCAGAACGATACAAGGACGAGCCGAACATTATCTGGTTTATCGGCGGTGATATTCGTGGTGACGTAAAGACAGCCGAATGGGAAGCATTGGCGACCTCTATCAAGGCAATCGACAAAAATCACCTGATGACTTTCCACCCACGCGGCAGAACGACTTCGGCAACCTGGTTCAATGATGCCCCCTGGCTGGATTTCAACATGTTCCAAAGCGGACACCGTCGTTACGGACAACGTTTCGGTGACGGTGACTACCCTATCGAAGAAAATACGGAAGAGGACAACTGGCGCTTCGTTGAACGTAGTATGGCTATGAAACCGATGAAACCTGTGATTGACGGAGAGCCAATCTATGAAGAAATCCCTCACGGCCTGCATGACGAAAATGAACTGTTATGGAAAGATTATGATGTACGCCGCTATGCTTATTGGTCTGTATTTGCAGGCTCTTTCGGACATACGTATGGACACAATTCCATCATGCAGTTTATCAAACCGGGTGTAGGTGGTGCCTATGGAGCAAAGAAACCCTGGTACGATGCTTTAAACGATCCCGGTTATAATCAAATGAAATATCTGAAAAACTTGATGCTGACTTTCCCATTCTTTGAACGCGTACCGGATCAGTCCATTATCGCAGGTCAGAACGGAGAACGTTACGACCGTGCCATCGCTACACGCGGTAATGATTATCTGATGGTATATAACTATACCGGACGTCCGATGGAAATTGATTTCAGCAAAATCAGCGGCGCAAAGAAGAACGCCTGGTGGTACACCACCAAAGACGGCAAACTGGAATATATCGGTGAGTTTGATAATGGTGTGCACAAATTCCAGCATGATAGCGGTTATTGCAGCGGAAACGATCATGTGCTGATTGTTGTAGACAGCAGTAAAGATTATCTGAATAAGGACTGGACGGAAATCAATGCTCATGAATAAAAGATTTTTTATATTATCTATATTTTCTCTTCTGTTCTTTGCAGGTTCGCTACGTGCATCTATAGGCATAACCGACCTGCGAGTAGAGCAGCTAAAGAATCCGATAGGTATCGATGTACGCCAGCCCCGACTGGGTTGGCGTATCGAATCGGATGAACAGAATGTGATGCAAACAGCGTATCACATTCTTGTTGCATCTTCTCCCGAGCTATTGGCGCAAGGGAAAGGAGATATCTGGGACTCGGGAAAAATAGAGTCCGACGCTTCCCAATGGATCACTTATCAGGGAAAGTCTCTAAAACGTAATGCTCCCTACTATTGGAAAGTGAAAGCATATACCAATAAAGGTGAAGCAGACTGGAGTGCTCCGGCTTCCTGGAGCATGGGATTACTCAACGAAGCAGACTGGCAAGGCCAGTGGATTGGTTTGGATCGTGCCGCGCCCGGTGATAGTGAGACGCAATGGAGTCGCCTGGCAGCCCGTTACCTTCGCAAAGAATTTGCTTTAAGCAAAGAAGTGAAACGTGCAACGATACACATTGCCGGAATGGGACTTTACGAATTGTTTATCAACGGACAACGTATCGGCAACCAGGTATTGGCGCCCGCTCCTACCGACTACCGGAAAACAATTCTGTATAATACCTACGATGTAACTTCTCAACTTCAGAAAGAAAACGCCATCGGAGTTACTTTAGGAAATGGCCGTTTCTATACGATGCGTCAGAATTACAAACCATATAAGATACCGACGTTCGGTTATCCCAAGCTTCGTCTGAATCTGATTGTCGAATATACAGATGGCAGCAAAGAAACAATTTCTACAAACACTTCATGGAAATTGACTACCGAAGGCCCTATTCGCAGCAACAACGAATATGACGGTGAAGAATATGATGCCCGCAAGGAACTGGGAAACTGGACACAAAGCGAATATGATGACAAGAACTGGATGCCGGCACAACGGGTAAGTATTCCTTCGGGAACATTACGCGCCCAAATGATGCCGGGTATGAAAGTAACGGAAACATTGAAACCTGTTTCTATCAAAAAGCTTGGTGATAAATACATTCTGGACTTCGGCCAGAATATGGCAGGTTGGGTACGTTTCCGCATTAAAGGACAGACAGGTGACAGTATCCGTCTCCGCTTCGCGGAAACCTTGCAGGTTAATGGAGAACTCTTTACCAGAAATCTGCGTGATGCCCGTTCCACGGATGTATATATTGTAAACGGACAGGAAGATAAAGACGCTACCTGGGCACCCCGTTTCATTTATCATGGCTTCCGCTATGTAGAAGTCAGCAATTATCCTGACGCAAAGGCGGAAGACTTCGTGGCTGAAGTAGTAGAGGATGAAATGGAACATACGGGTTCTTTCAGTTGTTCCGATGAGACACTTAACAAGATTGTCCGTAACGCATCTTGGGGAATCCGGAGTAATTATAAAGGTATGCCGGTAGACTGTCCGCAACGCAATGAACGTCAGCCCTGGCTAGGCGACCGTACTATGGGTTGTTGGGGAGAAAGTATGCTTTTCGATAATCATGCCATGTACACCAAGTGGGCACGTGACATCTGCGAAGCACAACGTGAGGATGGCTGTATTCCAGATGTAGCTCCGGCTTACTGGAACTATTACTCGGACAATGTGACCTGGCCTACTGCCTTACCTATGGCATGTGATATGCTTTTCACCAATTTCGGAGATAAACGTCCGATAGAAATGAATTATCCGGCTATCAAGAAGTGGGTGTCCCATATTCGTGAATACTATATGACAGAGGATTACATTATTACCAAAGACAAATATGGTGACTGGTGTGTTCCGCCCGAGTCATTGGAACTCATTCACAGCAAAGACCCTTCCCGCAAAACAGACGGTTCACTTATCGCCACTGCTTATTATCTGAAAGTGTTGCAACTGATGCATCGTTTTGCAAGTTTACAAGGCCTGAAGGATGATGCGGAAGAATGGGAAGACTTGGAGCATCGCATGAAAGATGCGTTCAATGCCCGTTTCCTGCATATAAAAGAGGGAACTTCCCTTGTTCCGGGACATACATTATACCCGGACAGCATCTACTATGGCAATAATACGGTTACTGCAAACATTCTGCCGCTTGCTTTCGGTTTGGTTCCTAAAAATCACATCAAGGAAGTAGCCAAGAATGCCGTTACCTCTATTATTACAACCAACAAAGGACATATCAGCACCGGAGTAATCGGCGTACAATGGCTATTGCGCGAATTAAGCCGTCGCGGTCATGCCGATGTAGCTTACTTGCTTGCTACCAATAAAACATATCCTTCCTGGGGATACATGGTTGAAAAAGGTGCTACTACCATTTGGGAATTATGGAACGGTGATACGGCAAATCCTGAAATGAATAGTGGCAACCACGTGATGCTTTTAGGAGATTTATTACCCTGGTGTTTCAATAATCTCGCAGGTATCCGGGCAGACCGTTGGAAATCCGGTTATAAGCATATTGTCTTTCAGCCAGTTTTTGAAGTCCAGGAGCTAAGTAATGTAGACGCATCCTATATGAGCATCTACGGAAAGATAAGCAGCCGATGGAGCAAAACGCCCACGCATCTCGAATGGGAGATCGAGCTTCCCGCCAATACAACGGGCGAAGTACATCTGCCGGATGGAAGAAAAGAGCGAATAGGCTCAGGAAAATATCATTTCAGTGTGGATATACCGACTAAGAATACAGCTATTCTAAGTGATGAGTTTCTATACGAAAAAGCTTCTTTCCCCGAATGCCATGGAGCTACTATCGTAGAAACGAAGAACGGCGATCTTGTTGCTTCATTCTTCGGTGGAACGAAAGAACGTAATCCCGACTGTTGTATATGGGTATGTCGCAAGCCGAAAGGCGCTAAAGAATGGACTGCTCCCCAACTTGCCGCTGACGGGATATTCTCACTCAAAGACCCGCAAGCTATCCTAGCGGGAATTGATTCTACTTGTACGCCTGTAAAAGACGCAAAAGGAAAACTGATTGCCCGCCGGAAAGCCTGTTGGAATCCGGTACTTTTTCAGATTCCCGGTGGCGATTTGATTCTGTTTTATAAAATAGGTCTGAAAGTAAGTGACTGGACAGGGTGGTTAGTTCATTCACGTGACGGTGGAAAGACATGGAGCAAACGCGAACCTCTGCCGAAAGGTTTTCTAGGGCCTATCAAGAATAAACCGGAATATATCAACGGACGTATTATCTGCCCTTCCAGTACGGAAGGCAGTAATGGCTGGCGTGTTCACTTTGAGATTTCAGACGATAAAGGAAAGACTTGGAAGATGGTAGACCCGTTGGATGCAGAATTATCCGTACCTACTCAAAACCGTAAAAAAGGGGGGATAAACGTAGATGACCAGGAAGGTGGAGAAGCAATCAAAGGAGAAGGCGCAAAACCGATTTATGCCATACAACCCAGTATTCTGAAACATAAGGACGGAAGACTACAAGTGCTTTGCCGTACACGCAACGCACAGATAGCGACTGCCTGGAGTAGCGATAACGGAGATACATGGAGCAAGGTTACGTTACTAGATGTTCCGAATAATAATTCAGGAACGGATGCCGTGACTATGAAAGATGGCAGGCATGTGCTTATCTATAACAACTTCTCTACGCTACCCGGAACTCCGAAAGGGCCTCGCACTCCGCTCTGCATAGCTGTATCAGAGGATGGAATCAGTTGGAAGCCTGTTCTCACATTGGAAGATAGCCCGATCAGCCAATATTCTTATCCTAGCATTATCCAAGGGAAGGATGGGAAACTACATGCTGTTTACACTTGGCGTCGCCAACGAATCAAATATGCAGAAATAGATCCAAGGAACTTTTAAGAATCGAACTGTCATTTGACTAAAAATCGACCGCCCGTTTTAACAGAAACGAGCGGTCGATTTGTTATAATCATACGGTCGTTCCCCACAAATCGAACAGTCATTTCTTATGAATTAAGCAGTCGTTTCTATCCAATCGAGCGGTCGTTTTTTTTGCATATATCCTTTTTATATTTTACATTTGCCAATAAATAGATAATAACAATGGCAGATAATTATTTAGAAAGACAAAGGGAGCAATACGAAGCTAGAAAAGCTGCTTGGAAACAGGCGCAAAAGTATGGCAAAAAGAAATCTGCAACAACTCACACGGTCAAATCGGAACAGGCCATTGAAGCCGATCTAAAAGTAGAGAATCTGAAAAGAAGAGTGTTCGTTACCGGTGGTGCGGAAGGTATAGGTAAAGCAATAGTAGAAGCTTTCTGTCAGGCTGGAAATCAAGTCTCCTTTTTCGATATAAACGAAGTAGCAGGCCAACAGACTGCTAAAGAAACCGGAGCTATATTCTATCAAGTAGATGCCAGTGATAAAGATGCGCTTGAGAACTGTATGCTGCAGATTCTGAAGAATTGGGGAGATATTGACATTATCATCAACAATGTAGGAATCAGCAAGTTCTCTCCTATCACGGAGACAAGTGTTGAGGATTTCGATAAGATTCTGTCCGTGAATCTGCGTCCTGCATTTATCACCTCACGATTGCTTGCCATTCATCGTAAAGCACAATCCTCTCCCAACCCATATGGAAGAATTATCAATATCTGCTCTACACGCTATCTGATGAGCGAGCCGGGAAGTGAAGGTTATGCTGCTTCCAAGGGTGGAATCTACTCGTTAACCCATGCTTTGGCGTTATCACTCTCCGAATATAACATTACAGTTAACTCCATCGCACCGGGATGGATACAAAACCATGATTACGATCAGCTCCGCCCGGAAGACCATTCACAACATCCTTCCCGACGAGTAGGAAAACCGGAAGATATTGCCCGTATGTGTTTATTCCTCTGTCAGGAAGAGAATGACTTTATCAATGGAGAAAACATGACCATTGACGGTGGAATGACTAAAAAGATGATTTATGTTGAGTAAAGTCCTGTAATGCCTGTCGGGCGACTTCAACTCCTGTTTCCACAATAGCGGCCGCATGATGGAATTCCATCATATCATAAGCATTGCCGGATATTTGAATTAACAGGTCGGGCTGACAACGGTCTACCTGATAACGGGTGATTTGTTGCATCATCATCCTTGAAGATTCCGTCAACAAATTGTATGGACTCATCTTCTTTTTCTTGCCGCAATCGACCGGAGCATTCACATCAACTGCTATCAGAATATCTCCTTCCGTGCGCTGCACATGGCTTAACGGGAGAGGATTCAAAATACCACCATCAATTAAAACCATACCGTCTTTTCGTAAAGGGCGGAAAAGCATGGGTATGGATATAGAAGCGCGAATCGCTTCATGCAGACTGCCCCGGTCGAACCGTACTTCCTGGTCACGGACAATATCCGTAGCCATTGCCACATAAGGAATCGGCAAATCCTCAATATTCATATCGGGAATAATCTGCTTTAATTCCTTGATAAAGCGGTCACCTTTCACCAGTCCGTCCCTGCTCAATGTGAGGTCTGCCAATTCCCACATCTTACGTTTATCCCAATGGTATAGCCACTCTTTGCACTCTTCCATTTTTCCCGAAGCGTACATCGCTCCCACCATTGCTCCCATAGAGCTTCCTGAAATAGAGGTTATCTCAAAATCATACCGCAGTAATTCTTCAATTACTCCTATATGTGCTATTCCACGTGCTCCACCCATGGAAAGGACTAATGCTACTTTTTGCTTGCTCATATAATATACTATTCTGTTAATCGTTTACAAGATAACAAATTTTTCACAAAAAAGATGTTTAATTCCGATTAATAATCGGATTGACTGATTGAAAACCGATAATAGAAGAAAGGCAGTAACCCACTTTTTCAGTGGTTTACTGCCTTTCCTTTATAGTCTTTTATTCGGATACAATGATTCTACTTCTTTCCTTGAGCTTTCTTTTCTGCGTTTCGCTTGTTTACATAGTCCTTAAACATCTGACGCCAGTTGCGGCCATGTTCATTAAAGTACTGTTCGCACTTGGTTTTATAGATTTCAAAGATAGCAGAAATCTGCTTCATATTCTTATAGTCAATAGCCTGTTCACGCGCCAGTTTCAATTGTTCCAGGACAAACGCAGTTTCTTCTTCTGTCATATTGGGGACAATAGCCTGATATCCTTTCAATGTAAACGCTACCTTACCAACCGTATATTTATCAAGTATTTGCTCTACTTGTTCTTCCGTCAACACTCTGCGCAAGCCTTTCATCAGTCTTTCATGTACTTCTTTCGACATGGCAGAATCGGCTATCATTTCGCGGTCGAGTTTGCTTAATGGTTTGCCTGTCAATGGATTGATACCGGCAGGAATCGTTGTATAAGGATGGTCATTATGCCAGTCGCGCACTTGACGCAAATGATTATAAATAGTTGTTACGGCAAATCCGGCTTTCTTATCATCATTCAAATTCAGTGAAGCCACCCAGTCCATTGCTTTTTTCTCAAGAGAAGCATCCGATTTCAGTTTGGCGAACACTTTCTTATCAAAGTAAGCTGCTACCTTATCAAATGAACGGATGGCACCTTCAGGAAGTAATTCACCGTTTTCTCCGAAGCTGTACATGGCAGATTCCGGTTCAATGGTAACCTTGCTTTCATCCAACATCTTCTTATTCAAATTGAATACGTCTGCGAAAAAGTCATAGACTGCATTCCGCTTATTAGGGCCGAAATCATGCTTTTCTTTCGGAAGATGTACATTGGTTACTTTATCTTTTGCATTATAGAACCCGTATATTCTCTGCAAATAAGGAAATTCCAAATCAGGAACGCTTGCTGTCCAGTCTCCACCGTCAGAAACAATCAATTGCGGACAGGGGGCAAAAGTAGCCGCCAACTCCGCATTGCAAGTTCCGCCCGCAGAAAGTTGAATCGGCATTCCGCTTTCACAAGGGCATCCACCGTCGAAATGGGAAGCCAGACTTACAACCGGTGCGGAAGCCGTAAAACGGTCATCCAGCACGCTTAATAAAACAGTATGTGTACCGCCACCTGAGCCACCGTTCGCTCCGATACGGTTAGTATCAATATCTTTGCGGGAAGCAAGCATGTAGTCAAGAATCAGCAAACCGTTCATTGCCTGGATAGTGTGCGCCGCACTGCTACGATGTGCCGCACTTCCCACTTGCAGAATAGACTCACCCCATCCGAACAAATCATAATCTACACAAATAGCTCCCATACGGGCAAGTGTTCCCATACGCTGCTGTTGGTCTTTACGATAGCGACCGCCACCGAAATGTCCGTTCGGACAGATAATCAATGCATGTTTTCCTTTTGATTGGGGTGTATAGATAGAACCGCAGACATATAAACCGGGCAACGTTTCAAGCGCAAAATTCTGTACAGTATAGCCGTCAAACTTACGTATCTTTGAAAGAATTGGCTTTGATTTCACACATTGAGCCAGTAAAGCATCCATCCCCAAACGTTGGCGGACTTCCTTTTTTAGAGAATCGGCACGAAGCTGAAAAGCTTGTTTGTCCGCATATAGCGTATTAAGATAAGCTAGCATCTTTTCCCCATCCGCATCTGTACGGCGTGGATACTCATATGCTTTTAACTTATACATATTCCCTTTCTGCTTGACAAACTTATAATCAAAAGGTGCCAGTACATTTGTCAGCGACTCTTCTACCGAATAAGGGCGGATACGGAAATCAGCATAGGACAACACCTTGCCTACCGTATCAATATCGTACTTCAGCCGTACTCCAAAACGGTTCTGAATATCTGTCAGGACTTCACTCAAGGGACGGGCAAATTCCGTCTCATATGTTTGTGTTTGCGCTTCTGCCGAAAGGGATGCGGCAAGAAGCATTGTGAAAAGGATTCGTTTCATTTTCTGATTAGTTTAATTTCTATCTATATTATAATTTGATTTCCTCTCCATTGACGATTACATCATCCATGGTGATACGTTCACAATCTTGAAAGATACACTTCTGCTTACCTCCCTGGATATGGATGTCGCGCAATACGATATCAGAGATAGGAGCTTCTTCCAATCCTACGATTTTGATGGGAGTCTTTACGTCTGTCACAGTCATTCCGCTAATATGTACATTGCGAAATATCGGAGTACGTTCGCTCTTTGGTTCTGCCGGCATCTTGCTGTATTTCAGATTCAGCACGACCGCTTCCTGCTTGATATTACTCATCACAATATTGCTGACACGAATATCTTCAACTACACCGCCCCTTCCACGGGTTGACTTGATACGTATTCCACGGTCTGTTCCGTCGAACACACAGTTGGAGATAGTGACTTTACGCACACTTCCGCTCATCTCGCTACCTATCACAACGCCACCGTGTCCGGAAAGCATTGTACAGTTCGTTATGGTAATATTCTCACAAGGTACTCCCAAACGGCGGGCTTGCGCATCCCTTCCTGATTTAATGGTTATACAATCATCGCCGACTGAAATATGGCAATCACTGATATGTACATTACGGCATGATTCGGGATTGATGCCGTCCGTGTTGGGCGAAGGAACATTATTTATCGTAATACCTTTTATAGTCACATTTTCACAAAACTCCAGATTCACCGTCCAGAAAGGAGAATTGATGATTTTCACTCCTTCAATCTTTACTTTCTTACAACGAACCGGCTGTATAAAAGGTGGACGAAAAAAACGCCGTTGCAATGTATTCACATAATCCTTGTTTGTTTCGGCATAAATCGCTGTCGTATCGTTTTCGGCATCCCACATCGGCTGATATTTATTGATATCACGCATGCCATTATCTTTCAGGTCAATCATGACACGGAAAAACTCCGTCCACCATTTCTTGCCTTGTCCGTCCAATGTCCCCTCTCCTTTGATTGTTATATTCTCAGCATCTACCGCATAAATCAACGGTTGGAAACTTTTCATCATCACTCCTTCGTGACGGACTTCTACAAAAGGAAGATAATCATCAAAGTTGTCGGAAAAGAGTAAAGTTGCTCCGGCTTCCAGTTCCAGTGTGATATTGCTTTTTAGGTGGATACTTCCCGTCAGGTAAGTTCCGGCAGGGAAGAACAGCGTACCACCGCCACCACGATTGAGACGGTCGATTGTGGTGTTGATTAACTTTGTATTAAGGGTCTTGCCATTTGCTTTTGCACCGGCTTTCAACATGTCCACGCGTTCGGCACGAAGAACGGTTGCAGCACAGAAGCAAAGAAAAGAAATAAGAGTTATTCGTAAATTCATGGTCTATATTATTAAAAAAGATTTCTTCGTTACTTTCTAAAAAATCATGCTGATAGATTTATTTTTTCTTCCCAATGTTTTTATAAATCATTGCAATGATTTTTTCAAAGATGCAGCATGATTTTTTAAGGCATGCTATATATATTTTTCAATCAGGTTGCATGTTCTACAGAAGCAACACATTGTTTTTTATGCTACAAATATATGCAAAGATTTCCTTATTCCGTACATACAAACTTGTACGTTCCACTTTGCACTTCCTTAGGTTCTTTCCCACCCGGAAGATAAACAACAGCAGTTGTGTTGACCGGAACGGATACATTCAAAGTGAAAGTACCGTCCTGACGAGCCCAATCCACAACAATTGTACCATATAAGGTTTCATAGGATGATTTGACAAACTTCAAATCTCCCACGGGTTGCGGAGCAATAATAAATTTCTGATAACCTTGCTTTGATTTATTTTGTTGATTCTCCAATGTAGACGCGGCATAAGGACGGATGCCGACCAAGGAATTGAAGAACCATTCGTCAATCTGTCCCATCATAAAGTGATTCCAGGAAGAGCCTTGACGCGGATCCCATTGCTCAGTCAAGGTTGTTGCGCCAAATTTCAGTTGGAATCCATAACCGGGCGCTTCTTCATGGTTGAACATTTTATATATCAATTCATGCTGATCGTTACAGGCTAACGTCTGAATCAGATAACGATTACCTACATCTCCGGTAGTCAAGCGATTGCCATGTGCTTCCACATCTTTAATCAGATTCATAAACACTTTCTTATCCTGCGTCATATGAAGGAACAAGGGAAGTGCGTTACTGCACTGGCTTCCTGTACCATACTGTGCCGTATCATTGTTCAGGAAACGCTTGTCAAAAGCAATCCTGATATCATCTGCCAAAGAGCTGTAATAACGAATATCATAATCATTACCTACCATCTTTGCAGCTTCTATCAAATACATGACAGTCATATAATAATGCGCGGTAGCTACCAGTGGCACAGGTGTATTTCGTGAGAATCCGGCACGGAAATCCCCATAATCATACCAGTCGCCCAGTCCGAAAGAGAGGATATGATTATCCGCACGTGTCTTCAGGTAATCGACATAACGGCGCATATTCGAATAATACTTCCTTATCAACGAATCATCTCCATACGTTTCATAATACATGAACGGGAAAATGACCAATGAACCGCCCCATTCGGGAGATTCGGCAAAGGCATCCATTCCCGGCCCTTCAAAAACCACGTATTCTGGAGCTGTGGTCGGCATTGCTCCATTGGAGTGTTGCGCATCCGCCATATTCTGCATAATTTGTGGGGCGTAGGCTGTCAAATCATAATTGTATAGCAGCCCCGGCCCGTTCAGATGTACCTGTTCCAACCATCCCAGTTTTTCCCGATGAGGGCAATCCGTAAATACTGATTGCATATTGCTACGAACGGCTTTCTCTATCAGACGATGAGCAGCATTAAATATCGGGTTGGATGATTCAAACGTAGAAACTTTCTTTGCCGAATTATAAACAAAACAAGATTGGATATTCTTCAATACGGGTAACTTCTGCGGGTTCTTTTGTCCTTTCAATACAGCGCCTTCCACTTGAATATATCTGAAACCATAATAGGAGAAACGAGGATGCCAGGTTTCATCACCTTCCCCTTTCAACGTATATTCATAATAATGCTGACGCCCTGTCTGACGCTGGTTACAAGCACCTTCATCCGTCAATGCTTCGGCAACCAGTAAAGTAACTTTCTGCCCACGTTTTCCACGTACCGTTATTTCCGGGAAACCGGCTAAGTTCTGTCCCATATCCAAAACAAAGGCGGACGGGTCTACTGTTCTTTTTGTCGATTTAGAAGCAGCCGTTATTTGTTCCGTATTCAGTTTGGTTACCTTTTGGATATCGTACCGTTCCATGATCTTCACAGGTGGCGCCATCTGTGGACGGAGTACTCCTTTGGGTGCTTCCTGCATTACTACCGGACGCCAATGGCTATCATCAAATCCTGCCTGATTCCATCCTTTCTGTTCGCGGCGGGCATCATAATCTTCACCACCGTAAATACAGTTGAACGTTACCGGACTCAAATCATATTTCCATTCATTATCAGAACGGATGATTGTACGTGTTCCATCCTCATAATTGATTACCAGTTCAAATAAAAGTGTGGGGGGGCCGAAGCTTATCTGCAACTTGCGATAACGTCCCCCCTGCACATTGTAGAATCCATTCCCCAATAAGATTCCAACGGCATTCTCACCATACCGCATTTGTTCGGTTACATCATATGTGTTATAATAAACACTTTTATCATAATCACTCCAAAGCGGAGCGAATTCACTATTACCGACTTTCTTTCCATTCAAAGAGAATTCATAGAATCCCAAACCACAAACGTATGCAGTCGCTTCGACTATTTTCTTGCCAGGCTTATTGCCGGAGTCATTCCAGAACTTATTCCGAGACTTCCGAATCTTTGTATTCTCTGCATCATCCAGCAAAAACGTTCTTCGCAAATAAATGCTTTTCTTCGCCAAAGTGTCCACTGCTTCCCAAGCTGCCTTCACTTCCGGCTTTTTCAGTTCGCTGCCGTGGAATTTACGTCCTTCCGGAAGGTGTGCATTCTGACGGGTGATAGATCCAATCCATTTTCCGTCGGAAAGTCTTGAGGGGGCAGAACGGAACTTCGCTTCATGACTCCATTCGGAAGGAGTACCCGTTTCATCCCACATACGGACACGCCAAATATAATTGAACGGATTGCCAGAACTTATATTCGCTCCGCCTGTTGGAACCAACTGGCTTTGTGAAGAATTGACTTTGCCGCTATTCCAAATTTGACGTCCTGTGAAAGCTTCCCGAATATCAATCTCATAGGCAGATTGTCGTGTCCCATTTT
This sequence comes from uncultured Bacteroides sp., assembly GCA_948847595.1. Lineage (GTDB taxonomy): Bacteria > Bacteroidota > Bacteroidia > Bacteroidales > Bacteroidaceae > Bacteroides. The sequence goes on from CAQOGY010000006.1 coordinate 169,904, forward strand.
CCGGTGACTCCATCACCCATCCCAAACGGGGTGAACCTTCAACCACTACCAATCCTTCCTGCATTTCACAAGTAAGACGGGTGATCGTTATATTCTTTGCCTGCAAAATACAGGGTAGACAAAGAAAAAGAAGAAGATATTTTTTAAAAGCCATTATTCGTTTTACTTTTTTTATTAGACAGAAGAACAAAAGAACAGATATTCAGTAATCAATAAATAGCTCTAAAAACTTTTGTTCTTCTGTTCTTCTGTCAGAAATATATGATTTGTATTTACTTTAAAGCATTCTCACAAACGACTTTTGTCAATGTATCCGCATGTCCCACTTCTTTGCCATCGACAAAAATACGTAATCCCTTTCCATAATGATAGCGGTCGCCATTCTTATCCCAAAGAATGGTCAGATTATGCCCATGATACAATACATTATCCAAACAGAACCAATCCCATTTATCTGCCGGAATCAACGGATTCACCTCTATCGTATTATCCAAACGCGGACGCAGCCCGATCAATCCTGTAATCATCAAGTCATTGAAAGTAGAATGATTATAATAGCGGCTACGTTCCTGATCTCCTTTCAGCCAATAACCTGTCACTTCATCCAAATATTCGCCGATATACGGACGTCCACGGTGATATTGTGATTCTACATACAGTTCCATTTGACGGAAATATACACTGTCGGACAATACAGTCTGCGGATAATTATTCATAAAGTTAGCCATTGCCGTCAACGTCTGTGCAGAAGCGAACGGCCAGATAGCTCCGTCCCATTCGCATTTGCCCACTCCACGCGTACGGAATTCAGGATGGCGACGTTCGGCGGTAGTCAGACCGTAAGGAGCAGAGAAGCCTTTTTCGTCCATAATCTCTTTCCAGGCAACTTCGTATTTCTTCGCCGTATCAGGTAAATTGAAGTACCATGGAATGTAACCGATAGCTTCACGGACATTAGCTGAAGAATCCGTACGCATCGTCTCGAAGAACTGATGACGTGTATTCCACAATTCGGTATCCACTAAAGTTTTCAGCGTATCTGCCTTCATTCCATATCTCATAGCCGCCCCCTCATCACCGGAAAGGATTCCCATCAATGAAAGTGCTTTCGCGTTGCCATACATATAACTATTAATTGTCGGACGGGCATATTTCTTTTTACGACCGCCACTGATGGATTCTTCCATACCGTCTTGCACGTCCCCCTGCCAATAAAGCCCGTTTTTCAAACGGTTGGTACGTTCCCAACGTTGATATTCGGTTTCCAGATCTTTCTTCATATCCAGCATGAAGTCTTTATCACCGTCTACCATATATCGTGCCAATACTGCATCTGCATTCCATGAACTGAACTTGTCCATTTTCTTCATCGGGCCGCCTTCATTACCGCGATACCAAGTATGGATTATCTGATCCAAATATTTCGGGTCACGCAGCCAACGGCTTTCGTAAATATGATGCCCGATGGCGCAGGCAATCAGATTGTATTTATCCGAATAGGAACGTTGAACCAAAAATTCCGTCATGCCATATCCAACGGGAGTTTCCTTGATATGCTTGCGCAATGACCACCAACGGTAATAATACATTTCTTCGAAATTGCGTTGCGGACATTCAAACAAAGGAATATTCTCTTCCATCCACTCCGAAGCCTGGGCATTAGGTATAGCCTGGATGATATTCTCATCTTCCATTCCATTGAAATAATCTACGTAATGACTGAAATCCGCATACTTCAGAAAAGCGGATGACGCATCCTTGTCCGTAGAAGATGTTTTCACATTGGCTATGCGATATTCAACCAAAGGTTCCTGCCCGCCTGCGTTTGGCAGATCATAAGTCTGGTCGGCGGGAGTATCTACCGTCGGGAAAGTACGTGGCACACCTGTACGGAAAGCTATTCTTTCGACACTCGCTACCGGTGCATAGAACATACGCAACCCTACTCTTTTGCCGTCTACATATACCTGGATATTACGGTCTGTCGTTGAAAGGACAGCTTCTACGTGATAGTTCTTTCCTGCTTCATATTTCATCATATTCGCGAAACGGGAGCCGCCTTTCATGCGGAAAATACCATCATTGGTCAGCTCCATACGGGAACAGGCAATTCCGTTCTCATCCAGAAATTCTATCTGAAGTGTGCCTTTATCATTTTGTCCGGCCTGCAAATCGAATGAGACTTTCAATTCTTTAGAAGCAGGAATTTTCCGTTCCACTTTCGCGTAATCAAACGGATCTTTGTCTTGAAGTCTCAGCCATTGTCCATCCAAAGAAACCGGAGCCCAAACGGGAGAATAAATATTCCAATCGGTAAGTTCCGCAATCGCTTTTGATTTCGAGAAGTCATCATCGGCATGTGACGAAGCATTGAGTTCCACCGGCACGGGAATACGAGAAATCCACATATCTTCTTTATTCACACTATAAGAAACCCACAAGTCACCATCCGCAGGTACTCCGTTTCCCTCTTGTATGCCACGAGGATATTGGGGGCCATATGATTTATAATTTCCACCATAACGCATCGGGGTGATTTCACCATGCACCAAATTCAGCGTTGTATATTCCAGTCCGTCCTTACTCAATGAGATAGCAAGCGGCCAACGGAATTCCGATGGATTATATACGGTAGCATATGTACCATCACTTAAACGTTGTCCCCATATTTTCGCATTGCTATTAACAAAACCTTTTGCACGAAGCACGGGTTCCGCCCAAGTGTGCCCACCATCTTCACTGATAGAAGTCAACGCGTGTTTCCAAAGACTGGCAATTCTTCCGTCGGGTAGTGTGTAGCAGTTGAATGCCTTATATCCTTTCTTCAATGGGATAATAGGATCTTCACGATCTGCTTCTTCCACCCATTGCATCATATACAGGGGATTGTCAAGAATCTCCTGACAGGCTTTCACAAATTCGCGGTCTTTACTTTTTTTGAAATACGGATAGTCGGTGTTCTTTTCGTTAAATCCGTGATTATAATAAATGAAATGAATAGGTCCGAACGAACCGTCTTTCTTTATCTCACGCACTACGCGACCGATGCCGTTTCCATCATTCGGGTCGTCTTTCTTATCCAGAGCAACTCCGTAATTTCCCATCGTTATCAAACGGCCGGATTTGGAGACATAGAAGCCTACACGTTGGTGCATGATAGCAATCAGGTCTTTTGCCTGCATCCCCGGACGGGATTCTTTGGCATATCCATCCGGTACTTTATACGGTGGAAATACAATCTCGGGATTTGTCCATTGATAACCATCTTTGGATGTCATCAGGAAAGTTTGGGATGGCGGGACGTGTTCGTCCGAAGGATCGGCCAGATATTGATAATAGAATTGTCCGTTCCAATACGCCAGCATCGGCTGATGATTGTAAGTCCACCCATTGCCGTTAGAGGCATCAGGATGTTCGCGGTTTGCACGCACCAATTGAATATTATGTACTCCTACCACCGGTGACAGTTGTCCGTCATGATAAGTAGGATTTGAGAGTTCCTTTCCTGTGTAATGGATTCTGTCTTGTGCTGTAACTGTAGCTGTCAGCCATCCGGCAGCCAGTGCAAGGAGAATCTTGGTAGAGTTGTTCATGATCTATTTCAGGTTTTAATTTGTTTCTTTGATTTCACCACAGATTACATGGATTGACACTGATTATTCTTTGTGTCTTTCCGGAATTATCGGTCATCTGACATTTTCAGAAGCGTTTTAACGACGGATTCCGGCGCCTTGAAAATTGTTCCGTGTTTATGTCCGGCAGGTACGCTTACATCATTCGTTATATCGGTAAAATTCTTAAAGTCCTTTGTGCGCATAGCACCGTATATTTTCTTCTTATATACATCAAAATAAATGAGATAGTCCTCTCCTATCTTTTCTACGGTCGGCCCTTCGACAAAGGATTCGGTGAACGGCTGTGATGCAGGCGAATAGGGTCCTGTCAGTGAATCTGCAAAAGCGATCTTCAGGTTACGTTCAGGGCGGGTGTTATCTTTGAGCACCATCACATAATCATTCTTAGCCCGTTTCACAAGAACGGCGTCAATGGTGCTAAAGCCCGGATCATATAGAACTTTCGCTTTTGAAACTGTCTTAAAATCTTTCGTTGTGATATAATACAACCGATGATTATTGTTTTCTTCCTCTATCCCTTTCTCGAAACGACCGGGGACGCAAGAAGCCCATACCACCATAAACTGCTCACTATCATCATCATAGAAAATCTCCGGAGCCCATACGTTAACGGTGGTCGGTTCATCTGCCATGACAGGAACCATCTGTTGTTCCGACCAGTTAACCAAATCTTTGGAATTTGCATAACCAAAGCCCAAATCACCTTTCCAACTCGTAGTCCAGACTAAATGGAAAGTCCCGTCAAGAGTACGTACCATGGAAGGATCGCGCATCAGTTGATGCTGTCCCAGTTCCGGCTTCAGCCAAACTCCGGGGATACTGTCCCAATGCATTCCGTCTTCGCTATATAAATATCTTAACCCCTCGTCAGCCGGTTCGTGGAATGAAGTGAACATATAATAGTCTCTGCTTCCCCCACACGAAACCAGGAACAAAATACCTATTGCGGCTAATGTATTTCTTAACTTTTTCATTTCTATAATAATCAATAATTGTATCCTTTATATGGAAAAGACGATAAAAGCCCTGATTTGTACTCAAACAGATTCAAGATTCATCAGATTATAAATATATTTACGAGAAAAGGGCGACTCTCCGAGCCACCCTTTCCGTCATCAAACAAACTAACCATTTAATTATAGGTGAGAATCTTATAAAGATCCTCCACGTGCTTTCACACGTTTGTACCATTCTTCACGTTCTTTCTTCAGGTCGTATCCGCGTTTAGCCAGATAATTATTGATACGTCCTTTATATTTTCCGAAAGCTGCGTGTTTCTTATTTGAATTTTCCGCATCTAAGGCAAATTCACGGGCTTCTATCAGCCATGCATAAATTTGTGCCTTTTCTTCTTCTTTCAAAGTCGGAATCATATCAAGATGCGAATCATATGTCACTTTCACCACTCCGTAGGTCATGCCGTCTTTCACAGCTTCTATCTGTTTCTCGTCAAGGAAAAGAGATAAATTCGCCGGAAATGCGAAATGAGAACGATATAATGCTGCATCCTTTTCATTTTCGACAGCTTTCAACGCTTCAGTCTTAGTGTCGCCGGTCAGTCCCGATTCTTTTACTTTCTTGACTTTTGCGTCACGTACTTCATAAATATCGTTCAACTCGAAATAACGGTTGGCAATGATATTGCGGACATCTTCAGCTATCTTTGCATCTGTAATCCCAAGTTTATCGACAATCTTCTGTGAACGATTGATGATAGATTCCACATATTTGGGGTCACGGTTTTCTTTGTTCAAGTCAACTGCCCCGGCAGACATCCAGCCGCAAAGCAACAGTAGAGAAATTATTAATATCTTTTTCATTGATTTTGTTTTTAAAGTAGGATACCGAAAGAAAACTTGGCTCCGGCACCTTGCCGGCGATTACATTAATTTTCCTTTTTCAGCCAAAGTATCGTAGTTGTTTTTTAAATCACGCCAGTTTACTTTGTGTTTCGTGCTGATACCATTGATGTATTTTTCAATATTAGTGTATCCGTCACCCGTACAATCTTTATTGGCGTCGCTCGGATCGTTCGGATTCAATCCGTTAGCTATTTCCCATTCATCCGGCATTCCGTCGCCATCTGTATCCACATACGGAGTACCTTTGTATTCAGGATAACCACCCATTTGACGAATATCAGTAATAATACCTTGCTTATAAGAGTCTTTCGGTAAACGGCGATACTTGAACTGTCCGTCTTCGCCCATTGACTTGGGAGACAAACCAGTCAAATCACCATAAGCATCTTTCGGAAGTTTCTTTTCATAATAAGGGATACCTGTTCTTACTTCCTCAATTACTCGTTCGTCTACAATATCACGACAAGGAATATTCGCGCCTACATGTTTCAATACATAATCGTAAGCGTCTTTAGCCCCCATGATATTGATATACGGCATTTCGAACGGCTGATAGCTACGCATATATTCAGTATATCCGTCAGTGTTCGGCTGGGTTTCAATCTGAATGCCGCCATTCCAGTTGTCTTTAGTTATTTCGGGATAGCCTTCCATGATATTTCCGTCAGCGTAAACACGTCCGTATTCTTTGTGATCCAACTTGCTACGTCCGGCTTCCGGTTTCAAGATACGATGTCCTACATTAGAATCTTTTGGAGTAGCAGGTCCCGGTTTGTAGTAATTGTTAATCATATTGAACATAGCGGTATAATCACCGCCATCAGAAGAACGATGAACCCAGTTGAATACTACATTATTAACGAAATTGAATATACCATTCCAACCAATAGAAGGGTTACGTCCTGAGTTACTAGCCCAAAGGTTACGGGCAAATGCACAGTTTTCACCACCTAATGTACTTCCAAATGCATGATTGTATGTATCCAACGCTTTTGCCGAGATGGTATTCTGAATAGTTACGTTTACGGTAGGAAGTTTCAAGTCTTTGCTCTCATATTGTCCTTCACTCGGATCGTACATATGACGATAGAAAGATATATTCTCATCCAGTCCCCAAGTACAGGAGCAGTGGTCGATCATTATATTACCAACTGGGTTACCTCCGAAAGAGTCATCGCGATGCCATACTTTCGTTTCTCCACGGCGGAAACGCATGTGACGGACTACGACATCATGCGTATCTACCCAGAATGATTCTCCGGCAATACAAACACCGTCTCCCGGAGCTGTCTGTCCTGCAATAGTTACGTAAGGGGCACGGACGATAATCGGTGATTCCAGACGGATGATACCGGCAACATTGAATACGATAATACGAGCGCCACCTGTTTCGCATGCTTCACGGAAAGACCCTGGTCCGCGGTCATTCAGATTTGTTACAGTAATCACTTTACCGCCACGACCACCGAAACTGTACATACCACCACCTTCAGCACCCGGGAAGGAAGGAATATCAGCCTGTGGCAAATCATACGGACGACCTGCCCAAGGTATATATGGACGTCCTTCCCTGGCTTCTTTTTGTACTATCGGCAACGCTTTCGCCCATGCTTCGTCAGAACGTTTCCGCTCTTCAGCCATCATTTTCGTATAGTTTTCTTTGGCTTCGCCGGATATTTGCGGGTATTGTGCCCATGCAATGGTCGGAGTCAACATTGTTGCAGCAAAAGCTGCTAAAAATAGATGCTTCTTCTTCATTTCTATTTGGTTTTGTGAAGTTGTTAATTCAAAAATACAATAATAAGACGAAAGAGAAAAAGATTTGTAATCAGTAAGGAGAAACAAAATTTCTTCTTTCCACCTATTTTATTACTAAGGTTGATAAAAGCAAATATAAGATATTTTATCAGGAATATTCGGAATAAAAAAAATAAAAATTGCCACTTCCCGTCTTCTTCTTTTCAAAAAGAACAGGAAATGGCAATTTTCTATATTTTCAGTCCTTTACAAGGAATGAGTTCGAGGGCATTTATTCAGCCAACGGGTCAAAAGTTCCGTTTGCCCCACCGTTCAAGTAGTCACCCCAGCCAATCGTTTGCGGTAGTGCATCATTATTACTTTGAATGCCTTGATTGAAACCAAGTAAATAGTACCTCGGAAGGAAAGTTATATACAGTTCGGAATGGCTGTCGTCATAAGAATCACCTTTCTTTGTTTTACGAATTAGATTATCTTTATAGAAAGCTTTCAATCGTTCTTGTTCACCAGCAAGATCTTTCCTCAAATCCATTGCTGCTGGACGGGTAACCCCAACTTTTACTAACGGATCGGAATCAACAGTTGTTCCACCCACTCCAACTCCATTACCTCCGTCAATATTCACGCGGAATTCAAGATTCTCACGACGTTGTCCGTTCATCGGTTTGAAACCAAGATAGGTACAAGTATTTCCACCCCAACCGGTCAACTTCCAAGTGGCAGGCGCTCCATCTGGCAGAACAGCTCCACCGTCAAACAGCATCCAACGGCGCATATCATCGAAACGCTTGCCTTCATAAGCCAACTCTATCTGACGTTCATACAAAATGGCAGCCATACACTTTGCCTGATCACTGCCTAAATCCACTTCCAGTCCAAAATTATTTTCGGCAGTATAGCCAACACGGGCGCGGATTTTTTGCAATTGGTCAACAGCAACGCCTAATTCGCCTGCATTACAAGCCGCTTCCGCATAATTGAGCAATACTTCAGCATATCTGATTTCCATATACGGGGCAGCCGAACGGGTGAATCCTCCAGAAGTTGCGAAAACATAACGTGAAGTCGAATTGACATCTCTATCATCTGAACGTTTACGGACATAAAAGCCTTTCACATTCTTTAAAAGAGCATCGGCACCATACGTAACATCACTGTTTGCTTCAATATCATCTACGTAAGCCGCATCAGTATACCATGTGTAATTCCAAAGTTCATAACTGGGTCCATCATACGGGTTTTGATTTTCCGACAGGCGTGGGTCACCGTTGAATGCCCAACGGACCCCTGGGAAAGCGAACGTACGATAAAAACGTGGATCACGATTGATAAAAGGAAACTGAGGATCGTAAGTTACGGCTGATTTTGTCAGCGTAGTGTATGTGTTGCACGTAGCAGGTATCTTACCATCGGACATAGGGAACATATCCACCAACATGGCAGAAGGAGTTTTGCCTCCCCCACCCAAAGCATTGGATGGGCGGATTCCCTGCTCCCACGTGTTGTTTTTACGATAATCGGGAGTACCTTCTGTGAGCGTGTTGTGAAGTGTCACAAATACCGCTTCCTTACTCGGAACTTCTGTAAAAATCTTAGCCCAGTTGGAAGCATTCGCTCCCGGAGTTTCATTTGCTAATCCGTAGCCGGCAGCCGCCAACACGTCAATCGATCTTTTAATGTCAGTATAAGCCTGTTTCCAACGGTTCTCATCATTGGAACGATTGAACAACGGACTGGCATAAAGTAGACGCACACGCCCCAGCAAAGCAACTGCCGTACCGGAAGTAACACGACCGTAATTGTCACCTGTCATCCATTGACCTGCCCCTGTAAATGGAGCCAACATCGTCTCGGCTTTTTCCAAATCATCACAAATAAAATCGAAACAGTCCTTCGCAGAGGAACGGGGAGTGACTGAACTTTCGACCGGTTCTTGTACTTCTGTAATAATAGGCACACCGCCATACCACTTTACCAGATTATAATAGCACCATGCACGGAAGAAATAAACTTGTCCCAACAACTCATTCTTTTCATCCTGCGAAAGTGTACTGCCCTCAATACCTGCAATAGCATCATTGATATTACGAATACGTCCGTAAGCCGAAGTGATAGGATCTCCTTTCGTACCCTCAAAATAATCAGGCACAGGATTATTTCCGGTTTGATACGTCAACGGCTTAAGAGGATCAACAAAAGCACTAAATCCACTATATTCTTCGGTCGACTTTGACTGATCATCCGCCAAACCGGTACTGTTAAACATAGCACTAGGAACACCCTTAGGATCGGGCAGACATACCTTATAAACATCTGCTACACGTGCCAGCGCCCCACTCCAATAATTATAAGCATCGGTAGTAGTGCTGTCATAATTTTGCTTATCTTGCATAAACTGGTCACTACATGAAACCAACGACGTTGCAGCAAGGAAAGCAATACTAATACGGAATATTTTTTTTCTTTTCATCATACTGTTCTTTTAGAATGTTAAATTAACACCAATCGTAAATTTGCGCAGCGTAGGATAATTACCATAAATAGTCATCGGATCAATGAAGTTGTCTGGATAGGGATTATAGAAACTTAACAAATTCTGTCCTGTTACGTTGAAGCGGCAACTTTCGATTCCCAACATCTTTGTATATTTTGATGGTATACGATATGCTAATGTCAAACGATTCAACTTGATACGTGTTCCGCTTATTCTCCAATAAGAAGATTTCTGGGCATTCACACTACTCCACCGCAAGTTCGGATATTTACCGTTGCGATTGGCTTTCACGACTACATTGCCTGCCGCATCCACTACGTCATTGTATACAAACATATTATCTGTGTTCCAGAACGAAGGCATATTTGCGTATTCCAAGTCATTATAATTATTAGCCGATGTACCCTGATTTCCCAAAGAGATCGCATCGTCAGGCAAGAAGCTGTAACCACCCCAGCTTGCGTTAAACTGGGCAGTCAAAGAAATTCCCTTCCATTCAGCATTGAGATTCATCGTCATACTGTAAGGGTTATTCCGGTTCGATAATCGTACCTGGTCATTTTCTGCACTTACCACTCCATCCGGTGCTGCATACGTACCATCTGCCTGTCTTTCTCCTCGTACGTCTTTATAAATTAACATACCAGGTTTTACATCTTCTTTTGCATAACCCATGTAAGAAGTGATGTTATATTTAGTAAAATACTCGTCTATATCCTGATAGCTGCGGAACATACCGATACACTGCATACCCCATGTACCCAAATCGAGACGATCGCCTTTCCTATAACTCTTATATGTCGGATTTGTATCCCAGTCTCTCACGAGAATCTCATTATCACTAAGACCGGTATTCAACTGAATCTTATATTTGAAATCCTTACCGATTTTATCTCTCCATGTCGCAGACAATTCAATACCATAAGCATTCATTTCGCCATAGTTCACTTTGGCTGAATTAGCGCCTACTGTAGAAGGAATCGATGCATTATAACTAAGCAACATTTCACGATTCCATTCATAATAAGCATCCACATTGAAGGACAATCGGTTATTAAGTACATTTAGATCAATTCCGAAATTGCCTTTATAAGACTTGTCCCAATGAGCATCCCGGTTGATAGCTGCATTGTTTTTATTCATCGTGAGGTGACTGCCTGCATTAGAAGTCATACCTGTTCCGAATACAGGACCTTTATCTTTATCTGTTCCGTAAGTCTGTAACCATTTCCATGGTTCTGTATTATCACGCCCTGTCAAACCGAAAGATGCACGTACTTTCAAATAATCAATCCACTTCACATTCCGAGTAAACCATTCTTCCTGCGATACTACCCAACCAGCAGATACTGACGGGAAAAATCCCCAATAATTTTCAGGAGCAAATTTAGTAGATGAGTCCGAACGAAGCAGAAATTCTAATAAATATTTATTATCATACGAATAATTCAAACGTCCGATATAAGACAAATTACCAGATTCAAAACGAGTAAAGTCCGTACTTGGTGTACTATTCCAGTCTACCGAATTCGATTGTCCTGTAGTAAATTCATACGGATTAGTAACCATACCATACAAATATTCAGTCTCTGATTCTGACTTTTCAATAGAGAACAAAGCTCCTACTGAATGCAATCCGAAATCACGGTTATAAGTTGCCATAAAATTCATCTGATAATTATCCGAACGAGTCATAGCACGAGACAAATATCCGGTTATATCACTTGTACTGGAGTTAATTACCGGTTTGCCACTATTTGCATAGAAGAAATTGGAGTTTTCAAACGCACTATTATCCGCACCATCAATTGGAGTATATAAATGCTGTCCACTACCTGCACGGGTCTCCATGTAATAAAGTTCGTATGAAGTACCATAATCATTCGTCTTATTAGTATTGATACTCTTCGAATAAGTAAACTTCAATTTCAAGCCTTTCAGCCATTTATTCCACCCGAAGTCATATTCTAGCCCAGCATTAATATTCATATTAGACGTCATATTCCGTCTATAGTCTCCATTATTCTGAAGTACATTGAAATTATAATTTTGTATATTACTAACCTGTGAGTTTGTGGGACCATAAGCAGCCACCGCATGTTCACCCACATATTCAGGTATATAATATGGGTGCGTCAGAAGCGTATTGTAATCCTTTTCAGCAGATGAACCGCCCACCTGATTCAAGGGAGTATTCTTCTTTCCATAATCACCTGAAACTTGCACATTCGCCTTCACCCATTTGCTAATCTTCACATCAATACCGGCACGATAATTCCAACGGTTGTAATCCAGCTTACCTAAATTACCATCCTGATCAAAATAAGAAATTCCAGCAAAATAACTAGCCCTTTCAGTAGCACCACTCAAATTCACACTATGCTGTTGTGTCAACGCAGATTCCCAATATTTATCCAAAAGATCATAATTCAACCCCTTCATAGCATTCAACTCATCTTGCTGAAAAATGGCTCTTAAAGGATCAATACCAGTCTCAGTCGGATCAGCCATACGTACTGCATTCCACAATTTACCATATTCGTATGCACTCAACATTTTCGGACGGGATACTTCATCAGTAATACCAAATGTCCCACTATATGAGATTTTCGGGGTTCCCAATTTCCCCTTTTTAGTAGTTACCAGAATAACACCATTCGCTGCACGGGCACCATACACTGCTGCCGAAGCATCCTTTAAAATAGAAATACTTTCTACTACTGACGGATCTAAATTATTAAACGCTTCCGCACCCAAATTAGTATAAGAATTTCCTACTTTCACTTCTGTAGGATAAATATATCCATCGATAACGTACAATGGTTGCAGATTTGAGTTTCCCATATTTTCCAGTGCACTATTCTGACGAATGGTAATTGTTGCGTTCTGCCCTGGACGAGTATCACCTCCGCTAACAGATACTCCATTCACCAAACCGCTCAATGTATTAGCCAAACTACCGCTTGAAATATCTTGAATCTCATCAACGGGTACAGTAGCAATAGCACCAGTTAAATGTGCTTTTTTCTGTGTACCATAGCCTACCACAACCACCTCGTCCAATTGCTGAGCATCCTCTTTCATTATGATTTTTGTCAGTTTGAAAGGTGCAGAAAAATGCTGTGTCACATATCCTATATAAGATATCTCTACTTCCTTACCATCAGGAACATTCAATGCAAAATTTCCATCAAAATCTGTAATTGTTCCTATAGTTGTTCCCACTACTTTTACGGCAGCCCCAATGATAGGTTGTTCAGTCTCGTCCAGAACAACCCCTTTGAAAGTTTTAGTATTCTGTGCTATCGCAGGCATGACCATTACAAAAGCAAGATACAGACCAAAACTAATTCTAAGTATATTCTTAAGTTTCATCTTTATCGTTTTCTAGATTTATAATCTTTTTAATTTAGCCAACGCGGATCACCACTTGCATGAGCACGTATCTCTGGCGCGCTCGGAGTGAAATCTCCTTTAACAGGATTGGCAAATCCGGGATCTACATTATAAGCAGAAGTTGTCTTGTCACCTTCTCCACGACCAGTTGTTTCATTCACCGGAATTCCCCCATTATACCAGTAACAGTTATCTCCAAAAGTCATTGCCACTGTAGTACTCTGCACTCTGATACGCTGATTGAATTGCCCATTAAAAGAATCACAAAAAATATTATTCTTTGACACGACTGAGTTGAAGTCTTTTTTCCAACCATTTCCATTAAAACTCTGTCCGGAGTATGACATATTGTAGAAAGTGTTATTCAAGAATTTCATACTTCCGGTTGACCAACCCGGTACATTCTGCGCATTTGCACCAGAATGCCGTATAAAACGGTTACCCGATTGAAGGTGACTATAGAAAGTAGAATTACTGATTTCCATATCTTTTACGAAAGCCATGTCTTTATTGAAATTTATAAAATCAACTTTCTGGTAAGATTCGACAATACAGTCTCTAATGATAAGATTCTGTACCGCATAACTCTTTCCATTAATATCAATAAATTTATTTCTAACATTCTTGATATTACAAGATTGAATCATGATCGGATTTGTTATAATGGGAGAAATAATTCCCCATGCCTCAAATGTTTCCAATTCTCCCGGAACAATATCACCGAATCCCAAAAATATTCCTGTTGTAGCAAGATCGCAATCAAAATCTATAAACTTCAAAGCCAATCCACCCCCACTCGTTAATATTTTACTGTCTGCACCTGTAAACTTCACTTTTGCATGATTCAGTTTGTTTCCACGCAATTGCACATTGTTTATACCGAAATCCAAATTGCCTGAAATCGTATATTCGCCACCAGCTTCCAACTCGTATGCCACTTCTACATCTTTACCTGTGGTAATCGGATTATTTGTAAACCATGCAGTTAAATCTCCAGAAGGAACAATCGTTGCTGGAACAAGTGTCGTCCATGTAGGCTCGGCAGGTGTAGTAGAAGCCGTGTTATTCAACTTCTCATTCCCCAACGTGATAATTTCTGCTTTATAGTTAGTATCCTCTATATAAGGACACACCACAGACGAACCATCTATAACACTATCCTTTACTACCACAACCGGATTAGTCGGATCATCTACAATATATAAGGAAAATCGATATCCCCCCGCTCCCATAACCACAGGCCAAGTAACCTTTACATTATTAGTACCCGGAAGTTTGGCAAAAGCCACCTCTGATGCTTCCGGAGATTTCAATTGTGCCCCTTGCACACCTCCCGAAAAGGTTTCTTCATCAAACCCATCTCCCGCACAAGAGCCAACTGAAAGAATCATCGACAAGCAAACTAAACTTTCGACAACCGTCTTTTTAATCTTTACTTTACTCTTCATAGATTAAATTTTAATTAAACAAAAATAATACATACTATCTTCAGTCTTAAAAAATATTTCAAATAAATACTTGCATCTAAAAAAAAGATATTCACTTCAGATTCATAAAGACTATAATCTTCTTTTTCTATATACACAAACAGGACGAACAACTGAAGAAAATGTAATCACATAAAAAGTATAAAAATTAAATAAACGTGAACTTTTTTTTCTGAACGCATTTTATATGGTAATAACTTTCTTTGTTGCAAGTTATATCTTCCTATAATTCATCCAAAAATTCCAGATTAATACCATAATGGAAATAATGAATTTAATAGAAAAAGAATGGTTACAGGCTTGATCCGGGACGTTTTTAAAAACAAAAAAAATCCGAACTTAATATATAAGTCCGGATTCTTAATATGATAAAAATTCCAATCTAATAACAAAGTGCACTACTGTTGGAACACCTCTTTCAAATACTTTATGTTCGTTCCGTAATTCTTCTTCACATTCCGCACGTCCTCTTTATCTCGTGAACGTTCCACAACCAGCCATCCGCTCCATCCCATCTTATCGAGTGTCTTTTTGACCTTATCCATATCTAATCTCTTATTAAAAGGCAGAGTTACCCCATCGGTATCTGTACAGTGGATCTGGCAGATTCTCTTTTTCCCCAGAATCTTGAGCTCTTTACACAAGTCTTTTCCATTCTCTAATGCATTCTGGAATTTAAAATAGATTTTAATACCAGGAGAATTAATTTCTTTCAGTAATCTTACATCTCCTTTAGCGTCCAACTGAGTTTCAATGCCAATAACAACTCCTTCAGAAGCAGCCATATCTCCTACTATTTTCAAACGCTTTACCACTTCTGCACGCAGTTCCGGTTTCGCTTCCCAACCTGCCTTTATTCCACCTAACGGAAGAAAAGCGACTTTGGCACTCATCACTTTCATTGCATTCAAGCAATCCTGTACCAGTTCTCTGTAATTAGTACGTTCCAGGAAAGACTGACCATAGAATCCGGACATAGCCACAGAGGGAACTTCCAATTGGAACTTCCGGGCAGTTTCACGAAACAATTGCTGAAAATGAGGTTCGCGCAGTTTGTTATCAAACATTTCCCTTTTACCAAGACCGCCCATGTCCAGTTCCACACCATCACCATTCAACTCATGTACCAACTGGAACGAACCTATCTTCTGACGCTTCAAAATCATCCAGTCACATACGGCAATCTTATAACGTTGTTCTTTTTGCTGCGATGCAGCAACAGCCAACAAAGGAAAACATTCCATCAATATCAGTATCCAAAGGATATGTCCGAATAAATTCTTTTTCATTTTAATTCTATTATATGCTATTTGTATAGTAGACGAATAAAGGAAGGTTTTGTAATCGCTTATGTAACAGAGAATAAATAAAAGAAGAAAGAGCAGATAAACAAGAAAACAGTATTATGACGGTATCCGACCCGGATAGTGACGCTATTCCATCCATATAGTGACGCTATATCGCGCGTATACCGTCACTCTTTTTATGGGGGATAACAGCAAAGATAAATGTAAAAAAATGGGCTGCCGGACTCTGAAAAGTCCGACAGCCCTGTCAACCCAAAAACGATACCTATGAAACACTGTGTGTTACTTCAAATCAAAAAATATGCGTTGACCATGAACAAGTTCATCATGTGTGATATGATATTTATTGAACTTCTTTCCATTCAATAACACCTTATTGATATATTGAGTTCCCGGTTGAGTACGATTAGTCTCAATCACCAATTCTTTTTCTTTATACCATTTCGGGTCCAGACGGATAATTACCTTATCAAATACCGGAGTCGTCAATGTATATTCAGGCAGTCCCGGGCAATCCGGATAGAAACCAATCATGTTGAAGATAGCCCATGAAGACATTGTTCCTGTGTCATCATTCCCGGGAATACCGTCCGGTTTCGTTGTGAAATACTTGTCCAACAGGCGTTGCGTTTCTTTCTGCGTACGCCATTCTTCACCTTTAAAGTATGAGAATAAATGAGGATAGGCAATATCCGGTTCATTAGCCGGATCATAAAGACCCTCATCGAAAACCATCTGTAACTTATCAATAAAAGGTTTCTTTCCGCCCATCAACTTGGCTAGTCCATACACATCATGCGGTACGTAGAATGTATAGTTCCAGGCACTCCCTTCATGGAAACCGGGATTCGGTTCAAAATTCTCTCCTTGTCTCGGATTAAACGGACTATAGAAAGTACCGTCAGGAAGAATCGGACGGAATGTGCCGAACTCCTTGCTATAATAATGCTTGTAGCCTAAAGAACGCTTATAGAACATTTCCGCGTCTTTCTTTTTACCTAAAGCCTCAGCAAAGCGTGAAAGCGCAAAGTCTGCAATATAATATTCCAACGCATGGGATACGGAGTTGTCATATTGTTCACGAAGAGGTACGTATCCTTTTGACATATAATCATCATTATCCGGACGCATCAGGTTTTCCGCTCCCGGCAATGTGGCAGATTTGTACATGGCTTCATAAGCCAGATCAACGTCAAAGTCACGCAACCCTTTCATCCACGTGTCTACAATTACCGGAATACTGGGATCACCCTCCATTGTCAATGTCTCTCTTCCATATAATTCCCATTTAGGTAACCAACCGTGTTCCCGATACATATCAAGCATGGTACGAACCATTTCCATTTGACGTTCCGGATAAACAAGGGTCAACAATTGGTGAACGTTACGATAGGTATCCCAAAGAGAAAATACCGTGTAACGGTCGCCCTTTGTAGTCATAATCTTATCGCTTTCCATTGCCGGATATTCTCCATTGACATCTTGCAGGATATTCGGATGAATCAGCAAATGATAAAGTGCCGTATAAAATACTGTTTTCTGTGCATCTGTTCCACCTTCTACAGTTATACGTGACAAGTCATCGTTCCATTTTGCACGCGCGTCAGCATGAATCTGCTCAAAATTCTTTCCCGCTTGTTCACGGTCTAAATTCAGCCGGGCATTCTCTATACTGACAAAAGAAACGCCCATCTGCACTTCCACTTGTTCACCCTCTTCCGTATCGAAAGAAAAATAAGTGCCGATATCATCACCTGCTATTTCTTTTCCATAACGGGTATACAGTTTGTACTTTCCCTGATCCGGGTCCCATTCGGCTTCCACACCTGTCATCGGACGTTGTTTCTTCCAATATCCGGTCGCGGCAGGAGTCTTTTTTACCCGCATCACGAAATAAATAGGAAATACAGCTTGAGGATTATAGCAGAATGTACCAAGCAATTTTACGCCTTCCACTTCGCTATCGCTTACACGGCGAAGCATAGCACCGCTTTCATTCGTCAATCCTTCTCCTAAATTCAGCAATATATGGCTTTTACCTTTCGGGAAAGTAAAACGGGCGATACTTGTACGTGGAGTGGCAGACACTTCCGTCTTAACATTATACTTGGTCAGATAGTTAGAGTAATAACCCGGTGAAGCCTGTTCATCCTTGTATTTACTGCCGTATTCTTTATAATCCACATTCAATTCTCCGGTAGTAGGCATCAATAATAAAGAGCCTAACTCAGGACAACCGACTCCACTCAAATTTACATGAGCATATCCGGTAAAGAAACAGTTTGTATATTCATAAGGCGTAGACCACCATCGAGCGTCTTTGTCGTATGTATTCTCTGAAGACCCCATCACGTTGAAAGGAACCACAGACATCATACCATTCGGACAGATTGCACCTGGATTGGTAGTTCCGAAATTTGTAGTCCCGATAAAGGGATCTACATAATCTATCAAAAGATTCTTATTAGTGGGAGGGCTTCCCCCTTCTCCCGCATAAACGGGAAGAAGGGCGAAAGCAAGTGTGTAAGTTAATAAAATACGTTTCATACCTTTATTAAATGATACTTGTCCGTTTAGTAAAGTCGATAATCTCTTTAATGTATCCGAAAGCCATGCCTACAACGGTATCTGCAGCACCATAATAAACAGCTACACGTTCGCCGTCTTGCAAAGCAGCACAGGGGAATACTACATTGGGCACATCGCCTTGAAGTTCGTAAGGAGCAGCCGGGCCAATCAGATATTCGCGGGTACGGTAAAGAACCTTTTCCGGATGGTCTTTATCAAGTATAGCTGCTCCCATTGCATAGCGGAAACCATTACAAGTAGTGATAACACCGTGATAGAAAAGCAACCAACCTTCATCTGTCAGGAAAGGTACTGAACCTGCACCGATTTTTGTACACTGCCAGGCGCTTTCCGGAAATGGAGTCACTTTCATTACACAACGATGTTCACCCCAATATTTCATGTCCGGGCTGTAGCTGATATATATATCACCAAATGGTGTATGGCCATTATCACTAGGACGGCTCAACATAGCATATTTGCCATCTATTTTTTGTGGGAAAAGTACGCCGTTACGATTGAAAGGCAAGAAAGCATTTTCACATTGGAAGAATTCCTTAAAATCAAAAGTATAAGCGATACCAATAGTAGGGCCATGATAGCCATTGCACCAAGTAACCCAATAACGGTCTTCAATCCATGTCACACGAGGGTCATATTTATATTCCGATTCAATCATCTCTGTGTTACCAGCCTTGAACTGAATAGGCTCGTGATTAATATCCCAATGAATACCATCCTTACTGAATCCGGCAAAGATATTCATCTGTACAGCTTTATTGTCACAACGGAATACGCCGGCAAAACCATCACCGAAAGGTACAACAGCACTATTGAAAATACTATTGGACGAAGGAATATGATAACGTCCGATAACCGGATTTTGTGAATAACGCCACATTACGTCCGTACATCCGACAGGACGATCTTCCCAAGGAATTTGAATCTTATTCATAATCAATGTTTTTTATATTATTTATTTTTTTGAATCGTCATACGTGAAAGGTATGAAGTAAGTAATCAGAAAAGCAGGAATAGTCGCAATCAGGACATAAATAAAGAAATTTCGGTATCCCAGTAAATCACTAAGATAACCACTGGCCATTCCCGGAAGCATTACTCCCAAGTTCATGATTCCTGATGCAAATGCATAATGCGACATCTGATGTTTTCCCGGAGCAATCTGTTGCATCATAAACAACGTCAGTCCGACAAAACCAAAACCATAACCGAAATATTCCATGGTTATACAAGTTCCTATCAGATACACGTTAGTAGGCTGTACAACTGCCAGGAAAGTATATGCGACAAACGGAAGATTAAATATACAACAAAGAGTGAACAGTGTCTTCTTTAATCCGAATCTGGAAACATAAATACCTGCCAGTAAAGAGCCGAGGACGAAAGCAGCAGAGCCAAAAACTCCATTTAACGTACCAATCTCCGTCAAGGATAACCCTAAACCGCCGACATCTCTTGAAGCGCGCAAGAACAACGGCGCAATCTTCATGATAAATCCTTCTGCCAGGCGATATAGAATAATAAAGCAGATATAATAGAAAATATGTTTCTTCGTAAAGAAGTCTGCAATCACCGCCATCAATTCCCTTCCGACCTCTGATGAAGTTTTCTTTGTTGTTGACGGAACTTGTGAAGAGGGTAAAACTTTTATATGGTAGATGCCAATCAGCACCATTATAGCTCCAATCACTGCAAAAATAATCATCCAGGCAGACGTATATGCTCCTTTGTTCGCATCAATAGAAGCTCCTTCTATTGCCCCGAAATGTTCGGCCAACGCACCTGCCATGGCAACCAATCCACCGTTAGCAACCAATTTGGCTACATTATAAAAAGCGCCCTGTACTCCTATGTATTTTGCCTGATCTTCTTTATTTAATTCAGCCATGTAAACACCGTCACAGGCAATATCGTGCGTTGCCCCACTAAAAGCAATTATAGCCATTGTAGATATACTTATGGCAAAAAAGTAGTCAAAGAATAAAGAAAAGGCTACTACTCCAAACAATACTCCACTCAACAACTCTGTGACTAATACGAAGAATTTCTTCGTCCGATACATTTCAAGAAACGGACTCCATAAGAATTTAAATGTCCAAGGCGCCATAATAAGGGAAGTCCACAATGTGATTTGTGTATCGGATATTCCCAAATCCTTAAACATGAATACGGAAACCAGATTAATGGCAATAAAGGGAAGCCCCATTGCAAAATAAGCGGTAGGAACCCAGCAAGCCGGGCTGATAGTGTTTCGTTGAGAAGCAGTTTTATTCTGTTGCATAAATCATAGTATATAGATGAAAAAATTCATTTTTCTAACCCATCTATATATAATACAACTAAAAGGGGAAAACTACTAACGTCTCCCCCCTACTTTTTTTATTTTATTATGACTTCATCTATAAAAAACCATGAAGGATGCCCTACACCATAATGCCAGGTCGGGCATTCTTTCGTACCTGTAACTTCTACTTTTACATAGCGTGTCTTTATAGGCGTCGCAGATTCTGTCTTAACTCCGCGGAATCCGACCTTGCCGGAACGTTCTTCAGGTAAATCGTTCGTTCCCCAAAATGTATATTGTTCTCCATCCGCCGAATAAGAATAGGTAACTTTCAAAGGAAAGAGAATCCAAGCCCCTATCTGATGTAAGAAATCTGTTTCTACACTATGAATCTCCTTTTCCTCTCCTAAATCCAGGATGAACGCACCATCAGTTCCTTCCCAGCCTACCCAACTGTCTACAAAAGTAGCTCCTCCAAACAGTCCGTCCACTAATGCCGTCTTTCCTATTCCTGCATATTTTCCGGTAGGCGGAATAATATAAGAAACTTTAACTCTTAATGCCAAACTCCGTTCAGTCTGCGGCATATAGCGTTTACGGTATAGCTCGCAGTACTCTACCGGCGAATTAGAACGTTCATTTAATGTAGGAACATTAAACTCTTTCACTCTCTCTTCAAAAAGTGCCAACTTCCTGTCTATATCAGCCAAGTCCTTTACAATTTCTGTACGTGCTATTTCCAACTCAGAATATTGAAGCGGTAAACGGGCACGTTGCACTCTTTTCAAGAATGTATTATCCGTTTCAACTGCCTTTTCCGCCAAGTCAAACAAATCATTATAACGGCGCATCAAAGTCGGTTTCAACATTCCATATTTATGTGAGACAGGCGAATCATAAATCCATAATCTTTGTCCACTGCCAATCAGTGCGCCTTCCATCACTTTTATATATTGATAAAGATAGGGTGCAGCTTCACCATAATAACCATGCAAAAAATGTTGCATTAATGAGTCAACATCAGCTTCCGGATTCCACATCAACTTCGATACCAGATAAGCACGTAATTCTGCAAAGTCTCCGCCCCTGCTTCCTGCAATCTGAGAGAAGTGCATGGTTGCGTGATTCTTCTTGAAAAGGCGGATATTATCCTGTAAGATATGGAAATTAGGGAATGGAGCCAGATAATTATCGAAATTTATGCCGTAATCCCAAACAAAGATATTATCAGTTATAGCCGACCAGCCTTCCATCGCTTTCACAAATTGCCTGCCTGAAGCATTTTCAGTCAGCGTCACTTCACGGTCACAATCAATGTCACAAAGCATTATATTCACATTGGGCAAAGGTTTCACGTGCTTCGGTGGATTCATTGTATATAAATAGGCCAATGTGGAGAACTCCTTATCAGGAAAACGGGCAGCCAATTTATTCAAAAAGGTGATTATACTCCCTGACAATGCCCCTTCCCTATCATCAATAGCCTTACATTCATCACAAGTACAATTCGTGTAGTTACCATCATTCTGACTAACAGACATGATGTGTTTATCGGGATTCGCCTTGAATATAGAATCAACACGTTGTGCCACAATCTCAAAAACTTCAGGATTGCTCAGACACCATTGACTGGCTTTTCCCGGATGACGTTTTCCTTTAAAATAAGAATAATATTCGGGATGCTCTTTCCCATAAACAGAAGAAGGCAATAATTTATCAAAAGTATGTACCCAGTAACCGGCAGCAAACACCTCATCAGGTTCTTCCAAGCGATTCCACCATTTATAGACGGAATCTGTACGGATGGCATAACACTGTGTCTGACGATAACGGAAAGCCGGATTATCTGTTTTATTAATTAAAGGCAGAATTATCGTTTTTTGAGGAGTAAAAGAATATTCATTTTCTCCCCAGTAATCAACACCTAAGTATTGTTCTAATAGAGTTACAATTCCATAAACAACACCGTTGTCCTTACCTGAAACTCTCAAGATACCATCTTTGGTGGAAATAGAGAATCCATCCTCTGTCACTTCTTGAGCAGTCTCTCCACCAATAAGGATATCTCCTTTTTGTGGAGTCTGATTTATGACAATAGGCAAAGTTTTACTTGTAATCTTTTGAAAGAAAGATTGAAAGAGATTAGCCGCTACCTTATTTACTTGGATGTCTTCTTTTAATATAATCTTTACTTTTGTTTTTCCGTCTTTTATTAAAAGCGTTTGGGCATATGCAAAGGACGTGCATATCCATGCACTCAAAAAGAACATTAGCGTTCTCAAAACCGGTTTTAGATTCATGTTTCTCATGATTATTGTTAATGGTGTTATATAAAGAATACAACTAGATGAACTACAAGACTAAACCAAAGCCTGTTCTTTTAATGCTTATTAAGAATTTAGAGGTTAACCTTCCTATATAATTAAAACAATCCTCAAACTCTGCATATTTCTTTACTATCAAGTACACAAAAAGTTCTCTTTATAACTTTGATAAAGAGAACTTTTATTCATTTAAGAAAGACTCGTAAAATCAATCTTACATTACCTAATTCTTATAACTACTCATTTTTCAATTCATAGACATTAAATTCTGTAATATCTGTTCGTCCGCTTGTAGCAATCGTAAGAATCTGATATTTCAAATAACGAGTAGTTATAGGAGAAATAAATGTAATATTCTGTGCAGAACCAGATGTAGCTAAAGTACTTAATGATTTCCAAGTAATGCCATCTGTAGACTGGAATATTTCTACTTCTCTGGGAGCATACGCATTCCCCCAATGGTTTGTTTTTATACCGGCTAATACTTTAGCTTCTCCCAAATCAACAGTAAACCAAAACCCTACATTATCACGGGCAATATCTGAATTTCCACCGTCAATCAACTTATCTCCTGAACCTTCAACCCCTTCTTCTACATTAATTATCCAACCTGAACGGTCACTAATAAGTTGGCCATTAGTAGGAATACCACCTTTTAAATTACTATAAGCAGCTTTATTTATAACAACTGGCAAGGTACTCAAGCTGTTGCTAATTACTGTGTTTTTATCATTGGTGGTTACATTGCCAATTGATACATTGAAAGAAAAACTTGTTTTCTCCATGACACTGGCAAATATCGCCGGTTCAACTGTTGCAGTGATTTCTTCAGAAATCATCTGACCTTCTTTAAGGGTTACTTGTGAGGAACTTAAAGTAATCTGGTTTGCATCAAGCCCTTCGGTTTCACTATTTACATTTAATGTGACAACCATATCAGTGGAGACTGCTTTCTGTGTTTTTACAGTAAAAACCATTTTAATTTCATCTCCCCCAACCCCATTCGCATCATGGGTTAGATTGAACTTCTTTACATCCCCTGACAAATAGTCATTTCTCTGTAAAGACACATACGTAGCATTCCACTCATTAAAAACTTCTTCGTCATCACTACAGGAAGAGATGAAAGGGACAAACAAGCCGAGTAGAGTTGCTATTGATAATGATTGAAATATATTTTTCATATACACATACAATTAAATTATTACTATTTCCATTCGGTAGCCTTATCCGTAGACAAAATACCGTCAATCCATGTAGGAGTAGCAGAAGTAGTTAAAGTATGCCCTTTACCGGTTGCATCTTCAAACACATTACCCTGTCCTTCATTGAAACGCCAATAGGCTTCCAATCCCACAGACTTAGGACTAACCTGAGTCATATTATTCTGAATCTGAGAAGCAGTACGAACTACAGACCAGATACGTGCCTCACTCATCAATATTTTACAGTTTCCCCATCTACTATAAGAATCATCACCTAAACTGAACCAATTTACATCGGAGAAAGTTGTTGCTCCTGTTGGGATACTCAGTACCCCCGAATCAACTCCGTTTATGTAAAGTCGATAGCTGGAACCATCACAAACCAATGCCAGATGTTGCCATTCGTTTGGCTTGAAAGAATTACTTGGATTCAAATAAAGTCGGTTGCGTCCTACAATCTGTACTAATGAGTGTGCCTTATAATTTTCATTATCACTTTGAGGGTCCTCAAAACGTAAAAGTATAAAGCTTGCATCATCTCCTCCGTTCTTAAATACTGCACGGTCACGGTCAGCTGTGTTAGCTACCTGGAAACGAACCTCTATCGTATATTGGGAATATGTTTCAGGGGATTCTGTGAATTTATTAGCTTTTAAACTAGGAGCACCAACGAACATCGGAGCTGAAAATTCGATAATACTTTCTGCCAAAATAACAAAAGTTCCAGTATTTTCCATCGGTGAAATACTTCCATCTTGTAACACCAGTTTAACAGGTAGTGCGTATGATTCTCCCGATTTCATCATTTCTTGGCTGAAAGCCTTCAAGGCAATAGAGAGAGCATCGGTCGCATATTGTCCGGCTTTCACTGTAATAGTCTCCGGTAATGTATAATAGCCTTCCGGCAACATTATATATCCTGTACCATTAATGTGATTATAAGCATCCAATACCGATTGGTCTGTGACCAATTTATAATGATTGTCTGTAGAAGAAATATTACTAAGGTGTACATTTAAAGTCGTAAAACTTTCTCCAGTAGCCTGTACTGTCACTTTCTGGCTTGTGCCCGAAAGCGCTTCTTCAATATAAGCGTGTGTATCCAAGGTATCATATTTCGCATCTCCGCAACTTACGATACTTCCTAATCCTGCTATTACTGCGAAGAAGCATAAGATTTTTATATAATTCATACGTTTCATAGTTTACATTAATTTTTAAGTAATGAATGTGATGAGGGATTCATGATTTGAATAGCATGACGTATATTTTTATATTCAGGTGAAGTTCCATACTCTGCTTCCATATGATAGGTTCCTGCACCACCTTTGCGGAAACCATTACTTGGTTGCCAGCGCGCCATTCCTTCGAGAGATTTCATTTTATTACCATAACGATCAGTGTAATCATATCCGCCGTTCATAGCAGCGTCGGTAGCCTCGAAATTCTCGGTCATGATGGTCATCTTTGTAATTTGTTCTTCAGACATGACACTACTATATGTTTGAACAAGCCCTGCACCTGCCACACCACCTGTAATAAGACGTTTGTCAAGTTTTGAATCACTACCAGGACTGCTGTCATTGTAAGCCTGAATGATAAAATAGTCAAAATATAGCCCGACTTCAGGTCTACCCGTTATGCTCTGTGGTTCACCGTCAATAACTAATAATTTACCGGTTCCTGATTTCGGACCGAAATATTTGCCTAGCTCATCAACGAATGCAAACATTCTATCATCTTCGTCTACGATATTACCAGGATTACCGAAATTGGGTTCATAGTCGATATCAAACCCATCGTAACCATATTTGTTTACTGTATCGGCAATGGCACTTGCATATTTGCGAATGGATGCTTCAATTGCTTCCTTATTTGATTCATCGGAAGGCCATCCCCAAAAATCGTTTACAGCTTCTTTTTCGGATGAAAATCCCATATTTTCCCAATTATCACGAATATTCTGCGGAGTAATTTGATCGCCCACACTTCTGATAATAAAACACATAGTAAAACGAGTTCCTTTAATTTGTTGGCAAAATTGTAGATCTTTTTTTTGAGCTTCTGTTATGTTCGACCAATTTCCCCAAATAGAAACAATATCTACACTATCAGGAATACCGGCTAAAGAACTCTTCATAAAAGCACCTTCACCACTCCAACCACCGAACCAACCGAAAGCAACTTGATGATCAGTTTTTTTATAAGCCCTTAAAGCTGCATAATATTCATCTGACACGATTGATTCCGGAAAAGTTTTTGGTTCCGACTCCGTCCAATCACTACAACCTATCAAAGATGTTGTTGCCAATGATATGAGTACAATGTATAATAAATAAATTTTCTTCATAAAAGTCCTTTTTATGCATTATATAAATTAGTTCTTTTTCGCCCATTTCAGATCAGTGGCTTCATTATCAGCACCGCCAAGTTCTGCAACCCCTTGATCATAATTGGCTTTATTATTCTGCGCCTCTGTATAAGGGAAACTCAAACGACGCATACCACGCTGGCTGCTCACGCCACAGTCAGATAAATTGTCGATGCAAGGATAAAGTTCCGGATAGCCTGTACGACGATATTCAGCCCATGCCTCGAGTCCCAGCGGATAATTGGCAATCCACTTTTGAGTAATGATACGCTGGAAATTCTTCCCATTTACATTGTCAGCTTCGCTATCATTCCACTTCACACTAACGGTATTAGTAATCGTAGCAGTAGCGTTTTGTACAGCGTCACTTTCATGTGATACCACTGGAGCTTCATCTATCTTCAGATATTCGGTAGCTGAAACCTGATACTGCTCCATAGACAAATTGATGCCGTCTTCATAGTAAACTTTTGCCGTTTTAGTGCCTACATTCCAGCCACGCAATTTTCCTTCAGCACGTAAAAAAGCTGTTTCAGCAGCACAGAAAACCATTAATTTAGAAGTTGCCGTATAGGCAGGAATAGAGAAACCTGCTGCGTCTGCCTTTTTAAAATCAGCATCGCCTGTACGCATACCTACATATTGATCTGTTTTTCCGGTAAGAGTAGATTTATTAAAAAATTTCGACATACGCGGGTCATCATATGCGTTCATATAATCTACAATATTTGCATTCACCCGCAAATCTCCCCAACTGACAGCGGCCAGCTGATATGGATTACTTTGTGTTCCACAAGAAAGCATGGCATTGTCCGAATTACTTTCAATCAAGCCGGCTTTATGTATTACTGCAGCTTCAGCCGCTTCCTTAGCAATACCAGGCCATGTTCCGCTAATTCGCATTGCAACACGTAAGCGCATTGAATTTGCCAATTTCGCCCAACCGGAATAATTTCCCTCAAAAACAGGATCATTAGCTCCTAATGGTGCATTACCATTAGTCTCTACATAATAATTATACAGAACGTCAGCAGCATTGGCTAAATCACTTAATATATTTGTGTAGACCTGTTCCTGAGTATCATAAGAAACATAAAAATTACCTTTCTTCACTTGGCTATAAGGCATCGGTCCATAACAGTCTGCAACACGGAGCATTGTTATAGCACGTATCATGCAAGCAAAAGCATAATAATGTCCCGTAGAGTTTGTCGCTTCTTGTATCTGAAAAAAGTTTCCATATATTTTTTCAAACGGAGTATTCCAGGGAGTAGCATTCCATGCATCACTTTGATTGAATGTACTGAAATTAGTTCCACTCCATGTGTTAGAACAACACAAGTAGCCACCTAACTGCCCCACCATCTGGTCTTGCATTTGAGAGTCATTCTGCTGAATATTCACAATTGTTTCAATCATAGATTTCATCAGAGTAGCCGGGTCAGCATCATGGATCTGATATTGATTCGTATTATACTCTTCAAATTTATCAGTACAACTTCCTGCCAGCAACAAGAGAGCGGCACCGACCGTGATATTTCTTAAATATTTTCTCATAACATTAGCTTTTTCTTTTAGAATTGAACTTTCACATTAAAACCGAAATTACGCAAGCTAGGTTGCATAAAGTAGTCTACATTCATATAATAGTTACTGGAAGTAGAAGCAGACAATTCCGGATCAAACGGAGCTTTACAGTAAATCATCCATAGATTACGTCCTACGACACCCAAAGTAACATTTGCTATATTTTTAAACCACTTTCTTGGAAGTGTATAATTCAAGCTTAATTCTTGTAAACGTACATTGGTTGCACTATATAAGTAGTAACGACCATAACCACCTTCACCTGTACTGATAGTCTGATAATACTTCTGGGCATCAACCTTACCATTATTGATGGGCGTACCACCATTATCACGGACAGAAGCAGATACTTCAGACACTCCATAATAATCCAAAATACCTTGAGTAGCCGAGTAAGCTAATCCACCTACACGTGCGGACAACACAACCCCCAAGTCAATACCTTTGTAAGTGAAATGATTGATCCATCCTAAATTGAAGTCAGCATCCAGATTGCCGACTTTCACTGGAGTATTTGATGAAGTAATCCCCAGATTACCATTCTGGTCAACTTTTATATTACCATTATTATCCTTGGTCAGTTGGTTATATACATAGATATCGGTCATAGAACCGCCTTCTGTCAGAATAACACGGGGAGCTACATTTTCTTTACCTAACCAACCTACATTCATCTCGTCCATCTGAATAGCCTCTCCAGTCACCGGATTAACACTACCACTAGCTAACCGTTTCACCTTGTTGCGATTTAAAGTAAAAGTTGCATTAGAAGACCAACCGAAACCTGCCCATTTATCACTAAATCCTAAAGCCAGTTCAATACCTTGATTCTGCACATCACCTGCTTGAACTATTGCTTGTTTATAACCGGAAGATGACGGAATATCCACCTTAAATGTCTGATTCAATGTATTGGAACGGTAATAAGTAGCATCCAGGCTAAAGCGATTCTCCCAGAATTTCAAATTTAAACCAATTTCCCATGATTTTGTTTTTTCCGGTTTCATGTTTTCCATCGGATAAACGGTTGGATTTGCCCAATTATGTGTCTGGCTATTGTATTCATATCCGGGATTAGTAAGGAAGCGATCGAAAGAAGATGCTACCACTGTATAGGAACCACGTACTTTAGCATAAGTTATCAACTCCGGAAGTTCAACCATTTCTGACAGTAAAGCCGACAAACCAACTGACGGATAGAAGAATGATTTTTGTTTGGAGAAAGCTAATTTAGAATCCCAGTCATTTCGTCCTGTCAATGTTAAATACAACTGATTTTTCCAACTTAATTCTGCGCTGGCAAAAATGCTCTGAATTTCATCTTTATATCCGGTAGGATCCGGTTTGTAATTAGAAGAGAAATTTATATTATTAACCTGAAAGAAGTTCGGAATGACCAAGTCACCGGCAAAATACAATTGATCCATTGAAGTATGGTAAATGGAAGCCCCCACATTGGCAGTCAAATGGAAATCACCGAAAGTCTTGTCTATATTAGCCAAAACATCTGCATACAAAGAACGTTCTTGCCGCATGGCATCCTCGAAACCACCACTTACTCCACAAAATGTGGTTAATGTAGAAGCTGACTTCTCATTCTTGTTCCGATAATCAGAGTTGTCTAGATTCACACGTCCTACGATGTTAATCCAATCTGTCACCTTCCATTTCAAAGAAGCGTTCAGCATATAACGTTTTTTATCGGAAGTACGGATTATACGGTTCTGTACCCAATACGGATTCTGTAATGACAAACTTGCGTCTCCATAAGGCCAATACTGTTCCATATAACCGTAATTTGTGTTGTAACGTTCATACAAACGGATTTCATCAAAATTATCTCCGCGGGGAAATAAATACAATGCAGGAAGTGGATTATAATACTGCCCTTGGGAAACCATGTTTTTATTATTTTGAATAATATATTGCGCACCAATATCCAAAGTCAATCTGTCATTCAGGAAATTCGTAGTATTACGTGCTGTAAAATTATAACGATTATAAGAGTTGTTAGGAAGAATACCACCAGAATTAGTAGTAGAAGCTGAAAGATAAGTCTGATTCTTTGAATTCCCGGTAGACAAAGCTACTGAGTTGATAACATTCGTACCAGTTTCAAAAAAATTAGATGGATCATATCTGCGGTCTGTCAGTTCTCCCCAACTAAACAATCCAGAGCTTGTACCATAGCGATTCTGCATATCAGGCATAATATATGCTTTGGAAAAAGTAGTGCTATTAGACACCGTAATCGTAGTTTTCTCAGTCTGCCCTTTTTTAGTAGTAATCAAAACCACCCCATTGGCAGCAGAAGAACCATAAAGAGCAGCTGCAGAAGGTCCGGTCATCATACTGATACTAGCAATATCGTCTGGATTTAAGTCTGCTACGGCATCCGACCCACCCATGTCACCAAATAATCCTTCACCACCGCTTTTACCTGTATTGAAAATAGGTACACCATCAATCACATATAATGCATTATTGTCTTTAGTTAATGATTTCATACCACGCATTACGACACGTGCTGCACCACCAGCGCCAGTAGCACCACTACTGATTTGAACCCCTGCCACCTTTCCAGCTAACGAATTCATAAAGTTAGCATCCTTTACAGCTGTTATTTCGTCGCCTTTTACCTCTTGTACATTATAACTTAATGCCTTTGTTGCACGCTTGATACCCAAGGCAGTAACAACCACTTCATCCAATGTTTGAGTATCTTCT
>CAQOGY010000007.1 GCA_948847595.1 uncultured Bacteroides sp.
GACAACTCGTTCTGTCACACAGAAAAGCCCGCGCTACTCGTTCTTGGGATCGCGTGAACGCTGCTCTGGAAAATGAAGAAATTATCAAGGGTTACATCAAGTGCCGCACTAAGGGTGGTATGATCGTTGACGTATTCGGAATCGAAGCATTCTTGCCGGGTTCTCAGATTGACGTTAAACCGATCCGCGACTATGATGTATTCGTTGGCAAAACAATGGAATTCAAAGTGGTTAAGATCAACCAGGAATTCAAAAACGTTGTTGTATCTCACAAAGCTCTTATCGAAGCTGAACTGGAACAACAGAAGAAAGAAATTATCGGTAAACTTGAAAAAGGACAAGTTCTCGAAGGAACTGTTAAAAATATCACATCTTACGGTGTATTCATCGACCTTGGTGGCGTAGACGGTTTGATTCACATCACTGACCTTTCTTGGGGACGCGTTAGCGATCCGAAAGAAGTTGTTGAGCTGGATCAGAAACTCAACGTTGTTATCCTTGACTTCGATGACGAAAAGAAACGTATCGCTCTTGGTCTGAAACAACTTACTCCGCACCCATGGGATGCTCTTGATACAGAGTTGAAGGTTGGTGACAAAGTAAACGGTAAAGTTGTCGTTATGGCTGACTACGGTGCATTCATCGAAATCGCTGCCGGCGTAGAAGGTTTGATCCACGTTTCAGAAATGTCTTGGAGCCAGCACCTGCGTTCTGCACAGGACTTCATGAAGGTAGGCGACGAAGTAGAAGCTGTTGTTCTTACACTTGACCGCGAAGAACGTAAGATGTCTTTGGGTATCAAGCAACTGAAACAAGATCCATGGGAAACTATCGAAGAAAAGTATCCTGTAGGTTCCAAGCACACTGCAAAAGTACGTAACTTCACTAACTTCGGTGTATTCGTAGAAATCGAAGAAGGTGTAGACGGCTTGATCCACATCTCTGACCTTTCTTGGACTAAGAAAGTGAAACACCCGTCAGAATTTACTCAGATTGGTGCTGACATCGAAGTTCAGGTACTCGAAATCGACAAAGAAAACCGTCGTTTGAGCCTTGGCCACAAACAACTCGAAGAAAATCCTTGGGATGTATTCGAAACAGTATTCACTGTAGGTTCAGTACACGAAGGTACTATCATCGAAATGTTGGATAAAGGTGCTGTTGTAGCTCTTCCTTACGGTGTAGAAGGTTTCGCAACTCCGAAACACCTTGTAAAAGAAGACGGTTCACAAGCTCAGTTGGATGAAAAACTTGAGTTCAAAGTGATCGAGTTCAACAAGGACGCTAAGAGAATCATCCTGTCTCACAGCCGTATTTTCGAAGATGTTGCTAAAGCAGAAGAAAGAGCTGAAAAGAAAGCTGCTTCCGGCGCTAAGAAGACATCTGGTAAGAGAGAAGATTCTCCGATGATCCAGAACCAGGCTGCTTCAACTACACTGGGCGACATCGACGCTCTTGCTGCATTGAAAGAACAGTTGGAAGGAAAGAAATAATCAGAATAGAATATTTCCAGTAAAGGCGCTCCCGTTTGGGGGCGTCTTTTTTTGTGTTCGGTTACGGTTATAAATGGGAATTTAATTTAGACATAAGAACAAAAGAACATAAAGGCTGTGCTTGGAAAATTATTTCTGCTGGTCATTAAACTACTACTGTTTCATCTTTTGTTCTTATGTTCTTCTGTCTAAAAAGAAATTATCATTTTATTATGATATCATTTAGTTCTATTGTCAATCTGTATTAATCAGTGTAATCCGTGGTGAAATATTTCCTATTCTTTTGCCGGATTAAATTTGAAATGCTTTATCTTTGCATACCATGGAAAAATTCGAGTTACATATATTAGGGTGCGGCTCTGCTTTGCCTACTACACGACATTTTGCGACTTCACAAGTCGTCAACCTGCGTGAAAAACTATTTATGATTGATTGTGGGGAAGGCGCGCAGATGCAATTGCGTCGTTCCCGGCTGAAGTTTTCCCGACTGAACCATATCTTTATCTCTCATTTGCATGGTGACCATTGTTTCGGCTTGACGGGCTTAATCTCTACATTCGGCTTGTTGGGCAGAACGGCTGATTTGCATATTCACTCCCCGAAAGGGTTGGAAGAACTGTTTGCTCCACTGCTTGCTTTCTTCTGCAAGACGCTGACCTATAAAGTATTCTTCCATGAATTTGAAACGAAGGAACCTGTTGTCATTTATGACGACCGTTCGGTGACTGTAACTACGATTCCTTTGAAGCACCGTATACCTTGCTGTGGTTTTCTTTTTGAAGAAAAACAGCGCCCCAATCATATTATCAGAGACATGGTAGACTTTTATAAAGTTCCGGTCTATGAACTGAACCGCATCAAGAACGGGGCGGATTTTATGACTCCCGAAGGAGAAGTAATCCCTAATTCCCGATTGACCCGTCCTTCGGCTCCGGCACGCAAATACGCTTATTGTTCCGATACGATTTATCGTCCGGCGATTGCGGAACAAATCAGGAATGTAGATTTGCTTTTCCATGAAGCGACCTTTGCGCAGGGAGAGCAGGCACGGGCAAAAGAGACTTATCATACAACGGCTGCACAAGCAGCGCAACTTGCTCTGGATGCCAATGTGAAACAGTTGGTGATCGGACATTTTTCCGCCCGCTATGAAGATGAATCTATTTTATTCAACGAAGCATCCGCCATCTTCCCGCAAACGATTTTGGCGAAAGAAAACTTATGTATCGACGTTGACGGAGGGACTGCATATGAAAAGTAAGCGGCTGCTTTGGGGAATGATAATCGTATGTATAGCTTGCCTGGCTGCTTGCAAAAAGGAGAAACCTTTGTCTCCGATACCGGATTCTTTGGCAAGTCTTCAGGAATTACTTAATCCCACCTGGCAGATTAGTACGGATAGTATCCATCAGATGATTCATTCTTATTTGGATGAAAATAAGCAGGAGACTCCCTGGGATTCGGCTTTGGCAGCCCACTACCGGGAGAAAGATGAATTCTTCTGGCTGAATGATTCGTTGATTTCAGATAAGCCTGCTGTACAAGCGGCAGACTCCATGCTGTATTGGCTGGAGAATATCTCGCGGCATGGCATTAATCCGCATCTTTATCCTACGGATAGTATTCGCAAGGAATTGCATCAAGTACGTACACTACAATTGCAGGAAGGAAAGACCATGAACCGCCTGTTGGCGGATATTGAATATCAGTTGACGTCTGCCTATCTTTCATATGTATGTCAGTTGAAGTTCGGGTTTCTTCCTTCAAAAGATAGGTGGAACGACTCCATCAGCCGGATACCTCTGAAAGATTATGATAAGGATTTCGCGATGGCTGCTTTGGATTCTCTCCGGACAAATGCCAATACAGCCTTTCATAAAGCGCAACCTTCTTCACCGCTTTATCACAAAATGCAGGAAGAACTGGAACGTGTGAATGCCTGGGGTGAGACGGATACTACGGATTATTACCGCGACCGTTTGTTGGTGAATATGGAACGCGCACGCTGGCAGTATGCCTTGGATAAAGGAAAGAAATATGTAGTAGCCAATGTAGCGGCATTTATGCTACAAGCTATCAATGAGGAGACAGACTCTATCCTGGAAATGCGTATCTGCGTGGGAAGCGTGAAGAATAAGACGCCCTTGTTGTCGAGCAGAATCTACTATATGGAACTGAATCCGTATTGGAACGTCCCTCAAAGTATTATCAGGAAAGAGATTATTCCTACCTATCGCAGGGATACGACTTATTTTACCCGCAACCGCATGAAGGTATATGATAATAAGACCGGCCTGCAAGTAGACCCGCACAGCATCAAATGGGCTAAGTATGCAGGAAGGGGCGTACCCTATACGGTGAAGCAGGACAATAAGAAGGGAAACTCATTGGGACGCATCATCTTCCGTTTTCCCAATCCTCATTCCGTTTATCTGCACGACACTCCTTCCCGTTGGGCTTTCACACGAAAGAACCGGGCAGTAAGCCATGGCTGCGTACGCCTTCAGAAAGCGCTTGATTTCTCCTTCTTCCTGTTGAATAAGCAGGATTCATTGCTTGAAGACCGTATCCGTATCGCAATGGACATCAAACCGGTGACTGAAGAAGGAAAAAAGCTGCCTGTCAGCGCGGCTTACCGTGAACTGAAACATTATAGTTTAGAGAAATATATACCTTTATTTATAGATTATCAGACAGTTTACTTGTCTGCCGACAATAATCTGAGATATTGTGAGGACATTTACAAATATGATCCGTCTATATTAAAGGTTATGAATGACCTGAATTTGAAACCATAAATAAACATACAGATAACAAGAGAGTATGACCCCTTATAACGAACGCGAAGTTCTGAAACTCCTTCAGGAGGAGAGTACCCAGCGGCAAGGATTTGAAATGATTGTGGCGCAGTATAGCGAACAATTGTATTGGCAGATCCGCCGGATGGTACTGTCGCATGAGGATGCGAACGATCTCCTGCAAAACACTTTTATCAAGGCATGGACAAATATCGACTATTTCCGTGCCGAGGCGAAGCTGTCTACTTGGCTCTATCGCATCGCGCTGAATGAATGTCTTACCTTTCTGAACAAACAGCGTGCCATGACTACCGTAGCCATCGACGACCCGGAAGCAATGGTTGTGCAGAAACTGGAAAGCGACCCCTATTTTTCGGGCGACCAAGTGCAGATGTGCTTACAGAAAGCATTGCTGACGCTGCCGGAAAAACAACGCATGGTGTTCAACCTGAAGTATTATCAGGAAATGAAATACGAAGAGATGTCGGAAGTGTTCGGTACGTCGGTCGGCGCATTGAAAGCCTCTTATCATCATGCGGTGAAGAAAATAGAGAAGTTTTTAGAAGAAATCGATTAAACCTTTTAGATTGGACAACGTCTAAGGAAAAGAGAGGAGAAAAACGTATGAAAGAAGAAGATACCCTATTGAAGAAGCTTGGTAAGGAAAATTCCTTCAAAGTACCTGATGGCTACTTTGAAAACCTGACTTCAGAGGTGATGAATAAGCTTCCTGAAAAAGAGAAAGTCGCTTTCAAGGAAGAACCTGTCAGCACATGGACAAGACTCAAACCATTGCTTTATATGGCAGCTATGTTCGTAGGTGCCGCCTTGATTATCCGGGTAGCGTCGACAGAACATAAATCTGTTACGGTAGACGAGGTAGCAGTGACAGAGGTAGATACTGAATTAATATCTGATGAAATGATTGATGTAGCACTGGATCGTGCCATGTTGGATGATTATTCGTTATATGTTTATTTGAGTGACGCAAGTGTAGAATGATTTATTAAAACCGATTGAATACAGAAAATGAGAAAAGTAATCGCATTAGTCGTTTTGTTGTGTGGCTTTATGCCTGTTCTTTGGGCTGCTGACGGGTGTAACCAACATTTGTCCCGCGAAGAGTTCAGAGCAAAACAAAAGGCGTATATTATCGAACAGGCAGGATTGACAAAAGAAGAAGCTGCCAAGTTCTTCCCCATTTATTTTGAACTTCAGGACAAAAAGAAAAAACTGAATGATGAATCGTGGGATCTGATGCGCAAAGGCAAGGATGATAAGACTACGGAAGCCCAATATGAAGAAATCAACGAGAAAGTTGCCAATAACCGTATCGCTGCCGACCAACTGGATAAAACTTATTTGGGCAGGTTCAAAAAGATTCTTTCCAGCAAGAAGATATTTCTCGTTCAGCGGGCGGAAATGCGTTTCCACAGGGAGATGATAAAAGGAATGCATCGCAAGGGAGACAGTAAAGATTCAAAGAAAAAATAAGATAATAAATCAGACGCTCTGTTGAGTATAAACAGACGTTCTGTTTGGGTAAAACAAAGGCTCCGTTTCAGCGAAACGGAGCCTTTGTTTTTTCTCTTTATTGTGGTCTGTAAGAATCGGCTATTATTGCAGTCTACAATCCTTTTTTCTTTGCTTCATTCCAAATGGCATCCATCTCTTCAAGAGTCATGTCTTTCAGGTTCTTTCCCTCTTTGATGGTATGTTCTTCCAGATAATTAAAGCGGCGGATAAATTTCTGATTAGTACGTTCCAGTGCATTATCGGGATTAATCTTATAAAGGCGTGCCGCATTGATAAGGCTGAACATGACATCTCCGAATTCGGCTTCCGCCTTATCCTTATCCATGTTGGCTACTTCTTCCTGAAACTCTCCGATTTCTTCCTTCACCTTGTCCCAAACCTGTTCGCGTTCTTCCCAGTCGAAGCCTACGTTACGGGCTTTGTCCTGCATACGATACGCCTTGATAAGTGAGGGTAGGGCAGCGGGAACACCGCTTAACACACTCTTATTGCCATCTTTTTCTCTTAGTTTCAACTGTTCCCAATTTTCGGATACCTGTCCTGCCGTTTCCGCCTTTACTTCTCCGAATACGTGGGGATGGCGGAAAATCAGTTTGTCGCACAGCTTGTCGCAAACATCTTTGATATCGAAATCCCCTGTTTCCGAACCTATCTTGGCGTAGAAAGCAACGTGCAGCAATACGTCTCCCAATTCTTTGCAAATGTCCTTTTTATCATCTCTCATCAGCGCATCGCAAAGCTCATAAGTCTCTTCTATCGTATTGGGACGCAGACTTTCATTCGTCTGTTTGCGATCCCAGGGACATTTAACGCGTAGTTCGTCGAGAATATCCAGGAAGCGTCCGAAGGCTTCCATCTGTTCTTGTCTGGTATGTAACATAAATCTGTCTTTTTTGATTTTATAAATAGTGCACTATAAAAGTGCACAAAGTTACTATTTTATGCACTTCCATAGTGCAGTTTCTCTTATTTGTTTTTCCACTCCCGATAAGAAATCAGCAGCCCAACTACTTCCGAATAGTTCTGCCGACCACTCTCTATCTTATTTCCTTTCAGATAAAGATCATATATCCAATCCTGTACCGCTCCCACCACCGGACTGTATTTGGCAGCCCAATACGCTTGATTCTCCTTTGCCAGTTCAATGATTTCCGGTCGGATACGGCTGAAAAGTTGTGTGTATTCTTCTTCTGAAAGCAGTCTTTGCGCATTCCGCAGTACATGGCCGAGCACCGAGAAATAACCGGAGAAACGAATCCCCATCGCTTTGGAACGGGTACAGACTTGATAAGCATAGAAATTGGCTTCCGCTTCACTTGTGATACCCAGCAGATGCGCCAGTTCGTGAGCATAAGTAGCCGGATAATTGGCGGGAAGCAAATCCCCGTTCAAAGTAAACTCACAGAAGAAAGGCCCCATGCTGCCGGTCACACCCACCATTGAGATAAACGGGGTAAACAGCATGGTCTTAACTTTGGGGAATTCGTGTGGCGGGCGGTGCACACCGAGACTGTCGCTCAACTGATTATAGATTCGTACGGTTTCTTCACACACTAAATCCTGATTGATGCTGTTGACCGGAGTGTAGGAACGATTGAGTTGCGTGATATAATCATTCACGAACCCTTTGAAATTCTCCGGTGTATAGGCCGTATAAGGAATTTCAGTCCGCTGATAAAAGTTCTTTTGAGAATAATTGAGTCCCCAGGCAAGATAGAACCACACGTAGACCCATAACAGGTATTCTCCGTCGCGTAATAAAACTCTCTTCCAAGGCAGTTTCTTACGGAAACGACCGTAAAAAGGATAAACAATAACCCCTGTGATACTAACGAAAATAAAAAGATCTCCTACCGCAAAAGGGATTAAATTGGAGATGCCCGATAATGCATAAGAAATAAGGGGATAGACCGTACGGGAATATACGGTTGCCAAAGCGGGAATCAACTGTGTCATCCACACTAAAAGCAGCAATACTCCCAATACTATATGTCTGTTTTTCAACCGCCGTTTCATCATTCATTCGGATTTTGGTCAACAAAAATATGCATTTAATAGACGTTACGCGAAAAAATACCTCTATATTTG
This sequence comes from uncultured Bacteroides sp., assembly GCA_948847595.1. Classification (GTDB taxonomy): domain Bacteria; phylum Bacteroidota; class Bacteroidia; order Bacteroidales; family Bacteroidaceae; genus Bacteroides. The sequence goes on from CAQOGY010000007.1 coordinate 7,916, forward strand.
CAAAAAATCTGTTAATACAGACTTTATAATCAATCTGATAGAGAAAATTATTCAGCATAAACCGGATAAAAGATGGCTACAACAGAAGAAATTGAAAAATATTGCCGGAATTGCCTGTCGCGCGATTTCGTGAATGAAAAGGGATTAGTTTGTAATCGGACTAGGGAACTTCCCGATTTTGAAGAAGAATGCGAGAACTTCGAAAACGACGAAGAACTGGAAAAGTGGGCTCCCCCGAAGCCGGAAGATTTTCCGGTATATATGACAAGAGAAGAGCTGCTTGCCGAAGAGAATCTGCCTAAAGGTTTGATGTGCGGAGTTGCTGCGGCTCTTATTGGGGCAGTGGCATGGGGATTGATTTCGGTATCTACCGGTTATCAGATTGGATATATGGCCATCGCTATCGGATTCTTTGTGGGTTTTGCCATGCGCCAGGGAAAGGGGATACGTCCAATCTTTGGAATCTTGGGTGCTGCATTGGCTCTGATTAGTTGTGTGCTGGGAGATTTCTTCTCTATTATCGGGTATATTTCCAGGGATTATGAAGTGTCATTCTGGGAAGCCTTGACAGGAGTGGATTATGGAGAGATATTTACTATCATGCTGGAAAATGTGGCATCCATGACAGCATTATTCTACGGATTCGCCGTTTACGAAGGATATAAATTCTCTTTCCGCGCACAGAATCAGCCTGAGGGTGGCAAGATTTGATTTTAAATTATTAATTTTGCACCCGTTATTTTTGAATATACAATCTATCATATACATAAAACAATATGGAATTAGCAAGTAAGTACAATCCCGCTGACGTGGAGGGAAAGTGGTACCAGTATTGGCTGGACAATCATTTATTCAGTTCGAAACCCGATGGTCGTGAACCTTATACCATCGTCATTCCGCCCCCTAACGTCACTGGTGTGTTGCACATGGGACACATGCTTAATAATACCATCCAGGATATTTTGGTTCGCCGTGCCCGTATGGAAGGCAAAAATGCCTGCTGGGTGCCGGGAACTGACCATGCTTCCATCGCCACTGAAGCGAAAGTCGTAAATAAACTTGCTGCCCAAGGCATCAAGAAGACCGACCTGACCCGCGACGAGTTTTTGAAACATGCTTGGGACTGGACAGACGAGCACGGTGGCATCATTCTGAAACAGCTTCGCAAACTCGGTGCATCCTGCGACTGGGATCGTACAGCATTCACTATGGACGAGAAACGTAGTGAAAGTGTACTCAAAGTATTTGTAGACCTGTTCAATAAAGGATTGATCTATCGCGGTGTCCGCATGGTGAACTGGGATCCGAAAGCATTGACCGCTCTTTCTGACGAAGAAGTAATCTACAAGGAAGAGCACGGAAAACTGTATTATCTCCGTTACAAAGTGGAAGGTGATGCGGAAGGCCGATATGCAGTAGTGGCAACCACCCGTCCCGAAACAATCATGGGTGACACGGCAATGTGTATCAACCCGAACGACCCGAAGAATGCATGGCTGAAAGGAAAGAAAGTAATCGTTCCGTTGGTAAACCGCGCAATACCGGTGATTGAAGATGATTATGTAGATATCGAGTTTGGTACAGGTTGCCTGAAAGTGACTCCGGCTCATGATGTAAACGACTATATGTTGGGCGAAAAGTACAATCTGCCTAGCATTGACATCTTCAATGATAACGGTACATTGAGCGAAGCCGCCGGCATGTATATCGGTATGGATCGTTTCGATGTCCGTAAGCAGATTGAGAAAGACCTTGAAACTGCCGGCTTGTTGGAAAAGACGGAAGACTATACGAATAAGGTAGGATATTCGGAACGTACCAATGTTGTGATTGAACCGAAACTGTCTATGCAGTGGTTCCTCAAGATGCAACACTTTGCGGATATGGCATTGCCGCCTGTAATGAACGACGACCTGAAGTTCTATCCGGCAAAATATAAGAACACGTACCGTCACTGGATGGAGAACATCAAGGACTGGTGTATCAGCCGTCAGTTGTGGTGGGGACATCGTATTCCTGCCTACTTCCTGCCGGAAGGTGGCTATGTAGTAGCCGCTACTCTCGAAGAAGCATTGGCGAAAGCTAAGGAAAAGACCGGCAACGCAGCCCTGACAATGGATGACCTCCGTCAGGATGAAGACTGCCTGGATACCTGGTTCTCTTCTTGGCTGTGGCCTATCTCTTTGTTCGATGGAATCAACAACCCGGGGAATGAAGAAATCAAATATTACTATCCGACGAGTGACCTCGTGACAGGCCCGGACATTATTTTCTTCTGGGTAGCCCGCATGATTATGGCAGGTTATGAATACGAAGGACAGATGCCGTTCAAGAATGTTTATTTCACAGGTATCGTTCGTGATAAACTGGGACGTAAGATGTCCAAATCGCTCGGTAACTCTCCCGATCCATTGGAACTGATCGAGAAGTACGGTGCTGACGGTGTACGTATGGGTATGATGCTTTCGGCACCTGCCGGAAACGACATCCTTTTTGACGACGCACTTTGCGAACAGGGACGTAACTTCTGCAACAAGATATGGAATGCTTTCCGTCTGATAAAAGGATGGACAAATGCCAAAGGTACTATTGAGATTCCTGCCGATGCACATTTGGCAGTTCAATGGTTTGACCAAAGGCTGGATGCGGCGGCAGTTGAAGTGGCGGATCTCTTCTCCAAATATCGTTTGAGCGAAGCTTTGATGTTGGTTTACAAATTGTTCTGGGATGAATTCTCTTCCTGGTTGCTGGAGATTGTGAAACCTGCTTACGGTCAGCCTGTCAATGGCTTTATTTACGACATGGTTCTTAGCTCTTTCGAGCGTCTGCTCGAAATGTTGCATCCTTTCATGCCGTTTATCACAGAAGAATTGTGGCAACAACTGCGTGAACGCAAACCGGGTGCCAGTCTGATGGTGACTCAAATGTTCGAGCCGAATGAAGTGAATGAGAAATTCCTGCAAGAGTTTGAAGTAGCTAAGGAAATTATCAGTAATATTCGTAGCATCCGTTTGCAGAAGAATATCGCCATGAAGGAACAGCTTGAATTGCAGGTTGTAGGCAATCATCCGGTAGAGAACATGAATCCGGTTATCATCAAGATGTGTAACCTGTCTTCTCTTACAGTGGTGGAAAGCAAGTCGGAAGGTGCCGCTTCTTTCATGATCGGAACAACAGAATTTGCCGTTCCATTGGGTAATATGATTGATGTGGAAGCGGAAATCGCCCGTATGGAAGCCGAATTGAAACACAAAGAAGGTTTCTTGCAAGGCGTATTGAAGAAACTTAGTAATGAGAAGTTTGTAAACAATGCTCCGGCCGCCGTTCTCGAAATGGAACGTAAGAAACAGGCGGACGCTGAAAGTATCATCAAGTCTTTGAAGGAAAGCATTGCCGCTTTGAAGAAAGCATAATTCTTTGATACTTAATTTTATGTAATATAAGGCATCTCAATTAGATTTGGGATGCCTTTCTTTTTTGAAAGAAGAAATTAATGCTACCTTTGCTTCCACTAATATTATTTACAGTACATCGCAAATGAAACAGACGATGCGGATTATTTCATTTCTCGTATTATTCCTTATTATCGAAGGAACCTTGTCCCCCGTATCGGCTCGGGGTGAAAGCTCAAATAAAGAAGTATTGGTACTGAACTCCATTAATTTCAATCTTCCATGGGCAAAACACTTCTATTGGTATGTGCACGATGTCCTTCAGGAAAAAGGTATATCCGCTAAGGCGGAATCACTTAGTGTACCTGCTTTGGCGAACGAAATGGAAGCAAATGCCGTAGTCGACCATTTGCGTCGAAAGTATCCGGTGCCGCCCACTGCCGTTGTGCTGATTGGAGATCCGGGATGGATTGTCTGCCATGAACTGTTTGATGACGTTTGGAAAGACGTCCCGGTAATCATAACCAATGCCCGCGACCGTCTGCCTGCATCCCTGGATGTTCTGCTGTCTCATGCTCCACTGACGGAAGCGAACAGCGTTCCCGGTGAAGAATGGAGACGGGGATATAATATCACAATTTTAAAGCAGCATTATTATGCAAAGGAAACGATTGACCTGATTTATCAACTGATACCTGATATGGAACGTCTGGCATTTATCTCGGACGACAGATATATCAGCGAGGAAACCCGTGGAGACGTAAGAGAAGCGGTGGAGAAAAACTTCCCTGACTTGAAACTGGATCTTCTTTCCACCACACACTTGTCGACAGAAATGCTGTTGGATACTTTACGCAGTTATAAACCGAATACTGGAATCATTTATTATTCATGGTTTGAATCGCACAACGAAAACGATAACAACTACCTTTTCGACCATATTCAGGAGATTATCACCAATTTCATTCCGTCTCCCCTGTTCCTGCTTTCTCCCGAAGACCTGTCGAACAATACTTATGCCGGTGGCTATTATGTCTCAACAGAATCTTTCTGTGACGCTTTGTTAGAAACCCTTGAACATGTCTTAAAAGGAGAGCAGGCGCGGAATATCCCGGGCAGAGTAGGTGGGGAAGGAAAAGCTTACCTTTGTTATCCGGTATTGAAATCTTATAATATCCCTTCGTTCCGTTATCCGAAGGATGCTGTCTACATCAATGAACCCAAAACTTTTTTCCAGCAATACCGTGTAGAAATCCTTTCCGGTTTTATCATCTTGTTTATCTTGGTCGCTGCCATTACCTATTATATCCGTATTCTCCGGAAAGCATACAGCCGCCTGCATGAAGCTATGGAAAAGGCAGAGCAAGCCAATCAGCTAAAGTCTGCTTTCCTTGCAAATATGAGCCACGAAATACGTACACCGTTAAATGCGATTGTCGGTTTCTCAAACATGCTTCCCGAAATAGAAGACCGTGCGGAGATGCGTGAATATGCGGATATCATCGAAACCAATACAGACCTGTTGCTCCAATTGATTAATGATATTCTGGACTTGTCGAAGATCGAAGCCGGAACGTTTGATTTCTGTCCTTCATTAATTGACGTGAATCAGACGCTGACAGAAATCGAACAGAGCATGCAGTTACGTTTGAAAAGTAATGCCGTAACTTTCACATTTACGGAGCGTTTACCGGAATGTGTCTTTTATATAGATAAGAACCGTCTGATGCAATTGCTTTCTAATTTTGCAATCAACGCGATAAAATTTACTCAAGCGGGAAGTATCTGTATGGGATATCGTATGGAGGATAACGGAATGATTTATTTTTATGTGTCGGACACAGGTTGTGGAATGTCGCATGAACAGTGTGCTCATGTGTTCGAACGGTTTGTGAAATACAATCCTTTCATACAAGGCACGGGACTGGGACTTTCCATCTGCCATACGATTGTTGAACGCTTGGGTGGAGAAATAGGAGTGGACTCCGAAGAAGGCAAAGGTTCAACTTTTTGGTTTACTCTGCCTTATCGGAAAGAATAAAATCAGCAAGTTTGTTTATCTCATAAGTGTCTGGCAAGTGAAATCATGGTATTCCACTTGCCAGATACCCTTTACTTTCCCATAAGCTATTAATAGATAAGTTATTGTCTCCCTGATGCAAACTTCTTTTCCTTTAATGGCAAAGTTGTTTTTGCTTTATCCCAAACTATAATTGCAAGCTTTGTTTTTATAAATGCAACTTGCGTTTATAAAAACAAAGCTTGCAATTATATAATCAGAAGTTGCATTTATAGTTTGTATCAGGTCAAAATAAAGTTTGGTATTAAGGGAAAGCAAGTTTACCCTTAATACAATGAAGGTTATTCATTAATACTTTTAGAGACAGGTAGTAGTAGACAAGACAATGTCCGGCAGAAACTTATATAATCAGCCTGCTTCAAGGAAATAAGAGTGGTAGTAGTAACGGAAGATAATCCTTTAAATCTGTACGCAGTTGTTTTAACGCCTGCTGGATACGGTAATCTATTGTTTTGGGAGATACCCCCAGTGTTTCCGCAATTTCTTTGTAGCTCATATCCCGGAATCGGTGCATCACGAAAGCTTCCCGATAACTTTCGGGAAGTGCGGCGACAGCTTCCTCAATCCGTCTGGTGAGTTCTTCAACCTGATAATAGTCTGTATCTTGCAGCATTTCCTGCATTTCTTCGTAGAAGCGTGTATCGGCCCGTTGGGTGGCGTCGATATGCGCAAGTTTGTTTAACGCCCTGCGGTACACCATCTTGAAGAGATAGGAATTAAGAGAAGACTCGATAACCAGTGTTTCCCGGTTTTCCCAAATCCATAAAAGAGAATCTTCCACGATTTCTTCTGCATCTTCCAAGTCAACAAACCGATGACCATAAGCGCACAGCATCGGATAATATCTCCGAAACAGTGTATCGAACGCTTTCTGATCTCCGCGTTGAACGGCTGATAATAGAAAATCATTGTCTGATTGATAGGTTTCTTTCATGTATTAGTCCTGTATTTCAACTGCAAATATAGCTTTTTTATGAGAAAACAAAGATTTTCTGAAAAAAAATGGTTTTTAGTTTAGGAGTCTTCCGCTTCTCCCTTGTCTTATAATAAAAGGCAATAAAAACAGCATATGGATAATATTGATAAAAATAAGATAGAAGAACTGCTTCCCCGTTATTGTGAAGGACAAGTGACGGAAGCAGAACGTCTGCTGGTCGAAACTTGGATAGATGAATCGGAAGAGAACCGGCGGATAGCAAAACAGATTCATGCGCTTTATCTGGCTACGGACACCATTCATGTAATGAAGAAAGTTGATACGGAGAAGGCATTGTCAAGGGTAAAAAGCAGGATGACAGGTAAGAAGAAAACGATGTGGTGGGAATGGGCACAACGTGCGGCAGCAGTTCTGTTCATTCCACTCCTCGTTACTTTGATGGTGCAACATTGGGGAGACGGCGGAAAAGAATTGGCACAAATGATGGAGATAAAGACCAATCCCGGAATGATGACCTCATTGACATTACCCGACGGCACACTCGTTTTCCTGAATTCAGAATCTACATTAAGTTATCCCTCACGCTTCGACGGAGATACGCGAAACGTAAATTTGCAGGGTGAAGCTTATTTTGAAGTAGCCAAGGATCTGGAGAAGAAATTCATTGTTTCTACTTCCCATCAGTCGCAAATAGAAGTACTGGGAACTCACTTCAATGTAGAAGCCTACGAAAAAGAAAATAGAGTTTCAGCTACATTGGTAGAAGGGAAAATCGGTTTTATCTACAAATGCGATAATGCTTCGAAGAAAGTACTAATGGCTCCCGGCCAAAAACTGGTCTATGACTCGAAAGACAGTAAAGTACAACTTTATGCCACTTCGGGCGAATCGGAAATAGCCTGGAAAGAAGGGAAGATTATATTCAGAAACACTCCCCTGGAAGAGGGGCTGCGGATGTTGGAGAAACGGTATAACGTAGAGTTTATTATTAAAAATGAACGTCTGAAAGGAGACTCCTTTACAGGTACATTCACCAACCAACGCCTGGAACGCATTCTTGAATACTTCCAGCTTTCTTCTCAAATCCGTTGGCGTTATCTTGATTCCCCAGATATAACAGATGAAAAGAGCAAGATAGAAATATATTGATTGAATAACCTTAATACAGAAATGCAATGAAAGACAGACCCCCTTAAACAAAAAAACATACGGGATGATATTGGCGTATCTTCCCGTATGAAAATCGGTAAATCTTTTTGAGCTTGTTTGGCGACAAGCCTAGATAAACTTTTTATTAACTTTAAGTCATCACAAATTTATGCAAAATTATTTTAGCATCCAATTTTTATGGGTGGTAAAGTCGCTTTGGCTAACCTCAAAAAAAATCCCATTATTTATGAGACTATTGGTTTTATTCCTGGTATATTCTATCGGACTAAGCTATGCGGCCGATAGTTACGCTCAGAAGGCTATGATTAGTATCGATGTCCACAATCAGCGTGTAGAGGATATTCTGAAAGAGATTGAAGCACAGTCGGACTTTGACTTCTTCTTCAACAACAAGCATGTTGATTTGAATCGCCGTGTGTCCGTCTCGGCTGATAAAAGTAATATTTTTAATGTATTACAAGAAGTCTTTGCCGGTACGAATGTGAAATATTCAGTGTTGGATAAGAAAATTATATTGTCTGTTGAGGTGCAGTCACCGCAGCAGGAAAAGAAAGTAACGGTATCGGGTATGGTGCTGGACGCTCACGGTGAGCCGATAATTGGAGCCAGTGTATTGGAAAAAGGAGTGCAGGGAAACGGAACGATTACGGATATTGACGGTAACTTCAAGTTCTCCGTTTCATCATCGAAAGCACAATTGGATATTTCCTATATCGGTTATCAACCGCAGACTGTTACCGTGCAACCCGGCAAGAATATAAAAATCACTTTACAGGAAGATTCCAAGCAACTGGATGAAGTGGTGGTAGTGGGGTATGGCACGCAGAGCAAAAAGACATTGACCGGTGCTGTTTCTATGGTAAATATGGGAGATGTGGAAATGAATACCGTACCGAATGTATCTCGTGCATTGGCAGGTAAAGCGGCAGGATTCCGTGTGAATCAAGTTTCCGCACAGCCGGGCGGTGAGGCCAAGTTTCGTATCCGTGGCGAGGCTTCCACTGGAGCTGGCAACGACCCTTTGTTTGTTATCGACGGGTTTCCTGTTTCTTCTTCGGGTAACTTAGATTCAGGCAATGGTTATTATGAATCCGGCAATATTGATAATGTGTTGGAGTCTTTGAACCCGGATGATATCGAATCGATTTCTGTTTTGAAAGATGCTGCTTCTACAGCCATTTATGGAGCACGTGCCGGTCACGGAGTTGTTCTGATTACTACCAAGCGCGGTAAGAGCCAGAAACCTAGGGTGACTTATTCGGGGATGGGTTCTGTGCAGGTGGCACGTTCCAATTACAAGATGCTTGATACTCGTATGTACATGGATATGTACAACAAACAGCAGTATGAAGAATGGATGAAGCTGAACGGTATGGGCATTTACGAAGGATACGTGGCGAAGCCGGAAAAACCGACTCAATATAAACCGGCTTTCAATAATGACGAAATTTTCTTGGCAAGCGGTACCGATTGGTTGGATGCAGTGATGCGCAACGGTTATACGCAGCAACACAATCTTTCCGTGAATGGTGGTACGGAGAAAACCCGTTATCTGGCTTCCGTCAACTATATGGATCAAGAAGGTATTGTGAAGAATAATGGCGTTAGCCGTTTTTCCGCTCGTTTGAATTTGGATCAGGAACTGAATGAATACGTTTCTTTCGGATTGACTGCCACATACACACAGAACAGATACGATAATGTTCCCTTGGGCGATGGACAGAATGAATATTCTGGCGTGCTGACCGGTGCCATTCAATCCAATCCCACTATTCCTATTTATGATGCGGAAGGAAACTATTATATCGATCCAAAACGACCGTTTGTAGCCAATCCGGTATCGTTGTTGGAAATACAAGACAATACGGTGAAAGACCGTTTGATGGGTTCGGCATTCGTCTCAGTGAAACCTTTGAAAGAACTGGAAGTGAAACTGCAATTAGGGGCCGACCGCAGTTTTCAGAAACGTTCCAGCTACTTGCCTAAAACAACTTTGCAAGGAGCCAACAAGAACGGAAGAGCGGATATTTCGCAATCGACCAACACTACTTATCTGATGGAGTTGACAGCCCAATATGCGAAGAGTTTCGGCGAACATAATGTGAAAGTGATCGGTGGCTATTCGTTCCAGAAATTTAAGAATGATGGTTTTAGTGCCGGCAATTCGGATTTTTTGGTAGACGGGTTTGGTTACAATAGCTTAGGTTCGGGCAATTACAAGAAACCTTCCGTAGGTTCATGGGCTTCTATCAATAGTATTGCTTCGCTGTTTGCTCGTGCCAACTACTCTTATCAGGGAAGGTATTTGCTCGAAGCTACGTTACGTGCCGATGCCGCATCCAATTTTGCACCGGAAAACCGTTGGGGATATTTTCCTTCTGTATCGGCAGGTTGGATGATTAGCGAAGAAAACTTTATGAAAGGGGCTTCCAAGTGGCTCTCTATGTTGAAGTTGAGAGTTTCTTATGGGCAAACTGGTAATTCCAACGTCGGTTATCGCATTTATGACTATTATGAGGTAGGCAAGAACTCTATTATAGGCGGAGCGGAGTCGACGGGAGTATATGCTTCGGATTTGGGAAACAAAAGCATTACATGGGAGACAACGACGGAATTTAACCTCGGAGTGGACTTCGGAATATTCAACAACCGCTTCAAGTTGGCAGCCGAATACTTCAAACGTAAGATAACAGACCTGCTCCGAACGGACAAGCCATTGCCTTTCTATAACGAGATAAACAAAATCGCCGGAAATATAGGAGCCACGCAAAGTCAGGGTGTGGAAATCACTCTGAATACAGTGAATATTGTTACAAAAGATTTTGAGTGGGATACCACATTGACCTTGTCACATTATAATGACCGTTGGCTGAAACGTGACCCGAACTGGAAACCGAGAGCTTATGAGAAAGAAGACGACCCGATACGTGCGTGGTGGGAATATGAAGCAATCGGCATCCTGCAACCGGGCGAAAAGGCTCCCGAAGCACAAAAAGACTTGGTACCGGGTATGATGAAACTGAAAGACCAAGATGGAAACGGTGTATTGGGAGATGAAGATAAAGTGTATATGGGTAATGGCGATCCGAAAATCATTTATGGTCTGAACAACTCGTTCCGCTACAAAAACTTCGACCTGAATATTTACTTCTACGGTGAAGCGGGCAGGAAGCGCGGAACCAGCTATTACGAAGGATGGACACGCATGGATAACGGCATCAACGTTTCTACTTATGCATTGAAAGCATTCAACAGCAACAACCTTTCTGCTACAGATCCTACTTATGTAAGAGGTGGAAACGGTTGGGGCGATTATTATGTGAAATCTATCTATTATGTTCGTTGCGGAAGTATAACATTGGGATATAAAGTGCCGATCAGTCAAAAGATCGTGAACAATCTTCGGGTATACGTAGATGTGAACAATCCGTTTGTGATTACCAACTGGACAGGTCTGGATCCTGAAACGGATAACGGAACATTCGCATATCCGAATGTGACTTCTTATAATTTCGGTGTATCAATCTCTTTCTAATAAGTCGTAAATATGAAAAGGATAATTTATACAGCAATAGCAACACTCTTGTTCCTTGTTTCGTCTTGTACGTTGGAACAAGAAGTCTACAATAAAATAAACCCGGGAATGTTCCCGCAAAACGCTGAAGATGTAAATGCGCTGGTCAATGCGAGCGCCTATCACGTGTTCTCCCCGTGGGGGATTTTTGAAGTGGCGGCAGGTTATGTGACGACTTCGGAAATGGTGACCGATTATGTGGAGAATACATGGGGATGGACTACCGTATACAATTCATACGAAGCCAACGACTGGCACATCGACGGAGATTACCGCCGCGTGTATGACTACTCCCAATACTTGGCTTCCATGACGCTGACGATGGAACGTATCAAGAATGTAAATATGGATGAAACACTGAAAGCTCGTTATATGGCAGAGTTGAAATGCGGACGCGGCTTTCTTGCTTTCCTGATGTATGACATGTATGGTCCGATACCTATTGCCGATTTGGAAACGTTGCAGAAACCGGAAGCGGAGATTGTCATCCCCCGCTTGTCTGAAGAAGCGATGCGTGAATACATTGTTACTAATCTGAAGGAAGCGGCCGCCGTATTACCTTATAAATATGAAGATACGGATTACGGACGTTTCACAAAAGGGCTTGCCAACACACTGTTGTTGAAGTTTTATATGATGACCAGGCAGTGGGACGAAGCGGAGAAAATAGGACGTGAACTGACCAAATCAGAATACGGTTATAAACTGGTAAACGATTATCATTCTTTGTTTTCTCTATCCGGAGAAAAGAATTCGGAAGTCATCTTTTCTTGTGTAGCCGAAGCTGGTGTAATGGAGCAAAAATGGTTTGCACACGTATTGACATCTGATTATCCTGTTCCAGCCGGAATGGCAGTGACGGCATGGGGAGGATACAAAATATCATGGCCTGCCTACGAATCATTTGATCCTAAAGATAAAAGACGGGAAAGAATTATCGGCGAGTATACCGGTACGGAAGGTGTATATCACAGTCGGGCTACCGACCGTGACGGGGGGACAACTGGTGTACTCTTTTATGGCGCAATCCCGGTGAAGTATAAAATCGAAGGAGTGATAGGAGAACTGTGTGAAATAGATATGCCAATCTACCGTTATGCTGACGTATTGACCTTGCTTTCGGAAGCAATTGTCCGCAATGGAAATAGTATCACTCAGGAAGCGGTTGGTTTATTGAATCAGGTACGTGTAACCCATGGCGGACTGAAAGCCTGGCAATTGAGTGATTTCGCTTCCGTAGATGATTTCCTGGACAAGTTGTTGGATGAACGTGGGCATGAGTTCTATTTTGAAGGTGTACGTAGACAGGATTTGATCCGTCATGGCAAATTCATAGAAGCGGCACTTGCCAAAGCAAGATTTGCCGGTCAGCCGACAGGTAAAATCGAAACGAAAGTGGACGGGCAATATAAATATGAGAAGTTCCCGTTGCCTACTCATTTGATTACTGAAGGACAAGGTCTTATAGTTCAAAACCCCGGTTATTAAAAAATGGATAGTATTATGAAACATTTATTATATAGTCTGGTAGGTATTTTGTTACTTGCCGGATGCAAAGAGGACAAGTATAATGTGATTGTTCCCATGTCGGATATTTATCTGAGTGCGCCTCAGGATGGAACGACTATTGATTTGAATGATTTATCAACTGATGGATATAATTTCTCTTGGGATAAGTCTTTGGAGAAAGGTGCAAAACTAATTCTTTGTGCTACAAGAGACTTTAAAAATCCGGTGAAGGTCGATGCAGGTAAATCGACTTCTTTTACCATGTCCGTATTGGCTGCCGATCAATATTTCTCCCGGTTAGGAATAAAAGCCGGTCAGGAAGCGCTATTATACTGGACTGTCAAAGAGACGGGAAATACTACGGCTGCCGCTTCAGATGTACGCACGATTCATGTAAAACGTATGTCTACCAAATTGTTGCTGCCTGAGGATATGACAGAGATTGCTTTGGCTGAAGATAAACCGGAAACTGCCGTACAGTTTGAATGGGATACGGAAGGAAGGCCGGAATCGACTTCGTATTCGCTCTGTCTGTCACTTGATCCTGAAATGAAACAGACTGTGGCCGAGCAAAGTGTAGGTGTCGTAAAAGGCAAATCTTCTCTGACTCACGAAGAACTTCAGACATTACTCGATGAACTTTCTATCAAACGTTGGACATCCAACACTATATACTGGAATGTGAAGACTGACGGCGGACAACTGGTGTCACGTTCTTCCGGAGTATTGAATATGACGGAAATGATGCGCTTCATTGACGTTCGCGGTGATGAGAAAATAACCTATCGTGTGGCACGTATTCCTTATAGAGACGGGACCTCACTGGTTTGGCTGGCGGATAATCTGCGGACGACCAAGTATCCTGACGGAACCGATATTGAAGCAAATAACTATAAGGAGACACCGGCATCCCTTGGAGAAGGAAGGGTGAAAGCATATGGAGTTCATTATCATTATGACATCCGCGACAGGATAGCTCCTGCAGGATGGCGTCTACCGACAATGCAGGAATATAAGACTCTGTTTATCGAAGCTGGGACGGCCGAAGGGCAATGGAATGTATTGAAAGACCCTGAATATTATGAGTCAGTGAAAGGGCAGGCTCATCTGAATGACTGGAAATTCAATTTGTGCGCTTCCGGTCAGTGGGTGGAACCGAATATCAATAATCACACCGGGCCATATTGCTATTTGTTGGTGACCGATAATGCGGAGCATGCATGTATGCTTCATGACGGTGGGGCGACATTGTGGACTCCCTGGACAACGGGAGCTCCTGCACGTTTTATCTTCAATGAAAATTAATCAGGTGAAAATTAAAAGTATATCAATCATGTTAATCAATATAAAGAAAACTATGACCCTATTATCTACCTTATTATTAGGTATTATGTGTAGCTTTTGCTCTGATACGATAGATGTGTATGCAGGACAGTACGGAGAGGAAGAGGGTACGAATGAACCGGAAACTCCGGAAGTTGTAGGTAAAATCATACCTATCGAGCCATTGAGAAATCCCGATAGAGGATTTCATTTGGAATGCAATCTGCTTGCCGATGAGATGAAGAGTCCGTATAATGAATATGAGGTCTATGGTGAGGACTTATATACGAAGAAAGTAGAGCAGTTCGATGCGAAAGGTGATGATCTGACTCTTGTACAGCAATATATCTATTTAACAAAGTGGGTGAGTAAAGACCTTGACGATGAGGCTTTGAATAATATCCGCAAGGTGTTTGAGTTGATGAAAGCGCAGGGATATAAGGCAATCCTTCGTTTCGCATACAATCATGCGGGATTGAATACTTCCGGTGGTGAATCCAAACAATGGATTCTCAGACATATTGAACAACTGACTCCTTTGTTGAATGAATATATCGGTCAGATCGCTACGGTGCAAGTTGGTTTTATCGGTGCTTGGGGAGAGTGGCATACGTCGCCGTTGGTGAATGATCAGGATGCAAAAAATGCAATTGTCAGTGCGTTGCTAAGGGCTTTGCCTGTTCCGTATTGTGTAGAAATGCGTTATCCGAACCATAAGAAAGCACTGACATTGGAGCAAGAAGAATATCGCGGACGTATCGGTTATGCGAACGATTATTTTACGGCCGGTGAACATTCTCACGCACCGGGCAATGATTTTGTTCCTAATACGGATGATTATAAGCAGATAACAGAAGAAGTAAAAGCGAATAACTTCTATATGAGTGGTGAAATCCCTTATGATGAAGATACTGAATGGGGATTGTCCGCACTGATTACTCCGATGAAGTCATTGCGTATTTTGCGTGAGCACCGTTATTCGGCTTTTGATGTGACACAGAATTTTGCTTTGAATATCATGAGCTGGAAGCAAGTGAAAGTATATCCGTCTTTATTGAATGATAATAACATTCTCTTTGATGAGAGTTACTTTAAGGATGCCGAAGGCAATGACGTAGTCCGTTCATTCTATGAATTTGTGCGCGACCATTTGGGCTATCGTCTGAATCTCCAAAGTGAATCGAAAGTAGAGGCAAAGGATGGTAATCTGGAATATGACCTGACGATAACCAATACAGGATTTGCTACGGTGATTAACCCGAAAGAGGTTTATTTAGTGCTTGTTTCCGGTGACGGTCAGGTGGTAAAAGAGATAAAACTGGATGTAGAGCCGAAAAACTGGATTCCTTCTACCAATGAAGAACCGAATAAGGCGGCGGAGTATTCCATAAAAGGAAGTACGGCTGCCGGATTGAGCGGGACATATAAGGTAGGAATCTGGATGCCGGAGAAAGTTGACGATTTGAAATACAATCCGGGTTATGCCATAAAGTTTGCTCTGACAGAGAAACTGACTCATTGGTATGATGATGCAGGAAAGTATGCCGTGAATATTTTTGGTGAGGTTACATTCTGATAAAGATTGATGAATACTCCGGTCGGACGGATAAACTTTAGTGAGGCCGACCGGAGTATTTAATATTTATGATATAGTTTGAATGAAGATGAATAAAAATCGAAATAAGGTATTTATTATACTTAACTTAATTGTATCATTTTTTATTTCTGCCTGTTCCGCCCCCACGGAACAGGTTAAAATAGAAAATGGCACTTTTAATATCAACGGGAAAGATGTGCAACTGATTTGCGGAGAAATGCACTATCCCCGTATTCCACGCGAGTATTGGCGTGACCGTTTGCACAGGGCACGTGCAATGGGGCTGAACACTGTCTCCGCCTACGTCTTCTGGAATTTCCACGAACGGCAGCCGGGTGAGTTTGACTTTAGCGGGCAGGCGGATATTGCAGAATTTATCCGTACGGCACAGGAAGAAGGACTGTATGTCATTCTTCGTCCCGGCCCGTATGTGTGTGCAGAATGGGATTTTGGCGGCTATCCTTCATGGCTTCTGAAAGAGAAGGATCTGGTTTATCGCAGCAAAGACCCTCGTTTCTTGTCCTATTGCGAGCGATATATCAAGGAACTCGGCAAGCAACTGTCCCTTCTGACTATCAACAATGGCGGTAATATTATCATGGTGCAGGTAGAAAATGAATACGGTTCGTATGCGGCAGATAAAGAATACCTCACGGCTATCCGTGATATGCTTCAGGAAGCCGGATTCAATGTTCCGTTGTTCACCTGTGACGGTGGCGGACAAGTGGAATCCGGACATATTGACGGTGCATTGCCTACTTTGAACGGTGTATTCGGCGAAGATATATTTAAGATTGTAGACAAATATCATCCGGGGGGTCCGTACTTTGTGGCGGAGTTTTATCCGGCCTGGTTTGATGAATGGGGAAAACGCCATTCATCCGTTGCCTATGAGCGTCCTGCCGAACAATTGGATTGGATGTTGAGCCATGGCGTATCTGTCAGCATGTATATGTTCCACGGGGGAACAAATTTCTGGTACATGAACGGTGCTAATACCAGCGGAGGATTCCGTCCCCAACCTACCAGTTACGATTATGACGCTCCGCTTGGAGAATGGGGTAACTGCTATCCGAAATATCATGCATTCAGAGAAGTGATTCAGAAATACCTGCCCGAGGGGACTGTATTGCCGGAAGTGCCTGCCGATAATCCGACCACCACTTTCGCTACAGTCGAATTAAAGGAAAGTGCTCCTTTGACTACCGCTTTTCATCAGACTACACAATCGGAAGAGGTACTGTCAATGGAAGACGTAGGAATGGATTTCGGATATATTCATTATCAGACAATCATTCAAAAAGCAGGAAAGCGGAAACTTGTCATACAGGATTTGCGCGACTATGCTGTTATTCTGATAGATGGAAAACAAGTGGCTAGCTTGGATCGCCGTTACAATCAGAATAGCGTGATGCTGAATGTACCGAAAGCACCCGCTACGCTGGAGATTTTGGTTGAAAACACCGGGCGTGTGAATTACGGCTCTGATATACTGTTCAATAGGAAGGGCATCACCAGCCAGGTCTTGTGGGGTGACGAAAAATTGACCGGGTGGTCTGTTACTCCGTTACCTTTATATAAGGAGAAAGTTGCAGAAATGAATTTCGGTGAAACCATCAAAGGAGTTCCGGCTTTCCATAAAGGGACATTTACGGTTCAGAAGAAAGGTGACTGTTTTGTCGATATGAGCCAATGGGGCAAAGGAGCCGTTTGGGTAAATGGCAAGTCACTCGGACGCTTTTGGAATATCGGTCCTCAGCAAACACTCTATCTGCCTGCCCCATGGTTGAAAGAAGGGGAGAATGAGATTGTAGTCTTTGAGATGGAAGATACGGGCAATCGTACTTTGCGGGGACTGGAACAGCCTGTCCTGGATAGCTTGGGTATAGACAAGAACTACCAAAGAGGACAGCACCGTGCAATAGTGGGTACTCCGATTCTGGAAGACGGCGACATAGCTTTGAAAGCCACTTTGCAAGAAACCAATGAATGGCAGCCATTTGATTTCCCTGTCGCAACTACCCTTCGTCACTTCTGCATCGAGACACTATCTTCTTACACGGAAGATAACCAAGCCTGCATTTCAGAAATCGAACTGATAGACGATAAAGGGCAGCCAATTGATAAGAAAAAATGGGAAACCGTTTATGTGAGTAGCGAGCAGACTGATAAGAATATGGGCATAGCGGAGAATCTGTTCGATGGAGATATTTCTTCTTTCTGGCATACAGATGCGGATGCCGACCCACATCATCCTCACCGGATTATTGTTGATATGAAGGAAATATATAAAGTCTCTGCTATCCGTTTTAAAGTTCGCAAAGGCTCATTCTTATCGGGAAAGGTGAAAGACGTAAATATATATGCTCGTCCACAATTCTTCTTGTTTCAATGATTAAAGCGTGAGTGATTGAAAAGAATTCAAATCTTATTTACTATATTTGAAGAATTTAAAAATAAACTACTATGTATATGCGCTTTTTGTTAACTTTATTACTTGGGGCTATATGGCTATATGGCTGTCAGTCAGAACAACTACCGGTCAGTTCTTTGGCCGCACGTGTGACGGAAGGTACTTCGGACGACCGGATTCTTTTCCGGCTTATTGCTGACGCGGATAATCCGTCGAAAGATTACTTTGAAATATCTTCAGAAAACGGCAAAGTCCTGATAACTGGTAATTCCGATGTGTCTTTAGCTACCGGACTGAACTGGTATCTGAAATACGTAGCCAGTATCCATCTCTCCTGGAATAATCCGTCTCAAAAATTACCGGAAGTATTACCGCTTCCACAAGAGAAAATTCGCAAGGAGACATCCATGAAAAGCAGGTATTACCTGAACTATTGCACCTATTCTTACTCAATGGCGTTTTGGGATTGGGAGCGTTGGGAGAAGGAGATAGACTGGATGGCAATGCACGGCATTAATATGCCTTTGAGCATTACCGGGATGGAAGTCGTTTGGTACAATCTGTTGAAGCGTATCGGATATACAACGGAAGAAATCAATGAATTTATTTCCGGCCCGGCTTTTATGGCCTGGTGGCAGATGAATAATTTGGAAGGATGGGGTGGGCCGAATCCTGATAGTTGGTATCAGCAGCAGGAAGTGCTTCAAAAGAAGATCATATCCCGTATGCGTGAATTGGGCATTGAACCTGTATTTCCCGGATATTCGGGAATGGTTCCCCGTAATATAGGCAAGAAACTGGGCTATCAGATTGCCGATCCCGGCAAGTGGTGCGGCTTTCCTCGTCCGGCTTTCCTTTCTTCGGAAGACGAGCATTTTGATTCCTTTGCAGCTATGTACTATGAAGAATTGGAGAAACTTTACGGAAAAGCTACATATTATAGTATGGATCCATTCCATGAAGGTGGCAACACGGAAGGAGTAGACTTGGCAAAAGCCGGAGCTTCTATTATGAAAGCCATGAAGAAAGCGAATCCGGAAGCTGTCTGGGTGATTCAGGCTTGGCAGGCGAATCCGCGTCCGGCAATGATAGAATCTTTGAATCCGGGTGATATGTTGGTACTGGATTTGTATAGTGAGAAACGTCCGCAATGGGGAGACTCAGATTCGATGTGGTATCGTGAGAAAGGGTTCGGCAAACATGACTGGCTTTATTGTATGTTGTTGAACTTCGGAGGAAATGTCGGTCTGCATGGGCGGATGAATCAGTTGGTGAACGGGTATTACGATGCGTGTGCACACGTAAATGGGAAAAAAATGCGTGGCGTAGGGGCTACCCCTGAGGGGATAGAGAATAATCCGGTTATGTTTGAACTCTTGTATGAATTGCCCTGGCGTGCGGAACGCTTTTCACCGGACGCATGGTTGCAAGGATATCTGAAAGCCCGTTATGGTGGTGAACTGTCACCGGAAGTTATGGAAGCATGGAGAGCGTTGGAACATACGGTTTATAATGCTCCCAAGAACTCTCCGGGCGAGGGAACGATAGAATCTCTTTTGTGTGCCCGTCCGGGTTTCCATTTGGACAGGACATCTACATGGGGATATTCCAAACTGTTCTATTCGCCTGATTCTACTTCGAAAGCTGCGGATTTGATGCTCTCTGTGGCCGAACAATATAAAGGCAACAATAATTTTGAATATGACTTGGTGGATATCGTACGTCAGAGTAATGCTGATAAAGGCAATGTATTGCTCGAAGAGATATCCCAAAGTTATGACCGGAAGGACAAAGAGAACTTCCGCAAGCAGACACGGCAATTCCTTGAACTCATTCAGTCGCAAGACAGTTTATTGTCTACCCGGAGAGAGTTCTCCGTGTCTTCTTGGCTGACTGCCGCACGTTCTTTAGGTACTACTGACGCAGAAAAGAAGCTCTACGAATGGAATGCGTCTGCGTTAATCACAGTTTGGGGTGATAGTATCGCTGCCAATCAGGGCGGTTTGCATGATTATTCTCATCGTGAATGGAGTGGTCTTTTGAAAGATTTGTATTATCCGCGTTGGAAAGTTTTCTTTGAGCAGAAACAGCAGGAACTGGATGGAAAATCTGCCGGTGAAGCGATTAATTTCTATGGAATGGAGAAAGCCTGGGCGGAGAAATCTCATGGATATTGATTAAAAGTATGGGATAGTGACAATTTATTCTTATACTCTTATTGAGGGTTCATCGGATTCATCTTGTCGCTGAAATGCCGATGAATAAGGAAATATAGGGTGAAAGGGAAGAGACAATTCCGGTTGGAACCGTTCTTTTCGCTTTCACCTTTGTTTTTTCTATATGCTATGAGCTAATTCAATTATGCTATAAGCTAAAAGAAATTAGGTAATAGCAAATCATCTGTCAAATTAGGATATTAACGGTTGGGTTGTCAGGTATTAATAGCTTAATTATCAGGTAGTACTACTTGATATGTTGGGTATATATAGCTGACATGTTGGATCTATATGCCCAACGTGTCAGCTATATATATACAACATATTGGATCTATATGTCCAATAGACACTGCAAGCGAAGTGATAATGAAGGTGAAAGCGGTGAAGGGTGATTTTTCTTTGATTTTATCCTTTGCTTTCACCCGCTATGGCTTTATCCATCGGCCTTTCAGTAATAAGGTGAAGCGGTGAACCACCGATTAAAAATATTAGGGGATTTTTGAATATGTATCGAAATTATCTTACTTTTCCAGCAACTCTTTCAGAAAGTCATCCAACTCCTTATCCAATCCTTTCAGCAACTCGTCATTCACCAATATCGTATCATCGTCCACCAGCAACAACTCTGCCACTGTCTCCTTATCTTCATCCACCAACACGAACGAGTAAGGTTTCAGGATCGTAATCTTGTCAAAGTCGCCC
Organism: uncultured Bacteroides sp.; assembly: GCA_948847595.1. Classification (GTDB taxonomy): domain Bacteria; phylum Bacteroidota; class Bacteroidia; order Bacteroidales; family Bacteroidaceae; genus Bacteroides. Next base: position 28,829 of record CAQOGY010000007.1, read on the forward strand.
GCATCTTTCATCCTGCAAAGGATATTGCGCAGGGAAGGTTCCACGTTTTCCTGGAAATCATCGCCGTCATACGTAGCCCATTCTTCTATCATGATGTTTGCCAACTCTTCATCATCATCGTTGTAAACAGTCAGTTGTCCCGAAGTCTGATCCGGTTGGAGATGAATGTCCGTAACAGCGGTTTGTTCACAGTTACATATATATTTAGCGACAGCCTTTTGGATAGCCGCTTCGATAATCGATAGTGATTGTTGGCTCAATTTCATAGTTCCTTCTATTTGTTAGTTCAAAGGTATAAAAAAAATAAGATTTGATACACGATTTCTTTAAAAATCGTCATTAAATCGGCTCATTTGCATCTTTAGCTTGGGTAATTGGGCATTTCTCTCCTTCAATTCTGCCAAATACAAGCTGGTGAGATAATAATTCGGCACATCGTCGATGGTAGCATGAGTGTTTTCAGTTACATTTTTTTTCTCAATCTTCTTGGCTAGCTGCTGAGCTTTTTCAGCCCATTCCTGTGCTTGGGGCAGACTATCTTTCATCTCATAGTAAACTGCAATATTGAGGGCAGCCCGCATCTTCTTCTTTTCACTCTTCGTACCCTCGAAAGCCTGAAGCCAAAGTTCGTGCGCGTTGTCCCATGAATTTTCGCGTACGTAGACGGCGGCATCCCGCATCGGCACTGAACCGCCGGTATATAGATACCTTGTTCCTTTTTTCCACATCGGAACAATATACTTTACCGGAATTGTTCCTGCAAATTCAGCGGCTTCGTGCAACATCTCCCTGTCGGGAATCATATGCGTGGCAGCTTCTACTGCCGAAGCACCGAACTCTTCCCAAAAGATACTGTCGGTAGGGTGGAGTGTATTCATCGGTCTGCTTCGTTCGGGCAGGTAAATCCTGACGGTAGGGTACGCCTTGACATCCACCGCTCCCTGGAAACAATTGAACTCATCCAGATACCGGACAGTCTTTGTCGCTTTAAGTTGCAGGTTTTCTACGGCAATAATCAAATCTACACCCAAATCCGAAGCCAGTTGGCGGACTTCTTCCTGACTCAACGTACTTTCCCGAGCCAACTTGTCATTTGCCCGCAAAGCGGAATCGCAAATCACCACTTCATCAAAATAGTTCTGATGAGCGATTTCTTCAGCCAGTGCCTCTGTCGCTACTTTGACATTTCCATTCGCGTAAGCTGTCGCACGGCTTACTATCGGTGAGTTTTCCCTGATTTTTTCAGATTGCGTTATCAGTTTGTTATCCGGCGCATTGCCGGTGTTATTCACGACTGCCACTTTCCGAAGTTGCGGTGGGAAGCTAAGGTCTGCCGGTTGCAGGTAGTCAATGGAAATCTGCTCCAGGCTTTGGCAACTACTCAATGCCAACAGGAACAAAGAAACGAAAGCCAGTGAATAAGATTTTGCCATAGTTTTGTTCTCTTTAGTAATTTGAACAAAAGTACTATTTTGAAAGAATAAAAGAAAGTCTCAAACAGTTTTTAACCGTTTGAGACTTTCTTTTATAAATAGAGAATTAAGAAATAGAAACCTCTTGTTTCTCAATTTTTAATTTTCAATTCTCAATTTCTTTAAACGTTTTTACCGTGACAGTTTTTGTACTTCTTACCGCTTCCGCATGGACAGGGATCATTGCGTCCTACTGTCTTTTCCGCACGGATCGGTTCGCGCTTCTGCTGTTCGCGAGTATCCTGGTTGGCAGCAGCCTGCTGGTTAGGATCAGTCAAATCCTGCTTGTTTTCACGATACTTGCTCATGTCCTGACGTTGTTCGGGAGCGGCCTGACGTACTTCTACACGGCGTGCAGCTTGTTCGTCCGGAGCTTCTTGTACAGGAATTTGTCCGCGCATCAAGATAGATACAGTCTGGTTATTAATCTTGTTAACCATGGCGTCAAACAAAGTCACAGACTCCAGTTTGTAAATCAACAGCGGGTCTTTCTGTTCGTAGCTGGCATTCTGTACGGAATGTTTCAGTTCGTCCAGTTCACGCAAATTCTCTTTCCATGATTCGTCGATAACGTGAAGCAGGATTGACTTCTCGAATGCTTTCACCACTTCTTTGGATTCCGATTCGTAAGCCGCTTTCAGGTTACAGGAGATATTGTACATACGTTTGCCATCCGTGATAGGAATCAAGATGTTCTCGTACATATGTCCTTGGTTCTCATATACCTGCTTGATAACCGGATTGGCGATTTGAGCCAGACGTTCAGTCTTGCGCTTGAAGTTCTCCATCGCGATGTTGAAAGTCTTTTCAGCCAACTTATCCTTCTTCTCGTTGCGGAATTCCTCTTCGGTAAATGGAGTTTCCATAGCCAACGTCTGAAGCAGTTCCATCTGGCAGCCTTCGAAATCATTGTTTTCGATAGCGTTGGCGCAACGATCCCAAATCATGTTCACGATATCCATACCGATACGTTCACCCATCAAAGCGTGGCGACGTTTCGTGTAAACAACGGTACGTTGCTTGTTCATAACGTCGTCATATTCCAACAGTCGTTTACGGATACCGAAGTTGTTTTCTTCCACCTTCTTCTGCGCACGTTCGATAGAGTTGGAAATCATCTTGTGCTCGATCATCTCGCCTTCCTGAAAACCGAGTTTGTCCATAACGCTCGCGATACGGTCGGAAGAGAACAGACGCATCAGGTCATCTTCCAGTGACACGAAGAACACGGAAGAACCCGGGTCACCCTGACGTCCTGCACGACCACGCAACTGGCGGTCTACACGGCGTGATTCGTGACGTTCCGTACCGATAATAGCCAAACCGCCCGCAGCTTTCACTTCCGGACTCAGCTTGATGTCGGTACCACGACCTGCCATATTGGTAGCAATCGTCACTGCGCAACTGAAACCGGCTTTCGCTACAATCTCGGCTTCTTTCTGGTGCAACTTCGCATTCAATACGCTATGCTCAATCTTACGCATGGTAAGCATCTTGCTCAGCATTTCGGAGATTTCCACCGAAGTAGTACCTACCAGTACCGGGCGTCCTGCCTGAACCAATCGCTCGATTTCTTCGATTACAGCTTTATATTTTTCACGTTTAGTTTTGTAAACGCGGTCATTCATATCCTTACGGGCAATCGGGCGGTTAGTCGGGATAACGACAACATCCAATTTGTAGATGTCCCAAAGTTCGCCTGCTTCCGTTTCGGCAGTACCGGTCATACCGGACAACTTGTGATACATACGGAAGTAATTCTGCAAAGTAATCGTGGCGAAAGTCTGCGTAGCAGCTTCCACTTTCACACGTTCCTTAGCTTCAATAGCCTGATGTAAACCGTCAGAGTAACGGCGACCTTCCATGATACGGCCGGTCTGTTCGTCTACAATTTTCACTTGTCCGTCGATAACTACATATTCATCGTCTTTCTCGAACATCGTGTAAGCCTTCAGCAACTGGTTGATCGTGTGTACGCGTTCCGATTTAACCGCATAGTTAGTCAGCAACTCATCCTTCTTCTGAAGTTTCTCTTCATTAGTCAGGTTCGGCACATTTTCCAGTTCCGAGAGTTGTCCGGCGATATCGGGAAGAACGAACAAAGTAGGGTCTTCAGAATTACCGGTAATCAGGTCTACGCCCTTATCTGTCAGGTCTACACTGTTCAACTTCTCGTCGATAACGAAATACAATGGGTCGGTAACTTCGTGCATACGCTTGTTGTTCTGCTCCATGTAGATTTCTTCCGTCTTGAGCATACCGGCCTTGATGCCCTGTTCACTCAGGAACTTGATTAAAGCCTTGTTCTTCGGCAGACATTTATGGCTACGATATAAGGAAAGGAATCCTTCTTCTACCTCTTTCTTGTCATTCGATGCGATCAGTTTCTTGGCTTCTGACAGGTATTTGGTTGCCAATACCTTCTGTGCTTCTACCAGGCGTTCTACCAACGGGCGAAGTTGCTCGAACAGTTGGTCGTCGCCCTTCGGCACAGGGCCGGAGATAATCAACGGAGTACGTGCGTCATCGATCAATACGGAGTCAACCTCATCGACGATAGCGTAGTTGTGCGGACGCTGTACCAGGTCTTTCGGGCTGATAGCCATATTGTCACGCAGGTAGTCGAAACCGAATTCGTTGTTCGTACCGAACGTAATATCAGCCATATATGCCTGGCGGCGGGCATCAGAGTTCGGTTGGTGTTTATCAATACAGTCCACACTCAAACCGTGGAACATATAAAGAGGCCCCATCCATTCGGAGTCACGTTTTGCCAGATAATCATTCACGGTTACCACGTGCACACCGTTTCCGGTCAATGCGTTCAGGAATACCGGGAGAGTAGCTACCAACGTCTTACCTTCACCGGTTGCCATTTCCGCAATCTTACCTTTGTGCAGAACGACACCACCAAACAACTGAACGTCATAGTGAACCATGTTCCACACCGTGTCGTTGCCGCCGGCTAGCCAGTGATTCTGATAAATCGCCTTGTCACCTTCGATGCGAACAAAATCCTTTGTAGCAGCAAGCTGACGGTCGAAATCCGTAGCAGTCACTACGATTTCCTCATTTTCTGCGAAACGTTTGGCAGTTGACTTCACGATGGAGAAAGCGACGGGCAGAACTTCGTCCAGTGCTTTTTCATATTTTTCCAGAATTTCCTTTTCTGTCTTGTCTATTTGTGCAAAGACTTCTTCGCGGTCTTCCAGTTCGATACTTTCGATACCCGCTTTCAATTCTTCCACTTTCGCACGTTCGGCGGAAGCCGATTCATAGATGTATTTTTTGATTTCTTCCGTTTTGGCACGGAGTGCGTCGTTGTCCAGTTTTTCAATCTCCGGGTAAGCAGCTTTAATTTTCTCTACCCAGGGTTTGATTTCTTTCATGTCTCGCGTGGATTTGTTTCCGAAAATCGAGCTCAAAATTTCATTAAATCCCATGTTGTATAAGTATGTTTATTATTTATCTATTTAAAAATTCTTGCGCAAAGTTACATTAAAATGCTGATTTATTAATGTTTTACACCCTGTTTTTGTGAGTAAACTTTTACCGTAAGTCGGTAATGGGTGCAGCCGAACAGGCATTGGGAGCCCGAATGCGCATGAAATGTGCCAGTGTAGGCGCGATATGTTCAATTGTTACAGGAGTCTGTATGATAGCCGGTTTCACCGAGTGACCGATGAAAATCAGCGGTGAAGGAATAAAAGAATGGCGTACTACTTTGCTTTCACTGGTGTTTTCGTCCACCATTGTCCATCCGGGAAGGACGTCAATCACCAGGTCGCCCGAACGTTTACGATGGTATCCGTTACGTATTTTGTAAATCTCCGGTGTCCATGAACCCAATAAAAGCCTGTTGGCGGAATACGCTTCGTTCACCCCGCTGAATTGCATAAGGAATTCGGCGGACTTCTCCTGTACTTCCGTCAGGTTCAGTTGTTTTTGTTCCAGTAACTTATGGTTGAGGTAAATCTGCTGGTTATGATACGTTTCCACATATTTGCCTTCACCATATGTAGCCATCAGGTACATATTCAACAAAGCTGCGCAACGGTTCAGGTAAAACTCTCCGCCGGGAATCTTATACAGTCCCGAATCAGCCGATTCGCTGTCCGTATATCCGGTGGAAGTGACGAAAAGAAGTACATTTTGCAGACCTACTTTCTTGTCGAGCAATTCGAGTAAGTTAGCGATGCTGCGGTCGAGACGTACGTACGTATCTTGCATTTCCATGGCACATTCCTGTACGGATTTATGTGCATAGTTGCCGGCATAATAGGTCAGTGCCAATAAGTCAGTTATGTCATCCATGCCGATTGAACTTTTGTTCAGTGCTTCTTCGGCAAGAGCGTTTACTTCATCATTCACAAAAGGGCTTGTGATGAAACGTCGGTACTTATTGTTACGGTCATCGTCAAATTTATATTTGAAAACCATGTCCCGCCAATCTGGCAGGAAAGTGTACATCCCACGTGGAAAAACAGGCTCCCAAGTTATGTTTGCAATACGGAAATCGACAGCTTGGCGGTCATTGTACTGGCTTGCCCACCAGGGAAATTCTCCATAATAAGTGGTTCCGCTCCATTTTCCCGTATTGGGATTCATCCAAAAAGCACCGTTTCCGGCATGTCCGGCAGCAAGAATAGCCGCGTCGCATTTAGGGGCGATGGCATATACAAGCCCTTTGCCCTGCGTTGCTATTTTAAGCTCGTCGGCAATGGTAGAAGTTAGTAATTTGCCGGGCGAACACGTTTGGTCGGTATAGTAACCCATGAATGCCGTATCATCCGTGCTGTTGACAGGACGCAGGGTAGACGCGTCCATCCATCGTTTGGAGATGATTCCGTTCATGGAAGGAGTCGTACCGCTGTAAATGGCAGCTATGGCCGAGGCACGGTCTACACCGCTGAAAGTGTATTGGGCATTATAGAACACTCTTCCCTCTTTCCAAAGGCGCTTGAAGCCTTTCTCGCCGTAGAGTGACGAAAATGCTTCCAGGTAATCCGTACGCAGTTGGTCAATAGTCAGCCCTACCACAAGTTTAGGCGCGGTAGGCAACGACTGTGCTTGCAGTCCTGTGAAGGTGAGTACGGTGATGAGGGAAGTTAGTAGTCCTTTCATTATTTCTTTTTAGATGTCACTATTAAGTTGCTCGCTGAACGTATCAGCAAACAGAGTGCCAAAGGTACAACAGCAAAGTCAAATCTCTGCGGAATTAGTGGAAAAAGCACTATAAAAAGTGTTAAAACGACTAGATTCAGGGTTAAATACCAACATTTCTTCCCTTTTCGGTCACAATAAATGATGTATGGCAGGAAAAGAAGTTGTCCCGGATGGAACACCAGCAATAAAAAATTGGAGCTGACAGCCGGATGTTCAGAGAAGAGGGCAAGAAAGGCAAGAACGCATCCCACGATACCTGCCGCACCGAAGAGAAGTAGATCGACACCCCATAATCCGGTTCTTCGCCGGATGCCGTATATGGTAGTACCGGCTGTTAATATAAATAGGAGTAACGCGCATTGCAGAGGAGTGGGTATCCATCCGTTTTCATCCTCTTCGGGAGTTGCGTCCACGATCAATTCACAGGCTTCTGTGAGCGGACGTTGTATGGAGTCATTCTTAATCTGCGCTCCGGCAAAGGCATCCATCAGATAAAAAGGCGCAAACATCATCTGTCGTTGCGTGATAGGTTGGTCTGCTTCGCTTCCGATACATAAGTCAATGCCGAAACGTGCCCACGGATGTCCTTTGCAATATTGATGTACAATATCACGGAATGAACGGGAACCGTCCTGCGGTTCAGTGGGATAAATCACTTTGCCTGCAATGCTTTCCTCTATCTTGTCACGGGGACGGGTAGCACAATTGTCGTAAAAAAAATTATAACGGTACACCCTGTTTTCAGGGCGGTGATTCTTTTGTAATAACCGGATTAGGTCGATTTTTTCTTCATTAGTCAGGTTCAAGGTCTGTTGCCACACGCTACGTCCGAAGAAAGCATATTCCCCTGCAAAATGGGAGTAATTGGTGGCTCCCAGTTGATAATCTGTCTCTCCGAGAGAAAAACGGAAAATGAAGTTTGGAGTATCGAAGCTGAATAAGCCGTAGTTGAAAACAACGTCTACACCCTGTGAAGGATTTTCGTAACGGATAGCTGTGTGCCCGAACAAGGAATATATCTCTTCTCCGGGAGCGCAGGTCAGCAGGCTGAGACGTATGGAGTCATTGCTGTTGGCAGTTGTTTGTCCGCAGGGCAGAAGCAACAGAAAAAGAGAAAAGATTGAATATAAAAAAGACCGTTTCATTAGTAGGCTCGTTTTATTTTTGCGGCGAATATACAAAGAATTGTTGGATTCGGGAAACAGAGCGTCTGTTTTATCTGAATAGAGCGTCTGTTTGGGGTAAATAGACGCTTCGTTTGGATGCAACAGAGCCTCTGTTTGAGGGAATATTTGTAAACTGGTAGCGTAACGCTTTGCGTAACACTGAATTTGCATTGCAATGCATTGTGGATTAATGGTTTGTATGTGGCGAAAAATAACGTGCGTAACGCTTTGCGTAACACATTATAAACAATAAATAATAAAATATCTATTTAAAAATAGATAGTTCGATTTTCGCAATAACCGGATTTTCTAAAATGAAAAAACAAGATAATTCCCTCTATATGTTTCAATTTCTCTTTTTTTACTTTACCTTTGCGCCCGCTAAAGATAAAAACGCATTGAATTTAATTATCGACATAGGGAATACAATGGCGAAAGTCGCCCTCTTCAATAATGGGGAGATGGTGGAAGTGCTGACTGAGTCCAATCAATCGTTGGATTGTTTGAAAGTTCTTTGCTCCAAATACCCGATAGAGCAGGGGATTGTGGCTACTGTCATTGATTTGAGCGAACGGATACTTGCCGATTTGGCAGCTTTGCCGTTTCCTTTATTGTGGCTCAACTACAAAACGCCCTTACCGGTGGTCAATCTGTACGAAACTCCCGAAACGCTGGGATATGACCGTATGGCTGCCGTGGTAGGTGCTAATGAGCAGTTTCCTCATAACGATATATTGGTCATTGACGCAGGAACTTGTATCACTTATGAATTTATTGACGCGAAAGGGCAGTATCATGGTGGTAATATTTCTCCCGGCATGCAGATGCGTTTCAAGGCGCTTCACCAGTTCACCGGACGCTTGCCCCTGATTGACTCCAACGGGCGTAAACTCCCGATGGGACGGGACACCGAAACCGCTATACGCGCCGGAGTGTTGAAAGGCATGGAATACGAAATTTCAGGTTATATTGAGTCTATGAAGCATAAATATCCTGAACTTTTGGTTTTTTTAACGGGCGGAGATGATTTTTCTTTTGATAGCAGCGTAAAAAGTATCATCTTTGCAGATAGATTTTTAGTGTTGAAAGGATTAAATAGAATTTTAAACTATAATAATGGTAGGATTTAAACACACACTATGTGCGCTTTTGCTCACGATGGTTACCGGAATGGCAATTGCTCAAAATAATACAAACTCTCCTTATACACGATATGGCTATGGCGACTTGTCCGATCAAAGTTTCGGAAATAGCAAAGCGATGGGAGGAATTGCTTTTGGACTCCGGGATGGAGCACAGATCAATCCATTGAATCCTGCTTCGTATACAGCCATTGACTCGTTGACTTTCCTATTTGAAGGGGGTGTCAGTCTGCAAAATATGAATGTTAGTGGCGGCGGTGTGAAACTGAACGCCAAGAACTCTAGTTTCGACTACTTGGCTATGCAATTTCGTTTGCATCCCAGGATAGCGATGAGTGTAGGCTTGTTACCATTCTCGAATGTGGGATATTCTGTGTCTGACAGTAAAGATGAAAATGGAGTCAGTCAGACCCGGAGTTTTACGGGAGATGGGGGATTGCATCAGCTTTATGGTGGTATCGGTGTAAAAGTACTGAAGAATCTTTCACTGGGAGTGAATGCTTCTTATTTTTGGGGAGATATAACCCGTACACGTACCATTATTTATCCCGCGACATCGGAATCTTACTCTTATGTACAGCAGATAGGGGTTTCTGTTTCGGACTATAAACTGGATTTCGGTGCACAATATACGCAGGAATTAAGTAAAAAACATTCAGTGACTATTGGAGCAGTATTCTCTCCAAAGCATAAACTGAATAATGATTATACTATAACGACACAGGCTAGTACGACCAACAGTAATGATTTGGATGCTACGCTGGAACTTCCGAATATGTTCGGAGTCGGTTTTACATACAATTATGACAGGCGGTTGACAGTCGGCGTGGATTATAGTTTGCAACAATGGTCTAAGGCTAAATTCGGTGTAGCTGCCACAGATGATGCTACGCGTGCAGAGTTTGAGGAAACTTATGCTTATAATGACCGTCATAAAATATCAGTGGGTGCGGAATACATTCCTAATTTAATAGGACGTTCTTACCTATCCCACATAAAATACCGTCTGGGAGCTTATTATACGACTCCGTATTATAAGATTGACGGTAAAAAGGCTGCCCGCGAATATGGCGTAACTGCCGGTTTCGGTTTGCCTGTACCCCGTTCACGTTCTATCCTTAGCATCAGCGGACAGTTTGTCCGTGTAAGTGGTCAGGAAACGAATTTTGTGAATGAAAATATCTTCCGTGTGAGTATCGGATTGACGTTCAACGAGCGTTGGTTCTTTAAACGCAGGGTAGAATAATTAAGTTGAAACAAAGTGAGAGAGAATAGACGACTTTATAATAACAACTAAAATTTAAATACAATGAAGATTAAAACGCTTGTGGCTATGTTGGTCCTTTCAGCAGGGGCAACCACTGCAATAGCACAGGATGCGTCAAACTGTAATTCAAACAGTAGTATTTCGCATGAAGCTGTGCGTGCAGGTAATTTTAAAGATGCGTATACTCCTTGGAAAGCTGTGTTGGAAAACTGTCCGACGCTTCGTTTCTATACCTTTACTGACGGATATAAAATTCTGAAAGGCTTGATGGCTCAAATCAAGGACAAGAATAATCCGGAATACCAAAAATATTTTGATGAACTGATGAATACGCATGATTTGCGTATCAAATACACGCCTGATTTCCTGGCTAAAGGAACCAAAGTATCTTCTCCTGAGGAAGCGTTGGGTATCAAAGCGGTAGACTATATTGCTTTGGCTCCGAAGATTGACGTAAATCAGGCTTATCAATGGCTGAGCCAGTCTGTAAATGCAGTGAAAGCTGAATCGGCTGCTGCCACTTTGTTCTATTTCCTGCAAATGTCATTGGATAAACTGAAAGCAGACCCTAACCATAAAGAACAATTCATCCAGGATTACTTGGCTGCTTCTGAATATGCTGATGGTGCTATCGCTGCTGAAACCAATGAAGCAAAGAAGAAAAACCTGCAAGGTATTAAAGATAATCTGGTTGCTCTGTTTGTAAACAGTGGAACTGCTGACTGCGAATCACTGCAAAGTATCTATGGCCCGAAAGTGGAAGCTAATCAAAAGGATTTGGAATACTTGAAGAAAGTAATCGACATCATGAAAATGATGAGATGTACTGAAAGTGACGCTTATCAACAGGCATCTTTCTATTCATACAAAATTGAGCCGACAGCAGAAGCAGCTACCGGTTGTGCTTATCAGGCGTTCAAGAAAGGTGACATTGACGGCGCCGTGAAGTTCTTTGACGAAGCAATAAACCTGGAAACTGATAATGTGAAGAAAGCCGAAAAGGCGTATGCTGCGGCAGCAGTATTGGCTTCTGCCAAGAAGTTGTCTCAAGCCAGAGCTTACTGTCAGAAAGCTATCAGCTACAACGAAAACTATGGTGCTCCTTACATTCTGATTGCTAATCTTTATGCAATGAGTCCTAACTGGAGTGACGAAAACGCTTTGAACAAGTGTACATATTTTGCAGTAATCGACAAATTGCAACGTGCAAAACAAGTAGACCCTAGTGTTGCTGAAGAAGCTAACAGCTTAATCGGTAGATATTCAGGTCATACTCCGCAGGCTAAGGACCTCTTTATGTTAGGTTACAAGCAAGGCGACCGCATCACTATCGGCGGTTGGATCGGAGAGACTACAACGATTCGATAAATGTATGTTGCGAAAACGAAGTAAACGTTTGTTGCATAAAAGCATGAGCATAACAATTGTCCTTGGGACAATTGTTATGCTTCTTTTATTTCCCTCATGCGGCGGTAAGACGAAAGCAGTGGGTGAGGCTATCACTGAACGCGATTCTCTTCCCGTAATGCAGACATTAGGGGTTACTACCCTTATATCCGATTCAGGAGTGACACGTTACAGGGTGAATACGGAAGAGTGGCAGGTTTATGACCGTAAGAAACCTTCCTATTGGGCATTTGAAAAAGGAGTATATCTCGAACAGTTCGACTCTATCTTTCATGTAGAAGCCAGTATCAAAGCGGATACTGCCTATTACTATGACAAAGAAAGGCTTTGGAAGCTGATAGGGAACGTAGATATACAGAACCGGAAGGGTGAACGTTTTAACACGGAACTGCTCTATTGGAACGAAGCTACCCAGAAAGTATATTCCGACAAGTTTATACGTATCCAGCAACCTGACAGGATTATCACCGGACATGGTTTCGACTCCAATCAGCAAATGACCGTCTATACCATTCATAATATAGAAGGAATTTTCTATGTAGACGACGAAGCGGGTACTACTCAACCGGAAGTAAAAGCCTTGCCGGACTCCGTGAAAAAAGATTCTGTGAAATAAACTATGAATATTTATATATCTCTAATAATCACCATGGTCTTCTCCGCTTTCTTTTCAGGAATGGAGATTGCCTTTGTCTCGGTAGACAAACTGCGTTTTGAAATGGAACGCAAGGGGGGGATCACCTCTCGTATCCTGTCTATCTTTTTCAAGAATCCGAATGAATTTATCTCTACCATGTTGGTGGGGAATAACATAGCCTTGGTTATCTACGGTATCCTGATGGCGCAAATTATCGGTGACAACCTGTTGGCGGGATTCATTGACAACCACTTCCTTATGGTGCTGGCGCAGACCATTATTTCTACCTTGATTATATTGGTGACCGGAGAGTTCTTGCCGAAAACATTGTTTAAGATCAATCCAAATCTGGTTTTGAATGTCTTTGCCGTTCCGCTTATTGTTTGTTATGTCATTTTATATCCTATATCCAAGTTCGCTTCCGGTGTATCCTGTTTGTTTCTTCGTCTTTTCGGAATGAAAGTGAACAAGGACGCGTCCGACATTGCTTTTGGAAAAGTCGATCTGGATTACTTCGTACAAAGTAGCATCGACAATGCTGAGAATGAAGAGGAACTGGACACGGAAGTGAAAATCTTTCAGAATGCGCTTGATTTCTCGAATATAAAAATCCGTGACTGTATCGTTCCGCGCACGGAAGTGGTGGCGGTTGACCTGACTACTTCGCTGGACGAACTGAAAAGTCGATTCATAGAGTCCGGTATATCCAAGATTATCGTATATGACGGCAATATCGACAATGTGGTCGGTTATATCCATTCGTCGGAAATGTTTCGTGCTCCGAAGAACTGGCATGATAATGTGAAACAGGTGCCGATTGTGCCTGAAACGATGTCTGCCCACAAATTGATGAAACTGTTCATGCAGCAGAAGAAAACGATTGCTGTGGTGGTGGACGAATTTGGTGGGACATCCGGCATAGTATCGTTGGAAGATTTGGTGGAAGAGATTTTTGGCGATATAGAAGACGAACACGACAACACTTCCTATATCTGCAAGCAGATCGAGGAACACGAGTATGTGTTGTCAGCCCGTTTGGAAATAGAGAAAGTGAATGAAACATTCGGACTGGATTTGCCCGAGTCGGACGAATATCTGACGGTGGGCGGGTTGATTCTCAACCAATATCAAAGTTTCCCGAAGTTGCATGAAATCATTCAGGTAGGGAACTATCAGTTCAAGATAATCAAGGTCACGGCGACAAAAATAGAACTTGTGCGCTTGAAAGTCTTGGAATAATAGCGATAATCAAGAAATTTTTGGCTAATAAATAGATGCATATTAGCATTTTTTGTATCTTCGTGCGCTAAAACGACAAAAGAAAGAAATAATAATAAACATAAATCGTATTAATCAAAATGGCAACGTTACAAAACATTAGGTCGAAAGGACCTCTATTGGTGATTGTTATCGGCTTGGCGCTGTTTGCTTTCATTGCGGGTGACGCATGGAAGGTGATGCAGCCGCATCAGGCACATGACGTAGGTGAGGTGAACGGAGACGCTCTTTCCGCTCAAGAGTATCAGAATTTGGTAGAAGAATATACCGAAGTGGTGAAACTCATGCGTGGAGTGACCGCCTTGAACGACGATCAGACCAACCAGGTGCGCGACGAAGTATGGCGTTCCTATGTAAACAATAAACTGATTGAAAAAGAAGCTAAAGCACTGGGACTGACTGTTTCTAATGCTGAAATTCAGGACATCCTGAAGGCTGGAGTTCATCCTTTGCTGCGTCAGACTCCTTTCCAGAATCCGCAAACAGGAAACTTTGACAAGGATATGTTGAACAAATTCCTTGTTGAATATGCGAAGATGAGCGAATCACAGATGCCGGCACAGTATGCAGAACAATACAACAACATGTATAAATACTGGTCATTCATCCAGAAGACATTGATTCAAAGCCGTTTGGCTGAAAAATACCAGGCGTTGGTTTCCAAGGCTCTTATTTCTAATCCGGTAGAAGCACAGGATGCTTTCGATGCGCGTGTGAACCAATACAATGTATTGCTGGCAGGCGTTCCTTACTCTTCAGTAGTAGACTCTACTATCGTAGTGAAAGAATCGGAATTGAAAGACCTGTACAACAAGAAGAAAGAACAGTTCAAGCAATATCAGGAAACTCGTGACATCAAATACATTGATGTTCAGGTGACTGCAAGCGCTGAAGACAGAGCTGCTATCCAGAAAGAAGTAGATGAAGCAACTGCACAGTTGGCTACTACAACAGATGATTATACATCGTTTGTTCGCTCGGTAGGTTCTGAAGCTCCTTATGTAGACCTGTTCTATAACAAGACGGCATTCCCGTCGGATGTAGTGGCTCGTTTGGACTCTGCTTCCGTAGGAACTGTTTACGGCCCTTACTACAATGGTGGTGATAATACTATCAACTCTTTCAAGATTGTAGCTAAAGCTGCTGCTGCCGACTCTGTGGAATTCCGTCAGATTCAGGTGTATGCTGAAGATGCATTGAAGACTAAGGCTTTGTCAGACAGTATCTACAATGCTCTTAAAGGTGGTGCAAACTTCGCAGACCTGGCTAAGAAATACGGTCAGACAGGTGACTCTAACTGGTTGACTGCCGCACAATATGAAGGTGCGCAAATCGATGGTGATAACCTGAAATTCATCTCTGCTATCAACAGCACAGGTGTGAACGAACTGGTAAACTTGCCGATGGGACAAGCTAACGTAATTCTTCAAGTGACTAACAAGAAAGCCGTAAAAGACAAATATAAAGTAGCTGTTATCAAGCGTGAAGTAGAGTTCAGTAAAGAAACATACAACCGTGCTTACAATGATTTCAGCCAGTTTATCGCTGCTAATCCTTCTGTTGAGAAGATGGTGGCTAATGCTGAAGAAGCCGGATACAGACTGTTGGATAGGGCTGACTTGAATAGCTCTGAACATGGTATCGGTGGTGTGAGAGGTACAAAAGAAGCTTTGAGATGGGCATTTGATAAAGCTAAACCGGGTGAAGTTTCCGGCTTATACGAATGCGGCGAAAGCGATCACATGATTGTGGTTGGCTTGGTAAACATCAAACCGGAAGGATACCGTCCGCTGAAAGCCGTACAGGATCAGTTGAGAGCTGAAATCGTAAAAGATAAGAAAGCTGAAAAGATCATGGCTGACATGAAGGCTGCCAACGCAACTTCATTCGACCAATATAAGTCTATGACTGACGCTGTAAGCGACTCTTTGAAGATGGTTACATTCGCAGCTCCTGCTTACGTATCTGCATTGCGCAGCAGCGAACCGCTGGTAGGCGCTTATGCTTCTGTTTCTGAAGTGAACAAGTTGAGCGCTCCTATCAAAGGTAACGCCGGAGTATTTGTTCTGCAAGTATATGGCAAAGACAAACTGAACGAAACATTCGATGCAAAAACAGAAGAAGCTACATTGGCTAATATGCACGCACGTTTCGCCAGCCGTCTGATGAACGACTTGTATCTGAAAGCAAATGTGAAAGATACACGCTTCCTGTTCTTCTAAGAATTAATCGTATAAACGATAACTGTAAAAGGTCGTTCCTCTTTCGGGAACGACCTTTTTTGTTAACTTTTACATTATCGCTATACGGAAATCGACTTTATTTCCTTACATTTGCAAATATAAACCATGAACGGAAAGAATGATGTCTAAATATCCTCTTTTAGGAATGAACCTTGTGGAGCTTCAAGCGTTGGTGAAAAGACTGGGAATGCCCGGCTTTACCGCCAAGCAGATTGTGGAATGGCTTTACGGGAAGAAGGTAACCTCGATTGATGAAATGACTAATTTGTCATTGAAGAACCGGGAGCTGCTCAAGCAGAACTATGAGGTAGGAGCAGAGACACCGGTCGATGAAATGCGCTCTGTGGACGGTACGGTGAAGTACTTGTACAGGGTTGGTGATAGTCATTTTGTAGAATCGGTTTATATTCCCGACGATGACAGGGCGACGCTCTGTGTTTCTTCACAGGTAGGCTGCAAGATGAACTGCAAGTTCTGTATGACCGGAAAGCAGGGCTTTACAGCACACCTGACCGCCAATCAGATAATCAATCAAATCCATTCATTGCCCGAACGTGACAAACTGACCAATGTGGTGATGATGGGCATGGGCGAACCGCTCGACAACCTCGACGAAGTATTGAAGGCATTGGAGATACTGACCGCTTCCTACGGATATGCATGGAGTCCGAAGCGCATCACTCTTTCTACGGTCGGCCTACGGAAAGGATTGCAGCGTTTTATCGAAGAAAGCGACTGCCACCTGGCTATCAGCCTGCACTCTCCGGTGACTGCACAACGTTCCGAACTTATGCCGGCGGAAAAGGCGTTCTCCATCACTGAAATGGTGGGACTGTTAAAAAACTATGATTTTAGTAAACAGCGCCGACTTTCGTTTGAATATATTGTTTTTAAGGGGCTTAATGACTCGCAAGTTTATGCCAAAGAGTTGCTGAAACTTCTTCGCGGATTGGATTGCAGGGTGAATCTGATTCGTTTCCATGCCATACCGGGAGTCGATCTCGAAGGGGCGGATATGGATACGATGACCCGTTTTCGTGACTATCTGACGTCGCACGGGCTTTTCACTACGATCCGTTCTTCAAGGGGAGAAGATATTTTTGCGGCTTGCGGTATGCTTTCGACAGCGAAGCAAGAGGAAAATAATCAGAGTTAATATATAAAACCGAACATCATGAAAAAGTACTTTTTTTATTTGAGCATCGCTTTGGTAGCCTTTGTCGTTGCTTCTTGTGGTCTGAAAGGAAACCACACTTCTAGTGGACGTGCATACGAGCTTTTGGTAGTAGTAGATCACGGTGTTTGGGATCGTGCGGCCGGAAGGGCTTTGCATGATGCACTTGATTCTGACGTGCCCGGCTTGCCGCAATCGGAACCTTCTTTCCGTATCATGTACACTTCACCGAAAGATTATGATTCTACGCTGAAGCTGATACGTAACATTATTATTGTAGACATACAGGATATATATACGAAAGCTTCTTTCAAGTATGCGAAAGATGTATATGCCAATCCGCAGATGATTCTGACTATCCAGGCTCCGAATGAAGAAGAGTTCGGGAAGTTTGTGGAAGAAAATAAAAAGACGATTGTCGATTTCTTTACCCGTGCGGAAATGAACCGTCAGATCACTTTCCTCGAAAAGAAGCACAGCAACTTCATCTCACAGAAGGTGGACAGCCTGTTCGGATGCAACATCTGGCTGCCTGCCGAGTTGACCAACTCCAAGACCGGTGAAGATTTCTTCTGGGCTTCTAACAACACAGGTACTGCCGACCAGAATTTCGTAATGTACTCTTATCCTTATACCGACAAGGACACTTTCACCAAAGAATACTTCGTTCACAAACGTGACTCTGTGATGCAGGCCAATATCCCCGGATTCAAGGAAGGCGTTTATATGTCAACCGACAGTCTGTTGACGGATGTACGCCCAATCAATGTGCAAAACAGCTACACACTGGAAGCACGCGGACTATGGCGCATGAAGGGTGACTTTATGGGTGGCCCGTATGTATCACACACTCGCCTGGACGAGAAAAACCAACGGATTATTACAGCAGAGATATTTGTTTATTCACCTGATAAAATGAAACGCAACCTGGTTCGCCAGATGGAAGCATCTCTTTACACGCTGAAACTTCCGAATGAAGTTCAGCAGAACCAGATTCCATTGGGCGGTGTATCTAAGGAAGCGGAAAAAACTAATAAGTAAAGAAATGGAAGATAGCAAAATAAGAATCGGCATCACCCAGGGAGATATAAACGGGGTAGGCTATGAAGTGATTTTAAAGACATTCTCAGATCCTACCATGTTGGAACTTTGTACTCCGATTATTTACGGTTCACCCAAAGTGGCTGCTTACCATCGGAAAGCATTGGATATTCAGACTAACTTCAGTATTGTCAACACGGCTTCCGAAGCGGGATACAACCGTTTGAGCGTAGTGAACTGTACGGACGATGAAGTGAAAGTGGAATTTTCCAAACCTGATCCCGAAGCGGGCAAAGCTGCCTTGGGAGCATTGGAACGTGCCATCGAAGAATATCGTGAAGGTCTGATTGACGTTATCGTGACAGCTCCTATCAATAAACATACCATCCATTCGGAAGAGTTTTCATTCCCCGGACATACAGAATATATCGAAGAACGCTTGGGCAATGGCGACAAGTCATTGATGATTCTGATGAAGAATGATTTCCGCGTGGCTTTGGTAACGACACATATCCCGGTCAGGGAGATTGCAACTACGATTACCAAGGAACTGATTCAGGAGAAGTTGATGATCTTTCATCATTGCCTGAAACAGGATTTCGGTATCGGTGCCCCGCGCATTGCAGTGTTGTCTCTCAATCCTCACGCCGGAGACGGTGGTTTGCTGGGGATGGAAGAACAGGACATAATTATTCCTGCGATGAAGGAAATGGAAGAAAAAGGAATCCTTTGTTACGGCCCATATGCGGCTGACGGCTTTATGGGTTCGGGCAATTATACTCATTTCGACGGTATCCTGGCTATGTATCACGACCAGGGACTGGCTCCGTTCAAGGCGTTGGCAATGGACGACGGGGTGAACTATACGGCAGGTCTGCCGGTAGTGCGCACTTCTCCGGCTCATGGCACTGCCTATGACATTGCAGGTCAGGGAGTGGCAAGTGAAGATTCTTTCCGTCAGGCAATCTACGTTGCCATTGATGTGTTCCGTAATCGCCAGCGGGAGAAAGTAGCCCGTGCGAATCCGTTGCGGAAACAATATTACGAGAAACGGGACGATAGTGATAAACTGAAACTGGATACAGTAGACGAGGATTAAAAGAGTGATGACAAGAGCGGAGATACAACAAGTGAAACAGCGTTTCGGTATTATTGGTAATACCGAAGCATTGTCACGTGCCATCGATGTTGCTATTCAGGTAGCTCCTACCGATTTGTCCGTGTTGATTACCGGAGAGAGCGGTGTCGGAAAGGAGAGTTTTCCACAGATCATTCATCAATATAGCCGGAGGAAGCACGGACAGTATATTGCTGTCAACTGCGGAGCTATCCCTGAAGGTACGATTGATTCCGAACTGTTCGGGCATGAGAAAGGCGCGTTTACCGGTGCTATCGGCGAACGGAAAGGATATTTCGGTGAAGCCGACGGCGGTACTATTTTCCTCGATGAAGTAGGGGAGTTGCCGATGCCTACCCAAGCGCGTTTGCTTCGTGTACTGGAGAGCGGTGAGTTTTTGAAAGTAGGTTCGTCAAGGGTACAAAAGACGGATGTGCGTATTGTGGCAGCTACCAATGTCAATCTTGTACAGGCTATTTCAGAGGGGCGTTTCCGTGAGGATTTATATTATCGGTTGAACACCGTGCCTATTCAGATACCGCCTTTGCGTGAGCGGGGAGAAGATGTGCTTCTGCTATTCCGAAAGTTTGCGGCGGACTTTGCAGAGAAATACCGGATGCCGGCTATCCAGTTGACGGAGGATGCGAAGAAGGAGTTGCTGGCTTATTCATGGCCGGGCAATGTACGCCAGTTGAAGAATATCACGGAACAGATTTCGATTATCGAAACGAACAGGGAGATTAACGCTGCTATCTTGCAGACCTATCTTCCGACACAAAATATGCAACGCCTTCCGGCATTGATGGGAACGCGTGAAAGTAAAGGTTTTGAAAGCGAACGGGAAATCCTTTACTCCGTCCTGTTCGATATGCGTCAGGAAGTGGCCGAACTGAAGAAGATGGTACACAACCTGATGGCTGAACGTGCCGGACAGGTAAGTCAGGTAGGAGCGGTGGTTGCCACTCCGGTGGTGACGACAACCCATCAACCTTCCGTACCTGCCATCATTCATACCGTGCAACAACCTCAACCGGCTGTTCGCAGGGACGATGACGATATACAGGATACGGAAGAGTATGTAGAAGAAACTCCGCTGTCTTTAGATGAAGTAGAAAAAGAAATGATACGCAAGGCACTTGAGAGACATCATGGAAAACGGAAGAGTGCGGCAAAAGATTTGAATATATCAGAGCGTACGCTTTATAGAAAAATAAAAGAATATGATTTGGATTAAGAAGATAACACGCCCTCTGTTACTGGTCGTTTTGCCGGTAGTGGTCATAGCGTGCACTGTTTCCTATAAGTTTAACGGTTCATCCATCAACTATGATAAGGTGAAGACAATCTCCATTGCCGACTTCCCGATTAAGTCGGAGTACGTATATGCTCCGTTGGCGACGAAGTTCAATGAAGACCTGAAAGATATATTTATCCGTCAGACCCGCCTGCAATTGCTGAAACCGAATCAGAATGCGGACTTGCAGATTGACGGAGAAATCACGGGATACAATCAGTACAACCAGGCAGTATCCGCCGATGGTTATTCTTCGGAAACGAAGTTGACCATAACAGTCAATGTACGCTTTGTCAACAACACAAATCATGCCGAAGACTTCGAACAACAATTCTCCGCTTTCCGTACCTACGACTCCAGTCAGTTGCTGACAGCCGTGCAGGATGGGTTGATTGCCGAAATGTCTAAAGAGATAACCGACCAAATATTCAATGCAACCGTAGCAAACTGGTAATATAAATGATTTCCGCTAACTTTCAACAATGGATTCAGCATCCTGAAACGCTGAACAGGGATACTTTGTACGAACTGCGCAATCTTCTTGCGAGATATCCGTATTTCCAGTCGCTCCGCCTGTTGTATCTCAAAAACCTGTATATTCTCCATGATATTAATTTCGGCGGGGAACTGCGGAAAGCCGTCCTTTACATTGCCGACCGGCGGAAGTTGTTCCAATTGATCGAAGGCAGCCGTTTCGACCTTCAGTCCCGGAAAAAGGGAGTGGCGTTGACGGAAGTGCTGAAAGACGAACCATCCGTAGACCGCACATTGGCATTGATTGATGCTTTCCTATCCACAGCTCCCGAAGAGGTGACTGCGCAGACCGGATTTGACTACTCGATGGACTATACTTCTTATCTGCTCGAAGAGACTCCCGCTACGGACGAAGCGGGAGAGGAAACGCCCAAGTTGAAAGGCTTTGAACTGATTGACGACTTCATCGAAAAGAGCGAAAGCGACTCTCCTCTCTACATGAAACCTCTTCGGGAAGAAGCGGAAGCATCCGCTACTCCTTCGGCCGAAACAAGCGCGGAAGAAGAGGATGATGACAGCTGTTTTACAGAAACTTTGGCAAAAATCTATGTTAAACAGCAACGATATTCAAAAGCTCTTGAAATAATTAAAAAATTAAGCTTGAAATATCCAAAAAAAAATGCTTACTTTGCAGACCAAATCAGATTTTTGGAGAAATTGATTATTAACGCTAATTCAAAATAACTAAAGATGTACTTATTATTCGTTATCTTAATGGTGATTGCAGCCTTGTTGATGTGCTTCATCGTGTTGATTCAGAACTCAAAAGGGGGCGGTCTTGCTTCCGGTTTTTCTTCATCCAACGCTATTATGGGCGTACGCAAAACTACAGATTTTCTGGAGAAAGCAACGTGGGGTCTGGCTATCTTCATGGTTGTAATGAGTATTGCTACCGCTTATGTTGTTCCCCGTTCGGCTGTTGCTACAGACGCAGTGTTGGAACAAGCACAGAAAGAACAACAAACTAACCCGTATAACTTACCCGCAGGTACGGCTGCGCCTCAATCTGAAGCTCCTGCTACTAACGCGCCTGCTACAGAAACTCCGGCACCGGCTGCTGAAACTCCTGCTCCTGCAGCAGAGTAAATCGCTCCGGATACTGTAAGACTATTTGGGTAAAACCATTTAAGGGAAGATGGGCTGATGCCTTACTTCTCTGATATTTAAGTGCGGATTGCGCAGATTACACGGATTTTCAATGTTCCGCGTACTCAGTGTAATCCGCATTTAACTTTTTCTTGTAAAAACAATCTCTTTGTGATGAAAACAAACAAGATTTAACTACCTTTGTTGGCTGTATAAGATTATTAATTACTTTTTAAATATAACAATGACAGAACAATTGAAAAAGAAGTTGAATGACTCCGCTCTGCTACGCTGGAGTGTTCTTGCATTGGTCGCGTTTACTATGTTATGCGGCTATTTCCTCACCGACGTAATGTCTCCGCTAAAGCCCATGCTCGAGAAAGAATTATTATGGGACAGCCTTGATTACGGTTTCTTCACAAGTGCTTATGGTTGGTTTAATGTATTCCTGGTGATGCTTATTTTGGGTGGTATCATTTTGGATAAGATGGGTGTCCGTTTCACCGGAATGGGAGCTTGTCTGTTGATGGTACTGGGCTGCGGATTAAAATATTATGCGGTTTCGACTACATTCCCGGAAGGAGCTATGCTTTTCGGATTCAAGATGCAGGTTACTTTGGCGGCATTGGGATATGCTATTTTCGGAGTTGGTGTGGAGATTGCGGGTATCACTGTTTCCAAGATTATTGTGAAGTGGTTCAAAGGCAAGGAAATGGCGTTGGCCATGGGACTTGAAATGGCTACGGCACGTATCGGAACAACCCTGGCAATGGTGATGACAGTACCTTTGGCAGACTTCTTCGGATATACGGACGAGAGTGGTGCGTTCCATACCAATATTCCTGCTCCGATTCTGTTTTGTCTGATTATGTTGTGTGTAGGTACGATTGCTTTCTTCATTTATACTTTCTATGACAAGAAGCTGGATGCGTCTTTGGATGCAGAGGGTCTGGAGCCTGAAGAACCGTTCCGTATGAAGGATATTGTCTATATTATCACGAATAAGGGATTTTGGCTGATTGCGTTATTGTGCGTATTGTTCTATTCGGCAGTATTTCCGTTTATCAAGTATGCGGCGGATTTGATGGTGCAGAAATATAATGTAGATCCGAAGTTGGCGGGAACAATCCCCGGACTGTTGCCGATTGGCGCTATTATATTGACTCCGTTGTTCGGTTCGCTGTACGACCGTATCGGTAAGGGAGCTACGTTGATGGTGATTGGTTCTGTCATGTTGATTTTCGTGCATACGATGTTTGCTTTGCCTATTTTGAATATATGGTGGTTTGCTACCATTATTATGATTATCCTGGGTTTTGCCTTCTCGCTAGTGCCTTCGGCTATGTGGCCTTCTGTTCCGAAGATTATCCCGGAAAAACAGTTGGGTACGGCTTACGCTCTGATCTTTTGGGTACAGAACTGGGGATTGATGGGTGTACCTTTGTTGATCGGATGGGTGTTGAACTCTTACTGCAAAGGCCCGGTGATAGACGGCGCACAAACCTATGATTATACGCTGCCCATGAGTATTTTTGCTCTCTTTGGTGTATTGGCTTTGATTGTTGCTTTGATGCTGAAAGCAGAAAACAAGAAGAAAGGCTATGGTTTGGAAGAAGCAAATATTCAGAAGTAATAAAAACGATGGCTGCCAAAGAGAAAATAAACCTGCTTGAGGTTATTCCCTGTCGCAGTGAACATATTACAGCAGAACGGGAAGGGGAGATTATTGTGCTCTCCTTTCCCCGTTTCAAGTATCCGTGGATGCAACGTTTCCTTGTGCCGAAAGGAATGTCGAAAGATCATTATGTGCATTTGGAAGAACACGGTACGGCTGTATGGGAACTGATAGACGGGAAGCGTACGGTTCGTGAGATTATAGAAAAACTCGCAGACCATTTTCAGAATGAAGCGGGCTACGAGTCGCGTATATCTGCTTATCTTTTTCAGATGCAGAAAGATGGATTTATAAAATTGATGACGCCAGTCTTATGAATGGAAATTTAATTTAGACATAAGAACAAAAGAACATAAAAACTGCGCTTGGAAAATTATTTCTGCCGGTCATTAAACTACTACTGTTTCATTTTTTGTTCTTATGTTCTTCTGTCTAAAAAGAAATTTATTATTCTGTCTGCAAAAAAAATATCATTTATTTGATGAATACAGCCCACAATATTACGGCAGTTGCAATCAGTGCACCCATGATGATAAGTGTTCCCCATACGAAATAGTTACTGTCTTTCTCCTTTTTCTTTTCGGAGTCTTTGATGATGCGTCCCATTTCTTCCGGGGTAGTGTCGGGCAGTGAGTAATGATCGTTGGCCTGGTTCATATGCTTCAACTTCTCACTGGTGCGTTCGCGCCGTAGGCGGGATGCTTCCCGCCCTTCGCTTAACCGGCGTATCATGTCGAGCATATGTCCTTCACCGCCCATATTCTTTGCTTTTTAAAGGTTCTTTATTTGCCTTCTTCTCTGTCCACTTTAAGCAATCCGCCTGTATTCGGGTCGAAATACACTTTGATGGTAGAGTTCTTATTAAACAATACCGGAGCCAGATATTCAATTATACCGAATTGAGTGACAGGAAGTTCCCCTTCATATAGCTTCTTCTTCCCATCAGTCAGGGTAACCATTGCTTGTCCCGGTACGTTGTAAGCAATCCCGTCCAGATCTTTCTTTTTCTTTCCGTCCTCTTGTGGCATCTTGACAGTCTTCAAGTCTTTCAGGCTGATATAGAACGGAGTTCCCGCTAAGTCATTGTTGGCAACTACACCCAGCTTCTTGGAGAAGCGGAAAGCCACTTCATTATTAAACTCCTTGTCAGGAGTGAGACGAACGGTGAATGTCTTTTCTTCCTTGTCCTGTATGCCGGAGAACATTTTGGTCATGGCATCTTCCTGCACATTCAGATTGTCAAGCATGATTTTAAGCTGTGCGCCGTCCGACGGCATATTGTCTGCCTGTCCGCGTAATAAGGCATTTTTGCTTTCACGGATATTGTAGATTTCTTTGGCAACCAATTCCGCCATCTTGGCGGTAGAGCTTGCCATCAGTATTTCCTCGGTCAGAAAGTCGCGGGGATTCGCGCTCTTCTGGAGAGCGGGAGCGGTCGGGGAACTTTTCTTCGTGGAGTTGTTTTGGCTGTAAGGCACGTTGATAGATTTCACTATGCCGTCTTCGGTCAGTTCCATGAGAGGAGCTACTGTTTTATCCTTCAACTTTACGAAGTAAGTAGCTTCGCTGTTCGGTACTCCTACCGATTTCACTTTTACACTGGTCAGTTCCCAGTACGTTTCAGGATCAGCGGATACATTGTTCAATCGCAGATAGCGGTCTGCGTATTTGCTGAATTCACCCGGAGTATAGTTGACTTTATTGGCTTTTATCTCTAGTTCTATTTGAGTTTTGGGAAGGCTGTATACGACTCCATAGTCCTTTCCACGGGTGACGCCTGTCAGTACTTCGGTTTGTGCATAAGCGGAAGTTGCCATAAGTAGGCCCGCTGCTATAATCAACTTTTTCATATTCGGTTCTCTTTTAACTGGTTTTGAAAACAAAGTTAATGAAGTTATTGAAAAAACTGTAAGTTCTTAACTTTTATTCGCTTACAAGTCGCCAGGCTGTGGGCAGGCAGGTGATAATATCACTTGCTATCAGTCCGATCATTCCTTGCTTCTTTTGGGCAATATCTCCGGCTAGTCCGTGGATATAAGTACCAATTTTAGCAGCTTCTTCGGTGGGATAGCCTTGTGCCAGTAAGGCAAGGATAACCCCGGTCAGAACATCGCCGCTGCCACCGGTTGCCATTCCCGGGTTTCCTGTCGGGTTAAAGTAACATTTGCCTTCAGGAGTGATTATGGCAGAGTAAGCACCTTTCAGTATAATGTGGACATGTGCTGCACGAGCCAGTTCGCAGGCTTTCATCAGACGTTCGTAAGAATCCTGGCATTTGCCGGTCAGGCGTTCCAACTCCTTCGGATGAGGAGTGAGGATAGAGCCTTTCGGCAGGTGTGTAAGTGTGTGGCGGTGGTTGGCAAGAATGTTCAGTGCGTCGGCATCCAGTACAACGGGAGTTTGGCAATGTTCCAATTGCTCGATAAGGGCAGCTTCCGTTTCTTCATTCCGTCCCAGTCCCGGGCCGATGCCGACCGCTTGATAATCGTCAGTGTCGGTAGGTACGGCAAAGTAGTTCTCACTAGCGTCTGTCTCTACCATTGCTTCGGGTGCGGAAGTTTGCAGAATGTCGTTGTTGCATATCGGAGCGTGCACGGTGAGCAATCCTACACCGGAGCGCAGACAAGCACGGGCAGCCAATACGGATGCACCCGCCATCCCTTTCGAACCGGCTATCAGCAACGCGTGACCGAAATTCCCTTTATGGGCGAATTGCTTGCGGGGCTTGATAAGCGAACGGATTTCTTCAATCTCCAACATTTCGTAGTTTGTTTCCGTCTCTTCGATTCCCTCTTCGCTCAACTGAATGTCCAATAATTCCCATTCGCTTACGAATTCAGTATTTTCTGCAAAAAGGAAAGCAAGTTTCGGCAGTTGCAGGCTGAAAGTAACGTCTGCACGGATAATATTGCTTTTTACATTGAATGTATTTTCTTCTCCCATCAGCCCGGAAGGAATGTCGATGGCTACTACCATGGCAGGAGAAGCATTAATATATTTCACCACGGCTGCGAACCCACCGCTTAACGGCTTGTTCAGTCCCGAACCGAATAACCCGTCAATCACTAAATGGTCGGGTGTCAGAACGGGCGGTACAAACTGTGTACTGATTTCATGGAATGTAACTTCTTCCATCATTTCCACCAATTCTTTATTTGTCTGACAGTCGGGTGAAAGATTTCCTTTTGTATTAAAGAGATATACTTCCGTTTTATATCCTTTTTCAGCCATCATGCGGGCTACGGCAAGGGCGTCTCCGCCATTATTCCCCGGCCCGGCAAAGATAGTGACGGGTGTTTCCGTCCCCCATCTGTCCGTGATAGCTTTGGTTAGTACTGTTGCCGCACGTTCCATCAGGTCGATTGATGCAATCGGTTCGTGCTCAATGGTATAAGCGTCCAATTTCTTGATACTGCTACTTGGAAATATTTTCATTACAATGTTCTTTTAGTTTTCGAACTACAAATGTACATGATTCTTCTGACTTTTCCCGTTTGTTGTGGGAAGAAAACTTGTTAATCATGGTTGGATAGGGCATGGGATATTGCTGATAAGTTATTATTTATCTATTGGTAGACTAGACAAATCAATACTTAGTTCATGTCCGTTATGCTTTTGAGCTAATTCTGCTATGTGAATTATCAACTCAAACAATGAGAAAAGTAGAATAGTGTTACTACGATAATAGGAAAAATAGGGGCAAGCTACTCTTGTTTGCAAGAGTAGCTTGCCCCTATTTTTATATCGTTTGTATCTTTATCAGAGGAGAATAATATATTAATCGATGTATTGTTTGATTTGCTCCACTGGTATTGACAATTGTTTGGATATCTCTTCAACCGATGTCCCATTGTTGCAGAGCATCTTGACCATTGAACGAATCACCTGTTCTTTCTGCTCGATCACCTGCTTGCTCTGCTCAATCACCTGTTCTTTCTGCTCGATCACCTGCTCTTTCTGCTCAATTTCCTGCTCTTTCTGCTCAATTTCCTTATTCTTCATCATAATTGTTGTATCCCTGTCCTCAATTTCAGAAAGAATCTCGTCTTCTATCTCCATGGCACGACGCACGTCGGGTGCGGCGGCAGCCTTCAGCAGGCGATGAACAACACACTTCACTTCATCATCAAGATGCTCATCGTTAATTTCCAGATAGTGTTCGCTATCAGCCTGCCGATATTCCTGATCGAATACACTCAACAAACGTTCGAGGCGGTTACGGGTTCGACCGGTGAGAAAAGGAATCTGTACGATGATGCTGTCATGAGTCAGACTCTCTATGAAGGGATCGGGAGAAGGAAGAAGATTGTCGTCATAATCCAGATAGCGGCGACGTACATAAACAACTGGCTCGGTAAGGTCACCCAAGGGATGTCCCAGAATGTAGATAGAGATGATGGGCAAACCGTAGGTTCGTCTTTGTCCATGCTCGTTCTTTTCTTCGATAATGTTCTCCTTGTTGAGATACTGTGTGCCCAGGTACTGGCGGAAGCGCAAGGTTTCAGTGATGAGCCAGGTCTTTTGCAGTTCGATGAGGACAAGGTGTTCCGAACCGTCGTTTTCACGAATCTTTGCTGAGAAGTCTATACGAAAGAGTGAGATGCGCGTATGTTCCATGGAAGTATACTCGTGGCGGCGCATTTCAAGGTCTATGATATCCTTTTTGAGCAATGCGGAAAGAAATATCTTGGCGACTTTCTTGTCTTCCATCAGGAATTTGAAGACGGCGTCGTAAATGGGATTGGCGATGATAGTCATATTGCTTACAGTTTAATAATTAAGCAAATATACTTCTTTTATTTGATTAATGAGAGGATGGAAAGGTTAAATTCTTCTATCGGGAAGGAACTATTTGAATAGTCATGCTATAATCCGGTTTCAGTGCTTTCTGTTTTTCAAGTTAGATGGTGTATCTATATATTCAGCGTAGTAGGTATATATACTCACCGCGTTGGTTCTATATGTTCAACAAGCGGGGGATATAGATTCATCACGCGGGTAAAAGTGGATGGCACGTGGACTCAGGGTTGCTTACCTGTCGGCTGAAACTTATCGGGACGTGGGCTGAACCGAACAGAGCCTCTATCTTGGTGAAACAGAGGCTCTGTTTTAATGAAATGCAAGCTCCGTTTCGCTAAAACAGAACCTTTGTTACAAGTAGATATAGCATCAAAAGAGGAACTAAAATTATACACTTTTGCATTCAGGTTTGCTTTCAGGCAAAACCTTCGATGAAAAGGGGCTTTTTTGAAGAACTGAAAGCTGAAAGCGTTTTGTTCTTTTACTATTTAGTAGTAGACTTGAGTGGAACAAGTACTAAACTCAATGAAAAGATGTAGGAGACTTGAGCAAGTCAAGTATATCATTCTATTTACTTCAGTACTGGTTTGAACAAGTTCATCTACACATCGTTTTATTTCTTACCCCTATAAAAATGGACAAATTTTTGCGACGTAAGCTTTTGATTATTTGTATTTTTCGAGAAAAATGTTATCTTTGTAAGTAGGTAATGCGAATAACATTATTTTCCTATGCTCACAATGATTAAATCATAAATAATAGATTGTTTAATCTTTAAAAGTTTGCATTATGGAAAAGACTAGAATTGGTTTGAATGCTGGAAAAGTATGGCGCATCTTAAATGAAAAAGGTGAACTTTCGATGTTCGATTTGTGCCGTGAGTTAGGTTTGACCTTTGAAGACGTAGCTCTTGCTATCGGTTGGCTGGCTAGAGAAAGCAAAGTTTTTCTGAGAAAAAGGGAAGGAATGCTCTTTGCCAGTATCGAAAATGTCGAATTTACTTTTGGCTAAAGTGACGACTAGTTTACATTTAAGGTGGAACTCCACTTGATTATTTACGTTGTTGAAAATTTAATGAGGTGGATATGTAGGAGTATTTGCGCCTGAAATATTATTATTCCCTATCTTCTACTAGTCTTTTCGTAGTTCATTCTTTTCTCTTGATATTCATTCTGTGAATTATAAAACGAGCCGGTACATGGGTTGTTTTTTGCTTTCTTTCTCTTGTACTTTAATAAAGTAGTCGAATATTTGCAATCAATACTTACTCTTTATATTTTTGTGGTGAACAATCTAAAGGTAATAGCCTATGGTAAATTAAAAAGAAGCAATTAAAAAGACATATTTATAAAAAGCGTTAGCTTTTATTCTTGCAACTTGGAATCTGGAAAATTCACTACTGAACAAGGATGGAGAGTTATAACGCCTGCGTTTCTTGACGTGGGCTTAACTTTATTGTTTAGTAGGGCATTCCAGAGTCTCAAGTTGTGATAAAGTTCGGTTCCACGTCATTTTCTCGGTGAAAAAAATGGTTTAGGTTCTATCGATACGAATAAGATTGCAGAAAGTGGATGGGCAAATAAAGTAGCATGTAAACCAGGGTATGCATATATTATCAAATATATATATAACTATAATGGCGTACAAGAGGAACGTTATACAGGCATTTATGTAGTTAGAAATATTTCCAGTACATCCGGTGGCATTATGGGAGTCGAAATTCAATATTGTACCTTTATTCCAGGTAAAGGTTGGAATCAGTAAAGCCTCTATTGGGATACTGATTGTAATTAACTCTTTCATTATAATTAACGAAGATTTTTAAATCTACAAACCTGTCAAAAGTCATCACTACAGACTTTTGGCATGTTCTCTATTTTTCCTACCTTTGCGCCTCATAAACTACTAAAACACATAAATCCATGAGTGCATTGAAAGGGCATCCGAAAGGCCTTTATCTGATTTTCGCGACCAGCACGGCAGAACGTTTCAGTTATTACGGAATGCGTGCCATCTTTATTCTTTTCCTGACGCAGGCATTATTGTTTGACAAGGAAGCTGCGGCATCTATCTACGGTAGCTATACCGGATTAGTTTATCTGACCCCCTTGATTGGCGGATACATTGCCGATAAATACTGGGGTATCCGTCGTTCCGTTTTCTGGGGAGCGATGATGATGGCAGTGGGGCAGTTCCTTATGTTTATGAGTGCTTCCACACTGAATAATACCGGACTGGCGCATTGGCTGATGTACGGCGGACTCGGATTTCTGATTTTGGGCAACGGCTGTTTCAAGCCTACCGTTTCCTCTTTGGTGGGACAACTCTATGAGCCGGGAGACAAGCGGTTGGATGCGGCATATACCATCTTCTATATGGGAGTGAATGTCGGTTCTTTCGCCGCTCCGTTGATTTGCGGTTATTTGGGAGATACGGGAGATCCTCACGATTTTAAATGGGGATTCCTTGCAGCCGGAATCATGACACTGTTTACCGTCGTACTTTTCGAAACTCAAAAGAACAAATACCTTTTCTCACCGTCCGGAGAACCTATCGGCATTATCCCCGACGCCAAGCGTGAAAAGAAAGAAGATAAAGCCGGTCACATCTCCCACCCGAAAATGGACACACGGACTAAAGTCCGCAACGCCGTCATAATAACGATATTAACTGCCGTCCTGCTGTCATTCTTCGGCTACATCTTTAGCGGTGACTGGATTAGTGTAGGTATCTTCACGGCTTGTATCGTATTCCCGGTACTCATCCTGTTGGACGGCTCGTTGACTAAGATAGAACGCAGCCGTATCTTCGTAATCTATATCGTAGCCTTTTTCGTCATATTCTTTTGGGCGGCCTACGAACAGGCAGGAGCATCCTTGACACTTTTTGCGTCTGAGCAAACCAACCGCGATATTCTCGGTTGGGAAATGCCGGCTTCCTGGTTCCAGTCTTTCAATCCGCTATTCGTGGTTGTATTGGCTTATATCATGCCGGGCGTATGGAGCTTCCTGAGCAAACGAAAGATGGAACCGGCTTCTCCGACCAAACAAGCCATCGGTCTTTTACTGCTCTCTTTGGGATACCTTTTCATTTGCTTTGGAGTGAAAGATGTCGTTCCCGGAGTAAAAGTAAGCATGATTTGGCTGACCGGGCTTTACTTTATTCATACGATGGGTGAAATCGCCCTGTCACCTATCGGACTTTCTATGGTTAACAAATTGAGTCCGTTGCGTTTCGCATCCCTGATGATGGGAATTTGGTACCTCTCTACCGCCACAGCCAACAAGTTTGCAGGTATGTTGAGCGGGCTTTATCCCGAAGATGGAAAGGTGAAAACAATCCTGGGTTATCAGATTGCAACAATGTATGACTTCTTCATGGTATTCGTCGTAATGTCGGGTGTCGCTTCACTGATTCTGTTCCTTCTTTCGAAGAAATTACAGAAGATGATGCACGGGGTAGAATAAAAAATTGTATTTTTGCGACAACTTTTTTAAAATTACCGGTTATGAATACCATTCAGATAAAAGACAAGCAGTTTACCGTTTCTATCAAGGAACAAGATATTCAGAAAGAAGTGATTCGTGTAGCGAACGAAATTAACCGCGATTTAGCAGGTAAGAATCCGCTTTTCCTTAGTGTGTTGAACGGTTCGTTTATGTTCACTGCCGATTTGCTGAAGCACATCACAATCCCTTGTGAAATATCATTTGTGAAATTAGCTTCTTATCAGGGAGTCACTTCCACCGGAGTGATTAAGGAAGTAATCGGCCTGAATGAGGACATTGCCGGACGTACGGTTGTCATTGTAGAAGATATTGTGGATACGGGACTGACTATGCAACGCCTGTTGGATACATTGGGAACACGCAATCCCGCCGAAATCCATATCGCTTCCCTGTTGGTGAAACCGGAAAAACTAAAAGTAGCCTTGAATATTGAATATGTAGCGATGGAGATTCCGAATGACTTTATCGTAGGTTACGGACTGGACTATGACGGCTTCGGACGTAATTATCCCGACATTTATACAGTAGTAGATTAAATTCAAATACAAATTAATTTTTAGGTAAAAAAGATGTTGAATATTGTAATTTTCGGTGCTCCGGGTTCAGGAAAAGGAACACAGAGCGAACGTATTGTAGAAAAGTATGGAATCAACCACATCTCGACAGGAGATGTATTGCGTGCAGAAATCAAGAACGGCACAGAACTGGGTAAAACTGCTAAAGGATACATCGACCAAGGTCAATTGATTCCTGACGAACTGATGATTGATATTCTGGCAAGCGTATTCGATAGCTTCAAAGATAGCAAAGGTGTAATTTTCGACGGTTTCCCGAGAACAATTGCACAGGCGGAAGCATTAAAGAAAATGTTGGCTGAAAGAGGACAGGATGTTTCTGTTATGGTAGACCTCGATGTTCCTGAAGAAGAACTGATGGTGCGTCTTATCAAACGTGGCAAAGACTCTGGCCGTGCGGATGACAACGAAGAGACTATTAAAAAACGTCTGCATGTATATCATTCACAGACTGCCCCGCTGATTGACTGGTACAAGAACGAAGAGAAATACCAGCACATCAACGGTTTGGGTACTATGGAAGGTATCTTTGCAGAAATCTGCGAAGCAGTAGACAAATTGTAATAATAAACAGATAGGCCAGTGGCCGGGGTATCTTGCTTTGGCTACTGACCATTTTAACTTACTAAAAGAATATGGCTGAATCGAATTTTGTTGATTACGTAAAGATATACTGTCGCTCGGGTAAGGGCGGAAGAGGCTCTACGCACATGAGGCGCGAGAAATATTGTCCTAACGGAGGGCCCGACGGGGGCGATGGCGGAAGAGGAGGTCATATCATCCTGCGCGGTAACCGTAACTACTGGACATTGCTTCACCTGAAGTATGACCGTCACGCAATGGCAGGCCATGGCGAATCGGGAAGTAAAGGACGCAGCTTCGGAAAAGACGGCGCGGATAAAATAATAGAAGTACCCTGCGGAACGGTGGTCTATAATGCCGAAACCGGAGAGTATCTTTGTGATGTGACGGA
This sequence comes from uncultured Bacteroides sp., assembly GCA_948847595.1. GTDB lineage: Bacteria > Bacteroidota > Bacteroidia > Bacteroidales > Bacteroidaceae > Bacteroides. The sequence continues at coordinate 62,385 of CAQOGY010000007.1, forward strand.
AGACGGACAGGAAGTGATCTTGCTCAAAGGCGGTCGCGGCGGTCAGGGTAACAGCCATTTCAAAACGGCAACCCGTCAGGCTCCGCGTTTTGCACAGCCGGGAGAACCGATGCAGGAAATGACCGTTATCATGGAGTTGAAGCTGCTTGCCGATGTCGGCCTGGTAGGTTTCCCAAATGCGGGAAAGTCTACATTGCTTTCTTCCATTTCGGCGGCAAAACCGAAAATAGCCGATTATCCGTTTACTACTCTAGAACCGAATTTAGGTATCGTTTCCTATCACGGCGGAAAATCTTTCGTGATGGCGGATATACCGGGAATTATTGAGGGAGCCAGCCAGGGTAAAGGCTTGGGACTGCGTTTCCTGCGTCATATCGAACGTAACTCATTACTGCTGTTCATGGTTCCGGCAGACAGCGACGATATTCGTAAAGAATACGATATCCTGCTGAACGAACTGCGTACCTTCAATCCTGAAATGCTGGACAAACAACGTGTGCTGGCTATCACCAAGAGCGATATGCTCGACCAGGAATTGATGGACGAGATTGAACCTACATTGCCGGAAGGCATACCTCATATATTCATATCTTCTGTTTCCGGTTTGGGAATCTCCGAGTTGAAAGATATCCTGTGGGCGGAGCTGAACAAGGAAAGTAACAAGATAGAAGCAATCGTTCACCGTCCGAAGGACGTGACCCGCCTGCAACAGGAACTCAAGGACATGGGCGAAGATGAAGACATCGACTATGAATATGACGACGATGTTGACAGTGATGACGATGATTTCGACTATGAATACGAAGAAGAAGATTGGGAAGATAAATGATTTCACTCACTAAAGACAAGGTGCTGATGGGGTATGAGCTGCTGAAAGCGTACCCCGAAGTAGCTCATTTCGTCACTACACGTCATGGCGGTATCAGTGGAGGGACGTATGCCTCGTTCAATTGCTCGCCTTATACGAATGACTCGTGTATGAACGTCAATCACAATCAGTTTGTGCTATTCCAACATATGGAACATCAGATTAGGGAATTGTTTATTCCGGAACAGATACATGGTTGCGATAGTCTGATAATCGATGAATCTTTTCTAAGGAATAATTCGTTGGAAACGAGACGGGCTCTTTTGGCAGGAATGGACGCATTGATTACCGATGTGCCCGGATTCTGTATCTGTGTCACGACTGCGGATTGCGTGCCTGTACTGCTGTACGACAGAAAGCACCGGGTGGTAGCCGCCGTCCATGCCGGATGGAAAGGGACAGTGAAGCGTATTGTCAGCTATGTGATGCGGCTTATGAAACGGAATTTCGATACGCGGGGTGAAGATTTGGTAGCCTGCATCGGTCCGAGCATTTCGCTTGAATCCTTTGAAGTGGGCAATGAGGTTTATGAAATCTTTGAAGAAAACGGCTTCGATATGTCTGCCATCTCTATTAAAAAGAAGGAGACAGGCAAATATCATATCGACTTGTGGGAAGCCAACCGGATTGAACTGCTTGATGCGGGAGTTCCTGCCGGGCAGATTGAAGTGGCGGGTATTTGCACCTATATTCATCATGATGAATTCTTTTCGGCACGCAGGCTGGGTATTAATTCCGGTCGCATATTGTCGGGAATCATGATTAGAAAGTAAGATTCGATGTCTGCAACCCTTGTTCTTTTGACGCCGGTAATTAGTTTATGACAAGTTATGTTTGAAATAAAAGTATCTCAGGAAATAAAGAATGCCTGCCCGGTTTTTGCCGGAGCAGCCGTATATGCGGCAGTGAAGAACACCGCTTACTGCGAAGGTCTTTGGAAGGAAATCAATGCTTTCACCGGACAACTGACTACCACCACACAAATGGAAGACATTAAACGTCAGCCGGTGATTGCGGCCACCCGCGAAGCCTACAAGCGTTGCGGGAAAGACCCGGGACGTTACCGCCCGTCGGCAGAGGCTTTGCGCCGCCGCCTGATGCGTGGAATTCCTTTATATCAGATTGATACGTTGGTAGACCTTATCAATCTGGTGTCTCTCCGCACAGGACACTCTATCGGCGGTTTCGATGCCGATAAGATACAAGGCACGCATCTCGAACTTGGTATCGGCAAAGCGGAAGAACCTTTCGAAGGTATCGGACGCGGAATCTTGAATATCGAAGGACTGCCCGTCTATCGTGATTCTTTTGGCGGCATCGGAACGCCTACAAGCGACCATGAACGTACGAAGATGGATATCGGAACGACTCATATTCTTGCTATCGTCAACGGTTACAATGGAAAAGAAGGTTTGAAGGAAGCTGCTGAAATGATTCAGTCCTTGTTGAGGGACTATGCGGAATCGGATGGCGGTGAACTTTTATTCTTCGAATAATCAGCTCTGCCTGAGCTGCAAAAAGAAAAAATACATGAAGAACATACTTATTTCACTTACAGTTTTATTATTGCCTGTTATCATCAACGCGCAGAATAAATCTCCTTTTTCTGCCAGGGAGATAAAAGATGTCCGGGTGGCTACTCCCGGATTATTTGCTAAAAGCAATCATCTTTACTTGCATCTGGATTCTTTGCAGGAACATGAATATGCCTTTCCATTGCCCGGAGGTAAAGTAATCTCTGCCTACGGAACTCGTGGGGGACATTCGGGCGCAGATATCAAGACTTGCGCGAAAGATACGATTCGTGCTGCTTTCGACGGCATAGTGCGTATGTCCAAACCCTATTATGCGTATGGAAACCTGGTTGTCATACGCCACCCCAACGGACTGGAAACTCTTTACAGCCATAACTTCAAGAACCTCGTCCAAAGCGGCGATACCGTAAAAGCCGGACAGCCTGTCGGACTGACGGGACGTACCGGCCGTGCCACGACGGAGCATCTACACTTCGAAACCCGTATCAACGGACAGCACTTCAACCCGAACCTTATCTTCGATATGAAGGAAAAGACCTTGCGTAAAGGATGCGTCAAGTGTACGAAAAACGGGAATGGGATTGTAGTGAAAACACACATACCCGATAATCGCGTTGCACAGAATAAAAAGTAACATCTATATTCGATAAACTTGCAATTTTTGATTAATTTGCATTTCTTTGTGTGATTGTTCAAACACTAATAACTAACCCCCATATATGACTACTTATGAAGAACAACAAGATTTATTTTTTAGGAGCTTGTCTTCTGTGCGTTACAACCGTATTCTCACAAAATATTAATTTACAACCTGTTCCCCAACAATTTACTGTTCAGGATAAGAATATAGACTTACCTTCCACCTATCTGCTGACCGGTGAAGAAGAAGCTAATCCTCATGCGGTAAAAGCCCTGCAAGAATTACTTTCGGACAAACAGAGCGGCAAGAATGGGCTTCGTATTTATATCGGCGAAAAAGACGATAAGAGTGTGCGTAAATACAAACATCTGATTCCCAAACACGATGAAGGATACTATCTTGCCATCAATGATAAAGAAATTGTCCTGGCAGGAAATGACGAGCGGGGCACCTACTATGCCTTGCAGACTTTTGCCCGACTATTGAAAAATGGAAAACTGGCAGAAATAGAAATAAAGGATTATCCTTCCATCCGTAACCGTGGTGTAGTAGAAGGATTCTATGGAACTCCCTGGAGTCATCAGGCACGTCTTCGCCAATTGAAGTTTTATGGAGAGAATAAGATGAATACTTATATATACGGCCCGAAAGACGATCCGTATCATAGTGCCCCCAACTGGCGTCTGCCTTATCCTGAAAAGGAAGCTGTGCAGTTGCGGGAACTGGTAAAAGTAGCCGGCGAGAACGAAGTCGATTTTGTATGGGCTATCCATCCGGGACAGGACATCAAATGGAACCAGGAAGACCGGGATTTGCTGCTTGCTAAATTTGAGAAGATGTATCAGCTTGGTGTACGTTCGTTTGCCGTATTCTTTGATGACATTTCGGGCGAAGGGACGAATCCTCAGAAACAAGCGGAACTACTGAACTATATTGATGATAATTTCGTGAAAGTAAAGTCGGACGTGACTCCCCTTATCATGTGTCCTACGGAATATAACAAAAGCTGGTCTAACCCGAAAGGCAATTATCTCACTACGCTTGGTGAGAAACTGAATCCTTCCATCCAAATAATGTGGACAGGCGACCGTGTTGTTTCGGATATTACCCGTGACGGCATCAACTGGATTAACGAACGTATCAAGCGCCCGGCCTATATTTGGTGGAACTTCCCTGTGTCCGATTATGTACGCGATCATTTGTTGCTCGGACAAGTTTACGGCAATGATACTTCAATAGCCAACGAGATGGCGGGATTTGTCACCAATCCGATGGAACATGCGGAAGCATCGAAGATTGCCATTTTCAGTGTAGCAAGTTACGCATGGAATCCGACTAAATACGATACGTGGAAAACATGGAAAGACGCTATCCGTAACATCCTGCCCGGAGCGGCTGCCGAACTGGAATGTTTTGCCATGCACAATTCCGACCTGGGCCCTAACGGACACGGTTACCGTCGGGAAGAATCTATGGATATCCAACCGGCTGTAGAACGTTTCCTCAAGGGTTATGTCAAAGACGGCAGTTATGAAAAGGCCGATTTTGAAACTTTGCAGAATACGTTTGAACGCATGGAAGAAGCGAGCGATATTCTGCTGACAAATACGGAGAACGAACCGCTTATTAAAGAAATTACTCCCTGGCTATATCAGTTCAAGCTGATGGGAGAACTAGGTGAAGAAGTCTTGAAGCTGGTGGTAGCCCAACAACAAGATTCACAACCTTATTTTTTACGTAAATATAATCATGTCAAGTCTTTGCAGCAGCAAATGTTCCATACCGATCAGAACTACAATCAGAATCCTTATCAGCCGGGAGTGAAGGTTGCTTCAAAGATTATCAAACCGTTGATTGATGAACTGTTTGTAACGGCTGTGAACCGCTATAATCAAAAGACTGGAAGCCAACTGGATGCTACCACAAATTACATGCCCCATAAGTTAGTTAGCAATGTGGAACAGATAAAGAATCTGCCATTGCAGGTTAAAGCTAGCCGGATACTTATCTCGCCGTCCAATGAAGTGGTGAGATGGGCAGCGGGAAATACTGTGGAAATAGAACTGGATAATGTTTATCCCGGAGAAAATATCGACATTAACTTTGGTAAAAAAGAACCCTGCACATGGGGACGTCTTGAAGTTTCCGCAAATGGCAAGGAATGGAAAGCAATAGAATTAGCACAGAAGGATGCCCGCCTGAGTGCAAGTCTGCAAAAAACTCCTGTCAAGTTTGTCCGGTTTACTAATATCAGCAATGAAGAGCAACAAGTCTATTTGCGCCAGTTCATTCTGACTGTTGAAAAGAAATAATCCTGTTATATAGAGAGCATTATTAAATAAAAAAGCTGTGTCCGGTTTTGAAAAGATTCCGTTGACACAGCTTTCTTTTTTCAATTCTTTCCGAAAAGTATATTACCCTTTTTTCGACTTGCGGTATTCCCGTGGCGACAGTCCCATGATTTTGCTGAATAGGCGGGAGAAGTAATAAGTGTCTTCTATACCTATCTTATAGCATATCTGGTTAATTTTCATGTCTGTTGTGTCGAGCAGCAGACAGGCTTGTTGTATCTTTAATAGATTGAAGTAAGTCAGTGGGCTATGCCCCGTTTTCTTTTTGAACAACATGGAGAAATGGGAAGGGGAATACCCGATTTGGTCGGCTATATCCTGCAAGGTGAGATGTTTCTCCATGTTTTCTTTCATATAATGAATCGCCAGTTCGCTTACATTTTCGTCTTCCTGCGAATCATTGTTTGCGGCGTTGCGGTATTGCTGTATATATCGTAATGTTCCCAGGTAGAAGTGGAACATGGAGAATGCATAGCGCAAGTTTTCATTGCTATATCCATTCTTCAGTGTGTTAAATATTTCTTCGAACAGGTTAATCCGGGTACTGATACGCGAATGTAGTTCGGGCTGGATATCCATCGGTCTGCCGGCTTCCTGTGCATAAAACGGTGCAAGGATACCTTTGAAGTGTATCCAGTAAATAGTCCATGGACACGATTTGTCGGAAGCATAGGCATGAGGAACTCCCGCAGGGAGAATAAAATATTGGTTGGCGGATACCGTATATTCCTGTTCGCCGATGCGGTACCATCCGGCTCCGTCTATACAATAGATAAATACATATTGGTTAATGGGCTCTTTCCGTTCCCGAAAATGATGTTTGGCTTTCGGATAATATCCGATGTCGGTGATGTGTAGCATGGAAGTAAGAGGATCTTCTTCCATTTTGTCAACGATAATGCGGGGAAGCACTAAAGCTCTTTCCCCGGTAAATCCATCTTTCAACTTTACCATAATCTCATAGTATTTGATTCGACTGTTCTGCGCAAATATATAACAATGTATGTTATCTGTCAAATAATACATTAAAAATAAGATTGTCCATCTTTATAAAATGAAATTCTATTTTTTGTCTACTCAACCACTCCTATCTTTGCAATATTAATTAATCAATCTTCTAATGGTATGAAAAGTTATAATATGAAATCTTTCTTGTTTATAGTATTATTAGGAATTTCCAGTATTTCTACTGCCCAAAGTTTGTTGGACTTGAGTGGAAACTGGGGATTGGCTTTAGATAGTATGAATGTGGGAGAAAAAGAAGAATGGTATCTGAAATCCTTCTCTGAGAGTATAAGCCTGCCCGGAACTACGGACTTGGCTCAAAAGGGGAATCCCAACCAGCTTGTCCCCAAGCTGGAAAAACCGCAGTTGCTTCGTCTGACTCGTAAGAACTCTTATGTAGGAGTTGCCTGGTATAACCGTGAGATTGATATTCCCAAAAGTATGGCGGGACAACCGTTGGAGTTCTCTTTCGAAAGGGTTCTGTGGCAGAGCCGCCTGTGGATTGACGGAGAAGAAGTGGCGGGTGCGCAGGAAAGCTTGATTGCTCCCCACCGGTTTGTCTTACCGAAAGGTCTGCCGGCAGGTAAACATATGATAACTTTGCGTATTGACAATCGAAAGCGATATGATATTTCTGCGAACGACTTGGCGCATGCCTATACCAATGACACTCAGATTATGTGGAATGGAGTGTTGGGTAAAATGAAACTGACCACCCGGCAGAAAATCAGTATTGAGCATGTGAATGTTTATCCTGATGTCAGGAACGGGAAGATACGCGTGGCTGTTGCCTTGGAGAATAGCGGACACAAACCGGAGAAAGTGAAACTTACTTTGCAGGTCGGGCAACCCACTGTTGGACAGAAATTTGAAGAAAAAGAATTTCAGGTTACACTGAAAGGAGGCAGGCAGAAGCTTGAATATGACTGTCAGTTGGGTATGGATATAAAGAAATGGAATGAGTTTACTCCTGAGTTATATAACTTGTCTGTTGTTTGCCGTTTTGACAGGAAGAAAACCGAACGGAAAGATGTTTCTTTCGGGATGCGTGAGATAGATAACGGTCAAGGTATCCTGACAATCAACGGCAATCGAATTTTCCTGCGCGGAACATTGGAATGTTGCATTTTTCCTCTGACGGGCACTCCGCCGATGACTGAAGAAGGTTGGATGAAAGTCTTTACTACGGCTAAGGAGTGGGGACTGAACCATTTGAGATTTCACTCCTGGTGTCCGCCGGAAGCGGCATTTAGTGTTGCGGACAAGTTAGGCTTCTATTTGCAGGTGGAACTACCGAACTGGTCTTATACTATCGGCAAGGATGAGGCTATGACCAAGTTTCTTTATGACGAATTTGACCGGATTATCGAAACCTATGGAAATCATCCGTCATTTTGTATGATGAGTGTCGGTAATGAGCTTCAGTATGACTTTAAACTGCTGAATGACATGGTCAGATACATGAAAGGGCGAGATAGCAGGCGCTTATACACAACTTCTACTTTTACTTTTGAAAAAGGACATGGAGCGAAACCGGAGCCGGAAGATGACTTCTTTGTTACGCAATGGACGGATAAAGGCTGGGTGAGGGGACAAGGTATTTTCGACCAAGAGCCGCCTTGTTTCTATAAAGATTACAGTGCTGCCATGCAGGATATGAATGTGCCTCTTATCTCTCACGAGATTGGGCAGTATGCGGTGTTTCCGGATCTGAAAGAAATAGAAAAATACACGGGAGTATTGGAACCTCTGAATTTTAAGGCTGTTAAACAGGATTTGCAGAGGAAAGGATTATATTCGAAAGCGGGAGACTTTTTGGAAGCATCGGGAAAATTGGCGGTCTTGTTATACAAGGAAGAGATAGAAAGAGCGATGAAGACTAAAAAGTTCAGTGGTTTTCAGTTGTTGGATTTGCATGACTTCCCGGGGCAGGGAACTGCATTGGTCGGACTTTTAGATGCTTTCTGGGATTCAAAAGGGCTGATTGAACCATCTGTTTTCAGGCAGTTCTGTGCGCCGGTTGTTCCGCTGGCTCGTTTCGCCAAAGCCACTTATTCGGGAGATGAGACATTCGCTGCATCTATTGAAGTTGCCAATTATTCGGATACGGCTATCGACAATAAACGGATATTGTGGCAGTTGGTCGATGAAGCAGGGACGCAAATTTCAAACGGCAGACTGGATGTTGAAAGTATATCCAAAGGAAACGTGACACAATGCGGGGACATTCGTGCTGAACTTAAAAGTGTGCGTAAAGCTTCAAGGTTGTATTTCACAGTATCCATCGAAGGCACTCAATGGAAAAATACATGGTCGGTTTGGGTATATCCTCATATCGAGTCATTGAATGTCGGAGATGTCCTGCTGACGCAGAATGTAGAAGAAGCTCTGGCAGCATTAAATCAAGGAAGAAAAGTATTGCTTTCTCCCAAAGTAAATTATCTGAAAGGATTGGAAGGGAAATTTCTTCCCGTCTTCTGGAGTCCTGTTCATTTTCCAAAGCAGGCAGGAACAATGGGACTTCTGTGCAATCCTCGGCATGCAGCTTTGCGACACTTCCCTACGGAAATGCATAGTAACTGGCAATGGTGGAATTTGGTGAAAAGATCGAAGGTGCTCGTTGCCGATTCGTTGCCACCGGTTGAGCCGATTGTGGAATCTGTTGATAATTTTACGAATAACAGAAAGCTGGTGTCTGTCTTTGAAACCAGATGTGGAAAGGGCAAACTGATAGTGAGTGCTATGGATATTCTTTCCGAGGGAAGTGACAAGCCTGAAATACAACAGATGCTTTACAGTCTGGTTACATATATGAATTCAGAAAGTTTTGCTCCCCGGACGGTGCTTGGTGAGAATGATATCAGAAGCCTGATACTAAAGAATGAAGGTGAAGTAATAGAAACAAAAGCGACGTCCATTTATAGGGGATTGGACTAGAAACAAAGGAATGTCGGGTGTTAATTAATCTTCTTATGATATGAAAAGTTATAATAAAAAGTTTGTCTATTTTATATGTTTAGTCTCTGCGATGGGCGGACTTCTCTTCGGCTACGACTGGGTGGTGATAGGGGGAGCGAAGCCTTTCTACGAACTCTATTTCGATATTGCCGATGTACCCGCCATGCAGGGACTTGCCATGAGCGTGGCTTTGCTCGGTTGTTTGATTGGCGCTATGGTGTCAGGCATGATGGCAGACCGTTATGGACGTAAGCCTCTCCTGATAATTTCTGCTTTCATATTCTTGTCTTCAGCTTATGCTACCGGAGCGTTTTCCGTATTTAGTTGGTTTTTGGCAGCCCGTTTCATGGGCGGTATCGGAATCGGAATCGCTTCGGGACTTTCTCCCATGTATATTGCCGAAGTAGCTCCTACGTCAATTAGGGGAAAACTCGTTTCGCTGAATCAATTGACGATTGTACTCGGTATCCTGGGCGCTCAAATCACTAACTGGCTGATTGCAGAACCTATTCCTACAGAGTTTTCTCCTGTGGATATTTGTGCTTCATGGAACGGGCAGATGGGATGGCGATGGATGTTCTGGGCGGCTGCCTTTCCTGCGGCGATATTCTTGTTGTTGGCATGCTTCATCCCCGAAAGTCCCCGCTGGCTGGCGATGAAAGGAAAAGAAGAGAAAGCATGGAATGTGCTTAGTAAAATAGGCGGTGACGATTATGCCGAACAGGAACTTCGTCTGGTGGAAGAAACCGGTTCTTCGAAGTCGGAAGGAGGATTGCGGTTATTATTCAGTCGCCCGTTCCGCAAAGTACTTGTTCTTGGCATTATTGTGGCGGTGTTCCAGCAATGGTGCGGTACGAATGTTATCTTTAATTATGCGCAGGAGATATTCCAGTCTGCAGGATATTCGTTGGGAGATGTTCTCTTTAATATTGTAGTGACAGGTGTGGCGAATGTAATCTTTACTTTTGTGGCTATCTATACAGTTGAACGTTTGGGACGTCGCGTCTTGATGCTGTTGGGAGCCGGAGGGCTGTCAGGCATTTATCTCATTCTTGGCACTTGCTATTTCTTCGAAGTAAGCGGATTCTTTATGGTGGTACTCGTCGTTTTGGCTATCGCTTGCTATGCGATGTCTCTAGGGCCTATCACTTGGGTATTGCTTGCCGAAATCTTCCCTAACCGGGTGCGTGCCGTTGCGATGGCAACCTGTACGTTTGCTTTGTGGGTAGGTAGTTTCACGCTGACATATACTTTCCCGTTACTGAATGATTTATTGGGAAGCAGCGGTACATTCTGGATTTATGCAGCCATTTGTGCTGTCGGCTACCTGTTCTTCTTTCGTGCGTTGCCCGAAACGAAAGGCAAATCACTGGAAGCATTGGAAAAGGATTTAATCAAATAAAAAATAACAGGTTGGCAAATTAACAAGTAAGTAAATAGGTATTGGATACCATCATCAATCAGGCAGGGAGAATGTAAAATCTCCCTGTCCCTGACCCTCTTTATCTCTTGATTTCTTTGTCAATGAATAAAAAAACAAATTTATAATCAATAATACGATGGTAAAAGCATGGAAAGAAAAGGTGGTTATTCCTACATATGAAGTAGGCAAACCGGAGAAGAATCCAATTTTCTTGGAGAAGCGCGTGTATCAAGGCAGCAGCGGGGTAGTTTATCCTTATCCTGTGATTGAATCGATGTCCGATGAGAAAGTGGATAAGGAATACAATGCTATTTTTATCGAAAACGAATACATTAAGGTCATGATTCTGCCCGAACTGGGCGGACGTGTACAGATGGCATATGATAAAATCAGGGAACGTCATTTCATTTATTATAATCATGTGATAAAGCCGGCTTTGGTAGGGCTTGCCGGACCGTGGATTTCAGGCGGCATTGAGTTTAACTGGCCTCAACATCACCGTCCCAGCACCTACATGCCCGTAGATACGACTATTGAAGAGAATACCGACGGTAGTGTCACGGTATGGGTGAATGAAATGGAACGTATGTTCCATCAGAAAGGAATGGCAGGTTTTACGCTTCGTCCCGGTCATGCGTTTCTTGAAATCAAAGGGGTGCTTTACAACCGTACCGAAGTGCCGCAGACCTTCCTGTGGTGGGCAAACCCTGCCGTAGCGGTGAACGACTACTATCAGAGCGTATTCCCGCCCGATATCAATGCTGTTTTCGACCATGGAAAGCGTGCCGTATCCAGTTTCCCCATCGCAACGGGTACTTACTACAAGATGGATTATTCTGCCGGAGTGGATATCTCGAACTATAAGAATATCAAGGTTCCTACTTCCTATATGGCCGTCAACTCCCGTTTTAACTTCGAGGGTGGATATGAGAACGATACCCGTGCCGGCATGCTTCATGTAGCCAACCACCACATTTCTCCGGGCAAGAAACAGTGGACTTGGGGGAACGGTGATTTTGGCCGCGCATGGGACCGCAACCTGACAGACGAAGACGGGCCGTACATTGAACTGATGGCAGGCGTATATACCGAAAATCAACCGGACTTTACCTGGCTCCAACCTTACGAAGAAAAGAGCTTCGTTCAATATTTCCTGCCTTACCGGGAATTGGGAGTAGTGAAGAATGCCAGCAGGGATTTGTTGATGAATATTGAACCGGAAGGGGAGGACAGCGTTCGTTTCAAGATATTTGCTACTTCACGCCAGACGGTAAACGTCGTCTTGAAAGGTGAAGACGGGAAAATATATTATAGTAAGAAAGTGACTATCACCCCGGAAGAACTACTGGATGAAACAGTAAATGTGAAAGGTGAGAAACTCAACAAACTGATTCTTGAAATCACGGCAAACGGAAAGGAATTACTTTATTGGCATGCGGAACCGGAAGAAGTGAAGCCGATTCCCGACGCTGCTGAAGCAGCCCTGCTACCGGAAGAAATAAAGACTACCGAACAGCTTTATCTGACCGGCTTGCATTTGGAACAGTACAGACACGCCACATACAATCCCGTAGAATACTACGAAGAAGCATTGCGCCGTGACCCGATTGATGTGCGTAATAATAACGCGCTTGGTCTGTGGTATATCCGTAAAGGCCGTTTCCATAAAGCGGAGCAATACTTGCTTACAGCCGTAAAGACTTTACAGAAACGTAATCCGAATCCATACGATGGAGAACCGATTTATAATCTCGGTCTTGCCCTGAAATATCAGGGACGTTACAATGACGCTTACGACCGTTTTTATAAATCTTGTTGGAATGCCGCCTGGCAGGATGCGGGATACTTTGCCTGCGCGCAGATTTCTATCCTACAGAATCGTTTGGAGGATGCACTGGACGAAATAGACCGTTCGCTTATCCGCAACTGGCATAATCATAAAGCCCGTGCTCTGAAAACTGCTATTCTCCGCCGGATGGACAAAACCGAAGAAGCCCTGCAACTGATTGAAGATTCATTGGCTATTGATAAATTCAACTTTGGCTGTCGTTATGAGAAGTACCTGATTACGAACGTAGCCGATGAACTGGCTGTTATGAAAGAGATGATGCGTGGCGAACCTCACAACTATGATGAAATAGCTCTCGACTATTGTGCCGCAGGTTGTTGGCAGGAAGCTGCTTCCTTATGGAATATAGCCATTGCCGAAGGTATCGTTACTCCGATGACTTACTATTATCTGGGTTGGTGTCTGCACCAGGGAGGGCTGCCCGGAGTGAAACAAGCATTTGACGACGCAGTCAAGGCATGTCCCGATTACTGTTTCCCCAACCGGTTGGAAGCAATTCTTGCCTTGCAATGTGCCATGGAACAAAACCCGGACGATGCAAGAGCTCCTTACTATTTGGGCAATCTTTACTACGACAAGCGCCAGTACGACTTGGCTATGAAGGCATGGGAAACTTCCGCAAGACTGGACGATAGCTTCCCGACTGTATGGCGTAACCTGGCTCTGGTATTCTTCAATAAGAAAAATGAGGAAGCAAAAGCCATCGAGTGTATGGAACGAGCTTTTTGTCTTGACCCAACCGACGCACGTATCTTGATGGAACTCGACCAACTTTACAAACGTGTCCGTCGTTCACACAAAGAGCGTCTTGCTTTCCTACAACTATATCCTGATTTGATTAAGCAGCGTGATGACCTGATACTGGAAGAAATCACCTTGTTGAATCAGACAGGAGAGTACGAAAAGGCGAAATCGGTATTGGATGCACATAACTTCCACCCTTGGGAGGGTGGTGAAGGAAAAGTGCCTGCCCAATATCAACTGGCTCGTGTGGAATTGGCAAAGAAAGCATTAGCTGCCGGTGATAATAAAGAAGCAATATCATTATTGGAAGAATGCCTGGAATATCCGCATCATCTTGGTGAAGGCAAATTGTATAGTGCACAGGAAAACGATTTTTACTACTTTCTGGGTTGTGCCTACGAAGGATTGGGACAACAGGACAAGGCTGCGGAATGTTGGGAACAGGCAATCATTGGACCTACCGAACCGGCTGCCGCCATGTACTACAACGATGCAAAACCCGATAAAATATTCTATCAGGGTCTGGCATTATTGAAGCTCGGGCGTATGGATGAGGCTAACGGTCGCTTTCATAAATTGACCTCTTACGGCGAAAAACACTTGTTTGACAAGATTAAAATGGATTATTTTGCAGTATCTCTACCCGACTTGTTGATTTGGGAGGATGACTTGACGATAAGGAACGTAATTCACTGCAAATATATGATGGCATTAGGATATTGGGGACTGAACCAGAAGGAGAAATCCGTCCGGTTATTAAGTGAGATAGAAAGATTGGATATTAATCATCAGGGGATTCAGGCTTTCCGGAACCTGATAGGATAGGAACATTATTAGGGAAGTACAAATTCTCGAGTATTCTCACTACTATGAGAAAAAATACTCATAGTAGTGAGAACTTTTTCTCATTGCAATGAGAATTTTTTCCCATCGTGGTGAGAATAATCCCTTGTCTGAGTAGGCTGTGGCTAGCTTTTTTTCGTTAGTTATCCGTAAGTTACGGCACGAACTTTATGTACACAGGCTTGTCTACTTTAATATCCTTCTGTATATCGGTCAATAATCCCGTATCCGCATCCCTTTCATAAACCTGAATCGCATTACTATCCCTGCAAGCCACCAACAGATATTTTCCATTCGGTGTAATGATGAAGTTGCGCGGATGAACCCCTGTCAGTTGATAACCTGTTTTCGTTAACTTCCCGTTTTCGGAGTCGATACGGAAGATAGCGATACCGTCCGCCTTCAACCGGTTACTGGCATATAGAAACTTTCCGTCCGGGCTGATATGAATATCGCCGCTTCCTTTTGCTCCGACTGTGTCGGCGGCTATTGTCTGAATCTCTTTCAAGTTTCCATCCTTATATTCGAAAGCGATTACCGTGCCCGAAAGTTCGTTTATCAGATAAGCATAGTTGCCATTCGGGGCAAATGTCAGATGCCGGGGGCCTGAACCTGCTTTCACTTCAAAGGCGGCAGGAGAGCCTTCTTTGAGGAAGCTTTCTTTGTTCTCTGCATCCGCTTCCGGGTGAATGATAAACTTATGTATCTGGTCTGTCCCTAAATTATCGGCAAATAGGTATTTACCATCCGGCGTGATACGGACACAATGCAAGTGTGACTTTTCCTGCCGTTCTTTGTCAGCTCCCGAACCTTCGAATTTTATAATATCGGAAGCGGGCAGGAGTGTACCATCTTTTGCAATGGGAAAAACGGAGATACTCCCGCCACTATAATTGGCGGTTATCACATTCTTTCCATTCGTAATGATATAGCAAGGGTCTTCACCGCCGGTCTTCTGTGAGTTCAGTAATTTGAAAGTCCCTTTTTCTTTATCGAAGGCAAATGCGTTGGCGGCAGCCTGTTCATTATTGAACTCACTGACTGCATACACAAATTTTCCGTCGGCAGAAGGTACGAGATAAGAGGGATTTTCTACTTCTGCTTCACTGAGTGCAGTGGCTGTCCCGGTTTCTTCATCGAAACGGAAACTGTAAATTCCTTTACTGTCTCCTGCGGTATATGTACCTACGAGCATTGTTAACTCTTGATTCACTGGTTCGGAACTTTCCGTCCGGGCAGCTTTTTTTGATGTGCAACTGATAGTGGTCATACTGATTATACAGATAGTGGCGATAAATTTTATCATATGGGTTGTTTTTGTATTGATTATTACTTTTTTAATTGAGGTAGTTTTACCTCTGCTATCCCTACCCGGTCACTACCTAATACAATGCGTAAATCGCTGGCGGTAGTACCTTTGAAACGGAAGTCCAACAGTTTGTTGTACTCTTTCACAGTGCCGGAATATACAGTGAGGAATTGCCCGCCGCCACCGGATAGTTGTATCTCGAAGTCTGTCTCCAGTCCGTTCTCGCGGGAGAAGGCAATGGATACCCCGTCTATTTTGGCTCCGTTCTGCAAGGCAAAGGTAATGTAATCTCCTTTATTGCCTTTCCAGGACGTAGTTAAATTATTATCAATTACCTTATCGGCTGTTTCTGCGTTGGTGCTGGCGCTGACAGGACTACTGTCTTTGGTAGTGTTTGCAGCAGGTGTTTGCCCCCGTTCAACAACAGTCAGCGTTCCGTTCAGGCGAATATCCGTAGAAGAGGCTCCTGCCATCAGTGTGAAATCACCCGGTTCTACTACCCAATGCATATCTGCATTCAATAACTCCAGTGCCTTGCGGTCGACGGGGAAAGTGATTTCTTTTGTCTCGCCCGGTTTCAGATGTACCCGTTCAAATCCGGCGAGGTTCTTCTCATAAGTAGTGACGCTGCTCAGTACATCACGCACATACAGTTGCACTACTTCGTCTCCTGCCCGTTTTCCGGTATTGGTCACTTTACAAGAGACATAAGTCTTTTGGTTGGGAGTGATAATGGCCGGAGAGATTTTCAAGTCGGAATATTCGAAAGTGGTATAACTTAGCCCGTATCCGAAAGGATATAATGCACCGTTGGCGCGAGACATATTGCCGTCCGCTCCCGGATTTTTACCGCCGTCAATCTGGGAAGAGGGTTTGCAAGGGAAGTTGAAGGGTATTTGACCTACGGTTTTGGGGAAAGTTACAGTCAGTTTACCACCGGGATTATAATCTCCAAAGAGTATATCTGCTACTGCTATCCCACCTTTAGCCCCCGGATACCATGCTTCAAGAATAGCCGGGACAAACTTGTTCGCCCAATTGATAGATAAGGGACGTCCGTTGATAAGAACCAGCACGACAGGCTTGCCGGTAGCCACTACCGCTTTTAGTAAATCGAGTTGGCGGCCGGGTAAGTCGAGACTGCTGCGGGATTTGTTTTCCCCGCACGTGCGTTGTCCGCCACCTAACACTACGACAGCTACATCTGCCTGTTTTGCCTGACTGACAGCTTTATCTATTTCTTTTTGCTCTTCATCCGTCAGAGGATAGTCAATCAATTCGGATTCCGGCCAGTTGGCATCTACCAGGTCGCAGCCTTTCGTATAAAGTACATCCGCTTTGCCTTTCATCTTTTCCTGAATACCTTTTAGGACAGAAGTAACCTCTACTGCTAAAGGACCGTAATGAGTCAGCGCATACGAACGTTCATCCGCATTCGGCCCGCAGACTGCTATCTTTCGGATACTAGAAGCATCTAGTGGCAACACATTCTTATCATTTTTCAAGAGTACGATAGATTCACGGGAGGCTTGCAGAGCGACTTCCTCGTTTTCTTTCTTTTCTACTTCTTCATCCGCTCCTTTCAAATCAGTCTGATAAGGATTATCGAACAAGCCGACAAGGAACTTCACTCTCAGAATATCACGTACACGGTCATTGATGACTTCTTCGCTCAATCCGCCTTCTTTCACCAGCTCCCTCAACGGCAATACATACGAATCCGGCGAGCGGAACGTACAACGCACATTCAGTCCGGCTTCCACACTTTGGCGAACAGCTTCTTTCATATCTTTGGCAGTCCCGTGTTTGGTATAAAGATATTCTACGGCATCACTGTCCGAAACTACATACCCACGGAATCCCATTTCACCGCGCAAGCGGGTAGTCAGCCAGTAATAGCTGCTCTGAATCGGAAAGCCGTCATAGTCATTATAAGAACTCATCACACCAAGCAATCCCGCTTCACGGATAACTCTTTTGAAAGGATAGGCATGGAGCATCTCCACTTCGCGCGGTGACATCTGCGGGTCTACACGAGCCATTCCTTCGCGTGCTCCTTTGTTGTTGCTATAAGCGATAAAGTGTTTTCCGGTAGCTGCTACCTGGTGATTGTGCTGCATGCCTTTCACCATTTCTATTCCTAATTCCGCAACCAGATAAGGAGATTCCCCATATACTTCTTCATAGCGTCCCCACCGCTGGTCGCGTCCTACATCGAGTATCGGGGCATATACATTGGTATATCCCAGCATGCGGGCTTCACGTCCGGTAATCATTCCTACCTGGTGAATAAGTTGCCGGTTCCATGTATGTCCCAATCCCAGTTGGGTCGGAAAATTGGTAGCCTTATAACTCTCCACTCCGCGAATTCCCTCGTTGGTAAAGTCCGTAGGAATCCCGAGCCGTGTTTCTTCAACGAAGAAACGTTGTACTTCATTCAGCGCCCAGGCATGTTTGGAAGCCGGCCATACATATTCGTTGTCCGACGGTGGAAGCCCCCATTGTTGGAAGCCGTTCAGATGTTCGTCGATGGCACCGATGCCGTCTTTCCAGAGTAGGCTTTTCCATTCGGGAGTAGGCAAATCATCTTTCAACACCCGTTTATATCCGTATAGAGTCACCATCTGGCAGGTTTTCTCTTCCAATGTCATCCGGCTGAGCAAATCTTCTATACGTGCATCGATAGGTGCCGTCGGGTCTTCGTAGATATCTTTGACACCGTTCTTGTTGAAATCTATCCATCCTTTCTTGTACATTTCCGTACGGACGGGTTTATAAACATCAGGTATTCTAGTCGTTTTCTGTGCTGGGAGGAGTGCACAACTTCCTAGAAATAAGCTGGTAAGTAAAGGTTTCTTCATAATATTTTTTTGTGTTAAGAATAAATTTACCCCGTAAAGATAGTGCTTTGATATAATATTTGCTAACGTCTTTTCGTAATTTCGAAAACATTTCCTATCTTTGTACCCTTGGAAAGCGTTCTGGACAATCGCTATTCTGTACGAATGATAATTTGGGGTTGACTGGATTTGACAGCGGGCAGAAATGGTAGGTAAGCATGCAGTGGGTCGGTAATTTCCACTTAAATCTCAGTTATCAAAATTTTATCTGGCGAAACTAATTACGCTCTTGCTGCTTAATCGAATCATAGTAGATTAGCTTAATCCAGGCACAAGGTGCCAGGACGAGACATCACTCGGAAGCTGTTGCTCCGAAGCGTTCCGGTTCAGTGGTGCAGTCACATCGGGGATAGTCAAAGGCGGCCTCGCACTTTTGATGAAACTTTAGAGGATAAGGCAGGAATTGATGGCTTTGGTTCTGTTCCTACTCGAAAACTTAGGCAAAGATAAGCATGTAGAAAGCTTATGATTTCCTCGTTTGGACGAGGGTTCGATTCCCTCCAGCTCCACAATTATTAGAAATGGAGGATGTTTTAGAAAGACATCCTCTTCTTTTTTGTAGTCAATTCTCACAGATAAAACATAATTTGGCGGAGAAATTTAATTCTGAAAAACATTATGTAATATGAAAAACAAACTTATAACACTTGTCATTTTATTATTGGGGGTAGCAGGCGCAAAAAGTCAAAATACCTTCGTACATGAACGTTCGCATAATTATGAATGGCCTACAGACTCATTGGTATTGAAAAAGTTAGATCAATGGCAGGATCAGAAATTCGGGGTTATCTTCCATTGGGGGATGTATAGTGTACCCGGTATTGTCGAATCGTGGGCTCTCTGTTCCGAAGATGTGGATTGGATCAGCCGCTATGGACATACTAACTATCAAGAGTTTAAGAATTGGTATTGGAACGGACTGAGCCGGCAGTTCAATCCTGTCAATTTCAACCCGACACAATGGGCCGATGTCATGAAACAGGCAGGGATGAAATATATGGTGTTTACTACTAAACACCATGACGGTTTCTGTATGTTCGACAGTAAATATACCGGTTTTTCTATCGCACAGGGACCTTTTAAGGAAAATCCGAAATCCGATGTAGCCTGCCATGTGTTTGAGGCTTTTCGCAAGGCTGGTTTCATGACAGGTGCTTACTTTTCTAAACCCGATTGGCACAATCAAGATTATTGGTGGGATTATTTTGCGACTCCTAATAGAAATGTGAATTACAAAATCGAACGTCATCCCGAGAAATGGGAAGCTTTTAAGAACTTTACTTATAACCAGATTGAAGAGCTTATGAGCGGTTATGGACCGATAGATATCCTTTGGTTGGACGGCGGTTGGGTATCTGTCCGTAATAAGCAGGATATTGATATGCCACGGATAGCCAATATGGCACGAGAAAGGCAACCCGGCATACTGGTAGTAGACCGTACCATAAGTGGCCGGTATGAGAATTATCAGACTCCAGAACGGTCGATACCCGAAACTCAACTTCCTTTTCCGTGGGAGAGTTGTATCACCTTGACCACAGATTGGGGATGGGTAAAGAACGCCAAATACAAGACTCCCAATCAGATAATTTCCATGCTGATGGAGGTCGTTGCCAAAGGTGGAAGCTTGCTTCTCGGAGTAGGACCTACTGCGGACGGTATTATTGAACAACCAGCTGTAGAACGTCTTGCCGAGGTGGGGCGCTGGATGCAAAAGAATGGAGAAGCCATATACAATACGCGTATTACTTCCAATTATCATTCTAACAATGTGTGGTTTACTGCAAGTAAGAACGGGAAAACACTGTATGCACTTTATGCTCTGCCGGAAGGTGAAAAAATACCGGCAAGTATAGAATGGGAAGGGAATATCCCTACAAAAAATAGCCGGATTAAGTTGCTGGCTTCCGGTCAGAAGGTGAAATGGGCGATAAAGGATAATAAGGTCATCCTTACTGTTCCTGATAAATACGTAGGCGGTACGGAACCGCTCGCCTTTCGATTGGAAATCTCTGATAAATAGTGCGTTTATTCACAATTCACATATTTGGAAGCTGATACACCAAATTGGCTCTTGAAATGTTTCCTGAAGGTTTCATAATCATTATATCCTACCATTTCAGTAATCTCTAATATTGTATACTTGCGCATTGCCAATAAAGAAGCGGCTCTGTTCATACGAATCTTTCGTATTAATTCTGTAACGGTCAGTTGGAAATGCTCTTTTACTTTTCTGTATAATGTAGGTTGGCTCATACAAAGTGTATCAGCTAATATTTTTACGTTGAAGTTTTCATTTGCTATATTATCTTCTATCACATTGATCACTTTTCGCATGAATATGTATTGGCTGGATTGTTTGGATTCGTCGTTGATATTAGAATCTTGTAAAATAGCTAGTTCCGGATAATTGGAAAGAGGATGATTCTTTTCATTGGGCGAGTTATCAGTATTATTATTTTTGCTTTCCTGGTTATAATCTGTTTTTGTCTCTTGTGTGTCGTGTGATGATGGAGTTGCTTGTTGATGTTGTAGTTTGTAGATAGCAATGCCATGCTCTAATTCAGCAATTAGTTGGTCACGTTGATGTTTTCTTTTAATTGTGAATATTGAGTAATAAATACCTCCAATGATAACTAACACTACACAGATCCGAAACATCCAAGTTTGTGTCCAATGTGGTTGTATGTTGATTTTTAAGGAGGTTATATCTTCCTCCTTGACTGCTTTTTGGTTTTTTATCTGAAATGTATAGTTTCCCGGTAATAGGTTGGCATAAGAAATTTTCTCCTTACTATTACATTCTATCCATTCATTTTGATAAGGTATTAACCTGTATACATATTTTTGCTCAGTGGGATAAGGACTGTTGCTGAATGATAATGCAAAGTCTCTGTTTTTGTGTGATAAAGAAATGTAATCTGTATACTCGGCTGTTTTCGTTAATATCATTTGTCCATTGACGGTATTTCCTGGAATCAGCGGCTTGTTATTAACTTCAATACCTGTAATGATTATTGGGTTTTTAGTATTTGCCTTAAAGGTATTTATAGCCTGTTGGGGTGAGAAGAAAAGTAGGTGCTTGTTGCCTCCCCAACAAAGCATGTCTCCCCAAAAGGCCACAGAACGGCTGCTACCGGAAGCATAATAATTATAAAACTGGTTTATGGATTTGTCATAGCAACTGAACCCTGAATTAGTTCCAATCCATATGTAACCTTGTTTATCTTCCAATAGACAATTTATCCAATTACTTCCCAAACCGTCCATTGTGGTAAACACATGTTTTACAGCTGTTTCTCCATGAGGTATAATGCCTAATCCATTTTGATAACCTACATATACGGTTCCGTCTTTAGCAGTCAATACTGCTTGAGCCGTATATGTATGCTTGTCTGTCGGGAAAAATTGTATATTTTGCCGACTCTTGGTATAATTAAGTTTCAGCAATCCTAAACTGGTGGCTATCCATAAATTACCTTCGTTATCTTCATCTATATCAAGTACGCAATTGATAGCTTGTTTCAATGCTACTTCTTTTTTCTCTTTTTTATCACGATTGTACAAAAACAGTCCATTATCAGTTCCAATCCAGAAATTTTTCTTGGAATCTATGAATAGAACATTGATAGGTGCGTTGATTACATTATACTTTTGTATTTTCTTTTTTAATGGAGAGTGACAAATTAACATTCCATCCTTGTAGCCGAACCATAGATTCCCCTCCTTGTCTTTTATGCTACATAGTGCTGTCTTTCTATCTGTTTGGGGTAACTCACATAAATTCAAATTTTTCAGATTGTCAAATGGAGTACTGTAAAAAATGCCTTGTTCATAAGTGGATAAATAGAGCCTTGTATCGTCATCAACAATAATGCTTTCTACTTCATTATCTTCTTTGAAATTGTATTGTTTGATAAAATTCCATTTCCAATCGGAAACCAATACGCCTCCGCCATGTGTCCCAATCCATAAGAAACCATGAGGATCATAATAAGAAGATATCATGCGTGCTTCAAAGTCAAATGATTGCCAGGTTGGTTCTCTGGTACTTATTTCCGTAGTCCATCCTCCTGAAATATTATTATCGGCCAAAAGTATGGTGTATCCATACCATGTAGTAGCGAGGATAGAAGAACTCGAGATAGGGGTGATATTATAAACGTCGTTATGAGACAAATGGGTGGGAAGTATATTTTGTTGGTTGGCAATATGATTAAGATTATCCAATGAAGTGTCTATAATAAATATACCATGTAACATTGAAGAAATAAAGAGTTTTCCATTATGATATACCATTGTGGAAGCACCAAACTCATGTTTTGTGGTTAACAAACGTTTCTGTTTTAAAACGCGGCCAGTATTGATATCTAATAAAAGTAAGCGTGCACTGTTGGTTACCAAATAAACCTCTTTATGGTTATTAGTTATACAAAATTTCATAAATCGCTCTCCTTCTGCCATTTCGAACGGATAAACCTTTTCTAATTTTGATAAAGGATGACCATTGGGGTCTAATATTATTCTGAAACTGCTTAACGTTTGATTGTCACAAGCTAGAAGAGTAGAGTCATTAAGCAGAAGAAAATCTGTTATCTGATAATCCTTGTTTTTTACAAACGTTTGGAGCTTTCCCGTGTTCTCATCCTTACAATCCATGTACGTGAGCCAATCGTTAGTCTGTAAATATAATATATGGCGACTATCCTCTTCTATTTTTCTCACATTCATGCTGAAATATTGGTCTAGTGTGTAATTAGTAAAGCGATTGCCGTCATATTTGCTTAATCCGGTGCTTGTACCTAGCCACATAATTCCTTTTGCATCTTTATGAATGGATAAGACAGTGTTGTCTTTAAGCCCGTCTTGAATAGTTAATTGCTTGAAATTTATATGATTTGTATAAAACGGGGATATCGCTTTACTATTCAAATTTCCTAATAGTAATCCTAAAATGATTAATGCGTATATTTTTATTACTTTCATTTTCCACTTCAATTAATGTTTGTTTTCTAAAAGAAAAAAATAGTAACAAAAAGTGTTTCTTTTGTGATTATTATAATCACAACTATGTTTTTCGAGACTAAAATTACGAAATTTTATTTTATAATGAATGCTTTTTATTGAAAAAATAGTTTCAATAGGAAAATGAATGTAGGACAGAGTGTGAAGGAAATCATGACATAGGCATATTGAAGCTCTAAAAAATCAACTATTACTGTTGATATTGCTATTGATAGGGATAAAAAACTTTTGAATTATATTAATCCTATGTTCATTCTATCAATAAAAAGTAGAAGAGGGATCTGATTTTTTCTTGCTAAAAGTGGCTGTAGAGGTATTATTGATAGAAAAAAGGGGGGAGATTGATAAAATTACGTGTGGTGGACAATAGGGAGCTTTACTAATTTTGTGCCCAAGAACTTAATTCTAATAAAGCTATTAATAAAAAAATAATTGCCTATGAAAAACAAATCCAGCCCTTAAGCCATGCGGCTTTAATTCTAGTAATATAAAAAGTATTTATGATTAAAAAATTAAGACTAATGATGCAAAGTAATAATTATCACCATTATTGTCTATCTCGATTATTTAAGAAAGGGCTACTTATTGTATTTATGTCCTTATTCGCTTTGGAAATATCAGCTGATACAACGATAGACGAAAATAATTTTAATGTGTTGGAACAACAGCAGAGTCGTAAACTGAACGGTGTAATAACAGACGAGAATGGAGAGCCTTTAATTGGGGCTACAGTTTTACAAAAAAATACTTCAAATGCGACAGTCTCTGATGTAAACGGAAGATTTTCCGTCAATGTATCTGGTGCTTCCCCAGTGATTGAAATATCTTATGTGGGGTACTTGACTAGAACTATCAAAGTTGGAAATCGTACTTCGCTAACTATTAAGCTTCAAGAAGATAGTAAACTTATAGATGAAGTTGTTGTAGTAGGATATGGGAAAAGCTCTGTAAAAAGACTGACTAGTTCTATATCTAGTGTTAAAGGAGATGATTTGGTAAATATGCCTAATACTAATATAATTAGTTCTTTGGAAGGTAGAGCAACCGGAGTTTTCATTCAATCGGCAGGTGGTGAGCCTGGAGCGTTACCTAGTATTTCCATCCGTGGAGGTGGTGAGCCATTGTATGTAATTGATGGTATTCCTAGTACAAAACAAGAATTCTCAGTACTTTCACCAAGTGATATAGAGTCTTTTTCTATCCTGAAAGATGCTGCGGCAGCGGCTGTATACGGTGCACGTGCCGGTAATGGTATTGTAATGGTCACAACTAAAAAGGGTGCAAACGAAAAGATGACAATCAGCTACAATGGTTCTTATTCTTTGAGTTCTCCTACGCAGCCCATTGAATTCCTTGATAACTATGTGGTGGCCGAATTGTCAGACAGAGCCGCAGTCTATAACAACGGAATGCCTACTTTTATGAAAGTGGATGAGAAAGGGAATTTATATTGGCCGGAAGGTGTGTTGGATGCGCTGAAAAATGGCACTTTTAATGATGTGACAGGAAACACGGATTGGAATAGTCTGCTGTTTCATAAATATGCTCCTATGCAGTCACATAACCTGTCGTTGAATGGAGGAAGTAAAAATACTCATTACTTTATGTCTGCGCGTTATTACACCCTAGGGGGGATTTATAAAACGGACATTTCAAAGAATGATCGTTTAAATATGAGAATGCATGTGGATCACTATTTCGATCAAATCGGATTGCGACTTAATGGAGACGTTTCTTTCAGTCAGAACAAAACACAATACCCACCTAATGGCTTGTGGTCTATTTGGACACATGTAGCACGCTTGAATTCTTTAACTAGGTGTTTTAATAGTGCAGGTCACCCGACGGGAGGGCAAGAGAATCCATATGTGGAAATCGACCCCGATGCTGGATATAGGAAAAATGACACTCATTATACCAATATGAGTTTGTCAATGCAGTGGGATGTACCTAAAGTTTCTGGACTGAGTTTTGGAGCACTTATGAATTATAATCTGTATGATAGCTTTTACAAAGACTGGCGTGCTAACGTAGCGGGTGTTGGTCCTGTTTGGGAATGGAATGATCAGCCAACTAATCTTGGAAAAGCCCAATTGAAGGAAGATATGTATCGTTCCAATGAAGTGACTTTTGAAGCACGGGTAGATTATAACAGAACGTTCAAAGAGGCTCATACAATTGGAGCGACTGCTGTTTTCAATTCATGGAAGTATAATTATAATGAAATGAAAGCATCAAGAAAACAATATGAGACAAGCTTCATCGAACAGATTAATGGTGGACCGAGTTCTACGGCAGAAAATGAAGGTACTGCAAAAGAAAATGGCCGTATGGGATTGGTAGGTCGTTTAAAGTACGACTATAAGATGCGCTATATTGTAGAAGCCAACTTCCGTTATGATGGTTCTGACAAGTTCCCAAAAGGTCAGCGTTGGGGATTCTTCCCGTCAGTATCTGTCGGCTGGAATGTAGACAAGGAACCTTTCATGCAACCTTTGTTGAACAATAATTGGTTTAGCGCCTTGAAATTCCGTTTCTCATGGGGGAAAATCGGTTTGGATGATGTGGGTAATTTTAAGTATTTGTCAGTATATAATAAGGGAAATGATTTTTATGAAGGTGGTAAATGGAATTCGACTTTACGCGAAGGCGACTTGGTTAGCCAGGACTTGACGTGGTACAGTAGAAATACCATTAACCTTGCCGTTGATGCAGAGTTTTTTAAACAACGTTTATCTGCCAACTTTGAGTATTTCTATTATCGTACGACCAATTATTTAGCTAATCCAAAGGATTCTTATACTACACCGTTGGGTACTGCTATGCCTATGATTAAAACAAATTCCGCTCATCGTAGAGCCGGTTATGAGTTGAATCTGGCATGGAGAGACAAGATTGCCCGTGATTTCAAGTACAATGTTGGACTTAATTTATCATATTATAACGAACTATGGGAAAGGAAATATGATGAACAAGAATCTGATTTGAAGAATCCATATCGTCGTCTTACACATCAGAAGTCATATTTTGACTTGCTGTATGTTTCAAACGGACTTTATCAAAACATGGAACAAATCTTGGACAATCCACGGCCTCAGGCATCTACTTTATTACGACCGGGTGATATAGCTTATCAGGATATCAACGGTGACGGTGTGATAGATACCAATGACCGGATACGCCAAGGTGCTCCCCGATTCCCGCATTTAACTTATGGTATCACTTTAGGAGCGTCTTATAAAGGAGTTACACTTGACGTATTGTTGCAAGGTACAGGTGCCCGGAATATGATGTTAGAATCATTCAACCGGAGATTTAATACAAATCAGATTGGTTTGGCTGGTAGTGAAAAATTCTATTATCCAGGTAATACAGGCGAAATCCTCTATCCTCGTTTAACTAATAATCAACAAGATAATGGAGGAAACAATAATATGGAATCAACTTATTGGCTACTGGATGCTTCCTATCTTCGATTGAAGAATGTAAAATTGAGTTATGACCTGAAGTACAGCCTGCTAAAAAAACTGAACTTTATCTCTCAATTTGAATTCTATGTAAGTGGGAATAACTTGTTGACTTTCTCTCCGGTTAAAAAGTATCACATTGATCCAGAAGACGGTAGAGATGATGAGTCTATGGGACAAGTAGGTTATCCGGTACAGAAGATAATCCAGTTTGGAGTTAACCTAACATTTTAAATAAAAGGGAAAATATATGAAAAAATATTTATATATAGCATTGATGATGGTATGTGGATTGGCATCTTGTGATGTACTTGATACAGAACCAATGGACTCATACAACGAACTTTTAATATGGCGTAATAAAGAACTGGCCGAAAATGTATTGAAAGAAGCTTATTGGACAATTCTTAAAGATTTGTATTGTTCGGGAGATAATAATACAGAGTGTTTGCGTACAGATTCGTGGACTGATAATGTTTGGAATAAGGATAATAATTCAGTTGCAGCAGAGGCTATTTCTCCCACAAATATAAAAGACAACATAGGGGACTTTAACAGATATTCTTATATTCGAAAGGCGAGTCTTATCATAGAAAAATTGACTGGCAATTCCGACATTGACGAACAAAGTTGTAAACAGTTTATAGCCGAAGCTCGCTGTCTGCGTGTAATGGTATATGACTGGATGGTACGTCGTTGGGGAGGAGTGATGCTTGTTGATAAGCTGATGACTCCAAGTGATGAGATGTTAATGTCCCGTGCTTCAGAAGAGGATATGTATAAGTTTATGGTAAATGAATTGAAATTGGCCATTCCCGATCTACCTTCAACTGCCAATAAAGAGCGCTTCACTAAGGGAGCTGCACTCACCTTACTGACACGTGTATCCTTGGAGGGGGGGCTTTATGATGAAACCATTGCTGCCGGAGAGCAGCTGTTTGAAGGAGAAGAGGCCGCCAATTGGAACATAGATCCTGAATATCGTAAAATGTTTGGTAGTTTTTCTTATCCGGAAACGAGCCCGGAAATTCAGTTCTATTTTACACAAGGAGATAAAAAACAGGTTTGTGACAATTTACTTCCTATGTATGTCGCTGGTACATTATCACCCGGACGAAATACCATGGGACCTGAGATTAAAGATAAAATAGATGTATGGTGTGCTAATTGGCCTTCTCATGAATTGACAGAAGCCTATCTGGCTATTGATGTGGACGGTGATCAGACAGCAAAGCATTATACGGAAACTGCCAGATGGAAAAATGCTCCTGTAAAGACTGCTGCCATTATGTATAGTAATAGAGACAAACGTTTGGATGCTACTATTTGTTATGATGGTACCACTTATTTCACTACTTCTATTGAAATGGATACTAAAGGCAATTGTTATTGGGAAAATACACAGAACCACGGTTTTATGACTCAAAGCGGATATATGTGGCGCAAATACGTTTATGAATTGGATGGTACAGATGCACTTCCCGGATATCAGGTTCTTTATGATTTTCGTTATATTCTTCTCAGATTAGGAGAAGCTAGTCTTAATTATGCTGAGGCACTTGGTCGTAAGGGTGAAATAGAAAAAGCTATCAAAGTGATGAATATGACTCGTACTCAACACGGTGGATTACCCGCTTTGTCGGAAAGTTCTTCAGCGGCAGACTTCTGGAAATTTTATAAGATAGAACGTCGGGTAGAACTGGCTTTGGAGGGTGATCGTTATTTTTCAGTTATTCGTTGGGCAAAAGTGGAAAATGCCACTTCTGTACCTGAGTTTAACAAACGTACACACTGCATTATTATTGATGGTGATGATGATACGTTTACCTTAATTGATACCAGTCACGGAAGTTCAACAGGGAGTGATCGGGTATTCTCTTGGCCCAAACGTATGTATTTCCCGTTACCTGAGTCGGAGACTATGTCTAATCCTAATTTGCAACAAAATAAATATTGGTAATGAATATGAATAAATTTATAAATATTTGGAGGCTAAGTGCCTTTATGGTCTGTATGTTGTTGACGCTGTCTTCTTGTCTGGAGGCAGGACTGGACGAACTGGAATCTTATGATGATGCGGAAATCACAGGATTTAAGTTTGAACATCGTTGGGAACAAGCGATGAATGGTGGAAATAATACTCAATTGGGAGTTGTTTCATTGCCTACTGATGTGAAAATAGAGGGGAATACTATTTCTTGTACAATCACTGTGCCTGAAGCGGGAAATCCAAGTTTTTTCACAGAAGAAATACGTAATAGTGTAAAATTGGAGAAGATTGTAGGTATTGCTACTATTTCTACTGCCTCTACTATTTATCCGTTGGATGGTGCACCTGTTTTAGGTAAATGGGGGGATTTTTCCAAAGCGTGTAAATATAAGGTTGTTGCGGCCGATGGTAGAACAACCAAAGAATGGGTTATACAATGTACGTTGAAAAAGTAACTTTAATAGGCAGTTAGTATATAGAGGGGATAAAACATTATTTGAGTGTCCTGTCCCCTCTTTTTTTCTTTAATTTTATAAATGATGAAAGTTTCATGAAATATATATATGTTGTCCTTGTGCTATTGATGGCAATATCTTTACATGCTAAAAATGGAAAGATGGTTTTGGAAAGTGGAAGAACTTATTATGTTTATACTTGTCCTGATGCACCTGAAGTTGTAATTCATGCAGCTGAAGAATTGAGCAAGTATATCATTCAAGTATTTAAAGCTTCATGTATTCAACGGTCTGTTTCATTGAAACAATCTGAAATGTTGGTACTTGCCCAAGAAACATGCGATATAAACAGCATTCTACCGACAAATACAAAACTTGGTGAAGATGGATATTATTTGTCCATACAAAAAGATGCTATTGTCATTGGTGGACAGAATGGTAGAGGTGTTCTATATGGAGTATATTCATTTTTAGAAAAATATGTAGGATGTCGATGGTATAGTTCTGAAGTTTCTTTCATTCCTTTATTAAATAAAAAGCAATTGCCTTTTATAGAAGAAAGCTATACACCAATTGTGAAATGGCGAGAAGTCTATTATTATGATTTATGTGATCCTGTTATTGCCGCACAACTGAAACTGAATGGGAATACGCTTCGAAAGGGGTTGACAGCTCCTGATAGATGGGCTATAAAAGGTGGGCATCATGCAGATTGGGGACTATGGTGTCATTCACTTTATGATGTAGTTTCTCCCAGTCTTTATGATACTCATCCTGAGTATTTTTCTGAAATTGAGGGAAAAAGAATTCAGCCGCGTTCGGAGGGAACGCAGTTATGCCTGACTAATCCCGACCTTCCTTTTCATGCTGTAAATTCTTTAAATCGACTGATTCAAACAGCACAGACAGAAGTCCCTGTATGGGCTGATTCATTAGCACATTATTGGAGTGTGAGTCAAATGGACGGAAAAGGGAACTGTACTTGCCGGCAATGTCAAACATCTGATTTGTATGATGGAAGTCCTAGCGGAACGATGTTGAAATTTGTAAATCAAATAGCTGAGCACTTTCCGCACAAGAAAATAGCTACTTTAGCTTATACTTACACCAGAAAGGCACCGTTATATACTAAACCGGCATCTAATGTTGTAATTCAAATGTGTGCAATAGAAACAGCCCGACAAGGTATTAATTTTCCTATTGCTACTTCTAATATTCATGCTGCATTCAGAAAGGATTTGGTGGATTGGGGAAAAATTTGTAATGAGATATTGGTTTGGGATTATGTTGTCCAATTCCAAAACTTAATTTCTCCATTTCCTAATTTCAGTACTATGCAGGATAATATCAATTTCTATACAGCTCATAATGTATCAGCTATTTTTTGTCAAGGAAACAGAGAGAAAGGAGGAGAGTTTGCAGAGTTACGTGGTTATTTGCTAGCTAAATTATTGTGGAATCCACAATGCGATATGAAACAGGAAATGGATGATTTTTTAACAGGATATTATGGTAAAGCAGGAGTTTATATCAAGCAATATATTGCAGATATGGAACAAGCATTAAAAAAATCAAGAGCCATACTTTCTATGGATGGTGATCCTGAAGCTCATCGTGAAGGTTACCTGTCAAAAGAATGCATAGAGCGTTACAAACATTGGTTTGATTTGGCTGAAAATGCTGTAGCAGACCAACCGGATGTATTGAAACGGGTTCGGAAAGAGCGAATGGCTATAATGTACGCTCAAATTCGTTTGGAATATGGCACGAGAGAAGAACGGAAGCAACTGCTTGCTCAATTAATCCAATTGGCTCAAGAAAATGATGTTTGGATGTTCAGTGAAGTGGATAATCGTGAGGATCAAAGTGGAAATAGAGAGATGTTCTACCAAAAATACATGAATAAACTGAACAATGTATCCGTCAACTAATATAAAAGTTATATATTTATAGGTTATTTTCCCTTAGATGCGAATAATATTAATTTTGATAATCTTGAATTTATGAGAAAACTACTGTTTACTTTATATTGTTTGTCAGTGGCATGTTTTATTGTTTCTGCACAAGAACCTTGTCCAAGTGTTATTCCTGCTTTGCAACAATGGAAGGGGGGGAATGGAAAACTTTTCTTGCCTGCTGAAGGGCGTATCGTTGTAAATCCTGATAATGAAGTGCAACTTTTATCCACTGCCCGGATATTGGTCGATGACTTGAAAGAATTAATGGACTGGAACTACACTATAAAAATAGGAAAGCCCCGGAAAAATGACATTTATCTCTCGCTGATCAACACCGATAAAGAGTTGGGGGATGAAGGGTATGTATTGGTTACCAATCATTATGCAAGTATTAAAGCGCCTACTGCGAAAGGACTTTTTTGGGGAACACGTAGTCTTTTACAGATTTTGTATAATCAGCAAGGTAAATTGCCGAAAGGGACAGCGCGTGACTTTCCAAAATTTCCTAATCGTGGATTTATGCTGGATGTAGCCCGTAAATTCTTCACATTAGACTATTTGAGGAAATATGTCAAGATACTTTCGTTTTACAAGATGAACGAGTTTCAAATTCATTTGAATGATAATGGCTTTCCTCAGTTCTTTAATAATGATTGGAATATGACTTATGCTGCTTTTCGTTTGGAAAGTGAACGTTTCCCCGGATTGACAGCCAAGGACGGTTCGTATACCAAACAGGAATTTTCGGATTTGCAACGCATGGGAATGGACTATGGAGTGAACGTCATTCCCGAAATAGATGTTCCTGCACACTCTCTTGCTTTTACGCACTACAAACCGGAAATTGGCAGCAAAGAATACGGAATGGATCACCTTGATCTTTACAAAGATGAAACTTATTATTTCCTCGATACTTTGTTTGATGAATATCTTTCCGGTGAACATCCTGTATTCATCGGGACCGATGTACATATCGGTACGGATGAATATAATAAGAAGGAGGCAGAACAATACCGTTATTTCACAGATCGTTATCTGAAATATATTGAAAAATATGGTAAGAATCCCCGTATGTGGGGAGGTTTGAAATGGCTTCCCGGTAAGACTCCCGTAAAGGCAGAAGGAGTGACTGTTAATGCATGGTCGTATGACTGGATAGATCCTGAAGCATCTTTAAAGGATGGGTATCAGCTGATAAACACATGTGACACATATCTTTATATTGTGCCGGGAGCAGGTTATTATCGTGAGTTTTTGGATCATAAGTGGATTTATGAATCATGGAGTCCGTGGTTGATGAACAGAAATCAGACACTTCCTGAAGGGACTCCTGGAGTATTAGGTGGAATGTTCGCTGTATGGAATGACATGTGTGGCAATGGTATTTCTGAACAGGATGTACATTTCCGTTCTTTCCCGGCCGTTCAGGTATTGGCGGAAAAGCTTTGGAAAGGGGATGAAAAGACTGTTCCTTATGAAACCTTTGAAGCTTTGTGTCATGTGATGCCGGAAGCTCCGGGAGTAAATTTACTGGCACGGATTCCTGAAGAAACACGTCTGACTCCTTCGGGAAAGATGTGTTCATTGAATGGTACAGATACTATTCATACTATTTTACAGGAAGTTGGCTATCCCTATGCAGTATCGTTTAAAATTTGGCCGGATAAAGATACTAATATTAGTGGTACTCTATTTGAAGGTCCCCATTCCAAAGTCTATACTAATTGGGAAAATACCGGACGGATTGCTTTTAGTCGTGACGGCTATGTTTTTCTTTTCAGTTCTTATCGCCTTCCGACAGAGGAATGGACAGATATTCGTATTGAAGGAGATTATAGAGGAACTTCTTTATACGTTAATGGTCAATTGCAAGAACGTTTGGAAGGGCGTAAGAAGAAAGTGTATTATGAGAAATACAAGCGTATGGATTATATGTCTTATCAGGAAACACTGGTTTTTCCTTTACGCCAAATAGGTGACCTGCTGAATGGATTCAAAGGAAAGATACAGGATGTAACTTGTGTACAGAAGTAAATGGGTAAATTACTATTAAAGAAAAGTTTGTAAAATGAAAAATATTGTTTCAGTTTTAATTGTTTTGTTTTGTAATATATATATTATACAAGCCTCTTCGCTTTTAAAAATTGACGATAACTATCTGAGTCAGCATGATATTGTCTATTTGGAACCGGAGTTCGACAGTTTCAATGGTTTTCCTTTAGGTAATGGTGATCTCGGAGGTATGTTGTGGTTTACCGACGAGGGTATTACCTTACAAATTAATAAAATAGATTTATATGATAAACCTGCTAATGGGAGGATGACTTTACGTTCGGCGGGACGGTTGAAAGTTAATTTAGGCGTACCGTGTTATAGCTATATGCATCTAGCTGATTTTGAAGCTCGTTTATCTTTGCAAAATGCAGATTTAAAGATTAAGAGTTCGACAGCATTTGCCGATACGGAGATAACATCTTGGGTAGATGCCAACTCTAATGTCTGGGTGATAGATTGTCAGGCTGATTATAAGAAAACGTTGCCTTCAGGAGCTGTAAATCGAATTTCTTTGGAGCGATGGGGCAGTCGTGACTTTGGTGGCTGGTACGGTTCACGTGACCGGGATGTGACCAATGGGTTAGGTACTGCAAAGGTGAATAAACAAGAAAATGACATTATTTTGGAAGAAAAGTTTGAAGGTGGTCTTTGTTTTACTATTGCGTGTCGGGTACTTGAGACTCCGACAGAGATTTTGCGTGTCAGTGACCGGGAGAATTCAATGATTACACCTTTGTCTTCTAAGCAGAAATATAAGATTTTGATATCAGTTGCCAGTTCTAACGATTCGGACAATCCGACTCAAGAGGCGATTTCATTACTGGATAAAGCGGAAGTAAAAACGCTTGCAGCCCTTCAAAAAGAACATATCAATTGGTGGAGTCACTTTTGGTCGAAGTCGTTCGTTCATCTGTCAGACAATTATCTGGAGAACATTTATTACATTCGCCGTTATCTCATGGGGAGTTCTTCACGGGGAAAATATCCGGTACCATTCAATGGCGGGTTATGGACTACTAATTATGATCATCGTCAGTGGACTACACCCCATCACTGGAATACTCAAGAATCTTATTGGGGACTTGCCGTTCAAAACGATTGTGAACTATTGCGACCTTATATTGAAACTTATGTCAATATGATTCCTCAAGGAAAAGCATTGGCCAGAAAGAAAGGGACAAAAGGTGGGCTGTTAATAACTGAGGCGCACGACTTTTCAGGTAACATGGTTAGTGCAAACTGGGGAAATATGACAACGAATTATACTCCGGCCAGTCAGATAAGTAAAATAATGTGGGAGTATTATGCCTATACTCAAGATATCGATTATCTTAAGAATACAATTTATCCATTTATGAAAGAGGCAGCAGATTTCTACTTGAATTTCCTCCAGTGGGATGATGTCCGAAAAGAATTTTATATTTATCCGGCACAACCTTACGAACATGAATGGAGTAGTAAATTGAAGAATACAATAACAGACAGATACATGATTGAGTCATTATTTAAAAATTGTATTAAAGCTGCTCAAGACCTGAATGTGGACAAGTCAAAGATAAAACAATGGAAACATGTCATATCGCATTTATGGGCTCCTCCGATTTTGGATGTACCCGAAAAAGGAAAGGTTTTTGGATTGGCGTTTACAGAAAATAATGAAGTGTATCCGGATGCGAAATCAAATATACAAGGTTATCATTTTGACGCACATACTACAGCTGTTTTTCCGGCAGGTGTGCTTGGGTTGAACCATAAAGGGACTGACTATTTTGAGATAGCCCGAAACATAGCTTTACATCATCCAAAGAATCGGAATGCCATTACTCCCGGAGCAATTGTTTCCGCACGGTTGGGATTAGGAGATAAAGTATTGGAGCGGTTACAATGCAGTGTTAACTATCTGCAGCATTTCAATCAAGGGTTATTTTACAATTTAGACCATTGGCATTATTTTTCTCGTTACGTTGATCAGATTCCTGATGCCGAGTTATATACTCAGCGCGACTATATGTATGATTCGAGATTGACTTATAATCGTCCCGAAGCCGGAAAATCGGGTTTTCGGACGAAACCTTTTGTTCAATGCGGTATGGAAACAATGGGCATTGTGGGGACGGCTATCAATGAGATGCTACTTCAAAGTCATGAGGGGAAGATAAGAGTTTTTCCGGCTATTCCATCTAAATTTGCAGCTGCTTTTACGTTGCGTTCTGAGGGAGCTTTTATCGTATCTTCGGCTATAGATAGTTTAGAAACCATTTCTTTTGTCGAAATCAAAAGTCTGGCGGGAAAAGAATGCAGAATACAGAATCCTTGGGGAAATGAGCCTGTTCAGGTTGTAACGTCCAGCAACCAGAATGTCAATATTGAGGTCAATAAAGACAACATGATTTCTTTTAAAACTACTATTGGAGAATCTTATATAATAAAGAAAAAGAGTAGTAATACACTTCCCATACCTGAAACATATCATGCTACACGTAATATGCTACCAAAGAAATACGGAGAGGCCATGTTGGGTAAAGAATGTACATTTATAGACCGCTAAATTATAGCTTATAATATACTTGTTGATAGAATGGAAAGCATAGCCTTAATTTCTCTGAAGTTATGCTTTCCATTCTTCTTATGGTTTTTGCAATTCCTTATCTTATAGTAGAGATGTTATCTAAATGACTTTAAAATGTCTCAGTGCTCTAAATATCTATAAAAATCATAACCATATTATTTCTTGAACCGATAAGCGGGAATTATTCGGGAATTTATAGTAAGTTTGCTCTGCTAATTCCCTAAAATGAGTCAGAGAAAGATTATACATATCGACATGGACGCCTTCTATGCCTCTGTAGAACAGCGTGATAATCCTGAACTTCGCGGCAAACCTTTGGCGGTGGGGCATGCTGAAGAGAGGGGAGTCGTGGCTGCTGCCAGTTACGAAGCCCGGCGTTACGGAGTCCGTTCTGCTATGTCTTCACTAAAAGCGAAGCATCTTTGTCCCCAACTTATTTTTGTATCCGGCAGGATGGATGTCTATAAGTCTGTTTCCCGGCAGATACATGAGATTTTCCATGAATATACCGACATTATTGAACCTCTTTCTTTGGATGAGGCTTTTCTCGATGTAACAGAAAACAAGAAAGGCATTTCCTTGGCTGTGGATATAGCGAAAGAGATTAAACAGAAGATTCGCGAACAACTGAATCTAATAGCGTCTGCCGGAATATCTTATAATAAATTCCTGGCTAAAATAGCTTCTGATTATCGCAAACCAGATGGATTATGCACCATCCATCCGGAACAGGCACTTGATTTTATAGCCCGTCTTCCCATCGAATCTTTTTGGGGAGTAGGTCCTGTAACTGCCAAAAAGATGCATTTGCTTGGTATCAGTAATGGATTCCAATTACGGAAATGTTCCCTTGAGATGTTGACAGCGCACTTTGGTAAAGTGGGAGCTCTTTACTATGAATGTGCACGCGGTATTGACGAACGTCCGGTGGAAGCAGTCCGTATCCGTAAATCCATCGGGTGTGAACGTACGTTGGAACGGGATATTTCGGCTCATTCTTCTGTTATTATCGAACTGTATCACGTGGCGGTAGAATTGATTGAACGCCTGAACCGTAAAGATTTTAAAGGGAATACACTGACACTGAAAATCAAGTTTCATGATTTTAGTCAGATAACCCGAAGCGTCACACAGTCACAGGAACTGACAACTTTGGACAGGGTGCTTCCACTAGCCAAGGAATTACTTAAAAGTGTGGAATATGAACAGCACCCGATCCGGCTTATCGGACTTTCCGTATCCAATCCGAAAGAAGAAGCGGATGAGCAACATGGTGTCTGGGAGCAGTTGAGTTTTGAATTTAGTGACTGGGAATAGTACGATTTTTGAAGTATGTACTTTTTTGTCATCAGGTTCGTATGATTTGCTCACCTTACTTTTATAGAGATGCGCTATCTTTGTCCTGCTTAAATGAACAAAATACCATGAATCGAATGAAACATTTGCTTTGTGTTCTTCTGGTAGCAGCTTTGGGAAGCTTCTCTTTCAAAGCTAACGCTTACACTGAACGCAACATGCTGCAAAAAGCGGCAGACGAAGCTACGTTGAAAAACGTGTTAGTAATGAAACAAGCTTGGGTGCCATATCCTGCTTATACAGACCGCGCCGCCTGGGACTCACTGATGGGGCCCAACAAACAACGTCTCATCGAAGCTGGTGAGAAACTCCTCAACTACAAATGGCAACTGATCCCTGCCACCGCTTATTTGGAATACGAACGTACCGGTAACCGGAAAGTGATGGAAGTTCCTTATGACGCCAACCGTCAGGCACTCAATACGCTGATGCTTGCAGAATTAGCCGAAGGTAAAGGCCGCTTTATCGACCAACTGCTGAACGGAGCTTATATGAGTTGTGAAATGAATTCATGGGTTTTATCCGCACACTTGCCCCGCCAGAGCAGTAAACGTTCACTTCCTGATTTCCGTGAACAGATTATCGACCTTGGTTCAGGCGGCTACGGAGCTTTGATGGCTTGGGTACACTATTTCTTCCGCAAGCCATTCGATAAAATCAATCCTGTCGTATCTTTGCAAATGCGCAAGGCAATCAAAGAACGCATCCTCGACCCGTATATGAATGATGATGATATGTGGTGGATGGCCTTCAACTGGCAGCCGGGAGAGATTATCAACAACTGGAATCCCTGGTGTAACTCCAACGCGCTGCAATGTTTCTTCCTGATGGAAAACAACAAGGAAAAGTTGGCAAAAGCCGTTTATCGCTCCATGAAATCCGTAGATAAGTTCATCAATTTCGTGAAATCCGACGGGGCTTGCGAAGAAGGGACGTCCTACTGGGGACATGCTGCAGGAAAACTCTATGACTATCTTCAAATTCTTTCTGATGGTACAGGTGGTAAAATATCTCTTTTCAACGAACCGATGATTCGTCGGATGGGAGAATATATGTCGCGTTCTTACGTTGGCGATGGATGGGTAGTGAATTTTGCCGATGCTTCAGCAAAAGGCGGTGGCGATCCTTTGCTGATTTACCGCTTTGGTAAAGCTGTAAACAGCGATGAAATGATGCATTTTGCAGCATATTTGCTGAATGGCAGGAAACCGTATGCTACAATGGGTAATGATGCTTTTCGTTCGCTTCAATCCCTGCTTTGCTGTAATGATTTGGCAAAAGCCACTCCGATACATGATATGCCGGACGTCACATGGTATCCCGAAACGGAATTCTGTTATATGAAGAATAAAAGTGGTATGTTTGTTGCTGCTAAAGGCGGATTCAATAATGAAAGTCATAACCATAAT
Organism: uncultured Bacteroides sp.; assembly: GCA_948847595.1. Taxonomy (GTDB): domain Bacteria; phylum Bacteroidota; class Bacteroidia; order Bacteroidales; family Bacteroidaceae; genus Bacteroides. Next base: position 101,094 of record CAQOGY010000007.1, read on the forward strand.
GATGTAGGAACTTTCTCCTTGTATGTTAATACGATTCCTGTGATTATTGATGCCGGTGTAGGTACTTATACGAAACAGACATTCGGCAAAGACCGCTATACGATTTGGACAATGCAAAGCAATTATCATAATTTACCGATGATTAATGGGGTGCCGCAGAAATACGGGCAACAGTACAAGGCTACAAATACGGTTTGCAATGAGAAGAAAAATCTTTTCTCTACGGATATAGCCGCTGCTTATCCGGTGGAAGCGAAAGTGAAGAGTTGGGTTCGTTCTTATGCACTTGATAATAATAAACTTATGATCGGTGATGTTTATACATTGGACGAAGTTATTGCCCCTAATCAGGTGAATTTCCTAACTTGGGGGAATGTCACTTTCCCATCAGCCGGAAAGATTCGGATTGAAGTAAAGGGACAGAAGGTGGAAATGCACTATCCGCCTCATTTTAAGGCCGGATTGGAAACAATCAAGTTGGATGATCCGCGCCTGTCCAATGTATGGGGTAAGGAGATTTACCGCATTACACTAAAGACAGAAGAAAAGAAAGAGACTGGGAAATATGGATTTGTTATACAACAAGTGAAGTAGATATTGAAAGTTAGAAGAAATATAGATATAATTAATTAAATTACAGTAAGATGAAAAAAGTATTATTTGCCGGCCTTTTGGCTATTGCAGGAGTTAGCGTAAGCGCTCAGAATCTGATTAAAAATGAGAAGTTCGCTACAGAAGTGACCAATAAGGTGACTAATGTCAACAAAGCTACCGCAGGCGAATGGTTTATCCTGAATAATGAAGCGGACGGAGTGACTACCATTACGTGGGAGCAAACTGGTGATGCCAAGTATCCGAATGCCATGAAGATAGATAATTCGGGTGCTGCAAAAAATACGTCCTGGTATAAAGCTTTTCTGGGACAGCGTGTGACAGATGGATTGGAGAAAGGCATCTACGTTCTCACTTTCTATGCGAAAGCCAAAGAAGCAGGTACTCCGGTAAGTGTGTATATCAAGCAGACCAACGAAGAAAAGAATGACAATGGCAAGTACAATACTACATTCTTTATGCGTCGGGATTACGATGCCGATTCTCAGCCGAATGCTTCGGGCGCACAATACAACTTCAAGATTAAAGATGCTGATAAGTGGACTAAAGTAGTGGTTTATTACGATATGGGACAAGTGGTAAATACTATGAGTAGTAAGAAAGCCAATGCTGATTTGGAAGTGTCCGATACGGACGATGACGCTGCTATCTTGAAAGATTGCTGTATAGCTATTCTTGCTCAGAACAAAGGTGGTGTTGTAGAAATCAGTGATGTAACGCTGAAAAAGAAATAAAAGGATGAGGTTTTTAATAGTAGGTTAATAGAAAACAGGGCGATCAAGTAGTGATACTTTGTCGCCCTGTTTTATTGGGAAATAATCTCTTTTATTTAATTCCGAGTTTCTTTCTCAGTTCTTTGGGCAAAGAATCTTTGTGTACCATGATGCTTATTGTCTTTGCGCGTACGTAGCTTTCAGACATATTCTGGTATCCTCCGAATTTATTGCCGTCTGCTCCCCAGGAATTCTTGGTAATGTAATATTTGGTACCATTCTGGTCTTTTACGATACCGGTGATATGCATCAGATGGTCATCAGTTGTCACAAACTTTTCATATCCTTCCTGGCGGATTTCAGGCGTTACATTGATTTCCGGATAAGGATGCTCAAATTTGAACACTTCTTCCATACGCTGGTACTTGGGCATTGCTTCGAAACGTGCACGGTCGGTAGTAGAGTAGTCTTTCACATCTTCCACTTGCGGGTTGATAGCTACTCCGTTTTTATAAGAGAAACCTTGTTCGCTGACATCACCGTCCCAGCATACGGTATATCCATTGTTCAGTGCGTGGTCGATGGCGCTCATCAGTTCATCCAACGGAAGATTATACATCTGTTGGTTTTCCCAGTTGTCAGGAACTTCGGGTGAGAAAGTCTCGTAATAAGGTTTATGGGTAAAACTGGTCAGCTCTATATAGTCATTCATGTTCAGTCCCAGACTTTCTGTGAAAGATTGGGGAGTATATTCCTTTCCTTTGTAGGTGAATTTTTCAGGGAGTTTTCCCAAGTAAGTATCAAACAGATTATTGATGAGGGCGTAAAATTCAGGAGTCCGCTTTTTGGAAGCGATGTTAGCGTCCACCAAAGCCTTGAAATAGCGTGTCAATGCTCCATGATTATGGTCTTTTTTATCGTTAAGCAAACCGGAATAAGCTTCCTCGGGAACGATACCCACTTGTTTATAGGCATTTGTGAATGTATGAGCCAAACTCCCTTCTCCAATGTTTCCCTTTCCGCGACGGAGATAATTGTCTTCCATCTGATTCATGTACTTCTGGCGGACGATATACATCTCCGACAGATTATATTCTCCCTTTCCCATGCGGAGCAGTTCGGATTCCATGAAAGAGACGGTGGCAAAGCACCAGCAAGTACCTGTGGAACCTTGATCCTTGACGGGAGTCGCTTTGTGGGACACAACGGTTGTGAATTCATAACCGGGTGTTTGTGCAAAAGAAGTTGCAGCTAAAAGAAGCAACGCAACCGACATTAATAATTTCTTCATGATATATGTGTTTTATTATCTTTTGAGTACAAAAGTATAAAAAAAGCGAGGATACTCGAAAGTTCCTCGCCCAAATTCATATAATTAGTGTGTTTATTTACATGGCAACCTGCTGTGACAGCAGTTTTTGAAGTTTACCGTTCAAGGTTTGGCACATTGCACCATTTCCCATTGCTTGATAGCGCTTAATACGGTACTGTAACATCATAATTTTTTCATTTGCATTCTTTTTCATAATTTGTTTCCTCTTTTTTTGCCCCCCACGTTTTGAAGAGCGGTTTTACATCTTGTTTTCTTTATTAACACTGCAAAGGTACAAAATGTTTTTGAAATATATGCTGTAAAACATAAAAATCTTCTTTTTATTTTGATTTTTCTTTTTAAAGGAGGTTCGGACACGGTAGATGTTACAAACCTATTACATACATTTACAGCTACTTGTGCTGTCTTTCAGAAAAAAACTTGTAATTTTGTGGATGTGTACTTTGGTATGCATATTTATTTGACTATCGTTTATTTAATTAACACATAAATATGAAAACACTCGTCCGTCTTTTGCTTGTCCCGTATTTCTCTGTATTATTATTTTCATGCAGTGAATCCCATTTTTTGAAAGAAGAAGCTTATCGTAATCAGGTACTTCAGGATTTTGAGCAAAAACAACAGGCTCTTCCCGATGGGAATCTGTTTACCATCCTTTCGGATAGTACTTTGACTCTCTCCGAGCGTGAAGCGCTGATGTTTCTTTATGCCTATATGCCGATAGGGGATATAACAGACTATCCCGGGGTATATTATCTGAAAAATATTCGTCTTTCCGAACAGGCTCGCAGTGAGATGCCTTGGGGAAAGAGTGTAACCGATGAGTTATTCCGGCACTTTGTATTGCCTGTCCGTGTGAATAATGAGAATTTGGATGAATCCCGGGAAGTATTTTATGAAGAACTGAAAGAACGGGTGAAAGGTCTTTCGATGAAGGATGCGATTTTAGAGGTAAATCACTGGTGCCATGAGAAAGTGGTATATCGTCCGAGTGATGCCCGTACCAGTTCGCCGCTAGCTTCGGTGCAAACGGCCTATGGACGTTGCGGGGAAGAGTCTACTTTTACTGTTGCCGCATTGCGCTCGGTCGGAATTCCTGCCCGTCAGGTATATACTCCCCGTTGGGCGCATACGGATGATAATCATGCCTGGGTAGAAGCCTGGGCGGATGGCAAGTGGTATTTCTTTGGTGCTTGCGAGCCCGAACCGGTGCTGAACCTCGGTTGGTTCAATGCGCCCGCAAGTCGTGGAATGTTGATGCATACAAAGGTTTTCGGTCGTTATAACGGGCCGGAGGAGATTATGCTTGAGACTCCGAATTATACCGAGATTAATGTGATAGATAATTATGCTCCTACGGGAAAGGCAGTGGTCATGGTGACTGATGCTGACGGTCAGCCTGTCATTGGTGCGAAGGTGGATTTCAAAGTTTATAATTACGCCGAGTTTTATACGGTTGCCACTAAATATACCGGTGCGGACGGTCAGGCTTCGTTGACAGCCGGACAGGGAGATATGTTGGTATGGGTTTCCAAAGACGGTAAATTCGGTTATGGTAAACTGTCTTTTGGCAAAGATGATAAGCTGGTTCTTGCTTTGGATAAGAAAGAGGGAGAAGCATATGCATTCGATTTGGACATTGTTCCACCCGCGGAAGGAGCGAATCTGCCGGAAGTAACTCCGGAACAACGTAAGGAAAATGATTTCCGGCTGGCTAAGGAAGATTCTATTCGTAATGCTTATGTAGCAACGATGATGACTGAAGAACGTGCTAGAGAAGCACTTGACCAGGAAGCTCTTGCCAGATTCAATATAAGCGATGAAGATAAAGAGAAAATGGTAAAGATATTGGTTGCTTCCCGGGGAAACTATAAGACGTTGCTTCATTTCATAAAAATAGCTTCAAATCTGACCGAAGAACGTTTTGACTTTGCTTTGGCACTATTGCAGCAACTTTCTGCCAAAGATTGGAGGGATGTATCTATTTATTGCCTGGTTGATTATCTACAGATTACCACTGAGCATGAAAGTGCCGAGATGGTCAACCCGCGTGTGGAAAACGAAATGTTGACGCCTTATTGCTATAATCTCAATGCTGCATTTTCGCGAAAAGAGAAAGAAGCCTTTGTGGAAGAACCATCCCGTTTGGTTGAATGGTGTAAGAAAGAGATTAAGATTAACAATGAACTGAATTCCCAGCGTATCCCTATTTCTCCGGTAGGAGTGTGGAGAGCTCGTGTTGCGGATGAAAAGTCACGTGATATTTTCTTTGTGGCAATGGCTCGTGCTTTCGGCATACCTGCCCAAATAGATAAGGTGACGGGAAAAGTGCAGTATGTGAATAAAGAAGGACGTACTATAGATGTGGATTTTGCGGAAAGTACACCGGTGCAGGCTGCTACCGGACTGTTGCGTGCCACATACAAACCAATCCGTTCATTACCCGATCCGAAGTATTATTCCCATTTTACTCTTTCCAAATTCAAGGACGGTGTATTCCAACTGTTGAACTATGACGAAGGGGATGCCGATATGGGTGCAGGTACTACATGGTCAAATCTGTTGAAGAATGGCACTCCACTGGATGCCGGTTATTATATGCTGGTCACCGGAACGCGTATGGCAAGCGGAGCGGTACTTTCCAAAGTTACTTTCTTTACCATAGAACCGGACAAGACGACAACCATTGATTTGATTATGAGAGAAAGTGACGAACAAGTACAGGTAATTGGAAATTTCAACTCGGAATCATTGTATATTCCTGTATCGGGCGGTAACTCATCTGCAACGCAGAGCCTTCTTCAAACTTGTGGAAGAGGTTATTTTGTGGTTGGTGTGTTGGGAGTAGGGCAGGAGCCTACTAATCATGCATTGCGGGATATAGCCGCTTTAGGCAGCGAGTTCGAGAAATGGGGTCGGAAAATAGTCCTCCTTTTCCCGTCCGAAGAACAATATAAGAAATTCCATCCTGTAGAGTTTCAGGGGTTGCCGTCTACCATTACTTATGGCGTAGATATGGATAATAGCATTCAGCAGCAAATTGCTAAATCCATGAATCTCTCCAATCAGAATGTTCTGCCCATGTTTATCATTGCCGATACATTCAACCGTGTGGTCTTTGTTTCTCAAGGATATACCATCGGCCTGGGCGAGCAATTGATGAAAACCATTCACGGATTGTAGAAAGAACGGATTGTAGAAAGAACAGAGCGAAGAAGGGACAGAAAGTAGTAATGCAGTGTGACAGTATGCAATAATCGTTAATTCTCTGTATAGAGCGCACTTTTATGCGAATTAATTGTTACGTTTGTAGAGAGTTATGATAAAGTATCTTTTGTGCATATTGTCACTTGCATTCTTACTTATTGGAGGTAGTCTGTCTACCCATAAAGAAGATGTCCGGGGATTTCGGGAAACAACCGTAATCTCTTTGGAGAATGACGCAGTCACTGCTACGACATTCACTTCAACTCCGGCAGAGAGCCATTCCTTAGGAATCCTGACTACTTTCTCACTTCCACGAAACATAACTCCCGTCAGGACATTGAAGTTTAATGATATTCCCGTCATTGTCCAGTTATTAAGTTCCCGCTCTTTCCGTTTGCCCGAGGACAAAAGGAAAATTCTTCTTTCCGACACTAATTATCTGAAATATTCTAATAGGTATTACATTTATACCTTGGCACATATCTTGATTTAGCCTTTCTTTTGCCATAACTATTCCTGGGAATTTGTGCAAATATGTTTTATAAGTCCGGATAATATTCATTTCCGGGCATGCCGTGTTTGTGCATAAATGATTATACAACCTATTTTTTTATACTACTATGATTCATTTATTACTATCTACGTTGGCTATGATGGGGTTGACCTTTCTCATAGGCTTTTTCGTTGCGACAGTGATTAAGTTAATAGCTTATGCTGCCGATTCATTTGACTTTTACAGTTCCCACCGGTTGGAGTTACTTCGTCTGCATCGCTGGCGGCAACATCGTCAGAAAGTGGAAAAGCTCGTCAGGCAGATACCGCTTGAGACGGAAGAATCCATGGGAGATTACCGTGAAGACTTCAGCCGTGGCATCAACCGTAACTTTACCGGTTATGCGGGTTATTATCATGGTGTGAGTCCGGGGGCTTCGGACGAAACCCTGATGGATTATTATTATCCACGGGATACCCGCGAATTCTTTCTTAAAGAGGAAGAACGGGCGCATATCAACAAGAAAAACTTCAAGAAATCAGCTTCTGACAAATAATAAAAAAGACATTCATTATGGAAAATATAGATTTTGCGACCTTATTTCAAGGTATTGGTACAATGATGGCAAGCGGTTGGTTCCTCGCTTCTGCCAGAATCTTTTTGGTACTTCTCGGTTTGTTACTTATTTATTTAGGTTGGAAAGGCGTGCTCGAGCCCATGGTTATGATTCCGATGGGGCTGGGAATGGTAGCTATCAACTGTGGAACACTGATTATGCCCGACGGTACACTGGGTAATCTCTTTCTCGACCCGATGCTTTCGGATACGGACGCATTGATGAATACAATGCAGATAGACTTCCTGCAACCTGTCTACACGCTTACATTCAGTAACGGACTGATAGCCTGTTTTGTCTTTATGGGCATCGGGACACTTCTGGATGTCGGCTTCCTGCTTCAGAAACCATTTGCAAGTATCTTCCTTGCACTGTGTGCGGAGCTAGGAACTTTCCTGACAGTGCCTATCGCCGCCGCTCTCGGACTAACTTTGAAAGAAAGCGCCTCTGTGGCTATGGTAGGCGGTGCTGATGGCCCGATGGTGCTGTTTACTTCGCTGGCTTTGGCAAAACATCTGTTTGTCCCTATCACGGTAGTTGCCTATCTTTATTTAGGATTAACATACGGTGGCTATCCTTACCTGGTAAAACTCCTGGTTCCCAAACGTCTCCGTGCAATCAAGATGGTAACGAAGAAAGCTCCGAAAAACTATGATGCAAAAGTAAAGTTGGCCTTCTCCGCTATTCTTTGTGCCGTTCTTTGTTTCCTGTTCCCGGTTGCTTCGCCCTTATTCTTCTCCTTGTTCCTCGGAGTTGCCGTCCGTGAGTCCGGTATGAAACATATTTATGATTTTGTAAGCGGCCCATTGCTTTATGGCTCTACCTTTATGTTAGGGGTATTGTTGGGCGTACTCTGCGACGCACACTTATTGCTCGATCCGAAGATTCTTAAATTATTGGTTTTGGGTATCGTAGCTTTGTTACTTTCCGGTATCGGTGGAATCTTGGGCGGTTATATCATGTACTTTATCAAACGGGGAAACTATAATCCGGTGATTGGCATAGCCGCGGTAAGTTGTGTACCTACTACCGCAAAAGTTGCCCAGAAGATTGTCAGCAAGGACAATCCCGACTCATTCGTTTTAGGCGATGCCTTGGGAGCTAATATATCCGGCGTAATCACCTCGGCCATTATCACGGGTATTTATATCACAATCATACCTTATTTATAAGGATATGATCTGAATTATGAAGATATAGCCTGAACCGTATCCATGACTCTCCGGGCGGTCGTTACGTTTCGTTCATATTCGTCGATATGTACAGTACCGCCCATAGATACCGATTTGTTTTTGTACTCCATGCCACTTTTTATGCTTTCACGGGCAGAGAAGTGAAACTCCCGTATCCCTGTTTCATAGGAGATTCGGGCAATATTCTTTTCATTCACACCGCATCCGGCAAGTAAGATAATTCTTCCCGCTGCCTGTTTTTGTAGTGCTTTAAGTAGAGGAATACCTTGTTCGGCAGTAGCCTGCTGTCCGGAAGTAAGAATCCGGTTACAACCGAGTTCTATAATTTGTTCGAGTGCCTCTTCAGGATTGCGGCAAACGTCGAAAGCCCGGTGGAAAGTGACGGATAACCCTTGTGAGGCTTTCATTAACTCTTGCATGACGACGGAGTCAATCTCCCCATTAGCAGTCAGGCATCCGAAAACCACCCCGTCAACTTCGAGTTGCTTAGCCATCTCTATATCTTTCAGCATTGTCTTGACTTCTATAGGTGAGTAGAGAAAGTCTCCACCCCGGGGACGGATAATAACGTGCAGCCGGGTAGTGTCCAGCACTTCATGCGCCATGGATATTTCTCCGTAAGACGGTGTCGTTCCGCCTTCCGGTATACCGGCACATAATTCTACCCGATTGGCTCCGCCTGCCTGGGCGGCGAGACAACTTTCTACAGAATTGGCACAAACTTCGAATTGAAACTTTTTCATAGGTTGATGAGTAAGGGATAAAAAGTGATTTATGTATTTAAAAAGCAATGAGTATCTTTAAAAAGGAAACGGGCATTTATTAAAAAAGGGCGAATTGCTTCGCCCTTTTATCTTTGTTTTCTTTTTTGATTTGGTCTTATTTAGCGAAGCTAACCGCACGTGTCTCACGGATTACGGTAATCTTCACTTGTCCCGGATAAGTCATTTCATCCTGAATCTTCTTGGCGATTTCGCCCGACAGGTTTTCAGTTTGCTTATCATCAATCTTATCCGCACCAACGATAACGCGGAGTTCGCGTCCTGCCTGGATTGCATAAGTCTTTGTTACACCCGGATAAGCCATCGCCAATTGTTCGAGGTCATTCAAGCGCTTGATATAAGCCTCAACGATTTCGCGGCGTGCGCCCGGACGTGCACCTGAAATAGCGTCACATACCTGTACGATAGGAGCGAGCAAACTGGTCATTTCCGTTTCGTCATGGTGAGCACCGATAGCGTTGCAGATATCCGGTTTTTCCTTATATTTCTCTGCGAGCTTCATACCCAGCAAAGCGTGTGGCAATTCCGGTTCTTCATCAGGCACTTTACCTATATCATGCAGCAAACCTGCGCGTTTTGCTTTCTTCGGGTTCAGTCCCAGTTCCGATGCCATTACAGCACAAAGATTGGCTGTTTCACGAGCGTGTTGCAACAAGTTCTGACCGTAAGAAGAGCGATATTTCATCTTACCGATAATACGGATCAATTCAGGATGCAAACCGTGGATACCAAGGTCGATCGTAGTACGTTTACCAGTTTCGATGATTTCTTCCTCTACCTGTTTGCGTACCTTAGCTACCACTTCCTCAATACGTGCCGGATGAATACGTCCGTCAGTAACAAGCTGATGCAGTGCCAAACGTGCGATTTCACGGCGAACCGGGTCGAAAGCTGAAAGCACAATAGCTTCAGGAGTATCGTCTACAACGATTTCAACACCTGTGGCTGCTTCCAGTGCACGGATATTACGTCCTTCGCGTCCGATAATACGTCCTTTGATTTCGTCAGATTCGATATGGAATACCGTAACAGAGTTTTCAATGGCAGTTTCCGTAGCTACCCGTTGGATAGACTGAACGACAATACGTTTCGCTTCCTTGTTGGCAGTCAGCTTGGCATCATCCATGATGTCGTTGATGAATGACTGAGCCTGCGTTTTAGCTTCCTCTTTCAAGGATTCCACCAAACGTTCTTTTGCTTCATCGGCAGACAGTCCGGAGATTGCTTCCAACTTGTCAATTTCCTGCTGTTGCAGTCTGTCCAGTTCCTCTTTCTTCTTGTCGACAATCACCAGTTGCGCTTCCAGGTTCTCTTTGACAGCTTCGGCTTCCATCTTTTTGCGCTGGATTTCTTCCTGGCGCTGTCCGAGCACCATTTCACGTTGTTTCAGTTTGTTTTCCGCCTGTTGAATCTTCTGATTCCGCAGTGCTACTTCCTTTTCAAGGTCTGCTTTCTTATTCAGGAACTTCTCCTTCACTTCCAGCAGCTTGTTTTTCTTAATTACTTCCGCTTCTGTCTCTGCTTCTTTCAGGATATTCTCGTATCTGGACTTCAGTGCATACCGGAATAGTATGTATGAAAAGACTCCACCTACGATGAAGCAAGCAATTGCTGTTGCTATTATTGCTATCATTCTACATTTAATTTAATATATAAATAAAAACGCACCGCCAAATATCTGGGCAGGTTCTTGCCCGGATATTGTGCAGTGCGTGGTTGTTTTTCTCTTATCAGCGAATAGCCGGTCAGGTTTATTCCTCTTTGAAATAATCTTCCAACAATTCATTTAGTTCTTTTACCTTCTCCGTATAGGGGCTGGTATCATTACGTTGCAATAATTGCAGTCTCTCTAACGAGAACTGATAGGCTACCATGGCAATAATCTTTTCCGGTTCGAGGTTCTTGTAAACTTCCCGGTACTTATTAAGCCTGATATTTACCTGCTTGGCGGCTTCCCGTACCATTTCTTCTTCCTCACGGTTGATGGTTAACGGGTAGTTTGAGTCTGCTATCTGCAGGTTTATCTTTATTTTATCGTTCATACATCTTCTTCTTATTCATTCAACAAAGCGATGCATTTATCGACTTCACGCACTAATTTGGACAATCGCAGCTTCGTCTCTTTTACGTCGCTGCCGTTAAGGCTGATTGCCGTAGCTGTTTTTAGGTTTGTGTAGTTGACTTCCAATTCATCGTATTGCGCCTGTACCTTCTCATTTTTTAATTTTTCAATATCGAGAAGTTTCTTCAGCTCCGTATTTTCACGCTTTAACTCATCGTGCAAATAGATCAAATGCCGTAGCTGCGTCTCAAAGGTATTCAATAACTTTTTTTCTTCTTCTGTCATTACTACACCAAAATTGTACACAAAAATACGATTAACTCTGATATTACAAAAACTTTTCGGAAGAAAATGTGCATTTTAGCCCAAATTAGCGGGTTGACGGGGGAAAGAGATAGGTTTCGGGGGATAATAACCTTATTAAACTGCTAACATTTTGTAGAGAAGAAATTGGTTCTTTCCTCTTCATAGAATAACTTCTGCAAGTGCATGGATTAGTTCGTCTGCCTATAGCTTACTTTTCGTTTGCCTATAGACGAACGAAAGGTTGGCTATAGGCAATGTTTCGTCCGCCTATAGGCAGACGAATTAATTTATGTATCTGAAGTTATTATTTATAGTATAGGTGCGGATTACTTTATGGTATTATTAGGGAAAAACTATATCTTTGCATGCAATATATTTAAAAGAAACTCATGTTGAAAATATTAGTAACCTATGCCGTTCAAGGCGAATTTGTAGAGATTAAATGGCCGGATATAGAACCTTATTACATTCGTACAGGCATTGGTAAAGTGAAATCAGCCTTTCATTTAGCAGAGGCGATTCGTCAGGTACAACCGGACTTGGTACTCAATATCGGAAGTGCGGGGACTGTCAATCATCAGGTGGGAGACATCTTCGTCTGCCGTAAGTTTGTAGACCGTGATATGCAGAAGATGAAAGAGTTCGGGTTGGAATGCGAAGTTGACTCGTCGGCCTTGCTCGAAGAAAAAGGCTATTGCAAGCATTGGACGGAAGATGGAACCTGCAATACAGGAGATGGCTTCTTGACGGAGCTGACTCATGTCACCGGAGACGTGGTAGATATGGAAGCCTATGCGCAGGCATTTGTCTGCCGCTCGAAGGAGATACCGTTTATCTCCGTGAAATATGTGACTGACATTATCGGTCAGAATTCCGTGAAACATTGGGAGGATAAGCTGGCAGATGCCCGCCAGGGGCTTTCCGACTACCTCAATGTTTTGAAAGAAAGAATATGATAAGTGACTCCTGCGGCTATCAGTCCCAGGAGAATCTTTACCCATATAAAAGGAATCAGGAAGAAAATGCAATAAAGCATCGTTCCCCACATTAATACAAGAGAAATAATTTTGGCGCGGAGAGGGATCGCCTTGTTTTCGCGGAAATTGCGGATATAAGGGCCGAAGTGACGATGATTGAGCAGCCAGTTGTATAGTCGGGGCGACCCTTTGAAATAAAGGGCGGCGGTGAGTAGTAAAAAAGGGGTGGTAGGCAATAGCGGCAGAAAAATGCCGAGAATGCCGAGTGCCAGGGAAATGCTTCCTAAAACAATATACAGAGTTTTCATGCGACAAAGATAGTACGAAAATAGGAAAAAATAACTGTCTTTGCTGAATGAAAACTCTATTTTGTATTACCTTTGCCGTTGCATCGAGGTGACATTAGATGCATGTAACTATTAAAATACATACAGCAATGTTTACAGTAATCAAACGCATGGAGATTTCGGCTTCCCATAAGCTGGTGCTCCCGTATCGCAGTAAATGCGCCAGTTTACACGGTCACAACTGGATTATCACCGTCTATTGTCGTTCCACACGGCTCAACTCCGAAGGAATGGTAGTTGATTTCACCCGCATCAAAGAAGTGGTCACGGAGAAACTCGACCACCAGAATCTGAATGAAGTACTTCCCTTTAATCCCACAGCCGAGAATATCGCCCGATGGGTTTGCAAGCAGATTCCGCAATGCTATAAAGTAGAGGTGCAGGAATCGGAAGGAAACATCGTCATCTACGAAAAAGACCACGCATCAGGAGGAGAAAAAGACCACACGGCAGGAGAAGAACAGGAGTAAAGAGTAGCAGACAAAATACATATGACGATGAGAAAGATTAATGAAATCTTCTACAGTTTGCAGGGCGAAGGATACCATACCGGAACCCCCGCCACTTTTATCCGTTTCTCCGGCTGCAACCTGAAATGTGACTTTTGCGACACCCGCCACGAGGAAGGAAGAATGATGACCGATGACGAAATTATCGCCGAAGTGGAGAAATATCCCGCCGTTACCGTTATCCTGACGGGTGGCGAACCTTCTTTATGGATTGATGACGAATTTATCGACCGCCTGCACCGGGCAGGTAAATATGTTTGTATCGAAACAAACGGTACACGCCCCCTGCCCGAAGCCATCGACTGGGTGACCTGCTCGCCCAAGCAGGGCGTGAAACTGGGTATCGACCGGATGGATGAAGTAAAAGTAGTCTATGAAGGACAAGATATAAGTATTTATGAACTACTTCCTGCCGAACATTTTTTCCTTCAGCCTTGTTCTTGTAATAACACTGCTTCAACAGTGGACTGTGTAATGCGACATCCCAAATGGAGACTAAGCCTGCAAACACACAAATTAATCGACATCCGATAGCCTGAAAGGCGGATGTAGCGGAAGAGCTTAATTTATTACAAAATATAGTATGAAAGTAGGTTTGTTTATTCCTTGTTATATCAATGCTATCTATCCCAATGTGGGAGTGGCATCGTATAAACTATTGAAAAGTTTGGGAGTAGACGTCGATTATCCGTTGGATCAGACTTGTTGCGGACAACCGATGGCAAATGCCGGTTTTGAAGATGAATCGGTGAAGTTAGCACTCCGTTTTGGTGATTTGTTTCAAGAGTACGATTACATTGTCGGCCCATCCGCCAGTTGTGTGGCCTTCGTGAAAGAGAACCACCCCGGTATCTTGGAGAAAGAAGGTCATGTCTGCCAGAGTGCAGGGAAAATTTATGACCTTTGCGAGTTTATTCACGATGTGTTGAAGCCTTCGAAAATCCCGGCACGCTTTCCGCATAAAGTCAGTATTCACAATAGCTGTCATGGGGTACGCGAACTGTTTATTTCCGCTCCTACGGAGTTAAATATTCCTTATTATAATAAATTACGTGATTTGCTCGACATGGTCGAAGGCATCGAAGTTTTCGAACCTAGCCATATCGACGAATGTTGTGGCTTTGGCGGTATGTTTGCCGTAGAAGAACAGGCTGTATCCGTCTGCATGGGACGTGATAAGGTGAAAGACCACATGGCTACCGGAGCCGAATATATCGTCGGAGCTGACAGTTCCTGCCTGATGCACATGCAAGGTGTAATCAAACGGGAGCACCTGCCGATTCAGATTATCCATATTGTAGAAATTCTAGCGTCGCAATCATGAGTACCAAACATTCAAAGGCTGCCGAAAAGTTCTTGCAGGACAGCAAGATGGCAGCATGGCATAACGAAACCCTTTGGATGGTTCGCGCCAAAAGGGATAAGATGAGTAAGGAAGTTCCCGAATGGGAAGAGTTGCGCAACAAGGCTTGCGAACTGAAACTGTATTCCAACAGCCATCTCGAAGAGCTGCTGCTGGAGTTCGAGAAGAACGCTACCGCCAACGGTGCCATCGTTCATTGGGCGAAGGATGCCGATGAATACTGCGCCATCGTCTATGAGATACTGAACGAACATAATGTGCACCATTTCATCAAAAGTAAGTCGATGCTTGCCGAAGAATGTGGCTTGAATCCTTTCCTGATGGAACGTGGCATTGATGTCGTAGAATCCGATTTGGGTGAACGTATCCTGCAACTGATGCATCTCGAACCAAGCCATATCGTACTGCCTGCCATCCACATCAAACGGGAACAGGTAGGAGAACTTTTTGAAAAAGAGATGGGAACGGAAAAAGGAAACTTCGACCCTACTTACCTGACTCATGCCGCCCGCAAGAATCTGCGACATCTATTCCTGAATGCCGAAGCAGCCATGACAGGAGCCAATTTTGCCGTGGCTTCAACCGGAGACATCGTGGTCTGCACCAATGAAGGCAATGCCGACATGGGAACTTCTTACCCGAAACTGAATATTGCCGCTTTCGGTATGGAAAAGATTGTACCGGATTTGGATTCGCTGGGTGTATTCACACGGCTACTGGCGCGCTCGGCTACCGGACAACCAGTGACAACATACACCTCTCATTACCGTCGTCCGCGTGAAGGTGGCGAATATCATATCATTATTGTAGACAATGGGCGAAGTTCCCTGCTTTCCAAGCCCGACCATATCAAGACACTGAACTGTATCCGCTGTGGTGCCTGCATGAATACCTGTCCTGTATATCGCCGGAGTGGGGGATACTCTTATACATATTTCATTCCCGGCCCTATCGGAATCAATTTAGGGATGGCTCATGACCCGGAGAAATATTACGATAATCTTTCTGCCTGTTCATTGTGCATGTCCTGTTCCGATGTCTGTCCGGTGAAAGTCGATTTGGCCGAACAGATTTATAAATGGCGTCAGGATTTGGATGGTCTTGGAAAGGCAAATACGGGAAAGAAGATAATGTCCGGCGGTATGAAGTTCCTGATGGAACGTCCGGCGTTGTTCAACGCTGCTTTGTGGGCAGCCCCGGTGATAAACGGCCTGCCGCGTTTTATGAAATACAATGATTTGGATGAATGGGGCAAGGGACGTGAACTACCGGAATTTGCCAAGGAGTCGTTTAATGAAATGTGGAAGAAAAATAAAGTACAGGGAAAGGAGGAATCCAAATGAGTAGCAGGGAAGAAATATTAGCCAGTATTCGCAGGAATACGCAAGTACGTTATGATAAGCCGGATATAGCGGATATGAAACGATTGTCATATCCCGACAAGATAGAGCAATTTTGTGCTATCAGCCGTGCGGTCGGCGGCACAGCAGTGGTATTGGGTAAAGGGGAAGATGTAAATGCCGTGATTCGCCGGACGTATCCCGACGCTATGCGCATTGCTTCCGTATTGCCGGATATTTCCTGTGCCACTTTCAATCCCGATAATCTGGACGACCCGCAAGAATTGGATGGTACGGATGTAGCAGTGGTGAAAGGAGAAATCGGCGTAGCCGAGAACGGAGCTATCTGGATTCCGCAGACAGTAAAGTATAAAGCTGTTTATTTTATCTCGGAGAAGTTAGTCATTCTGCTCGACCGGAATAAGATTGTGAATACGATGTACGATGCCTACCGTGAATTGGATGGACAGGAATATAAGTTCGGTACGTTCATCTCCGGCCCTTCAAAGACTGCCGATATCGAGCAGGCATTAGTGATGGGGGCGCATGGTGCACGGGATGTATTGGTCATATTAATGTAGTATCTGTTTATTAATATATATTGCAACGTGAATGACATAAAAGCGGTTACAGACCGTGCGAAATTTGTATGAAAGAGAAGAATATAATCAAGATTAAACGTTATGAATCGCCGTGCGGTATATTGATGCTCGGTTCGTTCGGCGACAAGCTCTGTCTATGTGACTGGCAGGTAGAAAAACATCGGGAACATGTGGATAAACGATTGAAACGGCTCTTACGTGCCGAATTTGAGGAAGGAATGTCGGACGTGATTGGAGAGGCCGCAAGACAACTCGACGAATTCTTTGCAGGAAAACGCAAAGAATTCACTGTCCCGCTCCTTTTCGTCGGCACGGAGTTTCAAAAGCTTGTATGGAATGAACTACTGAAGATTCCTTTCGGTCAGACGATTTCCTATGGTGAAATGGCACAGCGTATCGGTATGTCCAAGGCTGTCCGTGCGGTAGCCAATGCCAACGGGGCGAACTCCATGTCGATTTTCGCACCCTGTCATCGGATAATCGGCAGTGACCGTTCGCTGACGGGCTATGCTGGGGGACTTCCAGCGAAAAAATACCTCTTGGAACTGGAAGCGAATAATGAATAAACAGAGCTTCTGTTTACCCGAAATAGAGGCTCTGTTTGGTGTAAATAGAGCGTTTGTTTCATCCCGTTGATTCAGAAGAATAATAAACTGTTTAAATATAAATAATATGTATGCCAATAAAGTAAAGAAAATAGCTGCCGTCCATGACCTTTCGGGGATGGGGCGCGTATCTCTGACTGTCGTTATTCCTATTCTTTCATCAATGGGCTTTCAGGTTTGTCCGCTTCCTACGGCGGTACTGTCCAACCATACGCAATATCCCGGCTTCTCCTTTTTAGACCTCACCGATGAAATGCCGAAGATTATAGCCGGATGGAAAAAACTGGAAGTACAATTCGACGCCATTTACACCGGATACCTCGGTTCGCCGAAACAGATACAGATTGTTTCCGATTTTATCAAAGACTTCCGCCAGCCGGACGGCCTGATAGTAGCCGACCCGGTGTTGGGAGATAACGGCCGCCTATATACCAACTTTGATATGGAGATGGTAAAAGAGATGCGTCACCTGATAACCAAAGCGGACGTGATTACTCCTAATCTGACGGAACTGTTCTATTTGCTGGACAGACCTTATAAGGCAGATAATACGGATGAAGAATTGAAAGAATATCTCCGTCTTTTATCTGATAAAGGCCCGGAAGTTGTTATCATTACCAGTGTCCCCGTACATGATGAACCACATAAAACGTCCGTTTATGCCTATAATCGTCAAGGAAACCGCTACTGGAAAGTGACCTGTCCTTATCTGCCCGCCCATTATCCAGGCACGGGAGATACTTTTACCAGTGTCATCACTGGTTCTTTAATGCAGGGAGACAGTCTTCCGATGGCATTAGACCGTGCCACGCAGTTTATCCTGCAAGGCATCCGTGCCACATTCGGCTATGAATATGACAACCGCGAAGGTATCCTGTTGGAGAAAGTACTTCATAATCTGGATATGCCGATACAAATGGCGAGTTACGAACTAATATAAGAAATCAGAATTGTACCGTTACCCTTGCCGGAAGGTTTCCGAACGTCCATTTCGGGCCTTCTTTGACAAGTCGGACTGCTTCCTTGTCGGCAGATTCACATAACCCATGAACGATAGTGATGTTTTGTGGGTTTCCTTCTTTGTCAACAAAGAAAACAAGAATAACCTCACCTTTCACATCCTTGCATTTGTCATCATCCGGACGGATAAGGTTTTCTTCCAAATACTTCTTATACTTACGTTTACCTATTACCGGCTGCGGAGTCTGGTATTTATCTTTTGTTCCCACTACTACCACTTCATCAAGCGTTTGTTTATCTTCATTCATGGCAATCAACATTGTCCGACTGGTATCTACCGGTATTTCTACTGGTTCGTAACCGATAAACTGCGCTGTCAGTTCTTGGTTGCCTTCTTCTTTTTTCAATGTAAATTCACCGTTGAGGTCTGTGATTGTACCTGTATTCGTTCCGGTATATGCTACACTGGCTCCAATGATAGGCTCACCCTTTTCATCCGTCACTTTGCCTTTAATCAGATTCCTGTTGGGAGCGGCTACTTTTGCCACTTTCATTTCAGGGACTTCGGAGTGAGAAGTATTTGTATCCGCTACTATTGTTTCTTCCAGCATTATCGCTTGTCCGGCAGTTTCCTCTCCGGTAGCTTCTTCTATAACCGGTGTTGCTGCTATCGGTACACTTTGCGGTTTAGGAGTCGTTTTGCTTTTGGCTACTATATTCTTTTTATCCACTTGCTTTACGATAACTTCATGAGTAGAATCTTGTTTCATCTTTGCTTCAGCCAAAGAGGAAATCTCCTCTTTCGGGGTGACAGGCTCGAACACTGCCGAAGGAATATCTTCTTTAGCGATAAACACATTATCTGTCATACTCTTTTTAAGAAACAGGAAATAAGTGCTGATGCCGATTCCAATCACCAGGCACGCAGCAATGCTCCAAGTGATGGCATACGAATTCTTTCTTTTTGAAGAGTTCGTATGCTTTACAGTATGGGCTGAAATCTGCATTCGCAGCTTCTCTATCCGTTCTTCGTGATTCCCTTCTACCTGGCTGTATCCATCCATAGCATCAGCCAGGAACGGGTCTTTCATCGACTCTTTTTCCAGTCGGTGTGCCTCTTTTCCTTTGCGGAGTCCTCGTATGTAGTCCAATAGTTTCATAGGGTCTGTTTCTTAATGCAATTTTTTAAGTTTCGCTTTCCGTTCTGGATATAGCTTTTCACATTGTTCAGAGTAAATCCGGTTTGTTCGGCAACGTCAGCATAGGACATCTCTTCCAGAAAGAAACGCGTAATGCTGAGCCGCTGTTCTTCGGGCAACTTTTCGAAGCAGTGATGCAACGCCTTCAATTGTTCTTCCGAACTTTCCTCTTCACTTAATAGATGCAGAAATTCGTCGGATTCCATAACATTAATGCTATAATCTAACGAAATCTCTTTGTTTTCTTTTCGTAAAAGCTGCAAGCAATGATTCTTGCCTACGCGGTAGAGCCACGGCTTGAAGACTTTTATCTCATAATTACCCATTTTCGGCAATAAGTCTTCAAACAACTGCATCACGGCTTCCTGCGCACGGTCTTCATCTTGCAGGTATTTCAGGCAAAGTCCATACAGTAACGGGATATAACGGTTATACAATTCACCGAAATATTCCGTATTCCCGGACTTTATATAGTGTGTAAGTAACTCTTCGTCCGATAGCTTCGATATGTTTCTTTTGAAAAACAGCATCTATTCTTCGTCTTCTTCTATAATAACCTGATATTTCTCTTTCATTTCTTCAAAATCTTCTGTTACCTGATTTAGAATTTCGTGCGTATCCGTACTCTTTACCAATGCGGGCATACCGTAATGGATGGATGCCTTATAAGGTAACAGTAGTAGTTCGCCTTTGGGTAGGGAACGTCCCATACCAGTCATAAATACAGGTACATATTTCAGTTCAGGGCGTAGGGACAGGATACGGGCTATACCTGATTTAATCTTTCCCATTTGTTCCGGTTTCCCTCTTGTTCCTTCGGGAAAAAGGATGAGTGAATATCCGGCATCAATCGCTTCAAGCATTTTACGGATAGGGTCATGCTCCGAATCTTTTTCTCCTTTTCTTCTGATTAAAAGCGTATTGATAAAATAATTGCTCATGGAAGCCTGGAAACGGGTTCTTCCGAAATAGTCCTCTGCGGCTACGGGCTTGACCTTCCACAGAAGGTCGCCGGGCAGGGAGGATAGCAGACTCAAAGTATCCAGGTGACTGTTGTGGTTGGCAAGAATAATAAATTGCTTTTCCTTTCTGAGAAAGCGGCAGTCGGTGAACTGGACTCCTACGATTAACTTCAGGAACCAGTGGCAAATACCTTTATATATAATCTGCATAATGGCAGATTGCATGAATCTCTTTTTCATCATTTCTCCGTCTAATAAGCAATGTAATAAACTAAATGAAAAAATACAGGAGCAGTGTAGGACAAGGAGTCTATGCGGTCGAATACACCGCCGTGTCCGGGGATGCTGTTCCCCATGTCCTTGATTCCTTTATCCCGCTTGATGGCTGAGATAACGACATCTCCCGAGAATCCGGCAATGGCAATGAGTGCGCTTACTAGGATTACATTAGGGCCGGAAAGCGGAGTGAGGAATCCCAGGAAATAGCCGATAATGGTAGTGCTGATTACACCGCCCAGGAAACCTTCCCATGTCTTGTTGGGGCTTACTTTAGGCAGAATCTTATGTCGTCCGAAAAGTTTTCCCCATACGAACTGCATGATGTCATTGATTTCCGTAAGGAATACAAGGAATAGCAATAATCCGCGTCCGCCCGCATTGAAGCCCGGCAGTTCGGGAAGCGAGAGGAGATAGGCGAGGTGGCTGATACCGAATACGGAAAGCATCAGTATCCATTGCAGTAGTGCCATTGACTTGGTGATGCCGTGAGTTTCTCCTTTCAGGACGAGCCGGAAAGGAAGTACGAGAAACATGACTACCGGAATGAAGATGATATATGCTCCATACCACGCTATATAGGCAAGATAATATTGGATAGGAATAGCCAGTATCCCCCAAAATAGTGCCCCGCGGTCTGCTTCCCTGAATCCTAACACAGAATAAAGTTCTCTGAAGGCTATAAAAGAGAGGAAGGCGAGGAAGAAATAAGAAATATCATAGCTGATAAACACGGCGCCGATAAACATGGCAGCCATAATCCACCAGGAACGGGTGCGGGCGGTGAGTTCACTGATATTTGTTTTCGGAGACAGCTTCTTTACAAGAAAAAGAAGAATACTTGCCGTGATAAGTAATCCGATAATAAGAGAGATGACGATGATTAGTTCATCGCTTAGCGTAGGGAAGATTTTGTCGAGTAGTTCTTTCATTTTATTTCATGGTTTGTAGTGTGCGACATGAGGTACAGCCGATGGATAAGTGTGGCGATAAGACCGATATTCATAACTATAAGGGTAATAAGACATACCGTCTGTTCGTGTCCCCAATGCAGGGTGCAGGTGGCGACAACAAAAGCGAAAGTCAGTAATGCCATGCGGTGTTGTTTCGCCATCGGCCCGTTAAAGAAATGTTGTTGTGTCTTATAAGCGCCTATCCAGCGGAAATAAGCGGTCATCACGGCAAGCAGGGCAGCCATCCATCCCAGTTCTATCCCGAACCCGCCTGCTACATAACCCACCGGAATGATGAACAGGGCATCGGCAAAGCGGTCGGGCATATCATTATAAAGGTCACCGTTAGCACTTTTCTTTCCCCCTTCGATGGCTACCATTCCATCAAACAGATTGCAAAGCAATCGTGACTGCATACAAACAATAAATAATATATAGGCTACATATTTACTGAAATCGGGATAGATAACTGTACTAATCAGTAGGAGACAACCAATCAGAGCAAAAAATACGCTCATCATGGAAATTTGATTGGGGGTAATACCCCAACGAGTGAGTTTACGGGCGATACTGTTAGCCCAAGCGGTGTTTCGTGAGGCTATTTCCCGCCTTCCATCTACTTCGTTTTCCATATTTGCAAGTGTTTATGATTCGCAAATATACACATCATATTAAGAGTTGCAAAGGAATGAGGAAGAATTTTGAAATACATCTGTTTTTCAATAAAATAAAAAAAAGTTTGAGTGGTTTTGTGGAATCTATGTGAAATCTGCATCTCTATAGTAAAAGCGAATTAATTGTCATATTTTTAAATAATGAAGTCATGAGAACAAATCAATTCAGAGCGATGATGCTCGTACTGCTGATGGCAGTTGTTTCTTTAGGTACAGTGAGTGCGCAAGTAATTACCGTGACGGGTACTGTGACGGATGCGGTAGACGGAACACCGGTTGTCGGTTGTTCGGTCGTGGTAAAGGGAAACAAGAATGGTGTGATAACCAATATGAATGGTCAGTATTCTATTCTGGTTAAAAAGGGTGATACGTTGTTGTTCCAGTTTGTCGGGTATAAGCAGGAGCGAAGAGTAGTTAAATCAGCGCAACTGGATGTGAAGTTGAAAACGGATAATGTTGCATTGGAAGAGTGTGTGGTAACAGGCTACGGTACGATGAAAACAAAAGCAATGACCGGCTCTTATATGGCAATCTGTCCGGTACCGGCAGTCATGTACGATAGGGTGAATACGGAAGAATACGGCCAGATTCAAGAGAACGGTTTCAAGAATGTATCGGATGCCGCACTTTCAACTTTCTCCATTGATGTGGATGCTGCTTCCTACAGTAATATGCGTCGTTTTATCAATAAAGGAGAACTGCCGCCTGCTGACGCTGTCCGCACGGAAGAACTTGTAAATTACTTCTCATACGATTATCCGAAACCGGCAGGCAGTGACCCTGTGAAGATTACCATGGAATCCGGAGAATGTCCCTGGAATGCTTCTCACCGCCTGGTGCGTATCGGATTAAAGGCCAAAGAGATTCCTACGGATAATCTGCCTGCATCCAATTTAGTCTTTCTGATTGATGTCTCCGGTTCTATGTGGGGAGCCAATCGCTTGGAATTGGTGAAGTCGTCTCTCAAATTACTGGTCAATAACTTACGTGATAAAGATAAAGTAGCTATCGTGACTTATGCAGGCAGTGCAGGCGTGAAACTGGAAGCAACTCCGGGCAGCGACAAACAGAAGATTCGCGAAGCGATAGACGAACTGACGGCAGGCGGCTCTACCGCAGGTGGTGCCGGTATCCTGCTGGCATACAAAATAGCAAAGAAGAATTTTATCTCTAATGGTAATAACCGTATCATTCTCTGCTCCGACGGTGATTTTAATGTGGGCGTTTCTTCGGCCGAAGGATTGGAGCAACTGATAGAGAAAGAACGGAAGAATGGAGTATTCCTTACCGTATTGGGCTATGGAATGGGAAATTATAAAGATAAAAAGATGCAGGTTTTGGCAGAAAAGGGGAATGGAAACTATGCTTATATAGATAATCTGCAAGAAGCCAACCGCGTACTGGTCGGTGAATTTGGTGCTACTCTCCATACTGTTGCGAAAGATGTAAAATTGCAGGTAGAGTTTAATCCTTCACAAGTACAGGCATACCGTTTGATAGGTTACGAAAGCCGTCTGCTGAAAGATGAAGATTTCAATAACGACGCGAAGGATGCCGGAGATATGGGGGCAGGACATACAGTGACCGCTTTCTACGAAGTAATTCCCACAGGCGTGAAGAATGACTATGTAGGCAAGGTAGATGATTTGAAATATCAGAAGAAAGAAAAAGTGAGCGTGAAACCGACAGGTTCCAGTGAACTCCTGACCGTGAAGCTGCGCTATAAAGCCCCGGATAAAGACGTCAGCAAGAAAATGGAGCTTCCTTTCGTTGACAGCAAAGGAAATAATGTATCTTCCGATTTCCGCTTTGCTTCTGCCGTAGCGATGTTCGGACAATTGCTTCGGAATTCTGATTTCAAAGGAAATGCCAGTTATGATAAAGTAATAAGCCTGGCAAAACAAGGGCTGAATAATGATGATAAAGGGTATAGGAGAGAATTTGTCCGTCTGGTTGAGGCTGCTAGGGGAATAGGAGAGTAAAACTGGACTGATTGTCTGTATGATGTCCATTTTCAAGTTTCCAACTTGATTAATAAAGGAACAGTGAATATCGTGGGAATATGCTCCGCTTGATGTTCACTGTTTCTTTTGGGAGAAAGGTTGAATTGCCAAAACTGATTTAGTTGGTAGCCTCTTTCATTAATTGTTCGAAATGCTTCACGATATCGGGGTGCTGTGCAGCTACATCATGTTCTTCCCTGATGTCATCCTCCAGGTTATAGAGTTGCATCTGTGTATTGCCTTTCCGTATATTCGTAATGATTCCCTTCCATTTTCCCATACGGATTGCTTTGTTTCCGATTCTGGGATCGGGATATTCCCAATATAAGTATTCGTGTTGCTTTTGCTCTTCCTTTTTGCCGAGTAATGTAGGTAGGAAACTGATACCGTCTGTCGGCGGACAAGAAATACCTGCTATCTCAGCCAAGGTGGGCATTACATCCTGGAAAGCACAAATATGATCACTTTCCGTACCCGGTTTGATGTGTCCCGGCCATGTCATGATTGCCGGAACCCGGATTCCGCCCTCATGCAGGAAACATTTGCCCCATCCATATTCCGACTTGAAAAGGCCGCCACTGTTGAACCAGGGCGAATCACTTCCACCGTTGAATGTGGCTCCGTTGTCGGAAGTGAAAACAATAAGTGTATTCTCATATAGGTTTTCTTTTTTCAATTTTTCTATCAATCCGCCTATTTGTTCATCAAAATAGCTGATCATTGCTGCATAAGTGGCGTGTGGATAACGACAGGGCAGATAACCTGCCTTGCCTGTATAGGGCTCTTCGTCACCGAACTTTTCTACATAATACTTCACCCAACGTTCTGGAGCCTGCAGGGATACATGCGGTAGGGGAGTGGTCCACATCAGGAAGAAAGGAGTGGATTGATTGGTACTGACGAATTTTAGAAGTTCATCAAAGATTAAGTCGTTGGCATATTCTTTTTGCGTATATTTGGCATAATTGGCCGGATCATTCGGGTCAGCATCTTTGTCCAAGGGACTTCGGTGAGGGTCGGTCACCTTGTTGGATAAATAGATACGTTCTTCATTCTTATATAAAAATGGTGGGTAATACGTATGTGCCTGGCGCTGGCAGTTATATCCATAAAACTGATCGAAGCCCTGCTTGCCGGGCGTCCCTTCGGATCCCGGGTAACCAAGTCCCCATTTTCCGAAACATCCGGTAGCATACCCTGCCTGTTGCATCATTCGCCCGATAGTCATCGTGTTGGCTTGCAAGGGGAACTGTCCTTCCAGTTCTTTATGTGCATATACGGAATCATAGTTGTTGACGGCTCCGCGTTCAGTCATCTCATTATTGAAACGGATTTGTGCGTGTCCGGAGTGCATGCCCGTCATTAATACACAACGTGCCGGAGCAGATACAGGCGAACCGGAATAATGCTGTGTCAGTTTGATACCTTCTTTGCATAAACGATCGATGTTGGGCGTTTCTATTTTTTGTTGTCCGAAACAACCGATATCCCCATATCCCAGATCGTCCATTAAAATATAAATAATGTTGGGTTGTGTATGTAAAGTCTGCCCTTGCAGATAACTGCCGCATAGGGCGGAAACACCGATAAATAAGTTCCTTTTATTCATGATATTCTTTTTTTAATCCCATTTATAATCTTCCTTCACTTCACTCTTTAAAGCCGGGCCGAATTTAAACCCCATTTGTTCGAACCATTCTTTTCTCTGAAGTATATTTTGGTGGAACCGGGTGAAGTCAAGCGCTTCCCCCTGATACCACATTTGTTCTGCCAGCGCAAGAATACGGGGAAATAGACGCCGGTCTATCATACGTTCAGTAACTCCGTCATCGGTCCACAATGCACAAGTCATACCGAGAATCAAAGAGTTCTTTTCCTTGAGGGCTTTGTTGGAGGGATTGTCCAGATATACGTCTTTCAAATCGAAAGTACGTGCTTCATTATATCCTCTCCAGGGAGTTAGCGGGAAGTTCAGATATGTATAGTAGTTGGAACTGCAAATGACCGGATAGTGGTGCTTGATTGCATTCCGGAGTGCCAGGTCTTTGTGCCCGCGATAGTTCCACCACTGAATCACCGTGTTATCCGGCAATGGATAGCCGTCGTGATAAACTACGTCGCCCCAGAATATGGCTTTCCGCCCTTTTTGCTTCAAATAGTCTGCCATCTGTGCCGAGAACCATAACTGAAGGTCATGACTGTCCTTCAGTTTCAGTGTGGAAATTCTCTTCCGGCAATCCCGGCATTCGTCCCAGTTTCCTTTCGGCGCCTCATCTCCCCCTAAATGGATGTAGGGGGAAGGGAAGAGGGAACATACCTCGTCCAATACGTTTTTCAGAAAAACCAGTACTTCTTCCTTTCCTGCACAAAATATATTTTGGGTAAATCCATGCTGCGGCACTTCAACGGGCAGCCCGAAACAACCGAGTTCGGGATAGGCGGAAAGAGCAGCTTCAGCATGCCCCGGCATGTCTATCTCGGGAACGACAGTGATATTCCGTTGACTGGCATATTTGATAACTTCCCGTATCTCTTCCTGTGTATAAAATCCCTGTTGTTCTTCTCCCTTGCCTACCGCTCCTCCTATTTGCGCAAGACGCGGATATTGCCTGATTTCTATCCGCCATCCCAGTCCTTCTGTCAAATGCCAATGGAAATAGTTCATTTTTAACAATGAAGCCATGTCAATATACTTCTTGATGGTGGATATTTTCTGATATTGACGTCCGGAATCCAACAGGAAGCAACGCCATTGCGTACGAGGATAGTCGGTAATATCTGCACAAGCAAAAGTAAGACTTCCCGTAGGACTGGTAACCCATTGACGCAAGGTTTGTACTGCATGGGTAAATCCTCTTTGGTCGGAAGCGGTTATTATCATTTGGCGTGGATTGATATTAATCTGATACCCTTCAGGCGGTAGTGATGAATCACTAATCCAGCAGATTTCAGCACCAGATTCTTTTTTTTGCCATTTGACGGGAGTGTCGCGGAGTACTTCGGTACGGAAAAGGCTTAAATAAAAAGCGGTGGTATCTTCAGCATATATAGAAATACTTTTTTTAAGAGTCAGATTGCCTTTTTGCATTTCCACTTGGTTGGGGGACGGGAATACAATCTGCCCGCAAGCAATAGTTGTATATGATACCAGCAGAATGATAGTTGGGAATAGATATTTCATGGGATGCATATTGTTTATTTCTATGAGAGGTTAAGAGTGAACTGTCCGTCGTGCTAAACACTTCGGACAGTTCTAATTGATTAAGGTCTATCTATTAATTTCCGTTTTCCCATCCCGGATTTTGTTCGAGTTGGGGGTTCAGCACTCGTTCGTTACGTGGAATGGGGTTGAGGTAATAATAATCCGGCCATAAATGATTCTGTTTGGGATGGAACTCAAGATATCCTTCGGTAGCGCCGCCATCAATTGTCACATTGGTTCCTGCCGGGAAGTCAGATGCCCGTACATATTGTCCAAGTTTCTTTTTCAATGCATAGTGGCATTTCTTCCATCTTCTCAAGTCATCAAAACGGAAGCCTTCAGAGAAAAGTTCAATGCGTCGTTCACGTCGTATTTCCCACAGTAATGGGTTTACTTCGTAGTCGCCGGGATAATCGGAATTTCCCATATCACGCTTCGGGTCGAAAGCTGTATTGATTTCCGAAACTTTCATCAAGCCTACGTTAGCGCGCGGACGCAGCTTGTTGATAGTGGCATCTGCTATGGACTGGTCGAACTCGTCCAGTTCACACATCGCTTCCGCATAATTCAGCATTACTTCCTCAATGCGGAAAATGGGCATGTCTGTCTCTTCATTTCGCTGGCTGCCCATGCTCAAATAACAGCAATAGTATTTCCAGTTATTATATCCGAAAGCTGATTTATACCACGGTTGGTTTTCCAGATAGAAATCAAAGTGGGGGGATGCTCCCAGAATACCACCGTCATACCCTTGACGGAACGGCAATAACTTCTGTCGCTCTTTGGTTGTGCCATATCCTATTCCCATACGGGTGCTGAGACTGTCGATAAAACTCCTATCTTTTGGAGTATCTGTAAATTCCCATTTATTGTCCCATGCGGTGGTTGATTTTGAACGGTCTACCTTGTAAGGTGGGGTGATATGCAACCATAAACGGTGATCGCGATTACTGAACTCATTATATAAATCTTCATCACCTGAAAATAGTCCGCTAGTCCAGCGTGGCTTGCCGTCCGAGCAGAGATAGCTGTCCACCAAATCCCGGGTCGGATTATAGAAGGATGTGGCAGTAGTTCCACCGATACTGACGGCGTGTACTACGTTTACGGCATCCGAGTATTCTCTGTATAAAATCACGCCTGCAACGTCTTTCAGTTCCAGCGAGCAGAATAAATCATCGTAGCAGTCAGCTACGTTCGGATAAGTTTGCATTAATTCGGCAGACACCCTTTTACATTCCCGCAGATAGGTTTCCGCATCATTCAAACCATGATATTTGCGCCATGTACCTTCAAACAAACAGAAACGTGACAGCAGGGCCTGTACACATGCTTTGTTGATGGTATTTTTACCTTCTCCATTTACGTTGATGTTCTTTTCTGCATATTGCAAGTCTTCCAGGATATGTTTTGCTATTTCGTCTCTGGAAGCCCTCGGCCCTTTGATTAGTTCTGTTTCGTCATCGCTTAATACATGGTCAATCCAAGGTACGCCGCCATAACTCGACAGGAGAGAAAAGTAACGATAACCACGGAAGAAATAGCCTACAGAACGCCAGTTCGCTTTCTCTGTATCTGTCATCTCACTGCCTTCGATGTGGTCGAGCATCAAGTTGGTACGGCGGATGAAACTATAATAATCCCAGGTAGTGTTATCTTTTTTGTCGGGGATAGTCACCAGCTTCCTGATCCAGTTGCTTTCACTGGTTCCTCTTGTCTGGTTGTACGAGATGTCATCCGTAGCGTTTTCCGAACCATATCCCAATGAGGGCAAAGTTTCATATAGTCCCCAGGCATAAGCCTTGAAGTTATCGTATGTTTTAAAAGCGGTCTCGGCGGTCGGGTCTCCCAGAGGATATCTTTCCAGAAAATCATTATTAAGACAACCGGCTAATAAAACTGTACATATTAAATATAGATATTTTCTCATAATGCTTTGGTTATTAGAATGTAACATTGATACCGAAGGAGAATTTTCTCATAAATGGATATTCCCATGCGCCTTTTGTCAACATATCGGTTTCCAATCCTTCCGGCAGGTGATCCCAGGTATATAGATTTTCTCCACTGAAGAATACTTTCATTTCGTCAAAATATATACGCTTCGACCATGTCTTGGGTAAAGTGTACGAGAGCGTGATATTCTGTAATTTCAAGTAAGAGGCATTTGCCAGATACTTTGTCTGTTTCCAGCGATTGTAACTTGTGGTTACTCCGTCGTTGGAATATACGCGCGGATAATAAGCATTGGTATTTTCCGGAGTCCAAAAGTCAAGTGTTTCTTTGAACAAACTTCCCCAGTTTCCGGTAGGCCATGCAATCTGGTCGGTACGCCAGTAATCTCGCTTGCCTACTCCGCGTAAGAAGATGGATAAGTCGAGCCCTTTCCAACTCACTCCTGCAGTAATACCATAATGGAAACGTGGAGTTGAATTACCGATGATACGTTGGTCGCCCGGGTTGTCTGCCGTTCCTTCACCGCTCCAGATGGTTTCTGTATCGTCGTCGAAGTTTTTATATAGTACATCTCCCGGATTAACTTTTCCGGCTCCTTTCGGTATAGGGATTCCTGCTTTTAGTGTCCCGTCTGCGTTGAAGTCGTCTTCGGTGTAGAAACGGTCGGTAACGTATCCCCAAATTTCTCCCATTTTCATTCCTTTGCGATAGATTTTATCACCTAACAGGTTTGTATCGTTGTTATATTTCGTGATTTCACTTTGTGAGTCGTACAGGTTAAAGCCAATCCGGTAACTCCAGTCTTTATTAATCCGGTCTCTCCAGTTCAATTCCAGTTCCCATCCGTAAGTCTTCAGGTCAGCGGCATTCTGTTTGGCGGCAGTAGCGCCCACTACCCATGGAAGATCCATGCCGGGCGCCAGCATTCCTTTGGTGTCGCGGCGATACCAGTCGAAAGTTCCGTTAAGGCGGTTATTGAAGAATCCGAAGTCAATGCCGAAGTCCAGCGTATAAACTTTCTCCCATGAGAAACTGCTGCTGACCATTGCGGGGGCATTCAGTGAGGTTGCCTTTTGTCCGTCTACCAACCATGTCGTAAGATAAGGTGACATGGACGGGATGTATGGATAGTTGTCAGGAGTGTTATCCGGCTTCATGATAATTTGGTTTCCGATGGAACCCCATGAAGCACGCAACTTCAGGTTTGAGAGGATAGTCCTGGTATTACTCATAAATGCTTCTTCCGAGATTCTCCATCCGGCGGAGAAAGAAGGAAAGAAACCGAAACGATTGTTCTTCGGGAACCGGGAAGTACCGTCATAACGCCCGTTTGCTTCAAACATATATTTGCCATTGTATGCATAATTGACACGGTAGAATAAACCTCTGATAGCATATTCATCGAAACTGTCGGTAACGGAAGTCGTGCCGGTTGAACCTGAAAGGGACGGCAGATTCTCCAACAGTACGTCCGTACGTTGTGACCATTGCGATTCTTTATGGCTTTCTTCCTGGTTATATCCTCCCATAACGGCAATGTCATGTTTGCCTATGGAAAAGTCGTAATTGGCAAATACATTGACAGCGTTATAATTGGTAAACCCTTGTGTCAGGGCATAACGTGAGTTTTCTACATTGTTCATGACCCCCGTAAAGTTGAATCCCATATATTTATACTTGTTGACGTACATGCGGTTATATTCGGTAGTCCGGTTATATGTATATTCACCTGTAATCTTCAATCCTTTCAGCGGGGATATGATAACACGGCCCAATGTGCGCAGGTTGGTTTTCTTGATAATCCTCGGTTCCCCATAACGTACATAAGTAGCCGAAGTTTCTGCCGGATATACGACACCATCTTCTTCATACGGTAATATATTATGGTAGGATGGCAGTGTCATGGCACTTCCCCACACGCCGTTGCGGCCACCTTGCTCTACTTTGTTTTGGGTTGAATTCGCATACCTGATGTCCAATTGGGTGGTAAGCCATTTGTTGACGTCCACACTGATGAAGCTGGACATATTTATGCGGTCGAACTTGTCTTTGTCCGTTACCAGAATTCCGTCTTCACCGGTATATCCTAAACTTAAACGATAACTCGTACGTTCACTACCTCCTGATACGGAGAAACTATGGTTCTGCATGAACCCGAAGTTATCCATCATATCGGCAAACATGTCATTTTCCCGCATTAAGAACAAATTGCCTTGTTCGTCAAATATATACCCGTTCGGATATTTGGAAGGATTACTTTGA
This sequence comes from uncultured Bacteroides sp., assembly GCA_948847595.1. Classification (GTDB taxonomy): domain Bacteria; phylum Bacteroidota; class Bacteroidia; order Bacteroidales; family Bacteroidaceae; genus Bacteroides. The sequence goes on from CAQOGY010000007.1 coordinate 132,601, forward strand.
TAATCGCGTATATATCCTTCCCACTGGGTAATATTTTTCCCGTCCACATAAGTGTCATTGGCCCATCCCATTTCCTTATAGGCTAGCACCGACTCCAACGGGTTGGCTTTTTGCGGTAATTCCGAAGCTTTGGAGAAAGAGAAGTTATTGTTATAATTGAATCTGGGAGCCATGTCTTTCTTGCCTTGCTTTGTTGTAATCAGGATAACGCCGAAAGCGGCACGTGCCCCATAAATAGCTGCGGAAGCGGCATCTTTCAAAATGGATACAGACTCAATATCCTGCGGATCAATCATATTGATATCCATCGGTACATTATTGACTAATACCAGAGGTTCACCACCGTTGATAGACGTTGTTCCACGAATATTGTACGTCATGTCATCACCGGGAGTGCCGGTGGCTGATTCAATTTTTAATCCGGGAACTACCCCTTGCAAAGCTGCCGAAACGTTGGTTATCGGACGGTCGCCCAGTGACTCTTTGACATTGACGGCTGCTACCGCTCCGGTCATATTCACTTTTTTCTGTGTACCGAACCCTATGACTACCACTTCGTCCATCGTTTGTGTATCTTCCTGCAACTGTATATTGAAGGATGTTTTATTTTTGACGGAAACTTCTTGCGGCATATATCCGATGTAAGTAATCCGCAGTTTGCTGTTTGCCGGAACCTCCAATGAAAACTCTCCTTTCACATCGGTGATAGTAGCTTGTTTACTGCCCTCTACAAGGACATTAGCTCCTATCAAGGGCTCGCCCTGCATATCTGTGACGATTCCCCTTATTTTTATATTCTGTTGGGTTGTATTATTGGAAGGCATTTCTGCTTTTGGCGGAACAGGGACTATGATGATATGTTTCCCTTCCGGTCTGTAAGTGAATCCGGTTCCTTTTAATACCGAGTCCAGAACAGAAGAAACCGTTTCTTTGGTGAAATTGACGGTTACCTTTTGTTTGACGTCCAGTTTCGTCTGATTATAAGCAATGCTTAAATCAGTCTGGGCTTCAATACTTTCAAATACTTTTAATAGAGATTGGTTTTTCATAGATACCGTTATCTGCTGATTTTGCCCGAAGGCTGTGTTATAAAAACATAAAGCAAATAACAATATATAAAATTTATGAATTTTTACGGGGTAATTCTTACCCGATAACTTATAAAGTTTCATACTTTTGTGAGTTAATCATTAATACTAATTTAAGTGTATGCTACAAATTTGAATGAAGTAATTTTGATTGATTTAGGGGAGTTGGTATCCGCGAAGTACCGGCTCCCTTTTTTCTGCCTATCTGCCTCCTTTCTTGTTTTGAGGTGAATAAATTAAAAGCACGTTCTCGTCCTCTACTTTATAATCGATGCTTCCTATCGTTTTTGTTACAATATTCATGATATCTTTGATAGGAGCTTTATGTTTGAATTTGATCGTATATACATCCGTAGTGGCTAGATGTGGTGGAACGATGATATGTATATTATATATTCTTTCTATTGTAGTGAAAACGTCCTTGAGGGTCATTCCGGCAAAGTTTAATTCACCTTTGGTCCAACCGGAGTATAATGAAGCGTCAATGATTTTTTTATTGAATTCTCCGGTTGGATTGTCATATTCAAGTTGCTCATCGGGTGTCAGGGTAATGATGTCCTCATCGTTCGATTTCTGAACAACAATTGAGCCTGATTCAAGAGTGGCGATTGTTTTTTCATCTTCCGGATAGGCGTGTACGTTGAACTTGGTTCCTAAAACTTTAACTTTCAGATGGCTGGTCTTGACAATGAACGGATGTTGGCTATCTTTCTTTACATCGAAATTAGCTTCTCCCATCAGATATACGGAACGCATGTCATTGGCAAATTTCTGTGGATATATTAACAATGTCCCTGAATTGAGATGCGCTATGGAACCGTCGGGCAAAGTGATTTGCCTCTGTTCTCCCTTAGGCACAAAGTATTCTACCAATTCTACAGGTTTTTCATCGGGTTGCATATATAAGTAAGCTATCCATATGGACAGCAGAGGGATGAGTAATGCTGCCGCTACTTGTCCCCATTTGCGCAACGTATAAGAAATGGCTGTTTTTTGTGAATGCGGCAGCTTCTTGCGGAAATCCTGATAAGAGCGTATGGTGCTTGCATCGGTTTTGAATTCCTGTTCTTCCCATACCTGCATCATTGCTTCTTCCTTCTCGTCCTGTCCTGCGGAGTCAATGATCCATCTCCACATCTTTTCCTTAAGTTCGGGACTGAACTTGTCGGAAATAAAATTTTTAATTATTTTATAGGTATTCGACATATTAATGTTTTTATGGTGATGGTTTCTTATATAAGATACGTAGCTGGTCAACTACGCACGGTCTGAATTCATATTTTTTTTAGAAAAATAGAATAAAGGCAATAAATAGCACTTTCCGTATGTCTGTGAGGGCTTGTGAAAGATGGTTCTCGACAGTCCGTTTATTGATGCCTAACGCTTGGGCTATTTCGTCACTGCTCATTCCTGATTCCCGGCTCATCTTATATATTTTCTTCCGTTGCGGAGGCATTTTTTCCACAACCATTGCTACCAGTAGTTCGAGTTCCCTGAGTTGTATATTGTCGTCAGTTTCGTTGCTTTCCGGTGTGGAAACAATCTTCTCGGCTTGTTTTTGCTGGTAGTTTTTGAATAATAACGCACGTTCGATATGCCGGTATACCGCATTTTTGCAGACACGGAAAAGATAAGATTTGAAATTGTTGATTGTATTGAGGGATGAGCGGTTGCCCCACAGCATTAGAAATATATCCTGCGATATATCTTCCGCTTCTTCCGGTGATTGCAATAATCCGGTGATAAATCCTTTGACTTGTGGATAATAGTGCAGGAAGAAGGTTTCAAAAGCCTTCTCGTCTCCTTTACTGATAGCCTCTAAAAGTTGTTTTTCATTAAAAGGTTGCATGCAGTTGAGGTTGGGTGAATACTATCAATCGTGCAAAAATAAGTAATTTTTATATCTATATCCGGCTATTAACAAAAAAACACTTTTTACAGTGAAATGAAAGTTCCGACGTGTATAGGAGTGAAGTGCTCCAAAAAGTACTCCCTATGTGAATAAATTGGATGGACTTGATTTTTATAGAAAGGAAAAGCCGCAGAAAATCAACGATTACCTGCGGCTTTTATTTTGCACGGGAGGAGAGGCTCGAACTCCCGACACCCGGTTTTGGAGACCGGTGCTCTACCAACTGAGCTACTCCCGTGTTTGCGGCTGCAAAGGTAGTATAAACTTTTGAACTACCAAAAAAACGGGTAAATAACTTTTGAATTATTTTAATTTCTCCCACTCATCGGGTTTAAAACCGACCAGGACAAAGCTGTCCGTCACTACCAATGGGCGTTTCACCAATTTACCGTTCGTAGCCAATAGTGCTATTTGTTCTTCTTCACTCATGCCTGGCAGCTTCTCGCTCAGTTTCAGCTCTTTATAAACTAATCCGCTAGTGTTGAAGAATTTCTTTATAGGCAGACCGCTGCGGGGAATCCATGCTTTTAGCTCTTCCACCGTAGGATTTTCTTCTACAATTAACCGATTTGTATACTCAATGTTGTTTTCTGTTAACCACTTCCTGGCTTTCTGGCAGGTACTGCATGCCGGGTACTGCAAAAATAAAGGTGTCATACTCTTTTTTTCTAATTTATTGTTTAATACTTGTCACTTTATACTTATGATAGTAGCTGCAAATCCTGATACATAATCCGGTAAGCAGCCGCTTTCTTGTCCAATGCCAACGGGTAGGCCCGCGAGGAAGAAGGCATACGGTATAATCTCATAGCCCGTCCTTCAAAGACAAACTCTGCATAATCACCGACTTTCGGTTCTTCCACGTCAAACTGTTGCCGAAGCGTATCCGTAGCTTTCTGCCCTGTGGTGACGATTGCTTTGCATTCGGGAAGCCGGCGAAGCAATGCCGCCACGTCAGTAGCTTCCACTACTTCGAGAAACTTGTCCGAAGCATTGTCCTGCAATCTGCGGATGGAAGAAGCCGTATCGAACAGCGCAATCCCTTTTTCGTTCAGAAAGTCTATGATTCGTTCGCGAACGAACGCTTTTCGTGTCTTGTCCAGAAAATAATCTTTATCATTGAAGAATAAAACGCCGAAAATGCGCCACATGTCATTGTTCAGGTTCGGATAATAAAAATCCATTGACCATCGTTTTTTCTGTGGCGGAAAACTCCCCAGCATAAGCAGTTTTGTTTTCGCGGGGAGAAACGGTTCTAACGGATGTTTTTCGATTTCCATTTTTATGCGTTATTTAATTTCTTGCAAAAATAATGATTCTATTTATTTCCCTCAAAATCAATGCGGAAAAATGCTATATTTAAAATAATTAGTTATTTTTGCAGCATAATGAATGCATGGTCTAACGTAATATCATTGAGAGTAAGAGTAGTTGTTAGTTGCTGTTTAATAAGCCTGTTCTTTTTCCTGAGTGAAAAATGTTATGCTTCAGAGCAACAAGTGTTAAAACAAACAGTAGAAACCCCTGCTGATAAAACGACAGTAAGGGGGCGTGTTGTCGATACCAAAGGTGAACCGCTTATCGGTGCAACTGTACGTGAGAAAGGCGGAGCCAACGGAACTGTGACCGATGTTGACGGAAATTTCTTCTTGTCCGTGCCGGACAGCGCTGTTTTACAAATATCCTTTATTGGCTATGAGACAACAGAAGTCAAGGTGGCAGGCAGAATCATGCTTGAAATCACCCTTCAGGAGAGTGCCATAGAGCTTGACCATGTCATTGTGACCGCCTTGGGACTTGAAAAGGATGAGGCTACACTGGCTTATTCCGCCCAGAAAATAAAAGGAGAAGAACTCAGCCGCGTAAAAGAAATAAATATGATTACCGCCCTTGCCGGAAAAGCTGCCGGGGTGCAAGTCAATAAGAACTCATCCGGTATGGGTGGCTCGGCAAAAATCAGTCTTCGTGGTATCCGTTCGGCTTTCGGAGATAACCAGCCGCTGTATGTAATAGACGGAGTACCGATGTCCAATACTTCTTCGGAACAATCTTATTCGGCTATCGGCGGAACAGCCAATGCCGGAAACAGGGATGGGGGAGACGGCATCTCGAACCTGAACCCGGAAGATGTGGAAAGTATCAGTATACTGAAGGGTGCTCCCGCCGCTGCTCTATACGGAAGTATGGCAGCCAATGGCGTAATTCTTATTACTACCAAGAAAGGAAATTCTACCGGACAGAGAAATATTCATTTTTCCACCGGATTAACTTTTGATAAAGCGTTCAGCTTGCCTGAAATGCAAAATCATTATGGAGTAAGTGACGCGGTAGACAGTTGGGGGGAGAAGGGGTACTTGCCGACGAATAATACTCTGAAAGATTTCTTCCGTACGGGACTGACATCCATCACTTCCGTATCCGTAAGCTACGGAAATGAAAGCCTGCAAACTTACTTCTCTTATGCCAATACAACCGGAAAAGGGATTATTGACAAGAATAAACTGAGAAAACACAATATCAATTTGCGTGAAACGGCTACCATGTTCAACAAACGTCTGAAACTGGACGGTAACGTTAATGTCATGAAGCAAACAGTGGAGAACAAGCCTGTTTCAGGTGGTTTCTATATGAATCCGTTGGTAGGACTTTACCGCTTTCCCCGGGGAGAGGATTTATCTTATTATAAAGATAACTTTGAAACCTATGATGCCGAAAGAAAACTGGGCGTACAAAACTGGCATACGTTTACCGAGGACTTCGAGCAGAATCCCTATTGGATTGTGAACCGCATACAAAGTAAGGAAACACGTACGCGCGTTATCCTTGCACTCTCGGCAAGTTTCAAGGTGAATAACTGGTTGACGATTCAGGCTCGTGGCAATATGGATTATTGGAGCGATAAGTTACGTCAGCAATTCTATGCTTCCACTGCTACCGCTTTGTGCGGAGCAAACGGGCGGTATATTGAAATGGATTATCAGGAGACGCAGATGTATGGTGACATCATGGCTATGTTCAAGAAAACCTGGGGCGATTTTACGCTGGATGCGGCTATCGGCGGCAGTATCAATGATAGAGTTACAAACTCTACCCGCTACGACTCGAAGAATGCTTCTTTGCATTTTGCCAATGTGTTTAATATCGCCAATATTGTGATGAATAGTTCTGCCAGTATCGACCAGAAAATAGATGCGCATCGTCAGTTGCAATCACTCTTTGGTACGGCGCAGATTGGCTATAAGGAAAAAATATTCCTTGACTTGACAGCCCGCAATGACTGGGCGTCCACCCTCTCTCATACAACGCATGAAAAATCGGGCTTTGCTTACCCTTCTGCCGGTATTTCCATATTGCTCGATAAATGGGTGAAGATGCCCGAATGGGTTTCTTTTGCAAAGCTGCGTGGTGCTTACAGTAAGGTAGGTAACGATATTCCACCGCATATAACCAATCCCTCTTCACATATCAATGCCGGCGGAGAGATGCAGGCGAATGATGCGGCTCCTTTTAGAGAAATGGAACCGGAAATGACTCATGCCATCGAATTTGGAACGGAATGGCGATTTTTTCAGCATCGCTTGGGAGTTAACCTGACTTATTATCGTACCAATACTTATAATCAGTTTTTCAAACTTCCCGCACTTGCAGGAGATGTATTTGCTTTCCGATATGTAAATGCCGGAAATATTCAGAACCGAGGATGGGAAGTGATACTGAACGCGACTCCGGTATTGAACTCTGATTTTAGTTGGAAAACCTCTCTGAACTTCTCTTCCAACAAGAATAAAATTGTGAAATTGCATGATGATCTGAAAGAGATGGTGTATGGGCCTACTAGTTTCTCTTCCAGCTATGCAATGAAACTTATAAAAGGCGGTTCTATCGGCGATATTTATGGTAAAGCCTTTGTGCGTGACGACAAAGGAAATATTGTCTACGAAACAGAAGGCGATAATAAAGGACTTCCGTCAGTGGAAGGAGACGGAAATACGATAAAAGTAGGAAATGCCAATCCTGTCTTTATGATGGGATGGAACCATACCTTCTCTTACAAAGGTTTCAGCCTTTACTTCTTGCTTGACTGGCGTTATGGCGGTGAAGTGCTGTCGCAGACACAAGCGGAAATGGATCTTTACGGAGTTTCGGAGGTAACAGCAGATGCACGGGATAGGGGATATGTCATACTCGAAGGGCAGAAGATAAACAATGTAAAAGGATTCTACAAGACAGTGGGCGGACGTGCCGGAGTGACGGAGTACTATATGTATGATGCCACCAACCTGCGATTGCGCGAGGTGTCGTTAAGCTATAATCTCCCCAAGCAATGGTTGCAGAAAACGAAAGTTCTGAAAGATGTGCAGCTTGCGTTTGTAGCCCGCAATCTTTGTTTCTTGTATAAGAAAGCTCCTTTTGACCCTGATTTAGTACTTTCTACAGGAAATGACAACCAGGGTATCGAAGTATTCGGAATGCCCACTACCCGGAGTTTGGGCTTCTCGGTGAAATGTGAATTTTAAAAGTAGGAGAGAGGAATGAAGAAGAAATATATACATCTATATCTGATAGGTTTACTACTGCTTTCCGTCGCATGTACCGGAAACTTCCGTGACTATAATACCGACTTGTCCGGCATCACGGACGACGACCTGATTATTGATGACAACGGCTATGGAATCCGCATAGGGATTATCCAACAAGGCATTTACTTTAATTACGACTTCGGAAAAGGAAAGAACTGGCCTTTCCAGTTGATACAGAATCTGAATGCGGATATGTTCAGCGGATATATGCATGATGCCAAACCACTGAACGGCGGTTCGCACAACTCTGACTATAATATGCAGGACGGTTGGAACAGTGCCATGTGGACACATATGTATTCGTATATCTTTCCTCAAATATACCAATCGGAGAATGCCACCCGTAACATGCAACCGGCTCTGTTCGCTATCACCAAAATACTAAAGGTAGAAGCCATGCATCGGGTAACGGATTATTACGGCCCTATCATTTACAAAAACTTCGCCAACGCAGCCGAACATTATCGTCCCGACACCCAAAAGGATGTCTATTATGAATTCTTCAACGAACTCGACTCTGCCGTGGTCGCCCTTACCGGCTATATAGAGGAAAATCCAGATGCCAACGGCTTCGCCCGTTTCGATATATTGCTGGATGGCAAATATTCCTCCTGGATGAAGTTCGCCAATTCCCTACGTCTGCGCCTTGCCATGCGCCTTGCATCTGTTGCTTCCGACAAGGCACAGACTGAAATTGCGAAAATAAAGGAAAACGACTACGGTTTCTTTGAAATGGCAGCTGAGGGAGCGTCAGTCTCCACCCAATCGGGATATACCAACCCGTTGGGAGAACTCAACCTCGTTTGGAAAGAAACCTATATGAGTGCCCCTATGGAATCCATCCTTACCGGCTATAATGACCCTCGTCTTAAAGCCTACTTCGCACCTTGTACGGACGCAGAACTCAATAAAGGATATCGTGGCATCCGTCAGGGAACCTGCTTTGCCCACAATCATTATGCCGGACTGTCAAAACTCTCTGTCACCCAATCTACCAATGCCCCTCTGATGACCGCTTCGGAAATCTGGTTCCTGCGTGCTGAAGCCGCATTACGTGGATGGACAGACGAAGATGAAGAAATCTGCTATCGGAACGGAGTGATTACCTCTTTCCAACAATGGGGAGTCTATGGTGTAGAAGACTACCTGCAAAGCGAACTGACCGCTTCGGACTTTATCGACACCTACGACGAAGAAAACAACATCGAAGCCCGCTGCAAAGTCTCACCCAAATGGAACCGGCAGGACGATAAGGAAACGAAACTCGAAAAGATAATCACTCAAAAATGGATTGCCATGTTTCCCGAAGGCTGTGAAGCCTGGGCTGAACAAAGGCGGACAGGCTATCCCCGCTTGTTCCCCGTACGCTTCAATCACAGCAAAAACGGATGCATAGATACGGAAATCATGGTACGCCGTCTCAACTTCCCCGGCACCCTGCAAACGGAAGACCCGGAACAATATCTTGCCCTCGTTGAAGCTCTGAACGGAGAAGACCACGGCGGCACACGTCTTTGGTGGGATACAGGAAATAATAACCTGGAATAAAAAATCTATGGAAGTATTACAACAAGCCCCCAGAGCGATTCGAAGCATATTCTCTTCGGGAATCACCACCGGCGGGCTAACTGCAATTATAGCAAATATAGTAATACGTGTAAAAAAAGAAAAGGATTAGTCCTCAATACTTAAATTACTCATTTTATCAGTAATATGGAAGGGGAAATCAGGATACTCGTAAAGACTGAAGCGAGGTTCGGTTTCCCCTTTCGTATAGCTCCATATGGAAGCATAATCTTCCGGGTCTTCCCCCATTCGCGCCAACTGGCGCAGATAAGCCGCCAACGACTTATTCTCCACAATATAAATCTGTCCCATCTGATTGATAATCGGACTATGATGGCGCGTACCATCATGCTCAAAACGCAGAATACGTTTCCCTTCTTCCGTCAGTCCCACCAATTGGAAAGTCATACTCTTACCGATAGCCGGTAAATTTAATACGCTACGATCCGTAGCCAGGAAAGGTAAATGATGCTTTCTCATAAAGCGTCTCAACTGCTTGGCGACATCTTCTTTGGCCTCTTCTTCCGTTCCCACCTTCGTCTCCAGAATCCGATATAACTCTTCCGCCTGCTCTGAAGTCATCCGTCCATATATCTTTTCCTCCTGCTGTTCCTGCATCGAACGGCTGTTCGGCGCAAATACCGCATAATTCTCATTGAATCCCTTCACGGAAAAAGTATAATAACACATCACCCCCAAAGAATTGAGCACCTGACGAAGCCGTGTAGTATGTCCCCGTCGCGAAGCCGCCACCGTATATACCAACTGATTCGTGATAATCCATCCCGCAGAAAGAATCTTCCGAATCGCCTCTTTAGCTTCCGGCGTCACCTCCAGCGGCGTCTGAAAATGCGTCTGAATAATAAATTGCTTCACCCCGACAGCCGAAGCCTTTTCCTTAAACTCCCGCAAAAGTTCCACCAGTCCGTCATTGATGCGCATTGGTAAATAAGCCAACAACCGTGACCCCAACCGTACCCGTTGCAGCTCCGCATATTTCTCACCTTCCGGCCGTTCAAGATTCGCCTTCTGCTTCCGCGCCGCCATCCTGTACACTGCATCCAAAATATGCTGAAGCGTCTTATTCTGACTCATCAACGCATCCCCACCGGTAATAAGAATATCCCGCAACTGCGTATCCTCTTCAAAGTACGTCATCAACCGCCGTAACTTGCGTTCCCACGACTCCTTCGGCCGTAAAGACTCAAACTCAAAATTCAACCGTTCACTCTGAAAATCATACATTCGCTGACAAGAAGCACAAAGTCCGCCACAAGCCCTTCCCATCGTATCAGGAATAAGAATAGCCACTTCCGGATACCTCCGGTGAATATTATGCCCGTCCGGCAACAACCACCCCGCCGCATTCGGCTTTCCGGACTCTACAATATCTTCCTTCTCCCACGCATGAATATTCCCATACGTCTCCACCAACCGCGGCGAATAAAGAATATAACTCCGAATCGCTTCGTCATTATACCCATACCCCGTAACATTCAGCAACGACAAATAATAAGGAGTCGCAAAAAACGGCATCCCCTTCTTCCGCGCCCGATAAAGCAAATACATAGTCTCCGATGAAAGCGAATTCCCCAGGAACCGGTTCAACTCCCCCGGACTCTTCACCGCCATCGCCAAGTGAAAGCGGAAATCATTCCACCACTCACTCACCAACCGGTACTTCTCCTCATAACTCATCCCGTCCTCAAAGTGAAAACGCACCGAAGGCTTCGACTTCCTGTTCTCAATCTTCTGAATCAGCAAATGCAGCATCCGTTCCTTATTCTCGTCCCGCACCTCGCGTACCTCTTCGTCCAACCCCGTTTCCCATCGGTCATTCCGGCTCTTGATACGCTGAGCCGACGGCAAAGGCACTACATCTCCCTTTAACCGCCTGAACATCTGAAAAATCTCAATAAACAAATCCGTCGGCATCTCCATATTCTCCAACGTCCCCATCAGAAACTCATAAAGCAACCGAATCGTCCGTACCGGCATATCCTGTCCTGTAGACAGTTCATGCACATCCACCCCATCATACTGAAGTAAAAGTCGAATTTGCTCCCTCGCCTCCTCCGCAGCTCCATCCTTCATACCACAAGACTCCAGAAATTTCAGCAACCCAGCCTTAAAGTCGTCAACAGTAACGCTCCCCTCAGCTATCTCCACCAATTCCGGTATCTCCTGATTATAAATTTGTTTCAACTGTGAAAAAGTAAGCGTAAGCATTTTCTTTTGTTTCATAAGCAATCTATCCTTTTTATTATTGTTGTTTATTATAAAGTATAAGTCTAAAAACATGAGTAGCCCCCACACCCCGCATGGTTCCCCCGGCCTCGTCTGAACGGCGTCAAGCGTAGGTCTTATTCCTGGCGTCAAGAAGGGCAGACTGTTTGAGCGAAGCGAGTTTCTGCCCTTTAGCCGGGGATGAGACCGAAGTAGCCGGGCAGACGCAGCCTTGATTTTTTCTTTTTGGTACTTTTTCTTTTGTATCAAGACAAAAGAAAAAAGTACATAAAGATAACAAAAAAAGCGGAAGTACAACCCCCCCGCTTTTTCTATCATGTCAATCTTTACGATTTTCTAACATTTAAAGCAACTTATTTTTTCGTTTCCGTGTCATCGTTCTTCCGTTTCGGCTCTTTCTTGGCCAGCAGAACGATATTATACACATAATCCGTCATCCACTGTTCCGAATATCCCAAACGCTCCTTGTACTGACGTACGGCCGTCGCCGTCTTATGCACGTCGTCCGCTTTCCATACCGTCTTGGTGCAAACATCATGTACCGTCTTCTGCGTCATGCCGTAAAGAGCCTTCTTGAAGATAGACGGCATACGGAACTTCCATTGCATCAGATTCCCCATCAACATCATCAAGTCATTAGAGAATCCCTGATACATAAACAAATACGACTGAATATCATTCTGTGTACGGCAATTGCGTTTCACCGAAGTATCTATCTCTTTAAAGAAACTCTCCTTCAACCCATAATCCTGCATCAACATCTTGCGGGAAGCTGCCTTCTCCGCCAGCCCCAACTTGCCATTCTGCGTAGGCACTTTAAACAAACGTTTAAAATTAGCCACGTCCGGCAAGAAGCGGATATTTGTAATACCAAGATTAGTGGCGATAACTGACTGGAAATAAACCCGTGTCAGAGATATGAAATCTTCTACATTGCCGACTTTCGTTTCATCGGATTTCTTCTTGAATAAACCAAATAAGCCCATTGTTATATTTACAATTTTATTATTTACAATTTACTATTTGAACGTGTGGTAGTCATACTGCATTCCAACCACCTGATACTTTGCGCGCAAAGGTACAAAAAACAGTTGGGTTTCACCAACATTCCAAGTCCTTTTCGATGTCCGGCATTGTCTCTTTTTTGAAAACAGGACTCTGAATCCCCGCTTTCTTCTGCGTCCGGTAATCATTGAGCAACCGGATTGCATACTTCCCGAGGAAAAGAATAGCCACCAAGTTACAGATAGCCATCAACGCCATTGCGACATCTGCCAGACTCCATACCATATCCAGCGTAGCCAATGAGCCGAAAAGCACCATCCCGCCGACTAAAATCCTGTACGCATGAAGCACCCACTTCCTTTGAGTAATAAAACGTATATTAGCCTCACCATAATAATAATTTCCCAAAATACTGCTGAAAGCAAAAAAGAAAAGAGCCACAGCCACAAAGATACTACCCGACGCCCCGATTTCATTCGTCAACGCCTGTTGAGTAAGCTGCACCCCGTTTGCCGAACCATCTAACGGCGCCCCGCTGAACAAAATAATAAAAGCCGTACATGTACAAATCAATAACGTATCCGTAAAAACAGCCAAAGTCTGTATCAACCCCTGCTTTACCGGATGGCTGACATGAGCCGTAGCCGCCGCATTCGGAGCCGAACCCATACCCGCCTCATTGCTGAACAGACCCCGCTTGATTCCCTGCATCAGCGCCATGCCGACTCCGCCCGCCAACGCCTGTTCCCATCCGAAAGCATGACTGACAATAAGCGCGATAACATCCGGTAAATGCCTGATATTAAGAACCACAATCACCAGCGCCAAACCAATATACCCCAACGCCATCACCGGCACAATCACACTACTGACACGGGCAATCCGACGAATACCGCCGAAAATGATAACCAACGTCAGGATCGTCAGCACCCCACCCAATATGGCATGATTGAAACCGAACGCATGTTCCGCGGCAGCACAAATCGTATTACTCTGCACAGAATTGAACGCAAACCCGAAAGTAACACTAATCAACACAGCGAAAAGCATCCCCATCCACGGCTGTTTCAACCCCTTCTTCATATAATAAGCAGGTCCTCCGATGAAAGAATCTTTCCCCCGTATCTTGTACAACTGTCCGAGCGTAGATTCAATAAAAGCACTCGAAGCCCCCAGCAAAGCAATCACCCACATCCAAAAGATAGCCCCCGGACCACCGATAGCGATAGCCGTAGCCACTCCCGCAAGATTTCCCGTCCCTACACGACTGGCGATAGAGATGGCAAATGCCTGGAAAGACGACACATGTTTCTCCGCGTGTTTCCCTTTTCCGGTAGATTCGCTGAGCAACACAATCATTTCGCGAATCATGCGGAACTGCACGAAGCGTGTCCGTATGCTGAACCAAACGGCACATCCTAAAAGCATGATGATTAGGATATACGTCCAAAGAATATCATTTATTTCATTGATAAAAGTCATAGTTAAGTATTAAGTATCCAATATTGTTTGTGGTCATTCGCTTTTCATCCGGAAGTAAAATTTATGATTTTCGAATACAGGCTCCACAATATCATAACGAACAAATTTGGCAAGCAGATGTTCAGCAGCCCGGCGTGAAACTCCTGTCTGACGGCAATAGCGGTTGAGCGAAAGTAATGCTCCCCGTTCCAGTTGTTCCAGTAAAAGCTGTTCGCGCTCAGTGTAGCGGATAAGTTCTCCACGCGGGCTGTCGCTTTGTTGCCATACACGGAGATGTATAGGAGTTGCCAATATATTTTCATCCTTGATGCGGAGATAGGCGAGCGGTTTGCCCGTTTCGTCTTTGGCATATACCGGTTTGTGGGGAGTTTCTTCGATGGTAGCCACTAAGACCTGTCTTCCTTCCACTATATATGTTTTCAGGGTGTATTCCACTTTCGGCACACAATAAAGTTGTGCGGCAGCTTCAATCATATACTTCTCCTCTTCGGAGCGTACCCCTGCGATTTTCCCATTGTCTTTTACACCAATAAGTAACCGTCCTCCGTCGGTGTTGGCAAAAGCAGAGAGAGTCTTGGCTATTTTGCGTGCGTCGGAAATTTCGAACTTAAAATCCTGTTGTTGATGCTCACCTTCAGCAATCAGTGCATGTATATAATCGGTATCTGTAAGCGGTTTCATGGCTGCAAAGGTAGATAAAAAAGGTGAAAACCCCTTTTTTTGCATAATTTTCGGGGAATAATTCAAAAAAAATATTGTTTTTATGCGTTTATTTCAGGAAACAGTGTATTTTTGCGGCACATTATTAACGAAAAAAATAAAAGGATTATGAAAGAATTGGTAGAAAAAGTAGCAGCTCTTTATGCTGACTTCTCAAAAGATGCTAACGCTCAGATTGAAAACGGTAACAAAGCAGCAGGAACTCGTGCTCGTAAGGCTTCTTTGGAAATCGAAAAAGCAATGAAAGAATTCCGTAAAGCATCTTTGGAAGCTTCTAAGAACTAATAGTTAGAAGACTACTAAGATATTAGAAAAAAGAGGAGGGTCTGTCGTAAGCGACAGACCCTCTTACTTTTTTCTATTTGGCTGAAAACTCATTTTGGTAGGTTTATGAGCTGAATGCTTATGCTCAATAGTGATTGAGTATATGATTAATAATAAAGCAGGAAATAACATACTGCAAGAATTAGTTGTACGACACCCGGGTCTCATACAACTTGTTTATATAGCACAAATATTTCTTGAATATATATCGTTTCATTCATTTCTGTTGCGGTTTCTAGTGAATAAAGAACTTTATGGAATCATTGAAAATGAATACTAGAATCAAATTTAATCGTATATTTGCGCAGGTAATCAGAACGGGAATTTATGAATGAAAATGTCTTGGCTAAACTGAAGATACTTGCGGAATCCGCGAAGTACGATGTTTCCTGCTCTTCCAGCGGCACAGTGCGCTCCAACAAACCGGGGACATTGGGCAATACTGTGGGAGGATGGGGGATATGCCATAGTTTTGCCGAAGACGGGCGGTGCATATCACTGCTGAAAATCATGCTTACCAATTACTGCATCTACGATTGCGCCTACTGCATCAACCGGCGTAGTAACGACCTTCCGCGTGCCACCTTCTCCGTATCCGAACTGGTGGAGCTGACGATGGAATTCTATCGTCGCAACTATATAGAAGGTCTGTTTCTCAGTTCCGGCGTTGTCCGCAACCCCGACTATACGATGGAACGCCTTGTGCGTGTTGCCAAAGACCTGCGACTGGTGCATCGCTTCAACGGATATATCCATCTGAAAAGCATCCCCGGCGCCAGCCGTGAACTGGTGAACGAGGCCGGACTGTATGCCGACCGTCTCAGCGTCAATGTCGAAATTCCCAAAGAAGAAAACTTGAAACTGCTTGCACCGGAAAAAGACCATAAAAGCGTCTTTGCCCCGATGAAATATATCCAGCAAGGCGTATTGGAGAGCAAGGAAGAACGGCAGAAATTCCGCCATGCCCCGCGCTTCGCACCTGCCGGACAGAGTACGCAAGTCATCGTCGGTGCCACTTCCGAGTCCGATAAAGACATCCTTTTTCTCTCGTCGGCACTCTACAACCGTCCCACGATGAAACGTGTCTACTACTCCGGATATGTCTCCGTAAATACTTACGACAAGCGTCTGCCCGCATTGAAACAGCCGCCGTTGGTACGTGAAAACCGGCTTTACCAAGCCGACTGGCTGCTGCGTTTCTACCAGTTCAAAGTAGATGAAATAGTGGACGACTCCTATCCGGATCTCGACCTCGAAATAGACCCGAAGCTCTCGTGGGCCTTGCGCCATCCCGAACATTTTCCCGTCGACATCAATAAGGCGGATTACGAAATGCTTCTCCGTGTGCCGGGCATCGGCGTGAAATCGGCGAAGCTGATCGTCGCTTCCCGACGTTTCTCCCGACTGGGCTTTTACGAATTGAAAAAGATAGGAGTAGTGATGAAGAAAGCGCAATATTTCATCACCTGCAAAGAACTTCCCCTGCAAATGCAGACCGTGAACGAGCTTTCACCGCAACGGGTACGCACCCTGCTGCTGCCGAAACCTAAAAAGAAAGTGGACGAACGCCAGTTGATACTTGACTTTGGAGAATGAACATCTACATCTACGATAAAACCTTTGACGGTCTGCTGACTGCTGTCTTTGACGCCTATTTCCGCAAGACCTTTCCCGACGAACTCTTGTCGGAAGGAGATGCTTTGCCCTTATTCTATGACGAGTTGCATACGGTAGTCACCGACGAAGAGAAAGCCGCCCGTGTATGGCGTGGATTGCAGAAGAAAGTTTCGTCTTCGGCATTGGGATGCCTTACTCAAAGTTGGTTGTCGGAACTGCCGGAAGTGGGAATGCTTATTTTCCGTTATATCCGCAAGGCGATTGATTCTCCCCGTTCCATTGAAACCAATTTTGCCGATCCGGATGTCCTGCAACTGGCGCAAATTTGGAAAAAGGTAGATGGCGAACGGATGCACCTGATGCAGTTCGTCCGTTTTCAGAAGGCGGCGGACGGGACGTTCTTCGCTGCTTTCGAACCGCAATTTAACGCATTGCCGCTTACCATTCATCACTTTAAAGATCGCTTTGCCGACCAAAAGTGGATTATCTATGATATGAAACGCCGCTACGGCTTTTATTACGACTTGCAGGATGTGACAACGATTTCTTTCGATGATGACAGCCGCGAATCCCATCTGATTACGGGAATGCTTGACGAAAGTCTCATGGATAAAGACGAGAAACTCTTCCAGCAGCTTTGGAAAACATATTTCAAGGCGATTTGTATAAAAGAACGCATGAATCCGAGGAAGCACAAGCAGGATATGCCTGTGCGCTATTGGAAATATTTGACGGAGAAGCAACGATAACCCGATAGTGGGGGAAGGGGAGGTAGTTACTCGATTCGCTGCACCGTTACGTCCGGAAATTCCTGTATCAGGGAAAGCAGATGCCCTTCATCATTGTTCCGCTTGGACTTGATAACCATTGTCACTTGATAAAACTCAGATTCGCCCGGATGCAATGTTTCCATTTCGTAGGAGACTATCAGGTAGTCCTTGGAGTTGAATCTGTCCGCTATCTGTTTCAGCGTGTCTCTATTGGCGGTAGAGAAAGAAACCAGTGAACTTTTCATGCCGATACTTTTGAAAAGGTAGCTAAGCAGTTCCAGTCCGACGAGAGTCAGCACCATGGCGGCAATACCGATAGTGTACATTCCTGCGCCGACTGCCAGTCCGATGCCTGCCGTAGCCCAAATGCCGGCGGCGGTGGTCAGTCCGCGGACGATTTGTTTCTGAAAAATAATGGTTCCTGCACCGATAAATCCGATGCCGCTGACAACTTGCGCCGCTACACGACTGGGGTCGAGCGTCACACTGCTTTCTTTGATAATCTCTTGAAATCCGTATTGGGAAACAATCATAATGAGGGCACTGCCCAACGAAACGAGGAAATGAGTGCGGTATCCGGCTTCTTTGGCACGGTATTCACGGTCTAGTCCGATAATGGCTCCAAGTATTCCGGCAACTAGCAAGCGTAATACAAAATCCATATTCAACATCATACGTTCAGTCTCCTTTCTGTTTTTAATTGTTTGCGGAAAAAAATGCTTAGACTTATAAATATACAATTATTTCTTCTTTTTGTGTCATTAATTTAATAATATTTGAACGTATCCGTTGCATTTTATCGTATATTCGCACACCAAAATGAATGTTTAACTCCGTGATTGAGCGAATGATGAAGAAAAGAATATTTTATATAATCAGTTTTTTGGTTATCTTTTGTATCGAGGTGCTGATAGCTTTGTATGTCCGTGATAATTTCGTGCGTCCTTATGTCGGTGATGTACTGGTTGTTGTTCTGGTGTATAGTTTTGTGAGGATATTTCTTCCGACAGGGATTCCTCGGATGCCGTTTTATGTCTTCCTTTTTGCTTGTTTTGTGGAAGTGCTCCAGTACTTTCAGTTGGTGGAGACATTGGGAATTACGAATCGTGTAGCCCGAGTTGTTTTAGGCTCTACGTTCGATTGGGCGGATATTGCCTGTTATGCGGTGGGATGTGTGCTTATTATTTTATTTGAACGATTGTTTCAACGGAAATAACAAAAAGCATTTCAATGAACATAACAAAAAACGGTGTGAGAATCGTACATGCGACCATCACACCGTTTTTTAATTTAATAAGATAATTGCTAGTCTTCTTACCGGCTTTCAATTTCCAATACACCTTTCGCCAACCCTTTTCCCGTAGCTTCCAGTGTGATTTTCCCCGGCTTGTCCGTTGAAGAAACGATAGCGGTCATCATGCCGTTGAATACCTTCATCTTCGGAGTTTGGAACGATTCGAGCGAAGCAGGGTTGCCGTTGGCTCCTGCGCGGTACGTTCCTGCACCTTTCACTTTGAAGCTGATAAGATTGTCGGCCAGCGGACAGAGATTTCCGTCTTTATCCACTACTCTGACGGTGACAAACGACAGGTCTTTCCCATCCGCTTTAATTTGTGCACGGTCGGGAGCCAGTTCGATATGATGAGGCTTTCCGGCTGTACGAATCTCCTTTTCGGCAACGGCTTTTCCGTCTTTATCATAAGCCACTACTTTCACCGTGCCCGGTTCGTACTTGGCATCCATCCACATCAGGCGATAACGCTGCTGACGTTTGAGGTTAGCCATTGAAACCGAATCGGCACTGTTGTCTATCGTCACGGAGAGGTCTTTCGTGCGTTTGCCCTGGCTCTTGCCGTTGATAAACAACTCGGCGGACGGATGGTTGGTGTAGACAAATACAGGTACTACTTCTCCTTCGTGCCCTTCCCAATTCCAGTGGGGTAGGATATGGAGCGTTTCTTCTTCCTTGTTCCAATGACTGCGATAGAGATAATAACGGTCTTTCGGCAATCCGGCAAGGTCGATGATGCCGAAAAGGGAAGAATGGCTTGGCCAATCCGTATAATAAGGAGTCGGTTCGCCCAGATAGTCGAATCCTGTCCATACGAATTCTCCGATGCAATAAGGCAGGTCTTCATGCTGGATGAAATCATCTTCGGGCAGATTAGACCATCCGCAGTGTTCTACGTCATAAGAAGAAGCCTGATGGTCGGGATATTTCTGCATGGAACGGCGGGAAACAGGCAGTTTGTACACACCGCGCGAGCTGACCGTCGAAGCCGTCTCGCTGCCCAGAATAATCTGCTGTGGGAGCTTCTTATAATTCTCCTGATACTTGTGCGGACGATAGTTGAATCCGGCTACATCCATCACGGCAGCCATATTGTTATTTACCACGGCGTCGGGAGCATCCATGCCTTGAGTGACAGGGCGTGTAGGGTCTTCACGGTGGCAGATGTCTTGCAGGAAACGGGAGAGTTTAGGGCCTCGGTTGCCGTTCCACTGGTCGGGAACCTCGTTTCCGATACACCACATCACCACACTGGGGTTGTTGCGGAACTGATGAAGCAGATTTACTAAATCCTTCTCCACCCATTCATCGAAAACCTTATGATAACCGTTCTGCAATTTGGCACCTTTCCATTCGTCGAAAGATTCCGCCATTACCATCATACCCATTTCGTCACAGGCACGAATCAATTCCGGCGCAGGCATATTATGGGAAGTACGGATGGCGTTGCAACCCATATCCTTCAAGATACGTATCTGACGACGGATACCGGCTTCGTTGGCAATGCCGCCCAGAGGGCCTAAGTCATGGTGATTGCAGACACCTTTGAACACAGTGCGTTCACCGTTCAGGTAAAACCCTTTGTTCGGGATAATTTCAATGGAACGAATGCCGAAAGGTGTGGTGTATTCGTCTTTCAGCGTGTTTCCTTCATACACTTTGGATACGGCGGAGTAGAGTGACGGTGAGTCAGGTGACCAAAGCAGGGGAGCGTCAACAACGAAGTTCTGTTCGAAAACTTTTCCGTCATACTTCGTTCCTTTTTCTTCGTTGGTGGCTACTACTTTGCCGTCAGGAGCTTTCAGTTCGGTCACGATGCGATAATCCGTGAAGGACTTGCCGGACGGAATTTCGAGACTGGTTTTCAAGTTTACCTTGGCAAACTCTTTTTTCACCACCGGAGTAGTCAGCTGCGTTCCCCAAGTAGGGATGCGGGCGTCTTCGTTAATCACCAGATGGACGTTCCGGTAAAGACCTGCACCCGGATACCAGCGTGAAGATTCTGTCTCGTTCTCCAGGCGGACGGCTAACGTGTTCTGCTCGTTGGCTTTGAGGTAAGGGGTGGCATCAATGCAGAAAGAGTTATAACCATAAGGCCAGTAACCGGCTTCCTGTCCGTTGATGTACACACGGGCATGGCTCATGGCACCGTCGAGAATAAGAGTTGCCTTCTTGCCGGAAGAGAAGTCCGGAGCTTCGAAATTCAGGCGATACCAGCCCACTCCGACAAAAGGAAGTCCGCCGGTGCGACCTGCGTGTTCCAACGCTTCTTTCTGTCCGTCTTGGGTGATGGCGACTTTTTGCTTGTCGTTGTCGATGCTGAAGGGGCCGTAGACAGCCCAGTCGTGCGGGACGGTGACAGATTGCCACTTGGTGTCGTCATACTGTTTCTGACTGAAATTCTTGTCGTCTTCACGAGTGAATTTCCATCCTTTCTCAAAGGTTTGTGAGGTACGTACTTGTGCGTTGACAAGTGTCGGTAAAGCTATCAGGAGAGCTGCTGCGATTTTAAGATGTTTATTCATATATATGGGGGTTAGAAAATGTTTTTCATTTTTTTGTTTTGGATTATGTGTTGGCTTTCGCTTTGTCTTTTGTTTCGTCTTTCGGAATTTCTTTGGTATCGGACGGGTTCAGGCTACTTCCGCAGTATTTGCAGAATTCGGCGTTGTCCTCATGCCCGGAACGGTGGCAGTTGGGACATTCTTTGTCTCTTCTGCGCTTGTAATCTTTCATCATCGAAGCCGATACGATACCCGTCGGCACGGCGATGATGGTGTAACCGATAAGCATCACGCAGGCGGAAAGGAACTTTCCCAAACCGGTGGCGGGAGTAATGTCTCCGTAGCCTACGGTAGTCATGGTGACGATGGCCCAGTAAATGCTGTTCGGGATATTATTGAATTGGGAATTGGGTTGCGTACCTTCAATCATGTACATCAGTGTCCCGATGGACGTCACCAGAATGACGACAAACAGGAAGAATACCGCAATCTTTTTGCTACTCTCGCGAAGGGCGGTGAGCAGCCGTTCGCCTTCGTTCAGGAAGTTGAACAGCTTGAATACACGGAACACCCGTATCAACCGGAAAGCGCGTATGATAAGCAGGTAACGTGCACCGGGGAAAAGTAGCCCGATATAAAGTGGCAGGGTAGCCAACAGGTCGACTATGCCGAAAAAACTAAGAACGTATTTCCGGGGGCGGGGCGAGCAATAAATTCTCGTCAGATACTCGAACGTGAAGAAAGCGGTGAAAATATATTCCAGTATGACGAATGGAGTCGTCAGGTATGAAGGAAGTCCTTTCAGGCTTTCGATAATGACGAGCAACACGCTGACTAGGATACAGCCGATAAGAATCACGTCAAACAGTTTCCCTGCGGGAGTGTCCGATTCGAAGATGATGACGTATAACTTCCGTTTCAGTTTATCGTCATGCAGAAAACGTTGGATTCTTTCTTTCAGTTTCATAATAAAAAATGTGTTCCGGATGAAATACTCTGTCAGTCAATCACCCAGTTTTTGTTGTAGGCAACTGTCTTTTGCGGGTCGTAGTACATTCCTTCTTGTGTGGGGATATGGAGAACGTAAGTCTTTCCGGTTTTATTCTTCAGTGAAGTGTCACGCAGCCACGGGTTGGCATCACGGAGTTGTGCGTAGGTGATGCCCTGTTGCTTGGCGTAGTCGCTCAAGTTGTCGATGGGGGTGTTGACGGTCACTTTCCTGTACGGGATGGGCGGGTAGAGATGTTCTCTTTTCAACAGGAAGCCGTAGCGTTGCGGGTTGCTGAATATCTCTTTGGCGGCCAACAGGCGGAACATATAGCGGGAGGTTTCTTCTACAAGCCATAAGTCCATGGCATGACTTGCCAGTTGCTTGTCGAGTTGGGAAGAGATGCGTGCCTGTCCGGCGTTGTAAGCGGCGGATACGGCCATCCAGTCGCCATATTTGTCATACGCTTGCTTGAAGTATTTGCAGGCGGCTACGGTCGCTTTTTCGATATTGTAGCGTTCGTCCACGTTGTCGTTTACTTCCAGTCCGAATTCCCGTCCGGTGGCGGGCATGAACTGCCATAGTCCGGCAGCTCCGGCAGGAGAGCGGGCGATGTTGTTCAGATTACTTTCAATCACCATAAGGTATTTGAAGTCGTCGGGAATACCGTTCGCTTTCAATATCGGTTCCACGATGGGGAAGTAACGGTTGGCACGCTTTATCAGAAGCATGGTGGTGGAGTGCATATAGGTGAACGCCATCATTTCACGATCCATCCGTTCGCGACGGTCGTAGCGGCGAAGGTCGATGGTAGTTCCATCGAAAGTGACTTGGGTAGGCACGGTGGGAGAGGTGACACAATAGGGCACTTCCGACTTTGCCGAGTGTTGTTCATTAACTTGGCTGCTGCCTATCAAAGTAGGGATGGTAGCACCGATACAGAACACTAATATCAGAGTAAGGATATAGTTGATTTTAGTTTGTTTCTTCATTTCATTCATAATTTTAGTTTGATAAGCACTACGCTGGCGGTTGGCAACCTCGGCAGTAGTAGATGCTGCCGCCCAGGTAGTTTTCTTTCACGATGGTTTCTCCGCAACGGGGACAGGCTGTGCCGGTGGTGTCTTTCGACAGGCAGGCTACGTATTTGCCACTTTCTCCGAAGAGGTCGGTTTCCGTGCTTCGTCCGCCTTGGCGGTATAAGTCGTTCATTGTCTCCTTTACTTGATAGAACAAATTTTCTTTCTCTTTGTCAGTCAGTCCGGCGATTTTTTTCTTCGGATGGATGCGGGTATGGTAAAGAATATCCTGCAAAACGCCGTTTCCAAGTCCGGGAATGGTCTGTCCGGTAGCCAGAAAAGCTTTGGCGGATTTCTTTTGCGCGCTCTCGGCGTTGATGAGTCCGAGGAAGTATTCTTTGGTGAAGTCGTCGGACATCACTTGCGGTTTGCTTTTCGCTGTGAGATAATATTCGGAGAGAGTACCGGCGGTGGCATCCTTGTCATAACACATCATTCCGCCGTACATACGCACGGAAGCTATCAGGCAACTCTCATCCTCAAGAGCAATGAGCAACTGATGTTTGGCGGGTAACTTCGTCCCCGGAGACAGATAACGCAGGTTCACACCGTCCGTCAGTACGAGGACTTTGTCACCTATTGTTATCTCCACCATGCCGCCTTGCGGCTGTGCATGGTCTATTGTCTTGCCGGACAGCCACCCGGCATATTCATCCGCGCTGCCTGTGAACCAGGCAAACTTGTGCGGACTGAATTGTGTGTACACATCCGTTATTTTTTTTCCTCTGACCGTTTCGTTCAACTGTTCGCTAAGAATACGTGCTTCAGGGGCTTCTATCATATGGCTTTTCCTTTCAATGTTTAAGTCTACCTTGCAAAGATAACCTCATTTTGCTTTTTTCAAAGAACTTTTCCTGCATTTTATACGTTTTTCTAGTAGAGTTGAATATACAATAGAATCAAGATGAATATAGCAATGACCGGAGCCACCGGATATATAGGTAAGCATCTCTCCAATTATCTGACCGAAAAGGGCGGACATCGTGTGATTCCTTTGGGAAGGTCGATGTTTCGCGAGGGTATGTCCGGACATTTGATTCAGACGCTGGCGCATTGCGATGTTATCATCAACCTGGCGGGAGCGCCGATAAACAAACGTTGGACGCCGGAGCACAAGCAGGAACTTTTCGACAGCCGCATAGTCGTCACGCACCGCATTATCCGTGCGTTGAATGCTGTCAGGACAAAACCGAAACTGATGATTTCAGCTTCTGCCGTAGGATATTATCCTGCGATGGCG
The DNA here is from genome assembly GCA_948847595.1 of uncultured Bacteroides sp. GTDB lineage: Bacteria > Bacteroidota > Bacteroidia > Bacteroidales > Bacteroidaceae > Bacteroides. Next base: position 157,014 of record CAQOGY010000007.1, read on the forward strand.
GAAGTGGACGAATATACCCGTACGCGTGGAGACGGGTTCCTGTCCGACCTTTGCTATGCTTGGGAAAAAGAGGCGAAACGTTGTCCGGAGCATACGCGGCTTGTCATTACCCGTTTCGGTGTTGTACTTTCACCGGATGGGGGAGCGATGCAACAGATGCTCCGACCATTGCAGGCAACGAAGATTGCTGCTGCCATCGGGCCGGGTGACCAGCCTTTCCCGTGGATAGATATACGCGACCTTTGTCGGGCGATGGAGTTTTTTATCACCCATGAGGAGACGCGTGGAGTATTCAATCTGGTTGCTCCGCAACAAATTTCCCAATATACTTTTGCCCGTGAGATGGGGAAAGCCTATCATGCATGGACAACAATTGTCGTTCCGCAAGCAGTGTTTCGGATATTGTATGGCGAAGCAGCTTCTTTCCTCACATCCGGTCAGCGGGTTCGCCCTACCCGCCTTCAGGAAGCGGGATTCCATTTTTCTGTCCCCGATGTGGAACGGTTGTTCAAAGGAACAGACCATAGCACTGTCCGCACTCTCGACCTGAACCGTTATATGGGACTTTGGTACGAAATAGCCCGTTACGAGAACCGCTTTGAACATGGACTTGTCGATGTGACCGCTACTTACACGCTCCGTCCCGACGGCTCTATCCGTGTCGAAAATCGGGGGTGCAAACGCAACTCTCCTTATGACATCTGTAAGACCGCCAATGGGCACGCCAAGATACCCGACCCTGCACAACCGGGAAAGTTGAAAGTTTCTTTCTTCCTCAACTTCTATTCGGACTATTACGTATTGGAGTTGGACGATGAGAACTATAACTATGCGCTCGTAGGCAGCAGCACCGACAAATATCTCTGGATACTGAGCCGGACACCCCAACTGCCGGAAGATATAAAGAAAAAACTCGTCACCGCTGCCGGTCGCCGCGGTTATGATACAAACCGATTGCAATGGATCGAACAATTCTAACGGTAACAAAACTGATTGTGTAGAACAAAGCAATTCTAAAAAACAAGATTATGGATTACGAAATTATTCATCAGCCCGAACAAAAACTGTTCAAGACAGAAGTAGACGGTCGCACCGCCTTTGTACAATATCGCCTTCTTGGTGATTCTCTCGACATCATCCACACGATTGTTCCCCGTCCGATAGAAGGTCGCGGAATAGCCGCCGCATTGGTAAAAGCTGCTTATGATTACGCCTCAGCCAACGGAATGAAACCGAAAGCTACTTGCTCGTATGCGGTGAGGTGGCTAGAGCGCCACCCGGAACTGGGATGATGGAATAAAAGGATATGAGTATGGTGTGTTCCGGGTGGGCTGGATTGAGAACTGGGTATATTACATTATCACCCTTTGATGTCGTTATTGCTTGAAAGAAAACAGTTCGAGTAATTCTTCTTTCTTCAGCGGTTTTGCCAGAAATGCGTTGCAACCCGCTTCCATAGCACTTATCCTGTCAGCGTCAAAAGCATTGGCGGTCAGTGCTATAATAGGGATAACCGGGTTTAATTCCCTGATTTTCCGTGTCGCTTCCAGTCCGCCCATTATCGGCATCTTCATATCCATGAGAACGATGTCGAACTTTTCGTTGCGCACCTTTTCCACGGCTTCCACTCCGTTCACTACGCGGGTAATCTGATATTCTTTGAGGATATTTTTCACTAATGAATAATTGCTGTCGTTATCTTCGGCAATTAATATTTGCAACTCTTCTCCATTTATATTCTTGAAAGAGAAAGGTTGTCCGGATATGTGCGTATTTCGTTCCCGGACAAGTTGTGGTTGTGGTGCTACTTTAGACTCAATGTCTTCCTGCATGCTTATCTCACACGGCACCCATGCCCAAAAAGTAGAACCTTCGCCGGGCGTGGAAGTAAATCCGATTTCTCCTCCTGCACCTTCGATGATAGCTCTCGAAATGGCTAATCCGAGACCCGTTCCCTGAGCAAACTCATTAAGCTTTTGGAATCGTCCGAATACTCTGTTCTGTAATTCAAACGGGATACCGACCCCCGAATCTTCCACATAAACCTTGATACCCCCGTTTTCGATACTGTATCCCATCTTGATGTGTCCGGAATGAGTACATTTTATCGCGTTCGTGAGGAAATTCATCCACACCTGTTTGAGTCGGTTTCTATCCAGGAATATCCAGCAGTCCGGGCCGGCATTCCCCATGATAAATTCCACATTCGGATTGGTGATTTTCGGTTGAATCATGGTATAAAGTTCACTGGATACTTTGGACAGGTTGAATTTTTCCCTCTTACGTTCAAGTATGCCTGATTCAATCTTGGAAAGGTCGAGAATGTCATTTATCAGTCGCAACAACAGTTCATTGTTCGATTCGATGATTTCCATATATTCTGCCTTTTCTTCGGGGTCGTCGCAATTCACCATCAGACCGGAGAAGCCGACAATGGCATTCAGCGGTGTACGTATCTCATGGCTCATATTGGCAAGGAAAGCCGATTTGAGACGGTCGGAAAGTTCAGCTTTGTCTTTGAGTTCCTTTAGTTCCTGAGCCATTTTTTCCCACTTCGTATTGTTGAACCCTATACCGGTGTAACGGATTATTTTTCCTCTCTTGTCTCTTTCTACCTGAATACCGGTGATGATTAAAGTCTGCCATTCCTTGTCCCATTTTGTCTTGGAGCGATATTGGAAATTGAATTCCTGTTCATTGCCGTGAATCATACCTTCGAAATGTTCGCGCACAAGTTCTACGTCGTCCGGGTGGGAGACGCTTAAATATTGGTCGATATCAATCGGAGTTTCCGGGTGATAATCGTTGACGGGGTCATTGAATGCGGTGAATTTTCGGGTTATCACATCAAAGTCCCAGTATGACATACCGACGGTCTTGAAAGTAAGTTCCATTTTGTAGTTTCTCTCCTTGAGCTCCTCGTTCAGGCGGTGGAGCTTGGAGATATTTTGCCGGAAACCAGTGAAACGTATGGTGTTTCCGTTTTCGTCCTGCTCGAAAGGAACGCCGATGACATTGCAATATTGCCAGGACTCATCGTATTTTGTCTGTATACGGCAGGTGAAATTGACGGTTTCGTTCTCGCCCGACAGCATGGATTGCATGGCGTCGAAATAAGTGGAACGGTCGTCGGGATGCACAACACTTTCAAATTCCTGGAGAGAGACAAGTCTGTTAGGGGCATAGTCATTAATCGGGTCATTGTAGGACTCGAATTTCTGCGTTGTCACATCGAAGTCCCAATGTACGATATTGCTCACTTGCATGGCAAGTTCGCGTTTGGAAGTCAGGTCTTGTGTTTTCTTCTGCATTTGTATTTTCTCCGTCACATCCAGTTGGGTGCCGACAATCAGCAGCTTTCCTCGATGTTCGGAAGACAAGCGCATACGGCTTTCGTAATGGCGGTACTGTCTTTCTTCCTTATTATAGAAGCGCAGGGTGGTGTGCACCTGTTCGGTTTCCTTGTTTATCAGTTGGGCGAAAAGCTGCATTAACTGTAGGCGGTCTTGCGGGTGTAGCAGGCTTTGCATCTGTTCCAGCGACATCTTCTCTTTTGCCAGTGCGTTTCCGTACAATGTGCTGAACGTTTTTTTGTGGACGTTATATACCCATGAAGCCATATTTGCGGCTTCCATAGCCATTTCCAGATTTTTCTTGCTTTCTTCCGTACGGAATTCCGCTTCTTTTTCGGCAGTCACGTCATTAGAGAGTAATATATGTCCGATAATATTTCTTTTATTATCCAACACCGGCACTACCTGTGCTTCATAAATAATAGAGTTCTTTTTTTGGCTGCTGAAATAGGCGTCACTATTTATACGGTCGAAGTCATATTCAAATTCTAATGTGACCTCTTCGCCCTTTTGAATTTTGGCTTTCAAATCTTTGTCCATATAGGGGCTATCGAAAAGATTGACTTTGTCTATGACTGTTGTCCGGTCGCTGACTCCGTACATTTTCAGGGCTTTATCGTTGATTTTACGTAAGATTCCATCAGTATCATAAACTTCGATACTCATCGGCAGGCTGGCATAAATGTTTTCTGCGAACAAAAGTAGGTCGTGTGTCAATCCGGCAGATTCGTTTTCTAAAAGCACATGGTCATCCTTGAGGATAGGTGAATCGCTTTGTTTCATTTGTTGTTTCTTTTTATCAGTAAATAAGAACTGAACTATTCGTCTTTTATTTATTCTATTTGGTTTACAGTCCTAATGAAAGGACATTCGGTTACAAATGTATAATAAAAAAGCGAATGGGAAGAAATAATGAATGATAAAAAGGAAAAAATGAATAGGGACTGTTGTCTATTTACGGATAATTTAATAGGTAGATACGATTTATTGTAGTTTGGAGTAATAACTGACGATGACTTCTTTGAAAATATAGAAAGGGCTGTGTAAAAAAGGTAATCGGAATGGATTCTCCTGATTATGTCACCTTTTTTACACAGCCACTTATGTTGTTCTTACTTATTTTTTCCACCTTTTCAGTTGCGGAAAGAATTCCTTCATGGTGGCGCGTGCTTCTTCTACATTGTATTTCACTTCAGAGTCTTTATTGAATTCATCCAAATACTTCAGGTTATGTTCAATCATCTCATCCATAGTACAGTCTTTAGTAAACTTCCCGTCCGCATAGCAGTAGTGACAATAGTCCTGGCTCTTGCTACCGTCTGCTTCTGTTCCGAATGTAGATTCGTCTATCGGCATGGCGCAACACTGACAAATTTTCTGTTCCATCTTTATTTTTGTTTTAAGTTTCTGGTTACCGGACAAAGATAGGTAGATTTATCGGAACAACAGTTATCCGTTCTTGCTAATTATCAATCTATTTTTCTATAAATTCGTACCTTTACCCGTTCGTTTTTACAGGCAGGCGCTTCCACAACCAACGTGGAATCATTCTCCAAAAGAACACAAGAATCCGGTAACGCCAGTCGATGATTACCACCCGTCTTTTGTTTTTCAGCGCACGGGCAATGTGCCATCCCACTTTATCCGCTTTCATTAGCATCGGATAATGCTTTCCGTCATTCAATAAATCCGTGGCTACAAATCCGGGACGAATATCCGTAAAATGAATGTCCAACTTCTGAAGACGGGCAAGCTGTTCGAGAGCATCTATATAAGTATTCTGAAAACGTTTGGTCGCAGAATAGGCAGGAGCTACGCCAAGTCCTTTCGTCCCTGCGATGGAACTGATAACCGCCAGATGTCCGCCGCCCTTCTTCTTGAAATACGCAAAAGCGGTATCCACCATGCGGGTGAATCCCTCTACATTGGTGCGTGCCGTATTCAGTTCCACTTCCATATCCAGTTTCATGTTCTGGAAACCGATGCCGGAACTAAGAAGAAACAAGTCCATACCACCCGTTTTGTCTATGAGCGCATTCAGCTTTTCTGCCGCATCTTCACGGGTGACGTCCAATGCCTGAATTTCAATTTGGTCAGGTGCAACCCGTTGCAAGGTTTCAAGGGCAGACTGCCGTCTGCCTGCTATTCCAATCTGCCAGCCTTCCAGTAACAGGCATTTCGCAACTTCTTGCCCGATGCCGGATGTAGCTCCAATAATAACAGCTCGTTTCATTACAAATATATATGTTTAGATTAATGTTGTTTCTTATAAATTCAGCAAATGGCGGATAGCTTCCCAAGGTGCATAGAGCAACATCCGCGGGCCGGAGAAACGCATTACTGTCCGCATCCGTTCACGCATTGCCGGTTTGTAACAATGCACCGTGCACTTCTTGCACGAACTCTTCTTCTCCCCGAACGGACAACGGTCGAGACGCGTATGTGCATAACGGAGCAGTTCCTCGCAATCAGGACAAAGAACGGCGTTCTTCTCCTTCTTCCGGCAGTAGATACGAATCATCAATTCTACCACCTTCTTCTCATGTGCAACACGTTGTTTCTTCATTTTCTCTTTTTGAACTCTACAAAGATAAGGAAGATTACAGAAAATTTATCCAATTCTGTTTTGTATCTTTGCGGCATGAGAAAGTTATTGTGTCCGCAATGTAAGATTGCCGCCTTATATGTAAAGAATGACCGGAACGAGAGGTTGCTGGTCTATGTGATGGAATATGGAGAAGTAGTACCCAAGAATCCGGCAGATTCTATGGAAGGGTTCGATTTGACAGAAGTCTATTGCTTGGGCTGTTCATGGCATGGCTCTCCTAAAAGATTGGTGAGAAGATAAGGAAGGCTTCCCGTCCTGTATTTTTTGATTTATGTCAATGAAAGTGGAAAGATGATTTGAATCTTTCTAAGAGTATTTTTCCGTATCTTTGCGCGCAATTTTAGAACATAGACGTATGGCAACCTCTAAAGAAATGACGGCAGGGCCGGCATTACCTCTGATTTTAAGGTTTACACTGCCGCTTTTGCTCGGCAATCTGCTGCAACAAACGTACTCGCTTGTCGATGCGGCAATCGTTGGAAAGTTTTTGGGAATTAATTCGTTGGCTTCGGTTGGAGCCAGCACATCGGTGGTATTCCTCATTCTGGGATTCTGCAACGGGTGTTGCGGCGGTTTCGGCATTCCCGTGGCGCAGAAGTTCGGGGCGAGGGATTATAGTACGATGCGCAGTTATGTTTCCGTCAGCCTGAAACTCTCTATGGTGATGTCTGTGGCTATCGCTGTTGTCACCAGTATTCTGTGCGCGGATATTCTTCGGATGATGCGTACGCCGGAGAATATTTTCGAGGGGGCATATGCTTATCTGCTTGTCACCTTTATCGGCGTGCCTTTCACGTTCTTCTACAATCTTCTTTCGAGTATTATCCGTGCGTTGGGAGATAGCAAGACTCCTTTTTGGTTCCTGCTCCTTTCTACGGTTCTGAATATAATTCTTGATTTGTTCTGCATCCTTGTGCTTGGTTGGGGAGTGGCGGGAGCTGCCATTGCCACGGTATTCTCACAGGGACTTTCAGCCGTTCTCTGCTATATCTATATGTACAGGAAGTTTGAAATATTGCGAAGTACGCCGAAAGAACGCCGGTTTCAGCCGAAACTGGCAAAGACGCTGCTTTATATCGGTGTGCCGATGGGGCTTCAGTTCTCTATCACCGCTATTGGCAGTATCATGCTGCAAAGTGCGAACAATGCGTTGGGAACAGCCTGTGTTGCCGCCTTTACCTCGGCAATGCGCATCAAGATGTTCTTTATCTGTACATTCGAGAGTCTGGGGATTGCGATGGCTACCTTCAGCGGACAGAACTATGGTGCGGGCAAACCGGAACGTATTTGGCAGGGTATTAAGGCAAGTGCCTTGATGATGATTATCTATGCGGCATTTACTTTTGTACTCCTGATGTTGGGAGCCAAGTATTTTGCTCTCATCTTTGTAGACCCGTCGGAAACGGAGATTTTGATGGATACGGAACTCTTCCTTCATATTTCCTGTATGTTCTTTCCTACGCTCGGACTGTTGTGCATCCTGCGTTATACCATTCAGGGAGTGGGCTTTACGAATCTTGCCATGTTCTCCGGAGTGGCGGAGATGATTGCCCGTATTCTCGTCAGCCTTTATGCAGTTCCGGCTTTCGGCTTCCTTGCCGTCTGCTATGGTGACCCGATGGCTTGGATAGCTGCGGATTTATTCCTTGTCCCTGCTTTTGTTTATGTTTACAGGAGATTGAGGAGACAGGTACTTACAAACGGTACGATTACGCAAACTGTGGTATAATGCCGGTTGGTGCAACCGAAAAGGATTGGTTCTATTTCTTAAAACTCCGGTTCTTTATGTATACAGATAATATCTCCGTAGACAGGATGGCGGAACTCGATATACTCGGCATGAAGATAAAGCCTGTCCGCTTTCTTGCCATAGAGCTCGTCTCCCAGAATGGGGCAGTTCAGCCCTTTCGGGTGGGCGGCATGTACACGTAGCTGATGGGTACGTCCGGTCAACGGATAGAAAGCGATGCGGGTACAGCTCCTTGAATTTGTGATTATCTGATATTCAGTGACAGCTTCCTTTCCGTACTCTTCATTCACCATTTGCCGGGGACGGTCGAGAGGGTTCAGGCAGAGGGGGAGTGAGATTTTTCCTGTCTTTCCGGTTTCTGCTATGACACCGTCCAACAAAGCTATATATCGTTTTTTTATACTCCTGTTCTCGAACTGTGCCTGCAAATGTTGGTGTACTTCTTTCGTTTTGGCCACAAGCAGTAGTCCAGAAGTCGCCATATCGAGCCGGTGCACAATCATAGGCCCCGTAGCGTCAGGATACTTTTTCTTCAAGCGGTGATAAACGGAATCCATGTCTTCCGCCTTTCCCGGCACGGATAACATTCCTGCCGGTTTGTTGACCAACACCAACCATTCATCTTCAAACACGGTTTCCAGTTCCGTATCTTTATGAACGTTATCCAATAACGGATTCTCGTCTACTTCCAATCCCTGCAACATATGTTGCAGAATCGGTTCACATTTCCCTTTGCACGAAGGATAATAATATCCATGATGCCGGATTTCGTTTTTAGGAGAATCCCCCCACCAGAATTCAGCCATCGCCAACGGCTTTAATTGATGAAGATACGCATATTGCAGCAACTTGGGTAATGCGCATTCACCCGCACCGGCGGGTGGGACTTTCCGGACTGTCTGCTCGAAAATGGTACATAAGTCTTTCGCTTCTCCCTTCGCATTCAACATCCGGAATTGTCCGAACAGCTTTTGTTGCAAAGCTGCCGAACGTTCTTTCCGTTCTGCTTTCAGGCTTTCTATTTCACTCTTGAAACGGCTAACTTCCGCTTCGAGCTCTTCCAACCGCTTCTTCCATGCTTTTTCCTTCCGTTTATATTCAGCTTTCTGATATTGGCTTTCCCGGATCAAAGTGGCCTGTTCTTCTTCGGAAATCCCGGGTGATGACCGGCGTCGGGCTTCTCTGTCTTCTTTCGCGGCTTTTAGCTCCGCTTTGGCGTGATTCAACTCCGCTTGAGCCTGCTCCGTTTCTATTTTCCACTTCTCTTTTGACTCAAGACAGGAAGCACTATTCTCCAACTCATTGATGCGGATATTGATAGCGGAAATCTGCTCTTCCTCAATCTTGAAAAATCCTTGTGGTTGCAGTAAGTCATAAACAGGAGGAACAAAATAAGTATGCAGGTTCTTTCCCGCCAAATTGCCGGAAAAGGCAGCTAAATAGCCTATTCTTCCTCCTTCTTCCGTCCCTTTTTCTGTATCTTTATCCGTATCTTTTTTCGTAGCTCCTTCCGTTTCCTGCATTATAACCAGTACTCCGAACATTTTTCCAAGAGTTAATTCATCCTGCCATTCCTTCCGGCTTGTGATATACTCTTTCACTTCTTCCGCCGCTAATACGCACAACGGATGAGGCGTATACAGGAAAGGGTAAGTGAATTTCTCCGGTAACGCAATATGAGAAACGGGCTTCTTGAAAAAATGTATCATCGGTTTATATTTGATTGTGATTATGGGTGCAAAAGTAAGGTAAATCCGCGAATTTTGTCCTATATTTGTTCCGGAGTTTGAATGAAATAAAGTGGATGCTTGACTAAGTATAAACTTGAGTGAATATAAAATGGACAGGATTGAGGAAAAACCGAAATTTGCCTTTGTCGGCAACAGCCATATGGCATTTTGGGCATTGGATATTTATTTCCCCCAATGGGAATGCCTGAACTACGGCGCACCCGGTGAAGGACTGGCTTATGTCGAGTCTTTTACTGTGGATACTTCCGATTGTCAGGTTATCATCCAATTCGGCAGCAACGACATCTATCGGTTGAACGATGAGAATGTGGACGATTACGTAGAACGTTATGTGAAAGCAGTCCTTTCCGTTCCTTCTCTGAAAACATATCTTTTCTGTATTTTTCCACGAAACGATTACGATGATTACAGTACGGCAGTAAACCAGTTCATCCGTATGCTCAACCGGAAAATATATGAAAAACTACAAGGAACGGACATTATCTATCTCGATGTATTCGACCGCTTGTTACTGGACGGCAGACTGAATCCCGACCTGACCATCGACGACCTGCATCTGAATGGCAAAGGCTACAGCATACTGGCGGAAACAGTGAAACAAACTGTCAATTTATGAGTGATACCCGATTTCTTTTGTTACTGCTTTTATCGTAAAAATTGATGGCATATCAGTTTATTTTTCCTAATTTTGCCGTCAATTAATAGATTAATAACCCCCATAAAGCGATAAGACTATGGAAAAAGTAATTATCAATTCGTACGAAGAATTCGAGAAACTGGTAGGCAAACAAATAGGTGTTTCTGATTATGTGGAACTTTCGCAGGAACGTATCAACCTTTTTGCAGATGCGACACTGGATCATCAATGGATTCACGTAGATACGGAGCGTGCCAAAGTGGACAGCCCTTATCATAGCACAATAGCTCATGGCTACCTGACATTGTCCATGCTCCCATATCTGTGGAATCAGATAATTCAGGTGAATAACCTGAAGATGATGATTAACTACGGTATGGACAAGATGAAATTCGGTCAGGCTGTATTGTCAGGACAGAGCATCCGTCTGGTGACTACACTTCATTCATTGACCAACTTGCGTGGTGTGGCAAAAGCTGAAATCAAATTTGCCATCGAAATAAAAGACCAACCGAAGAAGGCGCTCGAAGGGATTGCCGTATTCTTATATTATTTCAATTGATTGAATTAGAATGACATCATAAAGAAGCTGTCTCCCGTTTGGGAGGCAGCTTCTTGTTTTTTCTTAGTTTTTCTCTGCGCTTCAAACTTTTAATTTTATAATGATTGGCGTAGGTACGTTGGTGATAGGTCATTTGTTTCTGCTGATTTTCGGGTTTGGCTATTCCTGTAATTCAATTGGGGGGTGGGACAGATTTCGATGACGGGGATATCGCAGATATTTCATTTGAATATATTATGATAATTGACCGAAACCGGCAAGTGTGGAAATTAAGACGGAATTTGAAATCTTTTAGTTGCGATGGTTTGTTTATTCTATAGATGTGTGTCACATTTAATTTTAAGAGAGACAATTCTAAATAACTGAAATATGAAAACTAAAATAATTTTCGCAGCCATATTGGTTCTGCTACTTGTCATTGTATTGGTGCTGCTACTGAGAACCGTCACTTATAAATTTGGAAAAGTAGAGAAGAATGTGAGTGATAAAGAATTGGTGAACACGACCCCTTCCGAACAAGCTATACGCCGTTTTGTAGGTGGAATACGGATTCCGACAATCAGCAATGAAGTTTATGAAGAAACAAATTTCAAGCCGTTCGATGAATTTATGACGTATTTGGCTGGTTCATATCCCGAAGTATATAAGACGATGGAGGTAGATACCATTAACACTTATGGACTGGTCTTTCACTGGAAAGGAAAAAACAGTGATTTGAAACCTATATTATTCTTATCCCATTATGATGTCGTTCCCGTAATCGGATATGACCCGGCTACGGCGACTGCTCCCGATACTGTTTTCCAAATCAATGATAAGCCCTTGCCACCCATCGAGTCGTACTCGGAGAAATGGGATTATCCCCCGTTTTCAGGAGCTGTTGCAGGCGGACGTATATACGGTCGCGGCACGCTCGATATGAAATGTATGCTGTTCTCGCTGATGGAAGGTGCGGATAATCTGATAGCTGAAGGTTTTCAGCCGGAAAGGGATATCTGGTTTGCTTTCGGACAGGATGAAGAAGTGAGCGGGCGTCAGGGTGCGTTCAAAATAGCAGACTATATGAAAGAGAAAGGACTGCGTTTTGATGCGGTATATGATGAAGGCGGTATCATTGCAGCTCCCGGTTCGGCTATGGAATCCATAAAAGAACCGTTGGCTTTGGTGGGAGTGGGAGAGAAAGGTTTTCTTACTCTGCGTCTCACGGTCAGAGGAATGGGCGGTCACTCTTCAATGCCTCCCGCAAAAGGTTCTTTGGTATATGCTGCGGAAATCATTGAGAAGCTGAATAACAACCAATTCCCTGCACGGATTATTTCTCCTATCGCTGCATTCTTCGATAATGTAGGGGGAGAAATGGGATTCTTTTCACGAATGGCGATAGCCAACCAATGGCTGCTTGAACCGTTACTGTTGAAAACAATGGAGAAGTCTCCCGCTTCCAACGCACTGGTGCGCACAACGACAGCCGTGACTATGGTAAAGGGAAGTGATGCGGCCAATGTACTGGCTTCGGAAGCGGAAGTTACTGTCAACTTCCGTATTTTACCCGGTGGCTCAGTTGCCGGAGTGATTGAACACGTGAAGAAGTTGTGCGAAGGCTATGATGTTACTATCAATGTAGTATCCGAACGTGAACCTTCGGGCATTTCTCCCGAAAACGTAAAAGGCTTCGAGATTATCAGGGAAGAACTGGCTAAGATATATCCTGCCGCCATCGTCACTTCTTATATCACGATTGGCGGTACTGATTCGTACAAGTACCAGATTGTGAGCGATGATATTTATCGCTTCCTGCCGATTTGCCTGAACCAGTACGAGCAACGTACGATTCATAATGAGAACGAGTATATTTCGTTGGAAAACTTCGGCAAGATTCAATGGTACTTTAAAGAAGTGATGAAAAACTATTAGTTCTTTTTCGCTTTCATTGCCTTTAGTATATTTCTGCGCACAGCACGGATAGCGGGATTCAATAATTCGGGTTCCATGATTTCCAGCATTGTGCGCAGTTCCTGTTGTAACTCAGGGATGGAGCAGGTCAATTGGTGGGCAAGTTTTATACAGAGAGACTGCACTCCGCCCGGTTCCCGCCGGGATATGACACGCTCCATACAGAAATCAAGGAAGTCCATTCGTGGCGGGTTAGCCGGCTGTTGCTGACTAAGCAGATTCAGGAACATCCTTCTCTTTCCGGAGTGCTGACAAGTAAGTGCCGCGTCAATCAACTCGTTCTGTCTTTGGCTCAACCATTCTACATCTTCCTTTGAGAAATGTGTACAAGTCCACAAAGCCTGGTAAGAGACGGTATCGTCTTCGTCAAACATCAGTTGATAGATTTCTTCCCGAAGCCGTTCATCGTCTTGTATGAAATGAAGTACTTCCCTGATGTCTTCGATATGAAAACGAACGGATAATTTATCACGTAGGTTCATGTAGCTTTGTTTTTGAGGGTTAGCCCTTTGTTGTGGTATTTGCTTCTTTCAACTGTAAATGCAGAATCGGGTAAGGTTTACCCATGCCGTCCGTTTCGTCCCTTCCGGTGATTTGGAATCCCATGTGAAGATAAAAGCTGAGTGCCTTCTCATTCTGCTCATTTACGTCCACTTTATCCATCTGCTTTTTCTGAATAGCATATTCCACCAACCGCTTGCCGTATCCTTTTCCCTGCTCGCCGGGATTCACGAATAACATCTCGATTAATTCGTCGCTCAATCCCATGAAAGCTACAATTTTTCTATCGGCATTACGGATAATGTATAGTTCTACCGCCGGTAGATAATGATTGCGAACTAAGGGTTTATAAAATTGGATATGTTCTTCCGTAAGGAAATGATGCGTATAACGTACCGATGCTTCCCAAACTTGCAGAATCTCATCGTAATCTTCCGGGATGGGCCGGCATATATTAGGAAGATAATAGCACAAATGGTCGAGTATGTTCCCATTGTATGTCAGTTCTGCCTGATGGAGTACGCCTTCATAGATAAATCCATTTCGTTCAAGTACTTGTTGCGACCGCTTATTATACGGGTAGCAATTGGCAGTGATGAGGCTAAGTTGGAGTTCGTTGAAACCATAGTTGAGTACAGCCTGCACTGCTTCCGTCATATATCCTTTGCCCCAATGTGCTTCGTCGAGCCAATAACCCAACATACGAACCTGCGGATTCTCCCGCTTTGGGTCGGGGATGATTCCGACGGAACCGATAAGCCGTTGCGTATCTTTCAGTGTTATTGCCCAGACATTCTCTTGTCCGATAAACACATTCTGAAGAATTTCACGCGATTCTTCTATTGTTTTATGGGGTGGCCATCCGGCATTATTCCCAAGATTAGGATTCTGACAACAAGCGAAAAATGCTTCTGCATCATTTTCCTGAAAAGGACGAATTACCAAGCGCCCCGTTTCAAGAGTATGGGTTATTGTTTCATTGGTTTCTGCTTTTTCTCCTGTCTCCGTCTCTTCTCCTGATTCTTTCTTGTACACACACTCTATACGGTTTCCATCAGGATCGAGGACTACACTTTCAAAATAACCATCTCCTGAAGTGCGTGGCTCACCTACGACGGAATAACCCTCGGAACGTATCTCTTCAGTGAAACGAAGAACTTCCGCCTGACTGGGAAAAGTGAAAGCAAGATGTGTCAGCCCGACTCTGTTTTCTTCCACCACCGTATTCTGTACATCCGGCCGGCTCATTAACTCCAAAGAAGGCCCTTCATCGAAGGATATAAAATAAGACTCGAATCCCTTCTTGGGATTAACATATTTCTCATTGCTTTTCCCACCGAAAAAGCGGATATAGAACTCTCTCAATTCTTCCAGGCGAAAAGTCCAAATGGCGATATGATGCAGTTTCATTTTAAATCTGATTTTATTCTTTATCGTTATAACTCTTTATTTTACTGTCTTCATCACATATTCGTAAACGATGCGTGAAACATCTGCAATAATCTTACTGTTTTCCGGAGAACTCTCTTCGGAATCTTTCACGAAGACAGCTATACTGTAAGTATGTCCGTCAGGCAAAACAACAAAGCCGATATCATTGCAGCCAATCTGTTGTCCTTTGGCATTGCGATCTCCCGTTCCCGTTTTATGTCCGACTATCACCCCCTTATCCAACAAAGGAGCGACCAAACGATCCTGTCCGGTCTGACACTCTACCATTGTCTGATAGATAAAATCTCTATATTCCTTTGCAAACAATGGCTCCCGACGGAAAATCTCCAATAGCTTTGCAGCAGCTAACGGTGTACTCCAATTACTGTAACAGAGGTCTAAGTCCTCATGCATATCATTTTCCGTATGAGTGATTTCACAGTCCTGAATCCCCAATGACCGGATATACTTATTCGCGGAATCCGGCCCGCCCTGATAATGAAAAAGAATATCACAAGCATTATTATCACTCTGCTGAAGGGTGTACTTCAGTAACTCTGCAATACTCATGTCAAATCCCCCTTCCGGATACTTATCCCGTAGGGGACTATACGTGTCCGGCTTTAAATCCGATTTTTCCACCGTCAACAGAGTATCCAGCGACTGATTGCGTTTCCCCATATAGTCAGCCAGCGCCAAGGCCTGATGAAACTTGAAAACACTCATCAAAGGATAATGAGTATCATTATTAACGGTTACCGTATCTTTTCCATCTATGATGACGGCAATGCCAATTTCAGCTTTCTTATCTTTGATAGCCTTTTTCAATTGTGTCTCAAGAGAAACACTCTGGCAAGAAAATAGCAGGACGGGAATTAAACAAAGAAACACAATGAATGAACGCATAATTAATATTCTCTTTTAATAGGTTTCTATTTTTTCTATTGGGAGACACAAAGATATGAATACTAATTTTAGGAACAAATTCTTATTCGATAATTGTATTCCCAAATTTATTTTTGCACTTTTCAGAAAAGGAATGGTTGCGATAGAAGTAAATATACATATTTCATAATTATTGATTTAAAAATTAAGTCCGCTTTAAAAAGTTAGTTTGCTTTCGAAGCTGCTGCTAACCTTTTAAAACGGACTCAATGTCGTTAACTGTAAAAAACTACAATCTTAATACCTATTCCTGTTCATATCCCGGCGTTTGTTCTAACAATGGATTGATATTCATTGTGTTAATATCCACCGGCCATAAAAGTTTATGCTTTTCATTCGTGTTAATCAAAGGAGAAGTAGCCGGATAATTGGCTGTCGCCGAGAATACTAACGAATTATGAGAAGCGTCCTGCATACGTACAACATCAAACCATCTTTTACCTTCCCATACAAATTCCTTATCACGTTCATGCAATATAGCCAATTCGTTTTCCTCAAAACTACCGTCAGTATATTCGTGTCCGGCATAGTCGTCACCATAAGCACGTTTGCGCACATCATTAATATATGTACTGCATGATTCTCCCAATCCGTTCGCAACCTCAGCCATCATAAGCAAAGCATCCGCATAACGGTACACAATGACATCCGTATCATAAATCCGGTTATTATTAGAGTTGATCGAACCGATACATTTTTTCAAAACACATCCGAAGCTTGATGGATCTTTATCCTCTTGAGTATAATACTCCAGGAATGTAGCGTCACGACGGGTATCTTTTTCATCATAAGCAGACCAGAAAGCATGAGTATATTCATGCCGGAATACACCGCCAGTCCCCTTTAAGTTCAATGTATCCGTCTCTATCCGCTTGCTGTCACGTCCATATACCTGACCGATAAATACAGCATCCTGATACAGGAATTGTCCTCCCCAGTTGGTCGCTTCACCATCAGCAAAATGTAAAGTGAAAATAACTTCTTTATTATTGCGATTGGCAGTACTGAATACCTTCTCAAAGTCAGACAACAACTCGAATTTACCTATAATCTGATTCAAAGCAGACTGGGCCACTTTCAAATCTGTTGTTCCGGTAGCGGTATGCCCGGTAATGGTCACTTTGGCAGACCACATATATATTTCGGCTTTCAGCATCAAAGTAGCCGCTTTAGACCATATCGTCTTATCATAATCATTCGCCACTGTCACATCAGCATAATTATCCTCTGACTTCCGGATATCCCCTTTTATAAATTCGAGTGTTGCCTCTGCTGTCGCACGTTCCACATAGAATTTATCAGCCGTGACCTTGCCGTTCAGCAATTCAACTTCGGTTACGACGGGTACCCCACCATACGTTTTATATAGCATAAAATAGTACAACGCCCTTAATCCATAAGCCTGAGCCAGATAATGTTTCCTGTTTGTGTCATCCAAAAAGCTGCATTCATTCTCTACTTTCTGAATAAAATGGTTGACTTGCATGATTGGAGAATAAAGACCGTACCAGTTACTAATGCCCGGCCTATCCTGGTCAATTACATTTGAACGCAAGTTGGCATAATTCAAACTCGTATTCTCGGATGAAGTTCCCACACGTTGTGTTCCGCCACGGACTTCTCCCAAAACATAGAACATATCATAATAACTCCTCAGTTGAGAATGCATACCTGTCATATATCCATCTACCTGTGCTTCATTATTCCAATAGTTCCCACTTCCGAAATAATCCTCGGGAGCCAGGTCCAAAGCATCACACGATGTATAAAGGACAGTAGATATAAATAAAGAAATGATGTATATTATTTTTTTCATAATCTGTCTTTTTTATATGTTAGAAAGAAACGTTGATTCCAAAAATCACAGTACGCGGCAACGGATATCCCCCGTTGTTATCTGCCTTCTCTGGTGAAAACAGGTGCTTCGCCTCTGTCAGATAGCCTAAGTTTTGTCCCGTCACAGACAATTCCACGTTACTTAGTTTAGCCTTTTGCACCCAAATGGACGGTAAGCGGTAGGTAAGTGACAACTCACGAAGTACCAGATAATTACCATTATATACAAACATGGAAGAACTACGGCAATAGTTTCTCTTTCCCAGTTGATCCGCCCAAACGTAAGTAGGATATTTTGCGTTCGGATTATCCGGTGTCCAGGTGTCCTTCGTTTCTTGAATAGTATTGTAGGTACCTTGTGCACAAGCCATAATCCACATTGATTTCCAGTCTACAGCCTTAAAGCCCAAAGCGTAATCAAAACGTGCTGATAATGTCAAGTCTTTCCAGCTCACAGTAGTATTGAAACCTCCTGTCCATTTCGGCACCGTATTACCGACTTTCACCATATCATAATTGTCAATTACTCCATCTCCGTTGACATCTTTCCATTTCACATCACCCGGCTGAATAGGCAATGCATTCTCCTTTTGACTATCCGACAATTTATTATAGCCTTCCGCTCCTCCATACAAAGGTCGGCCGGTCGAACCATTATTACCGGAAGTAATATCAATCAATCCTGCCGGTATCTCATCCTGCGATTTATAGATACCTTCGGCAACAAACATGTACAAGTCGCCCGGGCGTTGTCCCTCTTGATAGCCGCCTACCCACATCTTCTCGTCACCATTACCGGTATATACCTGATATGCATCCTGCCGGTTACGTTCCAAGCTGTTGTCCGGTAAAGCTACGACCTTGTTCCTGTTGAGTGCACCGTTCCAGTTCAAATTCCATTTCCAGTCTTTCCGGTCAATGATACGGAAAGCCAGTTCAAATTCGAAACCTTGATTCTGGAACTTTCCATTATTGGAAACCACAGAACCGACTCCCGATGTGGAAGGTACGGTGATATTGGCATATTTATCACTAGTCAGACGATTATAATAAGTCAAATTGGCATTAATACGATTCTCGAGGAATCCCAAGTCAAGTCCGACTTCAAAAGTTCTGGATTTCTCCCACATCAAGTATGGATTAGGAATGCTCCCCAAAAGGAATCCTGTAACACCATTATATGTGTTACTGCCATATGAGCCTTGTACGGTATAATTGCCTACAAAGTTCTTGTTGACATTACCGTTCAGACCGAAACTTGCACGTAATTTACCAAATGAAAGTATATCGCTTGTGTTTGCCATAAATTTTTCCTTGCTGAAAACCCAACCGGCAGATACACCGGGAAATACTCCCCAACGGTTTTCTTTAGCTAATTTTGAATATCCGTCTTTTCTGAGAACTAATGACAGCAAATATTTTGATTGATAATCGTAGTTCACACGCCCGAAGAAAGACATGATACGCTGGCGGGAATGCCAGGAGTCAATGGAGCGTTTTCCTTCTTCTTTTGTAGTATATTGTAAATCCATAAAGTCGTCGGTCGGAGCGCCCGAACCGGATGCATTGAAACCTTTGTTGTAAGAATCATAATACTCAAAACCGGCCATTGCATCCAGATAATGATCTTTGTTAATCTGATAATTATAATTCAATACAGCGTTATAAGTCTGATCCAACGTGCGGTCATAAGAGGCGGAAGTGCCGCGTGATGTAACCTTATTACCCGGAGAACTCAAATAGTCTTTATTAAAACTTTCAACTTTCTCTTCCTGATAATACCAGATTGCGCCTAACTTTAGTGACAGCCCTTTCATAAAATCAATAGTAAAGGACTGGTTCATTGTAAATTTGTCTGTGTTTTGGTCACGGACAAATTTATCAAAATTATATTGTTGGTTACCGTCTCCCGAGTTAGGGCCCAGCAACATTTCCCCATCCGCATTATAGCCGCGGAAAGTAGGCGGCAAGGACAAACAACGCGAGAAGTAATTGGCCTCGGCTGTCTGGGTGGCAGGCAGACCATTCCACGTAGCGTCTGCAAAGTTAAAACTGGAACTGGAAGTCAACCATTCTTTCAACTTATAATCAGCATTGAAGGTGAAAGTGATACGCTTGTACCAGTTACCGTATGCAGTACCGTCACTCTTATTATAACCTAGTCCGGCATAATAGCTTCCCTTCTCATTACCACCGCTTACACTCAAATTGTAATCTTGTGAAAACGCAGGAGTCTGCACGTTGAAATCCGCAATATTGGTATTCTTGTAAATAAGTTTATCGCCGTATATAGGGTCAATCATCGTTTGCCAACCCTGATTGAGCAAAAATGCCAGGTTATCAGCATACTTCATTGTACTCCAAATAGCAGAGGTCGTTTTGTTTCCATCCAAAGGAGTCACTCCGTCACTTGCAAAATAGGCATTACCTGTACCGTAAGGAGTGGCGCTAGTCAATCCACTGAGAGAAGACCATGCTTTGACAGCATTTCCGTCCGGATGTTTCATATCGCCTGTATAAGCATTCTTATATCCCATGCGCATCCAATAAATATAGTCTCCGGCATCAAGGAACTCATAAGAATTCTTGAAATAGTTCAAGCCGAACTTCGCTTTCAGGTTGACTTCCGCCCTACCGCTCTTTCCGCGTTTGGTGGTGACAAGAATCACACCGTCATTGGCACGGGCACCGTAAATAGCTGTTGCTCCGGCATCTTTCAGGACTTCCATTGATTCGATATCATCAGGGTTGATATCACTCAAAGAAGAACGCACCTGCCCGTCAATCAGGATAAGAGGAGAACCCGAACCGTCAAAGTTCGTACCACCACGAAGCACCAAAGTCGGCGTGCTGCCCGGATTACCGGAAGTCTGGCTTACGGACAAACCCGCAACCGCTCCTGACAATGCTTGTCCCGGATTGCTGTATAGTCCTTGTTTCAATGTTTCTTCCTTTACTTTGGAAATGGAGTTGGTTACTTTGGTACGCAACTGCTTTCCGCCATAACCAGTCACAACTACTTCATCCAGCATCTCCGAATCCTCTTTCAATTGAACTCGAACCGAAGTTTTTCCTTTGAGTTCGATGGTCTGCATCTGATATCCGACGTACGAAATTTTAATTTTTCCGTTCGGATTCATGTTTAATGTAAATTTACCGTCAAGGTCGGTAATAGTACCATTTGTAGTACCTACTTCGATTACACTCGCACCAATGATCGGCTCACCAGTGGCATCCGTCACCAACCCGCTAATAGATTTTGTTTGTGCCACAACTCCTATAGAGCTGAATAAGCACAACATCAGCAAAAGGATGTTTTTCTTCATTAGTATTACTTTTTAGTTAATAAATAAGGGTTAATTAAATATTTGCATAAGTTCAATAAGAACTAATGCTTTTGTAATACCATGGATTGTCAGAGTGAATCAGGACTTGGGATTTTGAAAACACCGAAATATGAATTTAAAACCCGACTCTTTTGCTACCCGACCGGAGAAGCCGGATGCTTTCTTGTACACGTTTTATATAAGGTGTATTTTTGTATATGTATTATTCATATAGAAAATATTTTTATTAAATCTTTTGGTATTAATAAATAATATACATATATTTGCCCCGATTTAGAATAGGAACTATAAATGTATACGGGTTATAGCCTATGAAACGAAATGAATATAAAAGGAATAATAAACTAAGTTCTTATTGAACTCATCCATTCTATATAAATCACTATACATTTATTTGAAATATATCACTTGTGAAGAAGCATCTACACTTATCAAATCTTACATTAATTCAATATGATAAGTGAAGATAGTACAGATAAGGCCGATTATTGGTATGGTAACAGATATTGCTGCCGAAATAGCCGTTGATAGGGATGTTGTAGAAGTGGGTACCACAAAAGATACAACTACTCTGATGCTTTTTGGGTTCAAATATCTGTCATCCTAACTACTGATTCGCATAAATAATAAAAATCTTAACAGTTAAATTAGGTTTGTTATTTCATTTGTATTATTTTTGTAAGGCTTTGTTTTTTGCAAAGTTCTTAGCAATAGAGATCTATTGAAGAAGTAATCGTTATTAAAAGACAAAACTAATATGAGCACTTTTCGTTCCATAGAAGAACTGGTCAAAAGTCTCGACCGGGAGAAAGAACTCCTGAAAGAAATGTTTTCAAAGCGGAAGTCTCTTTCGTTCCGCTATGATTATGCACTTGAAATGACCGAGTACAAAGAAGAGCGCATCCGCTATTTGATAGACTACGGAGTGATCCGGGATACCGGCGATTTTCTCGAAATGGAAGACATCTATCTGAAGTTCTTTGAAGATGTGCTCGAAGTAAATGAAGAAATCAATGTCTCTTTCGTACAGGATTACCTGACACGGCTGAATGAAAACATTGATTATTACTTGAAGGAAAATAACGAACAGCGCAAGTACAACTATCAACGGGAAGTGAAACGCTGCCTGAAAAATATAGCTCTGACTACCGTCCGTAACGTGATGGACTTGAAGCGGAATATGGATAACACCTATAAGAACGAACCTAATTACAAGATAAAGAAAACCAAACTCGTCCGGCTTGACGAGAAACGGAACAATATAGCCTTGTTGATTCGTAAAAGCGAGGAATTGATAGACTATGGACAGCCTACTTTCTTTCGGGTGGCGATGGATGTGCAGATGCGTAATGTGGTGAGTGACGTAAAACTCCAGTTGAATGACTCATACCATAACCTGATTGAAATCCAAAAACAAATCATCCATTATCTGAACCTGATAGATTATCAGAACCGTATCTTTGAAAAAGTAAAGAAACTGAAGTACCTGAAAGACCAGTTCCTGTTGGAAGAACATACAAGCATCCGTTCTGTCGCCGCGCAAAAGAACCCTGTTTGGATGGAGCCGCAGGTCGGCTATCGTATCAAACTTTCCATTGATAATCTACGGACTTCCGACGAGGCTTTTCAGATATTGAAGAGACTTGTCGCCCGACAGAAAAATTCTCCGAAAGGAATGAAACAACTGGCAGATGCTATTCCGGAAGGATATCTGGATGGGCAGTCGCAAATGATAGATACCGTAAACCTGCAGGAAGTGCATAATTCATTTATGGCATCCAGCACCCATCTGTTCTCTTTTGTGATGAACTATCGCTACCGGAAAGAGGTGACACGTGGAGAGAAATTAATCTTTTTCTGCCAACTGGCATCACAGTATGCCGACGAACTTCGCTTTACGGATACTTATGAAATCTCCGACGAAGTGGAATACCCTATCATATATGCCAAATGACGTATGCTGAATACTAAAAACAGATGACCATGAAATACACTGAAGAGATATTTAATATACTTAGCAAAGGGGGATTCATTTCTTCCAACAGTGTCTCTACCCAAGTAAAACGCTTGTATGATGCCATTGAGGAAGATTTACCCGATTATTATGATTATTACAAAGGTATCGGCTTCTATCTGGAAGGCGGTGACGGTTATTACTACTTTACTCGCAAGGAATCGAAAGTCGATTTGGAACGTAAACTGGAGGCGATTCAGAAGTGGATTGATTACCTGAGTTTCCTGAAAACCTATCATTCGGCATTCGGCCCGGGATTCCTGTTCCGTGCCGCCGATATTGAGATTCAGATAGGATGCGATATCGAACTGAAAGAAAAGGCAACCAAACTGTTTTCGGATAAGAAGAAATATGATGAAGTAGTCGGCAAACTGCTGAAAGAACTGGAGAGCATAGGACTGATAGAGAAAGAAAACGAACTCGACGGGACATATAAAGTTTTGTCGGCTTTCCATTATATGGAAGACTTGGTTGATTGTATCACAATTTCAGAGGAGGTGCAAGATGAGATACCTGAATAAGATTATTTTTCTGAACAGTGCCCATATTCCTTATGCGGAAGTGAAATTGGATGGCAACGTACATTTTATAGGTACGCAAGGTGTCGGTAAGAGTACGCTGCTTCGTGCCATCCTTTTCTTTTATAATGCTGACAAGCTAAGACTGGGCATTCCGAAGGAGAAGAAAAGTTTCGATGCTTTTTACTTCCCGTACGCCAATTCTTACATAGTCTATGAAGTGATGCGTGAGAATGCCGCTTACTGTGTGGTGGCTGCCAAATCTCAGGGACGTGTATTTTTCCGTTTTATTGATGCGCCATTCCAACAGGATTGGTTCATTGACGAACACAATGTAGTACATTCCGAATGGGGACGTATCCGCGAACACATCGGTGCGAAGATTCAGATTACTGCACAGGTGACTAGCTATGAAATGTATCGGGACATCATTTTCGGTAATAACCGTAAGCATGAAATGATACCCTACCGCAAGTTTGCCATTGTGGAAAGTGCAAAATATCAGAATATTCCCCGTACCATACAGAACGTCTTTTTAAATTCCAAATTGGATGCCGATTTTATAAAAGATACCATTATCCGTTCGATGAGTGATGAGGATATCTCTGTCGATTTAGACTTCTATCGTAGCCAGATAAAGGAATTCGAGCAGGAATACAGGGACGTGATGCTTTGGTTTACAAAGAATAAGAATGGAGAAGTGCCTGTCCGGAAGATGGCGGAGAAAGTAATGAATGCCTATCGTGACTTGATTTATACCCAAAAGCAGATTGCTGAAGGGCGTGCGGAACTTAACTTTGCGGAGAAACGGGCTTTGCATGAGATTCCGCTGGTGAAGGAAGAACTGGCTAAAGCGGAGACGGAACGTGAACGGTTGCTGCGGCTTATGGGTGAACTGCAACAAAAGTACACCAAAGAGCGTGATGGCTTGATTACGGAGATAGGTGTAATAAACGACTTACTCAAAAAGATACGTGAGAAACGTCTGCATTACGAGCAGATGCAGATTGAAGAAATCATCAAACGGGTATCTTGCGAAGAACTGTTGATTCAGGAACTGGAACAAGTCCGGAGTATGAAATCGGAACTGACAAGGGCTTATGAGGATGTATTGAGTAAGTACCGGTTGCTGTTTGAGAAACTGGAAACAGATTTCCATACTTTTGAGAATAGTCAGCAGGCATGGATAAATGTCCGGAATGCGGAGATTGGCGGCAAGCAGGAGGAATTGATGCAACAACTTCGTGTGGAAGAGGAAAAAGTAAGGACGACACAAGAAGAGAAAGTACAGACGGTGGATAATCGTATCCGGCAGTTGCGCGATGAACAGGCACAGTGTAACCTGAAACTTCAAAAGGTGAAATACGAGCATCCCCACCAAAAGGAAATGTCCGATTGTGAAGACGGCATCAACGAACTGCGCAAAAAGGACAAGGAACTGGAACTTGGCATCCGTCAGCAGCAAGGAGAAATAAAGCAGTTGAGACAGGAGTGTGAATGGAAAGTGAAAGAATTGAAATGGGAATTTCAGGCAAAGATGGAGTCTGTCCGCAAAGAGCGGAGCGCGATTGAAGAACAGTTGCAAACATTGGATGCCCTGATTGAGAAACGAAAAGGTTCGTTGTGCGAGTGGCTGGAGAAGAACAAACCGGATTGGCAGGAGACGATAGGCAAGGTGGCGGATGAGGAACTGGTGTTGTACAACAATGAACTGCAACCTCAATTAGTGAATAAGGAGTCTACTATGTTCGGCGTTTCACTTAATCTGGCAGCTATCGAGCGTCCTGTCCGCACTCCCGAAGAAATGAAACAGGAACGTGACAGACAACAAGCAGCCCGGCAACTTTGTACCGACCGTCTCACTCGACTGACGGAAGAAGAGTGGGAAGCAGTTTCTTCTTTGGAGAAGAAGTATTCGAAGCAAATACATGGTATTCTGGAAGAACAACATCTGATGGAAGCCGAGCGAATGCAGATTCCTGCAAAATTGAAGAATTTGCAGGCTGATTACGCCTCATGGAAGACAAAGGAAGAGGAGTGGAAAAGAGGATGTACTGAAGAATTGAAGGCACAACTGGATGAAATCGGACACCGTCTCTATGTGGCGGAAGGAGAGAAGCAGAAGTATTTGGATGAACGGGAAAAACTGTTGAAAGCCTGCCGGAAAGTGTATAATGACAGCAGGACGGAACTCCGAAAGGAACTGGAGGAGTTTGTTGCCGGCGTTCAGCAAGAGGTAGACCGGATGAAACAACAGACTGCGGAGCGGGAAAAGGAGCTGAAACAGGCACAGGAGAATGAACTGAATGGAAAGGGGGCTGATACGGTCACTATCCGTAAGTATGACGACAGGCTTGCCGAAATAAATAAAGAATTGGAATTTATCAGCAAATCCCGTCCGCAAGTTCTTTATTATGAAAGAGACAAGGCGGAACTGTTTGATAAGGAACCTGCTACACGAAGCCGGAAGAAAGAACTGGATGCGAAGCTGATTGCATTGAACGAACGTTTCGCTCTGAAGAAGGAGAAGTTGCAGCTTCAGAAAAAAGGGGCGGACGAGCATCTCGACCGGATTGGCAAGGAATTGCATCTGCTGGAGGACGGATTGAAAAAAGTGGATATGTTCCGGAAAGATGAAACTTTCTGTCCGCCTTCTGTGACGGAAATAGGAGAGAAGCCTACCCGGAAAAGTTGCGATGTTATAGTGGAAGAATTGAAGTCTCTCATCGTATCCACCATCAAAAAAACAGACGAATTCAAGAAAGCGGTGACGCAGTTCAATGGAAACTTCTCGTCAAAAAACACGTTCCATTTCCGTACGGAACTGGTTGGAGAACAGGATTACTATGATTTCGCTTCCAATCTGTGCGAGTTTGTGGATAATGATAAGATTTCCGATTATCAGAAACATATCAGTGAACGGTATACGGATATAATCCGCCGGATTTCGCAGGAAGTGGGAGGACTGACCCGTAATGAAAGCGAGATACACAGAACCATAAAGGATATCAACGATGATTTTGTCAAGCGGAATTTTGCCGGAGTAATCAAGGAAATAGCACTTCGTCCGCTTCAGAGCAGCGATAAACTGATGCAGTTATTGCTGGAAATTAAGAGGTTTTGTGATGAGAACCAATATAATATGGGAAAGGTTGACTTGTTCTCGCAGGCTTCCCGTGAAGATGTCAATGCAACGGCTGTCCGGCATTTGCTGTCGTTTATGAAATTCCTGCTCGACGAGCCGGGACGCAGACGGTTAGCGCTTGCCGATACATTCAAACTGGAGTTCCGCGTGAAAGAGAATGATAACGACACGGGATGGGTAGAGAAGATTGCCAACGTAGGTTCTGACGGCACGGACATTCTGGTGAAAGCAATGGTCAATATCATGCTGATTAATGTGTTCAAGGAAAAGGCGTCGCGTAAGTTCGGTGACTTTAAAATCCATTGCATGATGGATGAAATAGGCAAGTTACATCCCAACAATGTGAAAGGCATTCTGGATTTTGCCAATTGCCGGAATATATTGTTGGTAAACAGTTCTCCCACTACTTATAATGTGGAGGACTATCGATATACCTATTTGCTGAGTAAGGACGGGCGGTCAAATACACAGGTTGTCCCATTGTTGACCTATAATAAGATAGAAAAATGAGTGGTAGTTTATTTACATTGGCAATGGCGAGACAGATCCTGAAAATGCTGGGCGGTGAGCTCGTACCTTACACAAAGTTTGCTGGACTGATAGCGAATAGATTAATGGATGAGGGAATCATCACTATTGTTCCCCGAGGGAGTATGCGTAGTTTTCGTATGATTGACCCGGAAGGTTGCCGTATTTATCTTGCTCAGCATTATACTTCCGGCATGGAACTGGAAGATTGGATTGAGATGAAAAGCTGTCCGGATGAAGTGTCACGTTCGGAACAAGTGGCGAAGGCGGGGGACTCTAAACTGAGATATACCCGTACGTTCAAAGGTTTTCTTCTCAATTGTTATGAGCCTATAGAAGCAACTCTTCATGATGAACCATGTGTGCTTTCTCCCTTGCAAGGCACTTCCATCTTCATGCAGGATTACGAAGATTTCCGTATTCCTGAAGATGTTGTAGTAGTGGGTATAGAGAATGGAGAGAATTTCCAGCATATCCGTGCCCAAAAGTATTTGTTTGAAGGAATGAAAGTTCTTTTCGTATCCCGTTACCCGCAATCGAAGGATTTGTGTAATTGGCTAAAGATAATCCCCAACCGCTATATTCATTTCGGAGACATCGATTTGGCTGGCATTTCTATCTTTTTAAATGAATTCTATGTAAATTTGGGCAATCGTTCGGAATTTTTCATTCCTGCGGATGTGGAGAAACGCCTAAAGGACGGAAATCGGCAGCTTTATGATAATCAGTATTTGCGCTATAGGGCTATGTTGGTTTCTGACGAACGTTTAAGACCATTGGTGGCGATGATTCATAAATATGGGAAGGCGTATGAACAAGAAGGATATATAAAGTATTTCAAAAATGAGGATAGTTAAAAAAGAAGAAGAGGTGGTACTACCTGATGTGGACATCAAGCAATTGCTGTCATTCATTAATCCCCAGGAACTTTCTACATTTATCAGTGAATATGCCTCAACGAATCTGGAATTTAAGGCAGCGCTTTTGAAGCGTTTTATATTCAAGGAATCGTCTTCGACATCAAAGGGAAAAGATTATAGAATGGAGATTCAAAAGCTTTTTAATAGTTCCGGTGACAATAAAAAGTCGCGTTATTATAATCGTTATAATGATTACAGTCGTGATTGGGAAACTGTTTTCAATCGAATGGATATTTTTCTGAAGAAAGCAGACTTCTTTTTGAGTCTGGGAGATATGGATAGTACTATTGCCATAGCTCTTCAAACACTTCGTTCTATCGGTGAAAATTATGAGGATGAATTACTATATGCTGACGAAGATGATGACTTTGGCACTTCCCTTTATTGTGAGCACGCAGGAGACTTACTCATGAAAGTGGTTGGACATCCTAAAACAACTCAGAAACAAAAGACGGATATTCTACAGGAATTACGTCAGATTGCTGAAATATCTATTTATCGAAATTACGGAATCTATGATATAGATGAACTTATGATGCAAATCAATCTTTCGATTCAACCGACAGAAAAAGCCTTGGAATTGATTGATGGACTTCTTGAAACAAGAAAGGGCACTTATGATTTATATCAGTTAGTTCTTCGCAAAGTCAATTTATTATTGGAGCAGAATGAAGAGCAAAAAGCGAATGAAACGATTCGCCAATATCTTTATCTGACTGAAATACGGGAGATGGAGGTTGAAAAATTGATTGTCCGTTGCCAATACGATGAAGCCATCCGTTTACTGGATGAAGGAATTGAGATGGCGAAAGAAGAGACATATCCCGGTACCGATAGTAAATGGTTGGAAATAAAACTGAAGATTTACGAGATGACCAACCGGACTTCCGAAGTAATTGATACATGTCGTCTATTGTTTGTGACAGGCAGGGATAAACTGACATATTACAGTAAACTCAAAACTCTGATTCCGAAAGAACAATGGAAGAGTTTTTTGGATACGATGATGAAGGAAACAGAATTTAGTAACTATTTTTCTTTCGGTGGAAGTGCTGAAGCTGATATCTATGTGAAAGAACAGGATAATGAGCGTTTGTTCACCTTGTTGTCATCAACTAGATTCGATCAACTGGAAGCATTGATGCGGTATGCTCATTATTTGAAGGATACTCATTCGGAACAGCTGATTGCTATGTATACTTCTTCGTTGAATGACTATGCCGAACGGAAAATGGGACGGAGGAATTATGAATTTATCACACAAGTGTTACCGTGCATACATAAACTAAAGGGAGGACAGACCGCGGTGAAAAACATAGTAGCGGAATTTCGGATAAAATATAAACGCCGTCCGGCAATGATGGAAGTGTTGGAGAAATTTTGAAAAGACTTTATTGTAAGTTCTTTTCTATCTCTGTTGTTTAGGGATGGCAAAGTTCGTACCTTTGTGAGGTTATAAATAAGATGAAATTGGGGAATTATATTCCTATGAATTAAAACGCCGTTCATTATTTGCGCTTTAGATTAGATTATTTGCATGGAAATTGCGAATAATCAAATCTAATATATGATTTATGGGCTTTATTATTATCTTTGTGGAAAAATAGATAATATGATAGCGGAAATAAAGTTCAAGAACATGTTCTCATTCAGAGATGAGGCTATATTAAGTTTTGAAGCTGATAGTAGTAAAGATATGGAATCATATCACGTAGTCGAATTGGCTGAGGATGTGAGATTGTTGAAAATTGCTGTGGTTTATGGAGCAAATGCTTCCGGTAAAAGTAACATTATTAAGGTCTGTGATTATATTAAATCATTTATTACTTACACTCCGCTAAATAAAGCTGAACAAATTCAGGTGATTCCATTTCTTCTGGATAAAACCAGGCAGGGGCAATTGTCTGAATTTTCTATTTCATTTTATTTGATGAATGGAGAGAAAGCGACTCGTTATGTATATTCCGTTGCTTTGGACAGATCACATGTTGCAAAGGAGACTTTGATTTATTATCCAAGCCAGCAGCCGGCTTCTATCTTTGAAAGGAATACTGAAAATAATGTATCTGTTATCAAATTCGGGCAGAAAATCAAGGTTGCTCAAGCTGTTAATGAAGAGATAAACTTAAAATGTCTACATAATATGTCTGTTTTTGCTGCTTACATGCAGGTTAATACACATATTGCAGAAGTGGAAACAGTTCTTCAGTACTTGACAAATCAGGTGATGCCTGCCATCGTACCTACATCATCATTGAGCCGTTATGCCGAAGAATCGATTAAGGAAGAATCTGCAAAAGATTATATTTTGAGGTATTTACAGGAAGCGGATTTCAATATCTCCAATATTACATCCAAAGAGCAGGAAACGAAGAAAGGGTTGGTTAATTATACCATGTATCAACATAGGGTTTCTTCAGAGTATGGAAACAATGATTATTACGAGTTTCCTGAGTTGTTTGAGTCAGACGGTACTGTTCGTACGTTTGGTTTGGCTGCTCAAGTACAAAAGATTCTTGAGAGAAATGCTTTTCTTGCAGTCGATGAGATAGAATCCTCACTTCACCCCAAGTTGATAGAATATATTATTGAACATTTCCTGAAAGAATCCCAACAGGCTCAACTGTTGTTAACCACGCATTATGACGGGTTGTTGGGCGAAGAAGATTTGCTTAGAAAAGATAATATCTGGTTTACGGAAAAGAATACAGATGGATCAAGTGTGCTTTACCCTCTGACAGATTTCAAAGGATTGAACAGAATTAGTTCTCTTCAGAAGGCATATAAGTTCGGTAAATTCGGTGCAGTCCCTAACCTATAATCATGTAACTTTATGAGAAAAGTTAGAAAGAATACACCAACCAGACAGGTTATTCATATTGTTGGTGAAGGATTGACTGAATTATTCTATTTCAGCCATTTGAAGAAGTTGCTTGGTTATAGATACTCTATTTCTCCACGTCTGTTTGAAAACAATAGCATTGAGAAGATTGAAAAGAGAATCAAGGAACTTTTGGATGAAGACGTTTTTGTGATATGTGTTTTTGATGCCGATGTTAGCAGACGCTCCGATGCGGAAAACAGGAAAATGACAGCGCTCAAAAAGAAATACGAGAATAATGCCAATGTGATTTTGTGTGACAGTTTGCAATCAATAGAGTACTGGTTCTTGCTTCACTTTGAGGACACTTGCCGACATTTTCAAGATTCAGCTGCAACTGAAAGAACATTAAAGCAATATCTGCCAACATACGATAAGGCACGCAAGTATCTTGAAAAAGACAAATGGGTAAGAGATATGCTTGCAGACTCAAAGATGGATAAGGCATGTGAGCTGGCTGAAAAATATAAAGGTCGTGATTCTTATAGTGAGATTTATAAGGCAATCAAAAAAGTTAGCGAATAGGAAATTGGTTTTCAATAAGATTCAGTTCTTTTGCATCCACAATTGAATAAAAACATCTAAAAATATGTAATGCAACAAAATTGAATGAACATATCAGTATATACATTATGGCACTATAAAATATTTTGTGTAAATGAGAAAGCTGGATTCAGATGTTTCTTTTATTGTTTGGATTCTGTTTTAAATATAAGAATCAAATTAAAAAATACTTTATTATAAGTTTTTTCTATCTCTGTTGTTTAGGGATGGTAAAGTTCGTACCTTTGTGAGGTTATAAATAAGAATGATAATGAAAAAGTCAATAAAACGTTTACCCAAACGGACACAGGAAGAATTGACCGTCTTGCTGGATTTAGTGCGTAAAAGCATCGGGAATTGTCAGATGGTTATCCTGTTCGGAAGTTATGCAAGGGGAAATTATGTTTTATGGGACAGTAATATAGAATTTGGTGTTCATACTTCCTATCAGAGTGATTATGATATTCTTGTCGTCATAACCGGACCTACTAAACAAGTGGAAGAAAAACTCTATCGTATTACTAATAAATATCATGACTTATTTGCAAACCGCCGTCATGCATTCCCACAATTTATAGTAGAGCATATTAATACAGTAAACCGTAACTTGGAAGTCAGCCAGTATTTCTTTACGGATATAGTAAAGGAGGGTATTATGCTTTACGATAGTGGCAAACACGAATTGGCTAAACCACGGAAGTTGAGTTTTAAGGAGATTCGGGATATTGCGCAAAAAGAATTTGATGAATTATATCCATATGCTTGCGGGCTTTTGGAAGGAGTGAATGAATTTTATTTGCCTAAGAAACAAAATAAAATTTCTGCATTTCTGCTTCACCAGACATGTGAGAAACTTTATAATTGTATTCTGATGGTCTTTACGAACTATCGTCCGAAGAGTCATAAAATCAAAGAACTTGGTGGGATGGTAAAGCGTTTTTCTATGGACTTAACTACTGTCTTCCCTCAAAATACAGATACAGAGAAAGAATGCTTTGATTTATTGTGTCGTTCTTACATAGAAGCTCGCTATAACAAAGATTTCAGTATTTCACAAGAACAACTGGAATACCTTATTTCCCGTGTAGATATTCTGAAAGATATTACTGAACGCTTGTGCAAGGAGAAAATTGCGGAATATGATACGATGGCGGAATAATTGTTCTCTGTGAAATAAGTTGGTGTCACATTTATAACTTGAACTTAGGATTCAGCATCCTATGAAATAAAAAATAAAATATATCTGTCATCTGTCACAGATTATAAACTAACCTGCAGATTATAAGTACTTAACGCTGTGACAGCACAAGGTGACAGCAGTGTGATAGCAATAATGCTGTCACCTAGAAAACAAAGACAAAATAAAGACGCTGTCCGAAAATGAATAGTATCAGCTATAAATGGATAAGTCGTTCAATTTATTATCTCCGTACTTATGAGTTGTGTCCTGCCTTGAAACCAACAGTTTCAAGGTGCGAAACTTTAGTTTCTGCGGTTTGAAACTTTAGTTTCATACGCTTGAAACTCTAGTTCCAATTGCTTGAAACCATTGGTTTCTTGCCGATGAAACTATAGTTTCTCCTAGCTGAAACTTTAGTTTCAAGCAGAGAAAAACTAATTTCTCCGTAATAGAGTGGTGACAATCCCATTTCTTTCAGTTAAAGACCCACTTGATATATCAATAATTTTTTATATTAAAAACTTGTTTTCCTTGCCGGTTTCGGATATTATGACTACTTTAGCAGTCTCAACGATCACGAAGACGCTGACAAAACAATTTATTATCAAATTAATGAAAATTACTCAATTTCGTAAGAATGAAGATACGACAGCGCTCAGCGTAATGGATCTTGATATACTTGTAAATAAGATAAAGACAGAAATAAAATCCCGTCCTGTTTCTACATTCAGAGAGCATTTGCGATATACCCTTTCCGATGAACGGTGTATGTTTGCCGATAAACTTCCCCAAATAATTCCCGCCGCCGAATTCCGAAAAGTAAACGGTCAGAAACAGATGAAAAGCTACAACGGTATTGTAGAACTGACCATCGGCCCCTTGTCCAATAAGTCGGAAATAGCATTAGTGAAACAAAAAGCCTGCGAACAACCCCAAACCCGTTGTGCTTTCATGGGTTCAAGTGGCAAAACGGTGAAAATATGGACTACCTTCACCCGGCCGGACAACTCCCTTCCCAAAACACGGGAAGAAGCGGAACTATTCCACGCCCACGCCTATCGACTGGCTGTGAAATGTTATCAGCCCCAAATCCCGTTTGATATACTTCCCAAAGAACCGACTCTGGAACAATATTCGCGCTTATCCCACGACCCGGACATCATCTACCGTCCGGATTCAGTCCAGTTTTATCTCTCCCAACCGTCATCAATGCCCGAAGAAACCACTTTCCGGGAAGCGGTTCAAGCAGAGAAATCTCCATTGACCCGTGCCGTACCGGGATATGATGCGGAAAATGCCTTCCTGATGCTTTTCGAAGCCGCTTTACGGAAAGCATATGCCGATCTCAGGGAAGCGGGACTTGAATTGCGCGAAGATACATGGCATCCTTTAGTCGTCCAACTGGCTAAAAACTGTTTTGCTTCGGGACTTCTGCAAGAAGAAGTCGTGAAACGTACCGTTTTCCACTTCTATATGTATAAACAGGAAGCGCTTATCCGTCAAATGATTGGCAATATATATACCGAGTGCAAAGGTTTCGGCAAGAATATCAGCCTGAGTAAAGAGCAACAACTCGCCTTACAGACCGAAGAATTCATGAAACGCCGCTATGAATTCCGCCATAACACCCAAATCGGCGAGGTGGAATATCGTGAAAGGCTTTCTTTCCGTTTCCGCTTCAATCCTCTCGACAAACGTGCACTGAACAGCATTGCCCTGGATGCGCAAATGGAAGGTATTCCGTTGTGGGACAGGGATATAAGCCGTTATATCTACTCCAACCGCGTACCTGTATTCAACCCGTTGGAAGATTTTCTCTATCGGCTTCCGGTATGGGACGGCAAAGATCGTATCCGTGCATTGGCAGCCACCGTTCCCTGTAAGAATCCATATTGGATGGATTTGTTCCACCGTTGGTTCCTCAATATGGTTTCTCATTGGAAAGGAAGCAATAAAAAGTATGCAAACAGTGTTTCTCCCTTACTCGTCGGACCGCAAGGAACACGTAAATCCACCTTTTGCCGGAGCATAATGCCCCCTTCCGAACGTTCCTACTATACCGACAGCATTGATTTCTCCCGAAAAAAAGATGCCGAACTTTACCTCAATCGTTTTGCGCTCATCAACATTGATGAATTTGATCAGGTGAGTTCGACGCAACAAGGCTTCCTGAAACATATTCTGCAAAAGCCTGTATTGAATGTGAAGAAACCTCATGGCAGTGCCGTGCTCGAAATGCGCCGTTATGCCTCATTCATAGCCACAAGTAATCAGAAAGACCTGTTGACCGACCCTTCCGGTAGCCGTCGTTTTATTTGCATCGAAGTGACCGGAGTGATTGACACCAACCGTCCGATAGACTATGAGCAACTTTACGCACAAGCCATGTACGAATTGGAGCATGGCGAACGTTATTGGTTCGACCAGGAGGAAGAAAAGATTATGGTGGAAAACAACCGTGAATTTGAACTAGTT
Source organism: uncultured Bacteroides sp. (assembly GCA_948847595.1). Classification (GTDB taxonomy): domain Bacteria; phylum Bacteroidota; class Bacteroidia; order Bacteroidales; family Bacteroidaceae; genus Bacteroides. The sequence goes on from CAQOGY010000007.1 coordinate 191,892, forward strand.
CCGCCGGAAGAACAACTTTTCTTCCGTTATTTCCGTGCTGCACAGGCTGAGGAAGGGGAGTGGCTGTCTCCGGCAGAGATTATGGAAGATATACAAAAAGGCAGTTCAATCCCGATGTCTGTCAAAAGGGTTAATTCCTTCGGAAGAATATTGAAAAAGCAAGAAATCCCTTCCAAACATACGCGTAGCGGTACACTCTATCATGTCGTAAGATTAATAACCAGGTGACGGCAAAAATGCCATCACCCTGCCGTCACCTCTTGCTGTCACAGTCTTATCGGTTCATTACTAAACTATTAACCCCTAAACTGTGACAGATGACAGCAACTCACCAAATATATTCTTCTGTGTAACGTTGGTAAGTTGGTTCTTCTTTTATCCCTTTATTACGGAATAGTTGTTTTATGTAGGCTTGGTCTTTAGGCATAAGCCCCCGTTCTCCGCGATAGAACCTGTAATATCCTGTTTTCCCATAGTGCCCCACCAATTGTATTCTGATACTGACCGCATCCTCATAAGGGATTCTGTCAAGCAACCGTTTAAGTCCCCACGCCACATGAACTTTGACGGCAGTCTTGAAACATTCGCATTGGTTCCCATCCGCAGGATAACGTGCAGGATTAACGATGGAGATATAAAGGTAATCGGCTGTTTCATTTTGTGCAGCTATGTAGCGCAAACATTTCGAGGCTTGCGGGCATTGGTCGTTGAAACACCGGGAGAAATTGTAGGGGACAGACGGGCTGTCGGATTCTTCTTTCATTTTGTAGGGTTTATTTTATTTGTGAGATATTATTGTTAATACGTTAATTTACGGGAAAATATTCTTCATAAAAGTAGGGCTTTATTTTGGGAATGGGAAGTTTTTGGACAAATATTATTTGTATGTAATAGGAGTTTTTTTTGAGCTATATTAATTTCTCTGTGTCAGTATAAGTTTTGAGAAAGCATCTCAATAATTTCCTATCAGTTTTCCAAGGTGGAGATGATTTGCTTTTATGTTATCTATTTCCTGTTTCTTTTATTTGTATCTAATCCTCTAAGTTTTGATAGCTCTCCAATTTTAATAATTGCCATAGTAATTTGTTTTAGGGTGAAATTTTTAATTTAAATAGCTTGAGTACAAATATATTGAAAGAAAAGATATAAAGGGAAAAAGTCGTTCTCTTTTTCCCTTATATGGATTATTTTAATCCTTTAAACATTCTATCTATACACTTTTTCTTTTGTTCCATATTAGGATGAACATAAAGGTCGAGAGTCGTACTAATGTTGGAATGTCCTAAAATAACACTTACAGTTTTATAATCACAATTGCTTTCTATACAGCGTGTAGCAAAGCTATGTCTGAGTCCATGAAATTTTAATTCAGGGATATTCAAATCTTTCATAAGCCTTTTGTAGTAATTGCGATACGTTCTTGGTTCTGTTGGCTTTTCTTCATTAGTTAGAATATAATAATTACCATTCACTATCTTTTTTAATGGTTTTAAAATTCTGATTAATTCTTTTGTAATTGGGATTTCACGAATGGAGTTTTTGGTTTTTGGAGTATTAATAATAAGTTCCGTATGTCTTTTTTCTCCATCAATGATATAGATGCGTTCAATGGTTCTTTTTATAGAAATAATACCTAATTCAATGTTTATGTCATCCCATTTTAAAGCGCATACTTCTCCGATGCGTAGTCCGGTACTTAGACAGATATAAATACCTAAATTTTTGAATGTGAAATGTTCTTGGATAAAACTCATGATTCGTTTTTGATGTGAGATACTGAGTACTTCTAAATGTTGCTTTTCTTCTTCTGTTGGAAACCTAATTTCCCATTCTTTATAATCTAGAAATCCATGTTTTACCCCAAATTTCAATATCATTTTCAGCACAATAAGAATATCTTTAATGGATTTTTTACTCAACCCATTATTAATCTTTTGAAGAGTAAATTCTTGAACTTTTCTTTCTTCTAACTCATACATCTCTCCAAATGTCGGATAAATGTGGTTTTCAAGAATTAATACGTACGCAGCAAATGTTGATTGTTTCACATATTGCTTTTTGTCTTCTTTCCAAAGTACGGAAATTTCTCTGATAGTTTTCTTTTGAGTCATACTTTTTATATTTTTAGTTATACAAAACAGGGTAAAGCTACGGTAATTGAGGATATAATTGCCATAATGTTCCCCATTTGAGATTCCCGGAGTTTAGTGGGGAGTGGGAGAAATGTAAA
>CAQOGY010000008.1 GCA_948847595.1 uncultured Bacteroides sp.
CCCCATGCGTGACAGGCATGTATTCTAACCAACTGAACTAACGCACCAGAATTTCAATTTGTCAATTCGCATCTCTCTCGATTGCGGGTGCAAAGGTAGTTGTTTTTTGTAAATCTGCAAGCGTTTTGAGAAAAGATTTTTTCAAGAAAAAACGGAAAAAAGGCTTAGTGTCTCATTTTGAGTACTTTTGTAATGAAAAAAAATATTGTTTTTTCTTCTCTTCGGATAGTGACGCTATCCGGTTGTCATAGTGACGCCATCACGATAGGATAGCGTCACTATCCGAAGGTGATAGCGTCACTATCCTAAAGTTTGTCATTCTTTCCATAGGAAATAACTCTCAATATCTTTCTATCTGTAAGAAATCACCGTTTTTATATCAACTTTCTGCTTGAATAATTCGTAATTTTGCAATAAATCGTTATTTTTGCGGACTAAAATTAGGGAGGTGGAGAATATTCCTCCCCCGGAATCGTAAATCAGTAAAAAGAATGATGACAACAGCCAAACTGTTATTGCACTGTCCCGACAAACCGGGAATCCTTGCGGAAGTGACAGACTTTATTACGGTAAACAAAGGAAATATTATCTATTTGGATCAATATGTAGACCATGTGGAGAACATATTCTTCATGCGTATTGAATGGGAATTGAAAGACTTCTTAGTTCCCCAGGAAAAGATTGAAGATTATTTCAGGACACTCTACGGTCAAAAGTATGAAATGGATTTCCGACTTTATTTCTCGGATGTGAAACCGCGTATGGCTATTTTCGTTTCCAAACTATCTCATTGTCTTTTCGATATGTTGGCTCGTTACACTGCAGGCGAATGGAATGTGGAGATACCTCTTATTATAAGTAATCATCCCGATTTGCAGCACGTGGCCGAACGTTTCGGTATCCCTTTCTATCTGTTTCCTATTACAAAAGAGACAAAAGAAGAACAGGAACGCAAAGAAATGGAACTGCTTGCCAAACATAAGATTACATTTATCGTACTGGCACGCTATATGCAAGTAATCTCCGAACAGATGATTAATGCTTATCCGAATAAGATAATCAATATCCATCACTCTTTCCTTCCTGCGTTCGTAGGGGCGAAACCTTACCATGCAGCCTTCCAAAGAGGTGTGAAGATTATCGGAGCGACCAGCCATTACGTGACAACAGAGTTGGATGCAGGCCCAATCATCGAACAGGACGTAGTACGCATCACCCATAAAGATGCCATTGAAGACCTGGTAAATAAAGGAAAAGACCTTGAAAAAATCGTTCTTTCCCGTGCGGTACAGAAGCACATTGAACGCAAAGTCTTGGCTTATAAAAATAAAACAGTAATATTCAGCTAATGAAAGTAGCAGTCGTAAAATATAATGCCGGCAATATCCGTTCTGTGGATTATGCTTTGAAGCGGTTGGGGGTGGAAGCGGTGATTACTGCTGATAAAGAAGAACTCCAATCGGCAGATAAAGTAATTTTCCCCGGAGTGGGAGAGGCGGAAACTACCATGAACCACTTGAAGGCGACAGGACTGGACGAATTGATAAAGAACCTGCGGCAGCCTGTATTCGGAATCTGTCTCGGTATGCAATTAATGTGCCGTTATTCCGAAGAAGGGGGAGTGGACTGTTTTAATATCTTCGATGTAGACGTGAAACGTTTTGTTCCACAGAAACATGAAGATAAAGTACCGCATATGGGTTGGAATACCATCGTAGATACGAATAGCAAACTCTTCGAAGGATTCACCGAAGAAGAATTTGTCTACTTCGTGCATAGTTTCTATGTTCCGACTTGTGAATTTACTGCCGCTACGACCGATTACATTCATCCGTTCAGCGCAGCGTTGCACAAAGATAATTTTTACGCTACCCAGTTCCATCCGGAAAAGAGTGGCAAGACAGGAGAGAAGATTCTGACGAATTTCCTGAACCTATAATAAACTATGTTGCCGTTTATAATAAACTCCACCATAATTTATAATAAACTCGTTCGTAGTTTATAATAAACTTTTCCGGCGGATGAAACGGTGCTGACAAGCGAAAGAATTGTATAACCAAATATCTTGAAATACCAAATGATAGAAATTATTCCGGCCATCGATATTATTGACGGAAAGTGCGTACGCCTTTCCCAGGGAGACTACGATAGTAAGAAGGTATACAACGAGAATCCGGTAGAAGTTGCCAAGGAGTTCGAAGCGAACGGCGTTCGCAGACTTCATGTGGTCGACTTGGATGGTGCTGCTTCTCACCATGTAGTCAACTATCGTGTGTTGGAACAAATTGCTACACATACTTCGCTCGTGATAGACTTCGGTGGTGGAGTAAAAAGCGACGAAGACTTAAAGATAGCCTTTGAAAGCGGCGCGCAGATGGTGACAGGCGGCAGCATTGCTGTGAAAGACCCCGCACTGTTTACTCATTGGCTGGAAATATACGGCAGTGAAAAGATAATTCTGGGAGCAGACGTCAAAGACCATAAGATAGCCGTCAATGGCTGGAAAGACGAGAGTGCCTGTGAACTATTCCCCTTCCTCGAAGACTATATGACGAAAGGAATACGGAAAGTAATCTGCACGGACATTAGTTGTGACGGAATGTTGAGCGGCCCTTCCATTGATTTATATAAGGAAATGCTTGCCAAATTTCCCGACCTCTATCTGATGGCCAGTGGCGGAGTGAGCAAGATAGATGATATTATCGCCCTGGACGAAGCCGGTATCCCCGGAGTCATCTTTGGCAAAGCGTTGTACGAAGGACATATCACATTGAAAGATTTACGAATCTTTCTGTAAGCCGTCAACCATACAACGGCATCCCCGTTCAAAGCACAAGTTTAAATTGTCAAATAGTAAATAAAATAGGATTGTGTTAGCAAAAAGAATTATCCCTTGTCTTGACATTAAAGACGGACAAACCGTAAAAGGAACGAACTTCGTTAATTTGCGCCAGGCCGGTGACCCGGTAGAGCTGGGGCGGGCTTATAGTGAACAAGGAGCAGATGAACTTGTTTTCCTCGATATAACTGCAAGCCACGAAGGACGCAAGACCTTTACCGAACTGGTCAAGCGGATTGCGGCAAATATCAACATCCCATTTACCGTAGGTGGCGGAATCAACGAATTGAGCGATGTAGACCGTTTGCTGAATGCCGGAGCAGATAAGATTTCAATCAACTCTTCCGCTATCCGTAATCCGCAACTGATTGATGAAATCGCCAAGAATTTCGGTTCCCAAGTCTGCGTGCTGGCAGTAGATGCCAAGCAAACAGACCACGGATGGAAATGCTACCTCAACGGTGGTCGCATCGAAACCGATAAAGAACTGATGTCATGGACAAGAGAAGCCCAGGAACGTGGTGCAGGTGAAATCCTGTTCACGAGCATGAATCATGATGGCGTAAAGACCGGCTATGCGAACGAAGCCCTTGCTTCACTCGCTGACCAGCTCTCTATTCCAGTCATCGCTTCTGGCGGAGCAGGTTGTAAAGAACACTTCCGCGACGTGTTTTTGCAAGGAAAGGCAGATGCGGCGTTGGCAGCCAGCGTTTTTCATTTCGGAGAAATCAAAATTCCCGATTTAAAATCGTATCTTTGCGGCGAAGGTATTGTAATGCGTAAATAGTAAATTAAGATATTAGATAAAATGGAATTGGATTTCGATAAAATGAACGGACTTGTTCCGGCTATCATACAGGACGACGAAACACGTAAAGTCCTGATGTTGGGCTTCATGAATAAGGAAGCATATGATAAAACGGTAGAAACGGGAAAAGTGACTTTCTTCAGCCGCACCAAGAACCGTTTGTGGACGAAAGGTGAGGAGAGTGGTAACTTCCTTCACGTAGTTTCTATCAAAGCCGATTGCGATAATGATACATTATTGATACAAGTGAATCCGGTAGGGCCGGTATGTCACACAGGTACAGACACTTGCTGGGGCGAGAAGAACGAAGAACCGGTCATGTTCCTGAAAGCATTGCAGGACTTCATCGACAAACGTCACGAAGAAATGCCCGAAGGCTCCTACACAACCAGTCTGTTTAAATCCGGTGTCAATAAAATGGCGCAGAAAGTAGGCGAAGAAGCGGTAGAGACAGTCATCGAAGCAACCAACGGAACAGACGACCGCCTGATTTACGAAGGAGCCGACCTGATTTACCACATGATTGTATTACTCACTTCAAAAGGCTATCGCATCGAAGACCTTGCACGCGAATTGCAGGAAAGACATAGCAGTACATGGAAGAGACATTGATTCAATTAGAAATTAAAGATTAAAAATAAAAGTCAGCATGGGCGACGAGGCGTTGATACAATATAAGAACGTAGAAATCCACCAACAGGAACTCTGTGTGCTGAATGATGTCAATCTTGAACTGCACAAAGGCGAGTTCGTCTACCTGATAGGAAAAGTAGGCTCCGGCAAAACGAGCCTGCTCAAAACTTTCTATGGCGAACTGGACGTAATGGACGGTGAAGCAGAAGTACTGGGCTATAATATGCGTTCCATCAAACGCAAGCATATCCCTCAACTGCGCCGGAAACTAGGCATTGTGTTTCAAGATTTCCAGTTGCTGACAGACCGCACCGTTTACAATAACCTCGAGTTCGTGCTCCGCGCCACAGGCTGGAAAAACAAACAAGAGATAAAGGAGCGTATTGAAGAAGTGCTCGACCTGGTAGGAATGTCCAACAAAGGCTATAAACTGCCCAACGAACTTTCCGGCGGCGAACAGCAACGCATTGTGATTGCACGTGCCGTACTCAACTCCCCGGCTATCATCCTGGCGGATGAACCGACCGGAAACCTGGACGTAGAAACAGGAAAATCCATTGTAGAGTTGCTGCACAATATCTGTGAATCCGGCTCATCCGTAGTGATGACGACCCACAACCTGCAATTGCTGAAAGACTACCCCGGCAGAGTATACCGTTGCGCCGACCATCAGATTGTAGATGTCACCGACGAATACATGCCCCGTCAGAGAACAATAGAAATAGATTTAAATATAGATAACTAAAACAGTAACGAAAATGAAAGTTTTAAAGTTTGGAGGAACTTCCGTAGGTTCTGCTCAACGCATGAAGGAAGTAGCCAAATTGATTACCGATGGTGAACAGAAGATTGTTGTCCTTTCAGCTATGTCAGGTACGACAAACACATTGGTGGAAATTTCGGACTATCTGTATAAGAAGAATCCGGAGGGTGCCAACGAGATTATCAATAAGCTGGAATCTAAATATAAACAGCACGTTGATGAACTTTTCGCAACCCAGGAATATAAACAGAAAGGTCTTGAAGTCATCAAGTCTCACTTCGACTACATCCGTTCCTACACGAAAGACCTTTTCACTCTGTTCGAAGAGAAAGTGGTTCTGGCACAGGGCGAGCTCATTTCTACGGCTATGGTAAACTTCTACCTGCAGGAATGTGGTGCGAAGTCCGTATTGCTTCCGGCTTTGGAATTCATGCGTACTGACAAGAACGCAGAGCCGGATCCTGTATATATTAAGGAGAAGTTGCAAGCACAGCTCGACCTCTATCCGGATATGGACATCTACATCACACAAGGTTTCATCTGCCGCAACGCTTACGGTGAGATAGACAACCTGCAACGTGGTGGCAGCGATTACACCGCTTCCCTGATCGGAGCAGCCGTAAACGCTTCCGAAATCCAGATTTGGACAGATATCGATGGTATGCACAACAACGACCCGCGTGTTGTCGACAAGACAGCTCCGGTTCGTCAGCTTCACTTTGAAGAAGCAGCCGAGCTGGCTTACTTTGGCGCAAAGATCCTGCACCCGACTTGTATCCAGCCTGCCAAATACGCCAACATCCCCGTACGCCTGTTGAACACCATGGATCCGGAAGCTCCCGGCACATTGATTTCCAACGATACGGAAAAAGGCAAAATCAAAGCAGTAGCCGCCAAAGAAAACATTACAGCTATCAAAATCAAATCCAGCCGTATGTTACTGGCTCATGGTTTCCTGCGTAAGGTATTCGAAATCTTCGAAAGCTACCAGACTTCCATCGACATGATTTGTACGTCAGAAGTAGGTGTATCCGTTACGATAGACAACACCAAGCATCTGAACGAAATCCTTGATGACCTGAAGAAATACGGAACAGTGACCATTGACAAAGATATGTGTATTATCTGCGTTGTAGGCGACCTGGAGTGGGAAAACGTCGGTTTCGAAGCAAAAGCGCTCGATGCGATGCGCGACATACCGGTGCGAATGATTTCTTTCGGTGGAAGCAACTACAACATCTCCTTCCTCATCAGGGAATGTGACAAGAAGACAGCATTACAGTCGCTGAGCGACATGCTTTTCAACAACAAATAATTCCACAAATAACACGAGCGCTTTTACCAACCTGATAAAAGCGCTCTTTTTTAACTAACTAAACAAGTTTTTCGAATTATGAAAGGAATATTTCCAATCGATAAGTTCCGCACTTTGCAGACCCCTTTCTATTACTACGATACCAAGGTGCTGCGTGATACATTGTCGGCTATCAACCACGAGGTTGCCAAATATCCTAATTATTCAGTGCATTACGCTGTCAAGGCCAATGCCAACCCGAAAGTACTGACCATCATCCGCGAGAGTGGAATGGGAGCCGACTGCGTGAGCGGCGGAGAAATCCGTGCGGCTATCCGTGCCGGATTCCCTGCAAACAAAGTTGTTTTCGCCGGAGTAGGCAAAGCCGACTGGGAAATCAACCTCGGCCTGGAGTATGGCATCTTCTGCTTCAATGTAGAATCCATCCCCGAACTGGAAGTCATCAACGAACTGGCTGCCGCACAAAACAAGATAGCCAACGTCGCCTTCCGTATCAACCCCGATGTAGGTGCGCATACTCATGCCAACATCACCACCGGACTGGCTGAAAACAAATTCGGCATCAGCATGCAGGATATGGACAAAGTGATTGACGTAGCTCTCGAAATGAAGAATATCAAGTTCATCGGACTCCACTTCCATATCGGTTCGCAGATTCTCGATATGGGTGACTTTGTCGCCCTCTGCAACCGTGTCAACGAACTACAGGATAAACTGGAAGCCCGACGGATTTTAGTGGAACATATCAATGTGGGCGGTGGGCTCGGCATTGATTACGGACACCCCAACCGTCAGCCCATCCCGAACTTCAAAGAGTACTTCTCCACCTACGCCGGACAACTGAAACTGCGTCCCTACCAGACGCTGCATTTTGAATTAGGACGCGCAGTCGTTGGCCAGTGTGGTACATTGATATCCAAAGTACTGTATGTGAAACAAGGAGCGAAGAAGAAATTCGCCATCCTCGATGCCGGTATGACCGACCTGATCCGCCCCGCCCTCTACCAGGCCTACCATAAAATGGAAAATATTACATCCGAAGAACCGGTAGAAGCTTATGATGTAGTAGGCCCTATCTGCGAATCGTCCGATGTTTTCGGAAAGGCGATAGACCTGAACAAAGTGAAGCGTGGCGACCTGATAGCCCTTCGTTCAGCAGGTGCATACGGTGAAATCATGGCATCCGGCTACAACTGCCGTGAACTGCCGAAAGGCTATACTTCCGATGATTTGGTGTAATTAAAAAATGAGTAGCCACGTCCAAAGTGTGAATGTAATTTAAAAATGCAGAGGACGTGGAACAATTCTTACTGAAATCTTGTTATTTTTGTAATGAGTTCAAAAAGAAACTACATTAACAACTTAATAATAAATACGATTATGATTTCAGAAAAATTACAAAAAGCAATCAATGAACAGATTACAGCCGAAATGTGGTCTGCTAATCTGTATCTGGCAATGTCTTTCTACTTTGAGAAAGAAGGTTTCAGTGGATTTGCGCATTGGATGAAGAAACAATCCCACGAAGAACTGGAACATGCTTACGCTATGGCCGATTATATCATCAAACGTGGTGGAACCGCAACTGTTGACAAAATAGACGTTGTGCCTAACGGTTGGGGAACTCCGTTGGAAGTGTTTGAACACGTTTACAAACATGAATGCCATGTATCTGCCCTGGTAGATAAATTGGTTGACGTAGCTGCTGCTGAAAAAGATAAGGCAACTCAGGATTTCCTATGGGGATTCGTTCGCGAGCAGGTAGAAGAAGAAGCTACTGCGCAAGGAATTGTTGATAAAATCAAGAAAGCTGGTGACACCGGAATTTTCTTTGTTGACTCACAACTGGGACAACGTTGATGATAGATTGAGAATATCTTAAAGATATATATAATCAGAGCTGTCGGGAAGTGTTTTCTGACAGCTTTTTTTGTCTTTTCTCCATCGCTCCCAAGTAAATCTCCAGTGAGCGGGTGGAAATCTGTATTTCCCGGAAAGATACGCCGAGAGAAGCGATAAGCAGAAGCAAAGCCACCCCGAACACATAAGCGGAGAGCAGTTGCAATCCGATATAAATAAAGAACATGCTGACCACACAGAGGAACAGGCTTGCAATTCCCAACCCTTGCATGGTGCGGGTGAGATTCAACCGTTTCCGTAAGTTTTCGATTTGCGCTACGGTGATATCCGTAGGATTCTCCATATAGCGGTCACGCAGTTGGCGTACGAGCTGTGCATACGATAAAAAACGATTGGTGTAAGCCAGTAAAATCAGAGAAACTGCCGAGAAAAGCAGGGCAGGAGTAGTGAGAGTCAGTTCTTCCATTTTCTTATAGTCAAATAGCGGTCTAAAATCTGTTTTATAAAAAGAATTTCAGGCACGGATTACACAGATTTCACGGATTATATGTTTTAGAATGATTCTTGTCATAAAAAGACCATGCATGAGAACCGTGAAATCCGTGTAATCCGTGCCTGGAAAGTATATCCCGCAAGGAAACCTTGCTCCGGCGCTACGCCGGTTTAAGTACGCCAAGCTCTTTACCTACTTTGATAAAGGCGGCTATACACTTGTCGAGATGTTCCTTCTCGTGTCCTGCGGAAATCTGTACACGGATACGAGCCTGGTCTTTGGGAACTACCGGATAATAGAATCCCGTCACATAAATACCCTCTTCCTGCATACGTGCAGCATAAATCTGCGACAACTTTGCGTCATACAGCATCACGGCACAGATAGCGCTTTGGGTCGGCTTGATGTCAAATCCGGCAGCCGTCATCTTGTCACGGAAATAATTTACATTCTCCACGAGCTTGTCATGCAGCGCATTGCTCTCCTTCAGCATCTTGAATACCTCAAGACTTGCACCGATAATGCCCGGTGCCAATGAATTAGAGAACAAATACGGGCGGCTACGTTGACGCAGCAAATCAATAATCTCCTTACGTCCCGTAGTAAATCCACCCAGCGCACCGCCGAAAGCCTTGCCCAGCGTACCGGTATAAATATCCACACGTCCGTGCGTCTTATATAATTCGCTTACTCCATGCCCCGTAGCACCCACCACGCCGGCAGAGTGAGACTCGTCTACCATAACCAGCGCGTCATACTTCTCGGCGAGGTCACAAATCTGATCCATCGGAGCCACGTTGCCATCCATAGAGAACACACCGTCGGTAACGACAATGCGGAAACGTTGCGCCTGCGCTTCTTGCAGACATCTTTCCAAATCCTTCATGTCGGCATTGGCATACCGATAACGTTTCGCCTTGCACAGACGGACACCGTCAATAATAGAAGCATGATTCAGAGAATCCGAGATGATAGCGTCCTCGTCAGTGAAAAGCGGTTCGAATACACCGCCGTTCGCGTCGAAACAGGCAGCATACAAGATTGTATCTTCTGTCTGAAAATAATCAGAGATAGCAGCTTCCAGTTCCTTGTGTATATCTTGTGTTCCGCAGATGAAGCGAACGGACGACATACCGTATCCGCGTCGGTTCATCATTTCCTGTGACGCCTTAATCAGTCGTGGGTGATTGGACAGTCCCAGATAGTTGTTAGCGCAGAAGTTCAGCACTTCCTTGCCTTTAACAGTGATGGCAGCTTGCTGCGCACTTTCGATCAGTCGTTCTTCTTTGTAAAGCCCGGCTTCCTTGATTTCAGCCAATGTCTGGCTGAGGAATTCTTTCATTTTACCGTACATAGTGTTTGAGTAATTAAGTTCGATTACAAAGGACACAATTTTTCTTGGAATAACCATATCTTTTTGATTAAAATCTGAAAAAAAAGTGCTTACTTTGTGCGCTATTTAGCTTACTAACTTAAGTACGAAGAAAAAATGAAACACATTTTGATTATTGGAGCCACCGGACAGATAGGCTCCGAACTAACGATGGAGCTACGTAAACGTTACGGAAATGCAAATGTAGTAGCTGGTTACATCCCGGGTGCAGAACCTAAAGGAGAGTTGAAAGAATCCGGGCCGTCAGCTATTGCGGACGTGACGGATGCAGAAGCGATTGCTTCTGTGGTAAAGGAGTATCAGATTGATACGATTTATAATCTTGCCGCCCTGCTTTCGGTTGTGGCGGAGTCGAAGCCCAAACTGGCATGGAAAATCGGCATCGACGGATTATGGAATGTACTGGAAGTGGCGCGCGAACAAGGCTGCGCGGTATTCACCCCCAGTTCTATCGGTTCTTTCGGCGCGACTACGCCGCATACACAAACACCGCAGGATACTATCCAGCGTCCTCGTACCATGTATGGAGTCACAAAAGTAACCACAGAGTTGCTGAGTGACTACTATTTTAACAAATACGGTGTCGATACCCGTGCTGTCCGTTTCCCGGGCATTATCTCGAACGTGACACCTCCGGGTGGCGGAACCACCGACTATGCTGTCGACATTTATTATTCGGCAGTGAAAGGAGAAAAATTCGTGTGCCCCATCAAACAAGGCACCCTGATGGATATGATGTATATGCCGGACGCGCTGAACGCAGCCATTACGCTGATGGAAGCCGACCCGGCCAAACTGATACACCGCAATGCTTTCAATATCGCCTCTATGAGTTTCGACCCGGAGACGATTTATCAGGAAATCAAGAAGCATATGCCGCAGTTCGAGATGGTTTATGACGTAGACCCCTTGAAGCAGCGCATAGCCGACAGTTGGCCTGATAGCCTGGACGATACCTGTGCCCGCCAGGAGTGGGGGTGGAAGCCGGCCTACAATTTGGAAAGCATGACGGTGGATATGCTTGAAAAGTTAAGAGAGAAATTGAAATAATGAAAAAACTAATTGCAGGGGTCATATTGCTCTGCATGTTGGGCTCTTGTGGTAACAAGAAAACCAAGATTGACCCCTTCGCATCTATTACCCAAGAAGTGGATTCAATCCGCCAACAGGCGGATTCTATCCATGGAGATGAATTGCCGGAAGAGCCGCAGCCTATACAGGCTGACGAATCTTTCGACGATTTCATCTACAATTTTGCTTCCGATGATGCTTTGCAGCGTCAACGTGTGAAATTTCCTTTGCCCTACTACAAAGGAGATGAAAAGTCGAATATCGACGAAAAGTACTGGAAGCATGACGACTTGTTTACCAAGCAGCATTATTATACGCTCCTGTTTGATAAAGAAGAAGACATGGATTTGGTAGGAGACACCTCACTCACATCCGTACAGGTAGAATGGATATTCGTCAAGACCCGGATGATGAAGCGGTATTATTTTGAGCGTATCAAAGGGGCATGGATACTGGAAGCAATCAATCTGCGCCCTATCGGGAAGAGTGACAACGAGAATTTTGTAGAGTTCTTCGGTCGTTTTGCCACTGATAGCGTTTTTCAAAGTCAGCGCGTGCGTGAGCCATTGGCTTTTGTCACCAGTGACCCGGACGATGACTTCTCCATCCTGGAGACAAGTCTCGACCTCAACCAGTGGTTTGCCTTCAAACCTGAACTTCCTTCCGAACGCCTTTCCAATATTAACTACGGACAACGGAATGACGACAATTCCACAACAAAAATCCTGGCATTGAAAGGCATTGGCAACGGTTTCTCCAACATTCTTTATTTCTGCCGGAAAGCCGGAGAATGGGAACTGTGTAAGTTTGAAGATACAAGTATATAACCCTAAAACAGTATAGATGATGTACTCTCTTTTGTCTTACAATACATTCGGCATTGATGTCAGTGCCGCCCGTTTTTTAGAATATGCTTCAGTAGAAGAACTGCAACAACTGATTGCGCAAGGTGCCGTTACGACACCTTTTTTGCATATAGGCGGCGGCAGTAACCTTCTGTTTACCAAAGACTATGACGGGTTGATACTTCATTCGCGCATCGAAGGAATCGAAGTGACGGAAGAAGATGCGTGCTCTGTATCCGTGCGGGTAGGCGCAGGCGTTGTATGGGATGACTTTGTGGCATACTGCGTGGAACGCGGATGGTACGGAGCCGAAAATCTCTCCCTGATTCCCGGTGAAGTGGGAGCGAGTGCCGTACAGAACATCGGAGCCTATGGCGTCGAAGTGAAAGACATCATAACCGCCGTGGAGACAGTGAACATTCAGGGCGAAAAACGTGTTTACTCCGTAGAAGAATGTGAATATGCCTATCGCGATAGCCTCTTTAAACGTCCGGAGAATAAGTCGGTCTTTGTCACCCACGTATGTTTCCGGCTTAGCAAAGAAGCGCATTACACACTGGACTACGGAACCATCCGCCAGGAACTTGACAAATACCCTGAACTGACGTTGCCGGTAGTCCGGAAAGTAATCATTGATATCCGCGAAAGCAAGTTGCCCGACCCGAAGGTCATGGGAAATGCCGGCAGCTTCTTTATGAACCCCATCGTCCCTAAAGAAAAACTGGCAGACCTGCAACGGGAATATCCCCGGATACCCTATTACGAACTGGCTGACGGACGGGTGAAAATCCCTGCGGGATGGATGATAGACCAGTGTGGCTGGAAAGGAAAATCCCTGGGGCCTGCGGCTGTGCACGATAAACAAGCCCTTGTGCTGGTCAACAAAGGCGGGGCGAAGGGGAGTGATATAATAGCACTTTCGGACGCGGTACGGGCTTCGGTTCGCGAGAAGTTCGGCATAGACATTCATCCTGAAGTAAATTTTGTAGGATAACGAGAAATGAAAGTAAGAATCATAGGAAGCGGAACATCGACGGGAGTGCCCCAAATCGGCTGCACATGCGCAGTCTGTACTTCTGTCGACCCGAAAGATAACCGCCTGCGTGCATCCGCCATCGTGGAAACGGACGACGCGCGGATACTGATAGACTGCGGCCCCGATTTCCGGGAACAAGTATTGCATCTCCCTTACGAGCGGATAGACGGCGTGCTCATAACGCATGAACACTACGACCACGTCGGCGGGCTGGACGATTTGCGCCCTTTCTGCCGTTTCGGTTCCGTGCCCATCTATGCCGAGGAATATGTGGCGAAAGCATTGCGCCTGCGCATGCCCTACTGTTTCGTAGACCATCGTTACCCCGGCGTGCCCGACATCCCTTTGCAGGAAATTGAACCGGGGCAGCGCTTTTCCATTAACCATACGGAAATACTTCCCCTGCGTGTGATGCACGGCCGGCTGCCGATTCTGGGTTACCGCATCGGACAACTCGGCTATATCACCGACATGCTGACCATGCCCGAAGAATCTTTTGAACAATTAGCGGGAATAGATGTTTTGATAGTGAATGCACTTCGGATTGCCCCGCATCCTACCCACCAGAATTTGGAAGAGGCGTTGGCAGTGGCGCGGCGTATTCAGGCAAAGGAAACTTACTTCATACATATGAGCCATGATATGGGCTTGCATGCCGAGGTTGAACGGAAACTACCGGACAATATTCACCTGGCATTTGACGGAATGGAAATCCATCTCTGATTGTCGGTGAAATTTTTAGCAAAAGTTTTGTTTCCTTTGTAGAAATTATTATTTTTGCACCTAACCGATAAACAGCGGATATTATGAAACTTCGTACGATAGTGAAAATAGCGGTCACTTCTTCTGTTGTACTTTTGTGCGCAGGTTTCGCCTTATACTCTTTTTTCCGGTTGTCGGCCGCCGAAGGACAGAAGGATTTCAACCTTTACGAGTTAGTTCCGACCACCGCTTCCGCGGTATTTGCCACCGATGACGTGCTCGGATTTGTCACCGAAATAGACGGCCTGACTTGTAGCAAGAATCAGCAATATCTGCATGTATCCAAACTTTTTTCTTATCTGAAGCAGACCCTCTATGCGCTTTCGGAAGACAGTCCGCACGGGTTAAGCCGGCAAATGAACCAAATGCTGATTAGCTTCCACGAGCCGGATAATGAACGCAATCAGGTACTTTATTGTCGGTTGGGCGCAGGAGACAGGGAGTTAATCGACAGATTTGTGCAGAAATATATCTCATCGCTCTACCCGCCGAAAAGCTTCGACTATAAAGGAGAGGAAATAATGATTTACCCCATGTCCGACGGTGATTTCCTCGCCTGCTACCTGACACCCGATTTCATGGCATTGAGTTTCCAGAAGAAACTGGTGGAAGACGTCATTGATGCCTATAAGAAAGGGGATTCACTGGCGGATGATTCTACTTTCACCGAAGTGCGCGCGCCGAAGAAAAGTACGGCTGCCGCCACCATCTATACCCGTGTGAACGGAATGATTGGATGGACGGAGTTCGATATGAAGATGAAAGACGACTTTGTCTATTTCACAGGAATCAGCCACGACGCAGATACCTGCTTCACCTTTATCAACCTGCTCCGCCAACAAGAATCCGTGCAGGGATTTCCCGGCGAAGTGCTGCCCTCTACCGCATTCTATTTCAGTAAGCAAAGCATAACCGACTGGAACTCCTTGCTCTCTTACAGCGATTTGCAAGGGTACGCAACCGCAGGACGCACTGCTGAAATGCAAAACAGGGACAGGGAGTTATCGCATTATCTGATGGAGAATACCGGGCACGATTTGGTTGCCTGCCTGTTTCAGCGGGAAGATACCTTGCAAGAAGATGCGGCAGCAGTGTTGAGCTTGTCCGTACTGGACGTGACGGAAGCTGAACGGATGCTGCGCTCGTTGGTCAATACCGCTCCTGCCGAAGAAGGGGTTAGAAAGCCCCGTATAACTTTTTGTTATACCGCCAATAAGGCTTACCCTGTCTATCGGCTCCCTCAAACAACGTTGTTTACGCAACTAACCAGTTTTGTGGAACCGGCATCCCATATGTATGCCGCTTTCTATGGCGGGCGTCTGCTGCTCGCTCCCGATGAAGACAGTCTGTCCCGTTACATCCGCCAGTTGGACAAAGGCGAAGTGCTCGATGGAGCAATCGCCTATCGGGCAGGAATGGATAGTATGTCCGATTCTTATCATTTTATGTTGATGGCGGACTTCGACCATCTGTTCCATCAAGCGGAAAAACAAGTCCGTTTCGTGCCGGATTTCTTCTTGCGCAACTCCGAATTTTTTCGCAATTTTATACTTTTTGCCCAGTTCACCTATGCTGATGGAGTAGTTTATCCTAACATCGTTTTGCGGTATAAAACGGAGTAAAGCCCTGCTTGGAAATCTCATTTGAAAACCTGTTTTTCTATGTGGGAAAAAGAGCTTCCGAATAAGATTTTCCGGATTTGAGCAGTGGAAAATCCTATGGAAAACCTACGGGAAAATAACAGAAAACCTACCCGAAAACCTAGTTGGAAAATATCGCCCTTTTTTCGAAAACTAAAACTTCTGAAACGCCTTCTGGCAGGGCGTAAAAACCGAACCATAACCGAACCATAACCCAAGAGAAGAGAATAGAAGAGAATAGAATATAAAAAATAGAAATAGAAAGAAAGAGAAAAAGCTGTTGCTGTTGCCGGTGAAATTTTGAGGAAGGGAGAATTGCCCTGGCTGATGTTGCTTCGTTTCTTCCGTAACCCGTGGGAGAATTTTCCCCGCCCCGCAGCAGACTGTTGCTCATCCCCGGAATGAAGTGTGTTCAGCCCACGGCGGAATCTTTACAAAGTGCGGGCATAAAAAAACTCCCGGCAAGAACATTCTCACCGGGAGTTTTTTTATCTGTATCGTCAAGCGGAATACTTTCGGCTTAGAACGGCAGGTCGTCTTTAGCGTCACCCGGAGTGAAGTCCGGAGTAGCCGACGGAGCCGGTGGAGGAACGGGAGCACCCGGAGCCATCGGAGCACCTGCGCCGACACGCTCAACTTTCCATGCACGGATACTGTTGAACCAGCGGTCTTGCCACTGGCGGGCGTCAACGTCGAATGATACGGTCAGTTCTTCGCCCATCTGAATGTTAAACTGTTCGATTTTGTCCGCGCCGAATACGTCGAAACACATTTTGCGCGGGTATTGGTCGTGGTTTTCGATAACGAACTCTTGTGATTTCCACTCATTGCCGCTAGTCTTTGAAACTCCACCTCTCGGAGGGAGTATAGCGATGATTTTTCCTGTAAATTCCATTGCGATTAATTTAAATTCTGCGGCGAAGTTACGATTTTTTGGGAATATCCCTCACACAAACTCAGTTTTTCTTTTGTTTTGTTGGGTAGCACGAATCTTTTTTCGTAACTTTGTGCGATAGAACATTTAAAACTTAAATACACGAAAATATATGAAATTTATCGTTTCAAGTACTGCTCTTTCCAGCCATTTACAGGCCATCAGCCGTGTGATTAATTCAAAAAATGCGCTGCCGATTCTCGATTGTTTCCTCTTCGAACTGGAAGACGGAACATTGTCTGTGACCGTATCTGACAGCGAAACGACGATGGTGACTACCGTTGAAGTGAATGGCGATACAAACGGGCGTTTTGCCGTAGTAGCGAAAACATTGCTTGATGCACTGAAGGAGATTCCGGAACAACCGTTGACATTTGACATCAATCCGGATAATTACGAAATCACAGTGCAGTACCAAAACGGAAAATACAGCCTGATGGGACAGAACGCGGATGAATTTCCGCAGTCGGCTACACTGGGTGACAACGCGGTCCGCGTGGAAATGGCGGCTGAAGTATTGCTGGGCGGCATCAACCGCTCCGTATTCGCCACTGCCGACGACGAACTCCGCCCCGTGATGAACGGTATTTATTTTGATATTACAACAGAAGACATCACCATGGTGGCTTCGGACGGTCATAAACTGGTACGTTGCAAGACGTTAGCTGCCAAAGGCAACGAGCGCGCAGCCTTCATCCTTCCAAAGAAACCGGCTACCTTGCTCAAGAACCTTCTGCCGAAAGAACAGGGAACTGTGACTGTCGAATTTGACGAACGCAACGCTGTATTCATGCTTGAGAAATACCGCATGGTGTGCCGTCTCATCGAAGGACGTTATCCGAACTACAACTCGGTAATTCCTCAGAACAACCCTCACAAGGTAACTGTAGACCGCCAGCAGTTGGTAGGTGCTTTGCGCCGTGTGTCCATCTTCTCGTCACAAGCGAGCAGTTTGATTAAACTCCGTGTGCAGGATAATCAGATTGTGATTTCCGCGCAGGACATCGACTTCTCCACTTCTGCCGAAGAAACACAGGTGTGCCAGTATGCAGGTGCTCCAATGAGCATCGGCTTCAAGTCTACTTTCCTTATCGACATCCTGAACAATATCTCGGCCGACGAAGTGGTTATCGAACTGGCCGACCCGTCACGTGCCGGAGTTATCATCCCTGTGGAACAGGAAGAGAACGAAGACCTGCTGATGCTGCTGATGCCGATGATGCTGAACGATTAATGCTAATTCACCACAGAGGACGCAGAGGACACAGAGGATAAATTTGAATATTTATTATTAAATAACCCTCTGTGTCCTCTGCGTCCTCTGTGGTGGCCCAATAAAATAACAAGAAATGAAATTAAACCTGAAAAACCCCATCGTCTTTTTCGATCTTGAGACGACCGGAACCAATATCAACACAGACCGGATTGTTGAAATCTGCTATTTGAAAGTTTACCCGAACGGGAATGAGGAAGCAAAAACCTTGCGTATCAACCCCGAAATGCATATCCCCGAAGCATCTTCCGAAGTACATGGCATTTATGATGCCGACGTGGCGGATTGTCCTACTTTCAAGGAAGTGGCAAAGAATATCGCCCGTGACATCGAAGGCTGCGACCTGGCAGGATTCAATTCCAACCGTTTCGATATTCCGGTGCTGGCGGAAGAATTTCTGCGTGCCGGCGTAGACATCGACATGACGAAGCGCAAATTTGTAGACGTACAGGTGATTTTCCACAAAATGGAACAACGCACTCTGTCTGCCGCCTACAAGTTCTATTGCGACAAGAACCTGGAAGATGCCCATACCGCGGAAGCGGACACACGGGCTACCTACGAAGTGCTGAAAGCACAGCTCGACCGCTATTCCGACCTTCAGAACGATATTGCGTTCTTGGCGGACTATTCCAGTTACAACAAGAATGTAGACTTTGCCGGACGCATGGTGTACGACGACAATGGGGTGGAAGTGTTTAACTTCGGAAAGTACAAAGGAATGTCTGTAGCCGAGGTTCTGAAGAAAGACCCCGGATATTACAGTTGGATTTTGAACAGTGACTTCACG
Organism: uncultured Bacteroides sp.; assembly: GCA_948847595.1. Taxonomy (GTDB): domain Bacteria; phylum Bacteroidota; class Bacteroidia; order Bacteroidales; family Bacteroidaceae; genus Bacteroides. Next base: position 18,456 of record CAQOGY010000008.1, read on the forward strand.
CTGAATACAAAGGCGACGTTGACAAAAATCCGTCTGCGTGAAATGAGTAATTTGATTACAAAATAATGCTAAAAGGAAAAAAGATAATTCTTGGAATTACCGGCAGTATTGCCGCGTACAAGGCTTGTTACATCATCCGCGGACTCATTAAGCAAGGAGCGGAAGTGCAAGTCGTAATTACTCCGGCGGGAAAAGAATTTATTACTCCCATCACTCTTTCGGCTCTGACCAGCAAACCGGTCATCAGTGAGTTCTTTGCCCAGCGCGACGGAACGTGGAACAGCCACGTAGACCTCGGCTTGTGGGCGGATGCCATGCTGATTGCGCCGGCCACCGCCTCTACCATCGGCAAGATGGCAAACGGGATAGCCGACAATATGCTGATAACGACTTATCTTTCGGCCAAAGCTCCGGTGTTTGTAGCTCCGGCGATGGATCTCGATATGTATGCCCATCCTTCCACACAGAAGAATTTGGATATACTCCGCTCGTTCGGTAATCATATCATCGAACCGGGGACGGGAGAACTTGCCAGCCATCTGGTAGGGAAGGGGCGCATGGAAGAACCGGAAGCGATTATCCGTGCCCTGGATGAATTCTTTTCGGCAAGCGACGAACTGCAAGGAAAGAAAATCGTGATAACGGCCGGCCCGACTTACGAAAAGATAGACCCTGTCCGTTTCATCGGCAATTATTCTTCGGGAAAGATGGGATTTGCCCTGGCGGAAGAATGTGCTCGCCGTGGTGCGGAAGTGACGCTGATAGCAGGCCCTGTGCAACTGGAAGCGAAACATTCCCGTATCCGCCGTGTCGATGTGGAATCGGCGGAAGAAATGCATGCGGCTTCGCAAGCCTGCTTCTCCGATGCCGACGCTGCTATCCTCTGTGCGGCAGTAGCCGACTATCGCCCTGAAAAGGTAGCCGACAGGAAGATTAAACGGGAGAAGGAAGAAGAACTGGCCCTGCATCTCCGGGCAACGAAAGATATCGCGGCCAGTTTGGGAGCTACGAAAAGAAAAGGCCAGTTGTTGGTAGGCTTTGCCCTCGAAACGAATAACGAACAGCAGAATGCCGAAGGAAAGCTTGAACGCAAGAACTTCGACTTTATCGTGCTCAATTCGCTGAATGACGCAGGAGCAGGCTTCCGTCATGATACAAACAAAATCAGCATCATCGACCGGAAAGGTCGCACGGACTATCCGCTGAAACCGAAAACGGAAGTGGCGCAAGACATTATCGACCGTTTGGTAGCGGTTATGTCGTCCAATTCTTAATATTTAATTCTTAAATTTAAAGAAAGGTGTTACGTTCACTATACATTCAGAATTACGCGTTGATAGAGAAACTGGATATTAGTTTCGACAAAGGTTTTTCCGTTATAACAGGTGAAACGGGAGCCGGAAAATCAATCATTCTTGGAGCCATCGGTCTGCTGTTGGGACAGCGTGCCGATGTGAAGGCGATTCGCCGTGGAGCTTCTAAATGTATAATAGAAGCTCGTTTTGATATATCGGGCTATGGCATGCGCCCGTTTTTTGAGGACAACGAACTGGAATATGACGAGGAGTGCATCCTGCGCCGTGAAGTGCAGGCATCCGGCAAGAGCCGGGCATTTATCAACGATACTCCCGCTTCGCTGTCGCAGGTGAAGGAGCTTGGCGAACTGTTGATTGATGTACATTCACAACATCAGAACCTGTTGCTCAATAAAGAAGGTTTCCAGTTGAACGTGCTCGATATCCTGGCACATAATGACGCCGCATTGGAAAAGTACCATGCCCGTTATGCAGAGTGGAAGCAGGCCGAGCGCGAACTGGCGGAGTTGATGGCATTGGCGGAGAAAAGCCGTTCCGATGAAGATTACATCCGTTTCCAACTGGAACAGCTTGAAGAAGCCCACCTTTCCGAAGGTGAGCAGGAAGAGTTGGAGCAGGAAGCTGAAATGTTGAGCCATGCGGAAGAAATCAAGGCGGGACTCTATCGGGTGGAACAATCCTTTTTCTCGGACGAAGGGGGCTTGCTTTCATCCCTGAAAGATAGCCTGAATACGCTGAACAGCCTGCAAAGAGTCTATCAACCCGCCAAGGAACTTACCGAACGCATGGAAAGCGCCTATATTGAATTGAAAGATATTTCGCACGAAGTTTCTTCGCAAAGTGACTCCGTAGAGTTCAACCCCGTGCGTCTCGACGAAGTGAACGAGCGGTTGAACCTGATTTATTCCCTTCAACAGAAACACCATGCGCAGACGCTTGACGAGTTGATAGCGTTGACGGAAGAATACCGTCGCAAGCTGTCCGACATCACTTCTTACGATGAACGTATCGCCGAACTGACCGCCCGCAAGGATGAACAATATGCGAAAGTAAAACAACAGGCCGAACTGCTCACGAAAGCCCGTACAAAGGCTGCCCGTGAAGTGGAAAAGCAATTGGCCGCCCGACTGATTCCGCTCGGAATGCCGAACGTCCGTTTCCAGGTGGAAATGGGACTCAAGAAAGAACCGGGCTTGCAGGGAGAAGATACGGTCAGCTTCCTGTTCTCCGCCAATAAGAACGGTATGTTGCAGAATATCTCTTCCGTAGCTTCCGGTGGTGAGATAGCCCGCGTCATGCTTTCCATCAAAGCCATGATTGCCGGAGCCGTGAAGTTGCCGACTATCGTATTTGATGAGATAGACACGGGAGTATCCGGCGAAATAGCCGACCGCATGGCGGATATGATGAAGGAGATGGGCGAACAGAACCGCCAGGTTATCAGCATTACCCACCTGCCGCAGATTGCCGCCCGTGGATGCGCTCATTATAAGGTATATAAGAAAGACAGTGATACGGAAACCAACAGCCATATCCGCCGTCTCACCGACGCGGAGAGGGTAGAGGAAATCGCTCATATGCTGAGTGGCGCCACACTGACCGAAGCAGCCCTTAGCAACGCCAAAGCTCTGTTAAATAGTAATTAGCGATTAGTAACCGACAAATAGTAACTGGTAAATAGAAAATAGTAAATAACCGCGATGATAGATAAAAGTGAAATGATTTTCGGCGTTCGTGCCGTGATAGAAGCCATTCAGGCTGGAAAAGAGATTGATAAAATCCTTGTGAAGAAAGACATTCAGAGTGAACTTTCCAAAGAGCTGTTTGCGGCTTTGAATGGTCTGCTGATTCCTGTTCAGCGTGTTCCGGTAGAGCGTATCGACCGCATCACCCGCAAGAATCATCAGGGTGTGATTGCCTTCATTTCTTCTGTGACCTATCAGAAGACGGAAGATATGGTTCCTTTCTTGTTTGAGCAGGGGAAGAATCCGTTTTTCGTGATGCTGGACGGGATAACCGATGTGCGCAATTTCGGCGCGATTGCCCGTACTTGCGAATGTGCCGGTGTGGACGCGGTGATTATTCCCGCCCGTAACAGCGTGTCGGTGAACGCCGATGCCGTGAAAACTTCGGCAGGAGCCTTGCATACGCTTCCCGTATGCCGCGAACAGAGTCTGCGCACGACGCTGAAATTCCTGAAAGATAGCGGTTTCCGCATCGTGGCTGCTACCGAAAAAGGGGATTATGACTATACGAAAGCCGATTATACAGGGCCGTTGTGCGTCATTATGGGTGCGGAAGATACGGGTGTGTCTTATGATAACCTGGCACTCTGCGACGAATGGGTGAAGATACCGATGTTGGGAACCATCGAATCCCTCAATGTGTCTGTTGCCGCCGGTATCCTGATTTACGAAGGTGTGAAACAAAGAAACAACGAGTGATATGAAGAAGATTTTAATCTTACCTTTACTGCTCATCTTCCTTGCACAGGGAAGCATGGCACAAACCCCTAAATGGGTAGAGAAGGCGAAACGCGCTGTCTTCTCGGTGGTGACTTACGACAAAAACGACAAAATGCTGAATACCGGAAACGGATTTTTTGTATCCGAAGACGGGTTGGCGCTGTCCGACTACTCTCTCTTTAAAGGTGCCGAACGTGCGGTGGTTATCACGGCCGAAGGCAAACAAATGCCTGTCAGCACGATATTGGGAGCGAATGATATGTATGATGTTATCAAGTTCCGTGTAGCTATTACTGAAAAGAAGGTGCCTGCGTTGGTTGTGGCGAATACTGCTCCGGCAGTGGGAGCCGACGCGTGGATGCTTCCTTATTCTACACAGAAAAGTATTGCTTGTGTATCGGGTAAAGTGAAAGAGGTTTCCAAAGTGGCGGGCGAATATCATTACTATACGTTGAGCATGCAGATGAAAGACAAGATGGTGAGCTGTCCGGTGATGAACGTGGATGGTCAGGTGTTCGGTATTGCACAGAAATCATCCGGCCTTGACACGGTGACTACTTGCTATGCCGCAGGAGCTGCCTTTGCCATGTCACAGAAGATTAGCGCCCTTTCTTTGGGAGATGCGGCACTGAAAAGCATAGGTATCCGCAAAGGTCTGCCCGAAACGGAAGACCAGGCATTGGTATATCTGTTCATGGCTTCTTCAAGCCTGTCGGAAGAAGATTACGGAAAGCTGTTGGATGATTTTATCCGTCAGTTCCCGATGAATGCGGATGGTTATCTTCGCCGTGCGAATTATTACGTAGCTAAGGGCAAGGACGACCAGTCTTGGTTCGATAAGGCCGTTGCCGACTTTAACCAAGCGTTGAAAGTAGCTCAGAAGAAAGATGATGTATATTATAATATAGGTAAGCTGATGTACGCTTACCAACTGTCGAAACCGGAGAAACCGTATAAGGACTGGTCATATGACACTGCTTTGAAGAATGTACGTCAGGCCATCACTATCGACCCGCTGCCTGTTTATGTCCAACTGGAAGGTGATATCTTATTTGCCCAACAGGATTATGCCGGAGCTTTGGCTGCTTACGAGAAAGTAAATGCCAGCAATATCGCTTCTCCCGGTACGTTCTTCAGCGCTGCCAAAACAAAAGAGCTGATGAAAGCCGATCCGAAAGAAGTCCTGGTGCTGTTGGATAGTTGTATCGCCCGTTGTCCGCAACCTATTACGGCGGACTTCGCTCCTTATCTGCTGGAACGTGCACAAATGAATATGAACGCCAACCAGTCACGAAACGCTATGTTCGACTACGACGCTTATTTTAAAGCTGTCAACGGCCAGGTGAACGATGTATTCTATTATTATCGTGAACAGGCTGCCTTGAAAGCACGCCAGTATCAACGTGCATTGGACGATATTGCCAAAGCTGTCGAACTGAATCCCACAGACTTGACTTACCAGGCTGAAAATGCTGTCGTCAATTTGCGTGTAGGACGTTATGAGGAAGCTATTCAAATTCTGAATAATATCCTGAAAACAGACCCGAAATATGGCGAAGCCTACCGTTTGCTGGGGCTCTGCCAGATACAGTTGAAAAAGACGGACGAGGCTTGCGGAAACTTCAAGAAAGCTAAAGAATTGGGTGATCCGAACGTGGATGAGCTGATTAAGAAATACTGCAAGTAAAAAGGTAATGGCGCCTGATGTTTAAAGATAATAATGGCGTTTAAAGATAAACTCAGTATCTAAAATAAAACCCCTGCCAACTTTAAAGTTAGCAGGGGTTTCTTTTTTGGGGACGTTAAATAAAAAAACTCTCTCTCTTTTTTGTTTTTTCCCCCACTTGTTAAGCTCAGGTTTTAGGTCTTATGATATAGGTCTGATTATCTTTTTTATTTCTTGGCTTTATAGGGTAAATGCACAGATTACCGGAATACTGCATCGCCGTTCTTATTTTTTTAGAAAATATTCGAAAATCAGTTGAAAACAGTGAGTAATTCTGAAATGGCAACTTATTTTATCTATAATCTTATTATATTCCGTCCGTCATTTGATGGCTAACTAGATAAGTAATTATTTATTTATGAAGAAAAAGCAATTTACTAATTGTGCAAACGAATATATAGATCGTTTGCGAAGGGAGGGTCGTTATTCAACGGCTCATGTGTATAAACATGCTATCCGTTCCTTTACGAAATTTTGCGGAAGTCAATTCATCGCTTTCAGTAGGGTGAATCGCGATACGTTGAAGGCGTATAGCAACTACTTGGCGGCTTCTCATCTGAAGCCTAATACGATTTCTACGTATATGCGTATGTTGCGTTGTATCTACAATCGGGGAGTCGATAGTCGGCAAGCTCCTTATGTGTACGGTCTGTTCCGGGATGTCTTTACGGGTGTCGATACCCGTCAGAAGAAGGCGCTTCCGATACGTGAACTTCATGTCTTGCTTAACGAAGACCCTAAGACGGAGAAACTGCGACGCACACAAGCTGTTGCCAGTCTGTTGTTCCAGTTTTGCGGTATGCCGTTTGTTGACTTTGCCCATTTGGAGAAATCTAACGTTGAGCAGGGACTTTTGAAGTACAACCGTATGAAGACCGGTACGCCCATGAGTCTCGAGATTCTGGATTCGGCACAGGATGCCATTGCCCGTTTGTGTAACGGATATAATGAGGAGTATCCCGATAATCGTCCCAACTATCTTTTCCGAATATTAAGCGGAGAGTATAAGAGGACGGATGAAAAGGCATATCGCGAGTATCAGACAGCTTTGAGACGGTTTAATAATGACTTGAAGTGCCTGTCAAGACAGTTGCGGATACGCTCGTCCATCACTTCTTATACACTCCGGCATAAATGGGAATATCACAAAAATAGCACTATAAATATCTGAATTACAATAATATACAAAACAATAGATTTATTAGATTAACAAGATAGTAACATAATTATTCAAAATTCAGCCAATCAATACAAAATCGTAAGAAGTAAGTTCCAACCTCAAATCACTCCCTATATTTGATATTTTTTGCCTCCCAAAAGAAAAATCACCAACTGTATTTTCCACTCAGTGCATAATCAAGTAATCAGCCGGATGAGTTTATAATAATAGTTTTAATTGAATCTTGTATATATACTACAAGGACTAAACTAAACCTGTCACATTTTACTTTTAAGATTTCCTTTTTTGGAAAGCAAGATTCTCCAGCTTTAGAAAAACAGGTTTAATGAAATCTTGTATATATACTACAAGAACCGGACTAAACCTGTACTCCTTTACATTTTCCTATTTGAAATGAGATTCAATCCAAATCTCTACTTTCTCCGGATATTTCACGGTTTTAGCCAAACAGACAATCCCGACAACTTCCACCCCATATTTGCCAAGTTCCTCTGCGTGTTCCTTGATGCTGCTTCCTGTTGTAATCACATCGTCGATAATCACGACTTTCTTGCCTACGATGTCTGCATTGATAATGACATTGGAATCCGCATTTACCTTATCCCTGTCTTTTATGTTGTGTTTGCTTTCACGAGCCTCCAGATAAGTAAGACTGTACAGCATCGGATGCAACTTTTCTTCATACGACAAAGCATTGCTCAACCGGCTGAATCGGGTAAGGTATTTGCTTTGATTGCTGCATGGCATGAATACAACAGTAACACTATCCGGCAAATCCAGCTTTGCCAATGCTTCTTTGAATAAACGGCTGCAAGACACACGTCCGTCTTTAAAGTCATACACCATTTGTACAAACTTCCGTTGTTCCTCAGTGATAAAATTCCAATCCCTTTTGGGTATGTAATAGTCAATGAATATTGCCGGAATCTTCTTGCCATTGGAAAGTTTCATCTTGAAAGGCATCATCGGTTTCCCATCCATGAAATCTTCCAAAGCTGAATATACATAGAATCTTTCCGCTTTCTGTTCCCCTGCACGCAGCGCATTACGATACCCCCATTTGCGTTCCTCCTTTGTTGTCGCACGTTGCCCCACCACCAGAAAGGCCGTAGCCGCTCTCTTTTTCCATGTGCTTATCCTGTTCATCAGGTAAAAGAACACCAATAGGACAATCCATATAATCAGTTTTTCCATTCTCTATCTTCTTTGTTATTGATACGCTTTATAGGCACGTTATGCCTTTTCTTTTGGAAGGTCATAGTTCGTTCTTATAATGTTACGCTTCCATTTGCAAAGATACGCAGAAACAGCGTATTCCAATCCACCTTTTTTAACTTATTCCATTTGTTTTTCTTCTTAATATATCATCTGTTTACATACATTCCTGTTATAAAAGGTTTCACCGCAATCCTTTTTCCAATAGACAGCCAAAGTCTTTTTTGACAGGAAAAGTAACCTTCTGATAACTTCTTCTTTGTTTAACAGCCTTTTCCTTCTTCTATCAACCGATAGGCTACTGAAACTGCCGGCAATATCGTTTCTCCACTTTTTATAGTCAGCCTTACGTTATCTATATCCCAATGAGTATTGCCTTTATATCAACAATACCCATATGGTTGCTAATTTTCACGGCTTCCCCATTTCATAATGAAGTTTCCATTCTGATTTGCTCCTTTACCTCATGGATAGAGCCACGTGCGGTTATTAGCATACTTCAGCTTCCTTTCCGACTGTTACTGCTATTTTCTTCACCCTTCCTTCGCCAATCTCTTTTTGATGGCGAAGTCACAATATTTTTCAGATGCAAAGATATAATGCAGCGATGCCGAAGCATCTACGGGTCACTCCGTTCTGACCAATGACATACACGAAAATCTTCCGACATTTTTCTACTGCGTGAAAAATATAGCGTATTTGCGTGCTATCCTTGGTGCCGCCCTATACCTGCAATATCCGATAGCATCATAAAAATTAATTGTTTAACTTCTAAAAAATAGAATTATGAAGAAAGTAGTAGAAAATTCATTCGCAGTAACAGGTTTCGTTGGTAAGGATGCAGAAATCCGTCAGTTTACAACAGCAAGCGTAGCACGCTTCCCACTGGCAGTAAGCCGCAAGGAGCAAAACGGAGAAGAATATGTGTCATCTTTCATTTACGTGGAAGCCTGGCGTAAAAATGACAGCACTTCTTTTGAGTTGTTGAAGAAAGGCAAAAACATTACAGTCAAGGGATTTTTCAAACCCGACGAATGGACTGACCAGCAAGGTGTCAAACATAACCGTATCATCATGGCAGTCACCGACTTCTATGAGCCGGTGGAGAAAGAAGAAAAAGCTCCTATCGCTTCAAAAAAGAAGAAAGCCAAGAAAGCTGCTTAACAGCAGTTTCTCCTTTCAAAAACGGCTTCGACCGTTTTTTTATGTTCAACAGATACATTTACGCATACTCTCTTTTTTTAACAAATCCTCCCTGTTATATCATATTGATTCCCATTGTACCACTATAAAGAAGCATATTGCTCTTTTGGCTCGCAAGCCGGCACATCACTTTTCGTGCGGCGAAATTAGAATGAAGCCCGGAAATAGCAAGCCACACGTTGCTCGTATGATGAAAATAGACTATTGCATGGTTGATTTTCATATCCGGGCTTGCCTTATTCCATCAATGGCTTCATTCAGGGGATGCCTTAAAAAGTCTGATATGCCGACCTGCGGAACTGAAAAGTAACGTAGGGAAAACAAGTCAGGCATTGAGAAAATAATAGTATTAACTTAAAAAAAAGCTATATGGAACGAAGTATCGAAAGAGTACCCACATGGGCATTGCCTTACATGGCTAACGGAGACGCCACAGGACTGAAAGACAAAGAGATTAAAATGATTGACAACCTATTGCGTAATCGGTGTATCGAACTGGTATGCCCCATTGCAGACAGCGTGCAAGGCGGTATGCCACCTTATTATACCAAAGACCCACTATTCGGCAAGGCAACCGAAGTGGAAGATTGTATCGTTTTTTATAATATCTAATTGAGACGCTATGAATGTGACATTTGAAAATCTTATTAACGTATGGGACGCACAAATTCCCAACTTATTGGTTGAACTGGTAAACCATGCTGTATTTGCAACAGACAAAGCTGGTTTTCAAGCTGTTGTTACAAAATTGTCTGAAACCACGGATTTTGACAAGTTCTTTGCTTATGGATACGGCAGACAACATTTTTGGCTGAAGCAACGCCTTGCCTCAGACCCTTCCAAATACATGGATGAACGGTTATTGATAGTAGATTTTTGTAGGTACAACCCAAAGAATGAAGATGATGAAGGTAATATCGAATAGAAATCCTCCAAAGGAAAGTTGCATCGAGGAAATAAGGCAAGGTCAAAAAATGATTCTTTGGTCTGACGACAACATATCTATCTCTATGATATTCAATAATCTGACCGGACAAAACTTTAAAGCGGATGAATACAAAGCCTATATCCGTAACATTGCTTTTGGAAAAATGGGATTTGTGCCAGGCACGATTGAACTTTATAAAGGAGGTATATTGATAGCAAGCGGCATAATTCCAGCTTTATAACCAGTCAATAATTAAAATAAAATATATGGTAACAGCAAGAACATTAAAAGGAGCGCAAGTATATGTAACATTTTATCCTGATTGTGAGGAAAATGTAGGTGGCTATTATTGCCAAGTATATACCGATGAAAATTGTATATGAGAAATAGACAATTTCATGGTTCATGTGAAAGATATTGCAGATAAAAAAGACCCGTATGCTGCGGTAGAAGAACTGGCAAGAGAATATATAGAATCAATCAAAGAGTATTAAAACTACCTATTGAGTGTACAATGAAACAAACCAATTCACATAATCAGGTAATGGCAGTGGCACTTACCGGCCACCGTTTCATACCCTACGACAAAGTACCTTCGCTTCGGCAAGCATTAAGGACAGTGATATTGGAACATTACAATCGAGGCATCCGCATATTTTACTGTGGCATGGCGATGGGCTTCGACCTGCTTGCCGCAGAAACAGCCTTATCCATGAAAGAAGTATATTCCGACATTACATTGGTTGCCGCCGTACCTTATTGTGGGCAATGCGAGAAGTTTACACCTTATAATAAGGAACGCTATCGTAACGCTCTTACCAAAGCGGACGAAGTTGTAATACTTAATGAGAGCTATGTCGACGGCTGTTTCTTGCAGAGGAATGACTATATGCTGTCATGTTCCGCTTGCTTGATAGCCTATTTTGATGGAGTACCCAAAGGAGGTACATACTTCAAGAGAGCCAGGCAGCGAGGTATGTCGATTGTCAATCTGTTTTAATCAATGAAAGGTTTTGTGTATGATTGCACAGAGCCTTTTTCTTTTGGTCAGCACTGCGCTCTAATTACCTGTCATAACCTATTCCCTTTTTGACCATCCGCTCCAAGAACGGCTTCCCTTCCACTTTTACCCGAAATGGCTCCTTTTATAAACTTTCCCTATCCTCTAATAACGTGACAATCAAGATTGCCTTCTTGAGCGTGATTCCACCTAGCCCGGATTTATTTTTCCGCAAAGGTAACGTCCGGTGTCAAGACTTGTCAAATCCGGCTGTGCCGTGGATGTCTTCACGAAATCTTCCTCTCACAAGTTCGAGCGTATTTCCTTCGTCAGATTTGCCCGTATTGCCCCGTCACCTTTTCGGGGCAGAAAAATAATCCCCGGCAGGTTGCAACAACCAGCCCGAAGAAAGGGAAATATTAAACAAAAGGTTAAATATACACGTATGAGTTACAACAAGTTAAAAGCATTAGAGGGCAATATCGAAGCGATAAGCACAGCCCTTGCCATTCACGAGGAACGCAGAAATGCGACCACCGCAGAGCGTGAGACATTATCCAAGTTTACAGGCTGCGGAGGTATCAAGGAAGTATTGAGTATCGGAACGGGCACCCCCATACCCGACACCATGCAGGAAGCCGTCAAACGCTTGCTCTCCGTCCTGTCAAAAGCGGCAAAAGGGAATGAAACACTTTACAGGCAACTCCTGCAAAGTCTGAAATCGTCCGTATTGACAGCTTTTTATACCCCGACATTCCTTATTCAAGCCGTAGCCAAGCAAATCAAAGACACTTTCACGGCAAACGACCTTAAAATGGGCACATTCTTAGAACCGTCCGCCGGTATCGGCGGTTTCCTACCAGTCGGAGATATGGCTACACATCGGACGGCTTTTGAGAAAGACCTGCTTACCGGACTTGTATTGTCCGCCCTGCATCCCGACACACAGGTATTCATCGAAGGATTTGAAACGATTGACAGCCAAGAGACGGAACACAACCGCTTTGACGTAATCGCTTCCAACATACCGTTTGGCGACTTCCGTGTGTTCGACAATACTTTTAGCAAAAAAGGCGGCATCTATGCACAGGCTTCCAAGACCATCCATAACTATTTCTTCGTGAAAGCCGTTGAGAAACTGAACGAGGGCGGCATATTGGCTTTCGTCACATCAAGAGGTATCGCTGACACACAAGGCAACCAATTCGTGCGTGACTATCTTGTACACCGTTGCAATCTGATTACGGCATTACGTTTGCCTGATAGCCTGTTCATGCAGACAAGCGGCATTGAAGTAGGCAGCGACCTGTTGATATTCCAAAAGAGCGGCCGTAAGGTAACGCTTACAGACCGTGAAAAGCTGTTCATGGAAACAACCCGAGAAATCGTGCCGGGTAGTGACCAATATACCGGACATGCCAATAAATTGTTTACTTTACCAAAAACCGCCTTGTTTACAGAAAGTCGCATACAAACCAACCAATATGGGGAATATGTGCGCAAATACCGCTGGCAGGGAGAAGAAGCCGATTTGCAACAAACCCTTTCCTCCATGCTGAAAGCCGACTTTGAGCGTTTTTTCAGAAAGAACCTGTTTGCCACACCGAACAAAGGCATTGGCGGCATACAAATGTCTCTTTTTGATTGCTTTAATACCAACAAGGCGGCACAACCCAACAGGGAAAAACGCACGTACACAGGCACGTTGCACAAGTGGATGAAAAACGGCACGTTGGTACTCTTTGAAAACCAACTTGGCACACTCCGCTACAAACAGGCAAACTGTTTTTCCGACATGACCGTTACATTCGTACCTTTAAAAGTCTCCCGGATAAACATAGAGCGTGCCAACGATTATTTTCCTATCCGTGAAGCCTACTTTGAACTGACAACTAAAGAAAGCGAGGAACTGGCCGAATATCCGAAGCTAAGGGAACAACTCAACAAACACTATGATACTTATGTGCGCAAGTGGGGCTTTTTCCACCACAACGACAACAAGGAGTTTTTCTCTTGGGATAGTCTGGGCATGGAAGTATTCACGATTGAAATGCAACTCGGAAAGGACATCTGTAAAGCCGACATCATGCACGAGCCTGTTGCATTCAAGAAAATAGATACTTCCATTCAACTGACACCGGTAGAAGCATTGGCAAGCAGCCTTAACTATTACGGTTCGGTCAATATGGACTATCTTGTACAGACAACCGGACAGACCGAAACAGAACTGACAGAAGCCCTTGCCGGTGAGATATTTTACAATCCTTTGACGGATTGTTGGGAGAACAAAGGCAAATTCCTTGCAGGTAATGTCGTGGAGAAATGTAAGGAGATATGTACCGTTCTTGCTGACCTGACAGGCAACGCTCAAAAATGGGCGGCTACATCTGTCGAGGCTTTGGAAGATGCGACCCCCGAACTTATTCCGTATGAAGAACTTGACTTCAATATGGGTGAGCGTTGGATTCCGGCAAGTATTTACGCTTCCTTTGCCAAAGACCTGTTCGGGGTAAACACAACAGTGATGTATTTTGATGTGAATGACACCTATATTGTCTCTTTGCAAGGCCATTCCCCCATTGCCTATAATGTCTATTCGATTGGAAGCTATAACGGGGAAGCCCTGTTCGTCCACGCCCTGCACGATACGGTTCCGGAAATCACCAAAGAGATAATGCGCAACGGTGAAAGTATCCGTGTACCCGATGAAGAAGCCATACAAGCGGCATCCACGAAGATACAGGAGATACGCCGCAAGTTCAACGAATGGTTGGATTGCCAACCTATCGCCGTGCGTGATGAATTGGTACGCCTGTATAACGAACGCTTTAATTGCTACGTCCGTCCTCATTATGACGGTTCGGTACAGACATTCCCCAACCTCTCTTTTGAGCAGTTCCCATACGATGACCTCTATCCCTCACAAAAGGATGCAATCTGGATGATTAAGCAGAATGGCGGTGGCGTATGCTGGCACGCAGTCGGTGCAGGCAAGACAATGGTAATGTGTGTGGCGGCTTATGAAATGAAGCGTTTGGGCATGACACAGAAGCCGCTCATTATCGGCTTGAAAGCCAACGTACACGAGATTGCGGACTGTTTCCGCAAGGCATATCCGACCGCAAAACTTCTTTATCCGGGAAAAGAGGACTTCACACCTGCCAACCGACAGGAATTGTTCTCTAAAATCAAGAATAACAACTGGGATTGCATCATTCTCACGCACGACCAGTTTTCCAAGATACCGCAATCCGAGCAGACCATGCTGGAGATATGCGAGCAGGAACTTCAAGACGTGGAACGCTCTTTGAAAGTGTTGGAGGACAGCGGTATGGCTGATAACAACAAAAGGTTACAGAAAGGTTTGGAGAAACGGCAGAAGAACCTCAACGCCAACTTGGAAGCCTTAAAAAAGAAACTTGGCGAGAAAAAGGATGATTGCGTTGATTTTCATGCTATGGGCATCGACCACATCTTTGTCGATGAGAGCCACTATTTTAAAAATCTGATGTTCCAGACACGCCACACAAGGGTTGCCGGGATTGGTAATACACAAGGCTCGCAACGTGCCATGAACCTGCTTGTCGCCATTCGTGACATACAGCAACGGACGGGCAGGGATTTGGGTGCCACGTTCCTTTCCGGCACGGTGGTGGTAAATGCGCTGACCGAATTGTATGTGTTGTTCAAATACTTGCGGCCGAAAGAGTTGTCACGCCAATGTATAAGTTGCTTTGACGCTTGGGCGGCTATTTTCACGAAAAAGACAACCGACTATGAGTTGAACATCACCGGCTCAATCAAGCGCAAAGAGCGTTTCCGCACGTATATCAAGATTCCTGAACTGGCGACCTTCCTGCGTGAGATAACCGATTATCGCACGGCTGAAATGATAAACCTTGACGTGCCGCAGAAGAATGTACGTTTTCTCTCCGACAAGCCTACCATTGCCCAAGAGGAAATGATTGGACGTCTGGTGTCGTTCGCCGGTAGCGGTAATTGGGATGATTTGGGGCTTGACATTCCGCAGCCCGACAATCTGGATATGGCTAAAATGCTGGTGGCTACCAATGTGGCACGGAAAATGGCTTTGGATATGCGCCTGTTGGGTGATAAGTTCGCTGACGATCCGGGCAACAAGGCTTCCCGGTGTGCGGCCACTATCTACGACTATTATGTACGTTCCAAATCCAACAAAGGTACGCAGTTCGTGTTCAGTGACTTAAGCACGTACAAGTCTAATGAGTGGAACATCTATCAGGACATCAAAGACAAGTTGGTGACAATGGGTATTCCGGCAAATGAGATACGGTTTATACAGACTGCCAAGACCGAACAGGAACGTAAGAAACTGTTTACCGACATGAACAACGGCACTGTCCGGGTATTGTTCGGCTCTACTTCCATGTTGGGTACAGGTGTCAATGCGCAGCAGCGAGCCGTGGCGGTGCATCATTTGGAGGTACCCTGGCGCCCGGCAGATTTGGAGCAGCGCAACGGGCGTGCCGTCCGCAAAGGCAATACCGTGAAGTTCTGGGGTGGCAATGTCGTGGATATTATCATTTACGGCACGGAGAAAACGCTGGATGCCTACAAATTCAACCTGTTACGGAACAAGCAACTGTTTATCAATCAGATAAACAACGGCACGATAGCCGTGCGCAGGATTGACGAGGACAGCATGGACGAGAACACAGGCATGAACTTCGCCGAGTTCGTTGCAGTCCTTTCCGGCAATATGGATTTGTTGAACAAGGCAAAGCTTGACAACCGGATTATGCAGTTGGAGAAAGAGCAGGCCATTTTCAACAAGGAAAGATACCGTGCCGAGCGCAAGATTGCCAAAACTGAGCAGGATATAGAGGAAGCCATGCTAACCAAACAACGGATGTCCGAGGATTGGGCATATTATAAAGAATACAAAGGCGAACGGAAAACCTTGCTTCTGAACCTGCAACAAGCCATAGCGGAAGAAACCGGACGTGAGTTGCATAAGATAGCCAAGACTTACAGGAGCGAAGCCATCGGCACCGTTGGCAGCTACATCGGGCTGAACCTGTCCGTCCGCAGCGAATACCACTATACCGGTGCTTTTGAACGCAACATATTCTTGGTGGAAGGTAAAAGTGGGTTGAAATACAAATGCGGTTTGTCCGGTGCATTGCCATTGGGCTTTGCCGATTCCGCAGTCTATCCGCAAGCCACCCTTGACAAGTTGCCGGAACTGATAAGACGCCAACAGGAAAAGATTGACCAACTGGCAAATGAACTCACGACCTTGCAGCAGATTTTCAGCCGCAAGTGGGGCAAGACCGCCGAACTGGATGCACTGAAACAGGAGTGCAAGGAGTTGCAGCGGAAGATTGATAACTCCTTGAAAGAGTTGGAGCAACAACCTGCCGTGACAGTAATCGCAGCTTAATTTATACAGTATATTTTAACCATTCCCTTTGTTTTGTCGTGAGACAAGGCAAAGGGAATTTCTTCTATGATGCGGTGGCACATTACAAGCCATCGTTCCCTTTTATAACAACTCAATGAGTAATACCTCATTGCGACCATACCTTTTATAATAAGCATAGCTTCCACCGGCTTTCCCACCCGGATTTTTCATAGGATAAGGCTTGTCCTCTCCCTGAGTTTTCACTTCGCTCAGACACGGGGAGAGGCAGGACAAACGGCGGCACATTCCGGTACTCCATGCAGGGACTTCGACAATCGTCGAGTTGTCTCTGCATGGAGTTCGGGAAAAAGCCGCTTTTTGTTTGTCCGGCAAACCCTGATTATTCTACCCACCCAAGCCGGAGACCTTTATAGGTTCTATCCCTCCTTTTATACCATTCTCCACATACCTATTATATATAGAGACTTTATAGTCCTTTTCTACTCATTCTTTCCCTGACCCTTCTTCCTGTCACTTTTTAAGTCGGCACCGGTTGGGTTTTCCTAATGCAAAAGTCTGCTATCGCACTTGATGCCGCCAGCTTGAAATGAATTTCTTGCAAATTCTTCCTCCTTCGGAGCGTAATTGGCAAGAAAAGCCGCCGCATGAAGCTATACCGATAGCTGTGTGTGGCATTGTAAAACTCCAAAACGGTTTCGACAAAAAGAAACCGATGAAAGGGAAAAAACAAATATTCACATAATATCAAACTTTTAAAATTACAAAGATTATGACAACAGCTAATCAATCAGCAGCAGAAAGAAACATCACGTTAGTGTCAGTGGCAAACATTCAGCCGAGTAACTACAATCCTCGCAAGCGTTTCGATGAAACAGGTCTGGACGAACTTGCGGAAAGCATCAAGCAACAAGGCGTATTGCAACCTATCACCGTGCGCCCTATTGCAGACACAGACCGTTACGAGATTGTCTTTGGCGAACGCAGATACCGTGCTTCCGTTATTGCTGGTTTGGAAGAAGTTCCGGCTATCATATCCGAACTTTCGGACGAAGAAGCACAGGAAATGGCGGTCACAGAGAACTTGCAGCGTAAAGACGTTACTCCTACGGAAGAAGCCAATGCTTATAAGCAACTCATTGATAGTGGGAGGCATACGGTAGAAACCTTGTCTGTCTTATTTTGTAAAAGCGAGAACTATATCCGTACCCGATTGAATTTCTCCACCCTCATTCCCGAACTTGCCGAATTGCTGGATGCAGACGTTATCACCATTAGTGTGGCTTCTGAGATATGCCGATATGGGGAAGATGTGCAACGTGAGGTGTACGAGAAATATCTCAAAGAAGGCATCCAGCACTATTCCAGTTGGAGAGGCCGAAAAGCCAAAGAGATAGCAGAGCTTATCGAGCAAAAATTCACCATAGACTTGGAGCGTTACTACTTCGACAAGACCGAATGTGCTTCTTGCCGGTATAACACCAATAACCTTTTGCTATTCAATGACGGTGGTTGTGGACAATGCTCTAACCGCACTTGTCTTGCAGAAATGAATGCAGCCTTTCTGAAAGAGAAAGCCATTCAGATTGCGCAACAACAGCCCGATATAATCCTTTGCCGTGACCCATATTGCACTAATGCAACCACGGTTGAACGTCTCATCGCTTCGGGCTATGACGTTGAAACAATAAATAGTTGCATAGCTTTTCCTAAAAATCCGATAGAACCACAAATCGGAGATTACGATAACTCCGAAGATTACGAGGAAGCACTAAAGGATTACGAGGAAGAACAAGCAGACTATATGGAGATATGCAATGAAATCAGCAGGCAGGGCGAAGCCGGAGAGATTACACTTTATGCCAAGATTGGGCAGGCTGACATCACACTCTGTTATGTGGAAAAGACCGCAACCCAAATAGCTGAAAGTAATAAGGTTACACAAACAATAGCCACACAAATAGCGAAACTGGAAAAGAAAGACAAGCGTAACAAGGAAATCGCCACTGAGAACACAGTAGATGATGTAAAAAGGGTGATAAAGGAAATTGATACAACGGAAACAAAATTTGGTGCTGATGAAGATAGGATGATGTATTTCTTCTTGTTGTCCTCTCTCCGTAAGGAAAATTATGCTGCCGTCGGCATTGACAAAGAATGTGATTATCTGAAAGATGAAGAAAAGATGAACGTCATAGCCAATCTTACGGCAAAAGCAAAAGCCGTTATCCGCAGGGATTTCTTGATTGCTAATTTTAAGGATGCCTTTAGGAACAATGGCACGGCTGCACTCTTGCTTGACTTTGCAAAAAAACATATGCCCGAAGAGTTGGCAAACATCACAAACAAGTATAATGAAGTGTACGAAAACCGCCATAAACGCATTGAAGAAAAGAAAGTCGCTTTGTTGGAGCAGACAGAAGATGCCGGACATCCTCAACCTGAAGGAGTTCCCCAACCCATAGAAACAACAATCCGAAGTAGCAGCCTAAATAAGTAGCAAGGGTGGAGCAATCCGCCCACTACTTGCTTTCTTTAATCCCGGTAACATTATGTAAAATGACAACGGATGATAGCGGGTTGATAACCCAACTCAAAGCAGATAATCCCGACTGGTTTGATTAGCAAGTGTGAATATGCAGGGCTGGGGGTAGTGAGCCAAATAAGGTTTGCTTCCCCGGCTTTCCTATTATAATGTGCTTAGACCAACTACCTTTTTTAGAACCCGAAGGGATTGTCGGACTTCCTTTTATATCATTTGGACTTCCTCTTTTATCGGTTTGCTTTCCCCACCCATATCAGTGGAATGTCTGTACCACAGCCAACCTTACCATACAAAATATGGGAAGGCAGGTTATGGTATGGGCAAACGGTGACACGTCCTATTTTGTCCTGTATCTTCGGTATAGCCCAAGATATGAAAAGTCACCTTCTTGTTTGCCAGACAGACTCTTATCCGACCCGCCCGAAAGCAAATCGTTCCCTTTTAAACCAACCTATTATTCCTTTTATACTCATCAAGTATTTTCGGAATCCAATCTGTCCGCACCGCTCAGATTTTGGGCTGCAAAGGTCTATCATCGTGGCTTAACACTCCGGTCTGAAATATATTTTTTGCAAATTCTTCCTTGTCATGCAAGAGTAATTGGCAAAAAAGACCGTACCTATAAGCCTGGCCGATGATTGGAAACCGCAGCATAAATTCCGAACCGGCAGGACAGAAAGAAGCCGAAGACAGGGAAAGATATGTGTAACCCATTAAAACAGAAAAGACAATGGAAAAAATTCCGAACATCCAAGCAACCAAGGAGTACCAATTTGCAAAAGAAGTAGAGAATATGTTGAATAATTATAGTTTCAATCATTCCGTATTTGCTGCTTCCATCCCATTCATGCACCCGACTATCCAACAACTGCTGTACCGATTAATCCGGAAATGTCTGAAGGTCATGGCTGACGAAGAACGCCGATACGATGACCGTAACAGGGCTTCGCACGAAGAGGCTAAAGCAATTATAGAGTTTTTAGCAGAGAACGAACGATATATACCTCACATCTAACTGGTTTACAAAAATGAAAACGAACACCATCCACATACTTTATACATTAGTTGATTGCGGTGAAAGCGTTTCCGATTGCCATACGCTTTACAGCACTTTGGAGAAAGCCAAAGCCGCAATGGAAGTTGAAATTCAAGAGTGCATGAAAAACTTCCGCCATGGAGAGGTCAAGCATGACTTTGAAAGGCTTTATGAGTTTATGAATGAGGACGGACAAGGCTTCACGGTGGGAATAGATGAACAGATACCGCAATGAAAAAGAGATATAATTTCATAAGCAGATTGATAAACAAAATCACCCTTAACAGCCAGTCAAACAATGACTCGTTTTCCTATTACGGGCATTGGGTGGAATTGCAAAGCGGAACGGTCGATTATATGTCCGTGACCATTTACAATACGTCAGACCGTTATTCGGGAACATTGGTGGAATTTCAATTTGATTTCTGGACGATGGAGCTTTGCTTTGATGCCGTATCGTGCGATGAAATCTATGATACTGTTGTAAAAGCATTCAAGGGTGTTTATTATAACAGACGTATTCGGGTTATTGAATAAAAGCCGTACTACGAAATGGCAGCATGGATGGGGGAGATAAATCCCATCCATGCTGTATCATTGCACCTTAGCCCCCTTTTAACTACATAAAGGCTTATCCTTTTTTACGCCCTCTGTTCAATGTTATCCCGGCTTCTTTCAGCACCCGGAACACGGAACTCCGGCTCCTGAAGCCACTTGCTTTCCATATCTCATTGATAAGGTGGCCGCTTTTATACATATTCACCACGCACTCTTTCCGCTCGATGCGGTTATAATCCACCGGGGACAATGTTCTCATGCGGCTTTTCACCTTTCGGATTGCATCAGAGGATTTGCGGACATCAAATGCTTCTTTGGGCAGCAATGCCACGACATTGAGTATATCCGACATCTGTGTCTCTGGAAAAAGCTCGTTGCCGGAGTCTATGCAGTCATGGATAGATATGAGCCGGATTTCCTTCAGACGGCAATATTCAAGGAGATACGAAAGCTGCCGTGTCTCACGGATGATATAGCTCAATTTGGGAACAACCAGTTCATCCCCTTTATTTAGCCGTCTAAGCAATTTGTTCCATTCTGCACGTAACGGGCCACACTCTTGCTTTTCTTCCATAATCTCCGTACAGCCGAAACGCTTCATCCATTCTTTATCCACGTCCGTACCATACCCGGCATAATTTATTACATATCCTACCTTCGACATATTTATTCGTTCCTAATTTATTTAAGTACAAAGGTATAACAAATACCTCACAAAGCCGCATAAATGGCAGCTCGGACAACCTTTTTTATCATTTCATATCGAGGTTCCATAGCGTGTCAGACAGATTGTTTGCCATGTTGCCACTCTTTTTTGAAAGTATTTCTATGTATTCTTTCTCTCTTTTACCGGATAGCTTGAAAAATGTTTTTTGTGCTATTTGTTATCCGTTGGTTGATTTACACAAAGTTGCAAAAATCAGACTTGGAGTATAATTCCATAAGCTTTTGTAAACTTGCATTTTACATACTTATTATATGGATATTACACCTTATTTTTGCTTCTTGAAATCACAAAGCTAAAGTCCGATATGAAATTGCATTTAGTGACAAAAACATTGTCAGTACGACAGACACGGAGACAATCATCTTGTTTCCATCTGGGCATTGGCCGCCTGTTATTCAAAGGTGACCGTCCTCTTTTACACACAACATGGGTGGCTTTGTTGGCCATAATCCTGTTGGCTTCTTGCAATCGTTCTGCGGAACATGGCTTCCATTCTTCCGAAAAAGCTTTCGATGCCTATGCAGATTTTTTACGAAAAGTAAAAAATGCGGAAAATATTACCACCGGCAGACTTGTGGAATTAGTACGGAAATGGTATGCGTTGGATGATTCCGTGGCAAGTTGTATTATCCGTGACAGTCTTACAGCCCATGCATCGGCCGGACTGGAAATCATCCATGATTCCCTACGTTTTTATATGGGCAGGCTGATTGACAAACGGCAGTGGGCTTTTACGGATTACCTCACAATCATAGAGTCACTGAATAGAGTGGAAGTCGATACGTTTTCCCTGCCATTGGTAACTTCCGCACACCAGTTTTATGCAGGTCTGGACAGCGTTCCAACCTACGGCACGAACGCTGAACAGACCGTAGTCCAGTATCAGAAGATGCTCGGCCGGACATTAAAAGACGGCTTTCAATCCAAAGCGGACATTATCACCTTTTTGCAGGAGGAAGATATGGCATTCCGTTCCTTTCTGGAACATTTTCCTGCCTATGGGGATATTCCACTGGACGACATCACGACACAGACCGGAAAAGTGATACGGCATATCATAGACCTCTCCATGAAGGAGCAGCCTCTATTCCACAAGGAAGAACTGGTTATCCTCCTGACGGTACGCAACAACCGCCGTTTGCTGCAAAATGCCCTCGTTTGTTTGGACGAGATACAACGTAACAGGTACATAGCCGACAGTAACCGCTTAACGGCATATCTTTGGATATTGGTTCAACCGTGGATTTCCTTCGATGAACTATCCTATACGCTGTTGTCCGTGCAACAAACCGATGCACTTCACAGGTTGGCCAAAGAGACTTCCAAAGCAACCAGGAAGTTGAAGCACTCCGACTTCCCGTTGGAGGTGGACGAGTTGCCTGCACTTCTTATCAAGGCATACATCACGAATATCAACTAATATCAAAACAATATATCATGCAGAAAGAACAAATAGACCGGTTCGTCACGCTGGCAGGTCTGGAAATGCCGGCATTGATTTCTCCGGGGAAATTTCAAGAAGCGGAGATTTATGAGGACAGTGCCGTGCTGACCTTCCTCTTGCCAAAGGTGTACCCATTGGAAGAACTGATTGATGAACTGGAGGATCAAATGGAACTCATATTGCTCTATCACTACCTGCCATCCACGTCCACGGATTTCGGCCAGAAATGTTGTGCCTATTCCAATCCACGTTTCGGCCGGATGTATAAGCTCAATGCCACGGCAAACGGAAACATTGAATGTGATACCCTGTATGTGACCCTCTATGATTCTCTGGAGATAATGGGCTGCGAACTTCGGGAAGAACTGCTGAAGGTCATCAAGAACGGCCATATGTTGTTTGCGCGGAGTGAGGAAGAACTGTTAAGAGATTTTATCTGAATGAAAGAGAGTATTTATAGAAAACTGGTATCCGTCATCCATGATTACAGGACATGGATTGATGTGCTGGATGCAGACAGGGAAAGCACGTTCTCCGTCCAGAAGGGTGGAGAGTTGCATCCGGTGCATTGCCGTGTCCTGTACTTGGTGGCGAAAGTCCCGAACAGCGTCTATCCCAAAGGCCATGTATTGAGCATACCGGAATACAAATTGGACAGTGCCGTGCGTTCATTGAAACGCAATCCCGATTTCAAGTCACGCTACCAATCGGAAGCATTGCTATATACTGATGTGGAAGATATTGTCCGTATTGCTTCCAATCATTTCATTAAACTCGAATTAGAACCCTAAGACATAGATAGCCATGATTGTAAAATCCCTTTATCTGCTTTTTCTACTCACGTTTTTAGTGCTTCCTTTCTTTTATCACAGAAAGAAGTCCAAACCGTCCATGACTAAGTTCTACCTGCGTATGGCATTCAGCCATAACTTCCGCAAGTGTTACAGGCTGGTATTGCTTTCAACCCTGCTCATGTTCCACTTCTACCACCTCTCTTTGTTCAAGCTACCGTTGGAACTGGCCCCCTCGTCCGTGGTATGCCTGTTGCTGTTCTCCCATCGGATTTCAGAACGGGTATTCCGCTTTTTGCAGCAGGAGCGGACACTTCTCGGAGTGGCGGTATTCTCTGTTGTCTGCCTGTTTACCCCTCACTTCCTGTCGCTTGGCGTTACCATTGGCGCACTGATTTTCGGGGCGGCGTTTTACCCCTCATTGTCGGTTTGCCGCATGGTAAAGAAGCCCTTTTTAAGACAATCGTTTTTAGAGAATCCTGAAAGTATCATTCCGCATTATCGAAACTGGGGGTATAGGAAGAAATGATAATGTTTTCCCTGCTTTTATTACCGTTCGAAGACTATATAATCATCATAAATTCATGAAGAAGGAATACATCAATTACAGAATAA
Organism: uncultured Bacteroides sp.; assembly: GCA_948847595.1. Lineage (GTDB taxonomy): Bacteria > Bacteroidota > Bacteroidia > Bacteroidales > Bacteroidaceae > Bacteroides. The sequence continues at coordinate 42,606 of CAQOGY010000008.1, forward strand.
TTGCGGACAAGGAACTGCTTGAGTTCCTCCGTTCGGATGAAGAAGAAAGATTCTCCAAAATGGATGCCCTCTGTGACTTACTCGACAAGGCATCCGGTGAAAGCCGTGACAGCCTGACCTATTTCGGAACGAACGTCACCTTGCGGAAAGGGCAATTCGTCACGACCGTCAGCAAGCTTGCCCGGCAATGGAAATGGCACCGTGCCACGACGCGCAGTTTCCTCGATGCGTTGGAGAACTTCGGCATGGCGAGGATAGACGCACACAAGAAGTTTTTCCTAATAACAATGAATTACACGTTGCCGGGAACGGAAGGCTTGCAGCCCCGTATGATGTCACCGGAGGAAGAACGCATCAATAAGTGGATATGTGGTTACCTGTGCCTGGAGGAAATGGCTGAATCGGCTGTACAGTTCATCACAACTACCGAACATGTTCTATCCATGCCGGTGACAGATAGCGGAGCCGGCATCGGGGAACGCTTGCATAAGCTGTTCGCCCATATAATCCTGCAAAGGACGAACTTGTTTCCGACCAATCCAACGCTTTCCGCCACATTGGAGAGAGTGTACTGCGAGGTTTGCCACAGGGATGTGGCGATATACCTTCAACTACTCGCATCGGCAGGTCTGAACCTGATTGACGTACAATGCCCGAAAGTTCCGGAATATTTATTAGCCTTGATACCAGACAAGGTTTCAGAAGACCTCCGCCTGCTTTGGGAATACTACGCTCCCTATTTTGAGGGAATCAATCAAGAGAAGGCTGGGAAAATACCCCAAACCAACCAATAGAACCCTGCTTGCTGCCTCTCCTTTTAGACTCACCGGGTATGCCCTTATTTCCACTTGCGGAAGCGTAACCCTCATGCGAGGTCTTGACCTCCAGTTTTACGACGGGCTTGCCCGTCCGGAAGGAAGTGCTTCCAGCACGTAGCCTAATACGCACTTTGCCCCGGACGGGCAAAATGCAGAGACCGCAAAGGCGGCAGCAAGCTGTAAAAATAGCATATAGGACACATGGCGAACAACATCAAACAGGTTATGGACATCAGGCCCGGAAAGGGCATGACCACCGGTCAAAGCGACGAGCATCAGCGCAACTGGACGGAAAGAGGTTGGGAATGGGCATCGAAGCACGGCAACTATGACCGCACCCGTGAACGGCTTAACTTTGAAGTCATCAAAGGAGGTAAGGTCGTGCCAGTGGATAAGTCCAAATCCATACCGGATCGCATGGCGGAAACCTTGCGTGAGCGTAGTATCAAAGACCCCAACGCCGGGCTTACCGAACCGAAGTTCCGTACTGTGGCGAATATCATCTTTGGAGGCTCCAGGGAGAGGATGCACGAGATAGCCTTTGGCGGCCAGAAAGTAAACCTCACGCATGGAGCTGATAACTCACATATCCGGCGCAACAAGGATATAGAACTTTGGGCGCAGGACGTGTACAGGTTTGCGTGTGACAAATGGGGGGAGGATAATGTCATAGGCTTCTATGTACACCTTGACGAACTCAACCCACACGTGCATTGCACCGTGATACCGGTAGATGAACGGAATAAGATTTCGTTCAACAAGATTTTCGGAGGAAATATCTATGACTTCAAAGAGCGTCTGTTCGCACTCCACGACGAGCTTGCCAAAGTCAATGGGAAGTGGGGATTGAACCGTGGAGACAGCGTGAGCGTGACCGGCACCAAGCACCGCACAACGGAAGAATACAGGCGTGCGTTGAGCCGTGAATGTACCGCGCTGGAGAAACAGATTGGGAACGACCGTGAGCTGCTTCGACAACTCCATTCGGACATCCGTCTGGCAGAAAAAAGAGTGAAAGGATTATCTACCATGATTGCCAATCAGGAACAAAAGAAACTGGAATTGGAGGAAGAAATCAGAACAGTGGCCACTGATTTGAGGACGGGCAAAGGGGATTCCGAAGAACTCCAGAAACGCATCGCTAAGCTTGATTATGAGCTTCAGAAAGTACTTGAAAACCTGTCCGACAAACGGGAGAAATTGGCGGAAGCCGACTGCAAATTGTCGGAGTTGAAAACACTGGAGGCCGAATCGAAAGACAAGGTGGAGAGTTACAGGGAGGAAGTGAGACTAGCTACTTATAATCTGGAGAACCAGGTCCGATACAGATTGGCGGAAGCCATGGTCGGTGACATCATCCGGGAGTTCAGGACGCATTTCCAAAGTTTGGGGAAAGAGGCGCAAAGCGTGTTCGATGATTCATTGATTAAGGACATGGCCGAACGTGGCGAAGATATATTCAAGTGCGCCATTTACCTTTTCGCCAATTATGTCGATTTGGCCACCACCTTTGCCGAAGGGCATGGAGGTGGCGGAGGGGGAAGCGACCTGCCCTGGAGAAGGAAGGAGGACGAGGACGACCGGACATGGGCAAGGCGTTGCTTGCAGAGGGCACACCGGATGATGAAGCCTGCCGGTGGAAAGAGCGTCCGTAAAAAATAAGAGAAATTCACTCTCCATGAAGTCTGATTGACAGTCTGATTGGGAGAAGTAAAAAAGAATACTTGTTAAAGACGGCGTGATAGGCTTCCATACGTTCAGGCATAGATCGGTCACGTTGTTTCTTTGCATCACAAACCAAATTTTAGATAGAATGAAGAGAATATTTTTGTTTATGTTGCCAATGGCATTTTCGATGGGAGCACAGGCTTACAATGTGAATATAGCCGATACGGTGTGTACCCGTCACAGAGAGTATTTCAAGGAGAAGTGGGAAACGGTACAGCCTTCTTACCTGATCGATGTCGTTTCCGTCTCCACGTGGAAAGATAACTGGTTCCTGAATGTTTCCGGCGGTACTTCCGCTTTCTTGGGTTCACCATTAGGGTGTGAAGATTTATTTGGCAGGATGAAGCCTACATTGGCTGTTTCGGCAGGCAAATGGTTCACGCCAGCTATAGGAGGTCGCTTGTCCTATCAGGGTTTCCGATTCAAGGATTCACGGTTGGAAACACAATCATATCAATTCTGCCATGCGGATTTGCTTTGGAATGTATTGGCAGGCTTGGATAGGGGCAATACACCGTGCCGTTGGAGTCTCATCCCTTATGCGGGAGCCGGTATCATCCACCACAAGGGGAGCGGCCACCATCCGTTTGCTCTTTCCTACGGCATACAGGGCAGATACCGTCTTACAGACCGTTTCCACTTGCTTGCGGAACTGGGTGGCACCACGACTTTCAAGGACTTCGACGGTTATGGTGCTTCAGACCAATTCGGGGATAATTTAGTGGGCCTGACGGCAGGAATCTCCTTTACGATTGGCAAGGTCGGTTGGCGGAAGGTGATAGACCCTGTTCCTTATATAAGACAGAATGAGGAACTGGCTGTTCATGCCTTGTGTTTGGCAGGGAAGAACCGGGGATTACAGAAAAACAATGCCATGAACCTGGCCATTATCGCCGAGTTGAAGAAGATTCTGGAGTTGGAAGGTCTGTTAGACCGATACGCTGATAAGCTGTCCGAACTTGTCGGCAACGCAGAAAGCCAAACCGCTTCTTCCGGCTATCCGAGAAACAATTACAGCGGATTAAATTCGCTTCGCGCAAGGTTGAATCAATCACCCTTGACGGAGGCAAGCGACTCTACATCTTCCGCTCATCCGGCGGCACATACCAATGAGCAAATTGTTTCACAAAGACAGCATACCCACCATTTAGATAGTGATGCCTCACAGCTTGTTTCCGACAGCCTGTATGTCGGGGCACCTATCTATTTCTTCTTTGTCCTGAATACCGGCCATCTGACTGATACCTCGCAACTCATCAACCTTGACGGGATAGCCCGGATTGCCAATAAGCATAGGTTGCATATCCGGGTTTCAGGAGCGGCAGACAATGCCACGGGTAATGAAACGCTCAACAATTCATTGGGGCTTTGCCGTGCGGAATACATCAAGGCCCAGCTTATCAAACGTGCCGTGCCAAGCAACCGTATTGAAATTGTTTCAGAAGGGGGGATTGACGATTATTCACCCAATGAGGCAAACAGGAACGCTTGTGTAAGATTGCTTTCTCCCCCAAAATGAGGATTACTTTTTGTTCATAATAAAAAACTTATATTGTGTGATAGTCGGTTAGCCTGTGAAGGTCAGCCGGCTAATTTTTGAAATAAAGATAAAAATAATATAGTGATTTTTTTAATCAACTTTATTTGTAAACATCCACTCAAATGAAATTACCAAATATTTGTAGCCTTATTTAGTAGTGGGAAAAAACAATCAAGTGAATTATTGAAAATTTCGACAAACTAATGTCATTTCAAAGCAAGCAAAGCATTCCTGTTTTTTCTAGTATTAAAAACTTGAGATAATACATGATCGAAGAAAATATTTGGAATCTTTTGGGAGAATGATGGAATTTTTTCATTTAGTAAACTGACAGCTAATCCACCCACAGCCGGAAGGATTAGTCCTGTAACAGAAACCAGTCCCCATCTAAACCATTTTTCTGCTTGTGAAGATGAGTTACCTCCTAAAAGGATTCGCTCCAGTTCATTTATATTATAGTTATTCGATTGTAGCCAATCTCTATAAAAACCTCCAAAAGCATGATCTCTTACTTGAATAATTTTTTTTATATCAATTATTTTATTGTAATAAAGCAAAGATAAGTTGGGAATATTCCTTGCAAAAAGATATTTGTTCATTCTATCATTAAGAGTTTGTTCTGGAATTAGATTGTTTTTCTGCATGAAATAATACTTAGCTTCATCTTCTAAAATTATTTCATCAGTCTGTAAATAACTACCCCACACAATACTTCTTTCGAATAGGCATAATCTTACGGCACTCCATGTGTCTTTTTCGTTAATGTCAAGGATGTTTTCAGATTCTATATTTAAATAGGTTCTAATTTGATTATTGATTGTGAAATCCTCATACATATTTTCTTGGGCAATATGATCCCAATATACATATTCTTCCGATTCTGAATCAGAAGTTACCTTTTCAAATACTTGCTTGATAAATAAAGATGCCTGAAAACCATATTTGTTATTTATTCGTTCAATAACTTTATCATAATAATTACTCTTATGCATATTCATAAATAGCAAATTTTCATTTCCTATCATGAATGCTGGAAACCACCAATTATCAATTATTACAAGTTCTTGCCTTTCATATAAAAGTCTAAAGGCTTCAAAACCCAAAACGTCTATAATTTCTTCCAATGAATCTGTCCTGATAATGATTTTATCATGTGTTAGCAAACAATTTATAACTCGATTCAAATAATATAAATGTTCAGGCATAGTAAGTTCTGGATATTTTCCAAAATGCCATCTATCATAACATATACCAGATTCGACTTCCTTTATCCTATATGAAAAACTGTCAAATAATACTGCCATTTATTGAATCCAATTATTATAAAAAAACTGTATCTCTATCCCTGCCTTGAATAGCAATGAGATGTTATTTTTCTCCTCTTTGTAAAACTTTCCATTCCGTTGGAATGGAAAGTTCAAATCCATTGGCAAGCGTTATTTTATCTGGCAATAATGCCTGCTTAAACCTCTTTTCATAGCGCAACATCTGAATGGGTGCTCCATTTCCCATTGTAGCCAAGTTACTAGAATACTGATGAGGTGGGAAATAGATAAATACATTGATTTTAGCTTCTTTGGCCAGTTCAACGGCTGGTATCATATCACTGTCTGCGGAAACAATGATAGCAAGGTCACAGTTATGTTGGAAAGCGTCGGCCACAATCTGGGTAGCTATACGCACGTCAGACTCCTTTTCTTCGTAAGTATGGATGATATTGTGGCATTTGAAACACTCGATTTCCTTTTTTAGATACTTTCCCAATATCAACTTAAATTTCGGATTCTCCTTATTGGCTTGGAAAAAGGCATCCTGTCTTTTCCGTTTACCTACGTCTGTCGGTCTAGCAGAGAAATACTTTACTGCTATTAATTCCTGATTAGGACGTAAGAAAGACTCCATCAACTTGACAATATCTAGCCAATAATACTTCTTCCACGGAGCGGTCTTTAATCCATAATAGAAGTTGAATCCGTCAATGTAAATGATTACTCGTTGCTTGTTTTTTTCTGCCATAGTCATATAAAAAATAAGCCCTCGAAATCGAGGGCGAGCCTTGGTCTTTCCCAACCAAGGGGGATAATTTTATACTGCAAATGTACATTTTTTATTTGAGAAAACAAACTTGTATGAGATTTATTTTGTAATCATAGCCATAAATTCAGCAAATTAACCTCTTTTAGCTCAATCCGCCATTCCCATCTACCAAGCCTTCCTTTTTACTCTGCAAAGTTACGGCTCGCAAAATCCGTCAAGTACCACTCCGTTATTTGAATATTTTAATAGGCTTTCCAAGCCCGGCATCAAAATCCCCAAATTCCTTGCCTTTATTTTGCCTGACAAGCCGTTATGGGATTGCACGTAAAAATAGAACTCCTGGTAGAGATAAAAATTCTCTAATGAAAGGGGAAGTGCATAACCAACAATTTAAAGAGTAAGACAATGGAAAAGAAAATGATTTGGAGCAGCGAAATGCTTTATGATGATGAAGCGCGTGAAAACTATTTGGAAAATATGCGTGCCATTACGGAAAATAAGGATTACCAACTCACTGATGAAGAATGGGCAGACGAAGTGTATTTAGGCCTGTCCGATGAAAGAGGCAACCTTGATAAAAAGGTAAATGGCATTATTATTGCGTTTGCCGATTTAGGGCTATGGCAAGGCAGAAGAAATGCCTTTCAATTTTTTGGTAACAACATTGCCAACATACTTCATACCCGATGCGAGGATGCCGAATGGTACGGCGATGCCTACAACATACGTGGAATACTGCACCACCATGATGGCACCAACTATGTGCTTTACCGCATAGCCAAAGACGAAGAAACAGCCGAACGTATAGCAGCCAAGATTTACAACGGTGAGATAGACGAAAGAGGTTTCCGCAAACTGACACGTTCCCTATATCCCGATGTGGCAGCAGTTTATGGCTGGAAAATTGCAGGACAAAAAAATGTGGTTTAGAAGTGGCAACACAAGAATGATTTATATTGATTTTCAACTAAATAATTATACACAATGAGCAAGTACGATTTTATCAAGAACGGCAACACCCTTTATTGGAACGCCCCCGACAACGGCAAGGCTTCAGGAGCTTACAAAGTGATTTCCGCCCCCAAGGAAATTGACGAAGATAGCATTATCCTGATTGCCTCCGACCATTCGGAAGCCGAAGTTTTCCCCTCCGAGTTATTCCCCTTTGGCATGACCATGAGTCATAAAGAGGATTTCCAGCGTTGGAAAGCCCGGTATGAAGCGGAAGGTACGATATTCTACGACCGACTTTCCGAAGTCACCTACACAGACCGGGATTTATCCGTCGGTGACAGGGTTATCTTCACCAACGACCACGGAGTAGTATTCGGTCCCCACGAAGTGTTGGCTTTTGGAAAGCCAGTCAATGGCAGATGCGTATATATTGACAGCGATGCCTATTGGTTTGCCGACCGTCCGGAGCAATTAACGCTCATAGAAGAATAAAAAGAGCAGTGCAAGGAATGTGCCCATACACTCCTTGCACTCAACATCTTATCTTCCCCTCCGATAAGGCACATACTCATCCTCCTGTTCCCTTTCCTCATGTGCCACCTCCTGCGTGTTGCCATCATTATCCGCATCCATGAGGTCTATTTGAGGATTTACCCTTTCGCCGGCAACATCGCCTCGGTACTGATATTCGGGCATTGCTTCCAAAGCCGTCCGGACATTTTGCAGGTTGTCGGTAAGGTCTTTGTCATGGTCATAGGCAAAGCTGTGCCTTTCCGTAAATTTACCGTTTACGACTGTCCCTATATCCAGTGTATCAGACAATCTGTTATAGTAAACGCATAGAATGTCACCGGTAGGCATCTCGAACTTCGGCGAACGTACTTTTACTGTTGAAAGGTATTCTTTTGCTACCATATCCTTTGCGAAATTCTTGACATCTTCAGATGCCCTTCCGATACCATAGCGACGGATGTGGTCACGTACCTCTTCTTCGCTATATTTCAACATCAGGTCATAAGTTCCTCCGACACTTCCGTTATAGACCAATGCCCATTTCTCATTTTCAATGAGCACGTTATCATGCGTATGCTGTGCCGGATATCTGTAAGTATACATCTCATCCATGCCATTCCCGTCATAATACTCCGTGGCTTCATTCAGTAGCCCCTCAAAGTCTCCTTTATCTTTGAATGCATCCAATCTTGCCGTATCATCCTGAGATTGAAGAAATGCCACAGAGCAATAGAACGGCCGGGCTTTTGCCTCAATTTTCTCAGCCACCGCATCAATCCGTTGTGCAATCATCGATGAAGCCTTTTTTACATCAAACAATGTGGTTTTCAAAAACTCCGGAGATTCCTTCAATACATCCAGCCAAGAACCGAGATACAGTGCACTATCCTCTTTGATTGTTTTGGTGATTCCATACTGTGATGCCACCAAAGCACTACCCAGTTCGGCCACCAGTTCCTCACGTGCATATTCTTTACTTCCGAATGCGGCTGGCTTGATACGGTCTAAGCGTCCTTCAGCCCCGGTGCTGTGTGTCATTTCATGCAGCAATGTTCCGTAGAATGTTTCCCCATTGATGAACTGGCTCTTTTCCGGTAGCACAATCGCATCTTTGCTAATGCTGTAATAAGCATTATCCTGATGTTCCAAAGAAATCGGACACACCCACAGATTTTCCGCAATCATCTCATCCAACGGGGCAAACGCTATTTTTTCATCGTCCAGCGAAGCCGACCGTTTCAGGTTGTTCTGTTCACACAGTTTTTCATACAGTTCCGGACGTGCTTCCCGAAGGTTGGTCTGCGCCACATTGAACACATTATGTACGTTCAGTTTGGGATAGACCGAATACTTCGCCTGTTCTTCCGGCGACAGTTTCCGATAATCCTCCATCTTGATTTTCTCTTTCGTCTCTTTATCCACTACGGTAAATGTGGTAATGAATACGGGAAACGATTTTTCCCCTTTCAGGACAGACACCTGCGGAAGCCTCTCCCCATTGGCATCCGTCAATGGCCTATGGTTTCCCTGCTTGTCAGTCGAATAGTTCAGCCCCGACACACGCTGAAAGGTACAAAACACCGGAAGTTTGTAACCGTTTTCCTCGCAAAGCAGCATCAACATGAGTGCATTCATTCCGTTATATTCTCGACCGGAGAGGTTCTTCGGCCATGTCATAAAGCCCTCGGTAAACCATGGTTTCTTCCAATCCCCCTTGATAGACGATATTTTCTTTATCATCAACTCCGTAAACCGTTCAAGCGCACGTTCCTCCGCACTTGGCCCATCCGAATTATATCTTCTGTTTCCTGCCATACTCAAAACGGTAATTCATCCTCAGTTCCATTGGTCATAACCGGTTTCACCCATTCTGCCATTTCCTCCACCCGGCAGGAGAGGTTGATTTTGTCCAGATATATAGATAGTTCCAATACTCCTTTGGCGCAGATACGTGCCTTAGGCTGGAGCCAACTTTCTTTTTCTGCGGAGAAACGGATAAAACGTACCCATGTGAAAGCAAAGTTTTCCTCATGCTTCTCTGTACTGAAGGCGGAGAACACCGAATAAGCATTGCCCTTCTTATCCCTCTTTTCTTCCACTTGTTTACCCACCGTCCCCCGGAACTCGATAGTGCCCTCAATCGCATCACGCTCGCTTTGTGGGTGGAAGTCCACGCTGTCGGCATGGAAATTGAGATACAGGTTTTCTTCACGTTTGCGGAAAGTCAGCACCCCTTTCAACTCAATACGTTGACCGGTCACATAAGAAAGTAGTTCCGCAGTCGTTCCGTTCTTCGACACGAACACCTCCACTTGCTTGCTACTCCCTGCCTTGGCAAGAATGCTTATTTTCACGGCAAAACTAATATAAGATTTCCCCTCTTTGTTGGTACGCATGGAAGCCGTGCGGCTCACAATGCCGTTGATTGTCACATTACACTTAATCATAAATTACTTTTTTAAACTATTATACAACTATTGCATTCCTAAATTCATTATCGTATCTGCAAGCCTTCCGCCTGCCCACGTTGCTCCATTCCCTGCTCATAGCTTCTGGCAGCGCGTTCAGCCACGAGTATATGGTTCACCGCCGTACCGATTCGGTGCCGTTTGCTCTCGTCCGGCATATCCGTATGGTTCAGTATCAGCGACAACCGATTCATTTCAGCCGCAGTCAGTTCATGCGAGTAACTGCCGGTAGCATCTTGGGCGTACAATATCGGCCTTGCGTTGTCCTGTATCACCAGCTCGCACGATCTCAGCGAGGGAACAAGTGAGGAAAGGTCTATGCGTTTCTCCAAAGCCGCTTTTGTCGCAGCCCCCATCTGTTGATCCTGTTCCTTGCTGTCAATCTGCACGGCAAGAGCCATCAGCGAGGTAAACATTTCCATTACCAACTCCATAATCGGATCATTACCGCTCATCCGGACACCGCTGTCCTCCGAGGAAAGCAGTTTTTTCATCCAATCTTCAGGAGAATCAGTCAAGCCTATCGACGGAGTTTCGTTCTCTTGTGTGCGGAATTTTGCCATCAGGTCTTTGCCGTCCGACAGCAGTTGCAGCCCGATGTTTCCTTTTTGCGCTATTTCGGTAAGGTAGGCCGCAGGGTTCACCTCACGCAGGGTTCCATTCACATGGATTTGTTTCACCTCCAGATGCAGATGTTCGCCGGTTGTCCGTGTGCCGGTGTTGCCCGACACGCCAAGCTGTTGCCCGGCATTCACCGTTTCACCTGTTTTTACGCCTACCGTCTCCAGATGATGATAGCTTACCTGTACCTTGCTGTTGTCCGCACGCCCGTATTCCACGGTCACGGAACGACCGCCCGGCGTGTCAGCGTTCAGATTGACTGCCACCACCTTTCCTTTATCCTCCGTAGCAAGCACCGCTTCTTGGTTTGTCCGGATGTCGATGCCTTTGTGCATCTGTTGCTTGTCCGGATTCATCGGATCTTCACGCATCCCGAAAGGCGAAGTCACCAACAGAAACTCATCCCTTTTCACCGGGAAGGAGTAGTGCTCCGTGGCAGCCTTGCCTTGCGAAATCCCTGCTTCCATCACCATACGGTCATACTTGTCAAGGCCGTTCACCTCGATAATCCGTTGCAGGTTGGCGGCATAGTTCCCTCCGGTGGCATACCCGGCACGTTCCAGACCTTGCGCCCAGCCCTTGTAGTCGTCAGCCGCCAGTTTGAAGCAATCCGCATACCGCTTGTTCTCCTTCAGGAAGCGGGAATGATGCTCGTAGGAATCACCCACCGTAGCATAGCTGCAAAATTTTTCATCCGGTTTGTCGTCAGTGTACAGCCCGTATTTGCCGCCACCCTCTATCCATGCCGCAGTCGCCTTGATACCGAAATGGTTATTCTCTTTCTGTGCCAGTCGGCTTTGTCCGTTGGAACTTTCCAGTATACCTTGTGCCAACGTCACCGAAGCCGGAATACCGTACTTGCGCATCTGTACCATGGCAAAATTCGCATACCGTTCTGCATATTCTTGATTCTTGCTCATTATTATATATAGGTATATGTTTCTCTCATACGTTACACACTACATCCGTCGTGCCGGACGTTGCTCATTCTCAACGGGGGTGTCCATTTCGGACACTCCCTTACGAGGCAGTTCATCGCAGATTCCGACCCTTACTCCCGACCGTACCAGCTTGGGCAAATAAGTGTCCAATGCCGTTTTGGGAAACGAAGCCACGTGAATCCCTCCGTCACGTTCCGACACGTCAAGCCCCAGCACGTTTGCCATTCTGTCCGCATCCTCCTTGTAGGATTCATAGAAGTCACGGCAGCGGAAGAGAAGCACGGCATCGGAGTGTTTGGCTTTCAACTCCTCAAAATTCCTCCAGTCCGTCTGTCCTTTCGCCCCGTCAGCCTTCACTTGTTCCTTTTCCCTTCCATGCTCCACTTCCGAAGTCTCCACTTGGCTTTTCGCCTGTTTCGCTTCCTGTGCCTGTTTCAGCACGTCCGCAAACAAGGTGGCCGCCAACTGTGTCTTATATCCGGCCATATCCTCCGCAATCCAGATCCGTTGCCATTGCAGCCTCGACACCTCACGAGCCTCAATTTTCCCCATTCCCTCGATTTGCGGCACACAAAGGAACTTGTCGTCTTTGGCCCGGAAGATATTCACACGCTTGATAAGCGATACATCCACGTCCGTAGATGCCGTGCCGAACAAGTCCTGTCTTAGTTCGGGGCGGTCGGTGCCGAGCGCATAATATTTCTGCGCCAGTTCCATACGTACCCCCTGTGCCGACTGCCGTTCATTCTGCTTCACGGCGGAGAAGAAGCGGTTTAAGTCCTCCTTATCGGGATAGATGCTGAAGGCTTCCCCCTCTACGGGCTTCAAGTAGAGTGCCCAACGGTTATTGTCATCACGTAACATCTGTATGCGCTCAAACTGTACGTTAGTGGCTTTATCTACCGCCTCCGCCACATCAAGCGTCGCCTGCACTTGCAACTCCTTGCCGGTCAGCTTGGCGGTAAACACTTCCTTGTCCTTGAAGTAACTGTCATCGGGACGGTACCCCAGCAGGCCGTCCTTGTTGAAGAAGCGCACATAGCTTGCTCCTTGCTTCATCAATGCGCCCGTTATCTGTTGCTTGGAGAATCCGGGCAGGTTGTTGGTGACGACCCTTGCCTGTTGTTCCGACCGTTCCTGCGCAGGCATTACCTCATCGGGAGTCAGGTAAAACGGACGTCTGTCCGTAGCGGACAGTATCACGTGGCCACCTGTGGTGGCACCGGCAGGCAGCACCACGTCGGCAATCCCGGTCTCCCTGTCGCGCACCACCACCATTTCTTTGGTGGAGCGGTCAGGCACGCTTTTCAGTTCCTCTGCTATCCGGTAGTTTCCTTTCGTGTTCCATTCTGTAGGCAGGTATTCCCGGCACGCCGTGGCAATCTTCGCACCGTAGGCGAGTGCTTCGGTATAGGCTATCTCCACCACATCGGCATCTTCGTCCGTCACCCTCAACAAGGCTTCGTTCTTCTGCCGTTCGTAATAACCCAGATTGAATTTTTCCAGAAACGCATTCCGGGCTTCAGGAGAAGGGAAGTTGCGTCCGTCTATCGCCATTCCTCCGGTACGGAGAATATCCACTAGTATGGCACTCTCACGGGCGTCCACCTGCGGCCCTTGCCGTTCCTGCATTTCCGAGGTCTGGCGTTGCGTGCGCAGCGTGGCATATTCCACTTTCTCACCCTGTTCCGCCTTTCGGATAACCCCCAGCGCATTGTTCACATCGCTTTCGATAGCATCTATGTAGTGCGGATTCTCTTGCAGTTCCCGTGTCCAGTGTTCCACCAAGGGCAGGCTGTCGTTCGCTAACCGGGCAGGCAGTCCGAGTTCCATCATCTTCACGCCGGAGGCCAGTTCCGCTACCAGCCGTTCATAGCGTATGGCATCTTCCGAGGGGGCTTTGCCGCCTTGCATCACCATGCCTTCACGGGCAAGCCGTTGGGCGTGTCCGGTGGCACCTGCCACTTGGCGCATCAGTTCTTGCACATAGTCTTCGTAGTGTTCAAACTGTTTCGCTTCGGGCATATAGACTGCATCTTTGGCGGTATCGAAGTGCGCCATGCCTGCGGCATCCTTGCGCACGGGAAGCAGGTGTTCCCTGACCTGCGCCACGAACCGGTTCACCGTGCTGCGCAGTTGTCGTTCCTCGCTTTGCAGGTAGCCCCGGTCTGCACGGCTGCCGAAGCGTTGTTGCAAATCCCGGTATTTCTCCGCATCCGCCATCGGCAGAGTGGTCTGGTCGATGTTGAACAAGACCATGATTTCCCGTTGGCGCACTCCTTTGTAGAGCTTCTGCTGTGCTTCGGGCAAGGCTTTGTATGCCTCACGAGACAGCATATCTTCCGAGTTATGGCGGTTCACGTACTTGTCCCACTTGTACCAGTTGAACGGCACGCCGTGTTCCTGTTGCAATATTGCCTCTCCACGCTGCTTTGCGTCGGAGAACATCGTATATAGTCCGGTCTTGTAGCCGCTTTGGTCGGTGTGCATGCCCAATACGAGGGAGTTGAACGGACTGACAGCTACACCCTTCGGATAGAATTTCGGTAAATTCCGTCCCGCCGCATTCAGCCAGTAGCCGCTACCGGCAACCGCACCGTTCAGGGCGTTTATCAGGAGTGCTGTCTGTTGGTGGGCGGCCGATTGTTCACGTGGACTTTTTTCTTTCATTGCTGTTGTGTTTATAGGGTTGTTTGATTATTTGAGTAGGATTGTGCGTTCCCGGCCCTCGTCCCGTTCCGCTTCGGCGGCCCGGTAGTTCTGTTGTGCCATTTGCTGCATTTCATCGTGCTTGGCAAGCACGGCGTTGGCGAGTGTGTTCAGGGGCAATGCGCCGCTACGGTGGGCATCCACCACATTGTCGGTCAGTTGGATGCTGCACGGCACTTTGTCAATCACCGCAATCAGGCTGTTCCCTTGCAGCACCGGGTTGGCGATGCGTGGATTGAGTGGCTCATCGGCATATACCTTGTAGGGTTGCACAACTTTGTTCCCTTGCCGTCCAAGGGCTTCATGCCCGGCTTTGTTCAACAGGTTCACGCCACCCATGCCTATCAGTACCATCTTCAGCATCGGGTTCCGTACATACATACCGGTCAATATGGAAGCGATGGGCAACAGGTTGTTTTGCGGAAGCAGTGATTTCGACTTGCCGGTAAACAGCCCGAAAAGGATGTCGGGCAGCATGGAAATGACATAGCCCAAGTTTTGGCCGATGTCGTCCAGACCGTCCAGCCCGAAAGTGCCGAACAAGTCGCCCCAGCCGTTTTCATTCCTCTTTCCCTGCGTCTCACCGCTCTCCGTAGGATGCTTGTCCGCCATATTATCTTGTTCCGTAGCCGTTTTTTCCGTTTCCCTTTTCGCAGTTTCGACACGTTCCTTTTCCTCTTCCTCTTGCATCATCGCTAGATATTCTTCTTCCCGTCCAGGTGCCACCACCATGGGCACATCCCCGTGTCCGGGTTTGCGCTCATTGGAAGAAGGCTCGTATGCCGGGAATGGCCACCCATGCGGAACCTGCGCCTCGGCTTCCATAAGTTCCGCCCAAAGCGGTTTTTCGGTCAGTATGCCCATCTTTTGGGCCAACCGCTCGTTGAGCGACAGTATGTAAGGGTTTTCGTAGGATTTTATGACCTTGCCTTGCGCACGGAAGTCGGCGAACACATTATGTTCGCTGCCGAACACGCCACGGCTGATACAATCCTCCACCGTCATGGCCGGAGCATCCTCCGTTCCGTCCATGAATTTCCCCACCGCATAGCTTACCGCTTCCACGCCGCCCAGCTTGATAAGGCTTCCCCACGAGGAAATACCGCCCATCATCACGGTGTCCATGCCGACACCCACCGCTGTACCCCATGCTTTCTCCGCACCGCTTGGCCGGTAGGCGGCTTCGCCACGCCGTTCTATCTCTTGTTGCAGGGGCGACTTCATCATGCCTTGCGCCAATCCCAGCAGGCTGCCTTCCGCACCTTTCCGCAGGATATACTCCACGGATGATTTCGGCATCTGCTCGACCGCCATTCGGTCAATCATCATCTGTTCCACCCGGTAGTCCACGTAGGCAAAGGCGAGGTCTCCACCCAGTTCCTTGGAGAGTTCCTCGTACTGTTCCCTACCGATTTCCGCTACAACGGCATTGCGCCACTCTCCGGCAAGCAGGCTCAGGTCTTCCACGGTTTCCGGGGTGGCGGCTATCCGTTCCCGGCACATTGCCACATAATCCTCTGTTGTCTTGCTGTTCCACTCGCCGGTCTGCCGGAGATACGGCAAGGAGTCGTCCGGCATTCCGTTCGCACCGTTGGCGAGAGAGCGCAGCACGCCGGCAGTACTGGCGTGGTATGCACCGATTTCTTCCACCTGCTTTTGCGTAAGGTAGGTTTGGGCTTCCTTCATCACGGGAGCCAGCTGGCTGTTGAAGTAGTTTTGCAGGCAATATTCGATTTCTGCAAAATGCTGGGTCTGTCGGGGTTTGCTCATGTCAAATTCATTTGTTGCAATAGTTGTTCTTTGGTCTGTTCTATGGCGTGGTGGTACACTTCCATCTGTTTTGGAAAGTATTCTTCCAGCATCGTATCCTTGTCAATCAGGTTTTGGATGAACTTTACCGCCACTTGCCGGCTGATTTCCACGGAGGCTTCGCCTTCTTCTCGGTTATTGAACCATGCCTTCGTCCACCACCGCATTCCGGCCTTGTCGGGATATACCGTCACCAGCCGGGGAATGTCAAAACTCTGCACGTCTATCTCCAAATCGGTAAGCGGGTCCACCATGCCGCAAGTCGCTATGGCTTGGTCGGCCGTTTTTTTTTATCGTTTTCGCTCAGCGTGGAAAGAAAAATCTCGTGGCGCAAAGCGAGGTAGTTCAGGAAGTCGCTGATAAGCAGGTTCTGCACTTTGGCGGCTATCGGCATCGAGCGGTCTCCTATCCCCAACGGGTTGGCGAGCGAGGGTATCATCTCATAGAAATAGTTCTTCACGGCGGACTGTGAGAAGATGTTGCGCAGCGATTGTTCCGTATGCTCCGGCACACGGTAGCCGCCGTTGCCCACTTCCAGTAGGTACTCCGGGTAGAAGCGTAGCATCAGTTCCTCGATTTCCTCCCGGTCATCGTCATACATTGTCGGAATATCCATTTCCATCGTCTCCAGTTCCGGCATACCCGGATGTCCTTGCTGCCGCATTGCCAGCAGGTTGCCGTACAGCATGGCAAGGAACTCCATCGGATTGATTTCCTCCCCGTCATACTTCACTTCGATATGCAGTAGGTCTCCGCTGATACCCACCACGCTGCCGGCCTTTACCCGTGCGCCGAAGGGGGCAAGTGCGTTGGCAAGGTGGGCGTAGGTCACTTCATACTTACCGTAGCGTATCACTTGGTACAGCCCGTGCGTGGGGTTGCTGCCGATACCCGACACCACACCGTCCGCTACGGCGGTAAGGATATAGCGGTGGGTAGCGAAGTCCACACCATGGTGGAAAAACTCCTCCTGTGTCATTGGGTGGATCTGCTTCCCGTAGCCCAGCGTCAGGCTCACTTCTCCTTTACTCTCCTCAAACGGCATACAATAGCCGCTTTTCGATACCAGGTTCATTTCTTGCGTATAGTTCATTGTCTTTTGTTTCAAGCCTGTTGCCAGGCGATGTTTATATGGATGTTATCTTTTAAGAAGCTGAATATGTGTACAATCACTTCCACTGTCCAGCCGTTTCCCAACATACGGTATTGTTGCGTGTCGCTGCATTTCCATTGGTACCATTCCGGTATGGTTTGCAGGCGTGCGCACTCCGTGGGTGTCAGGCGGCGGATGCGTCCGCACGACATACATATTTCTCCAAAGGGGAGCGGATTTTGGGAACAAGTGCCTGTCTTTCCCTTTCTGTCCGGCCTGCATCCGGCCAGACCAGCCCATATCAAGTTGTCTTTCTGCACGCTCGTCAGGCAGTTTGTCTTGCCGTCTGTCCGGGGTTCAAGCTGTTGGATGTTCTTTCGGAGTTCGGCAATGCTGCCGGCTTCGTATGCCTTGCGTATCCGCTTGCCATACTCCGTCCTCCGGGAAGTGAGGCAGGTCTCTCGTCCACGCATGGCCATACAGACATAGTTCGTGGTCAGGTTTCCTTTGGCCTGTGCGGTAGCCGTCAGGCAGTGGCTTTTGTCGTTGTCTCCCAGCACGTTCATGTCGGTATTCCGTTTCTCGCCATGCCTTTTCAGCCAGCCCATCATCTTTTCGCTCAAGTAGTATTTCTTGTCCGCTTCTTCCTCTACGATGTGCCGGAGGAATATCTTCCGGTCTTGAGGTTGCGGAATGTCGGCGTGCAGTTCACCGAACAGCCCGACCTTTTTTGTCCGTATGTTCGTCCAATAGATGCGGGCACGATTCTGTGCCGACACCAGGGCGGAGTTGATATGCACCCCGAATATCCCGATAGCCTCGCTCAGTACACGTTCCCATTTCTTGCCCATTTCCACATTTTCTAATAGGAACAGCACATCAGGATTGTACATGCGAATATCTGTCAGGATACGCATATATTCCCAAAACAGGTATGATTCCCCTTCAAACAGGAAGCCTTCACGCTTCAATTCCAAATAACGCTTCAACGTATAGATTTCCTCCTTGTCTATGGTGGACATCCCTGCTCGTTTCCCGGCAAAGGAAAACGACTGGCAGGGGCTTCCGCCTATCAGCAGGTCTATCGGCTCCAGTTGGCGCACGTCCACTTGTGTGACATCGCCGAGTTGTATCGTGTCCGGAAAATTCAGTTGGGTTTGCCGGATAGCGTGTCGGTCTATTTCGGAGGCGTAATATGTTTCCGTCCGGATGCCAAGTCGTTTCAAGGCAATCTGTCCGCATGACATTCCGTCAAACAAGCTCAAAACCTTCATTCGTCTCCGTTTTATGGTTGAAATATGTGCTGCACTTGAATCCTTTTCTCGGTATGAAGTCCTTGAACTCGCAGCTCAGGAATATCCATCTCTTATCGGCCCAGCCTGCCAGGTCCTTCTGCCATTGGGGAATGCTTTGGTTGGGATTGTGCAAATCCCGGTACGGCTGGCAGTAGGGCAGAAAACGCCTCCCTTTCTGTTTCCAATGGTTCACACGGGAAAATGATTCTTCAAAATCATTGAGCAGGATGCAATAAAAGAAGTATTCCCCCTTGTATCCGTATTTATCTATCAGAGCCGTGGCACGCTCGCATTCCGCTATCTGCGCCTGTGTATCACAACCGAAGCGGATGTGTTTCAGCCATTTCACCTGTGCAAGTAGCTTCGCTGTCTCATCCGTTACCAACCGGGCGTCCAATCCTTGGTTGAAGTCCACACGCAACCCCATCCGGACAATCTTCTCTATCTGCCCCAGTCCGTAGTCCGAGGCCAGTACATTGTTATCCATGAGGATGATACGGTTACGCCCCTCCACCGCAATCTCTTCTATATCCATATAAGGATTGATATTCCCTTCTTTCTGGGGTACTACGCACCACTTGCACCGGTTCGGGCATCCCCGTGTCAGAAAGCCGTAAGCCGTTCTTTTGTCTATTCCATACAGGCTGTAATCCGGTACGGCTCTGTCTATCTCTGGAGGTAGTACCTTTCCTATGTCATAGCCGGTTCCCCCTCGTTCCGCTTCGTCGGCGTTCAGGAAATATGCGTAATCCGGCGTAAAGGTGAATACTTTCGCCAAATATACCTTGTCGTATCGGCTGAGCGGACTGTACCACTCCACACGATTGCCCTGCGCCTTGTGGTAGCTGCTGATTTTCATCAGTGCGAGGTTAGGGTAACGGCTATCTACTGCCAATAATCCGATATTCATTGTGTCTCTTTTGTGTTTGTCTTCAGAAGTAAATTCTTAATTTCTCATTCTTCATTACCTTCTCATTCCTCCCGGCCGTCCCTGTTCTTCACTCACCGCAGGAGTCAACGGTTGTGCCACTTTGGAATTGTTACCAATCAGCATCATGCCCAATAACGCCCCGGCAATCTTTCCAAGCCAACCGAAGCGTCCGAATACCAGCATGGCAGAAGCCAACAGTCCGAAGATGCCCAGTCCCGACACGTTCCCCTTACCGAGATTGCCGAAGAAGTTCCCCAACATATCCATGCCGTTGCCGCCGGTCATGTTCCGCAGAAAAGTACCCACACCACCCCAAGACGCACCCATCGATGACACCGATTGGCTTACCTCTTGCAGGCTTTCCCCGGCTTTGTCTGCCGCATCCGCTATTTTATTTGTAGCGTTCCCTGCCATTTCCAGTCCCTTGTCAACGGCTTCTTCCCCGACCAGCAGGTCTGCCGCCGCACGGACTACCGGTTTGTCATTCACAAGTTTCTCCCAAGCGAGATATCCCATGCCACCACCCATTACCGCTGTTTTGGTGGCATTTCCCAATCCTGCAAGTGTGCGTTGGGGATGCACAAGTGCTCCTCCGATACTGCGTGCCGTAGTTTGTGTTGCCGAGTGGTTGGCTACTTTTTTGCCTATACCTAAGATTGTTGACCATTTTCCCATTGTCGTGTTGATTGTGTTTATATGATTCCTTTGATTGTTTTGTTATCGGTTTCCGCTCCGTTTCCATCGCCGCATGGCAGCCTGCACGATTCCAGCCTTGTCCGTTGGCCTGGGTCGGCTCCCTTCGTCAATCTCCGCCCATACGTCAACAAACGAGGTATATTTCACGGCGAGTGCCAGATGCTTCAGCTTCTTGTTCATCCGTTTCAGCTTGGGGCGTATGGCGAATACAATCTCCATGCGTTGCTTCTCCGTCATTTTCGTGTTGTTCATACACACCTGCCGGATGTCGTTCACGATTTCCACGCTTCCCAATATCAAGTCACGGTAAATTTGGTTCCTCCGGGGTGTCAGTGCCACGGCAAAAGCCCCTTCAGCGTGTTGCCTAAGTTGCTTCGACAAGTCTCCCATGTTGTCCGACAGCCGTCCTATCTCGTGGTAGAAGCCATAGATTTGTGCCGCATAGCACACGATATCCCGGAACGAATCAAGATAGTTGTTGAATGTCCGTTGCAAATCGGTCGTGCCTTCCACTTCTTCCCGCATCCAGAGATGTCCGGTTGTCTGCATCAGCATCGCCTTTTCTTGGCTTTTTAGCTCTTTCTCCGCCTTGTTGGTGTAGCCTAATATCATCCCGGCCAGTGTCGGGTCAATCTGTGCCTCCACTTTCGCCGTCCCTGCCAATAGCAGCAGGATAAATCCGATGTAATATCCAAGCCATTTCTTCATGTGCTCTTTCTTCTTACGTTAATACCTCGCCGCTCTTGCCGCCCGTTTCCACCGGTCTAAGGCAAGGTGCGCTATCTCGCTGTTGTCCCGGTCAATCATTCCGGAGGTGATGTTGTTCCACACGTCCATCATCGTATAGTAGCGGATGCTCAGACATAGTTTGTTCAGTTTCTTGTTGAATGCGCCTAATTTATCGGCCAACGCCCACATCGTTTCACTCCGTTCCGCACCGGTCAGCATATTCTGCGGCCCTCCGGTGGCTACGGCATTCCGCAGCAGCGTATAGACCGTCACCAGTTCCGTGGCGGTCTCGATATACAGGTTGTTCATCGACAACGTGGCGATGACGCCCAGCGGATTATTGCTTACAGCCTTGCGTAGCCTGCCCAGTGAAATGAAGATGCGCACGCCGTCCTCATACAACGTGGTGGCGGCTTTCAGCGAGGAAGCATACCCGCTGGCCGTTTGCAGGTAGCTGCTGTATTTCCGTTCCCATTCATGGATTTTATTGAACTCGGCGGCAATGGTGTTCTGCAAGGCAGCCGTGCGCAGTTGCCCGTCCGTCTGGCTCTCTATCTCTCCATTGATAGCCTCATTTCCTTCGGCAAGTGCCATCCACTCCAGCGGATTAGTCTGCACATATTGTGCCACTGCACGCTGTACCCACAGAATGCTCATAAGCAGCAGGAGGCTAACGGTTTGTAATCTCATAAATACCCTTTCGTTGTTTATTGGTTTCCACTCGTTCACGGATATGATCGACAAGATTCGTCCGGTATTCCACGCCGCGTATATCCAGTTTGGGGGTCATGCGGTCTCCCGAATACACGCTCACAGTTTTCAGCCCGGTCGGTTGTTGCAGGAAGCTGCGGTGTTCCCTGAAGTCCACTACACGGTACAGTTCCATGTAGTCGCAGCTTCGGCTGAACACGCCATGCCGGTAGATTATCTGTTCGCTGCTGATAAGGTATTCGGTACGGCGCAGGTAGATGAACCGGTACAGCAGGTAAAGGCTGCACAGCACGGAAGCCCCTGACAAGATACCGCTACCGGCAAGGTTCTCTATCCAGGCACAGCCGTATCCGGCAAGGCAAAGCAGGAGCAGGGGCAGTTCATCAATGGCAAATTGCATGGAATGCGGTCGGATGACAAGGGTTCCGTAGTGGGCGGTCTGCATAGGCTTCATGGGGATTATCGGTGAAAACGGGGTTGGTATTCTTCTCTCATGCCCGAAAGTGAGTTGGTTATATCCGTTTCCAACCGGGCAAGTTCTTCCTGTATCTCATACATCTCTTGGAAACCTTTGTCCGGCATTCCCCTGTCATTGACTTCAAAAGATTGCACGACTTTCTCTGCCCGTTCAATCCGTTTGCGTACGGCTTCATGGTCTGCTTCATCATACAGGCCGGTACGGATATGTCCGGGATTGACTTCGGGCAAATCGGACAAGGCGCGGTTCAGGGTAGCCCTGCCACTGATTTCCCAATCATCAAGTTCCTTTTCTTCCGTTTCCATCCGTTTGTCAAGCAATTGGTCGTTCCAGTCCTTGTAACCTTCAGCCGCCGGCTCATAGATGATGCTTCCCATCACAGGTGTGCCGGACCGGGATAGCATTTGTAGAGCTTTGGAGATAGCGTGCAGGTCGTTTTCCATTTCCTCCAGTTCCTCCTTGTTTGTCGCACCGTCAGTACGGCTGGTTTCATAATTGTCCCTACGGTTCATATACATCTCCTGCAAATATCCGTCACCCATTTTCATGTATTTGAGAACCGCATCTTCCAAATCGGGTTTCAAGGTATCTATGCCCAGGCTCGCTGTCACTTTCTTGAAGTCAAACGGTTCCATTGCTATTTCATGGCGTTGATAACCCCCACTGCAATCTTGCACGATTAAATTCCCGGCTTTCGACAGGTAACCGGAGAACTCCCTTCCGGCATGGGTCAGCGCAAAATTGATAGCGAATACCTGTCCGGAACGGTCACGGTCAAAACAAAGGTGGTGTGTGGCAGTCGGTGTCTCTGCCATCATCCCCTTGAATTGTTGCTGGCTCGGCGACCCTCCGGTGGAGACAAACACCGAATCTTCCATATTCAGTGTACTTGCGTTCAACTGGCAGAAAGCCATCGCATCGAGCGCACTCTCAAACCAATACACGTTTCTCACTTCAGGTAAAGCCAAGTGTCCCGGATTACCTATCCATATTCCTTGCGTGGCGTTACTTCCGGCGGCCATGCCCTTATACACCATTTTTCCCTCCCGGTTCGGGCGGCTTCGTTCCTCCAATCCGGCTTTTTCATCCGGCTTGTTCGGCAGGGTTAAGGGAAACGAGAGGTTGGTATATCGCTTCCCGTCCGTCCGCAGCTTGGTGGTCAGGAAGATATTGTCGGCAAACAGCCGTTGGGTGGCAAGGTCGATGCCACGGTTCTTGAAGTAAGGATAGAATTTCTTCTGGCTCTCCCAGTTGCCCAAGTCAAAGCTCTGCCATTCGTAATCATTGGCGTTGAAGGGTTTGTTTTGCTTCTCCGGATTCAAGACACGGGCATTCCGTTCCGTGACAGGTTGGTTCAGCAGGCGGTTGCACACAAGGTTCACCAGCCTGTCCTTCGACATCCCCGGCGTATATTCCGCAAAGAAATGCGGATGCTCCTTGATAAAGGAGATGATGTTGTAGTTCCGCTGTTCGGGCGGTTGGAAGCAGCACATGCCGTTCCGGGTGACAATGAATTTGTCACCACGAATACGGCGGCCGTTGCTGTCCAGGCGAACGTAAGAGGGGTAGCGGATACCGTCCTTCCGGTTCAAATGATACCCGGCATCCTGCAACACCTCTTGGATGTTGATGCGTTGTTTGAAATCTTCATAGGTCAGTTCCGACATAATATAAAGGTGTGTTTGTGTTGTGTTCTCTTTATGGGTTTACATTCCGTGGCGCATCTCGTGGCGGATATGCTCATTCGCCGCCGCCTCAAAGTTTCGTGTGGCCACATCCATAGGCGTATCCACTCCCGGTTTGAAGTAGGGGTGTAGCGCAGGCCCGTGGTGGTGATGTTCGGCGAATATCACCGGTCTTGAATGGCAGTGGTGGTCATGCCCCAGTTCCGCAGCCACGGCTGCGCCGGCAAGCAGGGCGGCACCGATTTTCGTTCCCAACGGGGTCCGGTCTCTCGACTTCATATCCACCTCGCCGAACACTTTGGAGAACAGCTTCAGGCGGTGGTAGTCGTCAATAGCCATAAACTTGTCGTATTGCTTCTGCGTAATCTCGTGGCTCACCCGTTCGCCGTCGATAATGGCGGTCATCTTGTATGTTCCCTCTTGTCCGGACGGCTCCACACGGATGTCATCCACTGTCACCTCCCTGCCATGCTTTCCTTCCCGGTACCAGCCTTTGTCGGGACGGATTGCCGCAAGGTCGTTGCCGTTCATTGCCACGCCGCCCCTCGGCAATCCCTCTCGCAGCTCCCGTTCCGCTTCCACCGGCATACCGCCGGCAATCCTTTCCGCCTGTTGTTGCCCCACGGCCAACCGGCTGTTCAAATCTTCCAGCACCTCCGGGTGCAAGGACAGGTTCACAGTCTCCCTGCCATTCAGCATTTCCAACGTCACTTTGCCGTCATAATCGTCTTGGATTACCCCGTTGATGATTTCCAGCCGTTTTTCCGCCGTAGCTTCTTCCAATGTGTTGGCGGTCAGTGCGGCAAGTTCCTCCTCTGTCAGGTCATATTGCAGGTCCGCATCCACCGCAGCCGACTGCACGGTCAGCGTTCGTGTCTCGCTATCCACGATAATACCGTGGCTTGCCAGGCATTCCTGCCATCTCTCGTTGGTGAAATACACCGGCGAGGCTACCAGTTCCTTGTAGGGCTTGGCAGACTCGGTGCTTCTCTGTCGGGGGTGTATGGGCGTCACCACGCTCTGCAATTCTTTCAGCACATCCCTCTCCGCTACCGGGGCGGTGGCGTGTCCTTTGTAATAGAAGCCGTAGCCGCCCGATTGTAGTTCCCCCGGTTTCATGCGTCCGTCAGGGCGGTTTGGCACGATAGGCGCACCGGGATAGTAGAGGTCTCCGCCGATGCGCCGCAGGTGGAAGCCCCCTTGTTGCCGGGGTGTCCAGCCGAGAAAGCCGTGGCAGATCGGATGGAAAGGACGCATGGGCATTCCCACACGCCCATACTCTCCGGCACCGGTACGGTAGCCGTGCAGTCCCATGGCGACCCGTCCGTTGGCGTTCCGGGCATGTACGAAGTCTTTCGGCAGGTCGAAGTCGGCGGCCACGATGCTCGCAAAGGTATTGTAACACCGTTTGTTGGCGGAGTTCGTGCCCCAGTCGGTCAGCGCACGCAGTTGCTTCTCGCCGATAGGATAGGTCAGCAAGGGCGAATCATGCCCCTGCACAATCAAGGCAAACCCTTCGCTGCTTCCGGCAAGGTAGCCACGCATACCGTTACGCAGCAACAGGTCTTGCATTTCCGGCGGTAAATCCAACGGCCGGGGATTGGTATTCTTTCGGATAGACATATTGTATTCTCTTATTTAATGGTTCAATCAAGCGTCTCCGTTCGCTATCGCTTCCTCCAGTTCCTCTTGCTTCATTTGCAGGAACTTCCAGGCGGTTCCGTCATTCATCGGCAGTTCACGCAGGCGGCAATACCGCTCATACTCCTGTTTCCATGCCTTGGAGTGGTGGGTCACATACCCCAGCCATCCGAACACGCCGCTCTGCACCTTCTCCACAAGCGTTTCTTCCGGATAGAATCTTTCCGTTTCCAATTTTTCATTCATCATTCTTAATTCTTCATTTTCAATTTGCCTGCCCCGTTCTTCTTCATTTCCTCCCACATCTCTTCACTGTACTCCTTTTCCTCCACATAGTCCAGGTTGCCCTGTTCGTCCATCACCCAACAGCCGAAGCACCCGAAGTTGTATTTTTTCAACCCCTTCTTGTTCTGTTCACGCCATTGGCGTTCATCCCCGATACCGATGCGGATGCCGGTAGGGTCATGCAGGTCGATACCGAGTGTCAGCATACTGCCTTCGTCAACCAGTGTCAAAGGCTCACCGTTCTGCAGACAGTTCAGTTCGGCGTTGCTCAGTTCAAAATAATCGCAGAAGTATTGCAGGTTACGGCCGATGACGGGTGTCGGCACGGAAAGAATCTGTCCGGTGCCTTCGTCTATTTGGTGGAAGGCTTGCACCTGTCTGCCGTCCGCATCGGTCATGGTAGCCATCACCGCTTTCCCGGCTTCCAGCTTTTGGCAGTTTGCCTCGCTGAACTGTTCCAATCGACTTTGGGCAAGCACCGGATAAAACAGGATGTCCGCTTCCCTTGTTTCGGTTCTGACCAATGCGAAGCGTGTGCGCCCTTGTATGATATTCCCTCCTTCATCCGTGATATGGATAGGCAGCACTGGTGAACGGTAGCCGTCACATACCTGTTGCAACACCGATTGCGGCAAGTCGCCAATCATTTCACGGGTCAGTCCGAATTTTTTGAGGATGCCGTAAGGTATTTCTTCCTCTTTGAATTTGTGTTGATAGTTCATAATCCTTTGGGTATAAGTTCACTTTTGGGGGCAAAATAAATTCATCGTCTGCACCTGTATTGGGCGGAAACGATAAATCGTTCCGTTTTTGAAGTTATTTATGGAAACACGGAAAAATCAGACTGTCAATCATACTCCAAACGGAAAATTCAACCCATTCTGGCGTGTGTTGGTTGCGAGTATGATTCCCAGGTATGATGGCTTATACAAGGTTAAAATTCAGTGCTTTTCCTCCTTTATATATAAAGTAGTCGAAGTTCTCTCCCTACCTTTGTCCGTATGAAAGCGATTCTTATATTATCCATGCTGTCGGTGTGTCTGTCCGCTAAAGCGCAGTTCCACACCGTAGCCAGGCGGCAACCGGTCTGTCGCATAGACACAAAAAAAGGCCTTCCTCCTGTAGAAAAGGTTTCCAATCCAAATAAGGAGTCTGTTTCTACGGCAGGGAAATTCCCTGCCAATGAGTATGGCGAGTGGGTACGGCGATACATGAGCGTCTCCTATCCGTTGAAGCGTATTACTGTCACTTCGCCTTATGGTCTCCGTATCGACCCTTTCAGCAAGAAGCGCAGTCGGCACAACGGGATCGACCTGCGTGCCAAAGGTGAAGAAGCTTACGCCATGTTGTCGGGCGTGGTGGTCAAGGTGGGGTACGACAGGCGTTCGGGTAACTTCGTCACCCTCCGTCACGGCGGTTACACCGTCAGCTATTGCCACCTTTCCCAAGTGCTGGTTCGTCGGGGGGCTTCCGTCATGCCCGGCGAGGTGATTGCCATTACCGGCAACACGGGGCGCAGTACCGGTCCCCATATGCACCTTACCTGCAAATTCCAAAACCGTTACATCAATCCCGGTATTCTCTTGCAGTTTGTCCGGGAGACAAAAGAGGAAGCTGTCGCCCGTTTAGGTATTTTCTGACAGCGTTTTTCTTGCGAATTTTCTCTGTGATTATTTGATTATATAGATATTGTTTTGTAACTTTACATACTGATTTTAAAACACTTAAAACATGAATATATGGACGCTCTGATAATACTTTTGGTAGGTTATGTAATACTCAAAAGCATATTTTCCGGTGGGGATGACTACGATAAAAAGCCCAAACACCGCAAAAGAAGAAAGAAATCATCCTTTTGGGATGATACCCCTACGTATTCCGATTACGACACGTGGAACCGATCGCATGGGGATAAGAACAGGCTTTAAAATAGTTAAAAATGAATTGATTTGTCCGAAACTCTTGGATATTCCAAAAGAAAGTCGTACATTTGCATTGCTAGAATCCGCCACGCTTCCCGTAGAACAGCGTACCAGGGCGGAACTTTTTTTATATATACGTTTATGGATTATACAAATTCCCCTCTTGAAGTTCCTGCTTTAATCCAAACATTAAAAGATAGGGGACTGTCAATTACTGACGACAACAAGGCGTTGGCATTTCTTGAAAATGTCAGCTATTTCCGTTTCAGGACATATCTTCGTCCTATGGAGCAAGATACGGTTATGCACCAATACAAGTCCGGAGCCTCATTTGGCAAGGCTGTGTCACTATATCTGTTCGATACACGGCTAAGAATGCTTATTTTCTCTGCAATACAACAAATAGAAGTGTCCTTGCGTGCCAAGATTATCAATCATTTCTCGTTAAGCCATGGCGCATTTTGGTTTATCCAGCCGGAATTGGCCACAGACAAGCATAAGTTTACAGAGAACTTAAGTACGCTGGAGAGAGAACTCCAACGCTCCAAAGACGAGTTTATCAAGGAGCATTGTGTTAAATACGGCAAAGAAGGTTATCCTCCGGCATGGAAAATATTGGAATTGGTTTCATTCGGTTGCTTGACTAAGCTCTATTTCAATTTCGCCGATACGACTATCAAAAAGAAAATCGCCCGTTCGTATGGCGTACCACAGCATGAAATGCTTGAAAGTTGGATGAAGGCGGTCAATGCGTTAAGAAATGCTTGCGCCCATCATGAACGTATTTGGAACAGGGTGATGCCTGTCATACCACAGTTACCCGCCACCTTGCGAAATACCTGGATAACGGACAAACCGCAAATGGCCAATCGTTTCTATGCTGTATTTTGCTGCCTTATCTATTGGCTTAATGCAATTGAACCTGAAAATACACTGGTGCAAGATTTCAAGTCCCTGTTACAGGAGTTCCCGAATGTAGATACCACAGCAATGGGCTTTACCACAAATTGGAAAGAAGACCCATTTTGGTTATAGTATATATCCAAAAGACATACACATCTAAAAACAGCCGAATTCTTATCTAAGAGTTTGGCTGTTTTTTTTATAATCTATTGGAAACAATATACTACTTCCAACCATCTTGAATTAAAATTCGTTATTTCCTTAATCAACTTTCACACATTATAATATTTTGTGTATCTTTGCAGTAAGTTGGTGTGTAATATCACCATTCTTATGTAGAATGAGTTTATCTCATTCAGTTCGTGTTCGTGTGGACTTGTAAAGAGAAAACTGGTAATTTTCAAGAAAGACAAGGATATACGAAGCGAGTGTGTCGTATTTGTTTAAATACGGCACAGGTCGCTCGTTTTGTCTTTCGGGTATACCAGTGCCTCTCTTTACAAAATGAGCGGACTCTGTGCCTTTCAATATATTAGATATGGTAAAGGGTTTGCTTAAAGAAATTAAATAAACAATTTACCCTATCGTTATGGCAGAGACAGATTGGTTTAATAAACCTGTAGAGAATTCAAGAGAATTGATTCTGAAGGAAGCTTTTAAGCTATTCCTTCAGAGGAATGTGGAAAAAGTGACAGTTCCTGAGTTGGAACGTGTTACTAAGTTGCAGCGTGGAGCAATTTTTTATCATTTTAAAGATAAGGAAACAATATTTAAGGAAGTAATAGCTAAGTATTTTTTTTCTCCTTTAAATATATTCTTTCCTGTTATACCTGACGAGGCTTATTCTTTACAAGAATATTGGAATAAAAAGAATGAGCATTTAGTGAAGATACAATCTTGGTTCGACCAAGAAGAAATTCTAATCAATCCTTGTAGTGCTTTCTTTCACATTGCAGGACAAGCTAATCTGTATGTTTTAGATTTTAAAGAAAGAATGTTAGCATTTATTGCATGTGATAAGAAGTACTGGAAACTAGCAGCACAAATGGATAAAAAAGTTCAAAATTCTAAAATGGATTCTTTGGTATGCGGTTTTTTATTTCGAAGTATTTATGTAGAACAATATCATACGACTTGTTATTACGAAAGACTGCATACTTTTGAATACCCTTATTTTCTTGAATCTATATTTGCAATTAAAAATTAGAGCCGTTTTTTTGCAGTAATTGATGAGGGGTGTCAAAACCAAAATGAATACTCCCCAAAGTTACAGATTGTAACAACAAATACTAAAAAGGGTCGTATCAGACTCTGTATTGAGTAATGCTATGACCCTTTCTTTAGCCTTTTAGGATGCTCAAATTTCAAATTATAAGTTCATCTTTTCAAAATGGAGTTTTGACCCTCATCAATGACATTATACTTGTTTTATTGTATTTGGTAAAGTTTTTAGCCACAAAATGTATACTTGTATTAGAACATTTAATATCGTTTCTTTTTTGATTATGATTTTCTCTAAAATTTCTTCTTTATTGAGAGAATGAACACACCTCAACTTATAGAATGATTATCTCACGAATCGTGGAACGTTGTATTTATCAAATAATTTAATCATCAATTCAAATAACATATCCATATCTTTTTGTGTGTGGTTTGCCATTATGCTTATTCGAAATCTTGTCAAATTGGCTGGTACGACTGGTGGAAAAATAGAGTTTAAGACAAATCCGTTATCAAAAGCATCTTTGGCCATTTGAGTCAAAATGGCTTGATCACCTACGACCAAAGGAATAATTGGCGTTTCAGTATTCAATATATTAAATCCTCCATCTCTAAATTTATGTTGTAGATACTTTGCATTTTGTTTGAGTCGTTCTACTATATTTGTATTTTGCATTACTTTTATTACCTCAATAGCAGCAGCACATACGCTGGGAGGCAATGAGGTTGAGAACATATTGCTTCTTGCATATATTCGCAAATAGTCTATAATGTCTTGTGAGGCTGTTATATACCCACCCACTGTTCCAATTGCTTTGCTCAGTGTTCCAGTTAGAATAATATTTTTTCTATCAGTAATTCCGTAATGCGATAATGTTCCAGCCCCATTATCACCTATCACTCCTGTTGCATGTGCTTCATCAATAAGTAAAACTGCATTATATTTCCTTATAGTCTCCAAGATTAATGGAAGTTTTGCGATATCACCATCCATACTAAATACACCATCTGTAACAACCAGAATGCCTTCGGGATATTTAGGACTGTTGTCTTTTAATAAACTTTCTAAATGACTTATATCACCATGTTTATACCTAATCATTTTTGCACCAGACATGACTGTGCCATCAAGTAGACTAGCATGATTAAGCTTATCATGTATGATGAGGTTATTCGCTCGTATTAATCCGGAAATAACTCCTAAATTGGCTGTATAACCGGAAGAAAACAGAATAGAATCATCCATACCTGACATTTTAGCAATAAGATGTTCTAATTCTTGCTGATACATAAATGTACCTGATAATAACGGAACTCCACCAGATCCTATACCTAATTCCTTCGTCACTTCAATAGCCTTTTGAATAGCTTCAGGAAAGATAGTAGCACCTAAATAGCTATTTGAGCCGAACATGATAGTTTGTACTTTTTGTTGAGTGTATCTATTATAGATTGTAACTTCTCTATTGCAAGCCGTTAATTGTGGATGCTTTTTATATACATTCAACTCGCTTTGTTCATGCAAAGTCATTTCATTCTTAAAGTCAAGGACTTTCCCTAAAATAGAACCATCTTTACTGGTCTTATTTTTTGTTATGTTTATAACGTACCTCATAATGTTATGTATTATACAGTATAGACTGTGCAAATATAAGTCTTTTTTCTTTATGACATGTTTTTTTTTATTAATTTCCTGAAAAGAGAGACAAATATATTTGTATTCGACAAATATTCAATACCTTTGTAAACAGAACATACTGATAAACTTAAAATGTTATGAGAAATGGAAAATCTACAAAGGATAAGCTTTTAATTGAAGCTTTCAAGTTATTTACGTCAAAACCATATGATCGAGTTACATTCGCAGACTTAGAACAAGCTACAGGATTGAGTCGCGGAGCAATTTTATATCATATCAAAACAAAAGAAAATTTATTTTTAAATGTAGTCAAAAAATTTATATTTGAAGTCAATAGTATCTCTTCTATGCCTAAAACTCCCCAGTCTAGTCTTATACTTACATTGACTCATTTTATAGAATCTTGTCAAAAGGAAAAAAAAGAAATGGCAGCTTCCGGAATTTTTAATGTGAACACTGCAATGATGAACATTACAATTTCTGCATTTTTTGCATTACCTAAAATGAGGGAATATGCATTCAATTGGCTTTCTCAGGAGAAAGTGGTTTGGATGAATATTTTAGAAAAAGCAAAAGAGCTAAAAGAGATTAGAAGTGATATAAATGTAGAACTTTTTGCAAGTATATTTGAGAATGTATTTTTAGGATCTTATCTAAGTGGCATTGTTTATACTGATGGATATAAAATAGAACAGTTGGAAAGGGAGGTTATGCAAATTTATCAATTAATCAAAGCATAGTTACAAAAAGCTCCTTTATTCCCTGAATTGCTTCTACACAAATAGAAGTTATTACATTTGGAAACTAGTTGACTATGCAAAGCACAAAATATAGTAATTGGTACAACTACGATATATCAAGCGTAATAAAACAATAGCAACTGTAACTATTGGTTCATAGTGACAGTTGCTATTGTTATATATAAGGTATAACTCAGTAAAAATAAAATCGTCATAGCAACCAACAATAATATTGATTTATTTTTATTAGGGTATTTTATCATTATAAGAGTAAATAGTCATCACAAACCGTCATGTGCTTATTATCCAATATATAAATTTTATCACTCATTTTTGCTATTTCTGGTTTATGGGTTATCATTATTATTATCATGTCTTTTTTTAGCCTAAAAAGTAATTGGATCACCTCAAGCTCACACTCTTTATCCATACTTGCTGTTGGTTCATCTAATACTAAAATTGGAGCACTTTGATACAAGGCTCTTGCAATCCCAATCAGCTGCTTTTGACCTCCCGAAAGGTTGTTCCCATTCTCATCGACCATATTATGCAATTTCAAATCTTCAATTTTGAAAAACCAATCCAATTGCATTGTCTTACAAAATAACTCTACATTTTCCAACGAATCAGAAAACATAGATATATTATCCGCAATTGTTCCAATAAACAATTTGGTTTGTTGTGAAACGACCTTTATTTGTCTTCTCCATTTATGCAAATCAAATTTATTAATATCTGCATTATTAAATGTTATAATACCCTCACTTGGTGCATAAAAACGTTGAATCAGTTGAATTATCGTTGTTTTCCCACTACCGATCCGACCAAATATAGATAAAAGCTCACCTGTCCTGACTGTTAAATTTATTTTTTCAAGTAAAATTTCTCGTCCCGGATACTTAAACGTAACATTTTCTAATGCAAGCATGTTACAAGAAGTTATTGTTATATCTATATGTTTACTATTGTCTTCAAGAGGATGCTGAATTATAAGAAGAGAACGATTATAAGCGGCTTTTGCCTCTTGCACACTTACCATATATGAAACTACTTTTATGGATGCTTGAAGAATTTGAGCCAAAATAGTAATAATTGCAAATAAAACTCCAATTTCAATTTTTCCGATAACCACAAAGTACGAGCTTAGCAAAACAACGGTAATTGAAAATACACATACAATTAAGTTAGTGTATAAATTATATTGAGAATTAAGTATTTGGAGATCCGTTCTTTTTAGTTGAGCAGACTTGTATGATTCAAGTAGCCTTTTATGAAACAGTTTTTCTTTTACATTACTTTTTATCGCAAAATATCCGGAAAGTATATCTATTGAATATGCTTCAAATTTGGCATATTTTGCCATTGTTTGCTTTTGCTTCTTTCCTATTTTAGAACTATAATAATATGACAACCAAATAAGCGAAGGTATGCTTAATAGTGCAATTACTCCTATATTTAGTTCATAATAGAATAAAATGGATATAGATACAAACAAAATGATTATTTGCATAAAAACTGAATTTATAAGCAATACTATTGAATTCTGAATTCGCTCAGTATCGCTCAACCTTGATACTATTTCCCCAGTATTTAGTGACTTGTGAAAAGTTATGGGTAAATGAAAGACCCTAAATAAAAGATTTCGCAATATCCTTACATTGAATAATAGGTTTTGCTTAATAATAACTCTTTCATTTATATATGATATTATGGCTATAATTACGAGTATTAAGGCATAAAGCATGATACCATAAAAAATGAGCATCATATTTTTTTGAGGAATAATATCGTCTGCCAATTTTTGAATAAAGATGGCTGGAACTAAGCTAAAAATTGATGCAAATATACTTAAGATTAATGTAACTAGTAGGAGTGGTATATCTCGACTTATAATATCAAAAATATATTGATAATTGTTGCTTTTTTTGTCTCTGTTATTCTTAGATGTGCTTTTTTTACTATCAAATAACAATAAAAGTTTTGACTTCCATATTGAGTCTAAATAATATTCGTCGCAATGAAATAACCCACTTGCCGGATCACCAATTAAAAATTGATTAGTTATATTATTATACCCAAAGCAGGTTACAAAATGGGTAAAACCATCTTTGTTAACCGTATGTAATATCGAAATTGTGTCACAATTCTTTAATTCATCAATACTGCATCTATAACCATCTGCTGTTAAATTGAGTTTTTCTGCTGACTCTTTTATGCCCAAAAGGGTTGTGCCTGTATGTACAGTTCCACTGTTTCTCAATATTTCCGCTTCATTGACATTAATATTAAAGTATTTACATACAGAAATAAGACAAGCTATCCCGCATAAATTAATTGATTTTTGTTGCGTAAATACTTTCTTCGCTTGATCGATATTTAATATCATTACATATTACTTTTTAGTTGTTTTAAAAAATCAATATTTATACCAGTACATCTACTTTCTTCTATTCCATTTTTAGAGAAAACTAAAATGGTCGGAAATACAGATACATTGTACTTTTCAATAAGTTCAAAATTACTGTCGGATATGAATATCAATGAAGAGGTTTTATCTTTAGATATAATTTCATTTTTATAATTTATTAATTTATGTCTATCTTCAAATGATATTAGAACGAGGTTGTATTTACGTGAAAATATATCTAAGTTATCTTTTATATAAAGAATTTCTTTGGCACATAAATCGCATTCTGTGTTAAAAAATATACACATAATACTTTTCGTGACCTGCATAGATAATTGAATATTCCGGTTTTCTATATCCATATGGATAGAATTCATATCAAATGAATGAGAAGCGTTGTAACTATGCTTTCTTATTGAAATTGTAAAGAGTGACATGGTGGACGCCACTATAAATATTACTGTTGCAATACAATATTTTTTTCTATTCATAATTTGCAAAAATAAAAGAGATATACCATCAATTGGCTTTACTATTTTATTAATTCTTAAAGATTAAATAAAAAGCAGCCAATGAAGATATATCTCTTATTTACCTACTGGTTAGTTGCACTGCCAATCGGCTGCAGGGTTCCAGGCTCCATAGGATTTTACCCAAAATGTGTAATAGACTTGACGGCATCTACAACCGCCTTCCCAACGTTCGCATTCTGTTTTTGATCCAAACATTTTACCCCCAAATGCACGGGACAAAACTTTGTTGCTTACTTTTTTCATAAAAAACTAATTTAATAAGTTAATAATAATTGTTATATAATAAAACCAATAAAGGTTGTTATTATTCCAAGAAAACACAAACCAATACCGTATGATATTCCGGTCTTATATAAACTTGTTTTAAAGTTGATTTTTATTGATTTTGCTATGATTATTGATAGTACAAAATAAAAAAGAAACTCTACAATACTAATCCTGCCTAAAATGCCATAAGCCCAATCTGGCCAATTAAAGCGAGTGAACAAGCGACCTAATGATTGAACAAAATACACATCATCGACAGTGTTGTAATTATAAGTTACGACACCCAATATTTTCAAGAGAGTCAATAACAAATAGTTGAACGAAAATACTATTGATGCCTGCAAGGAATATTTAAAAGCCTTATTGAAGGCTAATCTAATTCCCATAATATTAAAGCCCAAGAATATGCATATTGTTGTAAACAAAGCAATTCCAATAACGT
This sequence comes from uncultured Bacteroides sp., assembly GCA_948847595.1. GTDB lineage: Bacteria > Bacteroidota > Bacteroidia > Bacteroidales > Bacteroidaceae > Bacteroides. The sequence goes on from CAQOGY010000008.1 coordinate 78,362, forward strand.
GTATTGGCATCCATAAATAATTTAGAAAATCTAAAGATCTTTCTGATGAAAGAAATTTGAGAAACTCCTCTTCATTCCCATATCTTTTATATACTGATAATCGATAGAAGTCATCTACGAATATATATTTCAACTCTAAATACAATGAATATATGTATATCAATGTATTTATTACAAATAGAAACCAATTATCAAATATTAAGTTTCCCAGTATGGTAATTTTATTTTTCATATTTCGTTTATTTATAGTACAAAAATAGAAAAAACATCAATAAACAGTATAGACTGTAAGTTAAATATTCAAAATATATTTTTTATATTTCTTGCTACGCATGAAGTTTTGCTATGGTGCAAATTTTCTATAGTGCAATAATACCTTAAAAATAGAATTCTCTGAAGTTGTCAAAAGACCACAACTATTCCAAGTCCCATAAACCACTCCCACTTTTTGTGAATAGAATTATATTGATAATTACTTTGCGTTCCTATTTTTAAGTGGCGATTAATATCATATGAAAAACCTGCTCCAAACTCGTAAGGAAAAAAGGAGATAGGATGGGGCAGTACTTTTTTCTCACTTAATTCTTTGATCCCATAAACATTGAAATGAATTCTCTTCGCAAGTGGTATTGACATATTGGAATATTGGGAAATATTTATAATTTGATTATTCATGAAAAACAAATTATCATTCATTCTTTTATTGTAAGTTTGTAAAAAATGATTAGTCAATATATCATCGTCAATTGGGGATAACCAATGGTATGTCAATGATTGTTTAAAATTTAGATATTTTTTCCACTCATCATTATCTTCTATTTGAGGATGTTCTAAAAGCGATTTTTCAAATTCTATTTTGATTTTTTTATTTATATATATTGGCATTTCTCCATTTAGCATTTTAGATAGTTTTATAGAGTCCTCCTTACCCCAATGTTCTTGGGCGTAGATTGGCTTCAATACAAAAGTGCCATTTATCATAAACAGACATATCATCATTCTTAGTATTTGCATAACTAATTGTTATTATATAAAATGCTTATTCGAGTAATCTAATAGCTTCTGTTATTTACTTTAGTACATCTAATTTTTTTATGCTTATTTGCCAAACCGTGATTGATCTACTTCTTTGTGTGCTTTTGGTTTGAAATCGCCAAACCTGTATGTGAAAGACAAAGAAATCCTTCTTGAATCCACAACTTCTTTCATCCGTAGATTCTGTGTTTGATATTGGAGGTTAAGTTCTTTCGGAGCCCATGAGTTGAATATATCGTTGACTTTCAGAGATAATTCCGCTTTGTTACGATTAAATGTCCATTTTATACCCGTATCAATGCGATACATGGCATTGATAGTCATAGGCCCCTGAATGTTACGTGAAATATAGGAACCGGATAATTCCGCCTTGATATTGGGTTTCGATGATATGGTAAATGTATTATCAAGATTGGTATAAATCGCTAGATTGTTTTTCGTGAAGCTTAGGTCATAATAATGGTCGCTTTTCATTTTGTCGTAATATCCGTTTAAGATAAATCTGGATTCAAATATCCTGCTTATCCGAAACGGAATCATCATGTTAAACCCTAACTTCGCTGAATAATTAAAGTTCAAGGTCTTATAAATCAGCATCAATCTGTCGGAGGACTGATAAGGTATCTGGCAGAAAAAATCATCTGTATAATTCGCGAATAATGTAAAAATATATTTACTTTTCCAGATGTAGTTTAACTGAAACGAGTAGTTTTTTGCAGGTCTCAAATCCGTATTTCCCTGTATTTCTGTATATCCATTGAGGTAAGATGTTGTATTTTGCATTTCCCAATAACTCGGATAAACCTTATCAGAAGAAACTGACAGTTGAAAAACAGAGACAGGATTAGCTGTATAAGTAATTTCCATCATAGGGAATAGGCTTCGGTAGTCAATTTTCTTATGCTTATAATACTCTCCGGTCAAGGAAGCATTCAGGGAGAGATTGTTGGCAAAACGCTTGGAGAAACCTGCGTATAAATCATAAGTGTACTCATTCAATTGGCTGTCACTGTCATAGTCTGACCAATTATGGCTGACAGAGGAATGATAGATTTGAGAACTCTTGTCTGAGGCGAAACTAAATTTAGTACCATAATTCAATGTCCAGCCTTTTCCCAGTGAATGGCTTTGATCTGCGTAGAATGAAAGACGGCGAATATCTTGCTTCGAGCGGGCATCAAAGAAATCTTCCTTGCCTTCCATCCTTTCCCGGTAATGCTGTGTCGTATGGTTTTTATAGGAAGTGAAGTCAATGCCTGTGCTAAACCCAAATCCGGAGGTGTAGTTCAACGCAATATTGTGCATTTGCACTGGCTTATCCGTATTTTTTTTATTTTCCGAATCTGAGTAGGTTCCATTAGAAGAATTGAAAGACCGCATCCACGGCTGAATTTCTGCAGTGTATGCTAGGGTGATTTTGTCCTTGTCGTTGATTAGCCAATCATTCCCCAAACGAATGGTATGGATAGGCTTGACGGAGTAACCTCGGTCGGATTGATTTATATCAGATACCTGATCATTGAATATATGTTGAGATATAATTTCCTGTCCTGTGCGAACCTGGTTGTAACCGAACGAATAGAGGAAATCTGTCAAGGTTTTAGGAGTGTTATATAGGATTGTGACACCTCCTTGAAAATTCTTATAATACCCTTGGTTATACAACGTATTTATTTGTCCTTGCAATTGCTGGGTGTCGTAAATCGCATTGTCAAGTACAAGGTTTATTACGGCTCCACGTACATGATACTGGGGAGGAGCACTATACATTACTTCTGCTTCCCGAATACGCTCTTTCGGCATATTTTTTAGCAGATTATTCAATTGGTTTTCATCCATATTGGTTTTCTTTCCATTGATTAGGATAGTCACGTTATTTGCCCCTATCAGTTGAAAAGTACCCTTTTGTATATGAATCCCAGGAAGTTTCAATATGGCATCATAGATGCTAGTTGCCATTTTGTCTGTTAAAAGCTGCGACATATTATAAGTCATTTTTCCGTCAATGACTCTCACCAGCGGATATTCACCTATTATAGACACTTCAGACAACATTTGACTTTTCTCATTCATCTGGATAGAGCCAATAGCCTTTGTGTTACATTTTTTTTGATACGTTTCGTACATCAGATGTTGAATGGTTATAATTACAGGAAGTGTATCTGTTTTTATACTGAATCTCCCAACGGAATCGGTATAGGCAGAATTCAAAAATACAGAATCAGTTGTCTGTAAAACAATTGTTGCAAATTCAATCGGGTTATTATCTCTGTCTGTAATTACTCCGGTTATTTTCTGTGCATATACATTGTTAATACACAAGGAAAGTATGGCACTTATTATAAATTTCATATCAATTCATTTTTATATAGTCATAGAAAAATATTTTAACACCCTTTATCAACAGGGCGGAATGTTATTTATAGATATTTTTTTCCTATATAATAAATCTATTATTCGAGGAATAATTTTTTTTACATATTCGCACATACTATGTGGCTTGTATAGTGTTTTGTGATTAAAATAGGAATCTGAAGCACAATGATATGTACATACGTTTTTCCATGTACACATCCTACACTCTTTAATACTATCAATATTTCTCTTTAATAAATTTTGAACTGATGGATTTCTGAAAATACTATTTTTTATGTCATCTACTTCATAAATATTGCCAATTTTAAATTCTAAATTACCGATAAAATAATCGCAGGAATAGAATGAACCGTCAATATCAAACCCCAGCATTGTATGACCGGCTCCACAAGGAGCCAATGTGCACAAATTATAAATATTCAAAGATGACAAATTATTCAGTAGATTACTAATATTCACTTCAGAAATATAGTCTTCAATATTATTACATTCATTATTTATCAAATTGATTTTCTCCATTAATTTGAGATTTGTTTCAATCAAATGATTAATGTTCACATCATATTTTTTATCAGCTGCTTTCCCAGAATGAAGTATAGGGCTAAAATTGAATTTCTTTATACCTTTGCCTACGTAAAAATCAAAATGATCTAATAGCTTATATTGATTGGCAGCAGTGACTACCGTAAACATTCCGGGGGAAATTCCAGCAGCCAACAAATAATCCAGTCCAATAAGCGACTGTTTTAATGAACTACTCCCGTTGAGTTGGCATCGATGTGAATTAGAAGCGGTATCAAACCCGTCTATGCTTATTCCAACATTAAAATTTTCTGCTTTTAGAAAACCTGCAATCTCTTTTGTTACTAAAGTTCCATTAGTTTGTATGTAGAATTTAATATTTTCAGAAATTTTCCTTATTTCCTTTACCAAAGGTACAAGTTTATTATAGTTCAACAATGGTTCCCCACCGTGAAATGATAAATTAAGAACCTTCTCTGGATAAGATTTACTCAATTTGCGCAATATGTATAAAACAGTTTCATTGCTCATTGATGTAGGAGGTTTTAAATCTGTATGAGCATAACAATAAGAGCATGATAAATTGCAACTCTTTGTATACCTAAGTACAACTTGGCAAACGTTGGAACTGGATATTTTGCATTGGCGCCTTTTTAACTTATCATGGAATGATGATGTATGATTAACTTTTAAAACCCCTGAATTGAAAAGTAAATTTAATAGTTGAATATGTTCAGGAAATGTTTCTTTAAATTTATTCAAGGTAATTTCTTTTTCTAATAGTTCTTCAACAAGATAGATACATGACTTATTAATAGTAGCCCAAGCTCCAGTTTCTTTAGCTACTAAAATCACATAGTCTTTATTATAATCATTAATTTCCACATCTTGCATGCTAAGAGTACTTTTAGTATCCTTGCAGTATTCTTCTATGTTAAATATATTTCCCATTTTTATAGTGTATATTGTTATTTACTAGCTCTTTTTAGAAAAGGAATCAATTCAAACATTCGTTTTTTAGACATCATGATTGCCATCTGTCCTTTGCTTCCTACAGGTATTTTCTGCATATCTATATCAGTAATACTTATCTCAATGAATTCATCTTTTCCTTGCGCAAATATATTTGTTATAACTCCTAATAGTAGTCTTCCATTTATTTTCAATGAAACGCGGCTTCCCTTAATATGAGACTGTAATATCCCAATATCAGTGTTTTCTATTGTGAAAAGCAATTCATTTTTATGTTCATTATTCTGGTTTCCATTATATATGACTGATATGTAAGTAAAGTGCGGATACTTTATTAAATACATACCTGCAATTATTAAGATACACATAATAAGCCACATTATCCCACTAATAATCAACCCACCAGGAACTTTGTTCATTATTTTTTCTAATTTCGGATTTTGTTCATTCATAATTATACATTCTTATTGAGTTCCAATTGATTTTCAATCAATTGATAATAAACACCTTGATGTGATATTAACGTTTCATGAGTACCTACTTCTACTATTTCTCCATGATGAAGAACGATTATTTTATCAGCATTTCTAACTGTGCTTAATCGATGTGCGACTATCACAACTGTCCTTCCCGAGTAAAATTTCTGCAAATTCTCCATGATGATAGTTTCATTTGTGGTATCTAATGAATTAGTTGCTTCATCTAGAAAAATATAATTTGGATTTTTATATATCGCTCTTGCTATCAATATTCGCTGCTTTTGGCCATTGCTTAATCCACAGCCTTCACTCCCAATTTTGGTTTCGTATCCTAGTGGGAGTGAGTTAATGAAAGAATCGATATTGGCCAGCCGTGCTGCATAGTGTAGTCTGTCATAATCAAGCTCTTCATCAATAATGCCTATGTTTTTTGCAATTGAATCTGAAAATATGAATCCTTCCTGCATTACCACCCCACAACATCTTCTCCAGTATTTCTCGCTATAATCTGTTAAAGATTTTTCTCCAATACAAACGATACCAGAAGTTGGATGGTAAAATCCCAATAGCAATTTAAGTAAAGTTGTTTTTCCACTTCCACTTGTTCCTACTATGGCGGTTACTTTGCCGGCCTCAATAATAAGATTAATATTTTTAAGGGCCTTTTCTGCCTCAGGATTTCCATAACAGAAAGTTACATTCTGGAATATGATATTAGAACAACTAGGTATATTGGTAATTTTACTAACCCCTACAGGTTCTTCATCCGGTTTATCATATATCTCATTAATACGTTCTAAACTAATTTTAGCTTCTTGCGATTCTTTTATGAAGTTTAAGAATTGATTCAATGGAGTATTCAACTGCCCAAGAACATATTGTATGGCAATCATCATTCCAAGAGTCATTTCCCCTTTTACTACAGATGTTGCTGCCAGATATGAGATAATGACATTTTTTATTTGGTTGATAAAGGCTCCACCTGCTCCTTGAAGTTGAGCAATTACCAAAGATTTTATATTGATTTGATAAAGCTTAAACTGAATATTCTCCCATTCCCATCGCTTCCCTCTTTCACAATTGTTTAACTTTATTTCTTGCATTGAAGTTACCAATTGCACTAAATTACTTTGATTAGATGAAGCCTCTCTAAATTCTCTAAAGTTTAAGACTCTGCACTTTTTAAGAAAACTTAGAATCCATATAACATAAATACTACTTCCAATAAGAAAAAAAAGAAAAATCTTTAAGCTATATCGCCCAATAACAATAGAGAAAACAGTAAATGTTACAAATGAAAACACACTGCTAATCAATGTACTTGTTAAAAATTTCTGTATCTTATTATTGTCGCTTATCCTTTGCATAATATCTCCTGTGAGTTTTGTGTCAAAGAACGCAATGGGTAATTTCATTAATTTATTAAGAAAATCAGAAATAAATGTAATGCTAATTCGCTGCGTCATGTGTAGCATTAGCCAGCTTTGGAATAGTTCATTGCCTAATTGTCCTGCAATTAACATCAATTGGGCAATACAAATAATCAATATAATACTATTTTCTTGTGTAGTAATACCAATATCGACAATTGCTTGGGTAAGAAAAGGGAGAGATAAATTTAGAAAACACCCTATAGTTAAAGCTGTCATTAGGAAACATAAATATTTCTTATGCGGCTTTAGATACTTAAAAAGACGTTTGAAGGGAAAGTCCTTTCGAGTATCTGGTTTATTTTCATAAAACTTTGATGTTGGCTTTAGTTGAAAGACTATGCCAACATTATTTTTCTTATCGGTAATCCAATGCTTTAAGAAATCGTCCTTATTATAAGTAAGTTTTCCAAAAGCTGGGTCTGCAACTAAAATTTTATTTTCACTTTTTATAGAATAAACTACTATAAAATGATTATTGTCCCAATGGATAATGCAAGGTAAATGGGTATTTTGTATCAATTGCTCCCAATTCATCCATACAGACTCTGTCTTGAACCCTATTGATTTTGCAGCACTGCTAATGCCTTTAAGAGAAGAACCATTACGCGTTAAATAAGATTTTTCCCTTAAAGTCTGCAATGAATAATATTGTCCGTAATATTCTGCAATCATCTGCAAGCATGTCGGTCCGCAATCCATTGCATCATATTGTTTACGAATAGGAAATCTCATAGAATACTATATAACCAAAGAATGTATTCAAATTAGCTTACTCCTTTTAGGAGAAGATTGCTCAAAATTAGATTTTGAGCAATCTTCAATTAATCTTCAATCAACTTTTAGAAAGTGATTGTCCAAGGTGAAAGACTGCCATTGTCTGACTCTGTAGCAACAGAGGCCACAACGCCATAAGCTTCTTCTTGAAGAGCTGACTTCAAACCGCCTTGAATTTGTTCTTCTTGCACTTCTGTCATTGTATTCAACGACTTAGTGCTTTCATTAAGTGTGTTCATAATAAAAATAAATTATTAAATTTTCCCTACTCTTTTAAGGCCTTTCGGGCACCGCCTATTTAAGTATTTATAATTTCAAGATTTGTTTATAAGAAATTTTATTCTTAACAGACATTTCATTGACTTTTTTTTCTATTCTTAGTATTTCAAAGTATCGGCAATTTTTCTCTATTTTACAATTTTCACAGTTAAAGCAAGTTGGAAAATCGTAATGTTGAAATATATTTTGAGGGGCTGATAAATCTGATATAACTTCAGCGGCCAGCTTTTTCCCATGAATCTGACTCATAATAAATTCAACCTCATCAAGAGGTAACTTATCTATATTAGCGAACTGGATAAAGTCGGAAAAAGCAGACAAATATTGATTCTTTATTGATTTGCGCTTAATATATATATTGAGATATTTTTTTGCATTAATATAATCCTCTGCAAAATAGAACAACATACAGAGAAAGATATTAATATCCAAATTAAGAATACCTTCGTGGGTATTAAAAAGAAAATAATCATGGGTGATATCAATTGTATAACCACCTTGGATTCGGGACTCAATACCTTGTGCTAATTCTTTTACTTCAGCGGTAGACATATTTACTAATTTAGGATAAGACTTCATATATCCCAATATTCCATATCGAAATTTTTCTTCGTAAGCTTTTCTTGAAAATAAAACTTGGTTCATTCCAGGAATTATGATATAATAAGTTGGAAAATCCGTAATCGAATTATTCCTAATGTAAATATTGAAACCTAGTTGTTCTACAATATTGAAACAATATTGAAGATCACTATCATTCGAGATACCCCAAGTTGGATTTTCACCTGTATATTCATAAGAAGGTATTGGTGAAAATATGGATAAAGGCCATATTCCAGAACTAGATTCAAGTATTCTATGGTAGTTGGAATTTACAACCTCTTCATTAAGTGTATTCTTTTGATTATTAGTCCAACTAAAATCAATAGGCAAACCGATAAATCCCTTGGTTGATTGATAAGCTTCATTCAAACAGCGATCTACGGCTATATAAGGAACGAAATCAGAACCAAGTTTAAAGTTATATAAATGATTTTGTTTATCAATAATGATAGCTCCATAAACAGGAAGCCCCTTTCCTAAAGAACAATCTTTAATGATTATCTCATATCCTTTTTTTTCTATTAGGTATTTGATTTTCTCATAGACAGGAGTATCTGAGAATTCGTCTATTGGAATAGTTGGAGGAGTTAATTCTCCATAATATATATTCTTTAGTGCATATCGTTCAAATATCTCACAAAAGCCATGTAGCAAGGCTTCACTTTCTGAATTACCGGCAGTCATACCATTTGATCCAATAGCATGCAAAATCAAATCAATGGGAACAAATACTTCATCATTATCTCTTTTTGAGAAACAAGGAATCATTAAAATGTGATTTTCTTCTATTTTAATCACATCAATTAAAATGGATTTAAGTTCTTCTATGTTATTTGCATGATACAACAACATTAATTCACTTCCAAATGAAGTTAATACTTTTTCTAAAGTCCAATATTCTTCACGCTCATCATATCTAAAATCTAGAGCAACATTTTCTTTATGTATTTTTTTCTTATACATAGAGTCAGGTGGGAGAGTATTTACAAACTCCTTTGTTCCATAAAAAGTATGTATATAATCGCAAAGAAATCGGTTTTGTATTTTTTCCATAAACTCAGCATATCCACTTGCTAAAGCATATTCAAAAGTAGAACCTTTACCGTTCATTCCAATTCCTAGCTTGGCTAAATCGTGATTTCCTAAAATGACTCTACATGCAAATATATTGTCACAATTAGCATTGCTATCCAATAGCAAAAGATCTAAATCCGTCAAGATAGACCTGATGAGATTAATAGTCCTCTCAGGCGTTTCATCTTTATATTCTTTGTACTTTTTCATAAAAACATTTTTTTATAATTGATTTTGAGTTATTCTAGAATACTGGTTCAATACAGCAACAAATATAATATGTTTTTATTGCAAACAGTCTATACTGTAAATAAATTAACATTAATTATAACTACACAATGTCAGCGTAACTACTCAGCGAATAATTATAATTGAAAATCAGTCATTTACATAAATAATAAATAGAAAAAGTAGAAAAGCTTTATGAAAAGCAGAACATAAATCTTTCTATTTGCATATGAATCATTTACTATTCTATCTATTTGAAAGGCTTTTGTGTCAGATAGCTTTCAGATGATGAAATTATTTGCTGAGTAGTTACATGTCAGCAGAGTTTAATACAAAGTCATGCAAATTAGTTTATATTCCTGATATATAAATGATAATTTGCTCTTTAACTACGTATTATTACAAATACTACTTTTGCTTATTTTGATAAATAGGCGATTAACAGTTATATGCAAATCTCAGAAGAATTAATATTTAGAGAAAATTTCTGCCGAACTACCAAAAATCAAGTAGATAGGCAATCTAATCAATATACATTGAAATATTTCTCACAGATATTAGTGTTGATAACAACTTGATTGATGAAACTTCCGCATTTATCATCATCCTATAGTGTAGCTCAAATAGATTGGCTATATTAGGAATATACTGAAATATCCCCAAGAAAATAGAAATGTTTTTTTGAGTGTAAGACAAAAAGATTTCGTTGGACTAAAAAATATGTGAAATAAGAATCAACTTAATCGAAGCAAAAAAATGGCCATTAAGCATTTGTCAATAACCGTGCTTCATATTTAATCTGGTTTATACAGATGTCTATGGTACGCAGTGGCCATTATTAAGGAATGGAGAGTTGAAAAAATATGGCAATATAGATGTCGAATAAGAGTAAATTAGAGTTATATTCCCTAGGCCATTCAAAAAGTATTTTTTCATTTTCTTTTTGTATTATCATTTGAACAAAGCGAAAAATCTGCAAACATTTAGCGGGTGTCATTACAGAATGACAAAAAATTACTTCATTAAAGATTATATTTTAAATTGCAGAAATCTATTATTGTATTTCAGGAATAATAGATTTCTGCAATTTATCTATAAAGAAGCTCTAATATTACAATGTTTTTCATTTTTTAGGTTCCCTATATATGGTGTAAACATAACCATTACTATAAGTAGCGATTGTTTTTCTTAACGAATCATGGACATAACCATTACTATAAGTAGCGATTGTTTTTCCTAATGAATCAAGGACGTAGCCATTACTATAAGTAGCGATTGTTTTTCCCAATGAATCAAGGACGTAGCCATTGCTATAAGTTGCCATTATGACTACGCCATTAGATTTTGCTATATAGTTATTATTGCCTGTGATTATATGTAATGGCTTGCAAGAATAAATTATGCAACAAAGTAATATATACAGCCACTTTATCATAATAAAAATATTAATAGTTCAACGCTTTTCTGGTTAAGTCTAAAGGTTCGTTAATCTTCCCCTTTAATCTAATTTTTTTTATTGCATTTCCATTAGCATCTAAAGGTTCAATTTCATAATCAACATCAGCACAAGATATACCATTCCATCTTCCATAAATAGTGAAACGTCTCCCTGAACGACCTTCCACAAGAGCATTATAATCACAAGACACATGGTAATTTTTGACAACGGCTGTAACTCTTACAGAAGAAAGAGGTTCTACAGTAACTGTTTGGTTAAACATATATGAAATGTTTTTTACAGTACCATTTGTATATGAAAATCCATAAGTATTGCTAGATGAGAGACTACCACCAAAAGAAAAAATGGGAGTATTTATTCCAGTATTTGCGTTAACAGTCGTAGTATATGAATTACTTTCTTGAAATGAGGATGATACATTTGCTCCTTCTGTATATTGAATAGTCATCTGAGTAGGAGTTGTATATCTATTGTGAACTGTACCACGTAATATATAACTTGGCTTTTCTTCAGGTGTAACTCCTGCCAAATCATATGTTGGACCGCTAACTATAGTCAAATCTTCAACTAATCTAATTTCAAATTCTTGCGTAGCACTATTTCTATATTTATCAAAATATATCTTTGAATTTTTCACACCAATGACTTCATTATATACATCCCACATTCCACCAGGACCTTGTGCTATCGCATCTGCATTCTCTAATATATTAGATTTCTCTCTTTGCTCTCCCTTGAGAAAATCCCAGCAAGCTCCCTGAGAAGAAGTTCCATCTTTAATATATAAAACACGTACATCTGGAGCATTAGTATATACTCCCAAAGACAACAAATGATCTTGATAATCCTTGATGTATATATATCCAGTTAATGGCATTATGTACAACTTAAATTTTTGATTATCAGAGTCATTCCTAGGCTCCATGCTTACTTCAGATTGCACTCCATTGGAGGTTAAATATCTCGCCTCAGAGTTATGAGTGTTTTCTCTTACAATTATGTTTACAGGAAGTTCTCTTATATCAAAAAATGAACTGTTCTCATTTATAAAATAAAGACTTAGATCTTTTCGTTTATGAGGAGATTCTGGCACAGGTATAATCTCTCCTTTATCAATACTATCAACATTTAAGGCACGAGTTTGAATAATAGAATTATCAATTTCTAAAACGTCATTGTAATCATTTCCACATGAGTGCAAAAGTAAGCTCACAACGATTGCGGCGATAACAAAAAAAATCTTTTTCATGAATTTAATTTTTAATCTACAAAACTGTTAAATGTTTTTAAAGTTGCAACTTTTTGCAAATATATAACAGTACGGACTGTTTATAAAATAATCAATGAGCATTTTGTGATTAATTAACATGTCTCAAAACATAACTAGGACTGTTTATTGAATAAAAGTTTTTGTAAATCAATTATTTACATCGAATTTGTATAAAAAAACAGATGAGGAGAGAAATATTAATTTTCTATTTGCATACTCATTCTTCTGTATTCTACCAATATGGAATATTTTTTAGATAGCTCTCTTTTTCCGAAAAATCTCGTTAATCATATTCTTTACATCCTTATTTACTTGAATGAAATTGGCATATAAGATACGCTCTCTCGCATCTTTGGATTTGAACGTATAGAATTTTGGCAAGGGTATATATTCCGATTCCTCTTTTTGAATGGATGCCATATCAAAATCTGTCTTGCAGAAGAACTTTGAGGTCTTAAATTCCTCAGCCTCCTGTATGTTCATCTGGTCTCGCATTCCGGTTTTTGTTTTTGTGAAGTCGCGTGCCACCTGTCCGCATATCCAGCCCGTAGCCATATCGGAAATTTTACTGGCAGGCACAAGGTTATCCATATTCTCGTTCAGGTTGATGCTGGTTTTATCCCGGTCTATCGTCACCCCTTTTTTCAGTTGCACTACCTTGCCGAAGATGTCGTTGCTCAGCCATTCCAAGGTTTCTTTCGCGCGTGCCGAACCGGATACCACATTGCCCACTGTGGTGATAATCTTCTGCATACCTACTTTGCCATAATCCGCTTCAAGCTGCGGAAGCTCCTGAAAGCCCAACGCCACACTTACCTTGTTGCTTCGTGCCGTACCTATCAGCCGGTCTATTTTATGGAAGTACAGTGTTGGTAGCTCATCCACGATGATGCTCACCGGGATATTTCTCCCCTGATCGGTATTCACGCGCGTTACCAGTCGGTTTAATATCAATGCATTCAGCGCACCGATAATGCTCTCCATTTCCGGATCATTGGCGATTAGTAGATAGCTCGGATTCTTCGGGTCGCTCACCTTCAGGTCGAAGTCGTCACCGTCCTTATGGAATATCCAATAGCTCTCTTTCGTGGCAAGTCGGGAGGTATAGACACGCAGCGTACCAATCATACCCTCTAATTGTTCCATTGCCTTGTTCTTCAAGGCTGTCTGAAACGGTCCCAACAGCGGAGCCACTTCATTGTCGGTTTCCAGTACTTCAAAAATGGTCTGGTAACTTTCATTCAGGAATGAAAGGATATGCGGCATATCGGAATATTTGCCCAACCAATAGGCAGGCTCTGCCTCATTCCCCTGTGCGTCAAGCACCCTTCCGGTAGGTTTCAGCCGTTTGGTCTGTGGTTCCTCCGTCATTTCTGCACGCAATTTGTTACCTTCCTTGTCGTAGGGTTCTTTCTCGTAGTTCACAAAGAAGTAGATACAGGCAGCAAGGAAGTTCACCGCCGAGGTCTGGAAGAACTGGTCACTGCCGCCACCGCCTTCCTTCTTGCCCTTTTGCAGCGATTCCAACAGGGTCTCGGCCGTCTCCGAGGCAGCAGCAAGGTTATTGATATACTTCTGCTGAATGGGGTTCACCCTTCGGGAGTATTCCACATCCACAAAGTTGATTACCGAGAATTTGCACCCTTCGGGTAGATTGCCGAGTTTCTGGTTTTTAAGATAATGGTAGTACAGTTTGGTAGCAAGGGTAGGCCATTTATAATCATATACCACCATTGCGAAGCCTTTTGCCGAGTGTTGCCGGATAAACGGCTCGATAATCGAGAAGGTCTTTCCCGAACCGGGGGTGCCGACCACCCATGTGCCACGAAACGGGTTGGTGATGTTGCACCAGCCTTTTCGGAACTTTCCTTTATAGTAGAACCGCATCGGGATATTCACCGAGTATTTGTTCTCCACCAGTTCCGTGCATTGCTCAAAGCTCTCGTTTTCCAAGTTGAACCGGTCTTTCAGCAATCCTTCTTTCAGGAACTTCGATATATTGTCCAAGGCCACGTGTACCAATATTGTTCCGACTACTGAGGTCGCCATATATAAGATGATGTTCAGCCGGAGAGAATATAGACGCAAGTCTGTCGTAAGGTTGAATAGCCATACAGCAACAATCAGCAGTGCGATGCCGCATACCAACGGATACAACACCTGTTTCCGTGCGTTAAATTCCAAGTGTTTCTTGTTTCTCGTTCCAACGCAGGTGATACATATTAGTGCGAACGTGGCAATTTTACTGTAAGCCAAGTGGTCGTCATGGTAAAGGAACCAGCTTTTAATACGGCTATGTACATCGCATACCACCCCGTTCCAATAGTCCATCATTTCCGGGTCAATGGCATACATGAAGAACTCTATAAGTAAGGATACATAGATTGCTGTGCGGAATATCTTATATACTCCCTGCAATTCTTTACTCTCTTCCATAGTGATATTGTTGGGTGGTTATTCATTCAGCGTGACTATCGGACGTACTTTGTGCGCTTGCCATTTGGGAGTTTCCTGTATCGCACCGCTGCCGGTCGAGTAGAGCCATGCTTTGGCGGCCTCCTGTCCGGCCACTTCGGTCGAAGTCCAGTACCAACATTCGTTGGCACTGTCCGGGATAGGCACACCGCCGCACCGCTCGATATACGGGTTCACCGCCTCACGGCTGGCATACAGCAGGCGCATCTGTGCCACCGAAGGTACATAGGCACTCTGCCCATATTTCCATAAATCAAAAACTTGCTCGGCCATCGGTGAAGCGGTTTCCGTTGTTTCATACAAGGCAAACGTGTTCTCATTGCCGTCCAAGGCTGCTGGGTCAGCCGATGTGCCCTGTACAATCCCGATGCTGTCCGCAAAGGCTTCCGGCGCAAGGTCATGTAGATAGACTGCATATCCGTTTCCTGCCACCGCTTCATCCCGGTTCAGGTGGAACACCACGGCTATGGCCTCCTTTCCCGATTGGTTGTAATCCTCATAGCTCATTACCTCACCGTCTGTACAAAGGATATGGCCCACCTTCATACCGGTGTCCGGGAAATCCCGATGTTCATCACAAGCCACCAACCCCAACATAGTGGCCAGCATCATACCCAAGGCCATTCTCCCTGGTCTCATTCCTTTCCCTATCTTATTATATATAGCTTTCGCCATTCCTCCGATTCGTATCTTTATTCCATTCATGTTCTGTATCTTATTTATCATTATCCGTATTCATTATTTATCCCTGCCATTATTCATTATCGTGTCAGGTAGCCGGTTCTTCATTCCTCATTCTTAATTCTTTATTTCACCGGCAGCTTCACCCCGATAACCACTCCCGTGCGAAACAAATCCTCCCCGCCAATCATCAGATCGCTTTTCACCTGCCAGTACACCTGCCACCCCTTGCGTAAGGAGTAGCTATGCTCATATCCTGCGTGTACGCCGCCCACTACGCCGTGTCGGTCAGAGCCGAGCGAACCGCCTATGCGCAGGTTGCCGTGGTGGTTGCGTCCTCGTGTCACGCAAGGCTTGTAGGCTACGCCCAAGCCCCACGTGTTGTAGTTGTTCCAGAACGACTTCGGGCACACGTGGCCGCACGAAGCGCATTCGTCCCATTTCAGATATACGTTCCCGAAATATTCCCAAGCGTTATGATAGCGTGTCTCATGCTCGTAAGCCACCGTCAAGTCCATGCCTCGCTCATACAAGAATCCGGTGCCAATCTGCAACCTCCCTTTATGGTCGTCCGCAAATCCCGGAACACAAGTAGTAAACAGGATTACCACTGCCGCAAATATCTTTTTATAATAAAAATTCTTCATTGCTTAATTCCTCATTCTTCATTAAGTAAGACTTCATTAAAACTGTCCGCACTCAGCACATCCTCATAGTCGATGTTCAGCGAGATATTGCGCCCCGAAATCTGCTTTTCGCTTAGTTCAATGGTCAGCACCTTGTCATTGGGGAAGGTCATTTTCCGTATCACCACGATGTTACGGTAGCCGTGCAGGAACGATTTACCCTGTTCCAGTATCATTTCCGGTTGCAGTTCTATCATTTGCGCATTGCTGGCTTTCGACATCTTTTTGTCAGCGAGTTTCACTCGTATCTCGTCTATATCGAAACGGATGCGTGTACGGTTCTCTATCGAGAAGTCAAGGAAGAAGTAATCGCCTACGGTATAAATATTGTTCAGGCGCATGTTCATACGGTGTTGCTTGCAGCTTACGTTCCGGTATCTCGCTGGGGAAGTCCATATCCTACGGGCAAACCGGTACATATCCTCCGTGGAGAGCGACACTGCCGGGTTATGGTAAGCCGTGGTCTCTGCCGCGTGTATCTCTTTGTCCGTTACCGCTTCCGTTAGTCGGGTAGTATAAACCAGTGCGTACTGTGTGCGGTAGCGTTCCGTCACGATGGTCACTATGGCAAGCACTTCGCCGTCCTCGTACCCTGCCTCTTTGGGTTTCAGCCGGATTGTATTGTTGATAGGTTGGTCTCCGGCAACCTTATCCGTAGAAATATCCACGAAGCGAACCGGCTCGGTAGCCGTTATCACCGTTGTCACCTGTTCATTCACTGTCAGTTGTTCCATTTCCTCATACGTGGTCTGTGCCGCCAGCGGACAAACCGCCAGCACCCCGGCCACCAGATTCAAGATTTTAATTCGTACATTCATTTTATTTTCTATTTATTACATTATTAGTTATTGTATATGCTTCCATTATGCGCCTGTTGGCGATGTCATAATAAACCTTCTCTTTCTCAAAGCCGATGTAATTCTATCATATGCTATACTCGTTTAAGACCTTATTTCCTTTTCTCCCTGCCATTAACCAGATACACGAATGTGCCGTACTTCAGTTTGGCCTTGTTCTTTTTCACCGCTTTCGATAGAGCGTTGCTTGTCCGTTGGTAGGCGTTCTGTATAGCCTGCATACCCCATTGGGAGAAAGTGTTGCCCGAAGTGCCGTTGTTGATGCTCATTGTGTTGTTCATGGCGTTGGAAGCCACGTCCTGCGCCGTTTCCCGGAAAGTGCTGCCCGGCACGTACAGCCCTTCCAGCCCGTCCGTATCATAGAGCGACAGGCTTACCTTCACCAGTTCATCGTCCACCAGTATGCTTTTCACGCTGCCTTTCACACGCTGGTTGCCGAAGCCGCTCATCGTGGCATAGAGGTACGAGCCTTTGGGCACTACTGTCTCGTTGATTTCCACATCATCGAGCAGGCGGAGCCGTACCCGTGAGCCGTCCACTGCTTTGATGTTTTCATCAATGATAGCCTTTATCAGCTTGGGTTCCGGCTCGTTCTCCGCAAGGGTGTGGAAGTAGTCGGAGGAAGTCTTGATTTTTTTCACCACCTGTCCGGTCTCCGCGTCATCGCCAAGCTCATGCACGGCGTTTCCGTTCACTTCTACATTTCTGTCCGTCACCGTTCCTGTCGTCACCGGTCTGTAAACGGATGTGTCAGTATTATCCGGTGTAGGTTCCAATCCTTTTCGGCCCTGCGACCTCGCTTCGGCAAGAGCCTTGTCCAGTTCCGCCAATGCTTCCTTGCGCCGTTGCTCGCTTCGGGCGATGCGTTCATGCTCATCAAGCGATGGTAGGGAAACGGTGTCATGGTTCATTGCTTCGCCTTTCTCGGCACTTTTTCGCAAGCGTTCCTGCATCTCACGCAGCCGCTCCAGTTCTTCCATCCGCCTGTCTGCTTCCGTGTCGAGCAGGGCGAGGTCGTCTTCCGTATATTTGGATTCGTATGCTTCTTTGTCATCTTTATTGTTGTTGCGTTCTATGTTCTCCACGGCGGAAAAGTCCTGTATTCTGCCGTATGATTTCACCATGCTCTCATATTTGCCGTCGATGCCTCCGTTGTTATCCACACGTGCCTGGGGCAGTTCCGGGTTCAGGAACTCCGTGGTTTGCAGCGTATTTCCCGTTTCTGCCGGTTCCGTGTCGAAAATGTCGAATATCAGATAACCGCTAATCAGCAGCAACGGGTAGAGTATGGCAGGCAGCACGTACTTCGGCTGTTTGAAATTAATCTTGTCTGTTATCATCATGCGTCTTATGTCTTTGTTTCAATAATTGTTCCTGGTGTTCCGTGGCAGTCATGCGTTCCTCCGTCCGGTGGATTTGATACACTGCTACCATACGATAGATGTTATGTCCCAAACAGGTCAGCACAATGCCGAACACAATGGCGAGAAACCACTTGGGGTGCTTGCAGGCGAAGCGTTGCACGCCCCCTGCCGCCTTGTCTAGTCTCAGCAGCCGGGCAGCCTTACGACCTGCCGCCACCTCTCTTTCATACCGTTCCTTATACTTCGGATCGTCCTTGTCCGGCATCTTCTCGCCGAAAATCATTTTTTTCCAGCTCATATCAGAAATTGTTTTTATTCTTTTGTTCGATGTCTTTGTTCAGCAGGGTGCGCCAGTCCACTATCAGCAGCCCGTGCGGGTTGTTGTCCGTCCGGGGTACCCGTTTCAGTTTGCCGGCGGTCACCAGTTCACGGGTGAGAATGGAAGTCCTCCGCTCGATGCGTTGGCGGCCATAGTAGGTAAACTCCATTTTCTCCTCGTTGAAGTTGATGCTGTCACAGAATATCGAGAATACCGCACTCGTTCCCATGATATTGTTGTAAAATCCCTTTTCTTTCAGTGTATTGTACTGTGCCAGTCCGGTCTCGTCCACCAAGTACATCGCCTTATCCATGGTGTAGCGTATATATTTGTCATCCGGTGCCAACGTGAAAAAGAAGTGGTGGAACATTTCCACATGGCTTCTCGCTTCCACATCGAGGGTCTCCTCCATTGTAGTGCGTTGCACAAGGATAGGTACATTGCCGTCCAATACATATACCTTCTGTTGGGCATCCGTTACCATCACCCTTGCTGTCCAGATGCTTGACAGGCTGATAAGGACGCATCCGGCAAGGAAAAATCCGCAGAATATCGTCACCAGCTTGATTTTGTTTTCTAAGTTTTTGATTACCATACAGCTTTTTCTATTTTATTTAATTCACTCCCTATTTTCAGAAAATCTTCATTCATCATTCTCAATTTTTCATAATCCCTTATCTCATCATGTGCGCTATCGCCCCCGTGGTGGACATTTTAGCCTGTGAAGCCACACCCTCGCCAAAGTTTCGGGTACTGAATGCCGTATCGCCTTCCGGTATCATCCATGCCGCCAGGTCCGGCACAAGGTTCAGGCATTTCAGGGCTACAATGCTTGCCGCCATCAGATAGCCTGCCGAGAAGAAGGAGTTCTGCAGGTAGGCGGCCATCGTCTGCTCGCTCGCCGTTATCGCCGTCAGGTTCTCCACCTGTATGCACAGCACGATGTCGAACAGTAGCAGCACGTAAAAACCAACGAAGTAGAGCATGGCTCCGTAAAAATGCACCGTCAAATAACGTGTCATCCACTTTGCCCATGCACCTTCCCATTTCGGCAATAACGAGAATGCCCATTGTATCGGTCCGAAAATCGTCAGCATACCGAGCAGGATTTGCTGGCAGTATATGGTTGCCCACCAGCCTATCCGAAAGACAATCAGCGCAATACACATCACGATTTTATCAATGCACACAGTTGCACCGCTTACCAGCGAGGTAAACCAGAGTCGGCTTGCATCCACCTCCATATTCGTCACCTCATCCACTCCGGTCTGCTCCATGGTAGATTCTATCAGATTGGGGTCACTCACCCCCGAATGGGCGACATCCGCCTGTGCCTGTAAACTCGTGTACATCGTGTCCCGTACATAAATCAATTCCTGCACCTCTTGGAATTTGTCGCTTATCTGTGTGGCTTCCGCCTGGTACAGGTCATGCGTGTACGAGCCAATGGCATTCGGAATGTACGACAAGAAGTCCAGCACGCACCAACTGCTTCCGCTCCGGTTCATGCCGGTATCTGCAGGAGGATACCACCACGACAGGATGATAGCGATTGCCAGTGGCTTGAATAGTTTCATCACGTCCAGCGGCTCATGTTTCACCATCATTTTATAAGCCATGTTCGCCGCCACAATAATGGAAAAGAGTGCTGCCAACGCCATGCACATTTGGAGGATCCACCAAAACGGCCCTTGTGAGCCGGTGAAAGTCGCATCGCACAGGAACTCATTGGTCTGGAATATCACATCATCTATTTCTTCTTCGAGAATGTCAATGCCGAAATCCGATAAGATATTGTCTGCCATACATTACTGGATATTAGAGGATGTTTCCGTTTGTTCCGTTTCAATCTCATGTACCGGCAATATGCCGTCCGCTTTCAGCAAGTCATGGATAAATAGCCTGCCTTTTTGTGTCCACCGGGTACGCATCACGGTCTTACCGTTCTCCAACTGGGAGGTTTCGCTACCCACATACCCGTTCCCCTTGTAGGGAGCGTAGAGAATCCATTGCTTGCCGCTCTTGTATTGCACCCTTTTTTCATGGAGAATAGCGTTCAGACGGCGTCCTGAAAGACCGTAGTCTTGCGCAATCTGTGTAATATCCACCAAGTCCTTGTTCTGCAATACGGTCTCTGCGTAAGCGGAACGCTTGCCAAGCTCCTCGATTGTTTCCTTTTGGCGGTCAATCAAAAGCTGTTGTTCCGTGCAACAGCTCTCTATCTCCAGCCGTTGCTCTTTCTCCTTCCGAATGGCATTGGCAAGTCCGATAAAGAACTCCGGGTCTGTCACCGCGCGTTGCAGGGCTTTCTCGCTCAGGTAAGCCCCGTCCTTCCGAATGGCAGGCAGCACTTCCTCACAGACCCAGTCCTGAAACTTTTCAGCTTCCGGAAGTTTGGAGCGCATCACCAATCTATATACATCGGATTCGCTGATAAACTTGGTAGGTTGCATTACAACCGTACCGTATTGATTCTCAATGGGAGTGTCTAAAACGGACACCCCCTTACAGTGGGTACGGACGGCCTTTGCAGCTTCTGCATACCCTAAAGAACGGGCCACATCATTAGCCTTGAACAACACTTTCCCTTCTTCCTGTTGAACGGTACAAATCTCCCCGAATTGCGGATGATTGAACACTTGGTTTTGATGATTCATGTTTGTCATTATTTATAGAGTTAATAAATTCTTTTTCCCTTTCCTTTTTCATTCCCTGCCATCCACGGTAGTCCATCCGGCAGAACGCCACCGCCCCATGGCGGCAGCCACTACTTGCGCTTTCCGGTTTTCTATTTGATTGGTGGCAGCAAGCAGTTCTGAGGTCTTGCGTGCGTTGGATAGCCGGACGAGGTAGCGGATAAGTTCTTCGTTCTTCCTTGCCACATCCGTATAGATGCGCAGGTATTGTTTCTTGCGCTGGGCATTGGGCATATAAGCGTCCTGCGTGGCTCTTATGGCGCATTGGAACATCTGGTAATGCTCCTTCCAATAGCTTTGGTCATCACCGTTGCCGCCTGTTTGCAGGATGCGGTTGATGTTCCGCCCAAAGTCACCCATCTTGTCGGTTATCTTTCCTCCCTCCGCTGCCCAAGCCACATCGAGCGCACCGCCGCTACGGTCAGCCACGTTCAGGGCTTCAATTTTCGCCCGTGCCACCATTGCCGAGTCCAACGCTTCCGCTTCATCCACCTGGTTATACAGGTTCACCCCGGCAAGGGTACGGTACGACAGTTTGTTCTTGCTCGCCGCACTCTTGCTGTACGACTTGTGCAACGCTTGGTAATAGAGTCCGGGCGTAAGCGACCCGGAGCCGATTTCACCCACCGTTATCTGGTTCATCTTGGCAGCATCGTGGCTATAGGTCACGCTTTGCGCCACCACATCCATCGCCCCATAGAGCACAAGCCCCACTACTAAAATTCCTTTCCCCATCTTCCGATTCTTCATGTCCGATTCCTCATTCTTTATTCTTAATTTTTCATTTCGTTCCCGGATTCAGACCGGCTTCCCTCCACCGTCCAAACGCCCCCTCTATGATTTCCAGCTTGCTTTGCCTCCGATAAATGCTCTCTTTCCAGTAGCCAATCCGCAGTTGGATATACCGCCAAGTCTCAAAGTATGCCCGGTTCAGATGCGCTTCGATGTTATCCAGTCCGATATTGATACCCTCCAGTATCAACAGCAGGTCTGAGGTCGAGCAGGCGGCGGCACCAGTGGCGTACAGCACAAGGTCAGCCACCGAACGGTACAGCGATTCCCCTTCATCGGTAATCTTCCGTATGCAGCGCAGGTTCACGCTGATAAGCAAGGTGTCGGCCGGAGAGATTTTCCCCCGTTCCAATACCTTTTCCCGATAATCGTCCAACAGATCCTTGTAATCCCTGATACGGTCACTCACTGTGTCATAAGTAGAATAGACATTCAGCGAGGTACGGAGCGACTGGTACAGCACGTCAATCACATCGAACGCCCTCGTGTATTTGTCAAGGTCGATGTTCAGTTCCTTGTATTCCACGGCGGCATCGCTGCTGTATTCATGCAACAGTTGGTTGCTCAGCTCCAGTGTGGAGCGTGCCAGCAACAGGCTCCGTTGCTGCTTGTGGTCGTTGATATAGGCTTCCACCACAGGAATGTCGAAGTTCCATTGCGCCTTCACTACGGTGGGCAGCACCGCCAACAGCAACAGGAGTAGGTATCGTGTCCGGTCATTCATTTCCGTTCCCCCTTTCTTCATCTTCGTATTTGCCGTTGTAGTCCACGGAGTGCAGGTTTTCAGCCGCCCCGTGCAACCACCGTTTCCGGCATTGTTCCACTAAAGTCAGCCGCCTGCCCCGTTCGTCATTGATATAGGGAGCCGCATCACGCAGCACGTCCACAATGGAGAGCTTGTAGTGCATCATTTTCTCCAGCGATACCAGGTCGGCATAGATATGGCTCAGCCTTGTATGTACCTGGCGGGCGATTTCCAGCCGGTCTGACGACCATAGCAGGTGATAGGTATCGCCAGTATTGTCCGTTTCCGGCGGTTCGCTTCGAAAGTATTCCGTGCTTATCTTGCAGGAGGGGTATTCACGGGCGATTTCCGACAGGCGGCTGTTCACTTCGTCCTTTTTCTCAGTCTCGCTTTTCTCTGGATCAAACTGGATAATATCCACCACCTCCGTATCGCTGTATTCGGCGGTCAGCTCCCAACTGATTTCCATAATGGCACGGTGTATCTTGATGCCGAGGAAGTATTTCGGCTTCCGGGCAATCTGCAGGGAGGCACGGAATGTAATCACCCCGTTGATGTTCGGAGCGACAGCTTCACGCAGGTAGGTATAGCCCGACCACCAACCTTCGCCTTTCCATGTCAGGTCGTAGGCGGCCTTGCAGTCCTGCATGATAGCCGGAATACGGTAGTAATCATCGGTAGGCACGTCGTTGTCGGCGGCGGCTTCTTCTTTGGCCTGTGCCAGTTCCTCCTGCTTCCGGCGCACGACGGAAAGTTCCGTCTCTATCCGGCCAATCTCGTCTTTGTTACGGTTATAGGCTTGCCGAAGCACGGCGGCTTCCTCCACAGTGGCGGAAGCTATCTGCCTGACAAGTTCCGCATTTTCTACCTTAAGTCTGTCTATCCGGGCTTGCAGCACGGCGGCTTCCCCGTTGTATTCCTGTTCCAGTTCATCCAAGCCGGACAAGTCAAGTACCTCGTCTCCCGACACGGACGTTCGCATCACGCATTCCTTCGAGTGGGCATTCAGGCTGCTTCCGCAACTGCGGCATTTGTACTGGGTGATACCGGAAATCAGGCTTACCCCCTCGTGACAGGTTACGCTTATCATTACGCTTTCGCTGCCTTTCAGCTTCGCTTCATCGGTAGCCTGGTAATAGTTTTTCGCATCGGAGCCGATGTAATACACGGTGCCTTCCTCGTTCTCGTTGTATTCCGACAGGCGGGCTTGAAGCTGCCCTTTAAAAGTGTTCAAGTCCATGGTATATGAATCGAACACGTCCTCATACACTTCTTCTGTATGGTTCCAGCTTTTCGTCACCTTGATGCTGTATGCATAGGCTTTCTTAGTCTGCTTGCCTCCTTTGGATATGATATAACTGGAGCGGTAATAGCTGATACTGTAAGTGTTTCCGTCGTTTCGGCGGTTCAGTTGTTCCACCTGCGCCCTTGACCATCCGGCATATCGTTCCGAATTGCTAAGCACCTGTTCGGTCTGGGCGGTATTCGGGTAAAAGTTGGCATCGGAAGTATTGAAGCGTGCCCATTCCCCACCATTGATTACGCTGTTGTCGTCTGTGGCAGGGGAGTAGTCGCAAAGCACCTCCTGGCCGGCATCCTTGCGGTAAATGTACCACCGTTGGGTATAGTATTGCCCCATCGTCTCACGCAGGTAATCGGTCATCCACGCCGTCAGATTGTAATTGTCGAGTTGGAACAGCCCGGCTACGTTCTCCGGTCCTCCGACTAAGGAGAGTAACGTGCTACCTACCGAATTGTCAAGGCTTTGGTACAGGTCGTAGCTGTTTTCCACGGCGTGGGCAATGGCAGTCACGTTTCCTTGCAACAGGTCGTGGAAACTGCTCTCTCCCAAGATACGTCCGCTTAAGTTCTCCGTACCGGCAGTGGCGATACTCACCCCCATGTTATAGAGCTTGTCCAAGTCAGCCTTTAGGTTCTCTTTGGTGAAGTGGTGCGGAACGTCGCCCAAATCGTCAAGGAAGGTTTCCCAGTCGATACCGCCATTCTCCGACAGGGTGAACAGCGAGGCCACCTGCGGATTCAGTTGCAGGAAAGCGATGTCGCTGAACGACAGGCTGCCATTGGTCACTACCGACTCAAACTGCATACAGAGCGTTTTCACTTCCGTGCAGATTTTCATCAGGTAGCTTCCCCAATAAAGGGCGGTCTGGGGCGAGCGGAGCATCATCCCGGCTACCGTCCATATCTTCGGCATGATTTTGACACTTACCAGGTGGTAAATCCTCCGGTAGTATTGGTTCTCCGTGTGGCTGCTCCAGATACCTAGTTCCGTCAATCCCTTGCGGTCAAGGAATTTGGATGTAAAAATTCCGGCGGCGGCGATTTCGGCGGCGTTGTACCGTTCCAGTATGGCTTTCACCTGCTCATTGTAGTAGGCTTCAGCCACCGTTTCCGTCCCATAGGCGGCGACCATGGCGGCCACCGTTTTCTTGTCGTAGTTTACACGCACGTACTGCGCCCTTGTTGGAAAGACAAAGGTGCAGGCTAAGGTCAGAAGCAATAGGATTCTATACATGGCGAGGTGGGGGGGTAAGGGGTTATTTGCCGTTAGCCGTTATCTCTTTCCCTTGTCCTGCTCGTTCCATACACAGGCTGTATTCCCCCGAACACCAGTCCTTTTCCGGTGCCGTGAAGCTGATGTAGTTCCGCTCTTGCAGTTCCTTGCTGGCTGACAGCACATCTTTTACGGTAAATCCGCGTACCTTGCAAAGCAGGCTCGCCGGATGCACATAGAACTTTTCTGGTTTGTTCTCGTTCTTCCAAATATAAATAAGGTAGAAGAACAGTACCGTTGCTTCCTTGGAGAAATTGCTACGTTCGTTGGATTTCCAAAACTCGCTGATAAATTTTTCTTCTTGCATGATAATATGATTTTAGAATTGTTTTTCTTTCAGGTTCAATACTTTGCCTGCCTTATTTACCATTTGTGCAAAAGGCAGCGATTTTTCAATACCCGACCGTTTCCAGTCTCGGCAATAGGCTTCCGTAGCTTCTTGATGGCTGCATTTCAGTTCTGCCTTGTAGAGTTTCAACGCTTCTTTTTCCGCCCGTTCGGTGGTGTAAGTCATGTAGCATTCCCTCGGTTCCTCCACGCCATAGACTTCGCTGGTCGTACCACGCCTGATGAATACTTCCCGGAAGAAACTGCGTCCTTCCTTGTTCTCCAGTCGGTTAATGGTAAAGATTTTCTTGCAGTCCGTTTCCGTCAGTCCGAGAATAGCCTTGATGTTGTCGAAGCGTTCCTTGAACTTGCTTTGGTCAAGAAGCATCACCACATCGGAGTTGTTGATAATGGCCTCTTTTACGATTTCGCTGCCGATGATGTCCTGTATCTCCTGTGTCACCACGCCGACACTTGCCCAAAACTTTCTTGCCGTCTTGTACATAAACTTGATGTACTCGGCCATGAGTGGCGAGGCGATTGCCTTCCATGCTTCCTCTATTACCAGGACTTTTCGCTTCTTTTTCAGACGCATTTTCTGCAAGAACACGTCCATGATGATAAGCGTGACAATAGGAAAAAGTTTCTTATTTTCCTTGATTGCATCCACTTCAAAGACGATAAAGGTCTCTGAGAACAGCGTGGTATCCACATTCTCGTTGAGAATCTTGTCATAGTTGCCGCCTTTGTAGAAAGGCTGAATCATGTATGCGTATTTGTCGTAGTCGATTTCCGTGATGTTGTTCTCTAGGCAGATAAGCTCCAACCGTTCACAAGAGTATTCATAGAAGGTATTGAACGACAGCGAAGCCACCGCCAAAGCTTTTCGCCGTTCCTCCAGCAACTTGATTTTCGCATCAATCTTCTTACCGAGTGTCGCCATTTCCTCCACACTCCACGTACCCTTGCGCTTTTCGGCGGCGGTTAGTGTCTTGCGCAGGGTCTCACGCTGCAACGGGTCATAGCCCTTGAAACCGTGGAAGTAGGCATCGTAGTAGTCTGTCACAATCTGCTCGATGATACGGAACTCCAGTTCCGAAATTTTACTATCCGAACCTTTCCATATCAGCAGAATCAGGTTCTTCAGGAAGTCTATCTTTTCGATGTTCAGTTCCGCCTTCGTGATATTGAAAGGGTTCATCGTAATGGGCTTTTCCTCGGTGTAGCTGATATACTTCCCACCCAAATATTCGCACAATCCCTCGTAGGAATTACCTGTATCCACTATCACCACATCCGTTCCGTGTTCGTGTAGTTGGCGTACCACGCTGTTCATGTGGAACGATTTGCCGCTTCCCGAAGGCCCCAGGCAGAAAAAGTTGGAGTTGTCCGTCAGTTTGTGTTTCCCTTCTTTTCCCGTAATGTCAATGGCCACCGGCACGCCCTGCCTGTCCGTATAGTAAATCTTCAGCGGCGTGTCCTCGCTGTGCTGTATTTTTTCCTTGTACATCAGACAGGCGGCGGCATCGCCCAGCGTCAGGAAGCGGTCATACTCCGCACTCATGCCGTAACAGTTTCCCGGAAACGAATTGACGAACAGTTCCAGTTGGTTGTAAGCCCTCTTGGAGATATGGACGCCCATACGTCCGAACGTGTTTTCCAGATGATTGGTGGGCTTTTGCAGGTCGGCATCACTGTCGCAGCACACCACCAGGTTGTAGTGCGTATAGACTAGTTGCTTTCCCTCCCTGGCCATGACTTCCTGTACCTGCTTGATGTCCTCCACGGCCATTTGGTTGCCCGGATTGGGAATACTTGCGTGGCGGTTTTTCTTCTTTTCCAACAGTGCAAGCTCCCTTTTTTGGTTAGGAATGAAAATCATCTGGTTGTAAACGACCGTCCTCGCTTCCGGGATTTGGTCAATGGCCGCCATCACATCAACAGGCATCTGCGTGTTGTTCACCTCGATGTTGGCAAAGGGACGTACCAAGCTGGGCAGGTTGATGCTGTCCACGTCCACAAGTGAGAATATTTTGCATTTCCGGTCACCCATGCGCACACATTCCTCATCCACCTTGAAATTGTTCATTGAGAGTGTCTTGTGGGTAAAATCCATGGCAAAATAGCGGTCGATATACTCGCTGGCATCTTCCTTTGTCAGAAATTCGGCACGTACACCGGCATCCTTCAATTGGTCTTGCACTTTGCGGATTTTCACCAGGAAGTCACGCCACTTTCTGCCGTCAAAAGAGAAAAGGCGGCTCTTTTGCGCTTCCTGCGTCACGGTCAGATAGGTCTGGCTGTCCGTATATTCCCTGCCATTGAAGTAATGGAAGTAGGATTCGGACAGGTATTCGCGCTTGCTTTCGCTCTCATCACAGAACGGTTTGCGCACGAATATGTCCTGCTTGTGCAGCGCATACCCTTCGCCGAGTGTTTGGGCAATGGCGGTGAACAGCCGGGTGTATTCATAGTACCCGTCTATGTCAGCGGAGTATTTATCCACCGGGTTCTCCATGCGCAGGATAGCCGCATACTCTCCGTTTTTGGTATATACCACGCCGACACCCTCGTTGTCTTCCACGGAGAAGTAAATGTCTTGGAAGATGCGCTTGCGCTTTCCTCCTGTGCCAAAGGCATATACCGATATGGCCATACCCGTGCCTACAGCCGCAAGAATCAGTAGAATATAAATCGTCATGGGCGTTATTGTTTTTGGCTTCCGTCACATCGGGCGAAATAAACCTTTCGGATTCCGAAAGCTAAATCATTCTCCCATTTATCCGAAAACTTGAACAGGTCAAACGTAGGATGCTCATCGTAGCACTCATAAGGCACAATGCCATGTCCCACAAACAGGGCGATGTCTGCCGCAATACAGCGTGCCACCTCCCGACCGATATACAGCCTTTCCTTGTCGGTGAACTGTACATCGGAAAGCTCCTTCCGGTTCGTTTCAATGCACACGGATGCAAAATCCTCTGCACCGTTAATGTCTGTAATCGTCACAGTGGCATCGGTATCGGAGTCCATAACTACCTTTACTTTGAATAAAGGTGGAAGCACGCAGATTTCCACTGAGTTGATTTCCGCTTCGTTGTATATTACCAGATTGTTCATTTGTGTTGTTTTTTAGGTGAATCAAAATAGATAAAATAACCGCAGCCGTAAGCTGGCATATTGTTTTGACAAGGTTCCGGTCACAATACCGTTCTCCATGTCAATCAGATAAAAGGTCTTGTCCGAACTCTCGCTGACGGTCAGGTATTCTCCTCGCATCGGTTCACAGCCGACTGTTTCTCCGAGTTGCCGGTGATGATAGAGCTGTGCCAGTTCCGCAAGTGACGGCACATAGCTTCCCGGATGCTGCTCCACTTCAGCAAGCATTTCTTTCCTGGCGAGCAGCCTCCCGTTCCTTCGGTAGGCATGCTCCGTTTGACGGTACTTGTCAATCAGCCTTTGGGTAAGATCGGCACCGTCTGCATAGCCGAAGGCGCATTGCTCACCGTAGGGCATTCCCGAAGTAAAGATGAGTTTGTTCTCATCGATGATTTCATCCGTTTGCCTGGGATTGACGACTCCCTCTTTACGTTTACCATCAATGGTCTGGAAAGTTTTACCGGAAGTCAAAACTTTTCCCGAATAGCAATACCGACCCTCGCTGTCGCGCAACGCCACCGCTTTGCCGTGCCTCCCGTCCGTTTCCACTACCATGGCAATTGAATTGCTGTCACGTTGAGGACATATCCCACCGTCTTTTTGCAGGTAGTGACCCACTTCCACGGAATCCACACGCTGCACAGGCTGGTAGCGGAGCTTGCGCCGGGTTTCCACCCAACTGCCATTCACCGCCAATCCTTCCTTGCCTTTGCGCAGGTTTAGCCTTACAAGGCTTCCTGCTTGCATGGGAGGCAATGTTGTCCGCACGGCGTATGGGTGTCCGTCAATGGTGGCGGCAATCGTCACCGCGCCTTCCGTATCGGTAGGCACCAGATAAAAGTCATGTTTCCGGCCATTGTTCAACAGGCAGTCCGCATCCGTGGCGTTCAACGTGCCTCCTTTGCCCACAGGTCTCCATTTACCCAAGTAAGGCTGATAGACAGCCTGTCCGCAAAGGTTCTCCCCCGTAAGCGTAAGTTCATCCAGCCGCTCTTGCAACCGGTCACTCTCGCATCCGATGCAGAGTAGCACCATTGAACTGCGCCAATCCATTTCCACGGAAATCTCCTTGCCGATATGCCGGGCCGTTTCCACAGCGTACAGGTTTTCCCCGAAAGGAGCAGCCAGTACAAGACTATCATCTGCGGCAAGTCCTTGCCGATAAGGGAAACAGGCATAGATGGCGGCAAGCGTGTCAGCGGTCACGGTATGATGTTTCTGCGCCACATAACGCCCGTTATCATAAATGAACGGCACTCCGTAAAAGGCGTTCCGTTCCGTGTCTGTGGCGTCCGCAAGATGCATATACACCCCGATGTCCGGCAGTCCTGTTTCCATTCCCTCTGAAGTGATTGTCAACGGACGGCAGGCTGTAGCCCAGCCTTGCCGAATTTTACCGGCTGTCTGTTGCGCTTCTACCGTGGCTGATTTCGTTACCTGTCGTTTTCCACAGGATGCGAGCAGTAGGACACATGGAAGAAACAGCCAAGCAATTTTACTTTTTCTACAAACTACGGTTATTGTCATTTCCTTTTTGAATAAGCATAGATGAATACTCCTTTATCGTTCTTCTTGCTGTGCAGCCCTTTGCGCTGTTTCAGCAGGATAAATCCGGCACCCACGGCGAGAGAGGCCACCAAAGTGAGCAGTCCGGCGAGGAAACCTATCAGGCAGTAGGCAAGGATAAAGCCGAGAATGGCCCCGCCGACAGCTCCGGCCGCCCAATAGATGTACCGCCCCTGAAGTCCCATCAGTTCAAGAGGCCGTTGAAGCCCCTTGAACAGTGGGTACCCCGTGTAGCGGCTGTTGTCCGTTTGGGTTCCCATGCGCCGTTAAGCGGAGATACCGAAAAACAACGGAAGTGCCTGTGCAGCAGCTACCAGGAAGATACAAGCTCCTACAATCATCATGATAGACTTCTTCACGTCCTGTTCCTCGTTGTTCATTTTGATATACACGCTGATTGCTCCCACAACGGCCACAATGCCGGCAATGGCGTAACACAGTTTCACTACATACGGCACGTACTTGGCGATTTCGTCCGTCACCGTGCCGAGGGCGGTCGTTCCGGCGGAGTAGTCACCGGCCGCGTTCTGGGCGAAAGCTGTCACCGTTCCGACCAGCAGCATAAATGAAAGCATCTTGATTCTTTCGGAAGAGCAGATGCCCTTCATCATTTTCTTAATTTTTTGCAACATTCGTTCTTGTTTTTAATTAGACATTATGGTACTCTCTGCGCAGATGAGTATTTTTTAAACTTGATAGCCGAAGAAAGCTGGGAACACGATAGAGGCTCCAATCATGAACATACAGGCTCCCACAACCATGAGTATCTCCTTGACGATACCTTCCTCGCCGGCATTCATCTTGATGAAGATTTGTAGGCTGGCGTAAATAGTAACAAGTGCAGCAATGGCATAGGTCAAATACAGCACATAGAGCATCATGGTCACTACATAGTCGTGCATCAGTGCCAGCGCATCGGCTCCCCAACTGTAATCCACGCCGCCACATTTGGCGAAAACGGACTGCGCCGAAAGGAGGCACGACACCGGCAGGCTATAACGGATAATCTTCTTACAATACATTTCGGATGACATTGATTTCGGGTTTGAACAGCGAAGCTTTCTTGCCTTCCAGTAACTCATGGAGTTCTGGGGCTTTGATGCCGTATTCGCTCGTTACGTCCGCTTCATCCAGATTCTCTTGCAGCGAAGCAATGCGTCTCTCTGTCTCGGCAGTTTCTTTCTTTTCGCTTTCCTTTTCCGGGTCAAGCACTTCCGCAGGTTCTTCCGGTTCGGCATCGCCAATAAAAAAGCCGTCTCCCTGTTCATTCACAGAGACGGCGGTTTCAACTGGAACGTCTTCAATCTCAAACACTTCCTCGTTGGAAGTAAGTTGCTTTCCGGTAGCGTATAAATCCTTGCCGATGTTGGCACCGTAGTAAAGGAGGTAGGCGATGCTCAGGCAAATGGCAAATGTCAAAAATGGACTCATTTCGTATTGTGTTTATGCGTTGATTGTTCGATTGATGCCGCAAAGGAATAATGAAATAGAGGTACACGATGAAAGACAAAGCAACAAAGCCTCCTTTTTTAACCGGGTTTATGATTGCAGTGAAAAATCAGACTGTCAATCATACTCCGATACCACAATTACAGGTATTCCGCTCTCTACCATTTATATACAAGGAGATATGAATCATACACATCTATGCCCTCATTGGGCGGAGGCATTTCTGGCGCAAAGTTCCGGCAGGCTTGCTTTGATTGCTCCAAACTTTTAGGGCGGGAGGCAGCGGATTTTCGGATAATCAGTGCCCCAGTGATTGAAATCTTCCTTTTTCCACACGCGTAAAAAGCGTATTTCAACCAAAAAGTTTGTGCCATACGCACCTGCCAAGTCGGAGCACCATAAATAACTTCCTCACAATAAGGGGCAAAGGCTCCCGATGATAGGGAAATAAATCAAATCAGTTATGAAGTTCACAATTTCAGCAACAGAATTGAACGCCGAGTTAATTGCATTGGCAAAAGTAATGAACAGTAAGGTGGCATTGCCTATCTATTCCACGTTCCTATTGGAACTCAAAGACGGTGTATTGAGAATAACGGCATCCGACATGGATTGTAGCCGATGCAGCACGCTCCCTGTCATAGATATGGACGGAGCTAACGGACACAGCGAAAGTATATGTGTCACAGCGAGTTTTTTGCTTGATTCGTTGAAGAATTTAGGAGACCAGCCTGTCACTTTTGAAGCGGACGAGGAAAATTTGTCGGTAGTTATCCGCTACAACAACGGCCAGTTCGACATGGTGGGATTTCCGGCAAAGGATTACGTCCTTCCTGGCACAATGGAGAAAAACGTGAAGGCCACTATCGAAGCATCTGTCTTGAATGATAGTATCGGCAAATCTTTATATGCCGTTGGCAACGATGACCTTCGTCCTATATTTTGCGGCATCTATTTCACTAAGAAGGGCGATGAATTGCAATGTGCCGCTACCAATGGCTCCATGTTGGTACGGAACATTTACAAGGTTGAGGATGACGGACAAGAGTACAATTTCCTGTTACATTCAAGAGCTGCAAAGATTGTGCGCAGTATGACAAGTAAGTCAGATGAGAAAGTGCAGGTATTCATTACTGACCGTGAAATGGCCTTCCAAACAGAAACAGACTATTTCCGCACACGGCTGATAGAGGGAAGATACCCCAACTACAATGCCGTTATCCCCACGGATAGTGACAAAAAAGCCATTCTCGACAAAAACGAACTGTTGGCGGCCGTCAGACGGGTAAGCGTATTTGCGGACAAGGCACGTTGCGAGGTGGCCATGAACTTTTCGGGATTGTCGTTGGTGCTTTCGGGAAAGGATATTGATTGTTCCACCCATGCTGAAGAAACGGTATTTTGTGCCTATCAAGGCGGCAATTTGCGCATCGGCTTCAAAGCGGAGTTTTTGAAACAAACGCTGGAAAATATCACCACCAAAGAGGTACAGTTCAAGTTAAGCACGCAAGAACGTGCAGGTGTTATCACCCCTGTAACCGACGATGACCAGATGGAAACCGTAGCATTGATTATGCCCATACTGCTATCGGCTTGATACCGGTATTGAAGAAATTCCCCTGCACTTCAATTGCGGCAGGGGATTAATAATAAAATCCTAAAATTGAAATGACATGACATTCAGAGAATTTATGAAAGAAAACGACTACGAGTTGCAGACCACCTTCTGGAACGATTTTACGATAGCCGACCATTTTGGACTTGCAGGTATTCAGGACACCTTCAACCGTGCGTTTGAAGAATGGAAAGATAATTGTAAGTATCTCACGGAGCTAACATTGGTACTCAACCATAAAGTATGGCAACACCATGAAACAAAACCACAATTTTCAGAACTGTATGAAAAACTTTGGGAACAGACCGAACAATATGCAATGGAGAATCTAAAAGGCGACGAGTTGGATTATTTTTGTGAGATAACAGATTAATATACATGAAAGAAGGTATCAGAGTAGATACCTTCTTCCATTTTATATATTCCTGTTTTATAAAGAAATATTAATTTTCCATGCACCTGTTTTTCTGGCACCGATTCTCGATATGACTCTTTTTTCCGCAAGGCTCTTGATACGTCTGGCAACCGTAGCACGATGCAAATTCAACTGTTCGGACAATTCCGTATAGGTGATGTCAGGCTTGGCTTGAATAAGTCTCAACATCTGCAAATCCTCTTCACTTATAGTCGCGTTTATAGTCGCATCAGCATCACTTATAGTCGCATTTATAGTCGCATCTGCCACTTTTATAGTCTCACTTTCAAACTCAACACTTGTACGGAAAATATCCTGTTCAAAAAAATGGGGATGCCCACCTTGATAATACTTGGCGTATTTGAAAATATTACGCACACCGGAACCGAGTTTGTCGGCCAATCCGATATTGCGGAAAAAGGAGGCGATGATTGGATTTTTGGGATTCGGCTCAAAATTTTCCGGGGTTATCTCACCCGACCACGAGGCACGGTTAGCATTTTCCGTGTATATACGGTTATTCTCAATAACGAATTTGGCAGGATAAGAACTTGAAAATTCTCTATGGATGAGTATGTTTGATACCATTTCCCTGCATATTACTCCACGCAGGCTTATCCGTTGTTCATTTTCAAGATAAAACGGATCCGGCAAATGTTTTTGGGCAAATTCCATCAACAGATCATAGCTTTCCACAAGGTTGGTACATACAATCTCCCTGTCGTCATACCGGTCTATATTGATTCGGCGAAGCAAAGCATCCGTTTCATAAGCCGGTGCCACATCTTTTATAACGTCGTCACGACCTAACAGTAATACGGCTGCAAGATTCAGTCCATGCTTTCCTGTCTCATGATTCGTACCGAACAGACCGGCAGAGCGTAACAACTCCATATCATCCGTCTTTTGCCAAATATGCCGACCGTTAGCGGAATTAGCAGCCATTTGTCTGATAGTCGGCAAAAGGTCGAGTCGCAAATCTTCCACTTTTATATATGGAAATACCTTCCGTTCTGTAAAGATACTTTGCTTACGGATATACATCATCGCTATTTGTGAGGTGCTGGTCACGTGTACGTCCGCATCATCCACCCGGTCAAATATCTCCTTTTTATAGGAATGGACTTCTGCACTCGGATTGACATGAATGTGTATCACGGTTTTACCCTCATAGAGAAGCGGTCTGGGCTCCAAATAAACAGTAGGAGTTATCAAATCCGAATTGCTGACACAACTGATAAAATTCTTAATCATTGAAGATACGGAATTTTCAGGTACGCCGACAACACGACCGGAATCCGTCACGCCTAAAAATAGATCACCGCCAAAACGGTTGAGAAAAGAGCATACCGTTTCATAGGTATCGCTTTCAATGCCATTTCCACAGCGTTTAAACTCCACCCGAATGGTTTCTCCTATTTCCAGTATTTCTTTAAATCGTTCTTGTTCCATTGTTCTAATTGTTAGGCAAAAATACAAAATATCCAGCACATAAACTTGTGTAGGACATGATTCTTTTGTTTAAAGTCAATTCACGGCATCCTTTTCTTATCGCGCAACAGGTCATTGACATCCTTATAATAAGGAAACGCCTCCATCACATTATATACCGTAGCCGTATTCATTTCCCGAAGCAGATCCACCGCCTTTCGTCCGGCATCGTCATTGTCGAGGAAGCAATAGATTTTCTTGTATGCTTTCAACCGGGACAGAGCTTTGGACAGGTTGTTCACCGAGTTCAGTACAATTAAATCCGGCTGTCTGCACGGAGGCGGCAACTTTCCTTGTTTTACTAGTGTCAAATAAGAAAGAAAGTCCATAAAGCCTTCAAACAGGCAACATGCCAAAGTGGTCTTTGTGGTGTTGGTCACTGATATGTCTTTAGGTGCAATGCACCCTTTGTAGTACGGACTGCGCATTTCATATCCACCGGCTATATTAGGAAAACCGATAGCGAAGTAGGCTCTTCCACGGCAGGTATAGTGTATCTCCCAGCATTCCCTGATTCCGATTTCCATATCAATGCCCCGTGAAGCCAGATAGGACTTCAAGGCTACCGAAGTCAGCGCACCGATTTGGATGTTCCGCAAGATCTCATTCCTTTCCTCAGAAGAGGGCAGGAATGTTCTTGCCTTGACAGGTACTCCCGGGGTGGCGTTTTCTATCAGTTTCAGTACACGGGATATATCATTGGTATGATAGATAAGAATACCCAAGTCTATGATGTCGCCACTCCGGGCAAGTCCGAAATCATACCAGATATTCCGATTTTTATTGACTTTGAATGAAGGTGTCATATCTTCCCTATACGGGGCACGGAACCATGCCGCACAAGCGGTTTCCCTTGTAGGGAAACAACCGATTGCTTTCAAGAAGTCCACAATATCTATTTGTTTGGTCTGGGCTATGTTCATAATAACTTTTGTGTTTCTATTCGGGTTTAATAAAGTTTATCTTATATATACACCGACGTTAAACTAAACCTCTTTATCGGAGGTACAGCCGCTATACTCCAGCACCTTCGGATTGTAATGGTAGCTCTTATCCTGTTTCACGATAATGCCACGCCCCATCAGATACTTGTTCAGTTCAATGCAGATGTTCCGGCCACGCTTGAAGCCGATTTCGGTATATCCCTGTTGGAGCGCTTTGATAAGCGGTCTGTATCCGGTTATGTCCCCCTCGCTGAATGCCAGCCTGAGAGCCTGGGCGTGTTGTACATCGGAAATGGATTCGCAGAAGCCCTTACGCTCTTGTGTAAACGAGTATTCTCCCACCAGTTCAGGCAAGGCATCGTTATTGATGCGGAAAGCGAACGGCTCAAACTCCTTTTCACGAATGTGCATGGCTTTTACTTCACTGATATTACCGTCAAACTGGCTCTTGGTGATTTGCAGAATGGTTTCCGCTTTGTTATTCAGTTCTGTGCCAATATGTCCTCTCGTATTGTCATCTCCTTTGTTCAGATGTAATACTGTATGGATATGGAGGTCGTGCATACTTGACCAGCGCATGAGGTCGTTTATCAAATCAACAGACTCACTGGGACTGTTGATGTCATACAGGAGGTCACGGATGCCGTCAATGACAACAAAACCGATACCCGGATCGGAAGCCAGCGCATGGTTGATAATCTGTCGGCGTTGTTTGGGGCTGTATTCCCGCAGCATGAAAAATTCGAGGTTGTCCGTTTCACGGTCAGTAGGTAGCCCGGCCAGTCTCAGGATGCGTTCAAGCACCTTGTGGCAATGGCATTTGCTTTGTTCCGTATCTACATAAAGCACCTTGTGCTTGCCTTCCGGCAAATGTGCGTTGTAGCGTAACACGTTTTTGCCCGACAACGCTGCAGCCACAATTGCCGTGATGTTGAAAGTCTTTTTGCTTTTGGGCTTACCGACCGAAGCACTGAAGTTGCCGAGCGTGGCAATGGTTATGTCATCGACACGGACAATTTCCGGCGGAAAAGCGTAGGTCTCGGTGACACGTAGGCGGATGAATTGCAGGATTTGTTCATAAACCGAACGATCTATGTCATTTCCGGTTTGAAGCAGGTGGGTCGGTATCATGGCTTTCCCCCTTTCTTTTTATGGTTGGGCTTGCCGGTGTGGTCATGGGCGGTCATTATAGCAGCCTGTCTTTCCAGTTCCCTTTGTGAAAGGACTGGATTGCGCCGTTTCCATTCATCCAGTTCCTTCCTTTCAAAGAAGATGTTCTTGCCATTCGGTTTGGTGTAGGATATGTCACGGTTGGAGGTAAGCCGGTACATATGCCCTTTGGAGATATTCAGGTATTTGGCGGCTTCATCAATATTCAGCATATCTTTCAGGTAATAGAGTTGATTCTCCACGCTTTCAAAACGCTCTATCAAGGCTTCAAGCGTCCCGAAACGATCAATGAAGGCTTCAATGGTGGTTATCTTGCCCAATACTACGTTTATATCTTCCATTCGGGTCAGGATGACGGCCACATCTTCTACCCGTTTAAGTGTTTCAAGAAATCCGGCTTCTGTCATGATGCAAATTGTTTATCGGGTTCAACACATTCATTCATGCTGTCCGGCATCTCCTTTGGACAGTTTTTTTCGGTTTCTTCCACTTGGTTCCGGCAGAGCCATTCGTCCAATTCCTGCTTGTTAAAATACAACAGTTTACCGGACGGTCTGTAGTGGGGGATATGCCCGTTCTTGGCAAGTTTGTACAACTGGCTTCTCGACAGCCCCATATACAGGCAGGCTTCTTTGAAATTGAGTGTTTTCTTGATGCAAAACAGCATATTTTCAATCTTCTCCGTTTGTTTCTGGAGCATACTAAGCTTCAGGAAACATGATGAACAGGACACCGCTACACAGTTTCTTTCTTCTTGTTGGTTCATTTTGTATTCTTTTTTGAGTTAGACATGGGGGAGTGATACCCCGAAACTTTATCGCTTCGGGGCAAAGGTAGATATGTGTTTTTCAATGCTTGTAAAAAGGAGAGTAACAGTTCGGAAGTGTTATCCGAACTGTTATCCTTTTCTGTGTCACTTGTTATCCGTTGTGTTTCTTTCTGTCATTTCTCTGACAGCTTGTACGCATTGGCTGATTACCTCCTGCATACTGTTTGGATTGCTCTTGGCAAGACTAAGTGCACTGGAATACTGGCCGTGTTTGAGCGGACGGCCGTCTTTGGAACCCAATATGGAACCGGCCTGTTCCAACAGATGTTCCCAACGTCCGAGAATGAGACGGTGGTGACATAACCGGTCGAAAAAGAAAGCTACCAACCGGTTATTGGCAGACTTCAACGGCTGATGCAACGTGCCTTCCAAAAGAGAACGCAGTATGCCTGCATTCACAGGGGTAGTGAAAAGTTGAGCCTCATTAGCACAATGCGCAATGAGGCTCAGTTGATTGTCATTCAAAAAGCTACCCAAAGACAAGGCAGGAAGGTTCGTTTCAGGGCGTGGCTTATCCGGTTCTTCTTTCAGACCGGAGGATGCTTTCGTTGTGTTGAACAGACGAAGCAACTCATCCATGCGGTTAGGAGCAAAAAGTATATTGGAGAAGAATAGCTCCACAAGGTCTTTACGTTTTGTCAGTATTCCTCTGAGAATACCGATGTTTTTCCGATGTCGGTTTTTCCCGGCGGCATCCCGGTGGTCACTATAATAATGACCGTTCAGAAAATCCTCCACATACAGTTCATACAATTTACTCTCACCGATAACTTCCTTCCGATAAGTAAAAGAGGCTTCTTTCAGCAAGGCAAAAAGTTCATCACGTTCATTTCCGACACTCTTGTGCGGCTTGTTTGCCAATCTCTTGTTTTAAAAAAAGGCAATCATTTCTACGGTTACGCTTCATAAATCTATTGTTTTAAGTTATTGGATAAATGCGTCATCCAAAAGGGAGATGGCATGGTCTTTCTTAGAATTGATGATTTGTGCGTACCTCTGAGTGTGTCTGATATTGGCATGACCCAATAATTGACTTGTCGTATAGATGTCAACCCCTGCGGTCAAGGCCAGCGTTGCGAACGTATGCCTCGCCACGTGGAATGAAAATTTCTTTTCTATTCCGGCATCTGTGGCCCAATCGCGAAGTATGCTTTTATACCAAATACTCAACTTGGGAAATACACGGTCTTCAGAAGAAGCATCCCCTTGTTCCGGCATCCATTTCCGTGCATTCATGTTCAATGGCAAATACAACAATGCGCCGGTTTTATACTGCCGTATTTCTACCTGCCACCTGTTCCCGTTTTTACTAATGTGTTTCCAACACAAGTTTTTGATGTCCATAATGCGCAAACCGCAAAAACAGGAAAACAAAAATGCAGCCTTCATATCATCCCGACGGCAAGGAGTTGCAATAAGACGTTTTACTTCCTCTACTGTAAGATATTCACGTTTGGCTTCCGAACCTGAAAGCATATCCCGTTTGATTTTCTTGAATGGGCTTGACTGGAGCAGGTTCTCCTTAACTGCATAATTCAGTGCAGCCCGTATATAAGAGAGGTAGAGGAAAACCGTATTTTTGGCCAGTTGGTTATGGTCACGTGTGAGTGCAGGTCTATCTAGTAAATGGCTGAGAAATCTCATAATATAATCCCTATCTATTTCTGCAAGGGTAACACTGTTATCGTACTTCTCCAATTCATTAGTTACCCGATCTACCCAAATAAGTGCAGATGCCGAAGCCCGTTTTTCCACATCTTGCCGATAAACTCTCATCCAGTCCGTGAAAAGCATATTCGCTTTATACGAACGGTCTGTGATACCTGCTATCTTGTTGGTCAGGTCCAAAATTTTTTCGGTCTTAATGGCATTGGCTATTGCGAGTGTGTTGGCATTTTGGATTTGCGCCGACACATCCGTTTCTGGTACAAGATAGAGTTTCAATGACTGGTAAGTTCTCCGGCCATTGTAGTAAATATCCAAATAGATGGACTTCCTGCCATCTTTGAGTTCATTAAAACGTAAACGGACAGGTTCCTTTACTTTAACTTGCTTTTTCGTACGTGCCATATACCTTTGTTGTACTATTATTCATGAAAAGATTAATTGCATTTTGTTATCTTGATTAATGTTACTATACAATAATGGATAACATAGCTTTCTGAGGAACAGACATAAAGAGGCTGTTTCTACAAAATGCAAATATACACAGTATTTTTAATTAAACAATACATACTGTATAATTTAAAAATAGAAATAAGATTGTCATGGTCAAACAGAATTGAATTACGAAAAATTTCTTTCTGCTATGACTGATACACAGATAATTGCGACATGCAAAATTTGCAATATATTTCTGTTTGACTATAAATATTAGAATAGAGAATCTATTAGTAATACAGCGGCTTCTTTTTTAGCATCTATGATTTTCGCATAAACTTGTGTTGTTTCCACATCGGCATGACCAAGTAACTGACTAGTTGTGTATAAATCTGCCCCCATGGTAAGCTCCATTGTTGCAAAAGTATGCCGACTCATGTGATAGGTCAGTTTTTTATTGATTCCTGCATTTTGGGCCCACTTCTTCAACTGTAAATCAATGGTAGAAGTGCAAGGCAGAGAAAATACATAATCTTCAGCACTTCTCTTAGTGTGAGGCAGATAGGCTTGCGCTTGCTTGTTGAGTGGCAAGTACAGCATCCGACCAGTTTTCTTTTGTCGCAACTCCATGTGAATATTCCCGTTATCTTCAATGATTTTTTTCCATTGCAAGGCACGGACATCACTTAACCGTAATCCACAGAAACAGGAAAACAAAAATGCAATTTTCACATCTGCTCTTGGTGCATCCGCCTCTATGAGCTTGCGGACTTCATCAATAGTCAGATACTCGCGTGGAGTTTCTTCACCGCAAATGGCTTTCCTGTCAATAGCCAATCCGGGATTTACAGACAACACATCATCATCAACTGCCATATTCAAGGCTGTAATGATAACCCCAAGATAATTGGATATGGTTTTTTTGGCAAAAGGAACTTTGGTACGCCTTGCTTTTTGCCCTTTCATAAATTCAACAAAGCCATCCAAGAAATCCTTATCCACATCGCACAAACGAGCTTTGGCATTGTATTTCCGCAATTGTTTTAAGGCTGAATGCACATGGTTTTCTGATGATGTCTTTCCTTGTTGAATACTTCTGTTCTTATACTCGTTTACCCAATCAACCAGTAAAACCTTTGCCTTTTCTGAAAT
This sequence comes from uncultured Bacteroides sp., assembly GCA_948847595.1. Classification (GTDB taxonomy): domain Bacteria; phylum Bacteroidota; class Bacteroidia; order Bacteroidales; family Bacteroidaceae; genus Bacteroides. The sequence continues at coordinate 120,273 of CAQOGY010000008.1, forward strand.
GGTTACGGGTGTTCTGTTGTTCGATATTTCAAGAATACGTTGTGCCCTTATTGCATCAGCAGCTTTCATTGTATGCTTGTTTTGCTTTCTTGCTTCCGAGGAATTCTCTGGGATAAGGTACAATTTCAGAAACTCATACCGCCTCTTCTTCTCGTAGTAAATATCGAGATAGATAGACTTGTTTCCATTTTCCAGTTCCTTGAACCGGATGCGTACAGGGGTTGATTCTATTTTCTTGGTACGAGCCATATACTTGAATTGCTTATTTTCTTCTACAAAGATAGTGATTTTAATCGAAAACAGGTGCTTTTTTGCACAACAAAATAGTAACATAAAAACTGTAAATAACACTATCGATGGCTAAAATCAACAATAAATGCAATTCTACATTCTTTTTATAAAAACCTGATATACATTGATATATTGTGCAATAATTGCATTTTTCTTGTGTTTTGTTTTTATATTCTATATATTCCGGCATTCATGGGCTACTACTGCGAAATACAGGGGAGTTCCTATCGAGATGATAAGCGAATCGCTGGGACATAAATCAATCAAGACAACACAGATCTATTTAAAAGGCTTTGAATTAGAAGAAAGAACAAAAGTAAATAAAATGAATTATTCTTACGTGAAGAGTTTTAGAATGCTCTGAATAATTCAACTAAAGTATTAGGGTTTAGGGATTTAGTGAATCTGTTACTTCTTAGGTAACGGATTTTTATTTGCTACAAAGATAGAGAAAAATAATAATAGGAAACAAGCAATAAACTTCTTTTTTTCCTTTTTCTTTCAAATATACCCACATAAAGTTTCTGAACATGAGGAATAAGCTCTTCATGCTCTGTGACTTTCTATTTCCTAACCTCAAAAAGCGTCTGTCTTGGAGTCCGGATAACCATATCTTTTCTTCCCTCATGTTGTTTTTTTTCCTTTTTATTGCTGTTGTATGCGTTCTGCATGTGTATTGTCCGTTACCTAAGAAGTAACAGATAAACATGGGGTAAAAAATTATGATTTTTGCAAAGGAAAAGTCTATTAGCGCCGCGCCCGGTTGTGGGACAGGGGAAGGCGTAGCACACTCAAAACGCTGGTATGTAGCACTGGTTCGTATGCATCACGAGAAGAAGGTTGCCGAGCGTTTGTTCAAGATGGGAATCGATACTTTCGTTCCCGTCCAGCAAGAGGTACATCAATGGAGCGACCGTCGTAAGGCTGTCAATACTGTATTGCTTCCGATGATGGTATTTGTACATGCTGATCCTAAAGAACGCAAGGAAGTTCTAAGTTTTTCCACGGTCAGCCGTTATATGGTGATGCGTGGTGAAAGCACTCCTGCCGTTATTCCCGATGAGCAGATGGCTCGTTTTCGTTTCATGCTCGATTATTCCGACGAAGCAATTTGTATGAACAGTTCTCCTTTGGCACGTGGTGAGAAAGTCCGTGTCATCAAAGGTCCTCTCAGAGGTCTTGTCGGCGAACTCGTCACGATAGGGGGCAAGAGCAAAATCGCCGTCCGTTTAAATATGCTTGGCTGTGCTTGCGTGGACATGCCAATCGGTTATGTGGAATCTACAAAAAACACCAATGACACTATCTAAAAAGATTACTGCGTTTCTATTCATTCTAATGTTAGGGGTTTCCTCTCCTTTGCTGGCTCAAAGCATGAGTGATTCCCAAGTCCTTGAATATGTGAAAGATGGCATCAAGCAAGGAAAAGAACAAAAACAACTAGCCTCGGAACTAGCCCGCAAAGGTGTGACCAAGGAACAGGCGATACGTGTGAAACAGTTGTATGAACGTCAGAACAATGTAAATACTTCCAATGCCACCGGCACTGATATTAATGAGTCGCGTCTGCGTGAAGAAACGAAAGAAAATACTTCCGACATGCAGGAAGACCACCCGAGCACACAAGACCTCGACCGTGGCAACCAAGTTTTCGGCAGAAATATCTTCAATACCCGAAACCTGACTTTTGAACCTAGTGTGAACATCGCCACTCCCTTGAACTACCGTCTCGGCCCGGGTGACGAAGTGATTATCGACATATGGGGAGCGAGCCAGAATACTATCCGGCAGCAGATTTCCCCTGATGGCACTATCAACATTCAGAAAATCGGCCCTGTCAACCTGAACGGTATGACCATCACCGAAGCCAACGACTATCTCAAGAAAACTTTAAATAAGATATACAACGGCCTTAACAGCGCCACCGACCCTACCTCGGATATCCGTCTGACCCTGGGTAGTATACGTACGATTCAAATCAACGTGATGGGCGAAGTTGTACAACCGGGCACGTATTCCCTTTCTTCTTTTGCCACTGTATTTCATGCACTTTACCGTGCCGGCGGAGTCAGTGACATAGGAAGCCTTCGCAATGTCCAACTGGTAAGAAACGGTAAGAACATCGCCACAATTGACGTCTACCAATTCATACTGAAAGGAAACATTCAGGACGACATCCGTCTCCAGGAAGGTGACGTTGTCATCGTCCCCGCCTACGAAGTATTGGTAAAGATCGACGGAAAAGTGAAACGCTCCATGCGTTTTGAAATGAAGAAGGACGAATCCTTATCTACCCTTCTCAGCTATGCCGGTGGTTTCGAAGCGGATGCCTACACCCGTTCACTGCGTGTAGTACGTCAGAATGGTCAGGAGTACGAAGTAAATACAGTTAAAGACTTGGATTACAGCGTCTATAAAATGCGAAACGGTGATGTCGTTACAGCCGAAGCCATCCTTAACCGTTTCATTAACAAACTCGAAATCCGTGGTGCAGTCTATCGCCCGGGAATTTATGAATTGAACGGTAAACTGAATACAATCCGCGAACTCGTCAACGAATCACAAGGTCTTACGGGTGATGCGTTCCTGAACCGTGCCGTCCTTTACCGCCAACGCGAAGACCTGACCAGTGAAGTTATCCCGGTAGACATCAAAGCCATAATGGATGGTACTTCCCCCAATATCATCCTGATGAAGAATGACATCCTCTATATCCCAAGTATCCACGACTTGGAAGATAAAGGTGATGTTGTCATCCACGGTGAAGTAGCCAAGCCGGATTCTTATCCCTACGCTGATAATATGACTCTTGAAGACCTTATCATCCAGGCAGGTGGTTTGCGTGAAGCAGCTTCGGTTGTCCGTGTGGATGTATCCCGTCGAATCAAGAATCCCCGAAGTACGGTAGACAGCGATACAATTGGTCAGATATATACTTTTTCTTTGAAAGAGGGTTTTGTGGTGGATGGGAAGCCGGGATTTGTACTTCAACCTTATGATGAGGTTTATGTACGTCGAAGTCCCGGCTATCAGCCGCAACAAAATGTGGTGGTAGAAGGTGAAATCCTTTTCGGTGGCTCTTATGCGATGACCAGCCGTGAAGAACGCCTTTCGGATTTAATCAACAAAGCCGGTGGTGCTACGAACTACGCTTACCTGCGTGGTGCAAAACTGACTCGTGTAGCTAACGCCAGCGAAAAGAAACGCATGGGTGATGTGATTCGTCTAATGAGCAGGCAACTTGGAGAAGCTATGATTGATTCTTTAGGTATCCGTATCGAGAATACATTCACAGTCGGCATCGACTTGGAAAAAGCATTGGCTAAACCGGGAAGTACGGCAGATCTTGTATTACGTGAAGGCGATGTTGTTTCTATTCCGAAGAACAATAATACAATAACTATTAATGGTGCTGTAATGGTTCCGAATACTGTTTCCTATATAGAAGGTAAGAACATAAATTACTACATAAACCAATCCGGTGGCTATTCTGAAAATGCGAAGAAGAGTAAGAAATTCATTATTTATATGAATGGTCAGGTTACGAAGGTGAAGGGTAGTGGTAAGAAACAGATAGAGCCTGGGTGTGAGATAATTGTACCTAGCAAAGCTAAGAAAGGTAAGGCGAATATCAGTAATATTTTGGCTTATGCAACCTCATTTAGTACATTGGGAATGATGGTTGCTTCTATTGCCAATCTAATAAAAAAATAGCAATTCGATTTATGGTTGAAAATAGCAAACAAAATACTGATAAAGAATTGTCTTCTAAATTGGACGAGAAAAAAGAGCCTAGAATGGGGCTTGATTTAGTCGATATTTTTCGTAAAATAATCGGTATTCGTAAAAAAATGTATAAGGCTGCTGGTATTGGAGTATTAATCGGTATTATTGTTGCGTTGAGTATTCCTAAACAGTATACAGTTAAAGTGACTCTTTCTCCTGAGATGGGTAATACCAAAAGTAATGGGTTGGCAGGGCTTGCAGCTTCTTTTTTGGGAAATGGAGCTAACATGGGGGAGGGAGTCGATGCGTTAAATGCTTCTCTCTCATCTGATATTGTTTCTTCCACTCCTTTCTTACTTGAACTTCTAAAAATGAAAATTGATGTACCTGTTGAAAAGGCAAATACTACTTTAGAAGATTATTTGGATGAACAGTCTTCTCCTTGGTGGAATTACGTGATTGGTATGCCGGGAATGATTATAGGTGGAGTAAAGTCTTTATTTAGTGATGAAAATAAAAATGTTATTGCTGGAAAAATGGATCAGACGACTATTATATTAACGAGAGACGAATTTGATAAATTGAATTTGTTAAGAAAAGCAATAACTGCATCAGTGAATAATAAAACAGCTATTACGAATATAGCTGTCACTTTACAAGAACCTGTTATAGCAACAATTGTAGCTGACTCTGTGGTTCATAAATTGCAGGAATACATTATTAGTTATCGAACTTCAAAAGCTATAGATGACTGTACTTATTTAGAAAAGCTATTTAAAGAGCGTCAAGAAGAGTATTATATTGCTCAAAAGAAATATGCAGATTATGTGGATGCTCATGATAATTTAATTCTTCAAAGTGTACGTACAGAACAGGAACGACTACAGAATGATAGAAGTTTAGCTTATCAGGTATATAGTCAGGTGGCCAATCAGTTGCAAGTTGCCAGAGCAAAAGTGCAAGAAGAAAAACCTGTATTTGCAGTGGTTGAACCTGCTGTTATTCCTTTGGAAACTTCTGGTATGGGAATAAAAGTCAGTGTATTATTATTTGTATTTCTATCCATATTTTTTGTTATTGGCTGGGACTTGTTTGGAAAAGAAATATGGAATAGATTAAAAATGGATATAAGAAAAGGTAATTGATTATCAGTGCTCTACTTTTTATTATTCTATGTCTAGCTCAAAAAACAATCTTATAGCAAAAAATACAATGATGCTTTATATTCGACTAAGCATCATAATGATTGTATATTTATATACTTCTAGGATTGTATTAAAGGCTTTAGGTATAGAAGATTATGGAATTTATAATGTTGTAGCAGGAGTTGTAACTTTGTTCTCCTTCTTTAACGCAGCTTTGAGTTCTGCAACTTCCCGTTTTATAACTTATGAATTAGGCCGAGAAAACGTCATTGAACTAAAGAAAAACTTTCGTACTGCTTTTACTATACACTTGATATTGGCTGTGATTATTCTAGTGTTGGCGGAGACAATCGGTCTATGGTTTGTAAATAATAAATTGATTATACCTGTTGAAAGGCTATTTGCCGCTAATATGATTTTTCAATTTTCGATTCTTAGTTGTGTAGTAACAATTATGCAAGTTCCATTGAATGCGGAAATAATTGCTCATGAAAAAATGGGAATTTATGCATATATGGGGATTTTGGATGCAGCATGCAAATTACTCATAGCTTTTATTATAAGCACTTGTAGCTATGACAAACTAGTTGTATATGGCTTTTTGTTATTTTTGATGACCGGTTTTCTATTTTTAGTTTATCATATTTATTGTAAGAAAAAATTCAATGAATATAATCCCAAACCTTTTTATGATAAAGATACTTTTAGAAATATGCTCAGTTATTCCGGTTGGAGTTTATGGGGAAGTATGGCTTATGTATTGAAAGATCAGGGAGTAAATATGGTCTTGAATATTTTCTTTGGTCCTATTGTTAATGCGGCACGAGGTATTACTAATCAGGTTAATACGGCACTCAATGGATTTACTCAGAACTTTACGATGGCAATGAATCCGCAGATTGTGAAGTCGTATGCATGTGAAGATTTTAATCGAATGTTTCTGCTTCTCTTTAGTGGGGCAAAGTTTTCGTATTTTTTATTATTGTTATTTTCGATACCTATTGTGCTAGAGACGGAATATATATTGGCAATATGGTTAGGGCAAGTACCTGAATATACTGTTTTATTTATTCGTTTGATTATTATAAATTCTCTTATAGAATCATTTACTTATGTTATTGGTGCAACTGTCCAGGCTACAGGAAATATAAGATTATATCAGATTATGGTAGGAGGCTTGTTACTATTGAATCTTCCTATCTCTTATGTCTTTCTGAAATTGGGTTATCCACCTTATGTCACATTTTTGATTGCGATTTTATTATCAACGATATCAATAGTTATTCGTGTCATAATTCTAAACTCTTTAATAAAAATTTCAATTAAGCAGTTTACTGTAAATGTTTTGGGAGTATCAGTCATTGTGAGCTTACTTTCATTTATATTGCCATATTGGATTCATTGTAGTATGAATGAAGGATTTGTAAGGTTAATCTGTGTTGCTGTTGGTAGTATATTTTGTATATTTATAAATGCTTGGTTTATAGGATTAAATCAGAAAGAAAAAATATTTGTGAAATCTAGTATTATAAAAAAAATCGTAAACAGAGTGTATGGGAAAAAATAAAAAGATCCTCTTTGGCTTGTGGGGTGCTGTTATATTGATTGCTATATTTTTTGTATATACCTATATTCAACTACCTACTGCATCAAACTCAAAAAGTAAAATAGTTCATGTAAGTTTTGATGACGTCTACCTTTGTCTTAAAGACTTGAAAGACACCTTGCGCTATACATCTATATTTCAACATCCATTTTTTGAGTCGCTAAAAGAATTGCATGATGATTATGGTGCTGTCTTTAGTCTTTATGTATATGAATCTGCAAATGATTTTGTCATAACGGAAGTTCCAAACAAATTTAGAACTGAATTTATGGAGAACTCTGAATGGATGAAATTTGGATATCATGCAATTAAACCACAATTTGATGAGAAAAAGCAGGCACTTGAATTTGAACGTTCTCTATCAAAAGTAAATAATTCTATATCTTATTGGGGAGGGGAGGCATCTTTAGCCCCTTGTCTAAGGTTGCATTATTATTTTGCTGATAGTAGTATGATTCATGTCCTTAAGAAACATCAAATATATCGCTTATTAGGTGCAGATGATAGAGGAAGAAAAAGTTATAATTTGAACCAACAACAAAGTGATAGTTTATATAATCAACGAACATATATTTGTGATAGTATTTTTATTATAAAACGGATATCAGAATAGAAAGAATGAAATACTTTCCTTTTGAACTATTGGGCCTTCAGGATAAAGATACTATAATACTTTTCACGCATGAGTGGGCTTTGGAGGGGACTAAAAATTATTTTAATAGAGTGAAGTTAAAACAAAGCATAAAGTGGTTGAATAAAAATAATTATAAATTTAGCTTTCTAAAATAATATGGATAAAATAAAGCGATATATTGATTGTTATGTTCCGATAACAACTTGTACTTTACGTTGTCATTACTGTTATATTGTGCAACATGGATTATTTGCTAATAAGGTACCAGAATTAATTTATTCTGCAGAGACTGTTAAAAGAGCATTGTCTAAAGAGAGATTAGGAGGAATATGTTTAATAAATTTTTGTGCTGCAGGAGAGACATTAATATCAAAAGATTTGCTGGAATATATTCGTGTTCTTTTAGAAGAAGGGCATTATGTTATGGTGGTAACCAATGCTACTATTTCCAAACGCTTCGATGAAATTTCATCTTTTCCATCAGATTTGTTGAAAAGATTATTCTTTAAATTCTCATATCATTATTTAGAACTGAAAGAAAGAAAACTATTAGATCGCTTTTTCTCTAATATTAAAAAGGTAAGGGATGCAGGGTGTTCATTCACTTTGGAAGTGACGCCTTCAGATGAATTAATTCCTTTTATTGATGAAATGAACAAGAAAGCAGTTGAAGAAGTTGGTGCAATTCCTCATGTGACAATTGCCAGGGATGAAAGAGATCCTGAAAAGCTACCTATTTTAACTAGTTTGAATAAAGATGAATATGGTAAAATTTGGGGCAAATTTAAATCTGCTATTTTTGATTATAAAATGAAAATATTCGAAGTAAAGAGAACTGAATTTTGTTATGCTGGTGACTGGTCTTTCTATTTAAATCTTGGAACTGGAATGATGACACAATGTTACAAGTCGTTGGTTCATCAAAATATTTTTGAAGATATAGAAAAGCCTATTCACTTTTGTCCTATGGGTAATAATTGCTTAGAATATCATTGCTATAATGGTCATTCATATATAGTATTAGGAGATATACCTGAGTTAGATGCTCCTACTTATGCAGATCTGCGAAATAGAATTTGTAGTGATGGCAGTGAATGGCTTAAACCTGAAATGAAAAGTTTCATGAGTACTAGATTATATGAATCTAATAAAGAATATACAGAACAAGAAAAAGAGGCTATAAATAAAAAATTGCATAAGTTAGCTGTTCAAAGAGAGGTGAAAGGTAAGGTGAAAAAAACAATAAACTCAATTCTTAAGTATATAAAAAAATGACTTTTTCAGAAAAGGCTTCTTTTTTGAGAAATTCGATAGTCAATGCGTTGACTCCTTTGATATCGGATTCTTATGTATTATGGGATCTTCCCTACTATACTAATATAGGTGATATTTTAATTTGGGAGGGAACTGAGTGCTTTTTAAAGGATTTGTCTGCTCAATGCATATCGAAATGTGCATATCAGACTTTTACTTATAGACCATTACCTAAAAATACGACCATCCTATTACAAGGTGGTGGAAACTTTGGAGATCTTTGGCGTATGCATCAGGAGTTTAGATTAAAAGTAATAGAATTATATCCTGATAATAAAATTATTATATTACCGCAAAGCATTTATTACCAAGATACAGGAATACTTGAAAGTGATGCGTATTTAATGAGTAGACATTCTAATTTGACTATCTGTGTTCGTGATACCCAATCACTTGAAATTTTAAATTCTTATTTTTTTAAGAACAATTTACTCCTATTACCAGATATGGCATTTTGTATTTCACAACAAATATTGAAAAAGTATAACTGTAATTCTACTTCTAAAATTTTGTTTTTAAAGAGAAATGATATCGAGCTTTGTGAGAAGGATTATGAAAGTTATGTTGTTGAAGATAAAAACATAGTAGATGTAAAAGACTGGCCTACTATGGAAGCTGATTTTTTTCAATTTAAAATATTGGGAAAACTAGTAAGATTTCACCAATATAGCATGGCAGATATTTTTGCTTCCAATTATTTGAAACCCTATTTAGTTAAAAAAGGAATAAGATTTCTGAGTAATTATGATAAGGTATATACAACAAGACTTCATGTTGCTATATTATCTATTCTGCTAGGAAAAACTTTTGTCTTTTTTGATAATTCATACGGAAAAAACAAGTTTTTCTATGAAACTTGGCTGAAAGATATAGATGATGCAAACTTTGTTGATTGACAAGATGATTAGTGTTTCTATAATAATACCGGTTTATAATGTTGAGCAATATATTGAAAGTTGTTTATTGTCCGTTATCAACCAAAATTATAAGGGCGATATAGAGTGTGTTATAGTAAATGATTGCACGCCTGATCAAAGTATGGTGGTTGTCCATAAAATATTGTCCGATTATGATGGGAACATTCTTTTCAAAATAGTAGATCATAAAGAAAATAGGGGATTATCAGCTTCGAGAAATTCAGGTGTTAGAGTAGCGACAGGAGATTATTTATACTTCTTAGATTCTGATGATATTTTAGCGAAGAATGCTATTGCATTATTGGCTGACTTGGCTTTGAAGGACTTACCTGATGTAGTTATGGGAGATTTTGAGTTAATCGGTTCTAATCAAAATATTCCTCAATTGAAAACTACTATTACTCATTTCAATATTCAGAAAGATATATTTAATGCTTTTATTTCGTATGAACTATATGAAATGGCTTGGAATAAATTGGTGAAGAGGCAATTTTTTTATCGGCATGAATTATGGTTTTGTGAAGGACTGATTCATGAAGACTCATTATGGTCTTTCTTACTCTTTTATTATTGCGCTAGTTTAAGAATATGTGTACAGAAGACATATGGCTATCGTATTCGGGAGAATTCGATAATGACAGATCCACGGAATGTTATTAAGAGTTTGAAAAGTTATTATGAAATATTCTTTCTTAAAATAGAATTTATAAAGAAAAATGCACTGTTTGAAGAGTTCCCTTTATTGATTAAATATATGATCGATACAAAGTATTTACTTAGAAGAATACTTGTCGAACAAGATATGAATGATGAGATGTATACAAAATTGGGTAAGGAGATGGGAGGATGTTATACGTTTAGAAAAGGGCTTACGAATTTAACAAGAGCAAAAATCTTATTATCTAATTTACCTTTTGGAATATTTAAATTTTTGACTTCTCATATCTATAATACAACAAAATAATGAAAGTTTCAATTATTGTTCCTATATATAATAGCGAGTTGTATTTGACAGAGTGCATTGATAGTATTTTAAATCAGGATTTTACTGACTGGGAATTATTATTGATTGATGATGGAAGTTCTGATTTAAGTGGAAAAATTTGTGATTCATTTGCTTCTAAGGATAGGCGGATAAGAGTATTTCATCGTGAAAATTCAGGTGTATCAGTAGCTCGTAATTGGGGGCTATTTCAGGCAGTAGGTGATTATATTTGTTTCATTGACTCTGATGATATGGTTACGCCTGATTATCTCAGTTCTTTCTGGAAAGATGCAGTAAATACAGATTTGTATATGCAGGGGTATCAGATAGTTGATGATGGTAAGAGAGTACAAGATATAGTATCCTTTGGGAAACAGGGGCAAATAATTACTATGAATGAAGCATCTGTTTATATGTATGCTGAGGAAAAGCATATTTTTAATTCTCCTTGGGCAAAATTATTTAAAAGACAAATCATTGTTGATAATCAACTTCTATTTGATTCAAGACTTTCTTTTGGTGAAGATCACATTTTCTCATTGCAATTTTTGTTGCATGTGCAGACATTAGCTTTTGTAAAGAAAGCAGGATATTTATATGTGAGGAGGAACCAGGAGTCTCTAACTTCTGTCTATATACCGCATAACATATTTATTTGTTATGTTGAGTCATCTTTTAACTTGCGAAAAAAGAATTGTGAAAATCTTAGTATAAAAGATGAACGGTTTCTTACGTTTATAGAAGTTGAAAGAAATGTGTACATTCTGCGGGCTATTTTATCGCTTATTTGTGATAAGAAAATATCTCATAAAAGAAGAAATGAGATTCTGGATTCTTACTTGAATTTATTAAATTGTTCTGTAAAGATACATTCTATGCCTGGACTTTACAAGATACTTTTAGTTATTTGTGAATTATTCCGGTCTCCTTTCTTGATACCGTTTTTGAGAGTTTATTTGGTTACAAATGAAATACGATTATACTTTAGAAAAATATTACGGTGATGATGAAGAAAATAATGTTAGTTTTTGGCACAAGGCCTGAAGCTATAAAAATGGCTCCGCTAGTGAAGGAGTTTCAAAAATATCCAGAATCAGTGAGAACTTTTGTATGCGTAACAGGTCAACATCGAGAAATGTTAGATCAGGTATTACAACTTTTCAATATCCAACCAGATTATGATTTGAACATAATGAAACAAGGGCAAGATCTGTATGATGTGACTGCTAGAGTTTTGACTGGTATGCGTGATGTTTTAAGAGAAGTCGAACCTGATATTGTACTGGTGCATGGAGATACAACCACATCAACAGCTGCTGCATTGGCAGCTTTTTATCAGCAGATTCCTGTTGGACATGTCGAGGCCGGATTACGAACAAATAATATTTATAGTCCTTGGCCGGAAGAAATGAATCGGCAAATAACGGGACGAATTGCTACTTATCATTTTGCTCCTACTTTGCTAAGTAAGTCTAACTTATTGGGTGAAGGTGTATCGGAGAAACAGATAATGGTGACTGGTAATACAGTTATAGATGCCCTTTACATGGTTGTAGACATGATTAAGCAAAATGATGTTTTAGGTAGACAATTGGCGGAAAGACTGGAACAGGCCGGATATGATGTAGAACGATTGGCACATGGACGGAAACTGGTATTGATAACTGGACACCGTAGAGAAAATTTTGGCGAGAGTTTTATTCATATTTGTACAGCTATAAAACGGCTGACAGGGAAATACCCGGATGTTGATTTTGTGTATCCAATGCATTTGAATCCGAATGTAAGAGAACCTATTCATAAGGTTTTTGATGGCTATTCCACATCAAATATCTTTTTTATTGAGCCGTTAGAATATATAACATTTGTTTATTTGATGGAGAAAAGCGCAATTGTATTGACAGATAGTGGAGGAATACAGGAAGAAGCTCCGGGACTTGGTAAGCCTGTGTTAGTAATGCGTGATACAACGGAACGGCCGGAAGCTTTACAGGCTGGAACAGTGAAATTAGTGGGGACTGATTGTACAAAAATAATAAATGAAGTTTCGTCACTTTTAGATAATAATGATTATTATAATGTGATGCATAAGGCTATTAATCCGTATGGAGATGGAAAGGCATGTAGTAGGATAGTTACAGTATTGAAGCAGGGCTAGATGCAATTTTATATTCTATTTATTTTCATTGTACTTACTTTTTTCTTTTTATCGAGATTTTTTCCGGTAGATAGTAGAAAAGCGTCTTTTTTAGAAATCATAGGATTATTTATTATCGTCTTTATAGGGATATTCCGTTTTGATGTAGGATGGGATTATGTTAATTATTATGATTATATAGATAAAGTGCAGGTGAATCAGATAATAAGGTTGGAACCATTGAGTCAAGCATTCTGTGTTATCGCAATTTTATTTGATAGTCCACCTTTACTTTTTGTCCTTTTCGGATTACCCACTTATTTGATATTTTTCCATTCGTTGAAAAAAAAATCTGTGAATTTTCAATTCTCAATATTGGTATTTCTTGCTTTCTTTTATTTAGAATCATTTACGTCTGTACGCCAAGTACTAGCACTTAGCATAACATTTTGGGGATTTAAGTATGTTTTAAAGCAATCATTTTTCAAGTATGCCCTTGTAGTCTCATTGGCTGCATTATTTCATGCTTCTGCATTAGCTGCATTGTTTATCTATCCCGTTTATCGTTTTTTGAATCTCCGTATGATCGTATTTATTATTCCTACATTATTTCTTGCAAAAGAAATCCTATTCAGAATACTTTATACATTAGGCATATATACTTATTATATAGATAAACTGGAGGACTATACTGGCGGAGGAATTGTCAGATATGTCCAGATAGCTCTATTTCTATCTTTGTTATTATTGAGTTATTTGAGAAGAATAGATGAATCTGAAAATAAATTGTTTACTATAATTGGCATCGCATTATTGTTTCCTTTCATATTGGGACCGTCATTAGGTAGCCGTTTGGGAATGTACTTTCTGATTTATCTTTGCCTTTTAGTTCCTTATGTGTTACAAAAATATTCAATTCAATACAGATTATTTTATGCAATCTGTTTTTTAGGCTATTTCCTGGCTATGGTTTATATTGGTTCTAATAATGCTTTCAAATCGCTTTATGTACCATATCAGTTAATATTTAAGGTAGAAAATATACAATTTAGATAAGAAGATGGAACAAACAGTTCGTTTTTTGGTAATTGATAGTGCATATCCGATTAACACGCGGAATACAAAAATAGCTAATAGCATTTGTGAATATTATAGTGGGAAAGGGATACAAATGTCTTTTTGTGCCTGGAATAGAGAAAATAAGGATATTTCTGCCCTTCCTAATTATAATATATATAAAAAGAATTCTCCCGGGGGGCAACTGTTGAAAAAACTCTTTAACCTGTTTGGATACTTCTTCTATTTAAAAAAGTGCAATATAGAAATTAAACCTCATGTTATTATAGCGTCACATTGGGACATGCTTTTGCTGTCTAGCATCTTTAAAAAGAAGTCGCAAATATTAGTATATGAGAATTTGGATATACCTTCCGTGCCCTCAAAAGTTTTACTAGCTATATTAAAAGGAGTTGAACGTTTAACTTTGAGAAATACCGATATGATTGTGTTTGCTTCTAGATTTTATGAATCGCTATATAAATGCGAAAAATATAGTCATGTGGTATTGGAGAATAAACCAGTTTTTACCGCTTTTCATATAGATAAAAATATGGAATGTGAATCCGGAAAGTTGAATATATCTTATATTGGTGGAGTACGTTATTTGGAAATATTGAAAAATTTGGTTTCTGCAGTAAGAGATAATCCAAATATAAATCTCTATTTTCATGGAGAAGGACATGACCTGAAAGCCTTGAAGAAATATAGTGAAGGAAGTGAAAATATCTATTTTACGGGTCGTTATGAATATGATGAAATAGAGCGTTTTTATCAGAATTCAGATATTGTATGGGCAGCTTATCCTAATAAAGACTATAATGTAAAATACGCTATTTCTAATAAGTTTCATGAATCGCTGTATTATACTGTCCCCTGTGTTTTCTCAGAAAAAACCTGTTTAGGAGATTTAGTGACCAAAAGAGAAATCGGATTTGTGGTTAATCCGTATTCGGTTGAAGAAATACGGGAATTATTAGAAGGAATTGTAGTGAATCGTAAGAATCTATTGTCGGTGAAAAATCGAATGAAAAATTATGCAATAGAAGAAAAAGATTGGGAGAGTCAATTTAAAGATTTTATTAATGAGTTGGAAAAATTGATTGATAAAAATAATAATGTTTAGAGAGAATGAAGATCGTTAAGATTATAGGTGGATTGGGAAACCAGATGTTTCAATATGCATTTTATCTTTCTTTAAAAAAGAAATACCCGGAAGAAGTAATAAAAATAGATACAACTATGTTTGATACTTATGGTCTCCATAATGGATTTGAATTGAAGTTCATCTTTGGTGTAGATGCTGAATATGCATCTCGACAAGATATCAGACGGTTATCTTTTTTCGTGAGATTCTACAAAATACAGAGGGCACTTCGCAAAATGCTACCTACTAGAAAAACTGAATGTATTGAAAAAAATGACTTTGATTTCATGCCAGTAGTTTGGAGTAGTAATGATCGGTACTATGAAGGATATTGGCAAAATCTAAAATATTTTGTGGATGCTCAGGCAGAAGTAAGAGCAGCTTTTACATTCAAAAAAGAACTTCCTAAACGTAATATAGAATTGATAGAGAAGATTCAGAGTACAGAAACTTCTGTTAGCTTGCATATTCGTAGAGGAGATTATTTGAATCATAAATTATTTGGTGGAATTTGTGATATAGACTATTATAAAAAAGCAATAGAATATGTGCTGGAGAATTGTGACACGCCTCAGTTTTATCTGTTTTCTAATGATATAGAGTGGTGTAGGATAAATATACTCCCCTTGGTTAAAGGAAACCCATTGACTTTTGTTGATTGGAATTCGGGGCTTGAAAGTTATATTGATATGCAGCTGATGTCTTGTTGTAGAATAAATATAATAGCTAATAGTTCATTTAGTTGGTGGGCTGCTTGGTTAAATGATTCTTCTGGAAAAATGGTAATTGCACCAAAATTGTGGGCACATTCTCCATGGGGAGCAGAAATACAGTTAAAAAGTTGGCATCTTATTTGAAAAAATGAAAGAGATAGTTTCTATTATTACCCCGTGTTATAATTCAGAACGGTTTATATCTAAAACGATAGAATCAATTTTAAATCAGACGTATCCTTATTGGGAAATGATAATTGTTGATGATGGTTCGCAAGACAATACAAGAGGAATAATTGAAGAATATTGTGAACGAGATTCAAGGATTCGGCTAATTAAATTAAAGGAGAACTCCGGTTCTGCTACTATACCTCGAAATATGGCAATAAAAGAGGCTAAGGGACGATATATTGCTTTTATAGATAGTGATGATTTGTGGAAATCGGATAAACTGGAAAAACAACTTTCTCTCTTTGATACATTAAATGTAGCAGTCGTTTATTCAAATTATGAGAAAATTGATGAATTTGGTAATCGTTGTGGACGAATAATAGTGGCTCCTCAAAGATGCACTTATCATCAATTGCTCTGTGGTAATGTGATTGGGTGTTTAACTGGAATATATGATACTTTAAAAGCAGGAAAACAATATTTTATTTCTGCCGGACATGAGGATTATATTTTATGGCTTTCTATTTTACGAAAAGGTTATTTGGCTGTGAATACTCAAAGTTGTTTGGCGGAATATAGAGTCAGAAAAAATTCTTTGTCTTCAAATAAACTGAAGGTTCTATCTTGGGTTTGGAATATTTATATGAATATTGAGAAATTGGGATATTTTCGGAGTTCTTTCTATTTCATTAATTATGCGATTCGTGGTATTTTTAAATATATGAAATAAATAGTTTCAGGAAAAAATATAGTTAATAATATTACTTGTATAGTTGTAGATATCGTATACATGTTTGGGTATTTACGTTTAATTTTCTAATCAAATTATTATGGGGTATAGTGAGGAATTCATTCCGGACGGAATGAATGCTTTTGAGCGTAATGTAAAGCGAATTGGGGACTGCATAGTTGCAGCAGTTTTAATGGTTGTTTTTTCTCCGCTATTTTTAATTTGTTATATAGCTGTGAAACGGGAGGATGGTGGCCCGGCTATATTCAAGCAAGAACGTATCGGGCGTTTCGGCCGACCGTTTAATATCTATAAATTCCGCAGTATGCGATTGGATGCAGAGTCGGCAGGTCCCAGACTTTATGCCGGAGGAAGAGATGGGCGACTAACAGATATTGGAAAATTTCTTCGTGAACATCATTTGGATGAACTACCGCAGCTATGGAATGTTTTCTGTGGAGATATGGCTTTCATCGGACCTCGTCCGGAACGGAAGTTTTATATTGATCAAATTATAAAGCACGATCCGCGTTATCAATACTTGTATCAGATTCGGCCGGGAGTAACTTCTTATGCAACTTTGTATAATGGCTATACAGATACAATGGATAAGATGTTGCGTCGTTTGCGGTACGATTTGTTCTATTTGCAACATCGTTCCTGGTGGTTTGATTTTAAGATATTGGTGAAGACTTTCTTGAATATATGTTTTGGCAAGAAGTTTTAGATATATGGAACAATTGGAAAAAGAAAGGGGATAAAATATAATGTTGAGATGTAATTGGTACTAAGAATGTTTGTATGTGAGATGAAAAAAATGTAGGTCCCTAGCTTCATGCTGTAACAAGCATGATTCTCCTACATTGTAGATTAGAAATTGTACGACGGTACATTTCTAATTTGCGCCCTGCCATCGGAGGCTAAAGCCGATGTGAATTTCCCACTATATCAACTGTCTGTGAAGATCGTTGATATATTATTATATTTCTGCTTTGGCAAGAAGTTTTAGATATATGGAATAAATTAGAAAATAAAAGGTATAAAATATAATGTTGAGATGCAATTAAAACTAAGAGTGTTTGTATGTGAGATGAAAAAATGTAGGTCCCTAGCTTCATGCTGTAAAAAGCATGATTCTCCTACATTGTGAATTAGGAATGTACGACGGTATATTTCTGATTCACGCCCTGTCATCGGAGGTTAAAGCCGATGTGAATTTCCCACTATATCAACGGTCTGCGAAGATAGTTGATATATTTTTTTATACCCCTTGTTGTGTGGAATAATAATGAATGTATTCTTTGGCTGGTTGTCAGAAATTTTGTATCTTTATAGCTGTAAATCAAGTATAAAGAAACGATGGAACATCCTGATTTTATAGTGAAATGTTATAATAAACAAGAGTTGGCTCAAATGTGTTTTCCTGATTTATCCGTTCGGGCTTCGGTCAATAAATTGCGGCGCTGGATGCGGAAGTGCAAGCCGTTGATGGAAGAAATACTGGCTACTGATTTTCATCCGAAAACGAAGGCGTTCTCCGTGAGAGAGGTACGGCTTATCACTTATTATTTAGGAAGACCGGGAGATTTGTAGTAATATAAATTTCAGTATACACTTATTTATTAGTATAAGAATGTAGTTCATAAGGAAAAAGAAGGTTTTATGGAGATATTTTGGCTTTTCTATAGAAAAGAAGTAACTTTTTACTAAAAATAAGATCTATGGCTATAACAATAAAAAGTATTCCAGTTTTGGAAGGAGGGACAGCGGAGGAATTTATCCGCCGTGCGGAAAAGAATGCTTCTAAAGCGACTCCGGTCTTGTCCACAAAATCCAAGAAACGTCTTCAGACTGTTCTAGAAAAATCTAAAACGTTTAAGTTTTAGGAATATGGAGACTGATTTTTCACTTTATGATAATTGTGCTATGCTTTTGTATAACAAAGAAGTTAGAGAGAATTGCGTGCCTTTTAATTGTGGAGAATCAGATTTGGATGATTTTTTTCTGAATGATGCAGAATTGTATGCAGAAGAACTTTTAGGTAAGACTTATTGTTGGATAACAGTAGAAAAACCTCATCGTTTGGTTGCGTTTTTACTTGATCTAATGATAGTATAAAGACTCGTTTTTATCTTCTAGTTCTAAAGAAGGTTATTGTCCTACGCAGGACGTCACACCGATGGCTGAGATGATAGACGTCGCAATGGTCACGATAAACTGGAGAATGTTTTCCAAAGTTGCTTTTTCATACTGTTTTAATTAAAAATGGATAATTGGTAATTAATAATTAGGCTGCCGGAGCCGGAGTTTCACCGCCATCATCCTTGCCGCCATCGTCGGGAAGTGGCTCTTCGTCCGAATTGGTGGAGGCATCACTTTTATACAGCGAGTAATCCAACGTTTTGCACAATTTGAATGGGAAACAGTGCTGCAATGGGATGGCGTGATTTTGTGAATAGTATCGGGAATGAGACATTTTTTTAATATTTCAGGCGATTTCCTTTCTTTATTTAATTTATTTTATATCTTTGCTTTCTATATAAGAGGAACACGAATGAAGACTCACTTATTTATTCATATAAATTTAATAAATTATGTTCAAAGCTCCTTTTTCTTTTGACGGACGTATTCGTAGAATCGAGTATTTCCTGTCTGGTATCATTGGTGGTATCGTTTCAAGTATCGCATGGGCACTGGGTGTGGGCACATTCATTATGGGTGCGGCTAGCGGTTCGGCCGGCGGTTCTGTCATCGGTTTATTGATTGGTCTTGCAGCTTTGGTTGCTTCCGTGTGGTTCTCTTTGGCACAGGGAGTGAAGCGCCTGCATGACTTGAATAAATCCGGTTGGTTGATTCTGCTGTGCTGTGTTCCTATCGTAGGCTGGATTTTTGCGTTGTACATGCTGTTTGCCGACGGTACGGTAGGCCCTAATCCTTATGGCGAAGATCCTAAAAACCGTATGCCATATCAGGCACAACCAACTTCTGTGAATGTGACAGTAAACGTTTCGAGAGAAGAAGTGAAAGTGGCGGAACCTGTTGCTCCTGCCGTAGCTCCTGAAGAAGAAAAAGCAGAATAAACTTTTTTAAGAAGAAATAGTGAAGCCTCTTGCGAAATTCGTTTTGCGAGAGGCTTTTTTTTACTATCTTTGAAAGTCAGTAAAACAGAAAACAGAAATAAATATGAAAAAAGTAATTTGCAGTGAGAAGGCGCCCGGAGCTATCGGGCCTTACAGTCAGGCGATAGAAGCCAATGGAATGGTATTTGTGTCAGGTCAGTTGCCTATTGATGCCGCTACAGGAGAGATGGCGGAAGGGATTGAAGCACAGGCACGCCAGTCGTTGGAGAATATGAAACACATTCTTGAAGAAGCAGGATTGACAATGGCAAACATTGTCAAAACTACTGTCTTTCTTCAGGATATGTCCCTGTTTGCGGGGATGAATGGTGTGTATGCCACCTATTTCGACGGAGCTTTTCCGGCACGCTCGGCGTTTGCCGTAAAAGCCCTGCCAAAAGATGCGTTAGTAGAGATTGAGTGTATCGCGGTTCGCTAACAAGTCTGCGACAATGAAACTGCTGCCCCCCACGAAGATAAGGTCTTTTGGGGGGCAGTTCTTTTTAGCTGCCTGCACGGCATCCACTACAGTAGGGTAGGATGTTCCTTTTAGTCCGGCTTCTTCTGCCAGTTCCATCAATTCATTTTCCGGCAGCGCACGCTTCACGCTTGCTTTGGTGAAGTAGTAAGTGGCATCTTTCGGCAACACTTGCAGGGCGCCGCTGATATCTTTATCATTGACCATACCGAATACGATATGAATATCCTTGTCGAAAGTTTTGCGGATAGCATCGAGCTGTACGCGGATATATTCGATTCCGTCGACGTTGTGTCCCGTGTCACAGATAATGTCCGGATAGCTGTGTACTTTCTGCCAACGCCCCATCAGGCCGGTGAGTCGACATACATTGGCAAAACCTTCTAAACAGTTCCGCGGCGTGATGTTGTAGTTCAGATGGGTCAGGGCTGCAAGAGCCTTTAGAGTGGTGTGCATGTTTTCGAATTGGTAAGCCCCGCTCAATTCGCTGAAAAGTCCGGAAGGAAACATGTTATTGAGGATCCTGATGGCATCTTTTCTTCTGTCGAGTATTTGGTCTATCGCACGTATACTGTTTACTGTATCTAACATGGCTAGTAGTTGCCGGATTTGATTTTTCTTTTCTTCCGACAGTCCGTCTGTTTCTTCGACTATTTTGTATGCTTTCTTTATACTTTTGTCCATTCCTGTTCTTATTTCCTGCAACCTCGAATAAGGAAGTATTTCCATGCTCCAGTGTTGGGGAACCTTGCCGGCAAATTCGATGGGCGCATTCTTTTCTTTTGCTTTCATGGTGAACACACGTTTCACCGCTCCTTGGGCTCTGCCGATAATGACCGGAACGCCTTCTTTGATGATGCCTGCTTTCTCTTTGGCAATCTTCGTCAGCGTGTCACCCAGATATTGGGTGTGGTCAAGACCGATATTGGTGATGACGCATAAATCCGGATGAATGATGTTCGTACAGTCCAGTCGCCCGCCCATACCTACCTCGATTACAGCCACATCCACTTTCTGATCGGCAAAATAACGGAATGCCATAGCAGTGGTCAGTTCAAAAAAGGAAGGGTGCAGCGGTTCGAAGAAAGCGCGGTGCTCTTCCACGAAATTGACTACATATTCTTCCGGTATCATCTCGCCGTTGATGCGGATGCGTTCGCGAAAATCAATCAGATGAGGAGAGGTGAATAATCCGACCCGGTAGCCGGCGCACTGCAATACCGCCGCGATAGTATGTGAGCAAGAACCCTTTCCGTTCGTTCCTGCGATATGTATCGTCTTGAATTGTCGATGGGGATGCCCGAAATGCTCGTCCAATTTGTGTGTAGTCTCTAATCCCGGCTTATATGCTTTGCTTCCTATTTGCTGAAACATAGGTACACTTTCATATAAGTACTTTAAAGTGTTCTGATAGTCCATGTTTTATAAAATTTAACTCCGGGCAATCTTTATTGCCCGTTAATTTGTTTATCTTTAGAACCGTCAATCTTACCGTATATGCGGGATTGGCGATTTGAGATTGCAAATATCAACATTTAAATCTAAGAAATCATGGGAACTAAGAAAAATTTTGTACTAGACACAAATGTTATTCTTCACGACAGTAATTGTTTGAAGAATTTTCAGGAAAATGATATCTATCTCCCTCTTGTTGTACTCGAAGAACTGGACAAGTTCAAGAAAGGGAACGAGCAGATCAATTTCAATGCCCGTGAGTTTGTACGCGAACTGGACGTGCTGACCAGTGACGAACTTTTCACTGACGGAGTGAAACTGGGCGAAGGCTTGGGACGTCTGTTCGTGGTGACCAGTAAGGTGGAAGCTACCAAAGTGTGGGACTCTTTCCCTATCAAGAAACCCGACCATCTGATTCTGGCGGCGACTGAGTACCTGACCACCAAATATCCGGATATGAAGTCTATCCTGGTGACTAAGGATGTGAACTTGCGCATGAAAGCCCGCTCCATCGGTCTGCTTTGCGAAGATTATATCACGGATAAGGTAGCCAACGTGGATATTTTCGAGAAGTCCAATGAAATCTTTGAAAATGTAGATCCGGCATTGATCGACCGTATCTATTCTTCTAAAGAAGGTATCGACCTGAGCGAGTTTGACTTTAAAGACCTGATTCATCCTAATGAATGTTTCGTGTTAAAGAGCGACCGGAATAGTGTGTTGGCACGTTACAATCCTTTCACGCATTCTATCTGCCGGGTGATGAAAGGCAAGAATTATGGAATCGAACCCCGTAATGCCGAACAGAGCTTTGCTTTTGAGATTCTGAACGACCCGAACATCAAACTGGTGGCACTGACCGGAAAGGCGGGGACAGGTAAGACATTGCTGGCTTTGGCAGCCGCTTTGGGCAAGTTGGCGGACTACAAGCAGATTTTGCTGGCACGTCCTATTGTAGCGCTTTCCAACAAGGACATCGGTTTCCTGCCGGGAGATGCACAAGAAAAGGTTGCCCCTTATATGCAACCGTTGTTTGACAACCTGAACGTGATTAAGCGTCAGTTTGCCGCCAGTTCTACGGAAGTGAAGCGTATCGAGGATATGCAGAAAAGCGAGCAACTGGTGATTGAGGCGCTGGCATTTATCCGTGGACGTAGCTTGAGCGAGATGTATTGCATTATCGACGAAGCGCAGAACCTCACTCCGAATGAGATAAAAACGATTATTACCCGTGCCGGTGAAGGCACGAAGATGGTGTTTACGGGGGATATTCAGCAGATTGACCAACCGTATCTGGATAGTCAGTCCAATGGTCTGGTATACATGATTGACCGCATGAAGGATCAGAACCTCTTTGCACACGTCAACCTGTTGAAGGGTGAACGAAGCGAGTTGAGCGAGTTGGCTAGTAACTTGATGTAATAACGAAAAATAAAATAGGCACGGATTACACGGATTTCACGGTTTTTCCAATTATCTTAAACCGCGTAATCTGTGTAATCCGTGCCTGATTTTTGCCTTTTACTTTTCCGCTTATTCTTTCTTTCCGAAATATTTCAAGAATTGCGTACGTTCGAAGGTATTGATACCTTTCACATCCTTCGTATTCAGTTTGCCTTTGAACTGGGCGATGCTGTTGAACCCTTTCCGTGCCATCCATGCAGAGAGGAAACGGTTGGCTTCTCCGATGAATGCGTTCGTATTCTGATAAATCGCACTACAAACTTCTACGGCCGATGCGCCGGCAAGAATCGCTTTTAATACAGATTCCGCATTGGCGACGCCACCGGATGCCGCATAGTCGATTTTGTCTACTGCGGCCGACGCGATTCCAATCCAGCGGAGCGGAGTGGCGAGGTCGGAAGCATTGCTGAATACTTCACCGGAGATATGCTCCAGTTTCTCGATATTGATGTCCGGCTGATAGAAACGGTTGAAGAGGACAACTGCTGCCGCACCGTTCGCGTAGAGCTGGTCGATCAGTGCTACGGGATTTGTCAGGTTGTCGCCCAGTTTCATGATAACCGGAATGCTGATTGTCTTTTTGATGTGGCGGAGAATATCAATGTGGCGTTGCTCGAAAGAACCATACGTATATTGTACGTCCGACTGCAACGCGAGGATATTGATTTCCAATGCGTCGGCGCCGGCTTCTTCGATTTGCTTGGCAAAGTCCACCCATTCGGAATCAGTGTAGCAGTTGATGCTGGCAATGATGGGAATAGGGCAAACCTTCTTGCTCTCCTTAATCAAAGTCAGGTATTCGGACAACTTGTGTTCACGGATATACTCTTCCAGATAATCGCTGCCTTCAGCAGAGAAAGCCGGATCACGCAGTTGTTCCGCTTCCAGCATAATCTGTTCTTCAAACAGTGATTTCAGGACGATAGCGCCGGCACCTTCTTCGGCCAGCTTTTTATTTTTGCCGACACTGTTGGTCAGTCCCGAGCTACTGATAATGATAGGGTTTCTGAGAGAAAGCCCTGCGAAAGTAGTTTTTAAATCGGTCATGGTCATAATGATTGGTTAAATATTATAATTGCGTTCTCCGAAAATCTTGCTTCCCACCCGTACCAAGGTACTTCCTGCGGCAATGGCTTCGTGATAATCGTGTGACATTCCCATTGATAATTCCCGGAAATCATCCGAGCCGGCGAACCAAGTTTCTTTGATCTCATTGAAGAGCTTATCAAGTAAACGGAATTCCCGGTTGATTTGTTCAATATTATCAGTGTTGCTGGCCATTCCCATCAACCCGCAGATGTGCACGTGGGTCAGTTCTTTCCATTCTCCGGCGTTCAGCATCTCCTTGCATTCTTCAGGACTGAAACCGAATTTCGTTTCTTCCTGCGCTACGTGTATCTGCAACAGGCAGTTGACGGCGCGTCCTGCTTTGACAGCCTGCTTGTTGACTTCCGCCAGTAATTTGTAAGTGTCAATTCCATGTATCATCGCTACGTATGGTATCATGTACTTGATTTTATTACTTTGCAGGTGTCCGATAAAATGCCATTCGATGTCTTTGGGCAAACTTTCGTATTTAGCTGTCATTTCCTGCACTTTGCTTTCTCCAAAAATACGCTGTCCCGCCTGATATGCTTCTTCTATCGCTTCATTGGGATGGAATTTTGAGACAGCAACCAGCCGGACTCCTTGCGGGAGTTCGGCCAGAACTTGCTTTAAATTGTCAGCAATACTCATTGTTACTTATGCTTTTGACGGATCAAACTCCGGTTTGTCATTCGGGCCGGCACTGTAAGGATATACGTCCATCAGCGGTGTCTCGGACACCATGCCGATTTGATAATCCGCCATTGTTCCCTTCATGCCCTCGTCCAGTTTCTTCACTGCGTCACGCAAGTCGGCAGCCTGTACCAGTACTTGTGTGGAAGTCTTCTTCTCCGCACCGCTTTTTTCATCCAGTGTGATGAAAATAAGTTTGCATTTGAACCAGCGGTCGGCACTTTCTTCGTCGCTGGGGAAAAGTTCGCTATAGTTGGCACGTTTGATGTCAGAAACGGTAAACTCGCCCGAAATAAACGGAGTCATTTCTTCGATGATGCGTGCTTCGGCTTCTGTAAAGCTAAGCGCGTCAACGAGATAAGGTTCGGTTACTTTTTTCTGCATTCCGTTCTCCATTACTTTCTCATAACGGATTTTACATTCAAACCATGTATGCATTGCCATAATTTTCTTCCTTTTTAATTAATTGATTTATGTAAATTGCCTACAAAGATAAACAAAATACCAAAGTAAGTGCCGAAAGATTTTTATTTTCTTTTATGCAGATTTTTTAGTTCAAATGAAAGCATGATGCGGAAAAGTCCGATAATGAGGAAAGTAAAAGAAATCATGTACACTGCGTAGAGTGCTCCGACGGCAGGTTGCCACAATATCAGCAGCGAGCAGAGGATGGCGAGGATACCGAAAGCCATATACCAGCCCCAGTCGCGGGTGCCGTAACGTTTCAGGTCGATGGAGTAGCCGGTAGAGGAGAAGCCGCGGAACATCAGCCAGAAGGCTATGATGAACGGAATAACTTCCATACTGACCAACGGATAGGCAACCAGGTAGATACCCAGAACGAGGTCGATCAGCCCGCCTACGACATACCATCCCCAACTGGGCACACCTTTCTTATTACTAAGGGCAAAGATGATTTCCAATATACCGCTTATCAGCATGGATACGCTGAAAACGATGCTGAGAGCTACATAGCTGCTCAAGGGGGAGAACATGAGCCAAAGGGCTACAATAATATACACGACACCTAAAAGAAGGGAAGTCCACCAGTTTTTTACCGAGTGTTGAATCTCATTAAATACAGTTTCCATACATTTTATTTTTTAAGTTGATTACTAAAGTGATTTCGTTGTGGAATAACAATCTGCATTTAGAAATGTTTCTTCGTGAACATTTTTTTGGTAATAGTTGTTTTCTATATAAAGTAAATTTTAAATATAAAAGCATTATGGCAACAACAAATTTCAAAGGACAACCGGTGAAACTGATCGGTGAATTTATACAAGTAGGTAAAGTCGCTCCTGACTTTGAATTGGTAAAAACAGATTTATCTTCTTTCTCCCTGAAAGACTTGAATGGTAAAAATGTGATTCTGAATATTTTCCCGAGTCTGGATACAAGCGTATGCGCTACGTCTGTACGTAAGTTTAACAAGATGGCTGCCGGTATGAAGGATACAGTGGTGCTGGCTATCTCTAAAGACCTTCCGTTTGCGCACGCTCGTTTCTGTACGACCGAAGGCATCGAGAACGTGGTTCCATTGTCGGATTTCCGCTTCTCTGATTTTGATGAAAGCTACGGTGTACGTATGGCTGACGGCCCATTGGCAGGACTTTTGGCACGTGCGGTAGTCGTAATCGGCAAAGATGGCAAAGTGGCTTATACGGAACTCGTTCCTGAAATTACACAGGAGCCTGACTATGACAAGGCACTGGCAGCGATAAAATAATATAAGTATTAAGTATAAAATAATAATTGCGGCTGACAAGTGATTGCGGCTGGTACTTATCTAAAGATTTTGACCTAATGAGAACTGGTAATGAGTTTGGTATCTCGCCAAACTTATGTTCTTGTTAGGTTGTGTTTTTTTCTACACTAAACCTCTACAATTATCATGAACAAGATGAAAACTCTATTCATCGCCCTGTCATGTATGGGCGCTGGAACTCTTTCGGCTCAGACTGCCGATAGTACACAAACTTCTCCCTGGACTAAAGAAGGATTTGCCGGGCTGAAACTGACACAGGTCAGCCTTACCAACTGGGCCGCCGGTGGTGACAATTCCGTAGCTTTTGACTTACAAGGTACTTACCAGATTAATTATAAGAAAGGAAAGCATTTGTGGAACAACCGTATCGAACTGGCTTATGGATTGAATAAGACCGGCGATCAGGGTACAAGAAAGGCGAATGATAAAATCTATCTGAATACGAATTATGGTTATTCCATTGCCAAGAATTGGTATGCGAGTGCGTTTGCCACTTTTCAGACCCAGTTCTCTCCGGGATATGACTATTCGGTCAATAAGGATGTTTCTATCTCCGAATTTATGTCTCCGGGCTATCTGACTACGGGTTTGGGCTTCACGTATGATCCGGGCAAGATATTTACGGTCGTATTGTCTCCTGCTTCCTGGCGTGGCACATTTGTCCTGAATGACCGTCTATCTGACGAAGGGGCTTACGGGGTTGACCCCGGCAAACATTTGCTGTCCGGTTTCGGAGCTAACCTGAAAGGGGAAGTGAAATATGAATTCCTGAAAAATATGACTGTATATTCACGTCTGGACTTATATTCCGATTATCTGCATAAACCTCTGAATATAGATGTCAACTGGGAAGTGCAAGTGAATATGATTATCAATAAGTGGTTCTCAACTACATTGACCACTAACCTGATGTATGACGATGATGTGAAGATTACGCAAAAGGACGGTACGAAAGGTGCACGTGTGCAGTTCAAGGAAATATTGGGAGTGGGAGTACAATTCAACTTCTAAAATAAAAGAAAAGATTCAGGCACGGATTTCACGGATTAACGCGGTTGTTTAATGATATATTTTATTAAAACCGCGTTAATCCGTGAAATCCGTGCCTGAAATATATTACTTCTTCTTCATCCCTTTATAAATCAGGAATGCAACGACAAATACGGCGATGGCAATAAAGACATAACCTATCTCGTGGCTGTATTCCGTCACTTTAGCTATAAGCTGCGCTTCGCTTTCGATGCCGGGAACTTTAGCCAGGTGATAACCGATAACAGCTAAGATAGTATTCCACAATCCGGCTCCCAGAGTGGTATATATCAGGAATGTATGCAGTTTCATCTGAGCCAGTCCGGCAGGAATTGAAATCAATTGGCGGACAGCGGGAATCAAACGGCCGATAAAGGTGGACAGTGCGCCGTGCTTGTCGAAGTAAATTTCGGCATTGCGTACTTTCTCCTCATCAATCAGGCACATATGGCCGATACGGCTATTGGCAAATTTGTAGATGATGGGGCGTCCCAGCCATTTTGCCAGGTAATAGTTGATTAGCGCTCCGATATTTGCCCCGATAGTAGCGAATAAAACTACCAGATAAATATTAAGCTCGTCGTTGACTGCAGCTTTGTAGGCTGCCGGCGGGATGACCACTTCCGAAGGGAAAGGTATAAAAGAACTTTCGATGGTCATTAATAAGGTGATAGTCCAATAATTTAAATGATCCAGACACCACTGGATAAAAGCTACTGATTCCATGATTTTTAGGGATAGAGTTTATTTAATTGATTGATTATTTTCCTTTTTTCTTATTCTCTCTTTTCATGCGCTTCAATACTTCCTTGAGTGCCTTTTCATCTTCCGCCCTATGATTGGGACTGGCAAGCAAGTCCTCGATGACGTCCAGTCCGAGCGGACTCTTGCATTCACTGTTGTATTTGAAGAAATCTTCTATTTCGTTGCTCATGAGACAGAGGACACTTAGCTTTTCGGTCACTAACTCATACTTCGGGTCGAGCTTGTAGGCCATCTCGTAGTATTCTTTCGCGTCATACAGATAGTCGTTTTCCGAATAGGTGGAAGCAACCAGATAACACATTTCCACGCCGGGATTAAGTTCTATGGCCTTTTGGAAAGCTTCGGATGCCAGGTCTTCCATTTCTTCCGCCAGATATACTTTTCCGTCCGTCAGGTAGATAAGTCCTTCGTCGGGGTTTAGTTTCTTGGCTTTGTCGCAGAGCTGATGCGCTTCTTCATATCTTTGCAGATTGGAGAGGGCGAAGGCTTTGCTGGTATATGTGTCTATCAGTAAGATAGAGTCTCTGTCTCCTTCTTTTTCAAAGCAGTCGATTACTTTGGTATAACAATCGTCGGCTTTCTGCCATTCTTCCTTATTGGCGTAGGACAATCCCATGAACATATAGCCCAGTTCGGGGGGAATTGACTTGTATTTAATAGCCTTCAGGTAATTCTCGATGGCTTCATCCGAGTTGTTCAGATAGAAAAAGCTATGTGCCTTGTAGGCATAGGCTTCTCCGCAGTTTTCGTCGGCTGCCAGTGCGAAGTCACAGGCTTCGACGGTCTTGTCTACATTCTCTTCAATAAAATGACATTTTGCCAGTCCCATCCAGTAGGAAGCATTGTAAGGGGCTTTGTCAATCAGTTTGTTGTAAGCTTCGATTGCGGCTTCCGTTTGGTGAGTGGCGAATAGATAATCGGCGGTAAGAGCCAGATAATCCTGCTTGTCGGCATATCGTGATTTTCCTCTTTCGAGCCATGCTTTGGCATTTTCGGGATAACCCAAATCAAGGAAGAGATATACGATATCGGTGATGGTGGCAAGGTCATCGGCATCTTCTATCGAGTTCAGAAGCCCTTGGGCTTCTTCCAGATTTCCTTCGTTCAGCAGTAGTTCGGCTTTCAGCATTTTCACGTCAGGTTCATATTCTTCGGTGATGGCGGCGGCCACTGTCTTTGCCTTTTGCAGCTTTTGGGTGTCCAGGTAAAGGTAAGCCTGCTCTATCAGCAAGTCCGTGCTTCTGGGGTGCAGATGAAGTCCGTAGTTGATGACTTCCTGCGCTTCGTCAAATTTTCGTTCGGTGGCATACCAGTCGGCGATGTCAGCCAGTTGGTCGCCGTCCAGATAGAGTTGTCGGTCGTCTGCTTTTGCTGCTTCGTAGTTTGTGATTAGTTCCACCAGTTCCTTTTTGGCGGATGATGAGTTTTTTCTAGCCATTTTATTTTATAATTTTTTTATTGCTAAGATGGGGCTGTTGCAAAAGTTTCAGATTCTCTTTTGTCACAGCCCCATTTTATAAAGTCAAGCCGATGGTCGGCCCGTTTATTTATTAATCTTCCCCCACGTGTCTTTCAAGCCTACTGTGCGGTTGAAGACCAGTTTTTCAGGGGTGGAGTCTTTGTCTACGTTGAAGTAACCGATTCGTTGGAACTGCAGGTAGGAGAGTGGCGGCAGGGTTGCTGCGAACTTCTCTATGTAGCAGTTGGGCAATACCTTCAATGAATCGGGATTTATAATTTCTTTCATGGCTTCCAGGGCATCGCAGTTTTTAGCTTCGCGGATGGCGGCCAATTCGTCACGCGGATTCTCTACTTTCCACAGACGGTCGTACAAGCGCACTTCTGCCTGCATGCAGTGGTTGCAGCTCACCCAGTGCAATGTACCTTTCACTTTGCGGTTGGCGTCCGGCATACCGCTGCGGGTATTGGCGTCGTATTCGCAATAAACCTCTGTAATCACGCCGTTCTCGTCTTTCTTGCAACCTGTGCATTTTACAATATAGGCATTTTTCAGACGTACTTCCTGTCCCGGTGTCATGCGGAAATATTTCTTGGGAGCATCTTCCATGAAGTCCTCACGTTCCATCCACAATTCGCGGCTGAACTCGATAAGGTGGCTTCCTGCTTCCGGATCTTCCGGGTTGTTGATGGCTTCCAGTTCCTCTACCTGTCCTTCGGGGTAGTTCGTGATGATGAGCTTCACTGGATTGATGACGGCGGATACGCGGATAGCACGGCTGTTCAGGTCGTCACGGAGAGAGCTTTCCAGCAGGGCGATGTCGTTCAGCGCATCATAGGTAGTATAACCGATTTTGTCGATAAACTTATGGATGGCTTCCGGTGAGTAGCCGCGACGGCGGAAACCGCAGATAGTCGGCATACGGGGGTCGTCCCATCCGTTCACCAGGCCTTCTTTTACCAGAGTCAGCAAGTTGCGTTTGCTCATCAGCGTGTAGCTCAGGTTCAGCTTGTTGAACTCTGTCTGGCGGGGACGGTTGTCGTTCAGGTCTTTGCCTTCTTTCAACCAGTCGATGAAGAGGTCGTAGAGCGGACGGTGTACCACAAATTCGAGGGTACACAGTGAGTGAGTCACTCCTTCAAAGAAGTCACTCTGCCCGTGGGCGAAGTCGTACATCGGATAGGCTTTCCATGTAGTGCCCGTACGGTGGTGCGGATGCTTCACTACGCGATAGATAATCGGGTCGCGGAAGTGCATATTCGGGTTTGCCATGTCAATCTTGGCACGGAGCACCATAGCGCCTTCTTCAATCTCGCCGCTGTTCATCTTTTTGAAAAGCTCAAGGCTTTCTTCGATGGGGCGGTTGCGGTAAGGGCTTTCCACACCCGGCTGGGTGGGAGTACCTTTTTGCTGCGCAATCAGTTCGGAACTCTGTTCGTCGATATATGCTTTTCCTTCCTCTATCAGGCGGATAGCGAAGTCCCATAATTGCTGGAAATAATCGGAAGCGTAGTATTCGTTTCCCCAATGGTAGCCTAACCACTGGATATCTTCTTTGATGGCTTCTACATATTCCACATCTTCCTTGGTGGGGTTTGTGTCGTCGAAACGAAGGTTGCATACACCGCCATGTTTTTCTGCGATGCCGAAATCAAGGCAAATAGCTTTGGCATGGCCGATGTGAAGGTATCCGTTAGGTTCGGGCGGGAAACGTGTCTGCACTTTTCCACCGTTTTTACCTTCTTTCAAGTCTTTCTCTACTGCCTGCTCTATAAAGTTCAGGCTTTTCTTTTCACCTGCTACTTCTTCGTTTTTAATATCTGTCATAACGATTTATGTTAATACATGATTCAGGCTACAAAAGTAGGACATTTTTTTTATTTAACCGGAATATAACCGCTCTTTTTTATAATGTCCTGTCCGTCGGGTGAGAGAATATATTGAATCAGGGGATCGACTTGTTCCTTGTTCTTTACATTATAATAGTAGTAAAGGGGGCGTACGATGGGGTAGGTCTTGTTGGTGGCGTTCTCTACTGTGGGCGTGGCGTAGTGGCTTCCGTCATAGGATACGGAGAGCGTCTTCACGCGAGGGGACACGTATGCCAGTCCGACGTACCCGATAGCTCCTTTCGTCTGGCTGACGGACTGGATGATAGCGCCCGTTGCCGGCATGGAAAGGCTGCTCGCCATGTAGTTCTTGTTTTTCAGGACACTCTCTTTGAAAAATTCATAAGTACCGGAAGATGTTTCGCGGGAGTAAACCACTATCTTGCGGTCGTCTCCGCCCACTTGTTTCCAGTTGGTTATCTTTCCCCGGAAGATGTCTTCCAGTTGCTGGCGGGTGAGCTGCTTCACAGGGTTGGATGGGTGTACCACTACGGCGAGGGCATCATAGGCTACAATCACTTCGTCCACTTCTTCTCCTGCCGCTTTGATTTTCATCTTTTCGCTGAATTTTATCGGGCGCGAAGCCATTGCGATATCCGTAGTGTTATCCATCAGGGCGGAGATGCCGACACCGGTTCCGCCACCGGTGACGGTGACACGGGCATCGGGCTGCCGGTTCATAAACCGTTCTGCTGTCTGCTGGGCGACAGGCAGTACCGTGTCGCTGCCTTTGATGCGTTGTGCGCTGGCACTGACTGCGAACAGCGAAAGGGCTATCAATAAGTTTCTTCTGATTTTCATAATGATTCTTTGTTTATTGTCGGTGCAAATAAAGCAATCGGATATTACATTTCTGTTTCATATGGCGGGAAAATGATACTTGTAATACAAATGTAACAGGATTGAAACATTTCCTTCAAGCGTTAGTCACACCGCCTTAATAAAGAGATGCTTTCTTTGCATCAGAAATCAAGAGGTATGAAAAAGGTTTTAGAAAGGATTATAGAAGGAGTTTTGACTTGTAGCGGCTTCGTAACAAGTATTACTATTTTGCTGATTGTGCTTTTCCTGTTTACGGAGGCTTTCGGATTATTTAAAAGCAAGGTGATCGAGGAAGGGTATGTGTTGGCATTGAATAAGACAAATAAGGTAAGCGTATTGAGTCCTGAACAGATAAAGAATGTTTTCGACGAGGAGATAACGAACTGGAAAGAGCTCGGTGGGGATGATCTTCCTATCCGGGTGTTTCGTCTGGAAGATATTACGCGGTATTATACGGAAGAAGAACTCGGCCCTGCCTATGAGTATGCAGGGGATAAAATCACGGAACTGGTAGAGAAAACGCCCGGTATCGTGGCATTCGTACCGCAGAAATTCATTGTTCATCCGGATGCGGTGCATTTCATAGAGGATAATACGATTTCCGTGAAAGATGTGTTTGTGGGTGCCGAATGGTTTCCGACGGCTACTCCGGCTGCCCAATTCGGCTTTCTGCCTTTGATTACCGGTACGTTATGGGTGAGCCTGTTCGCCATTCTTTTCGCTTTGCCGTTCGGCTTGTCGGTTTCTATCTATATGTCCGAAGTGGCAAACCCGAAAGTGCGGAACTGGCTGAAACCTATTATCGAATTGTTGAGCGGCATTCCTTCCGTTGTCTATGGCTTTTTCGGGCTGATTGTCATTGTACCGATGATTCAGAAAGTATTTGATCTTCCGGTAGGGGAGAGCGGATTGGCAGGCAGTATCGTGCTGGCTATTATGGCGCTGCCTACCATTATAACGGTGACGGAAGACGCGATGAGAAATTGCCCGCGCGACATGCGGGAAGCGAGCCTGGCACTGGGAGCTACGCAATGGCAGACGATTTATAAGGTGGTGATTCCGTATTCCATATCGGGGATTACTTCGGGCGTGGTGCTCGGCATCGGACGTGCTATCGGAGAGACGATGGCGGTATTGATGGTGACGGGTAACGCGGCTGTGATTCCGACAACGATTCTCGAACCGTTGCGCACCATTCCGGCTACCATCGCGGCGGAGTTGGGGGAAGCTCCGGCGGGCGGGCCTCACTATCAGGCTTTGTTCCTGCTGGGTGTCGTTCTGTTCTTCATTACATTGATTATCAACTTTAGTGTGGAGTATATTTCCTCTAAAGGATTAAAACGCAGCAAATAACATGGAAATAAGAAGTAATAATAAGGCTAAGCACCGTTCGCAGAAGATTGCTTTCGGGATATTCCGACTGTTGAGTCTTTGTATCGTGCTGATATTGTTCGCGATTTTGGGCTTCATTATTTATAAGGGGAGCGGTGCCATCAGTTGGGAGTTCCTCACATCGTCTCCTACGGATGGGATGACAGGGGGTGGCATCTGGCCGGCTATAGTCGGAACTTTCTATCTGATGACGGGCAGTGCGCTGTTTGCTTTCCCGATAGGGGTGATGAGTGGGATTTATATGAATGAATATGCGCCGAAGGGGAAGTTGGTACGCTTTATACGGGTGATGACCAATAATCTGAGCGGTATTCCTTCTATCGTGTTCGGTTTGTTCGGCATGGCGCTGTTTGTCAATTACATGAGCTTTGGGGATAGTATTCTGGCAGGGTCTTTGACGTTAGGTTTGCTTTGCGTACCTTTGGTCATTCGGACAACGGAAGAGGCCTTGAAAGCGATTCCCGACAGTATGCGTGAAGGCAGCCGGGCATTGGGAGCGACCAAGTTGCAGACCATCTGGCACGTGATTCTGCCGATGGGGATGCCGAATATTATCACAGGGCTGATTTTGGCATTGGGACGTGTCTCGGGTGAGACGGCTCCGATTCTGTTTACTTGTGCCGCGTACTTCCTGCCGCAGTTGCCGACCGGCATCCTGGATCAGTGCATGGCGTTGCCTTATCACTTGTATGTGATTTCTACGAGCGGAACGGATATGGAAGCGCAGTTGCCATTGGCTTACGGCACGGCATTGGTATTGATTGTGATTATCCTGCTGGTGAACTTGCTGGCAAATGCGTTGAGAAAATATTTTGAGAAAAGAGTAAAAACGAACTAAATAAGTATATGGATACAGTGAAAATAGACGCGCGTGACGTGAACTTCTGGTATGGTGATTTCCATGCGTTGAAGGGCATCAGTATGCAGATTGAAGAGAAGTCGGTCGTTGCCTTTATCGGCCCTTCCGGTTGCGGAAAGTCTACCTTTCTCCGGCTTTTCAACCGCATGAACGATTTGATTCCCGCTACCCGCCTGGAAGGGGAAATCCGTATCGACGGACAGAATATCTATGCGAAGGGCGTGGAAGTGGACGAGTTGCGCAAGAATGTGGGAATGGTATTCCAACGTCCCAACCCTTTCCCGAAAAGCATCTTCGAGAATGTGGCTTACGGACTTCGGGTGAATGGGGTGAAAGATAACGCTTTCATCCGCCAGCGCGTGGAAGAAACATTGAAAGGGGCGGCTCTCTGGGATGAGGTGAAGGATAAGTTGAAGGAATCGGCTTATGCGCTCTCCGGCGGACAGCAGCAGCGCCTTTGCATTGCCCGTGCGATGGCGGTATCTCCTTCGGTATTGTTGATGGACGAGCCTGCATCCGCGCTCGACCCTATTTCGACGGCGAAAGTAGAGGAGTTGATTCATGAACTGAAAAAGGACTATACGATTGTCATCGTCACGCACAATATGCAGCAGGCGGCCCGTGTCAGCGATAAGACGGCTTTCTTTTATCTGGGTGAAATGGTGGAGTTCGACCAGACGAAAAAGATATTCACCAATCCGGAGAAAGAGGCTACGCAGAATTACATTACGGGGCGCTTTGGATAAAATATTAATCATTTATATAGAATAGACTATGGTAAAGTTTATAGAATCGGAACTCATCCTGTTGAAGAAGGAAGTGGATGAAATGTGGACATTGGTATATAATCAGCTTGACCGTGCCGGAGAGGCTGTACTGACGCTTGACAAGGAACTGGCTCAACAGGTGATGGTTCGTGAGCGCAGGGTGAATGCTTTCGAGTTGAAGATAGACAGTGACGTGGAAGATATTATTGCCTTATACAACCCGGTGGCAATCGACCTTCGTTTTGTGTTGGCGATGCTGAAGATCAATACGAACCTGGAACGTTTGGGTGACTTTGCAGAAGGAATCGCCCGTTTTGTGATTCGCTGTAAAGAGCCGGTGCTCGACGCGGAACTGATGAACCGCCTTCGTCTGGCGGAAATGCAGGCGGAGGTATTGTCGATGCTCGAATTGGCGAAACGTGCCTTGAATGAGGAGAGTATCGAACTGGCGGCGGGTGTATTTGCCAAAGATAATCTCTTGGACGAAATCAATGCGGAAGCCACCGGAGTTCTGGCGAACTATATCATTGAACATCCGGAGACTGCGCTTACCTGTCTCGACTTGGTCAGTGTATTCCGTAAGTTGGAACGTTCAGGCGACCACATCACGAATATAGCCGAAGAGATCGTTTTTTTCGTTGATGCAAAGGTCTTGAAGCATCGTGGAAAAACAGAGGAACACTATCCCGAGAAATAAATATTCGCATATTTTTAAACAGAAATTAGTGCTCCTTGGAAATTTGTCTTATATTTGTCTCCTGTAACGGACAGGTTACGGGTGTTCTTGCTCAAATGATAATAAA
The DNA here is from genome assembly GCA_948847595.1 of uncultured Bacteroides sp. Classification (GTDB taxonomy): domain Bacteria; phylum Bacteroidota; class Bacteroidia; order Bacteroidales; family Bacteroidaceae; genus Bacteroides. The sequence continues at coordinate 156,693 of CAQOGY010000008.1, forward strand.
TCCAAAGAAATTTCAAAAAGATGTTATATGACATGTTTTATAATTTGGATAATATCGGTAAAAGCACCTATATTTGCACCGTTATCCTGAAAACAATCTTTTTACCTTAAAAAAAACTAATACCTATTGAAAACTGAAAAAAGGAGCTTTGTGAAAAGCCCCTTTTTTTTATGCTCTTATTTTCTTTCCTGCCAGCTTATTTGTATCTTTGAGCCGTATATAAAAAAGAGTTTTTTTAATCGTAAATAACATTATGTTTTCCGGAATCGTAGAAGAATATGCTACCTTGGTAGCGCTGGTGAAAGACCAGGAGAATATACACTTTACTTTTAAGTGTTCATTTGTAAATGAGTTGAAAATCGACCAGAGTATTTCTCATAACGGCGTATGCCTGACGGTAGTGAGCATGACGGATGATACGTACACGGTGACTGCTATGAAGGAAACGCTGGAACGTTCTAATCTGGGTCTGCTGAAAGTGGGAGATAAGGTGAACGTAGAGCGTAGCATGATGATGAATGGTCGCTTGGATGGTCATATTGTGCAGGGACATGTGGATCAGACTGCTACCTGCATTGATATCAAGGATGCGGAAGGAAGCTGGTACTTCACTTTCCAATATGCGTGCGACAAGGAGATGGCGAAACGAGGATATATCACTGTAGATAAAGGTTCGGTGACGGTGAACGGTGTCAGCCTGACGGTTTGTAATCCTACAGATGATACTTTCCAGGTGGCTATCATTCCTTATACTTATGAGCATACCAACTTCCATACGTTTACCATCGGCAGTGTGGTGAATATCGAGTTTGATATTATAGGTAAGTATATCAGCCGGATGATTCAATATAAGTAAGATGGAATCCGGTGATTTTCTGCAATTGGTGCTTTCACGTCAGAGTGACCGGGCGTATGATAAGGAACGCCCCGTGGAAGCTGACAAACTGGAACGGATTTTAGAGGCGGGGCGTATGGCTCCTTCTGCCTGTAATGCGCAGCCGTGGAAGTTTGTGGTAATAACTGACCGTGAACTGGCTTTGAAGATCGGCAAAGCGGCGGCAGGACTGGGAATGAACAAATTTGCCAAGGATGCTCCCGTGCATATTCTGGTTGTGGAAGAATCGGCTAATATCACTTCTTTGCTAGGTGGGAAAGTGAAGGATAAGCATTTTCCGTTGATTGATATTGGAATTGCCGCCGCTCATATCACGTTGGCTGCTGAAAGTGAAGGCTTGGGGTCGTGTATCCTGGGCTGGTTTGACGAAAAGGAAATGAAGCGGCTGACGGGAATTCCTGCTTCCAAGCGTGTGCTGCTGGATATTGCGATAGGCTATCCGGTGAAGGAGAAACGTAAGAAGATGAGGAAGCCGAAGGAGAAAGTGGTATCTTACAACCATTACTGATTCTAAAAGGTAAATATTTCACACTTACAAATTACTATATAAAAGAAAGGCATCGTTGGTTTAAAAGGAAGAGGTCATTCCTTTTAAACCAACGATGCCTTTCTTTTAAAGGAACGACCTGTTTCATTTAGACCAAAAATAGATGTGTTAAATCGTTGATAAATAGCTTATTATAAAAGCCCCGATTGCGGGGCTTTTATAATGGCATGTTTACTTCTTTTTTGACAACTCTTTCAGAAGATGGTCTACTGCTGCTTTCAGTTGGGCATCTTCACCTTTCAGGCTCGCTCCCGGTTCGTTGTAGACCAGAATGTCAGGTTGCAAAGTCTGATTTTCGAGATATTTTCCCTGCATATCCATGCAGCCCACCTGCGGAATACCGAATACGATAGACGGGTCTATCTGACGTTCCCACCATACGGCAGTCATGGTTCCGGCAACGGGAGCACCTATCAGTTTGCCGATGCCTAATGTCTTATATACGTATGGGGTGCCGTGAGCGTTGCTGTAATTGTCTTCACAGGTCAGCATACATGATGGCTTCAGCCATTTGTTGAACGGGTCGCTGCCGATGTACTGTCCGCGTGGAACGAAACGCTGGTATTCTTTTCCGTTAAGCAGCGTTACTACATCGTCGTGCAACCATCCGCCGCCATTATGACGGGTATCTACAATGACCGCTTCTTTATTGCGATAGCGTCCCAACAGTTCGGAATACATCTTGCGGAAACTCGGACTATCCATTCCTTTGATATGTACATAAGCGATTCGTCCGCCGGAAAGCTCTTCCACTTTTTGGGCGCAACGTTTTACCCAACGTTTGTAGAGCAATTCGCTTTGAGCGCCATAGCTGATGGCTTTTACTGTTTCTTCAAAGCGCTTTTTGGTAGCGGGATCATATACGGTGAGTATGACTTTACGTCCTACTTTGCCTTCGAATAACGGGAAATAATCCGCATTGGCTTCAATGGCTTTTCCGTCTATCTTTTCGATGATACATCCTGCTTTCACATCTGTCTTTTTCTGCGTAAAAGGACTTTGGGCGAGAATTTCTTTAATTTTCAATCCTGCGCCCTTGTATGATTCGTCATAGAATACACCTAATGTAGCGGTAGGCAGTGCGCTGCTACCTGCTCCGAAACGGGCTCCGGTATGTGAAGCGTTCAGCTCTCCGAGCATTTCGCTCAACATTTCGGCGAAGTCATAGTTGTTGTTGATATGTGGCAGGAAGCGTTGGTATGCTTCTTTGTATCCTTTCCAGTCAGTTCCTTGAAGGTCGGCAACATAGAATTTGTCGTTAACTTGCTGGTAGACGTGGTCAAAGATATACGCGCGTTCCTCGTAAGGACGGTAATCAAAGAAAGCCTCGAAGCTAATCGGGGTGATTTTGCTGCCGGCAATTTCTATTTTCTTCAGTTGTCCCCCTGTACACATAAAGATGTTCTTTCCTTCTTTGTCGGGGATTAATGCGCCGCCGCCAACTCCTTTCAACAATATTTTAGTGGTGTTCTCTTTCAATTTATGTTCCCATAAATCATAACCACCCTCAAATGCGGCAAGATAATAGAGTGCGTCACCTTTCGGAGTGAGTACGGCATCACCGAGACGGGAAGAATTAACAGTCAGGCGAACGATACGGTCAAAACGGTTTTCAAGGTCGAAAGTGAGTGGTTTTACTTCTTCTTTCTTGTCTGCGTCCTCTTTCTTATCTTCTTTTTTATCGTCTTTCTTCGTTCCTTTCTTGTCTTTCTTCTTGTCGGCTTTTTCTTTTTCAGCCTTTTCCTTTTTATCTTTTTCGGCTTTCTCTGCTTTTTCAGCTTCTTCAAGCAGGGCGAGGTCTTCTTTGTTCATCATGAAGCGGTTGTAGGCATCCACATCGAAGAACATGATATAAGCGTCTCTTTCGCTTCCCCAACTACCATGGCTGCGGTATCCGGCACGGTCACTGTTCCATATCATAGCTTTTCCGCCGAGTACCCATTTGGCATTGCTGTCGCCATATCCGCTTTCGGTCAGGTTGACCATTTCACCCTTTCCGTCGGCTTTGAGTAATACGACGTCTTTATTGTTCCAGCCGCCTATGCCGATGAAGTCCGAAAGAATCCATTTGCTGTCGGGACTCCACTGGAACCATTGGTCACCGTCTGCATAAGAATACTGGTATTTGGCATCCATGACCGTGCGCACTGCTTTGCTTTTCAGGTTGATGACACGGATAGCGGTGCGGTTCTCAAGGAAAGCGATTTCCTTTCCGTCAGGGCTGAATTGCGGCTCGAAAGAAGCGACATTGGATTTCGTCAGGCGTTCTTCCTTCAATTCAGTGGCATAGGTGAATTGCTTTTCGTCCTTGCGCACGATGGTTGAAGTGTAGAGCTGCCAGAGTCCGTTGCGTTCCGAAGAGTAAACTAACGTCCGGCCGTCGGGAGAGAAACTCAGATTGCGCTCCTGGTCGGGAGTGTTCGTGATTTGCTTCGTTGTCTTGTAGTCAATGGAAGTGACGTAGACATCGCCGCGCATGATAAACGCAACCTCTTTTCCTTTGGGAGATACGGCGATGTCGGTAGCACCGTTCGATCTGATTTGGCGGATAATGTCTTTGTCATTCTTGTCAGACAAGATAGTAACGTTTACTTTCTGCGGTTTTCCACCCGGAGCAAGTGTGTAGATTTCACCGTTATAACCGTAGCAGAGTTTACCGTCGGCGGCTACGCTTAAAAAGCGGACGGGATGCTTGGTATGGAAAGTAATCTGCTTGGCGGTAGCGGCTCCGGGAGTACGTTGGAATACGTTGAAAGAACCTTTCTCTTCACTCAGGTAATAGAATGATTTGCTATCGGGAGCCCAAACCGGTTCGCGGTCTTCACCACCGAAAGTCGTTTGCTTTTGGTAAACCGGTGTCTTTCCGGGAATATAGCTCCAGATGTCACGGGCGATAGGGGATACTTGATGCTTGCGCCAGTAGTCTTCGTATCCCTTTTTGTCCTGATAGAGCAATATTCCGTCTTTATTGATGGAGATGCATTCCATCGGCATGGATGAAAACATGACGGGGCGTCCTCCTGTCACGGCTACTTCATACACCTGTTGAAACTGTCCGGAAGGAAATCCGGCATCTTCGGTGGAAGGCGCGATATTAGCTGTAAACAGGATATGATTATTGTCTTTGTAAGCAACGGGCTTTTCACTGCCGGAGTGCGTGGTCAGGCGTTGGGGGACTCCACCGTCTTTGGATACGGTGAAAACATCGAGGCTTCCCATACGGTCGGATGCAAAGGCGATTTGTTTTCCGTCGGGACTCCATACCGGTTCTGTGTCGAAAGCCGGATTGGTAGTGATTTGTGTGGCACGTCCGCCGGTGGCCGGTACGGTGTAGATGTCTCCTTTGTACGTGAAGGCAATGGTTGTACCATCCGGCGATAGGACGCAATGACGCATCCATAGCGGGGATTCCTGTGCTGCGATTGCTCCTGCGAAACATAGGGCAAAAGCACTGATTAGTAGTTTTTTCATTTTTCTTTATTATAATTGTGTCAAGTTCATCTTCACGATTTGAGGCAGTGCTTCCTTATTCTTGCTTCTTATAAATCCTTCAGTAATACTTTACTTGCCTTTTTATAGTATTCCTCTCTGGATTCGGTCAGCACTTTCCATTCGTCACTGAATTCTTCGTCTTTATCAATCTTGAAATTTTCGGAGCCGTAGGTGTCCAGTCGGTCGAGCAGGATGGCTACGTTCAGTTGGTTAATATCCATTGACGGCTGGTAGCCTATTTCCTCGCTTTTTGTGTCGGTCACAACTTCATGTATCAAGTCTATCTCTTGTAATTGATAAAGTACCTGATTGGTGAGCCGGATCGGGATTTTATGTTCTTCCGATATTTCCGAAGCGGTATATGGCGGCTCGTTCTTTTCAAATCGTTTGGCGATGAGGGACATAATCAGAATAGAAATAAAGTCCCGGTAACGCCGGCTGATATTCCGGGTGTCCTGGTCGAAGCTGAAACTTTGGATATTCTGTCCGGCGTATGTCAGTTCTGCACCGAACAGGCAGATAGTCCAGGATATTTGCAGCCAAAGCAGGAACAAAGGCAAGGCGGCAAAGCTACCGTAAATAGCATTGTATTTTGATACGCCCACCTGGCTGCTGATATATAAGTATTGGAATATCTGATAAGCGGTTCCTGCCAGTATACCTGCAATGAATGCATGCTTGAATTTCACTTTGGTATTCGGCATAAAGATATAGAGTCCCGTGAACATCATCCATGTCAGCACAAAAGGTATGAGCCGTATCAGGAATTTCATGATAGGGGCCAACAGTACGAAGTCGTCCATTTGCTTGAGCATGGTACTTACAAATATGGAAAGACCGCCGGAGACAACAATCAGAATCGGCATCAGCAGGAACATGGAGAAATAATCCGTAATCTTGCGATACATGGAACGTGCTTTCTTTACTTCCCAAATACGATTGAATGTGATTTCTATATTGCTGACCAGATTGATGACCGTCCATAGTAACATCACCAAGCCTACACCGATGAAAAGGCCGCCTTTAGTTTGTGAGAGGTAGGAATCAACGAAAGAGAGAATTGCTTCCGTGGTTTCTATATTCCCACCGAAACCATTGCGGAACTGATGTTCCATCAGATTGTCAAATCCGAATCCGCGCGCAATGGCGAACAGGATAGCCAGTATCGGCACAATGGCAAGCAGGGTGCTGTATGTCAGAGCCGATGCTTTATTTGCCATCCGGTCTTTCGTAAACCGGTTGATACAGAGATAGATGGTCTTGATGATATTGTAGAGCGAGAACTTCGTTCTTGTCACTTCACCTTCCGTAATGCGCCAGATGTCATACGTGAGGAATTTCCATATATCAGTGATTTTCTTCTTCATGGCTCATAGTTTAAAAAAAAGAAAAAGCAGTCAGCCTATAAGCCGAGTTCTGTACCTTATATAAATAAGGTGCCTGTCATTTATCTGAGTGGCGTGTCACCACGACACTTTAGCGGTCTACCCTCCGACATGGAGCGAGCAACTCTCATAACGCCGGTTTACATGACCTTACAACTCCTAAGACGTACAGCCCGACATGTCACCATGCGGCTGGTGGGCTCTTACCCCACCTTCTCACCCTTACCTCTCCCCGAAAGGAGCGGCGGTTATTTTCTTCTACGTTACTCTACCCTCGCGGACAGCTTTCTGTTAGGAAGTAGGATGCTCTGTGTTGCCCGGACTTTCCTCCTGCGCGAAACGCGCACGCGACAGACCGGCCAACTGCTTTAGACTGCAAAAGTACGTCATTTATTTTGTTTTAGCCAAAGAAAGTACCATAAATAGAAATAATTTCTACCTTTGCTATTCATAAAACGTGATTCGATGAAGAAAAATATCCTCTTTTTCTGTTGCTTGCCGGTGATTCTTGCCACAAGTCTGAAAGCACAGGAGATACGCCCCATGCCTGCTGATTCGGCCTATGGGGTAGTACATGTTTCTGTTTGCAATATGCGCGAAGAAGGTAAGTTTACCTCCGGCATGAGTACGCAGGCATTATTGGGAATGCCCGTCAAGGTGCTTCAATATACGGGCTGGTATGAGATTCAGACACCGGACGATTATACCGGATGGGTACACCGGATGGTAATCACTCCCATGTCCAAAGAACAATATAATGGATGGAACCGTGCGGAAAAGATTGTCGTGACCTCACATTACGGATTTACTTACGAGAAGCCGGATGAAAAATCACAACCCGTATCTGATGTAGTGGCAGGCAATCGTCTGAAATGGGAAGGAAATAAAGGACATTTTTATAAAGTGTCTTATCCGGACGGTCGGCAAGCTTATATCCCGAAATCTATCTCGCAGCCCGAAACCCAATGGAGAGCTTCCCTGAAACAAGATGTTGAAAGTATTATCGAAACGGCTTATACGATGATGGGAATCCCTTATCTATGGGCGGGAACTTCTTCGAAAGGGGTAGATTGCAGCGGTTTGGTTCGGACGGTGCTGTTCATGCACGATATTATTATTCCGAGAGACGCGTCGCAACAAGCGTATGTAGGCGAACGTATCGAAATTGCGCCTGATATCTCCAATGTGCAACGCGGAGATTTGGTGTTCTTCGGCCGGAAATCCACTGCCGGACAAAAGGAAGGAATCTCCCATGTGGGGATTTATCTCGGAGATAAGCAGTTTATCCATGCTTTGGGAGATGTGCATATCAGCAGTTTTGAACCTGCGGATAAGAACTATGATGAATTTAATACGGGACGTCTGCTTTTTGCTGTCCGTTTCCTGCCTTATATAAATAAGGAGAAGGGGATGAATACGACGGAACACAATCCCTATTATCTGCCGCGGTAACTCCTGCCCGGAATAGCTGTCATGAAAATCTAGTCTTACTGAATGAATGTCAGAGTGTTAATGACAACTGACATACAACGAATGTAAATTTGTCAGGTGCTGTCGTTAACCGCTGTTAAGCTCTAAATATTCTCTGTTAAAAGAGGACAAAAAAGAGTGACAAGTATAATAAGTGAACGATATTTGTTATTATTTTAACGTCGTAAAAGTTAAAACAATGTCGAATATTAACATTTTAAAGAATTATAAATCATGAAACAGACAACAAAGAACATTCTGGGAGTAGGAGCAATCGTTCTTCTTAGCTCAGGAGTTGCAGGATTGACAACCTACAAATTGTTGCAATCCAACCAGACTGCCACAGAGACATCTTTTAATGAGATGTTCAAGCAGAATCCCAATGTGAAATTGGCTGCTTTTGATGCTGTGAACGCTCAACCTATCGATTTGACCCAGGCTGCGGAAAACTCTCTTCATGCTGTTGTACATATAAGGTCTACCCAAGAAGCTAAAACAAGAACTGTTCAGCAGGCGCCGGACATCTTCGATTTCTTCTTCGGTGACGGACGCGGACAGCAACGTCAGATACAATCACAACCTCGTGTGGGTTTCGGTTCGGGAGTTATCATCTCAAAGGATGGCTATATCGTAACGAACAACCACGTAATTGATGGTGCTGACGAAATCAGCGTGAAGTTGAATGACAACCGTGAATTCAAAGGACGTGTCATTGGAACTGACCCAAGCACCGACCTTGCATTGGTGAAAATCGAAGGGGATGATTTCCCGACTATTCCGGTAGGAGACTCCGAAGCATTGAAAGTAGGAGAGTGGGTATTGGCAGTAGGTAACCCGTTCAATCTGAACTCTACTGTAACCGCAGGTATCGTAAGTGCAAAAGCGCGTTCGTTGGGAGTGTATAGTGGTGGTATAGAATCATTTATCCAGACGGATGCCGCTATCAACCAAGGTAACAGTGGTGGTGCATTGGTCAATGCCAAAGGTGAATTGGTGGGTATCAACTCCGTGCTTTCTTCTCCGACAGGAGCATACGCTGGATATGGCTTCGCTATCCCGACCAGTATTATGACGAAAGTTATTGCCGACCTGAAACAATATGGAACTGTACAGCGTGCATTGCTCGGTATCCGTGGCGGCTCTATCGGTAGCAGCTTGATGGACGACCGTCAGCCGATTGACAAATCCGGTAAGACATTAGCGGATAAAGCCAAAGAACTGGGTGTCGTAGATGGCGTATGGGTTTCTGAAATCGTTGAAAACGGTTCTGCATCCGGTGCTGACATCAAGGTGGACGACGTAATTATCGGTCTGGACAACAAGAAAGTGTCCAATATGGCAGACTTGCAGGAAGCTATCGCTAAACATCGTCCGGGTGATAAGGTGAAAGTGAAACTGATGCGTGACAAGAAGGAAAAGACCGTCGAAGTAACGTTGAAGAACGAACAGGGTACTACCAAGATTGTGAAAGATGCAGGTATGGAAATCCTGGGAGCTGCTTTCAAAGAGTTGCCGGATGACGTGAAGAAGCAATTGAATTTGGGCTACGGTCTGCAAGTGACAGGAGTTTCTTCCGGTAAGATGTCAGACGCGGGAGTTCGCAAAGGATTCATCATCCTGAAAGCAAACGACCAGCCGATGCGCAAAGTCAGCGACCTCGAAGAAGTAATGAAAGCTGCTGTTAAATCACCGAACCAGGTATTGTTCCTGACAGGTGTGTTCCCGTCCGGTAAACGCGGATACTTCGCAGTTGACTTGACTCAGGAATAAGGTATAAAATAAGGTAATAAGATTCAGGATTAGCTAATGAAATAGAAAAAGGATGCCGACGGACAACTTGTCGGCATCTCTTTTTGTTTTATTAGTAGAAAAATTTAGTGTAAAAGTTACTTAATTTTGTATGTTAACAAATTATTTGTCGTAACTTTGCACTCCAAATCTGTTTTTAAAGAATGAGACAACTAAAGATTACCAAAAGTATCACTAACAGAGAGAGCGCTTCTCTTGACAAGTATTTGCAGGAAATCGGCCGTGAAGACCTGATTACTGTCGAGGAAGAAGTAGAACTCGCTCAACGCATTCGTAAGGGTGACCGTGTGGCATTAGAGAAACTGACACGTGCCAATCTTCGTTTCGTCGTATCTGTGGCCAAACAGTACCAGAACCAGGGTTTGAGTTTGCCTGACTTGATTAATGAGGGCAATTTAGGACTGATTAAGGCTGCCGAAAAGTTTGATGAAACACGTGGATTCAAGTTTATCAGCTACGCTGTATGGTGGATTCGTCAGTCTATTCTGCAAGCATTGGCAGAGCAGTCGCGTATTGTTCGTCTCCCGTTGAACCAGGTAGGTTCGCTGAATAAAATCAGCAAAGCCTTCTCGAAGTTCGAACAGGAAAACGAGCGGCGTCCGTCTCCTGAAGAGTTGGCAGACGAACTGGAAATCCCGGTTGATAAAATCTCTGATACACTGAAGGTGTCCGGCCGTCATATTTCGGTGGATGCGCCTTTCGTGGAAGGAGAAGACAACAGCCTGCTGGATGTGTTGGTGAACGATGACTCGCCTATGGCGGATCGTTCTCTTGTTAATGAGTCTCTTGCGAGGGAAATTGATAGAGCTCTTTCTACGTTAACCGATAGAGAAAAAGAAATCATTCAGATGTTTTTCGGTATCGGACAACAAGAAATGACGTTAGAAGAAATCGGCGATAAGTTTGGCCTCACACGTGAGCGCGTTCGCCAGATTAAAGAAAAAGCAATTAGAAGACTTAGACAAAGTAATCGTAGTAAATTGCTCAAATCTTACTTGGGATAAGTAAGAAATATCAGTTTCTGAAAGAAAAAAGAACTTGAGTCGCATAAGTCGCACTTTTCATATCGAAGAATGTACTTATGCGGCTTTTTATTTTAAGTATCTTCTTTGAAGTGTCTTATTTGAAATATCATCTGTTGTTTCTGTTCTTAATACTATGGTGTCCTTATGAAGAAGTTTTTTTTAATCCTGTCTATTCTTATCATTCTGGGAGTGGGGTGGGTGGCATACGGAAGATGCACTGCTTCTGAATCTGTCGTGCCTGCTAAAACCGAACAACGCTTGCGGGAAAAGGCGCAAGCGGCAAAAGCTTATTGCTCGAAAAACGGATATAGTACGAATTATTGCTTTCTGGTGGATTTCAGCCTGCATTCAGGCAAAAGGCGTTTTTTCGTTTGGGATATGAAAGGGGATTCTGTCAAATATGCCAGTCTCTGTGCGCATGGATATGGTAAGAACAGCACGGTTTCCAAACCTGTTTTCAGCAATGTGGAAGGGAGCTATTGTTCTTCTTTGGGAAAGTATAAGGTCGGCATACGTTCGTATAGTAAATGGGGAATCAATGTGCATTATAAACTGCATGGTCTGGAAGTGACGAATGACAATGCTTTCAAGCGCATCATCGTCCTTCATTCTTATTCGCCTATGCCCGAAACGGAAGTTTATCCCATGCATATTCCGTTAGGTATCAGCCAGGGATGCCCTGTAATCTCCGATAATGTAATGAGGAAAGTAGATGCATTGCTCAAGGCGGAAAAGAAGCCTGTGCTGCTATGGGTCTATGACTAAGAAATGCTATTTCTTCAAGATAAATAGAGGATATCTCCTCTTTTTTGTTACCTTTGCCACAATTAAAATTATATGATATGAAATACGTAAAAATACTATTTGCCATTGCACTTGTGTTTACCATGTGCTCCGCTTTTTCTCTGAAAAAAGACCACTCTAAACCTGTTTATGCTTTTGGAATCTCTGCGTCATTTACTGACTCGGTTGTTTATTTCACGGATATTCAGATATTGGACAGTGCAAAAGTCAGCAAGGAAGGTTTCCTGACTCATCGTGAATTGTATAGTTATCAGTTGAAGAATTATCTGGAGGATAATCAGTTGCAGCAGAATAGTACCTGTATGATTTACTTCTCGGAAAACAGAAAGAAACTGGAGAAGGAAGCAACGAAGATTCTGAATAAATATAAAAGGAATAAGAGAATAACGGTATCGAAGATTGAGTCGGAAAAATTCCACTTTACGAAACCGGAAGAATAATACTTGAATTGTTAATGTTAATATGGTAAGAGATGCAGTTTTGCATCTCTTATTTTTTTATCTTTGTCCCGTTAGTAATGAAAATATTATGAAAAAGATTAAAATATTATCCTTGTTTGTAGGGTTGTTGGCTATTTTATCTGCTTGTGGCGATGATGACGATACGCCTATTCCGGTAACCGTAAAAACAGTTCTCATGTATCTTGTTGCCGACAACAGTATAAGTGGTGATATATACAGTAATATAGCGTCGGTAGAGGAGGGATTGATCAAGGCTACATCTCCTGGTACATTTGTAATCTATTGGGACGGTGGGAGTAGGAAAAGCGAATTCCCAGATCCGACTTTATTTAAATATGAAGTGGATGGCAAGGGGAAAGTTAGTAAAAGAGAAGTAATAAAAACCTATAGTAGTCAGAATTCTGTGTCTAATGAAGTTATAAATAGGGTTCTGAAGGATGTAGAAGCTTATTGTCCTGCTGAAAAGTATAGTCTGATTTTTGGCTCTCATGCTACTGGATGGTTGCCGGTAGATGATAGTAAAAGTCGTTCTTTTGGAGATGATAGTGGAGCTAAAATTAATATACCTGATTTATCGGTCGCTTTGAAGCAATCAGGTATTCATTTTGATTATATACTATTTGATGCTTGTTTAATGTCTCAAGTGGAGGCTGCTTATGAATTAAGAAATGTTGCTGATTATTTAATACTTTCCCCTACGGAGGTATGGGATAAAGGATTTCCCTATTTTAAAATGGTAAAATATTTGCTGGCTGCGGATAATGCGCAACAAAATGCAATAAATGTAGCGAAAGATTATGTTGATTTCTATAAAAATGAATGTACGGAACGTATTCCTTGGGCTACCATTGCCGTGATAAAAACGGATGAAATGCAAGCGTTGGCAAGTATAACTCATTCGATTATGGGACAGTATCAGGGGAATTTGACTAGGTTTGATAGTAATAAAATAAATTATTTTCAAACAAATTATGGTTATGGACGTTCTCCGCTAAATTATTCAACATATGATTTTGGAGCTTTTGTGCGTGAACTGACAAGTAACAATATTCCTCCTGCTTTTGAAGAACAACTGTCAAAGGTTATTGTTTATAAAGATTATGTGGATGATGCTGGTTTTGTGAATATAGATCCTGAGGTGTATTCAGGTATTGGTTGTTATATTCCGTACGAAAGTTTTTCAAAATGGAATGCTTATTTTAAGAATTTGCAATGGTATTCCGCAGCCGGATGGAATGAAACAGGTTGGTAACTGAATTGAAAAACACTTTACTATGAACACACAAAATCTTACTCCTATACAAGTATTATGCGCATGCAGTCTGTAAGGTATGAAACTCGGCCTTCGTTAATTTGGCAATTCTCTATATTGTTCAGTCCTGAAACGGGTAAAGCGTGCATTGTTTCTTTATTATTGAGCGTTCCCCCTGCCTTGATTCTCGAAAAAAGTTTATTCAGCGTATGACCTACTAAAAACGAATGGTTCTTCGTCAAATTCCGTGCTTTTTTATTTTTAAATATGCCTTGTTTATATTT